>CAVQJX010000015.1:0-120603 GCA_963712935.1 uncultured Actinomycetota bacterium
GTCGAGCTGGCCGGGAGGGTGCCGTCCAACGCGGTCTGCGAGCTCGCGACCGAGCTGCTGCTGGCCCAGGCCAGGAGCGCAAACCTGCACGCGTGGCCGTGGGACACCCCTCGCGTTGACCCGAATGAGGCAAAACCCGTACTCTAGACGGTGCGCTTCGGGCCTGCATGACCTCAGACGGAGCAGGCCGTGCTCGTACACCTCCATTCTCGGCACACAGCCACCGGCTGTGACTCGAGATCTTCTCGGTGGGACCACGAACCAAGGGCCTTGGGCGCGCACGCACGACATCTATCCATCCCGACGGAGTTCCTACTACATGACGAGCAGCATCGAAGCCCCTCCCGCCGCGCAGGAGACCCCGCAGGTTGCGGTCAATGACATCGGATCGGCGGAGGACTTCCTCGCCGCGATCGACGCCACCATCAAGTACTTCAACGACGGTGACATCGTCGACGGCACGATCGTCAAGGTCGACCGCGATGAGGTCCTCCTCGACATCGGCTACAAGACCGAAGGCGTCATCCCCTCCCGTGAGCTGTCGATCAAGCACGACGTCGACCCCGGAGACGTGGTCGCCGTCGGCGACAAGGTCGAGGCTCTGGTTCTCCAGAAGGAGGACAAAGAAGGTCGACTGATCCTCTCCAAGAAGCGTGCGCAGTACGAGCGCGCCTGGGGCACGATCGAGAAGATCAAGGAAGAGGACGGTGTCGTCAAGGGCTCCGTCATCGAGGTCGTCAAGGGTGGCCTCATCATCGACATCGGCCTGCGTGGATTCCTGCCCGCATCGCTGGTCGAGATGCGTCGCGTCCGCGACCTCCAGCCGTACGTCGGCAAGGAGCTCGAGGCCAAGATCATCGAGCTCGACAAGAACCGCAACAACGTCGTGCTCTCGCGTCGTGCGTGGCTCGAGCAGACCCAGTCCGAGGTCCGCCAGAACTTCCTCACCCAGCTGCAGAAGGGTCAGGTCCGGCCCGGTGTCGTGTCGTCGATCGTCAACTTCGGTGCGTTCGTCGACCTCGGCGGCGTCGACGGTCTGGTCCACGTCTCCGAGCTGTCCTGGAAGCACATCGACCACCCGTCCGAGGTCGTCGAAGTCGGCCAGGAGGTCACCGTCGAGGTCCTCGACGTCGACATGGACCGCGAGCGCGTCTCCCTGTCGCTGAAGGCGACGCAGGAAGACCCGTGGCAGCAGTTCGCGCGGACCCACCAGATGGGTCAGATCGTGCCGGGCAAGGTCACCAAGCTCGTTCCGTTCGGTGCGTTCGTGCGCGTCGACGAGGGGATCGAGGGCCTGGTTCACATCTCCGAGCTGGCCGAGCGTCACGTCGAGATCCCCGAGCAGGTCGTTCAGGTCAACGACGATGTCATGGTCAAGATCATCGACATCGACCTCGAGCGTCGCCGCATCTCGTTGTCGCTCAAGCAGGCCAACGAAGGTGTCGACCACACGTCCGACGACTTCGACCCGACGCTCTACGGTATGGCAGCGTCGTACGACGACCAGGGCAACTACCAGTACCCCGACGGCTTCGACCCCGAGACGGGCGAGTGGCTCGAGGGGTACGACGACCAGAAGGCTGCCTGGGAGCACCAGTACGCCGAGGCGCACGCCCGGTGGGAGGCACACAAGCAGCAGGTCGAGGACGCCGCCAAGGCGGACGTCGAGGCCGGCGAGGCTGCGAGCTACTCCTCCGACACGGTCGAAGACGACACGAGCAGCAGCAGCCCCACCCCGAGCGCTCCGGTTTCGCCGGCGGACGCCGGGCCGGACGGCTCGCTCGCGTCCGACGAGGCGCTGCAGGCGCTGCGCGAGAAGCTCACCGGCGGTCAGTGACCACCGAGCGCTTCGCGCACCGCATCAGCACACGCTGACGAACGGCCCCGCACTTCGGTGCGGGGCCGTTGTCGTTCCCCACGTCCCGGTGACCGCGGCGGATCCATCCCCTGCTGTGGGCGCGAGCGCTTGGGCACCCGGTTAGCCTGGCCGATGTGCGGATCGGGCGGGGAGTGAGTCGGTCGCCGCGGCTACCCGTCGTGGCGCTGACAGCCCTGCTCGTGGCCTCTGCCTGCACGACGACCGGGTCGACCGGTAGCACGAGTCCCCGGGACGCCCAGGCGGCCCCGACAGCACCGACGCGGGCCTCCGGCTGGGTGGTGTCCATCGGCGACAGCTACATCTCGGGAGAGGGTGCCCGCTGGGGGGCGAACACGGCCGGGCCCGCCAGGCGGGTCGATGCCCTCGGCCCCGCCGCGTACTTCAACCGTCGGGGGCAGGAGTCGCAGCCCGGCTGCCACCGGGCGCGCAGCACCCTGGTGTCCTTGGATCTGCCGGGTCTGCGTGGCAAGAATCTCGCGTGTTCCGGGGCGCGCACGCGCTCCGACTCGTCCCAGCTCAGGTTCAGGCCCGGCGTCGACTTCGCTCGCGCCGCCGACGGATCGGGCGTGGGACAGGCGCGCGCCCTGCAGCAGTTCGCCGCCGACCATCGGGTTGCGACCGTCGTCGTCTCGATCGGGGGCAACGACTTCGGATTCGGTGCGCTGGCCGCTGCCTGCGTCTCGGGTTTCCTGTCGTCGACACCAGGAACCGAACGACGGTGCAGCGTCAACCCGACGGTCACGGAGAAGGTCGACCGCACGGCTCAGCAGCGCGTGAGGAGGGCCGTCACCGCCGCACTGAACCGGGTGATCGCAGCCATGTCCGCGGCGGGGTACGCCGCGACCGACTACCGGCGGGTGGTGCTGACGTATCCGTCGCCGGTTCCGCCTGGGAAGGCGCTGCGTTACGGCAACGCCGACCGTGAGGTGCGTGGTGGTTGCCCGTTGTTCGCGGCCGACGCCACCTGGGCCAACAGGGTTGCACTGGCCCGTATCAACGGCACAGTTGTCTCTGCGGCGGCCGCGGCGAGCGAACCGTTCAGCATTCTCGACGTCTCACGTGCGTTCGACGGGCACCGACTGTGCGAACGCGGCACATCGCCGTTGTCTGACACGTCGCTGCGGAGCTGGGACTCACCCGGCGCCGTCGACCGGGTCGCGTGGGTCAACCAGGTGTACTTCACGGTGGCGCCGCAGCAGATCCAGGAGTCGCTACACCCTGGCTACTGGGGAATGGCCGCCGAACGGCAATGCCTGCGGCTGCTGCTCACGCGCGCGACCAAGCCCGCGTACCGCTGTGTCGGCGCAGGTCCCGGCCTGGCGGACGGGGACCCGCGGATGGTGCTGCGGAGCCTCGCGCTGACCCCAACCGGCTCGGGCTGAGCTACAGCGCCGGTCAGTGGTGCGGCTTCTTGGCGTACGGCGTGCTGGGCAGGTCGACCGACGGTGACCAGTCGCGGGGGAGACCGGAGGCGGACCGGAACCCGTAGCCGTCGGACTTGACGAAATGAGCGAGCCGCGCGACGTACCACGCGGTGACGACCGCGGCGGCCACGATGAGTGTGAGCACTGAGAAGGTCATGGCAGTAATACTGCCACCATTGAAGATCCGCCACTAGTGGCAGAAGTGCCGGGGTGCATCGATTTTCTGCCAAGTTTCTGGCATGCTGGCCCGATGCTGAAGAACATCGCTGCGGTGGTCTACGACGGCGTCGCACCCTTCGAGCTCGGCGTGCTGTGTGAGGCGTGGGGACTCGACCGGGAGGACCAGGGGGTCCCGAACTTCGACTTCGTGATCTGCACGCCGAAGCCGGGTCGGGTGCCGACGAGCCTCCCGGGTCTCGTGCTCGACATCGACCAGGGACTCGACCGGTTGACCCAGGCCGACCTGATCTGCCTGCCGGCGGTGCCGCGCGACCGCCCGGTGCCGCCCAGCGTGCTGGACGCCCTCCGGACCGGCCACGACCGGGGGGCCCGGTTCCTGTCCGTCTGCTCCGGCGCCTTCGTGCTGGGCGAGGCCGGGCTCCTCGATGACCGCTCGTGCACGACGCACTGGCGCTACGTCGACGAGCTCGAGGCTCGCTTCCCACGTGCGAAGGTGCGCTGCGACGTGCTCTACCTCGATGACGGCCCCGTCATCACCTCGGCCGGCTCGGCGGCCGGCCTCGACGCCTGCCTGCACCTGATCAGGACCGAGTTCGGTGCAAGCGTCGCTTCAACGGTGGCGCGGCGGATGGTGGTGGCACCCCATCGCGACGGCGGACAGGCGCAGTTCATCGAGTCACCGGTGCCGGTGACGACGGCCGACACGCTGCAGCCGTTGCTGGAGTGGGTCGGGTCCCACCTCGCCGAGGACCTGAGCGTCGAGACACTGGCGGCCAAGGCGATGATGTCGCCGCGAACCTTTGCCCGACGGTTCAAGGCGGAGACCGGTACGACGCCGTACCACTGGATCACCAACCAGCGGGTGCTGCTCGCGGAGCAGCTGCTCGAGCAGTCCGACGAGACCATCGAGCGGATCGCGGTGCGGGTCGGCTTCAGCAACGCCACCGCGTTCCGTCACCACTTCGCTCGACTTCGCGGTACCAGCCCCCAGCGCTACCGACGAATCTTCTGCAGCCCAGGGCAGCCGGTCGCCGCAGGCTGATCGGACGCCGGCAGCGGGCCGCGCTCATCCCGTGTGGAATCCTGTGCGCATGCTGCGTGTGGGCCTGACCGGGGGGATCGGCTCCGGCAAGTCCGCAGTCAGCGCGCTGCTCGCAGAGCACGGCGCGGTGGTCATCGACAGCGACGTGCTGGCACGTGAGGTGGTGGCGGCAGGCACGCCGGCGCTGGCTGAGATCGTCAGCGCGTTCGGACCAGACGTCGTGACTGCGCGGGCGAGCTGGACCGGGCTGCCATGGCTCGTCGGGTCTTCGGCGACGATGTGGCCCGTCGGCGTCTCGAGGCGATCATCCATCCTCGGGTCCGGGCCAGGGCCGCCGAGATCGAGCACGAGGCAGCTGCTGACGCCGTCGTCGTCCACGATGTGCCATTGCTTGTCGAGACCGGACAGGCGGGGTCGTTCGACGTGGTGCTGGTGGTGGACGCCGCGCCCGAGGTGCAGGTCGAGCGGCTGGTCGAGCACCGGTCGATGTCGCCGGACGAGGCTCGCGCCCGGATGGCCGCACAGGCAGACCGAGAGCAGCGGCTCGCAGCTGCCGACCTCGTCCTCAGCAATGACGGGTCGCTGGCGCAGCTACGAGCCGCTGTCGATCAGGTCTGGGAAGACCTGATCTCTCGTGTCCGACAGGGCACGGGTTGATGAAAGTTGTGTCAGGCCGCCAGGTCGGGGTCGGCGAGGCGACGGAGCTGGGCGAGCGCTTCGCGCTCCAGCTGCCGGACCCGCTCGGCCGAGACCCCGTGCCGGGCACCGATGTCGGCCAGCTTCTCCTGGCGACCGTCGGTGAGCCCGTAGCGGGAGCGGATGACGTCGGCTGACCGCGGGTCGAGGAGCTCGACCAGGTCGTCCAGCCGCTGCCGCGACTCGACGTCCAGGAACGCGGAGTCAGGACCCGGGGTCGTCTCCTTGGCCACGAGGTCGCCCAAGGACGTGTCGCCGTCCTCGTCGACCGGGGTGTCGAGGCTGACGTGGTCGCGACCCCAGTTGATCAGGTCGATCACGCGCTCGATGTTCATGTCGAGCTCGGCGGCGATCTCGTCCGGCTCCGGCTCACGTCCGAGCTGACGCTCGAGCGTACGGCGGGCGGAGCCGATCTGGTTGAGCTCCTCGACGACGTGCACGGGGAGGCGCACGACTCGGGCCTGCTGGGCAATACCCCGCGTGATGGCCTGGCGCACCCACCAGGTGGCGTAGGTGGAGAACTTGTAGCCCTTCGCGTAGTCGAACTTCTCGACCGCGCGGATCAGGCCGGTGTTGCCCTCCTGCACGAGGTCGAGCATGGGCATGGCCGACCGCCCGTACTTGCGGGCGATCGAGACGACGAGACGAAGGTTGGCCTGGATGAAGCGCTGGGTGGCACGCTCGCCCTCGGCGGCCAGCCACTCGAGCTCCTCGCGCGTGGCGCGCATCGGCGCCCCGCCCTTGGCCCGCGCGATCCGACCCGAGTCCAACAGGTGCTGGGCGAGTAGCCCGGCTTCGATGGCCTTCGACAGCTCGACCTCTGTGGCGGCATCGAGCAGGGGCGTGCGGGCGATCTCGTCGAGATACATCCCAACGCTGTCGCGACCCTCGATCCCGCTGTCGCGAGAGTCAAGTGTGGTGCTGCGACGTGTGGTCACGGCTTCTCCTCCTCGGTGATACACACCAGATGTTCTACTTGGTCAACGCGCCGGCTGTCGTCAAGATTCCAGCCGTTGCATAGATACTGACCAACCACTTGGGGTGGATTACCTGGGAAAACGCCGGGTCAGCCCCCGAAGTTGCTCATCTCAGGGCTTTCTTACACACCAGCGGGAGGAGTGCAGGCTCAGGTGGTCGAGTCGCCTACGACGACGTCGTGTGAGGCGCCCGCGGTGTCGATGATCCACGAGTAGTACTCCGACTGCTCACGCCAGGCGTCGTACCGGCCGCTGGCGCCACCGTGCCCCGCCGACATCTCGCACTTGAAGAGCACCCGGCTCGAGTCCGGCAACGTCTCGCGCAGCTGGGCCACCCACTTGGCCGGCTCGACGTAGAACACCCGGGTGTCGTTGATCGACGTGCGTGCATAGATGGCCGGATAAGTCCGTGCACTGACGTTCTCATACGGCGCGTAGGACTTCATGTAGGCGTAGACCTCTGGATCGTGCAGCGGATCCCCCCACTCGTCCCACTCGGTGACGGTGAGTGGCAACGACGGATCGAGGATCGTCGTCAAGGCGTCGACGAACGGCACCTGCGCGACGATGCCGCCGAAGAGGTCGGGCGCCAGGTTGGCGACGGCCCCGACGAGAAGCCCACCGGCGCTGCCGCCCATACCGACCAGCTGGGGAGTCGTGGTCCACCCCGTGTCGACCAGATGCTGCGCCACGTCGATGAAGTCGGTGAACGAGTTCTTCTTGTGCAGCAGCTTGCCGTCCTCGTACCACTGTCGACCCATTTCGCCGCCGCCGCGAACGTGGGCGAGCACGAAGACCATGCCACGGTCGAGCAGGGACAGGCGAGCGATGCTCATGAACGGGTCGTAGCTGATCTCGTAGGAGCCATAGCCGTAGAGCAGGGTGGGCGCGCCACTGCGCTCCGCGACGCTGCGGTGCCGGAGGATCGACACCGGGATCCGGGCGCCGTCGCGGGCTGTGACCCACTCCCGCGACTGGACGTAGTCGTCCGGGTCGTAGCCACCGAGGACGGGTTGCCGCTTGCGCAGGTGGAGGTCGCCACTGGCGGGGTCGTACTCGTAGACGGACGCCGGTGTCACGAACGACCCGTAGGACAGCCGGACGAACGGCTGGTTCCAGTCGGAGAATCCGCTGGCTGACGCCTCGAAGAGCTCCTCGTCGAAGGCGATGTTGGCTCCGAGTCCGAGTCCGTCGGGCCCGAGGGGAAACACACGCACCTGGTGCAGGCTGTTCTCACGGAGGTTGACCGCGATCGTGGTGGCGGACGCTGCCACGTCGGTGAGGCGCACGGTCCGCTGGTGCTCGATCACCGTGTCGAGGTCGTCGAACGTCTGGAGGCCGACCGGGCCGATCCCGAGCGTGAAGTTGAGTGCGTTCCGGTTGTGCAGCACGAGCAGCCGGTCCTGGCCGCCGACGATCGCGTGGTCGACCTCGTACTCGACCCCTTCGACGCGCGGGATCACGGTGCGGAACTCGTCGGTCGGGTGGTCGGCATCGAGCAGGTTCACCTCGGAGGTGATCTTGGACTGCGACGTGAGGACGAGATAGCGGTCGCTCGTGGTGCGCGTGATCCCGAGGTTGAAGCGGTCGTCGGGCTCCTCACGGATGAGGACGTCGTCGGCGGCGTCGGTACCCATCTCGTGTCGCCAGATCTTGTCTGCGCGCCACGCGTCGTTCACGGTGGAGTAGAAGAGGTGGGTGCCGGGATTCGACCAGCTCACGCCGTGCAGGGTGTTGGGGATGACGTCCGGGAGCAGGTCGCCGGTGCGAAGGTCCTTGAACCGCACGGTGTAGCGCTCGTCGCCCACGACATCGGTGGAGTACGCCAGCAGCGTTTCGTCGAGCGTCACCGTCAGGGTGCCGAGCGAGAAGTAGTCCTGGCCTTCGGCAAGCTCGTTGCAGTCGAGCAGGATCTCCTCGCCGGGTACGTCGACACCGGCCTCGAGGTTCGGCGGGGTCCAGTCACCATCCCCGGCCTTGGCCCGACAGACGATCCCGTACTGCTGGCCTTCGAGGGTGCGACGGTAGTACCAGTAGCTGCCGCTGCGACTCGGGACAGACAGGTCTGTCTCCTGGGTGCGCCGCTTGATCTCGGTGAAGATCTCCTCACGCAGCTCGGAGAGGTGTGAGGTACGCGCCTCGGCGTAGGCGTTCTCGGCCTCGAGGTAGGCGCGGGTGTCGGGCGAGTCCTTGTCGCGCAGCCACTCGTAGTTGTCGATGAACGTGTCGCCGTGGTGCGTTCGCTCGACGGGACGCTTGGGCGCGGTCGGAGAGATCGGGGAGGTCTGCATGTCGGTCACGAACTGACCCTACTAGCGACATCCACCGCACCGGCACTGCCGGCTTCCGCGCGTCGGGACCGCCCCCGTGGTCTGCGTGCGAACGAGACAGAATGGTTTCCATGAGCGCGCGGTATCACCTCAACGCCGACGTCGGCGAGGGCTTCGGGACCGACGCCGCACTCATCGAGGTCGTGACGCAGGTCAATGTCGCCTGCGGCTTCCACGCCGGTGACCCAGACACCATGCGAACCGTGTGCAGGCTCGCCCTGGACCGTGGCGTCGAGGTGGGCGCCCAGCCGTCATACCGCGATCGGGAGAACTTCGGGCGGGTCGACGTCGAGATCGGGTACGCCGACCTGGTGCGTGACCTGACCGAGCAGCTCGAGGGCCTGCAGACCATCGCGTCGAGCGTAGGAGCGACCGTGTCCTACCTGAAACCGCATGGCGCGCTCTACAACCGGGCGGTGCGGGACGAGGCGCAGGCGCGGGCGGTCGTCGACGTCGCGCACCGACACGGGCTGCCGCTCCTGACCCTGCCGGGCTCGGTGTCGGAACGGCTGATGGTCGAGTGCGGCGGGCAGGTGCTGCGCGAGTTCTTCGCCGACCGTGCCTACGACGCCGCGGGCAGGCTGGTCGCCCGCACAGTGGCGGGATCACTCGTCACGGACCCCACCGAGGTCGGCGAGCGGGTGCGACAGCTGCTGGCCGAGGGGACCGTGCGAACGATCGACGGTGGCACACTCGCGATACAGGCCGACTCGATCTGTGTCCACGGGGACTCACCACGCGCCGTCGAGCTGGCGGCCGCGGCCCGAGCAGCTCTCGGCGCGGCGCTGCGATGAAGCGGCGCACCGTCGGGTCCGAGGCGCTGCTCGTCGAGTTCGACGACGATGAGGATGTTGCAGCGGCCTACCTTCACGTCAGCCGTCTCACCGCAGCCGGCGTGCTGCCAACGCCCCGCGACGTCGTACCTGGCGCCCGCACCCTGCTGGTCGACGGAGTCGATCCGGATCGGTGGTGGTCCGCGTTGAGCGCAGCCGGTCCGGTCCGTTCGGTCGACGCGGAGGTCGCCGACTCGCGGCTGGTCGCGGTCTCCGTCCGGTACGACGGCGAGGATCTCGCCGAGGTCGCCCGGCAATGGGACTGCAGTACGGACGCGGTGGTGGAGCGTCACCAGCAGGCGGAGTTCACGGTGGCGTTCTGCGGGTTCGCCCCAGGATTCGCCTACTGCACCAGTCACCCTGCCCTGCCGGACGTGCAGCGCCGTGCCGATCCGAGGACTCGGGTTCCGGCCGGATCGATCGGGTTGGCGGGGCCGTACTGCGGCATCTACCCGACATCGATGCCGGGCGGTTGGCAGCTGCTCGGCACCACGTCAGAGGTCATGTTCGATGCCGAGCGCGAGCGCCCAGCTCTGCTCCAGCCCGGTGACCGGGTCCGGTTCGAGGCGGCAGAGCGATGAGCCTGCTGGTGCACGAGACCGGACCGCTGCTGCTCGTCCAGGATCTGGGTCGCGCCGGGTCGATGCACCTGGGCGTCCCGCCGTCCGGTGCGCTCGACCGAACGGCGCTCGCATTGGCGAACCGTCTGGTCGGCAACCCGGAGCGAGCCGCTGGTCTGGAGATCCTCGTGGGGGGAGTGCGGCTCCGAGCGCAGACGTCCCTGCGCATCGCCCTGACTGGCGCGGTCATGGGACTGCGCATCGGCGGACGATCGGCGTCGTGGGGTCTCGGTGAGTCCGTCCGCTCCGGTGAGGAGGTCGAGGTCCGGTCGACCGACGAAGGCCTGCGGGCGTGGCTGGCGATCTCCGGCGGAGTCCTGGCATCAACCTGCCCTCGGCAGCCGCTCGACCGACACCCTGACCGGACTCGGGCCCGGCCGCCGTCGAGCCCGGTGACGTGCTCGAGCTGGGATCGTGGTCGGAGACACAGGTAGGTCCGGGTATGGCAGTGCCGGAGCCCGTCCCTGCCGTCTGGACGCTGCCGCTCGTTCTGGGCCCACGCGACGACTGGTTCACCACCGAGGCCTGCGAGGGGTTGTTCGCCCAGGAGTACACCGTGTCGCCCAAGTCGAACCGGACGGCCTTGCGCCTGCAGGGGCAGGGCCCGTTGGCCAGACGAGAATCGGGTGAACTGGCCAGCGAGGGGATCGTGACCGGGGCCGTGCAGGTGCCGACGTCGGGTCAACCGTTGGTGTTCCTCGCCGACCATCCGGTGACCGGCGGCTACCCGGTGATCGGAGTCATCGAGACAGCGGCCCTGGCGGCGTGTGCTCAGGCTCGGCCGGGGGACCGCCTCCGGTTTCAGCGGTCACGGGGTCGCTGAGCAGGTCCTCGTCGTCGACGGGGATCAGCCGACGCACGAGGCCAGGGTCGTCGGCAGCCAGCGTCCGAACCGGGCCGGGACCGGTCTCGGCGGTCTCGAAGCGGACCGTCACCCGGCCAAGGCCGCTGCCCCAGACCCAACCAGGCCCGAAGTCCGGGTGGTCGACGTCCATGCCCGGCATCCAGCCGCGGCCGTGGCGCGGGCGGGTCTCGGCCAGGTCGTGGCCGTCTCCATCAGGGACGGTCAGCGGGGCATCGAGCTCATCCTCTTCGTCGACGAACAGATCATCCTGGATCCAGTCGGCCAGCCCGGACACCCCGACGCCGAGCAGGCGTACCCCGCCAGACGTGTCGAGCTCGGCCAGCAGACCGCGCGCCAGTCGGCTGACGACCGCAGGGCGGTCGGTCGGCCCAGCGATCGTGGTCGATCGGGTCAGAGTGGTGAAGTCGTGCTGTCGCACTTTGATCGTGACGGTCCGGCCGGAAAGCTTGGCCTTCGTCAGCCGCTCACAGACGTTGCGGGCGTGCCGGTCGATGATGGCGGCGAGCAGCACCGGGTCCACCAGGTCGACCTCGAACGTGTCCTCGACCGAGATCGACTTCGTGCCGCGTTCAGACACCACGGGTCGGTCGTCGTCGGCCCGCGCAAGGGCATAGAGGCTCCGCCCGTGCGACTGCCCGACGACGCGGACCAGCTCGTCGGCGCTGAGGTGCCGCAGCTCCTCGACGGTGTCGACCCCCACCTGGTGCAGTCTGCCGGCCGTGGCCGGACCGACGCCGGGGATCACCGTCACCTGCATCGGCGCGAGCAGGTCCTGCTCGGACCCGGGCGGGATGACGACTGCTCCGTCGGGCTTGTCGAGCTCACTGGCAATCTTGGCGATGAGCTTGGAGGTGGCGATGCCGACCGAGGCGGTCAGTCCACCGGTGACGTCGCGCACCTCGGCCTTGAGATCTGCGGCGATTCGTGACAGGCCGACGGCGGTCAGGTCGAGCTCGTCATGACTGGCTGCCAGGTCGACGAAGGCCTCGTCGAGCGACAGCGGTTCCACCAGCGGGGAGCGTGACCGGAGAACCCGCATCACCTGCCGGCTGGACGCCCGGTAGGCGTCGAATCGCCCGATCAGGAACGCTGCATGTGGGCAACGGGAGCGTGCCTCGGCGGTAGACATCGCCGATCGGACACCGAATCGGCGTGCCTCGTAAGACGCGGTCGCCACGACTCCGCGCTGGCCGACACCACCCACGATGACGGGCTTGCCGCGCAGAGACGGCTTGTCGCGTTGCTCGACGGCCGCGAAGAACGCATCGAGGTCCAGATGCAGGATCGACGCGACGTTACGCACAGGACCATCATCGCGGATCGGGCTGTCCACAGGTTGCTTCCAGGCGTCGTGTGCGGGTCCTTGCGCTCCGATGCTCGATGCATGAGCAATCGTCGCCGGCCCTCTCGCGCCGCTACCCGCCGATCCCGGTCCACTCCTAGTCCGGGCGCCCCCGTGACCAGGGTGAGAACGCCTGGCGACGCGGTGACGATCGTGCCGTACCTGTTGGGATTCGATCCGGCGGACAGCATCGTCATCATCGCGTTGGAGGGACCGCGCCAACGGTTCGGACCGTGCGCGCGCATCGACCTCGTCGACTCAGCAGACAAGGACGACGCACCCGGTCGTACGGCCGCCTATCTGGGCGCCCTGGCCGAGCTGCACGGCTTCGACCCGGTGATCCTCATCGCCTACTCCGACCGTGCGGCGGTGGCCGATCCCGTCATGAGAGCAGTCCTCGATCGTCTCGGCAACGACGGTGTGCGGGTCTCCGACGCCGTGCGTGCCGACGGTGAGCGCTGGTGGTCCTACGTCTGCTCCGACCCCGGGTGCTGCCCGACCACCGGTGTTCCGTACGACGCCCAGGCGTCCGAGGTGGCGGCCGAGGCTGTTCTGGCCGGGCTTTCACGGGCGCCCAGCCGCGAGTCGCTGCGGGCCCAGTTCACCCCTGACGGTGCCCGCCAGGACGCCTTCGACGCTGCGACGACGGTGACCCTGCCACCTGTGCTGGACATCGCTGCCTTGAGCGAGCGGGTCTTCGAGGGGTTGTCAGATCCAGCGGCGCTGGAGCCGATGGATCAGGTGGCCCTGGTCCATGCCGTGCAGGAGGTGCACAAACGCGACGCCGTCTGGGCGATGATGACGCGCGACAACGCGCCGGACCACTACGCCCTGTGGCTGCACCTGCTGAGAGCCACTCCCGATGAGCTGATGGCCCCCGTCGGCGGGTTGACCGCCTTCGCCGCTTGGCTGTCCGGGCGTGGCGTCCTCGCCTCCCACGCGGCCGAACGCGTGCTCGACGTCCATCCGAACTACTCGATGGCCGTGCTGTTGCTCGACGCGTGCGAAGCCAGTATCAATCCGTCGATCTGGGACCGTGTGCGCGAGCAGCTCGCCTGACCGTCCGCGGCGTCGAGCGCACGGCCCGCCGATGAGATGTTTTGCGGAGGTGGTGGCGGCGACCGACGAAGCACGGCAGGCTGGCGGCAGACGGCGGCCCGCTGGCCGCTCCGCCGTGACGTCCCGTGAGGAGGACCGACGATGGGCCAAGAGGTCGAGCGCCGGGAATTCACACGCGAGGACCGACGTCGCTACCGCGACAAGGTCAGGCAGTGCCTCGACGTGTTCGCACGAATGTTGCGCGAGTCCCGCTTCGACGTCGAGCGGCCGATGACGGGCCTCGAGGTCGAGCTCAACCTGGTCGACGACGCATGCGACCCGGCGATGAAGAACGCCGAAGTGCTCGATGCCATCTCCGACCCTGACTTCGTGACCGAGCTCGGCCAGTTCAACCTCGAGATCAACGTCGCCCCGCGTCGGCTGTCGGGCGGCGGGATCAAGGCGTTCGAGGACAACGTGCGGGACAGCCTCAACGCAGCGGAAGAGAAGGCTCGCAGCGTCGGGGCCCACATGGTCACCGTCGGCATCCTGCCGACGCTGCAGACCTCCCACATGCACACCGACACGCTGTCGGCCAACCCGCGCTACCGGCTGCTCAACGACCAGATCTTTGCGGCGCGCGGGGAGGATCTCGAGATCGCGATCCGTGGCGTCGACCGGCTGCTGGTCACGGCCGACTCGATCATGCCCGAGGCCGCGTGCACCTCGATGCAGCTCCACCTGCAGACCAGCCCGGACGAGTTCCCGGCGTACTGGAACGCGTCGCAGGCGATCGCCGGCATCCAGCTCGCGCTCGGTGCCAACTCACCCTTCCTGTTCGGCAAGGAGCTGTGGGCCGAGACACGGATCGCGCTCTTCGAGCAGGCCACCGACACTCGGAGCGAGGAGCTGAAGTCGCAAGGGGTGCGCCCCCGCGTGTGGTTCGGCGAGCGCTGGATCACCTCGATCTTCGACCTGTTCGAGGAGAACGTCCGGTACTTCCCGGCGCTGCTCCCGATCACCGAGGACGAGGACCCGGTCGCCGTCCTCGACAAGGGCGACACCCCGGCGCTGCAGGAGCTCCGTCTGCACAACGGCACCATCTACCGATGGAACCGCCCGGTGTACGACGTGGTCCGTGGTGTGCCGCACCTGCGCGTGGAGAACCGCGTCCTGCCGTCCGGGCCGACGGTGGTCGACATGATGGCGAACGCGGCCTTCTACTTCGGCCTGGTGCGTTCGCTGGCCGAGGACGAGCGTCCCCTGTGGTCACAGATGTCGTTCTCGGCGGCGGAGGAGAACTTCCACACGGGTGCGACCGAGGGGATCACCGCGCAGGTCTACTGGCCCGGGCTCGGATCGGTCGGAGCTGCCGAGCTCGTTCTTCGACGGTTGCTTCCGCGGGCCAAGGACGGTCTCGACCGATGGGGCATGGAAGCCGCCGACAGCGACCGGTTGCTCGGCATCATCGAACAGCGCTGCCTGACCGGACGCAACGGCGCAACGTGGCAGTCGCAGATGTTCCACCGGCTGTTCGACTCCGGTGCGACCGATCGCTTCGACGCGTTACGGGAGGTCGTGCGGCGCTACAGCGAACACATGCATGCCAACCTCCCCGTCCACGAGTGGCCGCTTGACTGAACAGGCGCATCCGGCTGGGCGGTCCATGCCGCCCTTCCGAGGCATACCGGCGCGAGGGATCGTCCGGTAGCGTTCGGCCCACGATCAACGGCGCAGGGCAGGCGGCGCCACGGAGAAGGAGCAATTCATGGGTGTCATCGTGGTGGGCTACGTGCCGAAGGCCGAGGGTCATGCGGCGCTGCGCCTGGCCGCCGAAGAGGCCAAGCGTCGTGACGCCAGCCTCGTGGTCGTGAACTCCCACCGTGGCGGACGCGAGTTCGATCGAGAAGACGCCGAAGAGGTCGAGACCGCGCTCGAAGAGGTGCGCGACCAGCTCACGAAGGCCGGCATCGAGCACGAGATCCGCCAGCTCGTACGCGGCATGGATCCCGCCGAGGACCTGATCAACGTGGCAGCCGAAGTCTCGGCCGACTTCATCGTCATCGGGCTGCGTCGGCGCAGCCCTGTCGGCAAGCTCATCCTCGGGAGCAACGCACAGCGCATCCTCCTCGACGCACCGTGTCCGGTGCTGGCGGTCAAGGCCGCGGAGTGACGCTGCAGATCGCCCAGGACGAGGCGGCCGACGAAGTCCTTTCGACCAACGCGTTCGCACTGCTGGCAGGGATGCTCCTCGACCAGCAGTTCCCGATGGAACGCGCGTTCGCCGGGCCGGCGAAGATTCTCGACCGTTTCGGCACCCTCGACCCCGAGACGATCTCAGGTGCACCCCCGGAGGAGTTCGCGGCCGTGTGCGCCACGCCCCCAGCCGTGCACCGGTTCCCCGGTGCCATGGCTGCGCGTATCCAGGAGCTGGCCGCGCATGTCGTCGAGCACTATGCGGGTCGTACCGCGGCGCTGTGGGAGAGCGCAGAGTCGGGCGCTGAGCTGTTGCGCCGGATGCAGGCACTGCCCGGATTCGGCAAGCAGAAGTCGCAGATCTTCATCGCCTTGCTCGGCAAACAGCTCGCCGTGCGTCCGGACGGGTGGGAAAGGGCTGCTGGCGCCTATGCCGAGGAGGGTTCCTATCGGTCGGTGGCCGACGTACGAAACCCTGAATCCCTCGAGCGCGTACGCCGCTTCAAACGCGAACAGAAGGCTGCCAAGGCCGCCCACACCGTCAAGACCTGACGCCGTCAGTCCCGGAGTCAGGACAGCTGTCGGTGGCGTCGTCGTACGTCGTCGGGCACCGCGGTGCCGCGTGCGTCCGGGTCTACCTGGAGCTCAGCCGCGGCGAGGCGCAACGGGACGACCCCGGCCCAGACCCCTGCGTCGATGTCGTTCTGGTCGTCCGAGACCCCGCCGGTACGCCGTTTGACCGAGGCCTCCTCCAAGGGCAGCGCCAGCACTGCGGTGGCCACCAGCTCCTTGCGCGTGTGCGCCCGCAACGTGGTCGACCGGCCGGGTACGAGGTGGTCCACGATGAGGTCGAGGGCAGTGCGCTTCTCCTGGTCATCGACCACAGGGCGCGCACGCCCGATCACCACGGCCGAGCGGTAGTTCATCGAGTGGTGGAAGGCCGACCGGGCCAGCACGAGACCGTCGATATGGGTCACGGTCACGCAGATCTCGTGTTCTCGGGTGGTCGTGAGCAGACCCGCGGCGACTGATCCGTGCAGGTAGAGAGTTCCGCCCGTGTCGGGACCGTCGGGGTTGACCGCCAGCGCCATCGGCAGCACGACGGGATGGGCCGTGCCGGACGGATCTGACCTGAGCACTCCGACGTGACAGACGACGGCCTCTTCGAGGATCGCCAGCAGATCGGCGCGTTCGGTGCTTGCCCGCTCGGGATGCCTGCGCACGTCGGTGCGGGTCGTGGGGGAGGGGGCGCCAGTGGCGTTCGTCGTCGTCACGAGTCCAGTGTGCGCTCCCGAGTGGCATACTGACACGGGCCAATCCCTATCGAGTTTGGTAGGCCACTCGGAGAAACCGACCCACTGTGGTCTGGAGGTATGGTGACCAACCCTTCACCGACGCCGCTCGCCCTCACGCTCGCGCGTGGGAGCCGGGACACGCTTCCGGTCCAGCTGGCTCGGCAGATCCGTGACCACGTCTCGCATGGGCTCCTGGACCCGGGGCAGCGACTGCCGTCCTCGCGATCGCTCGCGGCCGACCTGGGCGTTGCGCGGGCCGTCGTCGAGGCGGCCTTCGACCAGCTCGTCGCCGAGGGCTGGCTCGTCACGCGCACGGGCGCCGGCACCTTCGTGGGCGACGTGGGCGGACCGAAGGCGCGTGCCCGGCCGGGGGCCAGCTCCGGCTCCCGCGTGGACAGGTCGGCGGACCGGGTCAGCTTCGACACCGGTACGCCGTACGTGGATCCTCGGTTGGATGGGGGCTGGCGACGCGCGTGGCGGGAGGTGGCGCACGCGACCATGCCCCGCGGCTACCCCGATCCGGCGGGGATCGCGGAGCTGCGCGAGCACCTGGCGGCGTACGTCGCCCGCCGGCGAGGCGTCGCCTGCACCGCAGACGAGGTGCTCGTGACATCGGGCACCACCCACGGACTGGCCCTCGTTCTCGAGCTGCTCGGCCGCGGGACGGTGGCCATCGAGGATCCGGGCTACCGGGCGGCCGTCGAGGTCGCCCGCTCGGCCCGGTTCGACGTCGTCGACATCCCGGTCGACGGCGAGGGGATCTGCGTCGCTGCGCTGGCGGCCTGCCCCGGCGGAGTCCGCGCGGTGTACGTCACGCCGGCGCACCAGCACCCCACCGGCGTCACGATGTCGGCCTCGAGGCGGGTCGCCCTGGTGGCCGAGGCGGAGCGCCGACGGGCACTGATCATCGAGGACGACTACGACTCGGAGTTCCGGTACGACGTGGCTCCGCTGCCTGCGCTCGCGTCCTTGTCACCTGACGTGATCTACCTCGGAACGGCCGCCAAGGCCGTGCATCCAGCCCTCCGGATCGGCTGGCTCGTGGGTTCGCGCGACCTGGTGGCCGAGCTGGCGGACCGGCGAGCCAGGCGGCACGACCATTCGAGCTGGCCGGTGCAGCGCGCGTTTCTCGCGATGCTGCGCGACGGCCACGTGGACCGGCTCATTCGCTCGGCGCGCCGGGTCTACGCCGAACGCAGCGAGCTCGTCCGCGAGCGGCTGGCACCGTACGCGCCGGTGCACGGCGCTGGAGCCGGCATGTACGTGACGGTCCCGTTGCCCGGCTCGCTCGCCCGGTCCGTCGCGGCGGCGGCCAGGGGTGCAGACCTCGATGTACCGCTCTTGTCGGCCTACGGCCGAACCGACCGTCGGGACGGCATCGTGCTGGGGTTCGGCGGGGTCACCCAACAAGAACTCGATCGCTGCCTGGATGTCGTGACCGCCGTACTCGCCACGGGCCGGGGCGTGGCTTGAGCACCGCCTGGTTCGTGTCACAATAGGAGGCGCGGCATCTTGACGTGACCGGGCTTTGCCGCGCCCCCGATTCATCTACGAGAGGACGTTCGTGTCGCCGAGCACGTCCCGCACCCTTCCAGATTCGCTGCTTTCCCACACCTCGGTGGTACGCCTCATCGCCCAGGGCCAACGCGACGGGCAGGTCTCGCCGAACGACATCCGAAGCACCTGCGAGGACGCCGAGGTCAGCCCGGCGCAGCGCAAGGCGCTGCTGAAGCACCTGGCGGCTCAGGGTGTCAGTGTGGCAGTCGGGGCGGAGGAATCCGTGCACCCGAAGCAGGTGGCGGCGGCGGCGACGAAGCGAGCCACGGTGACCGCAGCGGCCAAGAAGGCTGCAGCGAAGAAGGCGCCGGCCACCAAGGCCCCGGCGAAGAAGGCCGCAGCCAAGAACGACACCTCCACCAAGGACAAGCCGGCCGCGAAGAAGGCCGCCTCGGTCACCAAGACCTCGAGCCGGTCCACGGCCGCCGAAAAGCCGGCCGCGCAGAAGGCAGCCAAGTCGGCTCCCGCCAAGAAGGCCGGGAGCGAGGAGCCGCAGCCCGAGATCGAGGCCGCCGCCATTCTGGTCGACGCTCCGGTCGATGCCGAAGGCAAGAAGTCGCTGGCTGACATCGACGACTCCGTGTTCGAGAAGGATCTCGAGACCGACCCGACGCTGAAGGAGGACGAGAAGCAGGGCTTCACGATCTCCGAGGCGGACGAGGCCGACGAGCCCGAGCAGACCGTCACGGTCGCCGGGGCCACCGCAGACCCGGTCAAGGACTACCTGAAGCAGATCGGCAAGGTGCCGCTGCTGAACGCCGAGATGGAGGTCGAGCTCGCCAAGCGCATCGAGGCCGGCCTGTTCTCCGAGGAGAAGCTCGCCCGCGAGAACAAGGTGTCGGCCAAGATGCTCGACGAGCTCGGCTGGATCGCCGAGGACGGCCGGCGCGCGAAGAACCACCTGCTCGAGGCCAACCTTCGGCTCGTTGTCTCGCTCGCCAAGCGCTACACCGGTCGCGGCATGCTGTTCCTCGACCTCATCCAGGAGGGCAACCTCGGCCTGATCCGCGCGGTCGAGAAGTTCGACTACACCAAGGGCTACAAGTTCTCGACGTACGCCACCTGGTGGATCCGGCAGGCCATCACCCGCGCCATGGCCGACCAGGCCCGCACGATCCGCATCCCCGTGCACATGGTCGAGGTCATCAACAAGCTGGCCCGCGTCCAGCGCCAGATGCTTCAGGACCTGGGTCGCGAGCCGACGCCCGAGGAGCTCGCCAAGGAGCTCGACATGACGCCCGAGAAGGTCGTCGAGGTCCAGAAGTACGGCCGTGAACCGATCTCGCTGCACACGCCTCTCGGCGAGGACGGCGACTCGGAGTTCGGCGACCTGATCGAGGACTCCGAGGCCATCGTGCCCGCGGACGCCGTGTCCTTCACCCTGCTCCAGGAGCAGCTGCATGCGGTGCTCGACACCCTGTCGGAGCGCGAAGCCGGAGTGGTCTCGATGCGCTTCGGGCTGACCGACGGCCAGCCCAAAACGCTCGACGAGATCGGCAAGGTCTACGGCGTCACACGTGAGCGGATCCGTCAGATCGAGTCCAAGACGATGTCGAAGCTGCGGCACCCCTCCCGCTCCCAGGTCCTCCGCGACTACCTCGACTGAGGCTCACGGTAGGACCTGAGGATTTCCGCAGTTCAGGGCTAAGTCATGGCCCTTGGCCGCCGTCCCGAGCTGGGAGCTCACCCACCGAGGGCAACGCGATAGGCCGATCACAGCCAGTAGTCGGAGATCCGGCGTGGTGCCGACTGAGCCGCATCCACTGTGCTGACCAGATTCGCCTTACCCTCAGACCGCGACCCTCAGTTCTGGACCACGAACGGGATGACCTCCGCCGACGAATGCGTCGACACATTGTTCGAGGTGCCGTTCGGCTTCTTCCCGCAGTCGTTGCCCTTCGTCCCGTCGCACGGTGCGTCAGAGCGCAAGAACAACTTGTGTGGCCCATTGGTGAGCTGGGTCGTGTCGATCGACAGCTTGCCGATGAACTGGCCCTGCTGGTCAAGTACCACGAATCCGTCGGACGGAGGCGACGCGTGGAACGACGGGTCGACCGAGGCGAACGCATGCCTGAACCCCGTCCTGCCACCGGCTCCTGGGCGCATCGCCACTGAGGGCGTCCACACCCCGCTGACAGGCGCGTCCGGGAGAGGCGACAGAAACTCTGCCTCGTTGTAGAGGGCTCCGGTGTACCACGACGAGCCGGCCAGTCGCAGAGGACTGATCGCGTCCCTCACCCTCTTGCCGTTGTCGATGTAGAGCGGCCACGCTGCACCGGCGAAGCTCTTGGTGCCACCGCTCTCGGGATGCATCACGATGGCCGCTGCCCTGAAGTTCGCATAGCCATCTGTGGCGGCCACGTTCGTGTTCAGGTCTGCTGGCACGACGTAGGTGCAGTCTGGTGTGGGGCATGTCTGGTTCACGTTGACTCGGACTGCCTGCGTGTTGCGACCGGCCCCGTCGAGAACGTGAATCCTCACAAAGTGGAGAACGCCGGGGTTGTCGTGCAGCTTCACCACGAAGTCGAAGTGGACGGTGCCGCTCACGTGAGTCCCAGGACGCGGGAAGCATGCTCCGAGGTGGACGTGGCCGAAATCCTCCGTGCCGCTGATCGTCGGTTGCCACCATTGTTGCACTTCGATGAACGCTCGAGGCTCTGAGTAACCCGCACAGGTCAGAGGGTCTGGCGGCGGGTCGGCCGTGGAGGTTGTAGGCCGCAGGGCGAAGAGAACTGAGGTCACTAGTCCGACTGTGACTACTGCTGCGGTCTTGAGATGTACCTTCCTCGTTACGTGTCGTCCTCGCATGCGCATGTGTTGAGTCCCTGTGGTAGATGCTGCAATGAGAGATTCTGTCGTCACCGTATAGGCCGGCCGGGATGGAGTCCGCGCCTTGACTTGATCGGGACCACGCCCTGACTAAGCGTGATTCTGGCTGTGTGTGTTCTGGCACCAGACGTGGTCATTTGTCGGTCGAGCATGTCGGCTTACAGCGTTCTGATGGGTGCGTCTACACGGCGCACAACGCTCGGTCGCTGAGACTGCGGGACTACCCGGCGAGGGACTGACCGCCGCTGACGCGGCTCGTGGGAGTCTTTCCCTCATGCGCGAGCCGACTGACTGCCAGGTCACGGTGGTGGGTGGTGGGGCGGTTGGTGCCGCCGCCACTTATTTCCTCGCCCGCGCCGGCTATCGCGACATTCAGCTCGTCGAGGCCGCCGATGCCGGCTCGCAGACGACGAGCCAGGCCGCCGGACTCGTCGGCCAGTCCCGCACCACGCTGGAGCGCACTCGTCTCACCATGTCGAGCGTGCAGTTCTTCCGCGACTGCGAGGCCGAGCTGGGCCACCCGGCCGACTGGCGCGAGACCGGGAGCCTCCGGATCGCGATGTCGCCGGCCGCCGTCACCGAGCTCGAGCAGATCGCCGACGTGGCCGCTGAGGCGCAGCTGGAGGTCGAGCTGGTGGACGCGCATCGGGTCCAGCAGCTGTGCCCCCAGCTGGAGGATGTGTCGGACATCCGGCTGGCCCTCTGGTGTCCCACGGACGGGTACGTGCAGCCCAACAGCCTGACGGACGCATACCTCGTCGGGGCACGACAGCTGGGCGCGCGCGTGGTCACCCGGACCCGAGTCCTGACCATCGACGTCACCGATGGTGAAGTCCACGGGATCACGACGGAGGGGGGCACCATCGCCACGGAGATGGTGGTCAACGCCGCCGGACCCTGGGCGGGTGCCCTCGCCCGGACGGCGGGGGTCGAGCTGCCGATCGTGCCCGTCCTGCACGAGTACTTCGTCACGGACGCTCTGTCCGGCTGGGACTCGAGTACGCCGTGCCTGCGGATCCCGGAGATCCAGGTCTACGCCCGCGGCGAGGGTCACGGCGTCCTGTGTGGCGGGTTCGAGCCCCGGGGGACAAGCCTCGACCCCGCCGCCGTCACGGTCGAGGCGCCACTCCCGGCAGAACCCGACTGGGAGGTGCTCGGAGGGTTCGCGGGCGGCTTTGCCCGCTTGGTTCCGGGCATCGCCGATGTTGGCATCCGGACCGTCTTCCGTGGATGGCCGGGCTTCACCCCCGACGGCCGGTTCCTGGTCGGACCGGTCGCTGGCGTTCGTGGCTTGGTGATGGCCGCCGGGTGCAACGCGCACGGCGTCTCCGGATCCGCGGGACTGGCCCTGCATCTGGTGGAGAGCCTGGGTGACGACCCGTCGCCATACGTCCGGAGCCTGAGCCCGAACCGGTTCGTCCCCCGGACCTGGGAGTGGTCCACCGCGCGGGTCATGGCACAGGCGATCTGCGAGAACTATTATCCCCTTCCCGACCCATCTGCCTGACGGGGTCGTACGCAGGATGTCCGCACTTCGAGGGGCGCAGACAGCGTAGGCTTCCGGCAGCCGGATGGATGGCCCGACGGGCTCAGCGGACTCGTGGCCAGACTGCCTCGGAACGCGATGTCACCAGGAGCGGGAGGCGAGGTGAGACATGGCTGACCAGTCTGCACCCGCCACCGATCCGCGCCAGGATCCGCAGCGGCTCGAGGAGATCGCGTTGTTGACAAGGCTCACGATCGAGGCGCGCGGCCGCAGTGGGCCTCTGACGTCTGAGGAGATCGACCAGCTCCTCGCTCACAGCCCGGTCGTCCTCGGGATCGACGATGCCGAAGCGGGACCACCCGAAACGTGACAGCACCCTCCTGTCCGGCCTGTGGGCTGTCTCACTTGGTCTTTCCCCCGATGGGGTGGTGGACCCACAGCTGGAACGGACACAGCTCCATCCAGGCCAGTGCGGTGAATTTGACCCGGGCACGCTCGTCCTTCGACAACGGTTCCGCCGTCATCGAGTCCACGTGCTCGATGTAGTAGACCTCGAGCCGCTTCGCTGAGTTGCTCAGCTGGTCCTCACCCTCGGGAGGGGTCCACACGGCGGTGATGACGGGCTTGATGCGCCGCTTGGCCAAGCGCTCAGGCCCAGGGGAGCGGCCCCACCGCTGAGCGGCCAGCCAGTTGCAGGCGTCGTGGCCATACCGCAGCGAGGTCGCCTTGTCGGCCCCGGGTGGCAGGCGTGCGACGAACTCCCCTTCGTGAACGATCCCGAGGAGAAAGGCGGGAGCAGTGCCGAGCACCACCGCAACCATCGCGAACCGGCCCGCCACCCAGGCGCCTTCTCTGGCGTCGCCCCAGTTGCGTGACGCCACCCCGGCGACGGTGCCGACGCATACGGCGACGCCCAGGAAGATCAGCCGCATCTGCCAGGACGCCGGCGGTGGAAGGCGGGCGCGGGCGCCGGCGGCGTCAGCGATGCAGATGAGGACGCCGGCCCCCCAGGCCAGCAGATAGCCGACCAGGCCCCAGGACAGGCCGATGACCACATTGCCGCCACGGACGGATGACCACCGACTCACCGGGTCAGGCTAGCGGCGCAGGTACGCGGCTAGCGGGGTCTTGAAAGACCCAGTTCGGACGGACATTAGAGCTGCAACCAGGACGAAAAAGGCAAGCCAGGGTGGAAGCGTCACCGTCGGTATCGATGCTTCCACGCTGTGACACGACCGATCATGCGTAACGGAGCTGTTTCGCGCCCGGTCACGCCATCATCGGCCACCCCAGCGCCTCACCGGCCGGTACTTCCAAGGGAGGGGTCGACCGGTGAGGCTGACTCCCGCACACCTGGGGGGTGTGGCTGCACGGGAGCTGATTTCAACAGTGACACCGTGTTCCCCCGCGCGAAAGTTGACACGCCGTCTACGACGGCGCGGACCACCAGAGGCGGTTCGCCCCTCTTGACCTGATTCCGATGTCTCGGCGGCGGTAGCGTCACGACATGCACGACAGCAACCGATGGGCTCGCTGTTCCCTGGGTCATCGGCATTGGGGCTCGATGGGGGCGGCCGGTCTGCTGCTCACCCGTCGTACGACGCGATGAAGTCCTGCCCCGGTCCGACGTCTTGCTGCAGCACCGTGCCGACTGGGTTCACCATGGAAACACCTGGTCTGTCCCCGGCGGGGCGATCCATCCCGGCGAGACAGCCTGGGACGCCGCCGTGCGCGAGGTGGCGGAGGAGACCGGGCTCGATCTGAGCGGTGCACACGAGCTGACGAGGCTCGTGGACGATCACGGCGGCTGGAGCTACACGACGATCGTGGCGTGGGCCGAAGTCAGTGTCGGCATGACGGAGCCCGTCTTGGTAGGCGAACAGCAGGCGCTGACGTGGGTCGGACTGGACGAGGTGGACCACTTGCCGCTGCACCCCGGGTTCGCCGACGCCTGGCCGCAGGTGCGCTCGCTCATCCCTATACTCGGCCGATGATCGCGAGCTACATCAAGAGCGTGACCGTCGACTGCGCGGATCCGACGACGATCGCGTCGTTCTGGGCGTCGGCGCTCGGCTCGAACGTCGACGAGGACTCAACGCCCGAGAAGGCGTTCGTCGAGGCGCCCGGCTGGGGTGGGCCGAACATGTGGTTCGTGCGCGTCCCCGAACCCAAGACGGCCAAGAACCGGCTGCACTTCGACCTGCGGGCGCCGGGCAGCGTCGCGGACGAGGTCGCCCGACTGGTGGACCTCGGCGCCACCATCGTCCGGAGCGCGGACGACTTCGTCGTCATGCAGGACCCCGGAGGCAACGAGTTCTGCGTCGAGTGAGCGGTGCGCGGTCAGGAGGCGAGTTCTTCGGGTGTCAGCGGGCGCAGGACGCAGAACTCGTTGCCGTCAGGGTCGGCCAGGACGACCCAGGTGACGTCCGGCCCCTGGCCGACATCGGCGCGTGTGGCACCGAGGGTGAGCAGTCGATCGACCTCGGCGTCACGGTCGTCCGGGCGGAGGTCGATGTGGAGGCGGTTGATCCCCGATTTCTCCTCCGGCACCTTGAGGAAGAGCAGGTCGGGCGAGACGCCGTCCTCGGGGCTGCCGGCCGGCGGTTCGAGAGCGACCTCGTCAGGTTCGTCGTAGGTCGTTCGCCAACCAAGTGCCTCGGCCCAGAACGACGCGAGTCGCCGAGGATCTGTGGTGTTGACGCAGATGCACTGCCATCGCACGGTCATACCGTCATCCAACTACCTCGTTCCGACAGTGTCGCCGCGGCCGCCTACCCATGGCACCGACATCTGAGTGGTCGGTTTGCCCGGGTAGCGCAGTCTTGACGATGACGCTGCGTGAAAGTTGGAACCTTTTTCGTTAGGGGCGGCCTCAGGTCACTACGATTCGCCCTATGGCCCTGCACTCGGAGACGAGGCCGTCCGACGCGACGCCGTCGATGACGGGGTTCCATCATGGGGCCTTGCTCTACGAGGGTGCGAACGGCTTCCTTCGCGCGACCACGCCGTTCATCCGCGACGGTATCGACGCCGGCGAACCCGTACTCGTCGCAGCGGGCAAGGACAAGATCGCGCTGCTGTGCGCGGAGCTCGGCGACCAGGCCGAGCAGGTGGAGTTCGCCGACATGGCTGTACTCGGACGCAACCCGGCGCGGATCATCCCCGCATGGCGCGACTTCGTCGTCCGGCACGAGGGGTCAGCCCCGGCCGTCCGCGGCATCGGAGAGCCCATCTGGGCTGGTCGTAGCGCCGCCGAGCTGGCCGAGTGTCAACGACACGAGGCCCTGCTGAACGTGGCCTTCACCGGGGCCACGTCCCCTTCGCTCACGCTGATGTGCCCGTACGACGTCGGCACGCTTTCCGAGCCGGTCCTGTCCGAGGCGGCGCGCAGCCACCCCCTCGTGAAGAAGGACGGCTCGGTGCGGCCGGACGAGTCAGCCGGGATCGAGCAACTGACCCAGACGCACCTGCACACGCCGCTGCCCGAGCCGTCCGGCTGCCGCGCGTGAGATGGAGTTCGGGCTGGACGAGCTGCACGCAGTCCGAGGCCTGGTCACGGTGGCTGCGTCGGCAGGCGGCCTGGGCCCCGAGCGCAGCTACGACCTGGCACTCGCGGCCAGCGAGGTGGCCACCAACAGCGTGGTGCACGGTGGCGGTACGGGAATCTTCCGGGCGTGGTCCGAGAGCGGCGGCGTCGTCTGTGAGTTCCGCGACCAGGGCAAGCTCGACGACCCGCTCGTCGGCCGCGAGGAACCCCTGCCGGACAGCCTGGGACGACGAGGTCTGTGGATGGTCAACCAGCTCTGCGATCTCGTGCAGATCCGGGTGTTCGCGAGCGGCACCGTCGTCCGCCTGCACATGCTGCCGGACTGACCGTCGAAGCTGACTCGCCCCGCCTGGTGCTCAACGACGCGAAAGTGGCGGCCACCTGTCGGTGGCCGCCACTGTACGTCTTGGTGGGCTGAGCGCCTTCGGTCAGCGCGCCCGAACAGAGCGCGGCTGGCGGTGCGTCAGAGTTCGTCGTCGGGTGCAGTGCTCGGCGTCTGGGTCAGTTGGCCGGTCTCGTCGTGGATCGATGCCGCAATGGCTTGCAGCTTCTCGGCGTGCTCTCGCGCGTGGTGGGCGCAGAACAGGAGCTCTCCACCGCTGGTCAGCTCGACGCGCACGTATGCCTGAGCTCCGCAGCGGTCACAGCGGTCGAGCGCGGTGAACTGCGGGCTTGGTGCAACGGCTGTGGTCACGTGGGCCTCTTCTCGTTCTCTTGGCGACTCCACCGGGGAACAACCATTCAACCAGGGCCGGTATTCCGGGGTGTGACGCCTACCGCTTGCTGAGACTACTGCTGTGCCAGATCTTCCGACGTTGGTGATTCGACGCCGGGGCGATCCTGGATGGTGCTGGTCGGTCGATGGTGCATTTGACCTTACGACGCATGGTGGACCTCCGACGGTGCCATCCGTGGGAGAAGTATCCAAATTGTGGCCGCGTGTCGGGGAAATGGCCCGAACGGTTGAGGCCCTTTGTCCGTCTGGGTGCACGCACCGCCACGGACCGTCACGGACCCCCTCTCTTCGCCCATCCTGCGGCGTGGTGGTCAGGGGTGTCGGTGGGTCCCCGGTATCGTTCCCAACAGGCAGATCCGTGCGCCGGACGTGACTGTTGTCACCGTGCGGGACAGGGTCGGTCCACCGCTCTTGCGAGTTCATGTCCGTCGTCGTCACCGCCGTGCCGTAAGGAGTTCCGTGCCCACCCGAGGCTCTGCCGTCGATGCGTCGTACAACGCCCGTCATCTGCTCGTCCTCGAGGGCCTCGAAGCCGTCCGCAAGCGACCCGGGATGTACATCGGTTCGACGGACACCCGCGGGCTCATGCACTGCGTCTGGGAGATCATCGACAACGGTGTCGACGAGGCCCTGGCCGGTGTCTGCCACCGGATCGACGTCGTCCTGTTCGCCGACGGGTCCGTCGAGGTACGCGACGACGGCCGAGGCATCCCGGTCGACCTCGAACCCAAGACCGGTCTCTCCGGAGTCGAGGTCGTCTTCACCAAGCTGCACGCGGGCGGCAAGTTCGGTGGCGGCTCGTATGTCGCCACAGGTGGTCTGCACGGCGTCGGCGCCTCTGTCGTCAACGCGCTTGTCCGCCCGGCTCGACGTCGTGGTCGACCGCAGCCCAGCGGCTTGGGGCATGTCCTTCCAGCGGGGTGTGCCGGGCGTCTTCTCCGGTGACGGCGCGTCGGCCGACTTCACGCCGAAGCCGGCGAGTCTGACGAAGCTCGGGAGGGTCAAGAAGGGAGTCTCCGGCACGCGCATCCGGTTCTGGCCCGACCGGCAGATCTTCACTCCTGACGCGACCTACACGTACGACGAGCTCGCCACCCGGGCCCGGCAGACGTCGTTCATCGTGCCCGGACTGGCAATCGTCATCCGCGACGAACGCGGTGACGAGGTCATCGAAGAGACGTTCCGTCACGACGGTGGCATCGGCGAGTTCTGTGAATACCTGGCGACCGACGAGAAGGTCACCGACATCCTCCGGTTGCAGGGCGTCGACAACTTCACCGAGACGGTGCCAGTGCTCGACGAACAGGGGCACATGACTCCGCAGGACGTCGAGCGAGAGCTCGGCGTCGATGTCGCGCTGCGATGGGGCCAGGGCTACGACACCGAGGTCCGCTCGTTCGTCAACGTCATCGCCACCCCGAAGGGCGGCACTCACGTCTCCGGTTTCGAGCGTGCGCTGACCAAGACCTTCAACGACGTCGTCCGCCAGACACGTGGCCTGATGAAGGCAGGGGAGTCCGACCTGCTGAAGGACGACGTGCTCGAGGGCTTGACGGCAGTGGTCACGGTCCGGCTGGCCGAGCCTCAGTTCGAAGGGCAGACCAAGGAGGTGCTGGGCACACCGGCTGCCCAGCGCATCGTGACCAAGATCGTCGCGTCAGAGCTCAAGGCCTTCCTCACGTCGAACAAGAAGGGTCAGAAGCCGCAGGCCCGCGCCCTGCTCGAGAAGGTCGTCAGTGCGGCCCGGACCCGCGTGGCGGCGCGGCAGCAGCGCGACACGCAGCGGCGCAAGAACGCGCTCGAGTCCAGCGCCTTGCCGGCGAAGCTCGCCGACTGCCGCAGCAACGACGTCGAGCGCAGCGAGCTGTTCATCGTCGAGGGAGACTCCGCGCTCGGCACGGCCAAGCTGGCCCGCGACTCGGAGTACCAGGCACTCCTGCCGATCCGCGGCAAGATCCTCAACACGCAGAAGAAGTCGGCCGGGGAGATGCTGCAGAACGCCGAGTGTGCGTCGATCATCCAGGTCGTCGGAGCCGGCAGCGGTCGCACCTTCGACCTCGATCAGGCGCGCTACGGCAAGATCATCTTCATGGCTGACGCCGACACCGACGGCTCGCACATCCGGTGTCTGCTGGCGACGCTCTTCCACAAGCACATGCGCGGACTGCTCGAAGCCAAGCGGATCTACTCGGCGGTGCCGCCGCTGCACCGCATCGAGCTCACCAATCCCAAGAAGGGGATGGACAAGTACATCTACACGTACTCCGACGACGAGCTGCAGCGCAAGCTCGCCGAGCTCAGCAAGAAGGGCGTGCGCTGGAAGGACCCCGTCCAGCGCTACAAGGGCCTCGGCGAGATGGACGCGCACCAGTTCGCCGAGACCACCATGGACCCGCGCCACCGCACCCTGCGTCGCATCACGATCGACGACGCCGAGGGTGCCGAGCAGATCTTCGAGCTCCTGATGGGCAACGACGTCGCGCCGCGCAAGGAATTCATCGTCAAGGGCGCGTACGAGCTCGACCTCGACGCCATCGACGCGTAGTTCCTTGCGACGTCGCCGAACGCGACACAGGGGCTGGGTTTGAGCTGGGGTGCTACCGGCACATTCCGCCCTGGTAAGGACCACACAACCGGAACCACCCAAACAAAGCCACAGGGACGGGGCCGAGCGGCGCCATCGCGACAAAGTCGGGCGGCGCGATTGCGAGGCGTGCTCAACAGGTGACCAACCGTGGACAATCGGACTCCTGGCGCGATAGACAGAGGTCATGTGGTGGCCGTCACACGCGGTTCGGAGTGTGGCGCCGGCTGGAGGAGGATCATGAAACGATCGATCAGGCAGCGGATGGCAGTCGGCGGCTTGTTGGCAGCGGTGGCCATGGTCACAACCGGGTGTCTTCAGGATCCGAATGCCGTCGAGTGCGGGCGCGGCCGGGCTCAACGGCTACGTGGATGGAGGCAGCCCGGACGGCGACAAGGTCGTCACGATCCTGGGCGCGTTCGGCGGCGATGAGCAAAAGAACTTCGAGGCGTCACTCGTCGACTTCGAGAAGTCGAGCGGGATCGACATCCAGTACACCTCTGACCAGGACTTCACCACGACCGTGAAGCAGAAGGTCAACTCCGGTGACGCACCGGACATCGGTTTGTTCCCGCAGCCGGGCGGACTCCTCGAACTGGCGGCCCAGGGCAAGGTCCAGCCGATCGACACGTTCCTCGACTACGACTCGCTCGACCGCACGTTGGTGCCCGGTTTCCTGGACGCGGCTCGTCTCAACGGCCGCGTCTACGGTGCACCGATGCGCCTGGCCGTCAAGAGCATCGTCTGGTACCCCAAGGCGGCGTACGACAAGCTGGGCTACTCAACCGCGCCGAAGTCGATCCAGGAGCTCGCGGGCATCGCCGACAAGATCAAGGCGAGCGGCACGGCACCGTGGTGCATGACGTGGGGGTCCGACCAGGCGACCGGCTGGGTCGGCACCGACTGGATCGAAGAGCTCGTGCTCCGGATGTGGGGGCCTGACGTCTACGACCAGTGGGTCACGCACGAGATCCCGTTCAACGACCCCAAGATCGTCAAGTCCTTCGACGAGTACCGGAAGCTGATGTTCGGTAGCGGCCTCACCTACGGTGGGGTCAAGACAGTCCTGAATGAGGACTTCGGCAATGCGATGAACCCGGCGTTCCAGAGCCCGCCGAAGTGCTATCTCATGCGTCAGGGCAACTTCATCACCACGTTCCTGCCCAAGGACGTGCAGGCCAACCTGGACAAGGACGTCGGCATCTTCGTCTACCCGCCCTACGACGGTGGCTACCAAGGACAGCCGATCATGGGTGGTGGCGACATCGCCGCCCTGTTCAACGGCAACGACCCCGACGCGATCAAGGTCATGCAGTTCCTCACCTCCGACAAGTTCGGCGCGCAGTGGGCGCAGGCCGGCGGGTGGCTCTCGCCGCACACGACCTTCGACCAGTCGAACTACCCGAATGACACGACCCGCAAGATGGCGGAGATCGCGTACAGCGCAGACGTCTTCCGCTATGACGCGTCCGACGTCATGCCCAAGGAGGTCGGGTCCGGGTCGTTCTGGACCGGCATGGTCGAATGGGCTGGAGGCAAGAGCTCCGAGGAGGTCACGACCCAGATCAACGACTCGTGGCCGGCGTCATGAGCGGCGGTACTGCGATCGCCGAGGCACCGGTAGGCAGCCCAGAGGAATCGACTGCACCCGAAGGCGCCAACTGGGCCAAGATCGGGATCGGCATCGCCGGCATGGTGCTGGTGGCGTGGGGCCTGGCCAACCTGTTCCTGTCCTTCGGCTACTACCCGGAGAAGTATCCCGGCAAGGTTGTCGATCGGCCTCCTGGCGCTGGTGGCCGGTGTCGGTGGCGCGGCTGTCCTGTTCTACTTCCTCAACATGTTCGTCGAGGGCTTGCCGTCGCGGTGGTCACAGCTGGTCATGCCGTACGCGTACGTGCTGCCCGGGGTCGCCTTCATCTCGGTGATGCTGCTCTACCCGGCGATCCAGACGATCAACTACTCCTTCGCCAACGCCGACAGCACGGCGTACGTCGGGTTCGACAACTATCGCGAGATCTTTACCGAGAGCGTCTTCCGGCAGTCCCTGTTCAACAACCTGCTGTGGCTGCTGATCGTGCCGGCAGCATCAGTGGCGATCGGGCTCGTGGTGGCCGTGCTCGCCGACAAGCTGTCGACGACGGGAGAGAAGGTCGCCAAGTCGTTCATCTTCGTGCCGATGGCGATCTCGTTCGTCGGTGCGTCGGCGATCTGGGGTCTCGTCTACTACTACAACAGCCCGGACCAGGCACAGACGGGACTCCTGAACGCGATCTGGACGAGCTTCGGTGGTGACCCGCAGACGTGGTTGCAGGACTCCGGATTCCGGCTCAACTCCATCCTCATGATGGTGATCCTGGTCTGGCTGCAGGTCGGCTTCGCGATGATCCTGCTGTCCTCGGCCATCAAGGGCGTCCCTGAGGACACGCTCGAGGCAGCCCGGATCGACGGTGCCAATGAGTGGAAGATCTTCTGGCAGGTCGTCGTCCCACAGATCAAGGGCACGATGATCACCGTCTACATCACGGTGGTCATCCTCGTGCTCAAAGTGTTCGACATCGTGTACGTGCTCACCAACGGCAACTTCAAGAGCAACGTGATCGCCAACTTGTTCTTCAACGAGCTGTTCGCCAACGACCAGGCCGGCCGGGCCTCCGCGATCGTGGTGATCCTGCTGCTCGCCGTCACGCCGGTCCTGTACTACCAGGTGCGGCATTTCCGGGCGGAGGAGATGAACTGATGAGTCTCATGGTGATGCGCGACGGACGCCGTCGCAGCTGGCCCGCGATCATCACGATGGTGGTGCTCGTGGTGCTGTGGACGCTTCCCACGGTCGGGCTTCTCGTGACGTCCTTCCGCGACCGGATCGACGCGACTGAGTCGGGGTGGTGGCGTGCGCTGTTCAACCCGTTCGGCACGAGCTGGACGTTCGACAACTACAAGACCGTCTTCCAGGACGCCGATCTCGGCTCAGGGTTCCTCAACAGCATCCTGGTGGCGATCCCGGCCACGATCATCCCGATCCTGTTCGCAGCCTTCGCCGCTTACGCGTTCACGTTCATGGACTTCCGCGGTAAGGACGTCATCTTCGTGCTCGTGGTGGCCGTGCTCGTGGTCCCGATCCAGGTGGCGTTCTCGCCGATGCTCAACCTGCTCGGCCCGAACGGTCTCGGAATCTCGGGGCAGTACATCGCGGTCTGGCTGTTGCACACCGGTTTCGGTATGCCGTTGGCGATCTACACGCTGCGGAACTACATGACGACGCTGCCGCGTACCGTGATCGAGTCCGCGAAGATTGACGGAGCCACGCACTACCAGACGTTCTGGCGGCTGATCCTGCCGATGTCGGTGCCGGTGCTGGCGGCGTTCGCGATCCTGCAGTTCCTCTGGGTCTGGAACGACCTGCTGATCGCGAAGCTGTTCCTCAAGTCCGACAACAGCACGGTGATCGTCAAGCTGCAGCAGCTGCTGGGTTCGCAAGGACAGGGCCAGGAGCTGTTGACCGCCGGGGCGTTCATCTCCATGGTCGTGCCGGTCCTGGTCTTCTTCGCCCTGCAGCGGTACTTCGTCCGTGGTCTGACCTCGGGAGCCGTCAAGGGTTGAGCCTGGACCCGATCCACCTCCGCAATGGGGGCGTGAGCCTGCTGCTCACGCCCTCATCGCGCGGTGCGCCGGTTCTCCGTCACTGGGGCGCCGATCTGGGGCCGCTGGCTCCAGCCGACCTGGCGGCTCTCGCCGAGTTGCGCCGGCCGGGCATTCCCCAGTCCGCACTGGACTCGCCTCGCTCCTTCGCCGTTCTGCCGGAGGCTGCGTCGGGTTTCACCGGGACGCCGGCCGTCGAGGGGTTCCGGATGACGGGAGAGCCGGTCGCACAGACGCCACAGTTGACCGGCTGGACGGTTGCCGTTACCGCCGAGGACGCCACGGCGATCGCGTCTGCCCATGACGAGGATGCCGGCTTGAGCGTCGACATCGAGCTGGGCATCTCGCCCGCCGGGCTGGTTCGCGTCCGGACAACTCTGACCAACACCGCGCCGGGCGAGTACGCCATCGCGGCGGTGCGCAACATGCTGCCGGTCCCCGCGATGGCCACCGAGCTGCTGGACCTCACCGGGCGCTGGATCCGTGAGCGTGCCCCGCAACGACACCCATGGCACCAGGGCAAGCTGTCGCGCGAGTCTCGGCACGGCCGCCCCGGTCACGATGCGACGCTGCTGCTCGTCGCCGGCACGCCGGGGTTCTCGTTCCGCTGCGGCGCGCTCTGGGGCGTTCACGTCGCATGGAGCGGAGACCACTCGATCTATGCCGAACGGACGGCCTCGGGAGAGTCCTTGCTCGGGGGCGGCGAGCTGCTCGGAGCGGGCGAGGTGGTGCTGGGTCAGGGCGAGGGCTACACGACACCCTGGCTGTTCGGCTCGTGCGCCGTCCAAGGCCTGGACGAGATGAGCGCACGGCTGCACTCCTGGGTCAGGTCACATGCCCCGCACCCAGGGGCAGCCCGGCCGGTGGTGCTGAACACGTGGGAGGCCACGTACTTCGACCACGATCACGACCGGCTCGTGTCTCTGGCCCACGCGGCTGCCGACCTGGGGGTCGAGCGGTTCGTGCTCGACGACGGCTGGTTCCGCGGACGGCGAGACGATAATGCGGGTCTCGGCGACTGGTGGGTGGACCCAGACGTCTACCCGCATGGTCTGCACCCGTTGATCGAGCAGGTGCAGTCGCTGGGCTTGGACTTCGGTCTGTGGGTCGAGCCCGAGATGATCAACGTGGACTCCGAACTGGCCCGTGCACACCCGGACTGGATCCTGCGTGGCCGCCGCGACCTGCCGGCCGAATGGCGCCACCAGCAGGTCCTGGACCTCCAGATCCCGACTGCCTTCGAGCACGTCCGGGATGCGCTGATGGCCCTGCTGGACGAGTACCCGATCAGCTTCGTGAAATGGGACCACAACCGCGACGTCGTGGACGCGCTGCACGACGGCCGGCCCGCGGTTCACGGCCAGACGCGTGCGCTGTACGCGCTGCTCGACGCGCTGCGAGCCGCCCATCCGGAGGTGGAGTTCGAGAGCTGCGCGTCGGGTGGTGCCCGTATCGACCTCGAGATCCTGACCCGCGCGGACCGCGTCTGGCCCAGCGACACCACCGACGCGCTCGAACGTCAGCACATCCAGCGGTGGACCAGCCTGCTGGTACCGCCGGAGATGATCGGTGCGCACGTCGGCGCCGCCGTGGCGCACACGACTGGGCGCGTTCACCGGCTCGGGTTTCGCGCCGCGACGGCGCTGCTCGGTCACTTCGGCATCGAGTCGGACGTCACCTCGCTCACGCTCGCTGAGCGGGCAGAACTGGCAGCCTGGATCGAGCTGCGCAAGCGCGTTCGACAGGTCGTGACCGGGGGTGTGCTGGTCCGCCCGGACCACCCCGACCCGGCCGTCCTGGTCACCGGCGTGGTCGCGGCTGACCGCTCCGCTGCCTACTTCGTCATCGCTCTGGTGGCGAGCACGGCGACGGAGTCGCCGACCCCGGTCGCTCTCGCAGGCCTTGAACCCGACCGGCGCTACCGGGTCCGGTCCGTGACGCCCGCTGAGTCGGTTCGCCATCTAGTCGACCGTGGCACCAGCTGGCTCGACCGGGATGGTGTCGACGTCGTAGGCCGAGTGCTGATGGCTGCGGGTGTCCAGCTTCCCGCGACGCCGCCCGAAACTGCCTACGTTCTCGAGGTTCGCGCCATCGACCCGACGGCTGGCTGACCCGTGCTCGACCTGGACAGCCACTGGGTCTGGGACTTCTGGCTGGCCGACGACCAGACGTCGTACCACGCGTTCTTCCTCAAGGCGCCCCGCACGTTGGGCGACCCCGAGCTACGACACCGCAACGCCACCGTCGGGCATGCCGTCTCGACCGACCTCGTGACGTGGGCCGTGCTCGATGACGCGCTGGCCCCCGCAAGCAGTCCGGCGTTCGACGACCTCGCGATCTGGACGGGAAGTGTCCTGCGTGACGACGAGGGCCGCTGGCGCCTGTTCTACACGGGTTTGTCCACCTCCGATGACGGGCGGGTCCAACGCCTCGGGTGCGCTGTGTCGGACGACCTCTCGCACTGGCGTCGCACGGTCGTGGGAGGAGTCGCCGAGGCGGATCCGCGCTACTACGAAAAGCTGGGTGATCTCGCCTGGCCCGACGAGTCCTGGCGTGACCCCTGGATCGTGCGGGACGAGGCCGAGCGGTGGCACGCCTATGTGACCGCCCGCGCAGGAGCGGGTCGCGGGCTCGGCGTCATCGGACACGCCGTCTCGGCCGATCTCGAGACGTGGCAGATCGGTCCGCCACTCAGCGAGCCGGGCTGCGGGTTCGAATGGCTGGAGGTCATCTCGGTCGAGCAGGTCGAGGGTCGTTGGGTGCTCGTGTTCTCGTGTCTGGCAGCGGAGATGGTCGACGCCGCCCCGGGCAGCGGCGGAATCTGGACGGTGTCGGTCGACGGGCCCGGTCTCGCGGTCGACATCCGTGGTGCGGTCCGGCTGACGAGCGAGGACTTGTACGTCGGCAAACTCATACGCGACCGCTCGGGCGGCTGGCAGTTGCTGGCCTTCCAGAACAGGGACTCGGCAGGGGCGTTCACCGGGGGGCTGATCGACCCGCTCCCGGTTGCCTGGAACAACGCAGGCACCGGGCTCGTGCTTGCCGGCGGCCACGCCCGGTGGCGGCCATGAAGCTTGTGCACGCCCGTGCCCAGCCGGCGGCCACCGGCCCTGCACGGACCAAGGGCTGGCCGGCGGGTGGCGGTGGCTCGCTGAGCATGGCAGGGTGGCGAGAGTCACCTTTTACGAAGGATCGTCCGGCACGTACCTGCCGGTGAAAGGAGCACGACAGCTATGGCAACCGTGACATTCGACAAGGCGCAGCGCTGGTATCCCGGCTCAGACACGCCAGCAGTTCCAGGCATCGATCTCGAGATCAACGACGGCGAGTTCATGGTCCTCGTCGGACCGTCGGGATGTGGCAAGTCCACCACCCTGCGCATGCTCGCCGGCCTCGAAGAGGTCAACTCCGGGGCGATCTACATCGGCGACCGCGACGTCACCAACATGCCGCCCAAGGATCGCGACATCGCGATGGTCTTCCAGAACTACGCGCTGTACCCCCACATGAGCGTGGCCGACAACATGGGCTTCGCGCTGAAAATGGCGAAGGTACCCGCCGACGAGCGACGCAAGCGGGTCGAGGACGCGGCGGAGCTGCTCGGCCTCACCGAGTACCTCGAGCGCAAGCCGAAGGCGCTGTCCGGCGGTCAGCGCCAGCGCGTCGCCATGGGCCGCGCCATCGTGCGTTCGCCGCAGGTCTTCTGCATGGACGAGCCGCTGAGCAACCTCGACGCCAAGATGCGGGTCCAGACGCGCACGGACATCGCCAAGCTCCAGGTCGACCTCGGTGTCACGACCGTCTACGTCACCCACGACCAGGTCGAGGCCATGACGATGGGCGACCGGGTGGCCGTGATGAAGCTCGGTGAGCTCCAGCAGGTCGACACCCCGCTCAATCTCTACGACCGTCCCGTCAACCTGTTCGTCGCCGGCTTCATCGGATCACCCCAGATGAATCTGATGGAGGCGACCGCGTCCGGCGGCGAGGCCAAGATCGGCCAGTACTCCGTGCCCGTCGATTCGACTGCGTCGTCGCGGATGAAGGGCAACATCACCGTCGGTGTGCGACCCGAAGCCTGGAAGCTCGTGTCCAAGGAGGATGGCGGCCTGCCCGTCAAGGTGACAGTCGTCGAAGAGCTCGGCGCCGACGGCTTCGTCTACGGCACCAGTGGCGTCGAGGGCACTCCCCACGACATCATCGTGCGCGTCACCGGTCGCGACTCCGTGCACAAGAACGACACGATCTACGTCACGACCGACCCGGCGAGTGTCCACGTCTTCGACACGGACACCGGCGAGCGGCTGTCCGACTGATCTCCTCTCCACCCACCCCACTGACCCCCGGCCGAGCGCCGGGGGTCAGTGCCGTGTGGGGCAAAACCCGATGGCGGCGCCTCATCACTCTCGACCACACTGACCCGATGAAGACGCTCACCGACATCTACCCGCTCTACGCGCTGCGGATCACAGCCGGACCCCTCGAGCTCCGCGTCGTGCGGGATGAGGACATCTCGCCGCTCGTCGCGCTTGCCGAGGAAGGGATCCACGATCCCGCGGAGATGCCGTTCTACGTCCCCTGGAGCACGGCTCCAGCCGGCGAGCTGCCGCTCAAGATGGCCCAGCACTACTGGGGTTCACGCGCCGGTCAGAACCCGGCGGCCTGGTCGCTCGAATGCGTCGTACGGCGCGACGGCGAGGTCGTGGGCATTCAGGCCATCGACACCAAGGACTTCCTCGTCACACGGACCGGCGAGACCGGGTCGTGGTTGGCGCGGAGGTTCCACGGCCAGGGCATCGGGACGCTGATGCGCCAGGTCATCTGCGCGGTCGCGTTCGACCACCTCGGCTTCGAGGAGGTGACCTCGGGAGCTTTCGCCGACAACCCCTCGTCGCGAGCGGTCAGCCGCAAGGTTGGGTACCGCGCGAACGGTCAGGCTCGACACCAGCGGCGCGACGACGAACTGGCGATCCTCGAGCATCTTGTCCTGCGACCTGCGGACCTCATCCGGTGTGACGAGCAGATCGAGGTCGCGGGCCTGGAGCCGGCGCGGCGCTTCATCGGGCTCGACGCCTGAGCGGGCCGCGGATGCTACAGGCCGAAGCGGCCGATGGCAGGCTCCTGGACGTCTTGGGGCAGGGTGCGATGGCGGAGCAGGAGCAGCGCGAGCCCGGCGGCGACGACAGCGGCCGCCGCAGCGCCCCAGAAGATGGCGTGCATCTGAGCCACGCCGGCGTCCTTCAGGGCGTCGATGTACGCATCACAGATCTTCCCCGTGGGGCAGGCCTCGTCGATCGTGGGACGCGTCGCCGACACGGCGTAGAAGCGCCGCAGCCCGATGGTGGTGAGCGCAGAGATGCCCACCAGCATGCCGATCATGCGCGCCACCACGAGGAGTGCGGACGCGATTCCGTGCACTGCGGTCTCGGTCGACGCGAGGAGGCCAGCGTTGACCGGCGCAATCGCGATGCCGAAGCCCAGACCGCCCAGGACCAGCGGGATGCTGGCCGGCCAGTGGTCGAGCGATGTCCGGTCCCACTGGGCCATCCAGACGAAGGCAGCGGCCGCGAGCAGCATGCCGGCTGCCGCAAGCACGCCGACGTCGAAGCGCCGGGACAGGTAGCCGCCCAGCAGCGCGCCGATCGGAAGCGCCGCCAGGAAGCGGACGAGGACCAGCGCTGCGCTCAGCTGTGAGTCGGGGAACACCGTGACCCGTGCGAAGATCGGGATGTCGACCAGCGCGGCGATGAGCGAGGAGCCGACGAAGAACGAGACCGCGAGCGAGCCCCACGCCGCCGGGTGGGTCAACGCCTGGCGGGGGATGAGCGGCGCGGCAGCCCGACGCTGCCGCCACCAGAAGAGCCCGGCACCGGCTGCGCTGCCCGCGAGAAAGTATGGCCCGGCGGGGGAGAACACCTGCACCTCGGGGTCAGCCGTAGCGAAGGCCAGCACGATGCCGGCCAGCGTGAGACCCAACAGTGCGGCGCCGACCAGGTCGGCCGACCGAGCCACGTCGCGTGCGGCGCGTAGGTTCACCAGCGGTCGGGCGGCGGTCAGGACGCGCACGAGGAAGGCCGCGGTGAGCACGCCGGTTGCCATCGCCATGGGTGTGGACCAGCGGGAGTCACCGGCATACGGGATGTAGGCCCGGCCGGTGGTGAGCCCGGTGGTCAGCCGTTCGGGCGCCACCAGCACGAGCCCGAGCGCAGTGATGGCTCCGGTGGCCAGCGCTGCGCCGATGACGTCGGGCCGAGGTCCTGCCCGCTCGCCCGCATCCGGGCTGACGGTCGAGGGGCCGCGCCGGGACGACAACGCGACGAGCGCGGCGGCCAGCACCAGGCCGACCGCGAGGTTGATCCAGAAGATCGTGTGCCAGGTCGACACGGAAAGCACCACCGCGCCGTACAGCGGACCGACGACGCTGCCGAGCTCCTGCACCGCCCCCACCACGCCCAGCGGGACACCGCGCTGCTCCACGACCCAGATGTCTGCGACCAGGGCCAGCGTCGCGGGCACCAGACCGCCGCCGCCGACGCCCTGCAGGAACCGCCCGACCACCATGGATCCCAGGTCGTACTCCGCAGCCGTCACCAGCGAGCCGACCGAGAAGATCACCAGGGATCCCACGAGCACCGGAACCCGTCCGCGGAGGTCTGCAATGCGCCCGATGAGCGGCAGCATCGCGATGTAGCCGAGGAGGAACCCCGAGACGATCGGTGCCGCGCGCTGGAGCTCGTCGATGTTGAGGCCGACCGAGGCCATCATGTCGGGTAACGCGAGCACGACGACGTAGGTGTCGGCGGCGGCAAAGCCGACGGCGACGGCCGCCAGGACCAACAGCGTCCGCGGCGCCAGCGGAGCGCGTGCGGGACGTGTCGTCACGGACCGGACCAGAGCGCCTGGTCAGGGCGCCTGGATGTCGACGGCGTCGGCATTGAGGTCGAGATCGATGGTGTAGGTGACGTTGCCGGCGTCGCCGTAGAACGGTCCGGTCACGCGCACTCGCTTGAGCACGTTGTCATCCGTCAGCGTGTAGGTCACGGGGAAGTTGTCGGTGCCCGCCGAGGGAAAGACCGCCTTCACGGCCTCGCCCGGCAGCGTGCCGTCGATCTCGGTCAGCACCACGGAACCGTCCCGGGTGCTCGAGCCCGCCTTCGCGTCCTGGGTCTGGGGGAACAGGGCGGAGATTCCGCTGTCGATGTCCATGAGCTGGGCCGGGTCCGGAGCGCCGTACTGGGCAGGGTCGAGCTCGCTGTACGGCGAGAAGGGGAGCTTGGCGTAGACCTTCCCGTCGACGGCGATCACCGGAGCCGTGATGTCGATGGCCGTCTGCACCTTGACCTCACCCGTGAATGCCGGCGCATGGGTGCCCGTGCCCTTCGCGGAGAGCAGCCCGTCGATGCCGTCCGGGAGCGCGTCGGTGCTCATCGTGAAACCGATGTACTTCGCGGCGTCGAAGGACTTCTTGGCCGCGGTCAGCCGTTCGGTGGGCGTCTGGGTCGAGTCGGACGAGCCACTACTGCAGGCGGTCACGGTGGACACCGCCAGCAGCAGCGCAGTCATCGTCCCGAGGGCACGAACGGTCAGCACGGATCTACTCACTGGTACAGCCTGCCATGCCAAGGGTCGCCGTGACCGATGCCGGGGCGGCGAGCGGAGGCTCTGGAGGCTTCGTAGCGGTGGTCACCGGCGGGTGGCTCCGCTGATCGCCAGCACCGGCTGAGCCACCGGCGTGCCAGACCCGTCGCGACGGCCGAGCTCCTCAGGCAGGTCGATGGGCGTCCCGCTGGCGGCCGCGGCCTTGAGCGGTCCGGCCCCGGCGAAGGCGACGAGAAGGGTGTCCTCGCCCTTGAGGAACCGATGGCAGCGCACCCCGCCGGTGCCGCGACCCTTGCCCGGGTACTCGCTGAAAGGCGTGACCTTGACGGTGCCGGCCTCGGTGCCGGGCAGCGCGTCGCTCGAACCGGCGACCGTGACCACCAGGTTGTCCGATGCGGCGTCGACGGCGCCGAACCAGACCGCTCGTGCCCCCGGCGCAAGCCGCACACCTGCGATGCCGCCACCGGAGCGGCCCTGGGGCCGGACGGCGGCTGCCGCGAAGTGCAACAGCTGAGCGTCACTGGTCACGAACACGAGCTCGTCGTCGATGCTGGTCAGCTCGAGTCCGCCGACGACTTCGTCGCCTTCCTCGAGGCGAATGACATCCCAGCCGTCGCGGTTGGACAGCACCTCGGGCTGGACACGCTTGACGACCCCAGCCGTGGTACCGAGCGCCAGCCCGAGCGACTCGTCGGACAAGGACGTCAGCGTGATGCCTCGCTCGCCGGACTCGAGCGCCAGGAACTCGGTGACCGGGGCACCACCTTGCAGATGAGGTGCGTTGGCCGTGGGTGGCAACGCGGGCAGGTCGAGCACGTCGAGCTTCAGAAGTCGGCCGCGAGAGGTGATGACACCGACCGTGCCGCGGGTGGTGGTGCGGGCCACCGCTGCGATCGCGTCGTGCTTGGCGCGGGCTCCCGCGGTGCCAAGCGGCTCGTCGCCGCTGCTGCGGGCCAGCAGGCCGGTCGACGACATCAGCACGAGGCAGGGGTCGTCAGCGACCTCGAGCGGCACCGCCGAGACGACAGGAGCACCCGCCGACTCGAGCAGCACGGTTCGACGTGGTGTGCCGTGCTGCTTGGCGATGGCGGCGAGCTCGTCCCCGACGACCTTGCGGAGCAGGGTCTCGTCGTCGAGGATCGCGGTGAGCTCCTCGATGGTGCGCTGCAGGTCGGCCTGCTCGCCCTCGAGCTCGAGTCGCGAGAACCTCGTGAGGCGGCGCAGTGGCATGTCGAGGATGTAGGTCGCCTGCACCTCGCTCAGGTCGAACACGTCGATCAACCGCTGGCGAGCCGCCTCGGCGTTGTCGCTGGACCGGATGAGCTGGATGACCTCGTCAATGTCGAGGATGGCCACCAGCAGGCCCTCGACGAGGTGCAGCCTGTCCTGGGCCTTTCCTCGCCGGAAGACGCTCCGGCGGCGTACGACGTCGTAGCGGTGGTCGAGGTAGACGTGCAGCATCTCGAGCAACCCGAGCGTGCGCGGCTGCCCGTCGACCAGGGCGACGGCGTTGATGCCGAACGAGTCCTCCATCGGCGTCTGCCGGTAGAGCTGGTCCAGGATGGCCTCGGGGTGGAAGCCGTTCTTGACCTCGATGACGAGCTGGAGACCCTTGGTGCGGTCGGTGAGGTCTTTGACGTCGGCGATCCCGAGCAGCTTCTTGGTCTGGACGAGGACCTTGATGCGCTCGATGACCCGCTCGGGACCCACGTTGTACGGGAGCTCGGTGACGACGATGCCTTTGCGACGAGGAGTCACGCTCTCGATCCGCGCACTGGCCCGCATGCGGAACGATCCGCGCCCGGTCTCGTAGGCCTCGCGGATGCCGTCGAGCCCGACGATCTTGCCGCCGGTCGGTAGGTCGGGACCCGGGATGAACCTCATCACGTCGTCGAGCGTCGCCTTGGGATGGGTGATCAGGTGGCGCAGTGCCTGCACGACCTCGACGAGGTTGTGCGGTGCCAGGTTGGTCGCCATACCCACGGCGATGCCAGAGGCTCCGTTGACGAGCAGGTTGGGAAACGCCGCCGGCAGCACCACAGGCTCGAACTCGCGGCTGTCGTAGTTCGGCTTGAAGTCGACGGTGTCCTCGTCGATGCCCTGGGTCATGGGGATGGCGGCCGGAGCCATCCTGCACTCGGAGTAGCGCATCGCGGCCGGCGGGTCGTCGGGTGACCCGAAGTTGCCGTGGCCGTCGATGAGGGGGAGTCTCATCGCCCACGGCTGAACCATCCTGACGAGGGCGTCGTAGATGGCGCCGTCCCCATGCGGGTGGAGTCGCCCCATCACCTCACCGACGACGCGCGCGCTCTTGACGTGGCCGCGATCGGGACGCACGCCCATGTCGTTCATCGTGTAGAGGATCCGGCGCTGCACGGGCTTGAGCCCGTCGCGGGCATCCGGTAGCGCACGGGAGTAGATGACCGAGTACGCGTACTCGAGATAGCTCGACCGCATCTCGTCACGGACGTCGATGTCGACGATGTGCTCGTCGAAGTCCTCAGGCGGCGGCGTGGTGCTTCTACGTGCCATGGGGCGGTGGACTCTCCTCGGGCGTGTTGCGGGGACTGCTGGTGACCACCGGGCGCGGCGGGTCGGCGCGGCACGGGGCGGTGTGCTCCGATCATTCTCGCCGGTGCGCCCGATAGGCGGTGGCACCGACCCACCGATGCGGATCGCGCCGCTCGGACGCGCCGCGTCCATTGATCAGCACAGCGTAGTGGTGGGGTCACTGAGAGCAGCGTTTTCCCTGCGTAACAAGGGAAAACGGCGCGCCGCGCGGCTAGGAGACACGCGGGGAGTGTTCGCGCTGCTAACTTCCGTGTCGCGGGGCTGGTGTGACCCATGTGAGAGAAGGGACTCGAAATGCCTGAGTCTGCGGGTTCGGGGGTGGCGTTCGAGACGGTTGCCTTGGCCGTCGCGGCCCTCTGCCTTCTCCTCATCTGTCTCCAGGTGCTTCGAGCCTGGCAACGGCTGCGCTACGCCGCCGAGCACGACGAGCTCACCGGACTGCTCTCGCGGTCGGAGATCCTGCGCCGCGCCGGGGTCGCCCTGCACCGGCGGCAGCGGGACGGCGGCCGGATGGCCGTGCTGGTCGTGGACCTCGACGGCTTCCAGCGCATCAACGACCAGTTCTCCCACCAGGTGGGCGACGAGGTCCTGAAGGTCGTGGGGGAGGCCCTTTCGACGGCTGCCGAGCCAGGCGACCTGATCGGCCGGATGGGTGGCGACGAGTTCGTGATCATCCGGCCGCGCGTACGCCGGCATACCGACGAGTGGGCCGAACACGTGCGCCGGACGGTCTCGGACCGGATGGACATCGGCGGCATGCCGTTGCGATTGACCTCGTCGGTCGGCCTGGTCATCGCGGACGGCAGCTTCGGCGACGTGGCCCGGCTGTTGCGGGACGCGGACCTCGCGCTGCAGAGCGCGAAACGAGCCGGTGCAGACCGGATGAGCCAGTTCGACGTGGCGATGCGGGGCGAGGAGGGACGTCGCTACCAGCGCGTCGCCGATGTCATGCGGGCGATGGAGGCGGGTCAGCTCGAGACCTGGTACCAGCCGGTGATCGACCTCGAGACCGAGGCGATCGCGGGGGCAGAAGCACTCGTGCGGTGGCGGCATCCGCAGCGCGGTGTCCTGACGCCCGACGAGTTCCTGCCCGACATCGAGGCGGCCGGCTTCATGCCGCTGCTCACGACCATGGTGCTCGACCATGCCTGCCACGCGTTCGCGTCCGGGCTGGCCGTGCAGCACGACTGGATGATCACCGTCAACCTGAGCAAGTCGGAGTTGTCGTCGAACGTCGTCGAGCACGTGCTGGAGTCGCTGTCGGTGTCGGGGCTGCCGGCTCGGCGGCTCCGCCTGGAGATCGACGAGCGAACGGTGCCGGCGCCGCCGATCGTGCAGATCCTCGAGCGCCTGGTCGCGGTCGGCGTACCGATCATCATCGACGACTTCGGGACCGGTTGGTCGTCGTTCGGCCAACTGCTTCGTATCTCGCCGACCTCGGTCAAGCTCGACCGGCAGCTCGTGGGATCGGTGTCGGCGACCGACCACGACCGACGCGTCCCACGTCAGGGGTTCGACTTCCCGGGATCACGTCGGCGTGCCGACTGGAGCGCCTCGCGAGAGCGCGCCGAGGCGGTGGACCTGATCTCGGCGTTCAGCATGCTGGCCGCGCGGCTCGACATGGCCGTGGTCGCCGAGGGGATCGAGACACCGATGCAGCGAGACCTCGTACGCCGGCTCGGCTGCACTCTCGGACAAGGCCACCTGTACGCCCCGGCGATGCCGCTCGAGACGTTCAACAGCTGGGCGCACGACTACCTGCTGGCGCACCAGTCGTTGTCACTGGCGGGGACTTCGTAGCCTCGCCGTCGCCCGAAGCCGGGCTGGGCCCGCCTGGACCTGCCCGGGGCGGCCCCAGCGGCATACTGTCGCCATGACGCCCGCACCCACGTTTCCCGAGCCCAGCAACGAGTTCAGTGACCCCGCTGACCTGTTCGTCCGCTACCTGGATTTCTACCGGCTGACGGTGGAGGCCAAGCTCGAAGGGCTGACGGACGAGCAACTGCGGTCGACCCTGCTGCCCTCGGGTTGGACGCCGCTGGAGCTGCTCAAGCACCTGGTCTTCATGGAACAGCGCTGGATCCGCTGGGGGTTCCTCGGCGAGTCGCTGGCCGAGCCCTGGGGTGACCGCGATCCGGTTGCCGATCGGTGGGCTGTGCGCGACGACGACACGCTGGCCGGCGGGGTGGCGTTGCTGCACGCCGGTGGCCTGGCGACGGCGCAGGTGGTGCGTGCCCACTCGCTCGACGAGCTGAGCGCGAAGACCGGTCGGTTCGAAGGAGAGGCGCCGGCGCCGACGTTGGCGTGGATCCTGTTCCACGTGCTGCAGGAGTACGCGCGCCATGCCGGCCACCTCGACGTCGTACGTGAGCTGATCGACGGCCGCACTGGCGAGTGACCGCACGTGCCGAGGTCCGGCCGATTGCGGTCAGGACGGCTCGAACAGCTCGATGACGTTGCCAGACGGGTCCTCGACGAGGATCTGCTTGCCACCCGGTCCGGCCACGATGTCGTTGCGGAAGGACACGCCGCTCTCCCTCATGCGGGCGGTGAGGCCGGCGAGGTCGTCCACGGTGAGCACGAGCCGCGTCCAGCCCCCGGGCTCGGGGCGACGGCCGTCGGGCATCGGGCGGGACGCTGATGCGCCGGGTCCGGCGAGCCAGACCGTGGTGTCGTCGCGGTTGACGATGCCCATGTGAGGGCCGAACTGTCGCTCGACCGTGAACCCGAGCTGGTCCCTGAAGAACGCGATCGAAGCGTCGACGTCTCGCACGATATAGCGGATGGCTGTTCCCACGGCGGCTCCTCACTCGTATGACCCGAGTTCAGCGTCGTCCCGTGCGGTCGGGCGGTCAAGTCGCCGCCGAGTACACGTGGCAAACCCCTGGTCCCCAACGCACGTTTGCCTAGTTCACCAGCCAGCTGGCTTGTGAACTAGGCAAACGCGGAGGGCCACGAAGGTGGAGCGGGTCAGGGGGACGAAGGTGTGGTCTTGAGGTCGGGGAAGTCGTCTTCGGTGTAGGCGTGTTCGCTGCGCGTGCTGACTTCGTCGCCGGTTCCGCTGCCGCCGGCCTCGCTGCCGCTGGCTCCACGGCCACCACCGGCTCCGCTGCTGCCGCCGGCACGGCTCTGGACGGCGTCGGCCTCGTTGGTACGCAGCTCCACCCGACGGATCTTGCCGGAGATCGTCTTGGGCAGCTCGGCGAACTCCAGTCGACGGATCCGCTTGTACGGCGCCAGGTGGTCGCGCGAGTACTTCAAGATGTCGAACGCGAGCTGCCGGCTCGGTTCGACGCCGTCGACCAGCGTGACGAAGGCCTTCGGCACGGCCAGCCGCACCGGGTCGGGCGACGGCACGACGGCGGCCTCCGCGACTGCTGGGTGCTCGATCAACACGCTCTCGAGCTCGAACGGGCTGATCCGGTAGTCACTGGCCTTGAACACGTCATCGGCCCGGCCCACGTAGGTGATGTAGCCGTCTTCGTCGAGTGCGGCCACGTCGCCGGTGTGGTAGAAACCGCCACGGGTGACGTCCGCGTTGAGCGTGGCATCGTCCCGGTAGCCACGCATCAATCCGAGCGGGCGGCGGGCCAGCTCCAGACAGATCTCGCCATCCGTCCCCACCTCCCCGCTGAGGGGGTCGACCAGCGAGACCACGTACCCCGGCAATGCGCGACCCATCGATCCCAGCTTGATGCGCTGGCCGGGCGGGTTGCCGACCTGGGCCGTCGTCTCGGTCTGCCCGAAGCCGTCGCGGATCGTGATGCCCCAGGCGCGTGAGATCTGCTCGATCACCTCGGGATTGAGGGGTTCGCCGGCGCCCACGCACTCCCGCAGCGACAGTCGATGTGAGCCGAGCGTGGTCTGGGCCAGCATGCGCCACACGGTGGGCGGTGCGCAGAACGTCGTGACGCCGACGCGTTCGAGGACGTCGAGCAGCTTCTCGGCATCGAAGCGGGCGTAGTTGTAGATGACTACGGTCGCGCCGGCGTTCCAGGGGGCGAAGAAGCACGACCAGGCGTGCTTCGCCCATCCCGGCGAGGAGATGTTGAGGTGCAGGTCGCCGGGCTGCAGGCCGATCCAGTACATCGTGGACAGATGCCCGATCGGGTAGGACGTGTGCGTGTGCTCCACCAGCTTCGGCTGAGCCGTGGTGCCGGACGTGAAGTACAGCAGCATGGTGTCGTCCCCGGCGGTGTCTCCACCGACGAGCGGCGTCACGTCGTCAGCCACCCCGTCGTCGTACGACAGCCACCCCTCAGTCGCACCTACGCTCACCTTGACCAGGTCGGCATCGGCTGCGGCGAACTTGTCCGTGTCAGCAGCCCCGGCGATGACGGCCCGAACCTGTCCACGCGAGACCCGGTCCTCGAGGTCGGCGGCCGACAGCAACGTGGTCGCCGGGATCATCACCGCGCCCAGGCGGATACAGGCGAGCATCGACACCCACAGCGGAGCCACGTTCCCGAGCAGGAGCAGGACACGGTCGCCGTGGCCGACCCCGTGGGTGTCCAGGTACGCCGCCAACCGCTGCGACCTCAGCACCACCTCCGCAAAGGACAGGCGGGTCTCGGTGCCGTCGTCCTCGACGATCAGCAAGGCGGTCGCCGATCCGTGCTCGGCCGCCAGCACGTCGATCCAGTCGGTGGCGTAGTTGAAACGCTCGAGGTCGGGCCAGCGGAACTCACGATAGGCGGTGTCGTAGTCCTCCCGGTGAGCCTGGAGGAAGTCACGGGCCGCTCGGAAGGTGGTGGACGGTGTCGAGGGGGTGCGGTCGCTCATGTCCCCGAGTCTGGTCGGTGAGGTGGCCGCCGTAAAGGCGCGATCGGCCGGTCCGCCCGACCAGATAGATTGCGCATGTGTCCGAGCCGCAGGTCGAAGCGCACTATCCCGCCCACTGGGAGGCGGACGTGCTGCTCCTCGACGGCGGTGCGGCCAGGCTACGGCCGATCCGCCCCGAAGACGCAGGCCGGCTGGTGGCGTTCTACTCCCGGGTCTCACCCGAGTCCAAGTACATGCGGTTCTTTGCTCCCTACCCGACGCTGAGCGATCGCGACGTCGAGCGGTTCACGAACGTCGACTACGTCGACCGCGTCGCCTTCGTCGTCACCGTGGCCGAGGAGATCATCTCGGTGGGGCGCTACGACAAGCTCGATGACGGCGAGGCCGAGGTGGCCTTCCTCGTCGAGGACCGGCACCAGGGTCGGGGGCTCGCGCAGCTGCTGCTCGAACACCTGGCGCAGGCCGGTCGCGAGCGTGGCTACGCGAAGTTCATCGCCGACGTCCTGCCGGACAACAACAGGATGATCCAGACCTTCCGTGACTTCGGCTACCACATCGAGGGCGGCTACGAGGACGGTGTCATGCGTCTGGTGTTCCCCATCGAGGCCACCGACACAGCGGTCGGGGTCATGCGGTCGCGGGAGCAGCGTGCCGAGGCCCGATCGATGGAGCGCCTGTTCAAGGCCGAGAGTGTCGCCATCATCGGCGCCAGCCGGCGACAGGACACGATCGGGAGCACGCTCGTCCGCAACCTCGTGCTCGGCGGCTACTCCGGCCGCGTGTACGCCGTCAACCCCGCTGCCGACGCGGTGGCCGGCATGCCGGCGTACAAGAGTGTCCAGGACATCCCCGAGAGCGTCGACCTGGCGGTGGTGGCGGTTCCCGCCGACTCGGTGCAGGACGTCGTGCTGGACTGCGCTGCGAAGGGCGTGCACGGGCTCGTGGTGGTCTCCAGCGGCTTCGCCGAGACCGGGCACGAAGGGCGGCAGCGACAGCGGCAGCTGGTCGGCCTGGCCCGCTCCTACGGGGTACGGCTGGTCGGTCCGAACTGCCTGGGGGTGATCAACACCGCCAGCGACGTGTCGCTGAATGCCTCGTTGTCGCCGGTGATGCCTCCGCGTGGTCGTGTGGGTTTCTTCTGCCAGTCCGGCGCGCTCGGGGTCGCCATCCTCGAGACGGTGGCACGCCGCGGACTGGGCATCTCGACGTTCGTGTCCGCCGGTAACCGCGCCGACGTCTCCGGCAACGACCTCCTGCAGTACTGGCAGGAGGACGACGCGACCGAGGTCGTGTTGCTGTACCTGGAGTCGATCGGTAACCCGCGGAAGTTCTCGAGGATCGCCCGCCGGGTGGGCCGGGACAAGCCCGTGGTCGCGGTCAAGTCGGGTCGCGCCACGCAGGGCGTGCCGGTGGGGCACGCGACGACCAGGATGGTCGCGCCGCAGGCCGCCGTCGACGCCATGTTCCGGCAGGCCGGGGTGATCCAGGTCGCGACCCTCGACGAGATGTTCGACGTGGCGCAGCTGTTGGCCCACCAGCCGCTGCCGATGGGTCCGCGGGTTGCCGTGGTCGGGAACTCCGACGCGCTCGGGCTGCTCGCCGCCGACTCGGCCGCCGCGTGCGGCCTCGTCGTCGAGAAGTCGATATCGCTGAGCTCCGACGCCACTGCCGAGGACTTCGAACGCGCGCTTGACGAGGCGATCGACCATCCCTCGGTGGACGCGGTGATCGCGGTCTTCATCCCGGTGCTCACGACGTCGGGGGAGCAGGTCGCGAACGTGCTGGCTGCCGTGGGAGAGCAGTCCGACAAGCCGCTCGTGTCGACGTTCCTGGGCAGCGAGGGCGTACCCGAGCTGCTGCGGGTCCCCGACCTCGAGGGCGCGGCCGGGCGCGGCTCGGTGCCGTCGTACGCCGCTCCCGAGGCGGCCGTACGCGCCCTGTCCCGCGTGGTCACGTACGGGCAGTGGGTCAACCGGCCGCAGGGCACCGTGCCCGTGTTCGACGACATCCGACATGCCGCAGCGCGCAACTTCGTGGCGCGGGTGCTCCGCGAACACCCGGATGGCGTCGACCTCGATGACGCCACGCTCGAGCAGCTGCTGGGCAACTATGGCGTGACAGTCGAACCCCTCGTGCGCGTCACGACTCTCGACGAGGCAGTTGCCGCAGCCGACGGGTTCGGTTGGGACGTGGTGCTCAAGGCCACCGCAGACCACCTGCGGCAACGACCAGATCTGGCGCACGTGTGGCGCAACATCGACACCCCGGCCGACATGACCGATGCCTGGGACAACCTCAACGAGCTGATCGACGACTCGGCTCATGCCGACTTCGTGGTCCAGCCGATGGCCGATCCGGGCATCCCCATCGCGATCGGTGCGCTCGAGGACCCGCTGTTCGGCCCGATCGTCTCGTTCGGGATGGCAGGGACCCCGTCCGAGCTCCTCGGTGACGTCTCCTACCGGATCCCGCCGCTGACCGACTCCGACGCGTCAGACCTGGTGCGCGACGTCCGGGCCGCACCGTTGTTCTTCGGCTACCGCGGCTCGGAGCCCATCGACGTGCCCGCCGTGGAGGAGCTGATCCACCGACTCGCCCAGCTCAAGGACGACATCCCCGAGGTCCAGGTGCTGGACCTCAGCCTCGTGCTCGCCGGAGCCGAGGGGGCCAAGGTGCTGCGGGCGTCGGGACGGCTCAGCCCGGTGACCGACGCGCGCAGCGACTGGTTCACCCGGCGGATGTCGGGTCCGACGAGTGCCGACGACACCCTCATCACCGGTATCGCTGGTGTCCTGGGTGGCGCGGGCACCACCGGCACAGGGAGATAGCAGGCGTCCCGGAGGTCGCGCTGCGGTTTCGGGCCGGTTCGGCGGGTAATCGATCACGTGTCTGGAGGCTGTTCCAGCGCAGCGTCGCACCTGATTGTGACGGTGCCGACACAGGCTGATTGCGTGGCCGGGTCGGCTCTTCCCCAGCCAGGTCGGTCTGCTGCCGCGCTCCTGTCCTGCGTGCAAGGATGTGCGCATGCGTGAGTCCACCCTCGCCGATCGGTCGGCCGATCTGCGCGAAGCGATCGACCGGGTCGGCTACTACCCGGCCGTTGTCGCCGACGCCGTCCAGTCAGCTCTCGCCGGCGAGGCGGTCCGGAGCTTCGTCATCCACCATGAGCCGACCTTCGACCACGACGAGGTGCGCCGCCACGTGACCGTCCTGGTGCTCACGCCCAGCCGGGTGGTGGTCGCCCACACCGACGAGCACCCGCCCGATGACCTGCTTCCGGCCCCCTACGCCTCGACGTCGACCGAAGCCGTCCCGATCGACCAGGTCGGGAGCGTGACAGTGACCCGGATGGTGGCCAACCCGGCGGTCGCGTCCGAGCAGGGCTCGACCGACGTCAGCGAGGCGGTGCTGACGGTGGGCTGGGGAGCAGTACGTCGGGTCGACCTCGAGCCGGCGACGTGCAGCGACCCGGACTGCGTCGCCGACCACGGCTACACCGGCACGCTCGCGGCCGAGGACTTCGCCTTACGGATCAGCTCGAGCGCAGACGGTCCCGAGGCGGTCGGGCGACTGCTCGCCTTCGCGGGCGATCTGAGCGCAGCGACCGTGCGGCCCTGAGCGTGGATCCGGAACAGCCGACTGGGCCGATCGTGCCCGACTACGGCAAGGGGTCACTCGCCGAGGTCATGCCCTCTGCGATCACAGCAGCCGGCGGCGGAGACGGCTGGGCCAACACCCTCGATTTCCCGACGATGGACTCCTACGTCGTCTTCCTGGTCGATGGGCTGGGTCAGCAACTGCTCCTCAACTACGTCGAGGAGGCCCCGTACCTAGCCAGCCTGCTCGGCCCCGTCATCACCGTCGGGGTCCCCTCCACCACGGCGACCAGCCTCACCAGCCTCGGCACCGGGCTGCCGCCGGGCTCTCATGGCGTCGTCGGCTTCACGTCGCGGATTCCCGGCACGGATCGCCTGCTGGAAGCCCTGCGCTGGGACAAGAACGTCGACCCACGCGAGTGGCAGAGCCACCCGACGGCCTTCGATCGTGCCCGTGACTCCGGGATGTCGGCGACCGTGGTCAGCAAGCGCATGTTCGAGGGCACAGGTCTGACTGACGCGAGCCAGCGTGGAGCTACCTACGTCGGCGCCGACACGGTGGGGGAACGCATCTCCGGCTCGGTGCGAGCGTCCAGCGAAGCTCGGTCGATCACATACCTGTACGAGGGCGAGCTCGACGCCACCGGCCATCGCCGCGGATGTGGCTCGTGGGCCTGGAAGCACCAGCTCGCCATGATCGACAGCTTTGCAGCCAGGCTGCGCGAGGCGCTCCCGAGCCGGACCGGCCTCGTGATCACCGGCGACCACGGCATGGTCGACATCCACCCTGACACGCGGATCGACGTCGACGAGGAGCCGGAGCTGATGGAGGGGGTACGCCTGTTCGGCGGCGAGGCCCGTTTCCGCCACCTGTACTGCTCCGCGGGCGCGGTCGACGAGGTGGCCAAGCGTTGGGGCGAGAGACTCGCAGACGACGGCATCGTGGTGACCCGTGACCAAGCCATCGACGAGGGCTGGTTCGGTGCGGTTGACTCCGATGTCCGGCCGCGGCTGGGCGACGTGATGGTCGCGTGCATGGGCGACCTCGCGGTCGTGTCCACGAGCCGGTTCCCCTACGAAGCGACGCTGGTCGGCCTGCATGGGTCGCTGACGCCGCAGGAGATGATCGTCCCGCTGCTGGTCGACGCGCCGGGCTGACGAGCGACTCGTCGTCAGGCCTCGAACGGAAGAACGTCGGGCGACAGAGATGCAGCCTGGGCGCGTGCAGCCGTCATCCGGCGGCGGTGGTGCAGGCGGCACAGCACCTCGTAGCCGACGTCCGGAGGTGGCTCGTTGGGCTGGTCGACGTCCCCGACGACGATGACGTCCCCCTCGGTCACCATCTCGCCGTTCTCGGTCCGGGCGTTGTGGGTGGCGCGCTCCCCGCACCAGCACAGCGCCTCGACCTGGAGGGTGTGAACACGGTCGGCCAGCTCCACCAGTCGTGCCGACCCCGGGAAGAGCACGGTGCGGAAGTCGGTGAGGATCCCGAAGGCGAACACGTCGATCTGCAGGTCGTCGACGAGCCGGGCCAGCTGGTCGACCTGATAGGGCGTGTAGAACTGCGCCTCGTCACAGATCAGGTAGTCGAACCGGCCGCCGCTGGTCAGGTCATCCACCACGTAGTGCCAGAAGTTGAAGTCCGGCGCCACCTCGACGGCCCCGATGCTCAACCCCAGCCGGCTGGACAGTGTCGATGCGCCGGCCCGGTCCTGGCTGGTGAAAATGCGCCCCACCCGGCCCCGCGCCTTGTGGTTGTGGTCCATCTGCAGGGCCAACGTGCTCTTGCCGCAGTCCATCGTTCCGGTGAAGAAGATCAGGTCGGCCACGAGCATCGATCATGCCATTGCGGCCGACACGGCGGACTGGCGACCGAGACGCCGGCGACAATCGGCGCGTAGGTCCCACAATCCATCCCGTTTCTGCCTCACCATGGGTGGGTGAGCCAGAAGTATGTCGTCGAGAAGCCGATGACCGTGCCCGGTCGGGGATTCTTCGCCTTCCCGGCGGCCCTCATCGCGGCGGTGGGCGCGGCCGGTGCCTGGTGGTACACGGCCCTCTCCTGGAAGTACACCTGCCAGGGTTCCGACAGCACCTCGGCGCCTGCGCCGGAGTCACCGCAGGCGCACCGCTGCACCCAGATCGGCCAGTCCGACGCCAAGATCATCCTCGCGACGCTGGCGGTGGTGGGGGCGCTGATCGCCGCAGTCGTCGCCTGGCGCTGGATGTACGGACGGTCCGGCACGGTCATCGTCGTCCTCGCGGTCCTGCTGCCGGTGGTGCTGCAGTTCGGCGCCTTCTTCATCGCCGCGCAGCCTTCCGACAGCTGTGACGCCCTCGGTCGGGCGGACCAGAAGGTGGCGCTCCAGCAGTGGCGCGACAGCGGAAGGCTCGGCGAGAGGCCTGCCAGCTGCACGCGTACCTGACCGTCCGGTCACCGTGTGCTACCAGTGGACGCCCTTGAGGATCCTCGCGAGGAGTCGCTGCTGGGCGGTCGGTTCCGGGTCGCTGCCATCACCGTGGGCGGCGGCCGAGTCCGGGAAGACGTGGAACGCGTGGTGCAGCACCTGGAACGACGTCTTGGGCAGGAGGGCGTGGGCGACCTCGCCGGCGGTGCCCAGCCGTGTGTTGATCTCGTGCGGCTGACCCTTGATCGCGTCCATCACCAGGTCAGCCGCCTGTGCCGGTGTGATGGTCGGAAACGTCTCGTAGATCTTCGTGGGCGCGATCATCGGCGTCCGCACCAGTGGCATGTGGATCGTGGTGAAGGTGACGCCGTCGCCGATCAGCTCAGAGCTGACGACGCGGCTCCAGGCGTCCAGGGCTGCTTTGCTGGCGACGTACGCCGAGAACCGTGGTGGGTTCGTCTGGACGCCGATCGAACTGATGTTGACCACGTGGCCGGCGCCGGCGGCCCGCATGGCCGGCAGCAGCCCCATCACGAGCCGGATCGCGCCGAAGTAGTTGAGCTGCATGGTGCGCTCGAAGTCGTGGAAGCGGTCGGTGGACAGATGCAGGGACCGGCGGATCGACCGACCTGCGTTGTTGACCACGACGTCGATCGTGGGGTGGTCGGCGGTGATTCGCTTCGCCAGCCGATCGACCGCCTGGAGATCTGAGAGGTCGCAGGGGTAGCAGGTGGCGGAGCCGCCGAGCGCCTCGATCTCGGCCTGGACGTCGAGCAGGCCTTCCTTCCCCCTGGCCACCAGGATCGGCAGACCCCCTGCTTGCGCGGTCTTCAACGCGGCAGCCCGACCGATCCCGGAGCTGGCCCCGGTGATCACGACTTTCGCACCGGTCAGACACACGCGCAGCTCGGCGTCCTGTGCGGTGGCGGGGTCCAGGTGCTGCTCCCAGTAGTCCCACAGCGCAGGTGAGTAGGTCTCCAGCGCAGGACAGCTGATCCCCGATCCGACCAGTGCGTTCTCGGTATGCATGGACGCGAACGTGCTGGCGAACCCCAGGTGGCCGAGAACCTCACCGGGGATCCCCAGCCGGCCGAGCGTCTCATCCAGCACCCGCTGAGCAGTCGGCGTGCGCAGCGCTGCCGTGATCAGGTTGATCGGGGTGAGCGCCGGCGGCAGCAGCGAGGTCACGCGCCGGTCGACCGGGACGGAGAAGCGCGCCGCCTTCGCCGCACCCGCCAGGGTGTTGACGACGTCGATGGTGCCCTGGGGAGTCGGGTTGACCAGGTGGAACGTCTCACTGTCGAGACCCGGGACGTGGGCGAGATGGTCGATCGCCTGCGCCACGAAATCGACCGGGACGATGTTCGTGTCGCCGAGATCCACGCCGATCAGGGGCAGCCATTGCGGCAGGCTGTCCCGCAGCATCTTCAGGGCCGGGAAGAAGTAGTACGGCCCGTCGACCTTGTCCATCGCGCCCGTGACCGAGTGACCGACCACCAGTGCGGGCCGATAGATGCGCCACGGCACCTCGGTCTGGTCGCGGACCAGCCGCTCTGCCTCGAACTTCGTGGCGTGGTACGGCGAGGGGAGCCGCTGGCCCTCGTCGAACATCGTCTCGTCGAAGACCCCGACGTAGTCACCGGAGACCGCCACGGACGAGACCTGGTGCAGGACCGCCCCGGGCCACGTCCCGGCCAGTGCCAACACGCCAGCCGTCCCGCCTACGTTGAGGAGCTCGTTCTGCTCCGCAGTCGCCGTCATGTCGTAGAGGGCGGCCAGGTGGAAGACATGCCTGACCGAGGCTCCGATGCTCGCGGCGGTATCGTCGTCCACCCCGAGACGCGCGGCGGTGAGGTCCCCCAGCACCGGGACGATGCGCTTGGAGGAACGCCACTCCGTCCGGTGCAGTCGGTCGAGACGGCTGCTGGACTCCGGCCGGACCAGCACGTAGATCTTGCCCCGCCGGTTGGCGAGCAGCTCGCTGATGAGGTGTCGGCCGATCAAGCCGGTCCCCCCGGTCACGAAGTACGCCATGGTGCGCCCAGGCTACGCAGCGACCAGCGACGTGGCTAATGCAGCCGTCCGCGCCGGCGGGTCTGCATGCGTGGGCGGGAGGTTCAGGAGTCCTTGCTCTTGCCGAACATGATCTCGTCCCAGCTCGGCACACTGGCCCTTCGGCCCGTACGTCGGCGGCGATGAGGCGTCGCCTCGGTCTCGGGCTCGCTCGAGCCGTCACCCGCCGCGACGGCATCGTCGTCGGCGCCATCGGCCTCGTCGCCGGTCTCGGAGTCGGTCGGCTCGTCTGCCGGCTCGTCGTCCTGGTGATCTTCGACATGCTCACCTGGCGGGGTGCGGCTGACCGCGCGGACGACTGCCGTGAGCTCGTCGCCGTCGGCTTCGTCCTGCGTCAGGCTCAGCAGGTCGTCGCTGTCGTCGGGAACAGCGGACAGGCGTCGTCCGCTCCGCTCCGCGCCCTCGCCGTCGCGGGGTTGCGGGCCTTTCTTGCTGGCCTGGCGTTCGCCGGTCAACCACTTGGCCTCGTCGTCGTCGGCCAGCGAGTAGCGTCCGATCGAGTCGAAGGTGAACCGGGCCGACCGTTCGTGCTCGCCGGAGCGGTACGTGACCCCGATCGACCAGCGCCCGTCGTCGCGCCGCCAGGCGTCCCAGGCCGCCGCCTCGGGGTCGATGCTGCGCTCGCGAAGTCGTTCGCTGACGATGTCGTTGAGGCGGCGCGCCGGACCTTCGGCGTTCTTACGTCGGACGTGGCTACGCCGCGCCAGGGCGGCGACGTGCTGGCGCTCGGCCAGGACCGGGACGCAGTACGGCATGATCTTGTCGACCGAGACCTGGGCGAGGCCGGCCACCGCCTCAGGAGTCTCACCCGCCCGGATGCGGGCCTGAATGTCGCGCGGGCGTAGGGCGCTGTCCATCTCGATCTCCAACTGGCCGAGCCGCGCGCGGTCGCCGCGAAGGGCGGCGCGAAGCCTGTCGTCTGCGGGAGCGCCGAACTCAGCACCGGATTCGTCGACGAAGACGACCTGTTGGCCGTCCGCGCTCAACCCCACCAGCCTGAGCTTGCGCATGTTGTCCTTCCCGCACTGTCCCTCGTCCGTGGGTCCGAGTTGGGACCAGTCTCGCCTGACGAGGCGCGCGAACAAAGGACGCGCGCCGCGCCCACCCCGCTATTCAACACTGAAAGCGGCCGCAGATGGGCACTCTGGCCATCGGTCAGGGCCTCGGACCGCTCCCCGGCGCGCCCGCGACCGTCTCGGGGGTCGCCTCGGGGAGCTCCGCAGTGCCACGGCCGCCCGTCGACCAGGCCACCGCGGCGGCCAGCACACCGCTCACGACGGGGACGATGTACGCCGGCGAAGCGCCGTACGCGTCGACGAGGTGCCCTGCGACTGCGGCGCCGGGGGCGAGACCGATGCCGATCCCTGTCGAGACCCAGGTGATCCCTTCGGTGAGTCGATCGGCCGGCACGCCGGACTTGATCAGCGACATGGTCGCCACCAGGGTCGGGCTGATGGCGAAGCCGCCGACGAACAGCGCGACCGCCAGGAGCGGCAGGCTGTCGATGAAGGGCAGGGGGGTCATCACCACGGCCATGCCCAGCGCCCCCCAGCGGAACCGGGAGCGTGGACTGGCCCGAATCGTGAGCAACCCCGTGATGACGCCGGAGATCAGAGCTCCCGCTGGCCCAGATGGCGAGCAGCAGGCCGGTGACCTCAGGGTGCCCCTGCTCCTTGGCGAACGCCACCGTCACCACCTCGGTCGACCCGAACAGCGAGCCCAGCGCGGCGGAGACCGTCACGACGGCCGCCAGCCAGCGCCACCGGATCGGGGTCCGCCTCCGATCGGTGCGGGCGGTCGTCGGCGGGGGCTGGGTGGCGCGCAGTCCGGCGAACCAGGCGCCACCGACCAACGCCACCGCGATGACGGAGACCAGGGCGAGGCTCTCGGAGACCCCGGTGGCCAGCAGCGTCACCAGCACGGGTCCGACCATGAAGATGCTCTCGTCGACGACCGCCTCGAACGAGAAGGCTGTGTGGAGCAGCGCGGGGTCCTTCACGACGAACGACCACCGGGCCCGCACGCACGAGCCGATCGGCGGGTAGGCCGCGCCGGCGACGGCTGCGCAGAGGTGGGGAAGCGGAGCCGGCGCCCCGAGGTCGACGCTGACGATCAGCCCTCCGAGCCCCACCGCGAACACGGCGACGCAGGGGAGGATGACCTGTCGCTGACCGACCCGGTCCATCGCCCGGGCGAGCAGGGGAGACGACGCTGCTGCGGTGACGATGTACGACGCTGTGACGACGCCCGCCTGGCCGTAGGATCCGGTCCGGTCCGCCACGAGCAGCACGATGCCGAGCGTGACCATCGAGATGGGCAGCCGCGACAGAGAAGCCGGCCGTCGTGAACGCCAACGCCCCAGGGACGGAGAGGACCTTGCGGTACGGCGCCAGCATCCGGGGATTCTAGGCCGTGGCAGGATTCCTTCATGCCTCCTTTTCCCGGCGATGCCGCCGCCACTGCCGCGGACGCCGCCGAGACGGCCCTCCCGTACGACGCCCTGCTGCTCGTGTCGTTCGGTGGCCCGGAGGCTCCAGAGGACGTGGTGCCGTTCCTCGAGAACGTCACCCGCGGTCGCGGTATCCCGCGAGAACGGCTGGAGGAGGTCGGCCAGCACTACTACCTGTTCGGCGGGCGCAGCCCCATCAACGACCAGTGTCGCGCGTTCATCGCCGCCGTCGAGGCTGACTTCGCTGCTCACGGCGTCCGCCTCCCTGTCTACTGGGGCAACCGCAACTGGGACCCCTACCTGGCCGACACGCTGGCGACCATGCGGGCCGACGGAGTCCGCCGCGCAGCGTGCTTCGTGACGAGCGCCTACTCGTCGTACTCCGGCTGTCGGCAGTACCGCGAGAACCTCTACGACGCGGTGCAGAAGGTCGACGGCGCCCCCGTACTCGACAAGCTCCGCCACTACTTCAACCACCCAGGCTTCGTCGAGGCGAACGTCGACGCAACCGTGGCAGCACTGGGCCGGCTTCCCGCTGATGAGCGAGGACCGAGCCCGACTCGTCTTCGTCACCCACTCGATCCCGACGGCCATGGCGGAGTCCGCAGGACCCGACGGCGGCGCCTACGTCGACCAGCACCGCTCCGCCGCCCAGCTCGTCGCGGCTGCCGTCGCCGCCCAGACCGGTGTCGAACGGCCCTGGGACCTGACGTACTGCAGCCGGTCGGGCGCACCCCACATCCCCTGGCTCGAACCCGACGTCAACGACCACCTGGAGGAGGTGTCGAAGGCGGGCACGTCCGCAGTCGTGGTGATCCCGATCGGGTTCATCTCCGACCACATGGAGGTCGTGTACGACCTCGACACCGAGGCCAAGGAGACCGCTGACCGGCTGGGGCTCGGTTTCGCCCGTGCGGCGACCGCAGGGGTGCACCCGGCGTTCGTCGCCGCAGTGCGCGACCTGGTGCTCGAACGTGCTGCGCGCGAACGTGGCGAGGACGTCGTGCCGGCCGGCTCGGGCGCGCTGCCGCCCAGCTGGGACGAGTGCGCCGCCCGCTGCTGTCCGAACCCCCGGCAGCCACGACCGGCCTTGTGTGAGCGGCCCGCGTGATCAGACGACGAGGCACTGCTTGCCCTCGCGGCCGAGACGGCTTTGCGCGCCGGGGCGCTCATCAGGCGCGGGCGCGAAGGAGACATCGAGGTCGCCGCCACGAAGTCCAGCCCCACCGACGTCGTGACAGCCAACGACGTCGCCTCTGAGCAGCTCATCCGGGAGGCGGTCCTCGGCGCCCGGCCCGACGACTCGTTCATCGGTGAGGAGGGGGACGACGTCGCCGGCACCTCGGGGGTCACCTGGCTCGCGGACCCCATCGACGGCACCGTCAACTACCTCTACGGGATCCCGCAGTACGCCGTCTCGATCGCCGCACAGCGCGAGGGCCGGACCGTATGTGGAGCGGTGTTCGCGGCCGCCTCGGGCGAGCTGTTCACCGCGTCGAGAGGTCGGGGGGCGTGGCTGGACGGCCGGCCGATCCGGGTGTCGTCTGCGGCCTCGGTCGAGCAAGCCCTCACCGGCACCGGGTTTCACTACCGTGCCGACGTCCGCGTCCACCAGGCAGCCGAGACAGCCCGGCTGTTGCCGCTGGTCCGGGACGTGCGCCGGCTGGGGTCGGCCGCTCTCGACCTCTGCTACGTCGCCTGCGGGCGGCTGGACACCTACGTCGAGCGTGGTCTGCGTCCGTGGGATCTGGCGGCCGCGCGGCTCGTGGTGACCGAGGCGGGCGGTCGTGTCGAGGGGCTGTTCGCTGCGCAGCCGGGTGAGCTGATCACCGTGGCCGCCTCGAACGGCCTGTTCGACGCGTTTCACGACACCCTCGTCGGCAGTGGGTTCGCGGACTGGCCGATGCCGGGGTGGCCGCCGGACCGGTCGTCCTGACCGATCAGCCGCCCGTTGAAAACGTGTGTTTGACCACGTTGGACATGGGTTATGACCGGGTTAGACCGTCCAGACCTGAGACATGCGTGTGTTCACGTAGCGTAACGGCGCGAAATCAGGCACAATCACGCCGCCGGAGCGGGCACAAATCGTGGTGCTCCTGCGTTACACGCAGAGCACAGACCGACGACGACTGAGCGGAACGACATGGCAACTGATTACGACGCACCACGCAAGACCGACGAAGAGCTGAACGAGGACTCCATCGAGGAGCTGAAGGCTCGGCGTCACGACAAGAACTCGGGCAAGGTCGACGAGGACGAGGTCGAGGCGGCCGAGTCGTTCGAGCTGCCCGGCGCCGACCTGTCGCACGAAGAACTCTCCGTCCAGGTCCTGCCCCGACAGGAGGACGAGTTCACCTGCTCGACCTGTTTCCTCGTGCATCACCGCAGCCAGCTGGCCACGTCCAAGAACGGGGTCTTGATCTGTCAGGACTGCGCAGCGTGACCCGGTCGAGGCTTACGCCTTGGCTTTGACCTTCTGCTTGGTGTCCTTCGTCGCGCCCTTGTCCATGCCGGGAGGCAGGGTGCCGAACGACTTGACCCAGTAGGAAGCTGCCCGGCGGGTCGCGTACATCTTCGCGACTCCCATCGCCATACCGCTCAGAGCCGCCCACAGGATGGCCTCACGATTCCCGATCTCGGGACTCTCGGGCTTGGTGGGCGGCTCCTTGCCTGTCGCCGTTTTCCACACCGCGTTGAGCGCCTTCGTGGTGGCCACCCCGGCCACCAGGGCCGACGTGGTCCCCATCATCTTCCAGCTGCGCTTGCCCTTCGCCTTCGGCTGGTCGGACTTCTTCGACTTCTTGGCCACGGCCCTAGTCTTGCACGGCACGGCGGCTCAGGTGCGCCGCGAGCCGAGCCGGTTGCCGCGACGAGATCACCCAGTACGGCGTCGGGTCCGTCGCGTCCAGCACCTCGACCCGGACCGCGGTGCGGCAGTACGGCCGGGTGACGAGGAAGGCCCGCGCGTCCGCGTCCGGTCCGAGCAGCCGGTGCGTGGCGACGGCGTCCAGGGCCTCGACCGCACCGACGTTGCCGAGGGGGAGGACCGCCCGGCCGGCGCGCAACGTCTCGCCGTCGACCCGCACCAGGGCAGAGCCGTACCTCACCAGCAGCGTGCCGACGAGCAGGCCTGTGACGACCACGGCGACCGCGGCAGCGACCAGGGGCGTCGCGACGAAGAACGCCCAGCCGACGCTCACGACGAACAGGGCACCGAGCAACCACCAGGACACCGGCACGAACAACCGCTCGGCGTACAGTGCGTCGGAGGCAGCCACGGGTCCAGCCTCCCACGCGGTCGAGGCAGCAGCCCCGAGTAGGCTGTCGAGCCGGTTGCACCGATGGGTCCGGTGCTTCCGCATCCGACATTCTGACAATCTGACAATGAAGGGGCAGGCGTGGTCGAAGTCCTCGTCAAGCGGCTCGACGACGTGCCGATCCCGGCGTACGCCCATCCCGGCGATGCGGGGGCCGACGTCGTCACCACGGTCGACGTGACGTTGCAGCCGGGGGAGCGCGCCGTGGTCCCGACCGGGATCAGCCTGGCTCTGCCCGACGGCTATGTGGCGCTGGTCCATCCTCGTTCGGGCCTTGCCGCGCGGTGCGGACTCTCGATCGTCAATGCGCCAGGCACGGTCGATGCTGGGTATCGTGGCGAGGTGAAGGTCGTTCTCGTCAACCTCGACCCGCACGAACCCGTGGTCTTGTCTCGCGGTGACCGGATCGCCCAGCTCGTCTTTCAGCAGGTTGCGCACGCGCGGTTCGTGGAGGTCGACAGGCTTCCAGGCTCCGACCGGGGAGCCGGGGGGCACGGCTCCACAGGCGGCTTCGCCGCATCCAGCCCTACGCAGGAGGACGTGTCGTGATTTTCCGCCGTCGCAAGACGGAGCAGGACGAGACCGCGGAGCAGTCGGCCGAGTCGATGACCGGGACAGCCGGTGACGAGATGGAGGAGCTCGATCGGGCTCGTCCCCGCGGGCCGTGGGACCGTAATGACACCACCGCCGATGACGACGGTTCGTACGTCGACCTCGGTGGCCTGCTCGTGCGCGGTGGACCCGGTCTCGAGCTACGGCTGCAGATCAATGACGCGACCCAGTTGGTCGAGGCGGTGCTGCTCGCCGGCCCGGAGTCGGGTTTGGAGCTGCGGGCTTTTGCCGCGCCGCGCTTCGACTCGATCTGGGACGACGTACGCACCGACATCGCCGCCGAGGCGGGCAAGCGCGGTGGCACGGCTACCGAGGTGGACGGAGAGTTCGGAACCGAGCTGAAGGTCGTGGTTCCCGTGCAGACTCCCGACGGACGGCAGGCGACGCAGCCGAGTCGCATCGTCGGCGTCGAAGGGCCGCGCTGGTTGCTGCGCGGCACCTTCCTGGGCGCCAGTGCCCAGGAAGCGGATCCGGACGGCGTGATCGAGCAGGCCTTCCGCGACGTGATCGTGGTTCGTGGAGACGGCCCGATGGCGCCTCGCGAGATGATCGCCATGCGGATGCCGCCGGACGTTCAGCAGGACGCGGGTCTCGGAACGGCCAACCCGGCGTCGGACGCCGAGGACGACGGCTAGGCTGAAGATATGACGGAAGCACCTCCGGGACGGCTGCGTCGGGCTCTGAACCGGCTCTCGGCCACGCCGGACCAGCTCGAAGCCGACGAGCTCGAGCAGGCACGAGACAAGGTCGGCGGCTGCCGCACGATCGACGACCTGCATGATCGCGAGCTCGTGACGGTCTACGGGCACGTCAAGCATGTGACGTTGGCTCCCCGCGCGGGCACCCCCACCCTGGAGGCCGCCGTGTTCGACGGGTCCGGGGTGGTCACGCTGGTCTGGCTGGGTCGCCGCACGATCGCGGGCGTCAAGCCGGGGGCCAGCCTCCTCGCACATGGTCGGGTGTCCTGCCACGAGGGTCGCCGGGTCATCTACAACCCGCGCTACGAGCTGCGTGCGCCCTGACGACGACGTGACCCAGCCCTCCGGTGTGCCCCACGAGCAACACGAGGCCGTCGAGGCTGCCGAGCCTGTCGAGACCGTCGAGACCGTCGAGGCCCTGGTCAGGGCTCAGCTGGCCAAGGCGCTCGGAGGCAAACGCGGGATGCTCGAGGGCGCCATCCCCACGCTGGGCTTCACCGTCACCTGGATCACCGTCCACAACCTCAAGCTCGCCCTCGTCATCTCGGGGGCGCTGGCGGTGGCTGCGCTGCTGCTGCGCCTCATCCAGCGGTCGAGCGTGCAGTTCGTGTTCAACGCCATGGTCGGCATCACGATCGCGGCGATCTTCGCGCTGCGTTCGGGGCGGGCCGAGGACGCGTTCCTGCCCGGCCTCATCTACAACGCCGTCTACTCCGTCCTGCTCATCGGGTCGGTGCTCATCCGCTGGCCGTTGATCGGCTTCATGATCGGGAGCGTCACCGGCGAACCCACCGAGTGGCGGCGTGACAAACCGCTGGTCGCACTGTGCTCGAAGCTCACGTTGGTGCTCGCGGCGCCCTGCGTCGTACGGGTGGTCGTGCAGTATCCGCTATGGGCCGCCGGCGAGGCCGGCTGGCTGGGCATCGCCAAGCTCGCGATGGGGTGGCCGCTGCAGCTGGCGGCGCTGGCAACCATGGTCTGGATGCTGGGGCGCAACCACACGCCGATCGCGGCTCCGGTGCCCGATCGTCAAGCCGACGGGCAGCCCGTCGAACGCACCGTCGAAGCCGAGGCCTGACGGCCCCAGTAGTGCCCGACCGACAGAGGGTCAGGTCGAGCGCTTGCGCGCGGTGAGAAACAGGTACTCCCACTCCATCACCGTTTGCTCGTCCTGGGTGGAGCGGTCGTTCACACGGGCGAGTTCCTCGAGCTCGTGGTCGAGAGCCGCGGCTCGGTCGGGCTCCTCAGCGAGGTTCTTGTATGCCGCGATCGTCGGGCCGTAGTTGTCCTTGAAGTAGTCGCGGAAGTGTGCCGCGCTGGAGAAGCCGTCCACCGTGAGGGTCTGACGGGTCGCTGTCAGGATCTCGACCCGGTCTCCGAACAGGGCGCTGACATGCTCGAGCTTGCCCCAGAGTGGCGGTGGCTGCGCACCCGGAGGAGCCGGGGGGACGTAAGGCTTCATCGTCGCGAACATCTGGCCGATGAAACCTTCGGGCGTCCAGCTGATCAGTCCGATCGTGCCGCCGGGTCGGCACACGCGGACCATCTCGTCGGCGCTTGCCTGGTGATGGGGAGCGAACATGACACCGACACAAGACATGACCACGTCGAAGTCGTCGGCTGCGAAGGGAAGGGCTTCAGCATCGGCTTGCTGCCAGTCGACTTCCACACCGCGATCCGCCGCGAGGGCTGCTCCTACGGTGAGCAGTTCCGGAGTCAGGTCACTGGCCACCACAGAGGCACCAGCCTGAGCTGCCGGGATCGCGGCATTTCCCGACCCGGCAGCGACATCCAGGACGCGATGGCCCGGACGAACCCCGCAGCCCTGCACCAGCACAGGTCCCAGGCTCGGGATGACGTCTGCCGCCACGGCTGGGTAGTCACCCCACGCCCACATCGCTCGATGCTTCTCCTTGAGCAACCGGTCAGCCTGCACGGTCTCGGACGTGTCGGTCATCTGTGTCTCCGGGTGTTCGCACGAGCGAGATCCATCCAGGTCGGATGAGCCTCGGGTGCTGCACCGAATCATCCACCACGGACAGCCTGCCTGTCATCGGTGAGGGAGCAGACAGTCAGGAGGAGTCAGTCTTTCGTCGAGTCGCCCTGGTGCGCGTTCGGGGACAGCAGGTTCTCCAGGTCGGGCTCCGAGGCCGAGGTCGCGACGAACAGCAGCTCGTCGTGTGCCTCCAGGGTGGCGTCCGGTTCGGGAGTGTGCACGTGTCCCTCTCGCAGGATCGCGACCAGGGACGCGTCGGCGGGCCAGGCCACCTCGCGGACCGCGGTTCCGACGAACGGTGAGTCGTCGGGAAGAGTGAGCTCGACCATGTTGGCCTCGCCCTGCCGGAACGTGAACAGCCGGACGACATCGCCGACGGTCACGGCCTCCTCCACCAGGGCCGACATGATCCGGGGGGTCGACACGAGGACGTCGACACCCCAGGCGTCGTTGAACAGCCACTCGTTCGAAGGGTGGTTGACCCGGGCGACGGTTCGCGGAACGGCGAACTCGGTCTTGGCCAACAGCGAGATCACCAGGTTGGCCTTGTCATCGCCGGTGGAGGCGATCACGACGTCGCAGCGCTGCAGAGCAGCTTCGTCGAGGGAGGACAGCTCGCAGGCGTCGGCCAGCAGCCACTCGGCGCCGGGAATCATGTCGGCCTTGATGGCGTGCGGGTCCTTGTCGATGAGCAGGACCGCGTGCCCGTTCTCGAGAAGCTCGGCCGCGACGGATCGACCGACGGCGCCGGCCCCCGCAATGGCGACGCGCATCAGCTTTCCCCGGGTCCGGCGTCGATCACCGAATTGATGTGGTCGGCATCCCGCTCGGCCATCACCAGGTGCAAGAGGTCTCCGTCCTGGAGCACGGTCTCGGGCGCGACCATCATGCCTTCGCCCATTCGGGTGATGAAAGCGATCCTCGCTCCGGTGGTCTCGAGCTCCGCATAGCGGTGGCCCACCCAGGCAGTCGGTGCCTGGAGGACTTCGATACGGATGGCTCCGGTGGGGTCGCGCCACTCGGGCTCGGACCCCTCGGGAAGCAGCCGACGCATGATCTGGTCAGCGGTCCAGCGGACGGTGGCGACAGTCGGGATGCCGAGACGCTGGTAGACCTCGGCCCGGCCGGGGTCGTAGATACGTGCGACGACATTGTCGATGCCGAACGTCTCACGGGCCACCCGAGCGGAGATGATGTTGGAGTTGTCGCCACTGCTGACGGCTGCGAAGGCGCCGGCATTTCCGATCCCGGCCGCTTCGAGCACGACCTGGTCGAAGCCGTAACCGGTGACCTTGTCGCCGGAGAACCCCGGACCGAGGCGTCGGAAGGCATCCGGGCTCGAGTCGATCACTGCGACGGTGTGCCCTCGTTCCTCGAGACTGCGTGCCAGGGTGGAGCCCACCCGGCCACAGCCCATGATCACGACGTGCACAACTTCTCCTCAGCCTCGGTCACGCGCCCGGTCGGGACAGCGTTTCGAGACAGTATCCTCATCATCGGCGCCGGGCGCTGCTGATCTGGCATGACGCTACACCGATCGGCCGGTCACGTGCCGCCCGGTCAGCCGCCCTGTAGGGGTGAGTGTGGTCTAGCCTTCACGCGTGGGTATCACCGACATCAGCAAGCGGCTGCTCCTCGGTCGCAAGCTCCGCAACACCCAGCTCGGCGAGCAGCTGTTGTCGAAACGGATCGCGCTTCCCGTCTTTGCGAGCGACGCGCTGTCATCGGTGGGCTACGCGCCGGACGAGATCTTCCTGACACTGTCCCTGGCCGGCCTCGCCTACTACTCGGTCTCGTGGAAGATCGGTCTCTGCGTCGCGCTGGTCATGCTGGTCGTCATCGCGTCGTACCGGCAGAACGTGCAGGCGTACCAGTCCGGTGGCGGCGACTACGAGGTAGCGACCACGAACGTCGGCTCGGTCGCCGGACTCACGGTGGCCAGCGCCCTGCTCGTGGACTACGTCCTGACGGTCGCCGTGTCGATCTCGTCGGCAGCTCAGTACGCCGCTGCGGCGATCGAGCCGCTCCAGGGGCACGAAGCGACGATCGCGATCATCGCGGTGCTGTTCCTCATGACGATGAACCTGCGCGGCGTGAAGGAGTCGGGAACCGCCTTCGCCATCCCGACCTACATCTTCATGATCGCGATCCTGTCGATGTCGGCGTGGGGCTTCATCCGTTACCTGCGGGGGACGCTGCCTGACTCGGAGCTCGCCGACTACACGATCCGCGGCAGCGCCGATTTCGCCGGGGGCGTCGGCGGGTTGGCTCTCATGTTCCTGATCCTGCGTGCGTTCGCGTCCGGATCGGCCGCGTTGACCGGAGTCGAGGCGATCAGCAACGGGGTGCCGGCCTTCCGCAAGCCCAAGGGCCGCAACGCCGCGACGACCTTGCTGCTGCTCGGCATCGTCGCGGTCACGATGGCGCTGTCCATCCTGATTCTCGGCAACCTGATGCACGTGCGACTCGCCGACGTTGACAACGGCGCGCGGCTGATCGACCCGAGCGGCAACCTCGTGCCGACGGACTTCAACCAGGATCCGATCATCGGACAGCTCGCGCTCGGGATCTTCGACCACTTCCCGCTCGGCTTCTACGTGGTTGCGGCTGCGACAGGCGTGATCCTCGTCCTGGCAGCCAACACCGCGTTCAACGGTTTCCCGGTGCTCGGGTCGATCCTGGCGCGGGACGGCTACCTGCCGCGGCAGCTGCACTCGCGCGGTGACCGGCTCGCCTTCAGCAACGGCATCGTGCTCCTGGCCGGATTCGCCATCCTCCTCATCTATGCCTTCGACGCTCAGGTGACCCGCCTGATCCAGCTGTACATCGTGGGGGTGTTCGTTTCGTTCACGGTGAGCCAGACCGGCATGATCCGCCACTGGACGCGGCATCTGCGGACGGAGACGGACAGGTCGCAGCGTGTCCGGATGATGCGCAGCCGGGTGATCAATGCGATCGGCCTGTGCGTGACCGCGCTGGTCCTCGTGATCGTGCTCATCACCAAGTTCACACACGGTGCCTGGATCGCGATCCTGGCGATGACCGTGCTGTTCTTCTTGATGCGCGGGATCCGGCACCACTACGACCTCGTCGCTAACGAGCTCGCTGCAGCCGAGGACGACGCCTCGCTGCCGTCGAGGATCCACGCGATCGTGCTGGTGTCGAAGGTGCACAAGCCGACGCTGCGGGCGGTCGCGTATGCGCGGGCGTCCCGGCCGAACACCTTGGAGGCGATCACCGTCGACGTCGACGAAGAGGCGACCGCACAGCTGCTCCGGCTGTGGGAGGAGGCGCGGCTGCCAGTTCCCTTGCGCGTGCTCGACTCGCCCTACCGCGAGATCACCAAGCCCATCGTCGACTACGTGCGCGACATGCGGCGCCGCAGCCCGCGTGACGTCGTGACCGTCTACATCCCGGAGTACGTCGTGGGCCGTTGGTGGGAGCAGATCCTGCACAACCAGAGCGCGCTGCGGCTGAAGGGTCGCCTGCTGTTCACGCCCGGTGTCATGGTCACCTCGGTGCCCTTCCAGCTGCGCTCGTCGGCGGCCGCCGAGCGCCGCGCCGAGCGTGACCAGTTCATGACCAGCAACATCCGACGTGGCGTGACGAAGCGTCCACGCAAGAAATCGTGACGGCCGCGTCCGCCCCCGACGACCCGTTGGTCGGCACCGACGTCGAGCTCGAGGTCGGGTCGGTGGCTCATGGCGGCCACCATGTCGCCCGTCACGAAGGCCGGGTCATCTTCGTCCGGCACGCGATCGAAGGCGAGCGGGTCCGTGTCCGCGTCACCGAAGGGGCCGAGGGCGCGCGTTTCCTGCGTGGCGACACCGTCGAGGTGTTGACGCCCTCTCCGCTTCGCGTTCCGGCGCCCTGTCCGTACGCCGGTCCGGGTCGGTGCGGGGGCTGCGACTTTCAGCACATCAGTCTCGCGGGGCAGCGAGGCATGCTCGGGTGAGGTTGTGGCAGAGCAGCTGAAACGGCTGGCCAAGCTGGAGGTCGACGTCCGGGTCGAACCGGTGCCTGGTGACGACAACGGGCTGGGCTGGCGGACGCGGGTGCGCTGGTCGTCGACGCGCGGCCATCAGCCGGGCCTGCTGGCCCATCGCTCGCACGAGGTCATCCCGATCGCCTCCTGTCGGATCGCGCACCCCGACCTGCCCGTTGCCGACGAGGCGCTGGCGGCCGGCGCGGAGTCTGCCACCTCGGTCGTGACGAGCCGCGGAGAGCAGGTGGTGTTCACCGACGCGCGGTCGGCTCCTTCCGTCGTGGAGCAAGCCGCCGGCCGCGACTGGCGGGTGAACGCCGGCGACTTCTGGCAGGTCCACCCCGGGGCTGCCGACACGTTGGTCGCTGCGGTCCTGGACGGCGCTCGTCCGGCCGCCGGAGAACGCTGCTGGGACCTGTACGCCGGCGTCGGTCTCTTCAGTGGCGCGCTGGCGGCTGCGGTCGGCGAGGGCGGGGCGGTGGTGGCGGTGGAGTCACATCGTCGGGCGGTCGACCACTTGCGCACCAACCTCGCCGACCTGCCGCAGGTACGACCGGTGCTCGACCGGGTGGACCGCTTCGTGCGCAGCCGGCAGGCGCAGGGCCGTCTTGATGTGGTCGTGATGGACCCGCCCCGTGCCGGCGCCGGCAAGGACGTCGTCCGGAGGGTGGCAGGGCAGCGGCCGCGTGTCGTCGCGTACGTCGCCTGCGACCCAGCCGCCTTGGCACGCGACGTCGCGACCTTCATGACGCAGGGCTACCGGCTCGAGTCGCTGCGCGCCTTCGACATCTTCCCGATGACGCACCACGTCGAGTGCGTCGCGATCATCACCCCCGGGTCCGACTGACTCGCGGGTCGCGTGAGTCAGTCGGCCCGGCGTCGATCAGTGTGTCGCGTTGATCAGCTTGCTGGCGCGCTCGCACGCGTTGACGTGACAACGCACGATGGCGGCCTTCTTCTTGCCCGAGGTCTGCATCAGTACGGAGCGGTTGTTCCCCCACGCGCTGCGTCCGAACGAGCCCTTGGTGCGGAAGTTGACGAAGAGCCGACCATGGCTGCCGTGCACGGACTGCCGCGAGACTGGCCCGTCCATCCGGATGTACTGGGTGAGCAGCCGACGGCCGTTCGGTGAGGATGCCACCACAGCTTGGTCGCACGAGCGCCACAGGGTTCTCCGCGGAGCCGAGAGGGTCGTGAGGATGCTGCAGGCACCCGCGTGCGGCGCATTGGTGAAGCTGGCGACCCGGTCGGCGCGAATGTCGGCGAAGTAGCCCTCGCGCGTGGCGATTCTCTTGATCCCGTCAGTCGGGATGCGCCACCAGAGGGTCCGATTCGGTGCGGAGCCGCCGAGGATTGCCCGGTTCTTCTCGGCGTCCAGCACGCGGATGTAGCCGTGGAAGGTGCGGTGAGCGAGCCGGTCGCCCGTGTACGCATCGCGGACTGTCACCACCGAGATGGCCCCGGGCCGCACGACGGTCTCGCTGACCTGCAGCCCGTCGCGGGACAGCACCACGTCGCCGTTGATTCTGTTCATGAGCGTGTTCCGTGAACCGTCGGGCGCGACTCGCTGGACGCGTTCATGGCCGTTGCGCAGGTAGACACCTACGACGTAGTCATTGCCGGACTTGCCGTACAGCTGGACTTCTTGCGCAGCGATCTTGATGCGCACGGTGCCGTCGATGATCGTCTTGCCCAGGAGCTGCGGGATCCCCGGATCCTTACCGCGCTCGAGGCTGGCGGGTTTGATCGTGATCGTCCGGGCCGATTCATCGGCTGTGACGGCGCCGGCGGACAGCGGGGATCCGAGGCCGACGAGGGCCAACAGGCCGGCCACCAGGAGACGGGGTGCGGGATGAGGCATGAAGTGTCCTTTCGGGTGCGAATCACCGCGAGGACGACCATGACGATCCCCCTCATACACGAGACGCGACCCACCCTCGAGAAGTTGCGTCCGATGCTGGGCTGGTCGGCCGCGCCCGGTCCCGGTGGCAACGGATGCCCCGGCTAGGGTCGCGAGAGCGAGGTAGAGCACTCGGTCCACATGGTGTATCTTGATATCAAGATACTTAGCGGATTGACTTCAGCTCAACCGACGAAGGAGACGCAGCGAATGAGCCCCCAGAGCCCGGCGGTGGACAGTTTCGGCGCGAAGGCAAGCCTCGATGTGGACGGTACGGCGTACCAGATCTACCGCCTCGATGCCGTGAGCGGAGAGGGCATCGACGTCGCGAGCCTCCCGTACAGCCTCAAGGTGCTGCTGGAGAACCTGCTGCGGACCGAGGACGGCGTCAACATCACTGCTGACGACATCCGGGCGCTCGCCGGGTGGGAGGCGGATGCCGATCCCAGCAAGGAGATCCAGTACTCGCCGGCACGGGTGATCATGCAGGACTTCACCGGTGTGCCCGCCATCGTCGACCTCGCCACGATGCGTGAGGCGATGCAGGACCTCGGCGGCGACCCAGCCAGGATCAACCCGCTGTCCCCGGCCGAGCTCGTCATCGACCACTCCGTCATCGCCGACGTCTTCGGCACCTCATCCGCGTTCCAGCGCAACGTCGAGATCGAGTACGAGCGCAACTTCGAGCGCTACCAGTTCCTGCGTTGGGGCCAGGGCGCGTTCGATGACTTCAAGGTCGTCCCACCCGGCACCGGCATCGTCCACCAGGTCAACATCGAGCACCTGGCCAAGGTCGTCTTCACCCGCGACGTGGCTGGTGAGACGCTCGCGTACCCCGACACCTGCGTCGGCACCGACTCGCACACCACCATGGTCAACGGCCTCGGAGTGGTGGGTTGGGGTGTGGGTGGCATCGAGGCCGAGGCAGCGATGCTCGGCCAGCCCGTCTCGATGCTCATCCCGCGTGTGGTCGGCTTCAAGCTGTCCGGTGAGCTGCCGGAAGCCACGACTGCGACCGACCTGGTGCTCACGATCACCGAGATGCTGCGCGAGCACGGCGTCGTCGGCAAGTTCGTGGAGTTCTACGGCCCCGGTGTCTCCGCGGTGCCGCTGGCCAACCGCGCCACGATCGGCAATATGTCACCTGAGTACGGGTCCACCATCGCCGTCTTCCCTGTCGACGACGAGACCTTGACCTATCTGCGCCTCACCGGGCGGAGCGCTCAGCAGGTCGCGCTCGTCGAGGCGTACGCCAAGGAGCAGGGTCTTTGGCACGACGCCGGCAAGGAACCGCGTTACTCCGAGTATCTCGAGCTCGACCTCTCCACGATCGTCCCGTCGATCGCAGGGCCGAAACGGCCACAGGACCGGATCTCCCTCACCGACGCCAAGGAAGGCTTCCGCGCCGCCCTGCTCGATTACGTCGACGTCGACGGGGAAGCCGAGGCAGGTCACCAGCCCCAGCACGGGGTGAGCTCCTCAGTCGATGAGGGCTCGGCGGACTCGTTCCCGGCCAGCGACCCGCCGGCCGTGACATCCGGCAACGGCGATGGCGCGCCGCACCACGCTGGTCATGCCGTCGACCGACCGCGGCGGCCCACCCCGGTCCGCCTCGAGGACGGCGCCGAGTTCGAGCTCGACCACGGGGCGGTCGCGATTGCCGCGATCACGTCGTGCACCAACACGTCCAACCCCTCGGTCATGATCGGGGCCGCCCTCCTGGCGAAGAATGCTGTCGACCGCGGCCTCACGCGCAAGCCGTGGGTCAAGACGTCGTTGGCGCCAGGCTCCAAGGTGGTCACCGACTACTTCGACCGGTCCGGACTGACGCCCTACCTCGAGAAGCTGGGCTTCAACCTCGTCGGCTACGGCTGCACGACCTGCATCGGCAACTCCGGGCCCCTCATCCCCGAGGTGGGCAAGGCCGTCAACGACGCCGACCTCGCCGTGGCGGCCGTGCTCTCGGGCAACCGCAACTTCGAGGGCCGGATCAACCCCGACATCAAGATGAACTACCTGGCCTCGCCTCCGCTCGTGGTGGCCTACGCGCTGGCCGGCTCGATGGACGTCGACATGCTCAATGACCCGCTCGGGCAGGACAGCAGCGGCAACGACGTCTTCCTGCGCGACATCTGGCCGTCGGTCAAGGAAGTGGAGGAGATCGTCGCCAACTCGATCACGGCCCAGATGTTCGCGGACGACTACTCCGACGTCTTTGCCGGCGACGAGCGTTGGAAGGGCCTGCCGACTCCTGACGGTGACACCTTCGCGTGGGCGGACGACTCGACCTACGTGCGCAAGCCTCCATACTTCGACGGCATGCCGGCCGAGCCCACGCCCGTGGAGGACATCCACGGCGCGCGGGTGCTCGCGAAGCTGGGTGACTCGGTCACCACCGACCACATCTCACCCGCGGGTGCGATCAAGAGGGACTCACCCGCGGGTGCCTACCTCTCCGAGCACGGCGTCGAGCCGCGTGACTTCAACTCCTACGGGTCCCGCCGGGGCAACCACGAAGTGATGATCCGCGGCACGTTCGCCAACATCCGGCTGCGCAACCAGCTGGCACCCGGGACCGAGGGCGGCTTCACGACGGCGTACGTCGACGGAGACGGCTTCAGCGCCGGCGAGGTGACGACGATCTACGACGCGGCCGTCGCGTATGCCGCGGCCGGGACGCCACTCGTGATCCTGGCCGGCAAGGAGTACGGCTCCGGCTCGTCCCGCGACTGGGCCGCCAAGGGCACTGCGCTGCTCGGGGCCAAGGCCGTGATCGCCGAGTCCTACGAGCGGATCCACCGGTCCAACCTGATCGGCATGGGCGTGCTGCCCTTGCAGTACCCGGAGGGTGAGAACGCCGGGTCGCTCGGCCTGACGGGTGACGAGACTTTCGACATCACCGGGGTGACCGAGCTGAATGATGGCTCGACGCCGCGCACAGTGAAGGTGCGGGCCGGCGACACCGAGTTCGACGCGGTCGTCCGCATCGATACGCCTGGTGAGGCCGACTACTTCCGCCACGGCGGGATCATGCAGTACGTGCTGCGTTCGCTGCTGACGGACTGAGCGGCCGCGGGGGAGTGGACCTGGGTCTGGACGCCTGGACGGTCGCTGCGCTCGTCGCGGCCGTGCTCGTGGGCTCCGCCGTGCAGAGCACGGTCGGGCTCGGCGTCGGCCTCGTGGCGGCGCCTGTCACTGCACTGCTTGCACCCGACCTCGTGCCAGGGCTGTTGCTCTGGCTGTCTGCGGCCCTGCCGGTCGTGACCCTGGTGCGTGAACACGATGCCATCGACTGGCCTGGCCTGCTGTGGGCGCTGCCTGCCCGGTTGCCCGGAACCGCGGTCGGTGTCCTGCTCGTAGCGACGTTCACCGAGCGGGCGATCGGCCTGAGCGTAGGAGTGATGGTGCTCGTGGCCGTGGCGCTCACGATCCACACTCTCGAGATCCCGGTGACGAGAACCTCGCTGACGACCGCGGGGTTCGTCTCCGGGGTGACTGGGACCGCCACGTCGATCGGTGGGCCACCTCTCGCGCTGGTCTACCAGCACCGTGACCCCCGGCAGGTGCGGTGCACGCTCGCGGTGTACTTCCTGGCCGGCGCCACCTTCAGCCTCATCGGCCTGGGGCTCGCCGGCAGCCTCGAGGTCAGGGAGTTCGTGCTGGCCGGGCTGCTGCTTCCCGCGCTGGTTGCCGGCAACTTGTTCTCGAAGGTGTTGCGTCGGCGCGTCGACCCTGGTCATCTGCGGTGGGGGATCCTGGCTGGTCTGCGCGACCGGGGCCGTCGCCCTCGTCGTGCGCAGCCTCGTCTGACCTGTCACCGGCCCATGGCAGAGTGACGGCATGGATCTGAGGGTGTTCATCGAAGCGCAGCAGGGTGCGACCTATGACGACCAGCTGCGCGTGGCGCGCGCCGCCGAGGACCTCGGTTATGACGCATTCTTCAGGTCCGACCACTTCTACGGCATGGGCACCGACGGCCTGCCCGGGCCGACCGACTCGTGGGCCACCCTGGCGGCGCTGGCACGCGAGACGAGTCGCGTGCGGCTCGGCACCTTGCTGACGTCCGTGACCTTCCGGCTGCCCGGTCCGCTCGCGATCACCGTGGCCCAGGTCGACCAGATGAGCGACGGACGCGTCGAGTTCGGGATCGGCGCAGGCTGGTTCGAGCGTGAGCACGCGGCCTACGGCATCCCGTTCCCGCCGGCCGTCCAGCGGTTCGACCTGCTCGAGGAGTCGCTGGCGGTGCTCACCGGGCTGTGGCGGACGCCAGCCGGCCAAACCTTCTCCTATGACGGCTCCTACTACCAGCTCTCCGAGTCGCCCGCGCTGCCCAAACCGGTGCAGCCAGGTGGACCCCCGATCATCCTCGGAGGCAAGGGCAAGAAGCGCACCCCGGACCTCACCGTGCGCTACGCCGGTAGGGTCGCGGGAGCGAGGTAGAGCACTCGGTCCACATGGTGTATCTTGATATCAAGATACTTAGCGGATTGACCTCAGCTCAACCGACGAAGGAGACGCAGCGAATGAGCCCCCAGAGCCCGGCGGTGGACAGTTTCGGCGCGAAGGCAAGCCTCGATGTGGACGGTACGGCGTACCAGATCTACCGCCTCGATGCCGTGAGCGGAGAGGGCATCGACGTCGCGAGCCTCCCGTACAGCCTCAAGGTGCTGCTGGAGAACCTGCTGCGGACCGAGGACGGCGTCAACATCACTGCTGACGACATCCGGGCGCTCGCCGGGTGGGAGGCGGATGCCGATCCCAGCAAGGAGATCCAGTACTCGCCGGCACGGGTGATCATGCAGGACTTCACCGGTGTGCCCGCCATCGTCGACCTCGCCACGATGCGTGAGGCGATGCAGGACCTCGGCGGCGACCCAGCCAGGATCAACCCGCTGTCCCCGGCCGAGCTCGTCATCGACCACTCCGTCATCGCCGACGTCTTCGGCACCTCATCCGCGTTCCAGCGCAACGTCGAGATCGAGTACGAGCGCAACTTCGAGCGCTACCAGTTCCTGCGTTGGGGCCAGGGCGCGTTCGATGACTTCAAGGTCGTCCCACCCGGCACCGGCATCGTCCACCAGGTCAACATCGAGCACCTGGCCAAGGTCGTCTTCACCCGCGACGTGGCTGGCGAGACGCTCGCGTACCCCGACACCTGCGTCGGCACCGACTCGCACACCACCATGGTCAACGGCCTCGGAGTGGTGGGTTGGGGCGTGGGTGGCATCGAGGCCGAGGCAGCGATGCTCGGCCAGCCCGTCTCGATGCTCATCCCGCGTGTGGTCGGCTTCAAGCTGTCCGGTGAGCTGCCGGAAGCAACGACCGCGACCGACCTGGTGCTCACGATCACCGAGATGCTTCGCGAGCACGGCGTCGTCGGCAAGTTCGTGGAGTTCTACGGCCCCGGCGTCTCCGCGGTGCCGCTGGCCAACCGCGCCACGATCGGCAACATGTCACCTGAGTACGGGTCCACCATCGCCGTCTTCCCCGTCGACGACGAGACCTTGACCTACCTGCGCCTCACCGGGCGGAGCGCTCAGCAGGTCGCGCTCGTCGAGGCGTACGCCAAGGAGCAGGGTCTGTGGCACGACGCCGACAAGGAACCGCGATACTCCGAGTACCTCGAGCTCGACCTCTCCACGATCGTCCCGTCGATCGCAGGACCGAAAAGGCCACAGGACCGGATCTCCCTCACCGACGCCAAGGAAGGCTTCCGCGCTGCCCTGCTCGACTACGTCGATGTCGACGGCGAAGCCGAGGCCGGTCACCAACCCCAGCACGGCGTGAGCTCCTCAGTCGACGAGGGCTCGGCTGACTCGTTCCCGGCCAGCGACCCGCCGGCTGTGACGTCCGGTAACGGCGACGGCGCGCCCCACCACGCGGGTCATGCCGTCGACCGACCGAGGCGGCCCACCCCGGTGCGCCTCGAGGACGGCACCGAGTTCGAGCTCGACCACGGGGCGGTCGCGATCGCCGCGATCACGTCGTGCACCAATACGTCCAACCCCTCGGTGATGATCGGGGCCGCCCTGCTGGCGAAGAACGCCGTCGACCGTGGCCTCACGCGCAAGCCGTGGGTCAAGACGTCGTTGGCGCCGGGTTCCAAGGTGGTCACTGACTACTTCGACCGGTCCGGACTGACGCCCTACCTCGAGAAGCTGGGCTTCAACCTCGTCGGCTACGGCTGCACGACCTGCATCGGTAACTCCGGGCCGCTCATCCCTGAGGTGGGCAAGGCCGTCAACGACGCCGACCTCGCCGTGGCGGCCGTGCTCTCGGGCAACCGTAACTTCGAGGGCCGGATCAACCCCGACATCAAGATGAACTACCTGGCCTCGCCTCCGCTCGTGGTGGCCTACGCGCTGGCCGGCTCGATGGACGTCGACATGCTCAACGACCCGCTCGGGCAGGACAGCAGCGGCAACGACGTCTTCCTGCGCGACATCTGGCCGTCGGTCAAGGAAGTGGAGGAGATCGTCGCCAACTCGATCACGGCCCAGATGTTCGCGGACGACTACTCCGACGTCTTCGCCGGCGACGAGCGCTGGAAGGGCCTGCCGACTCCTGACGGTGACACCTTCGCGTGGGCGGACGACTCGACGTACGTGCGCAAGCCGCCGTACTTCGACGGCATGCCGGCCGAGCCCACGCCCGTGGAGGACATCCACGGCGCGCGGGTGCTCGCGAAGCTGGGTGACTCGGTCACCACCGACCACATCTCACCCGCGGGTGCGATCAAGAAGGACTCGCCGGCAGGTGCTTACCTGTCCGGGCACGGCGTGGAGCCGCGTGACTTCAACTCCTACGGATCCCGCCGGGGCAACCACGAGGTGATGATCCGTGGCACGTTCGCCAACATCCGGCTGCGCAACCAGTTGGCACCCGGGACCGAGGGCGGCTACACGAAAGCGTACGTCGACGGCGAGGGCTTCAGCGCCGGTGAGGTGACGACGATCTACGACGCGTCCGTCGCGTATGCCGCGGCCGGGACGCCACTCGTGATCCTGGCCGGCAAGGAGTACGGCTCCGGCTCGTCCCGCGACTGGGCCGCCAAGGGCACTGCGCTGCTCGGGGCCAAGGCCGTGATCGCCGAGTCCTACGAGCGGATCCACCGGTCCAACCTGATCGGCATGGGCGTGCTGCCCTTGCAGTACCCGGAGGGTGAGAACGCCGAGTCGCTCGGCCTGACGGGTGACGAGACCTTCGACATCACCGGGGTGACCGAGCTGAATGATGGCTCGACGCCGCGCACGGTGAGGGTGCGCGCCGGCGACACCGAGTTCGACGCGGTCGTCCGCATCGACACGCCTGGTGAGGCCGACTACTTCCGCCACGGCGGGATCATGCAGTACGTGCTGCGTTCGCTGCTGACGGACTGAGCGGCCGCGGGGGAGTGGACCTGGGTCTGGACGCCTGGACGGTCGCTGCGCTCGTCGCGGCCGTGCTCGTGGGCTCCGCCGTGCAGAGCACGGTGGGGCTGGGCGTCGGACTCGTGGCAGCGCCGGTGACGGCCCTGCTTGCGCCCGACCTCGTGCCGGGTCTGTTGCTCTGGCTGTCGGCGGCCCTGCCGGTCGTGACGCTGGTGCGTGAACACGATGCCATCGACTGGCCGGGGCTGCTGTGGGCGTTGCCCGCCCGGTTGCCTGGAACCGCAGTCGGTGTCCTGCTCGTTGCGACGTTCACCGAGCGGGCGATCGGCCTGAGCGTAGGCGTGATGGTGCTCGTGGCCGTGGCGCTGACGATCCATACCCTCGAGATCCCGGTGACGAGAACCTCCCTGACGACGGCGGGGTTCGTCTCCGGGGTGACGGGGACCGCCACGTCGATCGGGGGGCCACCGCTAGCGCTGGTCTACCAGCACCGTGACCCCCGGCAGGTGCGGTGCACGCTCGCGGTGTACTTCCTGGCCGGCGCCACCTTCAGCCTCATCGGCCTGGGGCTCGCCGGCAGCCTCGAGGTCAGGGAGTTCGTGCTGGCCGTGCTGCTGCTCCCCGCCCTGGTCGCCGGCAACTTGTTCTCGAAGGTGTTGCGGCGGCGCGTCGACCCTGGTCACCTGCGGTGGGGGATCCTGGCGGTCTGCGCGACCGGGGCCGTCGCCCTTGTCGTGCGCAGCCTCGTCTGAGCTGTCGCCCCGCCATGGCAGAGTGACGGCATGGATCTGAGGGTGTTCATCGAAGCGCAGCAGGGTGCGACGTACGACGACCAGCTGCGCGTGGCGCGCGCCGCCGAGGACCTCGGCTACGACGCGTTCTTCAGGTCCGACCACTTCTACGGCATGGGCACCGACGGCCTGCCCGGGCCGACCGACTCGTGGGCCACCCTGGCGGCGCTGGCACGCGAGACGAGTCGCGTCCGGCTCGGCACCTTGCTGACGTCCGTGACCTTCCGGCTGCCCGGTCCGCTCGCGATCATGGTGGCCCAGGTCGACCAGATGAGCGACGGACGCGTCGACTTCGGCATCGGCGCGGGCTGGTTCGAACGTGAGCACGCGGCGTACGGCATCCCGTTCCCGCCGGTCCGCGAGCGGTTCGACCGGCTCGAGGAGTCGCTGGCTGTCCTCACCGGGCTTTGGGGCACTCCAGCAGGCACGGCCTTCTCCTATGACGGCAGCTACTACCAGCTGACGGAGTCGCCTGCCCTGCCGAAGCCCGTGCAGTCCGGCGGACCGCCGATCATCCTGGGTGGCAAGGGTAAGAAGCGCACGCCGGAGCTGGCAGCGCGTTATGCCGACGAGTTCAACATGCCTTTCTGCGACGTCGAGACCACGCGGGTGCAGTTCGCTCGTGTCAGGGACGCCTGCGTGGCTGCCGGACGCGACCCTGACTCGCTGGTGTGGTCGAACGCGCTGACCCTGTGCTGTGGTGTCGACGATGCGGAGGTCGCTCGGCGTGCCGATGCCATCGGCCACGACCTCGACCAGCTCCGCGCCGAGGGCCTCGCCGGCACGCCGGACGAGATCGTGCAACAGATCGGTGAGTACGCCGAGCTGGGCTCTCAGCGCATCTATCTTCAGACCCTCGACCTCGCCGATCTCGACCACCTCGAGCTGGTGGCAAGTCGCGTGATGCCTCAGCTGTGAGCGCTTACACCTGGGAGCAGCTACGCACCGCGGCCCTGAGTCGTCAGTTCCCCCGGATCCGTGGGCGTGGCCCGGCGTCTGTGGTCGAGCTGGTGCGGCGGGTGGGTCCGATGCAGTCGCAGGTCGCCCGCGCGCCCTTCGTGACAGTCGCGTCGCGCCTGCCTGGTGCGTCGTACGCCGACATCACCACGGCGTACGAGTCGGGTGACCTCGTTCGGGGGTCGAACCTGCGGGGTACCGTCCACTCCTGCGTGCGCGAGCAGCACCCGCTGGTCGACGCTGTCACCCGGCGGGTGATGGCGAAAGGTTGGATCCGCAACCTCGGGCTCGAGCGGACCACCCCAGCCGACGTCCAGCTGGGCATCGAGGAGTTCGCCACGGGGGAGTGGCGGACGCCCGACGAGCTCCGCGCGCACCTGGTCGCGTGGCTCGAGCACCACGAAGGCGCCGCGTCGGCCGAGCGGGTGCGTACCCGTGGCGTCGGGCGTGCCTTCGCGCACCTTCACAGCGGCCTGGTGCGTAGGCCGCTGGGTGACGCGGGGTGGGACCGGCAGGCAGCGCCGGGCTACCGGCTCGCGGCCGAGGTTCTCGCAGACGATCGGGCCGCCTGGTTGGCAGACCCCGACGCTGCGCTGGTGGCATTGGCGAGGCAGCACCTGGCCGCCTTCGGCCCGGCCAACCGGCGCGACATCGCCTGGTGGAGCGGCGCGGGTCTCCGGCAGGTCGAACAGGCGCTGGCGGCGCTGGGCGACGAGCTGACCGAGCGACCAGGGCCTGACGGGCAGACCTACTACGACCTCGTCGAGGCGGCGGCAGACGGTGAGCCCGACCCGGGAGTGCGGCTGCTGCCGGAGTTCGATGCGGTGCTCGTCGGCTACGACCCCAAGACGCGTGACCGTTTTCTGGCGCCTGAGCACCTGTCCCAGGTCTGGCAGCAACGAAACGGGTTGTTCGCGGCCGCAGTGCTGGCAGGCGGCCGGCTTGTCGCGTCCTGGCGCTTCGACGGCTCCGGCGACGCGCGGCGGCTCGCGGTCCGCATGTTCCCGGACGCACCGAAGCTGGCCGAGGCTGCGCTCACGGACCAGGTCGCCGCGTTGGATACTGCGCTGGCCACCCGAATCACCGACATCGAGATCACCGGATCCTGACACCTGACTCCGCACCGAGAAGGACGATGATGACCGAGCACAGCTTGCGGCTTGCCGGCTACGCGATCTGCCTACGTCACGACCAGATCCTACTGGCCCGTTGGGTGTCGCAGGATCGCACCGATCGGCACTGGACGCTGCCCGGCGGCAAGGTCGAGCACGGAGAGGACCCCCTTGACGCCGTGGTCCGCGAGGTCGCTGAGGAAACCGGCTACGACGTCGAGGTCGAGGCGTTGCTCGGCGTCGACTCGCGAACGCCCCGTGCCAGCCACCACAACGTGGGGATCTACTACCAGGTACGGATCGTCGGGGGAATTCTGCGCCACGAGACCGACGGGTCGACCGACCAGGCAGAGTGGGTGGAGTGGAACGACGTCGACCTACGTGAGCGCTCGTCCCTCGTCGACATCGGCCGGCAGCTTGCCCGCGACCGGCCGATGACCGGCCATGTCCCGCCGATCGCCGTCGACGGCCCGGTGCTGCGGCACTGACGGCTAGGCGCCGTACGCCGCCCGCAGTCTCGCGGCGTACTCTTCTGCTTCCCCTTCGGCGTACTTCGTGCGTGGCCAGAAGAAGCCACGGAGCCCGTCGCCCTTGGTGCGCGGCACGACATGGACGTGAGCGTGGGCGACCGACTGGCTCACGATGTTGTTCATGGCCACGAACGTGCCCTGGGCGTCGAGCTCAGCCGGCATCACGGCCGCCAGCCGCTGCGCCGCCGTGAAGATCGAGGTCAGCAGCTCGGCAGGCAGGTCCGTCAGAGTGACGTGGTGAGCCCGAGGCACGATCAGCGTATGACCCTTGAAGAGCGGCCGATGGTCGAGGAACCCGACCACGTCGTCGGTCTCGATGACCAGCGCCGCTGGGACCTCACCGCTCGCTATCGCGCAAAACAGACAACTCGCAGGCATGGTGTCAACCTAGCCCGAGTGGGCACACTGGCGGGGTGAACGAGCACGGGGTGGAGATTCGGGAATTTCACAGCGGCGACGAGGCGGACGTGCTGGCGCTCGCGCCGCGCCTCACTGAAGGGGTTGCGTCGTGGCGCGATCGCGATGACGTTCGCCAGGCCGTGGTGGCATGGGTGCGCGAATCCATCGACCGGTCAGCGGACGGCGACCGTGCCCTGTTCGTTGCCGAACAGGCCGGGACCGTCGTGGGGTTCGTGTCGGTGGGGGAGCGGGAGCACTTCGCCGGCGAAGTCGACGGCTACGTCGGGGAGCTCGTGGTCGCGACTGACGAGGCCGGGCACGGGATCGGACGACTGCTGATGGGACGCGCCGAGGACTGGGCGCGCAAACGCGGAGTGAAGCACCTGACGTTGGAGACCGGGGCAGCGAACGCGCAGGCGCGCGCGTTCTACGAGTCGCTCGGCTTTGTCGAGGAGGACGTCCGGCTGACCAGACGGCTCGGCGACTGGCCGTTGCCCTGAGACTTCGCACGGGCCAAGGTGCATATCGCGTTGCGCCACGGCTGGCCGCCTGGCACGGTTGCCGGCGTGACGACGCAGGAGGCGCCCGGTTGGCTTGATGCATGGTGCGAGCGGTATCTGCACTCGTCTGTGCGGTTCGTGATCTTCGGCGCAGGGGAGATGTCGGACGTGGTCGGGGTACGGCTCGACGACGGGCGCCCGGTGGTGGTGAAGTCGCGGCCCAGCGACGGTGGTCGGGCCGCGGGGTGTGTCGAGATCCAGCGGCGGTTGGCGACGGCCGGCGTGCCCTGCGCCGTACCCCTGACCGAGGCGATCACCCACGACCTCGTCACCGTGCACGCTGAGGAGTGGCGACCGGGCGGGGTCGTTCGTGATGACAACGGTGACCGGCATGCGGTGCAGTCCGCGCAGGCTCTCGCCGACGTCATGGCGATCACGATGACCTTGCCCGGGCCGTTGCCCACCGTGCTGCCGAACCCGTTGTGGGTGCAGTGGGACAACCATGAGCCAGGCGGCTGGCCGCGCCACGAGGTGATCGACGCTCGACAGAAGCAAACCCGGGTCGTGCTGCCGGAGTGGCTCGAGACGGTTCGCCTGCGGGTGCGCGAGCGGATCGGTCGGGCTTCGCTCCCGCTGGTTGTCGGTCATGCCGACTGGGAGGCACAGAACCTGACATGGGATGGCGAGACGATCAACACCATCCACGACTGGGACAGCCTTGCACTGCGGAGCGAGTCGTCTCTGGTCGGCGCGGCATGTGGCTGCTTCGCCAGCACGGACGTGCCTACGTTGGCTCCGCTGGCGAGCTCGGCGACCTTCCTCGAGGCCTACGAGGAGGCTGTCGGTCGGCGGTTCACCGCCGAGGAGCGTGAGGTGGCCTGGGCGGCCAGCTTGTTCCCTGCAGCCTGGAATGCCCGTGGCGAGATTCTGTTCGACCACGACCTCGTGGCTGCCAGGGCGCTCCGGGACCAGTCGGAGGAGCGGCTACGGCTGGCCGGAGCTTGACGGAGGCGACGACGTCTCGTTGCTCGGGTACACCGGGTCGAGCCGCAGGGTGGGAGGCTGCACAGGTCTCGCCGCGTGTCTGGCCGGCATGACCTCCCAGTTGGTGGACGCTGGTCGGCGTGCTCAGGCAGCCGGGAGTGCCGGCAGCGCTGGACGGGTGCCGGTGTGGTCGACCAGGAGATAGCGACCGTGCGGGGTGCGCCAGACGAAGACGCCGGTGAAGGGTTGTACGACTTGCCAGTCGCCGTGGGTTTTGACGCGGTGGTGGAAGCGGGTGATGGGGCCGAGCTTGCCGAGCCCGGTCTGGCCCGGTGGACCACCCTCATCAGGTTTGACGAACGCGATGGTGTGGTCGATGTCGCCGGAACTTCGGGTGGAGGTGGCGTAGGGGAAGCAGTCGACCGGGATCGCCAGGTGGACGGCTTCGCGGATCCGGTCGGGGATCTCATAGGCATCGACCGGGACCTGGTCGTTGAGGTCGATCACCGGTTTCACGGTCACGTTGGCGTGTCCGAGCCAGGACCGGACCCGGTCCACGGTGACCGGTCCGATGCCCTCGACCCTGGCTACGCCTTGACCGGTGACCAGCGCTTCGTCGGTGAGGTGGACATACAGCGTCACGTCCGGGCCGGTCTTGACCGGTCGCGGTGTCGGCGGTGTCGACGCGACCGGTGCCGGATCGGGGTCTGCGGTGGCGGCGTGGATGTCGGCGAACAGGTCCAGGGCGTCTTGGGGGTTGGCCAGGATCCCGACCGCGGCCGCACGGCGCACATCACCGGACGGGTGTCGCCGAGGGTGCCGAGTCCGGTGGCGATGCCGCCGATAGAAGCGTTGAACCGCAACGCGTCGGGTGCCTCCGCCCGGATGAAGATCTCCTTGGTGCCGGGCTCGGTGGGCTGGTCTGTGACCCACACCCCCAACGATCCCTGCGCGGCCGCGTCGGCTTCAGCGGCAGCCTCGGGGTCACACTCGAGCCAACAGGCGGCGATGATGGCTTCGATCCGACCCCACGACAACGAGTGGGCATATCGGGCGATCCGGCGGTCCACCACCGCGACGGTGTGCACGCTCAGGTGGCGCGTGGCCTCAGCGCACCGGCGGCCGATCCACGGCTTCACCTCCCCGGCCACGATCCTGGCCCACAGCCTGGGGAGGCGGTGGCGCAGGTCCAGGGCGTCCCCGACCAGCCGCTCCGCAGCCGCCGAGGAGGTCGCGAGGACGACGCCGAGCTCGGCCGGGGCGAACTCCGCCACGGCCGGGGTCCCGTCGCCGCCGAACTGGACCAGCTTCTCCGACCCGGGCAGCAGCGGGCTGATGGCGCGGGCGAGCTCACTGTGCAGGTCGGCCCAGTGGGCGGCGGTCTGCAACAACCTGACCTCGGTCTGTTCGGCGAGCGCACGGACCTGCTCGACGTGGGCCAGCGTGGCCATCTCGTCGAGTGCACTGAGGTCGATGTCGAACATGTGTTCGATTCTAGCCGACATGTCCGACCGTGCCCAGACATTTTTCGCCTTGTGTACAACGTTTTCCGGGTCTCGGCAAGCCCATCCAGAGCTTGGCGACTGCACTGAGGTCACGATGAACCGACCGTCGGGCTCGACCGGACAGGTCTGGCGCGGCGGCAGGCCGCCGCTTGGACAGGCGAAACGATCGAACACCTGTTCGAACGAGTGCTATCGTGAAAACGTGACAGCGTACGCCCCGCCAGGATGGCCCGACCAGGTTCGACCGCCGGGCGCTCCCTGGTGGGAGGACACCGCGATCGGTTGGCTGCTCGACCAGTGTCCGCCCGACTACCGGATCTACCAGGGCCTCCGGCGACACCCCATCGTCCTGGCCCGGTTCACCGCGCTCCACACCGAGGCGAGCATCAACGCTGCTCAGCGAGGCATCTCCGAGGCTCGCACGAGCCTGCGTGACTTCCTGCCCACCGAGTCCGTCGAGGGCGCCATCGCCATGTGGGAGCGCGAGGGTGCCCGCCTGCTACGGATCCGTCGCGCCGTCGGTCTGATCGAAGAGGCCTTCCGCGGCAGGCAGTTCCGCGCCAGGCTGTAGCCCTACCGTGACAACCACAACAGCCGCCCCGAGGCCGCGCGGCGGTGCCGACACCGGGCACCTACACTCGGGCTGAGGGGAAACTCCGCAGACACGGAGAAACGGCGTACGACGGAAGGGGCCTCATGAGCCTGCTCGACCGGATCGAGGAACCGCGTGACCTGCGCGAACTCGACGAAGAGCAGCTGCTCCAGCTGGCCGAGGAGATCCGTACGTTTCTCGTCACCCAGGTCTCCAAGACCGGCGGCCACCTCGGGCCCAACCTCGGCGTCGTCGAGCTCACCATGGCCATCCACCGCGTCTTCGACTCGCCGCGGGACCGGATCGTCTTCGACACCGGTCACCAGTCCTACGTGCACAAGATCCTCACCGGCCGGGCCGACGATTTCTCCACGCTGCGCCAGGAGGGTGGCCTGTCGGGCTACCCGAGCCGGGCGGAGTCCCAGCACGACATCGTCGAGAACCAGCACGCCTCCACGTCCCTTTCCTACGGCGCCGGCCTGGCTGCCGCCTACGCCTTGCAGGGGGACGACCGCCATGTGGTGAGCGTCATCGGCGACGGTGCGCTCACCGGTGGCATGGCGTGGGAAGCGCTCAACAACATCGCGTCCGCCAAGGGCTCCCGCCTCGTCATCGTGGTCAACGACAACGGTCGCTCCTACAGCCCGACGGTCGGCGGTCTCGCCGAGCACCTCGCCGGCCTGCGCACCGACCCGCGCTACGAACAGGTGCTGGCGCAGGTCAAGACGCGGCTCAACCGTACGAAGCTCGTCGGACCACCCCTGTACGACGCTCTGCACGCGATCAAGAAGGGCCTCAAGGACGCGCTCGCACCCCAGGGGATGTTCGAAGACCTCGGTATCAAGTACGTCGGCCCGATCGACGGCCACGACCGGCAGGCACTCGAGCACGCGCTCGCCCAGGCCAAGAACTTCGGCGGTCCGGTCCTGGTCCACGCCATCACTCAGAAAGGGCACGGCTACGAGCCCGCCGAGCGCCACGACGAGGACAACTTCCACACGCTCGGAGCCTTCGACCCCGAGACGGGCGAGGTCCTGGCCGCTGCGCCGACGATCTGGACCGACGTCTTCCGCGACGAGCTGGTCGAGATCGGCGCCGAACGCGAAGACGTGGTCGCGATCACGGCCGCCATGCTCTATCCGACCGGGCTGTACGGGTTCGCCGAGAAGTTCCCCGATCGCACGTTCGACGTCGGTATCGCCGAGCAGCACGCTGTCACCGCGGCGACGGGTATGGCGCTCGCTGGTCTCCATCCGGTCGTGGCGATCTACGCGACATTCCTCAACCGGGCCTTCGACCAGGTCCTGATGGACGCGGCACTGCACGAGTGCGGAGTCACTCTCGTCCTCGACCGGGCCGGCATCACCGGTGACGACGGAGCCTCTCACAACGGTATGTGGGACATGTCGGTTCTCCAGGTCGTCCCCGGCCTGCGCCTCGCGGCTCCGCGCGACGGACTGCGCGTTCGCGAGCTGCTGCGAGAAGCCGTCGACGTCGACGACGCCCCCACCGTGCTACGCATCCCGAAAGGGGCCGTGCAGCCCGACCTCCCCGCCGTCGACTCCGTCGGTGGTGTCGACGTGCTCTACCGCGAAGGTGAGGCCGACGTCCTCATCGTCGCCGTAGGCGCCATGGCAGCCACCAGCCTCGACGTCGCCTCCCGGCTGCAGGCCCAGGGCATCGGCGTCACGGTCGTCGACCCGCGGTGGGTCAAGCCTGTCAACCCGACGTTGGTCGACCTCGGCCGGCAGCACCGCCTGGTCGTGAGCATCGAGGACAACGGTCGCGCCGGCGGCTGCGGGAGTGCGCTCCAACTGGCGCTTGCGGACGCCGAGGTCGAGGCCCCCACGATGATCTTCGGGATCCCGCAGGAATTCCTCGAGCACGGCAAACGCGCCAGCATCCTGGAGTCAATCGGCCTCGGGCCGCAGAGCCTGTCCCGCGACATCACCGCGCGGGTGGCTGGCCTCGACCGCTCGGAGACGACGAGTCCGCGGGCGGACAGCACCGCCGACTGAGACATCGCGCGGGTCGATCCCGCGTCGATTGCCTTCGGCGAGGTCTCGCGTCAGCCGGTCGACTCCACCGCGTGCCCGCGGTTCGCCTCTTCCTCGACGTGCTCGATGTGCTCACGAATCTGCTCCTCGCCGAGCCGGAGCGAGATCGCCACGTAGTAGATCACGACGCTGAAGACGATCGTGGCGAGAGCAGACGGCCAGAAGGTCAAGGGCACATCGGTGCGCGTCACTGAGGCGTCGACCTGGCTGAGGTAGGACAGCAGGGCCAGCCCACCGAGCCACGGAAGCATCCAGGTGGCGCCGGACTTCATCTCGAGCGGCGGAGTGTCCCGGGACATCTCGAAAACGGCCAGCAGCACGAGTCCCATCAGCACGGTGACGAACAGCTTCCAGTTCACGGTCCAGCCCGCCCAGATCACGATCAGGTTGGACGACGCGAAGGCGAGCAGCGGGATCGCGTCCCCGCCGGGAACCCGGAACGGTCGATGTTGGTCGGGCAGCGACCGGCGCAACGATGCCACGACGAGCGGACCGGCTCCGAAGGACAAGACGGTGGCCGACGTGATGAACCCGACGAGCTGCTGCCAGCTCGGGAACGGCAGGAAGACAATCAGGCCGACGACGAACGCCACCACGAGGCTGACGAACGGCACCCCTCGGTTGGTCGTCTTCGCCAACACCTCGGGGGCGTTGCGGTTGCGACCCATCGCGTAGGACACCCGTGAGGTGACGGTGGTGTAGATCAGACCGGTGTCGGCGGGGGAGACGATCGCGTCGATGTACAACAACGTGGCGAGCCAACCCAGGCCGAGGATGGTGGCGATGGCTGCAAGAGGTCCGAACGAGTTCGCGAAGTCGAGCTTCGCCCACCCGTCGGAGTTGGCGAGGTCGGACGGCTGCACCGAGCCGAGGAACGCCACCTGCAGAGCGATGTAGATGATGCCGGTGAGGACGACGGAGCCGATCACGGTGATGGGCACGTACTTGTGGGGGTTGGAGGTCTCTCCGGCGAGCTCGACCCCTTGCCGGAAGCCGAGGAACGAGAACACGATGCCGGACGTCGCGATGGCGGTGAACACACCGGACCAGCCCGCCGGCATGAAGCCGTAGTCGGTGAAGTTGGAGCTGTGGAACTGGGTGGCGAAGAAGGCGATGATCACCACCGTGATGATCGCCAGCTTCCACCAGACGATGGCGTTGTTGACCTTGGCGAACCACTTCACGCCGACGTAGTTGATCATGACGAACACCGCCATCAGGATGACGGCGGTGACGTAGCCCAGCGTGGTGAGTGTGTAGACAGGCTGGTTGCCGACGGTGTGGGCCGTCGTGAAGTCGGCGTACTTCGTCGCGTACTGCAACGCTCCCTCGACCTCGATCGGTGCAACCGTGCCGCAGGCGATCCACAGGATCCAGCCGGAGGTGAAGCTCGCGAACGACCCGAACGCGATGTGCGGAAAGCGAACCACCCCGCCGGATACGGGGAACATCGTCCCCAGCTCGGCGAACACGATCGCGATCAGCAGGATCATCCCCATGCCGATGGCCCAGGACAGGATCGCCGCAGGCCCGGCAATCTGACTCGCGGTCAGCGCCCCGAACAGCCAGCCGGAACCGATGATCGAGCCGACGCTGGCGAACAGCAGGCCGACGAGGCCGACATGTCTCCTCAGATCGGTCTCGGACGTGGTTGATTCCTGGACCTGGGTCATGCCGGTTCCTCCTGCGGGTGCGACGCAGCATCGCCTGGTTGCGATCCGCCTACACCGTAGGACCCCGGCAGGAGGCCCGCCACTCGAGGTCGGGCAATTGCCGCGTTTGGTCAGCGGTCGGTGATGCTCCCGCCGACCGGGAAGACCAGCCGGTCGAGCGGACCGATCTGCGCGTTCTGCACGAGGCAACTGTCGTCCGTGACGCTGCACACGAGCGAGTCGACCGGTCCGATGAAGATGTTGTCTCCGGTGGTGCCGACTGCGGCGTACGTCGTGTCGTCGATCCATTGGGTGAGCAGCAGGGTCTGGTAGTCACGCGCTGCGGGCGTGACGTCCCGCTGGGTCGCGACGTCAGAGATCCGCAGGGTCTGCTGCCACGTCGTTGCGACGTAGGTCCCGTCCGGCGACAACACCGGGTTGACCCCCTGGATGATGGGCTTTCTGCCCGACATCGTGGTCGTCACGGCACTGGCCTGGTCATCGAACGACGCGTGACCGAACAGTCCGTTCGCGACATCGAAGAGATAGGACGGGCCGGTGCCCGGCATCACTACCTGCTGGGTGCCGCTACGCAGGTCGTAGGCGACCGTGCCGGCACTGCTGTGCCAGTACGCGGTCTCGCCGTCGATCGCGTGCACGACCGGCAGGACGAACTCGTCGGTCTGGTCGGGGGGAATGATGTTCCCCTCGCTGGTGCGGGCGACTTCCTTGCCGGTGCTCGTGTCGAAGACCACGAACTCGGGCAGCGGCTTGGCGTCCGTGTCGACCCACTCGACGTACGGCCCGGAGTCATCGGCGGCAAGGATGGTGCCGGCCACCTGGTTGGTCTCGCCGATCCGCTTCGTGGTGACGGCATCGGTCCAGTACACGCCCGAATGGTCCCCCTGTACGGCGGTGAAGACGAACCCGTAGTCGGTCTGGACGAGCGACGTGACGGTGTGAGGCGAGACGTCGATGGCGTCATCGCCGTAGTAGATCGTCGTGTCGACGGCCCACGACGTGGTCCGTGTCGCGAAGGCGGGCTTCGTGGTGGCCGGCTGGAGGTTTCGTTGTCCCAGCGAATCGCGGTCGACGACGGCCGGCACAGCGAACACCGCGGCGATCACCGCTGCCGTGGCCACCACACCGACCATGACCCGGTTGCGCCGGATGCGCTTGTTGCCATTGGACACGATCGCGTCCAGGTCGAGGTGCGGTCCCCCCGCAGCCACGGCTCGATCATTCATGACGTCCTTCAACAGTTCGCTCATCGTCCTACCGCCATTCCATCCGGCTCGTTCGCCACGAGCATGACGTCCGGGCCGAGAATCGACCTCAGCTTGCGCAGCCCGTCCGATACCTGGCTCTTGACTGTCCCCACCGAGACGCCCAGCGCTTCAGCCGTCTGGGCCTCCGTGAGGTCCTCGTAGTAGCGCAGCACGATCGCGGCACGCTGCTTGGGCGCGAGGTTCTGCAGTTCTGCCCACAGCCAGTCGCGCTGGTCGATCTCATCGGTTCCGGCGTCTCGCCCGACCTCGGGCATGTCACCGCGCGGGCGCTCGTTCTTCCACGCCTTGCGACGCCACCACGAGATCGCGGTCGTGGTGATGGCTTTGCGGGTGTACGCCTCGGCCTTGCTGACGTCACGGAGTCGCGGCCAAGCCACGTAGGTCTTGGTCAACGCCTCCTGCAGCAAGTCCTCTGCCAGCGCATGGTCGCCGACCATCAGGTAGGCAGCGCGAAACAACGGTCTCGACCGTGCCTCGACAAACTCCGCGAACGCGGCCGTGTCACGGCTCGCCATCAGGTCCCTCCAGCGGCTCGGGCTTCTCTATCGTCCTCTTGACTGGCTAGACGCGATAGCCCGCGCATTTGGTTGGGTCGCGCCTAGGACATCCGCGAATTGCGGGAACGTGCAGGTCGACACGCCGTACGACGTGTGCGCTTTCCCGCAATTCGCGGGGGGAGGTGGTGGGGGTCAGGCCGAACGACGTCGGCCGCGTCGGGCGCGCAGGTAGTCCGCGACGACGTACTCACCGAGCCGGTTGGTTTCCGGGGTGAGCACGCGACCACCGTTCCGTCGGGCGACGGCATCGACGAATCGCGCGAGGCCGGGGTCGTCGCCGAGCAGGAAGAAGTTCATCGTGGCACCGAGCCGCGTCATCGCGTCGACCTCGGCGACGGTGGCACTCACGGTCTCGGACGTGGGCGGCCAGTGGAAGTTGGGGTAGCCCTCGCTGTCGAGGTGGGCGGTCGGCTCGCCATCGGTGACGACGAGGACCACCGGCTCGGCCTCGGGGTGGCGACGCAGGTGGCGGCCGGCGATCTTCAGGGCGTGCTGGAGGTTGGTGCCCTGCACCCACTCAGGCTCCACCTCGGCCAGCTGCAGCGGCGTCAGCCGACGCGCGGTGCGGTCGAAGCCGATGATCTCGAGTGCGTCGCTGCGGTAGCGGGTGGCGATGAGGTGGGCCAGCGCCAGCGCCGTCTGCTTCATCGGCTGCCAGCGGTCCTCCTGGATCATCGAGAACGACAGGTCGACGCACAACGCCACTGCAGCCGTCGTACGACGCTCGGTCTCGGCAACCGCGAAGTCCTCCACGTCGAAGCGCCGCTGGCCAGGTTCGTCGCGCCGGGACGCGCGACGCAGGACGGCGTTCTGGACCGTCCGGACCGCGTCGATCGGACGCTCGTCGCCGAAACGCCACGGCAGGAAAGCCCCGGTGCGTTCGTCCGCAGCGCCCGAGCGTTGGTCGTCGTGGTCGCCGCGCGCGTCCGCGTCGAGCTGGTCGAAGATCCGCTTCAGCGCCGTCTCACCGAGCCGACGCAGGGCCTTCGGCGTCAACGACAGTCCATCCGCGTCACGGCGTAGATAGCCCTGCCGCTCGAGTTCGGACTCGAGCTGTCGCAACGCCTCGAGGTCGGCAACGTCGGTGGCGGGAAGCTGCCGCTCGAGGGCATCGACGTCGATGTCGTCGAGGCTGGCGCCCGGGTAGTCCTGACCCGAGCTGACGCTCCAGCGCCTCGAGGTCGGCGAGGTCGGCGACAGCACCTACGGCCTCGCCGTACCCGAGGGGCTCGTCGCCACTGATCTCGGCGGGCTGCTGCCCTCGTCCCATGCCCGGGCGCAACGCGGCCAGGTTGTCCTGTAGCTGCGCCAGCTGGCTCTGGAGGTCGACGTCACCGAGCGACTGTTCCATCAGCTCCGCCAGCTCGGCACGTTGCTGCCTCGACAGCGACTGCATCATCCGCTCAGCCGCCGCCTGTCGCCGGGCCAAGGAGTCGATGAGCTCGTCCACGTTGCGCGGGTTGTCAGGAAAGAACTCGCCGTGCTGATCCATGAACTCGTCGAACTGCTCGGGCGTGTCCTGTCCCCGGGCATGGTCGGCCAGCAGCGTGTTGAGGTCGGCCAGCATGTCGCGGACTCGTTGCATCGCCTCGGGATCGTTGCCGGACAAGCGCCTGCTTCATGCCGGCGAATTGCGCGTCGAGGACCTCGCGTTGGAGCATCTGCTGGATCTGCTCGAAAGCCCGCCCGGGCTTCATCGGAGTGCCAGTCGTAGTCGGCGAGCTCCCGGACCGCGCTGCCGACCTGGGTGGGAAGGTCGTCGAGCGTCATCTCGGCGAGGCGCGCGTCGTCGCCCTCCTCGCCGGCCAGCTGCTCGCGCTCGGCAGCGAGCACCTGGTCGAGCTGCTGCTGGACCCGGTCGAGCGTGCCCGCGAGGTCGCCGCGCCGCCGCAGGTTGCGGCGGCGACGCTCGATGTCACGACGCAGCTCCGACAGTCCGCGCCGTCCGTCGGTGCCACGGCGGAGCAGGTCTCTCAGCGCCTCGCGGACCGAGCGCCCCTCCAGCATGTCGTTGCCGATCTCGTCGACGGCCGCACGTACGTCGAAGGGCGCCTCCAGCGGGTCGGGTCCGCCGTGCCACGCGCCGTACCGGTAGCCGTCGGTGTGACGGCCACGCCTGCCCCGACGCCATCCGGGCATGTCAGCTCCCGTACACCGTCGTCCCGTCGACACTGTCCTTCGACAGTCGGCGGGTGAGGTGGAGACCCTCGAGGACGAACTCGACAGCGGCAGCGACCTGGCCGGGCGACACGTTGTCCTCGCCGACGTCGAGCCCGTCGAGAACGTTGGACAGCCCGGGCACGGTGCCGAGCTGGGCGAGCAGGTCGGCGGCGGGAACGAGCGTTCCGGTCTCGACCGTGTCGCCCTCGACGAAGTGCTGGGTGAATCCGGTCAGGTCGACACCGGCGAGGTGTTCACGGAACGTCGACGCGACGGCGAGCCGGAAGAGGTGACCGAACACCTCCTCCTCGCGTCCCTCCTCGCCCATCTCGAACTCGACCTTGCCCTGAAGGGTGACGAGCACAGGCGGCAGATCACCGACGCGCGCGACCGGGTCGTCCTCGCCGCTGAGCGCGCTGCGTCGTAGGGCCGCGCCCGCGATCCCCTCGGCCGCCGCCACCGCGAACCGGGCCGAGACACCGGAGCGCTGGTCGATGGCCGTGGATCCCCGGAGCTCATCGGTGAACCGAGCAATGACCTCGATGAGGTGGCCAGGGACAGCCGCGACCAGCTCCGACTCCTGGGCGATGAGAGCGATCTCGTCCTCGACCTCGAGGGGATAGTGGGTCCGGATCTCGGCGCCGAAGCGGTCCTTCAGCGGAGTGATGATGCGGCCGCGGTTGGTGTAGTCCTCCGGGTTCGCGGAGGCGACCAGCAGCAGGTCGAGCGGCAGCCGGAGCGCGTAGCCCCGGATCTGGATGTCGCGCTCCTCGAGCACGTTGAAGAGCGCGACCTGGATGCGCTCGGCGAGGTCGGGCAGCTCGTTGAGCCCGAAGATGCCTCGGTTGGCGCGGGGGAGGAGCCCGTAGTGGACGGTCTCGGGGTCGCCGAGGGTCCGGCCCTCCGCCACCTTGGTCGGGTCGATGTCGCCGACCAGGTCACCGACACTGGTGTCAGGGGTGGCCAGCTTCTCGCCGTACCGATCGGAGCGGTGCCGCCAGGCGATCGGCAGATCGTCGCCCAGGTCCGCCGCGAGCGTGCGGCAGCGCAGGCACGCCGGCGCGTAGGGGTGGTCGTTGATCTCGCACCCGGCGACCACGGGCGTCCACTCGTCGAGCAGCTCGGTCAAGGTACGCATGAGCCGCGTCTTGCCCTGTCCGCGCTCTCCGAGCAGGACGAGGTCGTGCCCGGCCAGGAGCGCGGTCTCCAGCTCGGGCAGGACGGTGTTGTCGAAGCCGACGATGCCCGGGAACGTGTCGTCGCCGGCGCGCAGCCGGTCGGCCAGGTTGCGGCGTACCTCGGCCTTGACGGTGCGGTGCTCGTGACCTGACTCGCGCAGCTGGGCGAGGGTCGTGAGGGCGGGGGCAGGGGAGTGGGGGTCGCTCACCCTCACCACAGTACGACGGAGCGCCAAGCCTCGTCAGCCGTCGACCAGCAGCCCCCGCATCGGTCCCTCGAGACGGTCCGTCCGGCGGGAGATGCTGGGGAGCAGCGTGAGCCGGTGCGTCCGTGGCAGGCCGGCGTCGTCGAGCCGGGACTGCTCCTTGGCGATCGGCTTCCAGATGTCGTCGATGACCGTGTGCGGCTCGCCGGCGACCTCATCGAGCGAGCGCTCGGTGTGCTCGGCCCAGAGGCGCAGCCGGGTCTCACGGGCCAGCGCCGGGTCGCAGGTGAGAACGTTCATCTCGGTGTCGTTGAACAGCGAGTGCTCGTTGAGGTTGCCCGAACCGATCGTCAGCCAGCGGTCGTCGACGATCCCGATCTTGGCGTGGACGTAGACCGCCGAGGACTCATCGCCGCCGTTGGCGCTGATGGTCGTCGCCAGCAGCCGCCCGGCGCCATGGTCGGCAGCCGCCAGCCGGCCGAGCTGGCCCCGGGTCGTGTCCCTGCCGTTGGCCGGCTTGATGGGCAGCACGAGGAGGAGCCGGAAGTCGTCGTTCGGCGGATGCTGGAGCTTGTACGCGAGAACGTCCACGACCTCGGGCGACCAGAGGAACTGGTTCTCGACGTAGATGAAGTGTTCGGCCGACCGGAAGGCCCGCAGGTAGGCGTCGAGGATCGTGTACTCGCCGTCCGGGAGGAAGTCGTACGTCCGGTCCGGGAACCGTCCTGAGCACCTGTACCTCGACGTCCCCGTCGGGCGGTTGAGGCTCAGGGGCCGGTACGTCGTTCCCGGTGATCTCGTTCCACCGGCAGATGAAGTGGCTGGCCACATCGGCCACGGCCGGACCTCGTAGACGCATGGCTGCGTCGTGCCACCCGAGCGGGCCACGAGGAGGATGGGCGGGCTGGTCGTGGCGGTCTCCTTGCAGCGCCGTGAAGTCGATCCCCCCGACGAAGGCCGTCGATCCGTCGACGATGACGATCTTCTCGTGGTGGCAGTGCATGGTGCGTTCTCGGTCGTCGAGCTCGCACTCGACCTTCGAGTCACGAAGGAACTCGCGGCGGGCTGCCTTGACCGTCCGCCGGGTCGGTTGGAAGGCGGGCAGCGGTGGACCTGCCCACATCAAGAGCCGAACCGGCACGCGCTGGGCCACTTCCGCAAGCAGGTCGCGGAGGGTGGGCGACCCCGGTTCTCTCGGGAAGTCGGAAGTCGGGAGCTGGAGTGCCAACCCGCGATGTGCACCGACTCCTGCGCGCCTCTTGATCGCGTCCTGCATAGCGGCCAACGCGTCGACACCGTCGATGAGGACCTCGACCGTGTTGCCCTTGCGGACCGGGATCCAGGGCGACCACCAGCCACGTTGCTCCGGCTGCATGACCTCGCCCCAGCCGAACCGGCGCAGGCGGCGTTGGTGACGGTGCCGCATGGCGCTCTCGAGGCGGTCACCGATCCAGTCGTCCCAGCGGTCGAACCTCGGCAGCCTGCCCATCTCGTCATGGTGACACAGGGAGGCCTGCACGGAGTCGCAACTGCATCAGCCCGGGGGACGGTGACGTGATCTCGTGAAGGTGACCGACCGGGCCACCGGTCGGAAGCCCAGGCCGTCATACAGGCGCCTGAGCGACGGGGTACGCCGGGTCGCCGCGCGGGTAGACGACGGCCTGGGTGGCTCCGGCCGCGCGCATGGCGTGCAGGCAGGCGAGGCTGGCCGCTGCCCGAGGCCCCGACGACCATGGTTCGGGGTCGGTGCCGACGGGCTCGAGCTCGCCCGCGCCGTTGACGTCGTCGAGCCAGCCGAGCGCGAAGGCGACCAGGGTGCCGTCAGGCTGCTTCGACCACGTGGTCGAGGTCGTGGCGGTACGGCCAGCTCTTCATCACCTCGGCATAGCTGGTCGGCCGTCACGCTCGACTCGCCGGTTCCGAGGTCCACGGGCGGGAACCAGCAGCTCGCCGATGCGACCTGGACGCCAGGCAGCGCGATGCACGGCTGCCCTGGCGGCGGCCTCGTCCTCGCGTACCGCGCGAACTCGGTAGCCGTCGGGAAGGTCCGGCTCCGGCAGTGCCTCGCCCAGCTCGAGGTGGCAGTGCTCGAAGAACGGGGTGTCCGCTGCGGCCCGGAAACCGGCCTGTTCCGCGGCCGCGATCAGGTGGGCATCGGTCTCCATCGCGGTGAGAGAACGCTCGTCGCCGGTCGCGACGCCGTCGAACCAGTCGAGGACGGCAGATGCGAGGCGCGCTCGGCCGGGATCGACGTACCACTCCAGGTGGCCGGGCAGCTCGGCCCATCCCCAGGCCACGACCTGCCGGTCATGGATCCACAGGGAGGTGCGCCACGTCGACTGCTGCCCAGGGATGGCGGTGCGCTGCCAGGCCAGATCACCAATGTGCCAGCCACTCCGGGGTGTCCACGTGCGCTGCACCGCGTGCTGCATGAGCAGCAGGTCGGCGGCTCCTGCGTAGTCGCGTCGCTCCACGGCTTCCACCGGGGCGACGCTACCGAGAATCACGGTGTCGGCAACCGAATTGTCAGCCCTCACGTGGGCTTGTCCTAGAGTCGCGCCATGGATGCAGCTCCACTTCGCTACGAGTCGAACGACGAGGACAGCGGCCGTTGGCTCGACTTCCCCTTTCGGCAGGGCGACATCGTCATCAGCACCCGGTCCAAGAGCGGGACCACCTGGATGCAGATGATCTGTGCGCTCCTGGTCTTCCAGACCCGAAGCTCCCGCAGGCGCTGGGTGACCTCTCGCCCTGGCTCGACCACAAGATCGAACCGCTCGACGAGGTGGTCGACCGGCTCGAGGCGCAGCCGCATCGTCGCTTCATCAAGACGCACACGCCGCTCGACGGTGTCGTGCTCGACCCGCGAGCGACGTACGTCGTGGTGGCGCGTGACCCGCGGGACATGTACATCTCGCTCTACCACCAGGGCAACAACATGGACCGGGACGCCATCCGCCGGATGCTCGGTCAGCCCGCGCTCATCGAGCCCGAGAAGCCGACCGTACGACGCCCGCTGGACGGAGGCCCTCGAGCGGTGGATCGACAGCGACGCAGACCCCCGGCAGAGCATGGACTCGATCCGGGGCGTCTTCCACCACATCTCGGACGCCTGGGAGCGTCGACAAGGCGCGTCACCCGACCAGCCCACGGTGATCCTCGTCCACTACGACGACCTGCTGACCGACCTGGAGGGGCAGATGCGCCGGCTGGCCGACCAGCTCGGCATCACGGTGCCCGACGATCGGTGGCCCGATCTGGTCGAGGCGGCGACCTTCTCGGCGATGAAGTCCCGGGCCGACTCCCTCGCACCAGGGCGTGGGAGCGTGCTGAAGGATGTCGGAGCGTTCTTCCGGCAGGGTCGTTCGGGCGGGTGGCGAGACCTCATGACCGACGCCCAAGTCCGGCACTACGAACAACGCGTCGCCGGTCTGGCTCCGGCCGAGGTGGTGGCCTGGCTGCACCCGTGACCCGTGGTGGCGCCGTTCTCAGGAAATGCTCAGCAGAACGGCTTTAGCCTGGGGCCCATGGTCGAGATGGCGGTGGAGAGCCACCAACTCAGCAAACGGTACGGAGACACGCTGGCCGTCGCCGGGCTCGACCTGCAGGTGCAGACGGGCACGGTGCTGGGTTTCCTCGGGCCCAACGGAGCCGGCAAGACGACCGTCATCCGGATGCTCTCGACAATCCTCGACCCGGACGGCGGCTCGTTCTCCGTCGCCGGAGTTCCGGGGACCGACCGTGATGCAGTTCGCGAGCGCATCGGCGTACTGCCCGAAAGTGCCGGGTATCCGCGCCAGCAGACCGGCCGCGAATGGTTGACCTACCACGGACAGCTCTTCGGCAGGTCACATGACGCGGCCCGTGCTGCTGCCGACGACTGGCTGCACGAGGTCGGCCTCGCTGAACGCGGCTCTGCACTGATCGACACCTACAGCCGAGGGATGCGCCAGCGCCTCGGCATCGCGCGTGCTTTGATCCACGACCCTCAGGTCATCTTCCTCGACGAGCCCACGCTCGGACTCGACCCGGCCGGCCAGCGACAGATCCTGGCGCTCGTCTCCAGGATTGCCGAGCAACGAGGCGTCACGGTTGTCTTCAGCAGCCATCTGCTGGCCGAGGTCGAGGAGATCTGCCAGCGGGTGCTGATTCTCAACCAGGGGCGCGTGGCCGCCGAGGGCACCGTGGCCGATGTCGTGCGCACCGCAGCCGCGCCGCGCACCGCAGTCGTCCAGGTCAAGGGCGATGCCGCCGACCGGGCCGTGGAAGTGCTGACGGCCGCCGGCTTCACCGTGGACCGGTCGGACGGACGGGGAGCCGGTGCCGTCGTCGTCGAGCTTGACGCGGCCGAGCCGTCCGGCGTGAAGACGGCTCAGTTGTTGTCCGCGCTGGTCGACGCTGACGTGGCCGTCCTCGGCCTCGAGATCGAGGGTGGTCGCCTCAGCGACGCCTTCCTGACGCTGACCTCGCCGTCATGACAACGACCACGAACCGACCGACCGCGCGGGCCGGCTTTGCCCGAGACTCCTGGGTCGTCTGCCGTCAAGAGCTCCGCGACCTATGGCTCTCCGGGCGTGGGCTGCCGCTGCTGCTGGCCTTCTCCGTGCTGCTGAGCGTGACCTCGTACCTGGTGGCGTCCAACCAGGCGCTGAACTTCCTCGAGCAGCGCGAGGCGGTCAACCTCACCCTGCAGATGGCGGTCGCGGTGGCTGGGTTGATGGTGCTCCTCATCGCAGGGGACGGAGTCAGCGGCGAGCGCGAACGAGAGACTCTGGAAAGTCTGCTTCTGACACCGGTGTCGACACGCAGCCTGGTGCTCGGAAAGGCAGGCGCCGCGCTGTCGTTGTGGCTCGCGGCCTTCGTGGTCACCTCCGTCTACGTCCTCTATCTGAGCCGGGGCGTCGGAATCGCCGCACACGCGTTGGTGGCTGGATTCGTCGTGGGGACGCTGTTGTCGGTGTTCCTGGCCGCCTTCGGGTTGTTCATCAGCATCCTGTCGAGCTCGAACAGGTTCAGTCTGTCGGTCTCACTGTTCGCGCTGCTGGCATTGTTCGCGCCCTCACAGCTGCCGACCTCGGCCCAGAACGGCTGGGCCGGCACCACACTGCTCCACGTCGACCCGTTCACGTCCGGGCTGCAGTACCTGAGCAAGGTCGTCGTCGACGCCCACGCGCTCGGCAGCGAAGGGGAATGGTTGGCCGGCCCGCTCATCGTGTCGGTCCTCGCGGTCGGCGCGGCCTGGTTGGTCGCCGGCCGGCTCAGGCTCGTCCCGGGGCGGTCCTGATGCGACTCGTGGACCGCCTCCTCGCGGGCGTGATCGTCACTGGTGCCGTGCTCCTCGCGATCGGCCAGCCACCTGCGCTGGCAACGGGGGCCGGGCTCCCGGCTCAGCACCAGACGGCCACGGTCGCCGGCTGGACCGTCGAGCTGGACCAGTCCCAGCTGCAGAGCACCCTCGGCAACCGCTTCAGCTTCGTCTCGACCCTGCGCAACGACACGGGCAAGTCCCAACCCGGCACCATCGCCTATCTCAACGTGCTCTCGACCACGCCCAGCGTGTACGTCGACCCCGAGGACTGGTCGTCGAACCGCACCCGCTTCCTCGGCGACGTCACCGCGGGGGAGTCGCAGCAGGTGACGTGGAAGCTGCAAGCTGTCAACAGCGGCAGCTTCGTGGTGTTCGTCGTCGTGACCTCCGCCTCGGGCGGCAACGACGTGGTGTCCAGCCCGGCGCTGCGGGTCACGATCGCGGACCAGCGGCGACTCAACCCGACCGGCATCCTTCCGGTCACCCTCGCCGTCCCCGCTGTCCTGGCGCTCGGCATGGGTTGGTCGTGGCAACGCCGTCGCCGGTTGCGATGACGCTGACATGACATCATCGGAGCCGTGCCGAACTCCGTACCCGATCTGCTCGACCTGCTCGAGCTCGAACAGCTCGATGTAGACCTGTACCGGGGTCGGCAGCCTGACACTTCGCTGCAACGGGTGTTCGGCGGCCAGGTGGCGGCGCAGGCGTTGCGGGCCGCCTGCCAGACCGTGGGCGATGCGTTTGCCGTGCACTCGCTGCACTCGTACTTCTTGCGGCCCGGCGACACGGCGGTTCCGATCATCTACGACGTGGAGCGCATCCGGGACGGGTCGATCCTTCGCGACGCGTCGGGTCGTGGCCAGGCAGCACGGCGAGTCGATCTTCTACCTCACCGCTTCGTACCAGCACGCCGAACCGGGTTTCGACCACCAGGACGCCATGCCCGACGTTCCCGACCCGACGACTGCCCGACCCTCGGTGACCTCGTCCGCCAGCTGACTGGTCGTGAACGACGGGTCCTGGGAACGAGAGTGGGCGGCCCTGGACGTGAGGTATGTCGGGGACTCGCGTCCCGGCGGAGCCTTGGCCAACGACTCCGAGCCTGCCCGCACCCAGATCTGGATCCGGGCTGCGGGCGACGTACCGGACGACCCGGTGATCGACACCTGTGTGCTCGACCTACGCAAGTGACCTGACACTGCTCGGGGTGAGCCTGGTGCCGCACGGACTGCTCATCTCGTCGCCGCTGGTCCGGCCGGCATCCCTCGACCACTCGATGTGGTTCCATCGGCCGTTCCGATCCGACGCGTGGATGTTGTACGACCAGCACTCCCCGTCGGCTTCGGGTGCCCGTGGCTTCGCCCTGGGCAGGGTCTTCACCCGCGACGGGGCGTTGATCGCATCCGTGGCGCAGGAGGGCTTGATCCGCCCCGTCGGCGAAGCGCGCGAAAAACTGGCCGGCCCCTGAGATCAGGGACCGGCCAGCTCGGTTTCGTCGGTCAGGTCAGCGGACGCGGATGGTGGTCATCCGCGTGCTGGCCAGTCCGGGCTTTCCCGCATACGACGCGCGGTAGACCGTCTTCTTGCCGGTCCGGACGGTCTTGGAGAAGACACCGCCGGTCTTCGTCTTCACCTTGGAAATGGTGTGCCACTTGCCCCCGGCGGGCTTGGCCGAGATCACGATCGTGCGGCCCACGAGCCTCACGGTCGAGTCCTGGCTGGTCAGCGTTCCGCGGAGCACCGACTTCTGGCCCTTGTTCACTTGCGCCGGCTTGGCGCCGAGGGTGAGCTTGGTCGGATACAGCATGGACGAGGCGACCGAGCTTCCGCTGTTGTTCTGAGCGCGGACGGTGACCTTGTAGCTGAGCCTGTTGTTGAGCCCGCTCAGCGGCGTGCTCGTGGCGCTCGGGCCGACAGTAGCCTTGATCGCCTTGTGTCCGGCGGCCTTGGCAGTGACGACGTAGCCCGTCACTGGGGCGTAGGCCAGAGCGGTGCCGGGCTGCCAGGTCACCCTAGTGGTGTGGTTGCCGCCGCCCGCGTGCACGGTCGTAGGTGCCTTCGGGTTGCACTGCCCAGCGCGGTTGTTGGACGGACCGGCGCTGGCGGTCGAGGTCGCCTCGTCGATGACGGCGGTGTCCTGGTTCCAGCCGACGAACGTGCTGTCGGTCAGCACGATCTTCGTCTTGTTGACGCCGTCTACCCAGCGCGCCGCGCCGTACCCGAGGTTGTCGCTGTCACCCGTGGTCTCAGCGCGCTGGAACAGGTTGCAGGCCACGACGGCGGTGGCGGTCTTGGTAGGCAGGTTGTCGTTGTCGACGCTGAGCCCGATGTCGCCGTTCGTGCCCGAGATGACGTTCCGCTTGATCTCCACGCGTGGGGAGTCGATCATGCGGATCGCGGTGCCGAAGTCGCTGGTCGTCGCCGGCTCGTTCTCGTTGAGCGCGATCGTGCTCTCCTTGATGCCACCGTGAGCCTGGTCGCGGACGACGATGCCATCGGCTGCCACACCATTCGAGGTGCTGCCACGCACGGTGCTGCGGAAGACGAAGAAGCTGACTTGCCCGGAGATGGAGATGCCTGCCTGCTGGAAGCCCCGGATCGTGGTGGCGCTGATGCGCACCTTGTGCGTGCCCATCGGGGCGCCGACCGAGTTGTCGACCTTGATGCCGAACCCGTTGTGGTCGGTGTTGCCGAGGTTCACGCCGTTCACCGTGACGTTGGAGACCGCGCCCCAGGCGCCGTCGAAAAGAATCCCCGACAGGTGCTGCCGGTGTGCGTCGACGCGTGCCGAAGCCGATGGTATCGATGTGCAGCTTCGAGACCATCAGTCTTCGTCGGTGCCGACGAGGACCCGGCGTGGAGGAGATGATGGCGCCAGAGAAGGGAGCGCCAGAGGTCTCCTGTGCCGTGATCGTGTGCTGCTTGCCGTCGAGGGTCCAACCGTCGTCGATGACGAGGGTCGATGTGACGTCGCAGTCAGCTGTTAGGGCGTAGATCTGTTTGGTGCTGTCCACGGTGGCCGCGCATGGACCGATCGCGCCAATAGCGGTGGTCGCCGGCAGGACCAGCGCGGAGGTGGTGAGAGCGGCGCAGGCCACTCCCATGAGAAGTCGACGGTGAGTCATTGGTGCCTTCCGAGAACGTGGGTGCTGAGGAGGTGCAACCCCTAGAGAGCAAAGGTAAGCCTGGCTCCGGGCAGCAAGCGGGCTTCCCGACAGAACCAGAAAGAAATAGCCCGTTCGGGTCATCCTCGGTCGACGTCGGTCATCACGAAGCGCGCTTGATGCACTCACGCACAGCAACCGTTGATCCACACTGGCGACATCGGATTCAGACGTGGGGGAGTGCGGCGAGCTGCGCTGCCTCTCGACGGATGATCTCCTGCTGCGACGGTTCGTCGAGCACGTCGCACACCCAGTCCCAGTGGAGGGCGACCAGATCTCCGACGCTCACGGCGTCGAGGAGCCCCTGGCCACCGTCGGACCAGCGCACCTGCTCGTCCCGCTCGTCTCCCAACGACAGCCGGTCTCCGTCCCACGCGAGAGGGCTGGTGCGCACCGTGGCCCGCTCGCCCTCGACCGCGACAACCCTGCCCGTGCGGATCCGGCACTGCTCGAGGACGTTCATCGGCACTCGGTCGTCCCGGCCGCCGAGCAGCGAGACCCACGGATAGACCTCGAAGACCTGGAAGCTGTGGTGGGCGCGCGCACGCAGCTCCGGCGGTTGGCCCAGGTCCCGGTCGCCTGTCCGCGGAAGCGCACGCGCAGCTCGGCGAGCAAGGTGTCCGGGTCCAGCGAGTCGAGCAGCTCGTTGCCGACCCAATAGGCCTCGACCACCCGGTCGTCGAGTGGATCGTCGATGCCTGCGGAGGCGGCGATCACCTCCAGGTAGTGCCAGGCGCCCTCGAACAGGCGAGCGCGCCTGCGCACCTCGGCCTCGGCATCGTCCGCCGTGATGCCCATGAACTCACCCGCACCGGCGGGCCCGCAGTAGCCGAGCTCGTTGGGTGGGTAGGCATAGCGAGCGAACCTGAGCGCCCCGGCGCTCAGTGTCGTGACCGCCACTCAGCAGATCCTGGGCAGCTGTTCACCGATGGGCATGTCGACCACGCGGGTCCCGCCGAGTCCGGTCTTGGCTACCACCATGCCCGGATGACCCTCGACGCAGGAGCCGATGATCGCCGCGTTGCGACCGAGTGGATGCTGCTGCATCGCCGCCAGCACCTCGTCGGCGCGGTCGGCCGGCACGATGCAGAGCAGCTTGCCCTCGTTGGCGACGTACAGCGGGTCGAGGCCGAGCAGGCCGCAGGCGTCCTTGACCGTCTGCGGGATCGGGAGCTGGTGCTCGACGAGCTCGATGCCGACCTTCGAGGCCCGGCCGATCTCGTTCAGCGAGGCTGCCACCCCACCGCGGGTGGGATCGCGCAGCACATGCACATCGGTGCCCGTGGCGATGATGTCAGCCACCAGCCCGTGCAGCGCCGCGGTGTCGCTCTCGACCGTGGTGCCGAACTCGAGCCCCTCGCGACAGCTCATCACCGCGACACCGTGGACGCCGATGTCGCCGCTGATGAGGACGACGTCGCCGACGGTCGCCCGGTCCGGGCGGATGTCGACGTCCGGGTCGAGCAGGCCGATGCCGGCGGTATTGATGAAGACGCCGTCCCCGCTGCCGTTGTCGACGACCTTCGTGTCACCGGTGACGAGCTTGACGCCCGCGGCCCGGGCAGCCGCGCCCAGCGACTCCGCGACCCGGCCCAGGTCGCCCAACGGCGTACCCTCCTCGACGATGAACGCCGTCGAGAGCACGAGCGGTCGAGCGCCGGACATGGCCAGGTCGTTGACGGTGCCGTTGACAGCGAGGTCTCCGATCGACCCGCCGGGAAAGAACATCGGCTTGACGACGAACGAGTCGGTCGAGAACGCCAGCCGATCGGTTCCGGTGACGTCGACGACCGCGGAGTCGCCGAGCTCCGCCGCAGCCGCCTCGCCGTACGCCGGCAGGAACAGGTGCTCGATGAGCTCGTTCGACATGGCGCCGCCGCCACCGTGACCCATCACGATGGTGGGGGAGTCGCGCAGCGGCGCCGGGCAGACCCAGCCGTTGAAGTCCAGCGGTTCGCCCGGCGCGTCAACGCCGTTCGTGGTGTCGGTCATGTCAGGCCTCCACGAGCTCGAGACGGCGGTACAGGTAGTACGCGGCGCAGGCGCCCTCGGACGACACCATGGTCGCGCCGAGCGGGTTGCGCGGCGTGCACTCCTTGCCGAAGGCGGCGCACTCGTGCGGCTTGATCAGCCCCTGGAGCACCTCGCCGGACCGGCAGATCGCCGACTCCTCGGTGTGGATGTCGGTGACGCTGAAGCGGTGCTCCGCATCGAACTCGCGGTACTTCGACGAGAGCCGCCACCCACTCTGCGGGATGACGCCGATGCCCCGCCAGGCACGGTCGGTGCGCTCGAAGACGTCCTCGAGCATCTGCATGGCCGGGATGTTGCCCTCGGGGCGAACCGCACGCTCGTAGGCGTTCTCGAGCTCGTGGCGGCCCTGTTCGAGCTGCAGCACGGTCCGGCGGATGCCTTCGAGGATGTCCAGCGGCTCGAAGCCGGTCACCACGATCGGCACGTTGTACTTGTCGCACAGAGGTGGGTACTCCGCCGTACCCATCACGCTGCACACGTGGCCGGCGGCCAGGAACGCCTGTACGCGGCACGTCGGGGACTCCATGATCGCGGCCACCGCCGGAGGTACGAGAACGTGCGAGACGAGCAGCGAGAAATTCTTGATGCCCAGCCGTTGCGCCTGGTAGACGGTCATCGCGTTGGCGGGTGCGGTGGTCTCGAACCCGATGCCGAAGAAGACGACCTCGCGGTCAGGGTTCTCCCGCGCCAGGTTGAGCGCGTCGAGCGGGGAGTAGACGACGCGGATGTCGCCGCCGGCGCTCTTGATGCGGAACAGGTCCTCGGTGCTTCCGGGTACGCGCAGCATGTCGCCGAACGAGCAGAAGATGACGTCGGGCCGCGACGCGATCGCGAGGGCCTTGTCGATGATCTCGAGGGGTGTCACGCACACCGGGCAGCCGGGTCCGTGGATCATCTCGACGTTGTCAGGCAGCAACTGGTCGATGCCGTGCCGGATGATCGAGTGAGTCTGTCCGCCACACACCTCCATGATCGACCACGGCTGGGTGGTGCTCTCGTGGATCTGGTCGAGAAGGCGCTTGGCCAAGTCGGGGTTGCTGAACTCGTCGAGATACTTCATGCCTGTACTCCTTCATCCAGTCCAGCCTGTCTGGCGGCAAGGGCGAAGCCGTCGCCGAACTCCTCCTCGAGGATCCCCATGCGCTCGAAGTTGGCCAGCGTCTCGTTCGCCGACTTCTCGTCGAGTCGCTGGATCGCGAAACCGACGTGCACCACGACGTACTCACCGACGGACGCGTCGGGGATGTACTGCAGGCACACGTCCTTGCGGATGCCACCGAAGTCGACGTCCGCCATCAAGGTGCCGTCACGCTCCTCGACACTCATCACTTGCCCTGGCACGGCCAGACACATGAGTTTCTCCTTCCTGTTGGGGTCTTTCGGTTCATCCGCTTGCCGAGATCAAGATCTGCCCGAGGGCCAGCCCACCGTCGTTGGCGGGGAGCTGACGCGGCCAGAGCACGTCGTCACCGAGGCGTGCGAGCACCCCGCTGAGCAGGACGCCGTTCTGGAACACGCCACCGCCCAGCACGATGGGCAGCTGTCCGTACGCCGCCTGCACGCGCTGCACGGCTTCGGCGACCAGATCGACCACCGAGCTGTGGAACGCGGCTGCGATCACGGTCGGGTCGACGCCCGCGCACACGTCCGCCACCACCGCACGAACGACGGGCGCCGCATCGATCTCGAACAACCGTGCCTCTGGGGTGGCGGGGCCCAGGCCGAACACGTAACGAGGCTTGTCGACCGCGATCCCCCGTGCGAGCCCCTCGAGCTCGATCGCCGCCTCCGCCTCGAAGTCTGCGACGTGGCGGACCCCGGCCAACGACGCAACGGCGTCGAACAGGCGGCCCATGCTGGAGGTGGACACGGTGCCCAGTCCGGTTTCGAGCTGGTGCATCAACACGCGCCGCTCATCGTCGGGGCAGGCCGCCACGGACGGGATGTCGTCATGCCACGCCACCCCGGCGGCGTACAAGTGGGCGAGCGCCATGCGGTACGGCCGGCGCACCGAGATGTCGCCACCCGGCAAGGGGGTGTAGGCCAGATGGGCCAACCGACGGAAGCCCTTGTAGTCGGCGAGCAGCACCTCACCGCCCCACACTGCGCCGTCGGTGCCGTAACCGGTGCCGTCGAACGCGAAGCCGATCACCGGTGTGCTGCCGTCGAGCCCGTGCTCACCCATCACCGCGGTGATGTGGGCGTGATGGTGCTGGACGGTCTGGAAGGGCCGGTCGCCGGCGGCGTCGCGTGCCCACGTGGTCGAGCGGTAGGACGGATGGGCGTCGGCCACCACCTGATCGGGGCGGACCCCGGTCAACGTCTCGAGGTGGGCTCGTGTCGCCGTCAACGCGTCGATGGTGGCCACGTCGTCCATGTCGCCCACGTGCTGGCTCAGCCAGGCGTAACGCCCGCCGGCGACAGCGCAGGTGTTCTTCAGGTCGGCCCCGGCGGCCAGCGTCGCGGTGACCTCGAAAGGCAACGCGAGCGGAAGCGGGGCGTAGCCGCGGGAGCGCCGGATCGGGATCTCGTGGCCGTCGAAGACCCGGGTCACGGAGTCGTCGCAGGGTACGTGGATCGGCCGGTCGTGGCGCAGCCAGGCATCGGTGAGCGACGCGAGCCGGACTAGGGCGTCGTCGTCGTCGACAACGATCGGTTCGCCGGAGAGGTTGCCCGACGTCATCACGAGCGCGGGAGGACCGGTCTTGTCGTCGGAGAGGCCGAACAGCAGACAGGTGCAGCGGCGTGTAGGGCAACAAGATGCCGAGGTCGGGGTTTCCGGGCGCAACGGCGTCACAGACGGTGGACCCCATATCGGTGCGTCGGGGGAGCACGACGACCGGGCGGCGGATCCCGGTCAACAGGTTTGCTGCTGTCTCGGACAGCTCGACGAGGAGGCGCGCCGTGTCCAGGTCGGGAACCATCACCGCAAAGGGCTTGGCCCCGCGCCGCTTGCGGCGTCGTAGCTCTTCGACTGCGTCCGGGTTCGTCGCGTCGCAGGCCAGGTGGTAGCCGCCGATCCCCTTGACGGCAACGATGCGCCCGGCGGCCAGCTCGGCGCGGGCGCCGGCCAGTGCGTCCTCGCCCGAGCAGCCGGCGCCGTCGACGTCCACGAGCTCCAGTCGAGGCCCGCAGTCCGGGCAGGCGATCGTCTGCGCGTGGAACCGTCGGTCGGCGGGGTCGGCATACTCGGCTGCACACGGGTCGCACATGGCGAACCTGGCCATGGTGGTCGAGGGCCGGTCGTAGGGCAGCCCCGTGATGATCGTGAACCGGGGACCACAGTTCGTGCACGTGATGAACGGATGCCGGTAGCGACGGTTGTGCGGGTCGGCGAGCTCAGCCTCGCAGTCGGCGCACATGGCGATGTCCGGTGAGGCCAGGGTCCGCACCGAGCCGGCGCTGTCCGTCGACCCGATGGCGAAACCCGTGCCGCCCTCCGTCGGGACCTCGGCGACGTCCACGGTTTCGACGACCGCCAGTGGAGGTATCTCGTCGTGGAGCGCGGCCACGAAGGAAGCGAGAGCGTCGAGGTCCCCCTCAACCTCGAGCACGACACCGTTGGCGTCGTTGCGGACCCAGCCGGACAGCCCGTACCGACTGGCACAGGTGTAGACGAAGGGGCGAAAACCGACGCCCTGCACAACCCCTGTGACGACGATGCGTCGACGGTGGCGGAGGGAGATCCGCGTAGGCGATGGCGCCAGGACCGACTGGGAGCCACGGCCAGACGTCACGCTCGATCCTTCGCTGAGCACGGGCCTGCGCAACGGCCCTCGGGTAGTCCCGACACTACGACTCTTGGGCGGTTCTGGACAGACCTGAACGGGACCGATCGGGCGTATGCTGCCGACCATGTCTGAAACGTGGCCGGCCTTGGGAGCGGCGACTCATCGCCCGCAGCCCTGTCGGAGTCGGCGCGCCAGACTGCGCTGGTTGGCCGTTGGCCCGCTGCTGCTGGCGGCGGTTGGCTGCGGAGGTGGCGGCTCGTCGGACAGCAACGACGCGATCACCGTCTATACCTGCGTGAGCGACGAGACCATCCAGCCGGTGATCAAGCAGTTCGAGTCCGATCACCCCAACACGTCGGTCAACCTGTTCCGGGCCCCCACGGGTGACCTCAACGCCCGTATTGCCGGCGACGCGCGGTCTGGCGGCCTCAAGGCCGACGTCGTCTGGGCGTGTGATCCGCTCACGATGCAGGGGTATGTCGACCAAGGTCTCGTGGGCGGCTGGACGCCCGACGACGCCGCGACGATTCCCGAGAAGTTCCGTACCGACGACTATGTCGGCGTGGCTCTCCTCTACATGCTTGCCATCTACCACGACGGCGTCGAGCCGCCGACGAGCTGGTCCGACCTGACCAAACCCGTCTACGGTCCCGTGGCACTGCCGGACCCGAACATCGCCGCATCAGCGCTGGGAGCGCTCGGCTACTTCGACCAGAACCCCGACTACGGCATGGCCTTCTTCGAAGGGCTCAAGAAGGAGGGCGCCGCGCAGCTGAGCACGCCCGACGACGTGGTCAACGCGGTGGCGCAGGGCACCTCACCCGCAGGCATCACGATCGCCAACTCCGCGTACGCCTCGATGGACGCGGGCTCTCCGATCGGCATCGTCTGGCCACAACCGGGCGCGGTGGCGATCTACGGACCCGTCGCCCTGGCGAAGGACAGCGCCGACTCGACGCTGGCGAAAGACTTCATCTCGTACGTCATCAGCGAGCCGGGCCAGCAGCTCATTGCGAAGGCGGGGTCGTATCCGACGCTGCCCGGCGTCACCGGCCCGGAGCTTCCTGCTGACGCCCCGATCGTCAGCCCCGACTGGTCGACGCTCTCCGCGAAGAAGGACACCCTGCTGGGCGAATACCAGCAGATCTTCGGCGGCTGACGATGCCCGTGAGACCCGCCAGCATCGGATTCCGAGCCGGCCTGGTCGTCGTGGGTGCGGCCGTGACCGTTCTCGTCGTCGTCCCGGTCCTGCGGCTGGTCTACGTGGTCGCGACCGAGAGCTCCGGGGGAGTCGACAAGGTATGGGGTCGCCCCGGGCTGGGCACGGCGGTGACCAACACCTTGTTGTTGTCGGTCGCGGTGACCGTTGTGGCTGTCCCGCTCGGTGCTCTGCTGGCCTTGGCCCTCAGGCGCGCCGATCTCCCCGGCAAGGCCTGGTGGCGCGTCGCCGCCATCCTCCCGGTACTGGTGCCGCAGTTCGTGCTCGGCTACAGCTGGACGCAGGCGTACGCACGGGCCGGGTTCACCGACACCCTCGTCGGACTTCCCTGGGCGGCGGTCCAGGGTCCCTGGGGTGTCTGGGCGGTGCTGGTCGTCAACACGATGCCCCTGGCCTACGTGCTGACCGCCGTGGGCCTTGCGGTGCGAGCCGAGCCCAACCTCGAGCGGGCGGCACGGGCGTCCGGGGCGACCGGTGCCGCAGCACTTCGGCACGTGACCCTGCCGCTGCTACGCCCGTCGATCGCGGCGGCGTCCGTGCTGTCTTTCGTGCTGACGATGGAGAGCTTCGCGATACCGCAGGTCATGGGAACCCCGGCGGGTTTCACCACGGTGACCACGCTCATCTACCGTGACCTGTCACTGGGGAGTGACCCGGCGACGTTCGTCGAGGCCCTGGCCCTGGCCCTGCTCCTGGTCGTCGTGACGATGATCGTCGTCATCCCCGCCGACCTCATCCTGGGCCCGCGCCTGCGCGTCTCGCGCCTGGCGATCACCGAAGGGGCGCCCGTGGTGCCGGTGCGCAGCCGCGGGGGAGCCGCGATCGCAACCGCGATCGCGGGCTACCTGCTGCTCGGCGTGGTGCTTCCCCTGCTCGCGCTCATGATGGCCGCGGTGACCCCTGCGGTCGGTGTCAGCCCGACCCCGGGCCACTGGACGCTGGACAACTTCCGGCTGGTCCTCAACGACCGCACCTACGCGGCACTCGGTCGGAGCGTGTCGCTGGCCGTCGCAGCGGCCAGCATCCTCACCGTGCTGGGAGCCGCCGTTGCCGTTCTCGAGCGGCGACGTAGCGGACGTGTGCTCGGCACGGTGGTGACCGTCACGCTGGTGCTGCCGGGGTCGACGCTCGCGGTCGCCCTGCTGATCACGTACGGGCGGTGGATCGGCGGGACGCTGACCCTGATCCTGCTGGCCTACCTGGCCAAGCTGTGGGCGTTCGCTCACCGACCGATCTCCGGCGCCGTCGATCGACTGCCCCTCGGTGAGCTGCATGCGGCGCGCGCCAGTGGTGCCGGGCCGATCACGGCCGCACGCACGGTCGCGCTACGACCGCTGGCGCCGGCCCTCCTCGGAGCCTGGTTGATCTGCTTCATCACGGCGTTGCACGAAATCACGATGTCGAGCCTGTTGTACGGGCCAGGCAGTGACACACTCGCGGTCATCGTGCTGAACAGCCAGGAGCTCGGACGGATAGGTCCAACGGCCGCGCTGTCCGTGCTGTTGACGCTGCTCCTGCTGATCCCCGCAGTTCCTGGCTGGCTGCTGGTCAGACGGCTACGGTCAGCGCCGCAGAGCAGGTCGGCTCGTCGACGCAAGGAGCTCGCGCATGCCCGCTGAGACTGGCAGCGCGCACGTCCTCGAGCTGCGGGCGTTGACGGTGGAGTATGACGACGTCACCGCCGTCGACGGGATCGATCTGCATGTGCGCACGGGCGAGGTCGTTGCGCTGCTTGGCCCGTCGGGATCCGGCAAGTCGACGCTGCTCCATGCGGTTGCGGGCTTCCGGCCGCCCACGCGGGGAGAGATCTGGCTGCAGGGAAGATGCGTCGCCTCACCGGCCAAGGCCGAGCCGCCAGAGCGCCGTGACGTCGCCGTGGTCTTCCAGAACTATGCCCTGTGGCCACACCTGAGTGCTGTCGACACCGTCGCCTACCCCATCCGCCGGCGAGGCGGTCGCCGTCGCGCGGCTCGGGCCGAAGCCACCGAGCTGCTGGAGCGACTTGGCATCGGACACCTCGCCACCCGGAGGCCCGTGGAGCTGTCCGGCGGGGAGCAGCAACGTGTCGGGCTCGCCCGGGCGCTGGCCCGCCAGGCATCCCTGTACCTCTTCGACGAGCCGACCGCACACCTGGACACCCACGTGCGGGGCGTCTTCCTCGACGAGCTGGTGCTGCGGAGGGAAGCGACCGGCGCCGGGGGACTGTACGCGACCCACGACGCCGAAGAGGCGCTCGGACTCGCCGACCGGGTGGCCCTGCTGAACGCCGGGCGCCTCGTGCAGCTCGGCACCCCTCAACAGGTGTATGACGAGCCGGTCGATCTCTGGGCTGCGCGCCTGACCGGTCCGGCCTCAACGCTCGAGGGGGTGGTCGTCAACGGTCCCGTCGGCATGGTGAGCGTCAACGTCGCAGGCGCCGTCATCGCGGTGGACGCCCCCGAGGTCGCGCCGGCCGGCACTGCCGTGTCGGCGCTGGTGCGACCCGAGTGGGCTCGGCTCGGGGGAGACTTGCGTGGCCGGTTGCGAACGGTCCGGTTCCAGGGGCCTCACTCCGATCACGTGGTCGAGACGGAGTCGGGCGAGCTCGTCATTCGTGAACCGGGCCCTCCGCGGCATGCACCTGGGGACCTGGTCAACTGGTCGTTGCGCCGGCTCTGGCCCCTGGCGGGATCGGCGGCCATCGGCTGACTGGACGGGCTCAGCCAGAGCGCTCCAGCATGGCTGCCGGTCCTGAGTGCAGGTTGCCCTCGTTGACGATCGTGAGGTGCCGCTCGGTGTAGTGCTTGAGGGCGCGGACCTGGGCGGGGGTCACCCGGTCGCAGACCCACTCCCAGTGCAGGGACACCCAGTCGCCGACGTCGAGGTCGTCGATCATGCTGATGCCGTCGACCGAGCGTACGACGGTCTCGGTCTCGGGCGGCCCCAGCGCCAGCTGGTGACCGTCGTAGGTCAGTGGAGTCGACTCGACGACGACCTGGTCGCCCTGCACGCCGAGCACGCGGCCCCACCGGATCCGGCAGCGGTCGAGGACGGTGAGCGCCTGCTTGGCCTTGCGCCCATCGGTGAGCAGCCCGGTCCACGGGTAGATGCAGAAGACGGCGAAGCTGTGATGAGGTACTCCGCCACCGAGCACGCTCTCGGTCAGCGTGAAGAACTTCGTCCCCGTCATCCGCCGGAAGCGTTCCTCCATCGACTTGCCCACGGCGCTGGGGCTGACCTGGTCGAGTCGCTGGGTCCCCACCCAGTAGGCCTCGACTACTCGACGGTCGAGCGGATCGTCGAGCCCGGTCGCCTCGGCGATCAGCTCGAGATAGGGCCAGGCGCCTGCGAACTGCTGGGACATGGCGCGCAGCCCGTCGTCCTGGGCGGCGACGCCGTACTCGAAGAACGCCTGGGAGTCGTTGGGTCCGCAGAACCCGTGTGAGTTCGGCGGGAAGGCATACCGGGCGAACAGGACCGGCCCGGGTGTCGGCGGTCGCGGAGGGGTCGGCCCGCTCGCGGTGAGCTCAGTCATCGGGACGCCCGACTGGATCGGGCTCACGTGGCCGACCCATCATCTCCAGCCCGGCCATCGCTGCGGCCGCCCCGGCGGAATCGACCCGTTCGACCGCGAAGCCCATGTGGATGAGGACCCAGTCGCCCGGCTCGAGCAGTTGCTCGTCGAGGTCGAGCATGCCGATGTTGACCTTGCGGTGCGCGCCTTCGACGTCGATGAGCGCGAGCTGCCCGCCATACCCTTCGAGCATCTCGACGACTTGGCCGGGGATACCCAGACACATGGTCAGATCACCTCTCGTACGGGACGGACGTCCGGCTCCGGAGCCGGCTGCCGGAGTCTTGTCAACAGCGTGCGTACGGCGTCGACCGCCACAGGCACAGCGGCCGCCATCGGTTCACTCAGCCCGATGCCCTCGTCCAGGTCCTGCGGGCGGGCGCCGACGACATACGTCGGGGGAAGCTCGCCCCCGAGGGCGGTGACGCCGGACAGCACGGCGACCGGGTCCATGCTGTGCGCATCGAGACCCGCCCTGCCGTCGCGCGCGGCGGCGCTGATCGAATCGGCGTCGACCTCGAGCACATCGACCGCGCCGGGCGGACCGTCACCCGGGACGGCGTCCACGAGTACGAGCGTGCCGCACCCGTCGAGCAGGTCGTAGGCCAGATGCATCCCTCGGATGCCGTAGTCGACGATCCGCACCCCGTCGGCGGCCTCAGGCGCGCCGGCACCACCTTCGGCGACGAGACGTCGGACCACTTCAGGTCCGAACCCGTCGTCGCCCAGGAAGATGTTGCCGATGCCGGCCACCAGGATCGTCGAGGTCACGTCACATCTTTCGAATCCGCGAGTAGCGGCGGATGTCCGGGATCGAGCGCAGCAAGACTGCCGCTGCGATGAGGACCACGAGCACGACCAGCACCACTGTGATCCAACCGATAACCGCCATCACTGACTCCTTCTCACATGCGTCGCATTTCGAGATAGCGCTTCACGTCGGGGATGGACCTGATGCCCACGAGGATCCCGACGAGCGCAAGGCCGGCCACCACGGCTGAGGTGACGGTACCGATGAACTTCATGACGAGCTCTCCTTCCATTGACTTGCTTCCGCATCGGCGAGGGGCTCGACCTCGTCCGGCGCGAAGTAGAGGAAGCGGCCATACCATTCATGCATGTCGGCCGCGGGGTCGTCGAGAAGGATCACGGCGACATGGGTTTGTCCGTCGAAGTCCTCGTGCACCGCAGCGACCTTCGCGACCTGGTTGGCGAAGAACACGTCCTGGGCGTCGGCTCGACGGTTGGGGTGCACCCGGACGATGCTGCCCTTGCTGACGGCGACGCCCGAGATCAGGACGACCGCGGACTCGGGGTCGACGTGAGGTGCGTTCTCGCCGAACAGGTCTGGCCCGAACGGGTCGACGTCCGACGTGATGGTGGGAAAGTCGACCTCGAGGGGCTCGCCACGCGACGGGTCACCCGGCGACGGGACGGAGCTGAATGCGTCGAGGTCGAAGGCGTCGACGCCGAAGGGGTCACGCAGCACGCCGTGCAGCCGTTGCATGTCCTGTGGCGACATCTGCTCACACCGGTCGACGATCTCCGCGGCCCGTGGGTCGGTGGCCCGCGCCTCGGCCTTCTCCTCGTCGGTCATCGTGAGCACCCGCAGCGTCAGGATCTCGTCGATCTCGGTGGAGTCGAACAGCGCAACCGAGCTCTCCTCGGCGACCTCCGGGTGGTCGTACAGGATGATGGGCGAACCCAGCAGCAGGCTCTCGTCTCCGGTCACCCCGGCAAGCACCGGCCAGCAACGCTGCTGCTGACAGGCGGCGGCAGCATCCCGGGCGTCGTCGGGCGGATCGATCACGGACACGAAGCGAGAGCCGGCAGCCGGGAGGTCGAGCAGCAGATGGGTGCCGACGAAAGACCTGCGGATCACGTCGGGCTGCTCGAGCCCTTCGACCGGGACCTGGTTGTCGACGCGCACCGTGAGCCGGAAGAGGCCGTCGACGCCGGCGATCTCGTCAGCCCTGGCGGTCACCGTGGCCTGCAGATGGGCGCGCTCACGTACGAGCCGCGCGACCATCTCGCCGTCAGCCTCGAGCGGTTCGATGTCGACGCCGGGGTGGATGTCGACGGGCTCGGTGTGGCCGGCTACCAGGTCAGAGAGCGGCGCGCTGATCAGACGCTCGATCGGCACCGCCTCGTCCCACGCCAGCCAGCGGGTCGCGCCGACCGTCACCTCGGGCACGTCGACGAAGGTGTCGTTGTCACCGGCAACCTCGGTACGACGGCGCTGGAGCTGCAGGAATCGTAGGTGGATGTCGACCCCGGCGAAGGGGTCACCGCCCCACCTGAACAGCGACTGCATCTCGACGAAAGACTCCTCGCCGACACCTGCGGCGGCCGCACCGCGAGGACCCACGACGCCGAACTGCCACCGGGACATGTTCTTGCTCGACGTGGCCCGGTACGGATAGAGGAGGTAGCCCTCGTAGAGCACGGCATCGGCAACGAGCTTGGCCTGGTCGAGCCGCTTCATCGGGCGCGCTCCTTGGCGGCGGCGATCAACTGGGTCATGACCTCGTCCCACGTCGTCAGGCCATGGCTGGCCTTGTATTGCCCGAGTTCAGCGAGCGTATCGCGGTCGAGGCGCAGCCAGCCGGCATTGGGGAAGTGCAGCTGCATACACGTACGCCACACCTCGACCGGCATCCGGTAGTTCGCCTCCAGGTGCCACGGCACCTGCTCGACGCCGAACCCGTTGCTCCCGCGGGTGAAGACCGTGCCGGAGAACAAGAAGTTGAGGGGGACCTCACCGTCCTCGCCGAGTGAGTGCAGGTACTTCGACGACGCCACCTCGAAGTCGTAGGTGACCGGCATCGGCAGGTCGGCCAACGTCAGGTCGGTGAAGCCCTGGACAGTAGTGCTGCACTGCATCCACTGGAACGGCTTGAGCGTCTGCGACCAACGCTCGCGCGTGCCGAACTGGTCGACGAGCCCGGCGGTCTCATCGTCGGCGTAGCCGCGCTTCTGCGGCTCGATCCGGACCACGGAGCGCAGCGCGATCGCGTGCACCGTCGCGCCGGTCGTCTCGGCGATCTGGAGACGCGCGGTCAACATCGGCGCCGCCGCGTAAGGCTCGGCCACGACGTCGTCGATCTTGAACTCGAGCTCCGTCATGGAGTCCGGTCGGCATCTGAGTCGCGCACCGGGCGGCTCCGTTGGGAGACATGGTCGAGGAAGGCGGCGATCTGCTCACGCGCCTCGGTGCCCCCGTCGAAACCGTGCCACACCATCCGGAGTCGGCCGGACAGCTCGTAGCAGGCGTCGATGGGCACCAGGAAGCACCGGGCATCGGCCTTGTCGTTGGGGGCCGTGACCAGCAGTGCCTCGACGTCTGCGGTGAGCGCCAGCAGGTGCGGATTGGCGGCCACGACGTTGTCCCACGTCGAGAGGTCGAGCTCGGACTCGGCGACCCCCGCAGGGCCGGGATAGAAGGCGACGACCCGACCCAGCACCGAGCTGTGGAAGAAGAACGACAGGCCGACCGGAATCTGCAGCGAGTCCCAGTCGGCCGTGCTCAACGCCAGGTCGGGGAACGACAGGTAGCGGTCGGGCACCGCGCGGTAACGCTGGTGGGCGTCAGGTGTGGAGAACAGCAGGTAGCAGCCTCGACAGGTGCACATGAGCTGGCGGCTCTCGATGTCGACCACGTGGGAGTGCTCGGCGCCGATCACCTCGGCGCACATGTCGCACGCCTCGTCGCGGGCTGCTGGTGGTGGCCGGGTGGCGATGCGACGCAGCACCTCGAGGGGGCTCTGACCCTGGCGGGCCGGGGGGCTCCCGTTGCTGGTGCTCGTGTCGCTCGTCATACGGAGGCCGCCGCCGGAACCGCAACCGACAGGACGCCGTCACGCACGAGCAGGGGGAGCGGGTCGAGGTGCAGGTCGGGCACGTCGACGGCGGCACCGGCTCGGCGTACGTCGTAGTGCGTCCTGCAGCTCGGACACGTCAGGACACCGGAGCCGACCGGTTGCCCGAGCATGCGCTCGAGTCGCGTGCCGGCCAGGTCGTGCCGGCAGGCCGGGCAGTGGTCGCGGAACACGAAGAGGTCGGTCCCCAGCCGGCAGGCCACGACGGAGGCGCCGTCGACGGAGAACCCACCGACGTCGCCGGCAGCCAGCTCGCCGAGCTCGGGTACGGGCGTCCAGCCGGCCGTGGCGACAGGGGTGCCGTCACCGAGGCGGGCCCGCAGCGAGTCCACCGAGATCACGGCCGGGCCCGCCGAACCTGACTTCGGAACCTCCAGGACCTCGATGGAGGTGACCTCGGGTGCGGCCGCTTCGATGGCCCCTTCGACGGCGAGCTGCAAGGTCACCGAAGAGGAGGGACAACCGTCGCAGCTACCGAGGAGACGGATCTGGACGATGCCGTCCGTGCCGACGTCGACGAGCTCCACGTCACCACCGTGCGAACCGAGGTAGGGACGCACGCTGTCCAGCGCCGCCGCGACCCTGGTGTGCACGTCGTGCGGGTGGAGACCGTGCACGAGGAGCAGGCTCGCTACCAGGTCGTCGTCGGTGAGCGCCTTGAGGACATGCTCATCGAGTCGCCCGGCGTCCGCCAGGATGTCCAGGATGCGTTCGAGACCGGCGCCGTACAGGTTGGTCACCAGCGCGACGAGGTCTTCAGCGCGCTGGCGTTGCACCACCCCGCCCGACGCGCTCGCGTCGAGCAGGGTGGCAATGCGTTCGCCGGTGGCCCTGAGCTGGTCTGCGCCCGTGTCTGGGGAATCTCCGTGCGCCACCGAGGCCTCTACTCGCCGGTGACGGACTGCGTCGGCGAGTGCGTCATCTGCAGACTCTTGCCGCCTCCGAGGTACATATGGACACCACAGGGGAGGCAGGGGTCGAAACTGCGCACCGTGCGCATCACGTCGATGCCCTTGAAGTTGTCGAGATCGTTCTCCTCGAAGATCGGCTGCCCCTGCACCGCGTCCTCGTACGGACCCGGGGTGCCGAAGCTGTCGCGCGGGTTGGCGTTCCAGGGCGTTGGCGGGTAGGGGTGGTAGTTCGCGATCTTGCCGTCACGGATGACCATGTGGTGTGACAGAACGCCACGCACGGCCTCGGTGAACCCGCAGCCGATTCCCTCGTCGGGAACCTCGAAGCTCTCCCACGTCTTCGTACGGCCGGCCCGGATCTCGACCAGGGCCTTCTCTGCGAAGTGCAGGGCACACGCTGCTGCGTAGGCCTGGAAGTACGTCCGGGCGCGGTTACGCTCGATCGTGTTGCTCCACTGCGGGATCTTCCACTCGAACTCGACCGGACCCTTCAGCGCTGTCTTGGGGAGGTTGATCTTGACACTGGTGCCGGTCGCCTTGACGTAGCCGATGTCGACCAGACCGGACAGCGCTGTCGACCACAGCCGCGCCAGCGGGCCGCCGCCGGTGTCGAGGGCGAGGTGGTCCGTGCCGTCGTACCAGCGCGGCGACATGACCCAGCTGTACTTGTCGTCCATGTCGCGCTTCTGCGGCCGCGGGTTGGTGTGCTGGTTCCAGGGGTGGCGCCGGTCGACCGGGTTGCCGAGGGGGTCGTTCTTGACGAACATCTCCTGGCCCTCCCAGTCGTCGTAGTACGACGACCCGAGCAGGATCCGGATGCCGAGGTTGATGTCGACGAGGTCGTTGGTGACGAGCTTGCCGTCGACGACGACACCAGGCGTGACATACATGGCCCGGCCCCACTCGGTCATGTCCTTGTACTGGAAGTTGCAGACGTCGGGGTCCTGGAACGAGCCCCAGCAGCCGAGCAGGGTCCGGCGCAGGCCGACCTGCTCGTAGCCCGGCAGCGCCTCGTAGAAGAAGTCGAAGAGGTCGTCGTGCATCGGCACGACCTTCTTCATGAACTCGACGTACCGCATGAGCCGGCTCATGTAGTCGGTCATCAGCTGGATCGTCGCCACCGTGCCCACCCCGCCGGGGTACAGCGTCGACGGGTGGACGTGCCGACCTTCCATCAGGCAGAACATCTCGCGCGTGTAGCGGCTGACCTGCAGGGCTTCACGGTAGAACTCACCGGTGAACGGGTTGAGGGCCCGCATGATGTCGCCGATGGTCTTGTAGCCGTGCTCGCCGCCGTGTGGCGACTCGGTGCGGTTGGCCTGCTCGAGCACCCCGGGGTTGGTCTCGGCGACCATCCGCTCGCAGAAGTCCACACCGACCAGGTTCTCCTGGAAGATGTTGTGGTCGAACATGTACTCGGCGGCCTCGCCGAGGTTGACGATCCACTCACCGAGGTTCGGCGGCTTGACCCCGTACGCCATGTTCTGCGCGTAGCAGGAGCAGGTGGCGTGGTTGTCGCCGCAGATGCCGCAGATGCGGCTGGTGATGAAGTGCGCGTCCCGCGGGTCCTTGCCCTTCATGAAGATCGAGTAGCCGCGGAAGATCGACGAGGTGCTGTGACACTCGACGACCTTCTTCTGCTTGAAGTCGATCTTGGTGTAGATGCCGAGACTGCCGACGATGCGAGTGATCGGGTCCCAGGACATGTCGACAAGGCCGTCGGCATTCTCCTGGAGCTTCTTCGGATGGGCCATCGTGCCGGCCATGACGCCGCCTCTCTGGGGTTCTGCGCGAAAGGGTAGGAAAGTCCGCTGTGTGCTGGGTTACCAGGTGCGGGTAGCACCGGTGGTGAGCGTGGAGCCGGGCTTGCGCCACTTCGGCTCTT
>CAVQJX010000016.1:0-87683 GCA_963712935.1 uncultured Actinomycetota bacterium
CCTCTACCTCGAGAAGGTCCTCGACGACGGTCACTACCTGTATGACGGCAAGGCCGTCCCGATGGCCACACGGGAGGAACGCTTCGTCGTGCAGGGCGGCAGCCCCGTGACGATCACGGTGCGCGAGACCCGGCACGGACCCCTCATCTCCGACGTGAGCGACGACTACTCCACGGTGGGGGCCGATGCGCCCGTACGGGGCGGCCAGCGCAAGCCCGCACGTGGCAACGGATACGCCGTCGCGTTGCGGTGGACTGCACTGACACCGGGACGGACCGCTGACGCAGTCTTCGAGGTCGACAAGGCCACCAGCTGGAACCAGATCCGCGACGCCGCCCGTCACTTCGAAGTGCCGGCACAGAACCTCGTGTACGCCGACGTCAACGGCCACATCGGGTACCAGGCCGACGGCAAGATCCCGGTCCGGCGTACCGGGAACGGCGAATGGCCGGTCCCGGGCTGGGACCCCGCGTACGAGTGGGACCGCTCCTACATCCCGTTCGACGCGCTGCCGAGTGTCCTGGATCCGAAGGACGGGTACGTCATCACCGCCAACCAGGCGATCGTGCGCAAGAGCTATCCCTACTTCATCAGCAGTACCTACGACTACGGCTATCGCGCCCAACGGATCCACGACCTCATCGAGGCGCACGACCAGCTCACCCCCACCGACCTGGCCTCGATCCAGCTCGACACGTCCAGCTGGCTGGCCAGGCGACTGACGCCCTACCTGCTGGGGGTCGAACTGCCCAATGCCTACTACCGTGCGGGCCAGCACACACTGATCGGCTGGAACTTCACGATGCCTGCCGACTCGTCGGCTGCCGCCTTCTTCAACGTCGTCTGGAAGAACCTGCTGGCAGACACGTTCCACGACCAGTTGCCGAAGGACACCTGGCCGGACGGAGGCGATCGCTGGTGGGCAGTGATGAACCGGCTGCTCGAGCACCCCGACGACGCGTTCTGGGACGACGTCGACACGCCTGAGGTCGAGCGGCGCGACGACATGATCGTCCTGGCGTTGGAGCAGGCGCGGGACGAACTGACCAGTGCAATATCCCGCGACCCCAAGCGTTGGGAGTGGGGAGGCCTGCACACGCTCACGCTGCGAAACTCGACGCTGGGGGCGGACAGCTCGCCGGTGCGGTTCCTCTTCAACCGCGGGCCGTACCACCTCGGCGGCGGCCCCTCGGTGGTCGACGCCGCGGCGTGGGACGCCGCGAAGGGCTATGAGGTGACCGCCGTCCCGTCGATGCGGATGGTGATCCCACTCGACGATCTCGACGCCGCGCGGTGGATCAACCTGACCGGCGCGTCCGGTCACGCCTACAACGGGCACTACACCGACCAGACGGACCTGTGGGCTGACGGCAAGACGCTGCCCTGGCTCTTCAGTCGCGGCGCCGTCCGGGAAGCCGCCGACCAGACCTTGACGCTCGAACCGGCCGGCTGACAGCGGGTCGCTCCCTAGCGCGACCGCTCAGTCCCGCGTCGCGTCCGGATCGTGGTCGTCGGCGTGATGATGACGTCGACCTGCTCGTCGTGCTGCTCGACGGGTACGTCGTCGATGACTTCCTCGTCATACGCCAGCTGGGCGCGCAGCACCTCCGGTCCGCAACGCTTCAACGCGCGGTCGTAGGATCCTCCACCGCGGCCAAGGCGGTGCCCGGCGCGGTCGACGGCCACACCCGGACACAGGACCACCGACACGGTGCTGATGGCATCGACTCCCACGTGCGGTGTGGTCGGGACAAGCAAGCCGAACCGGCCGTGCTCCTGCTCGCCCGGCTCGTACGAGCCCCAGTCGAGGTCGAAGTCGTCGAGCAGCACGGGCAGCAGCACCTCGACGCCACGCGCGTGCAGGGCGTCGAGGAGCGGACGTGTCCCCGGCTCGCCGTCCTGCGAGACGAATGCCGCGATCCGCGTCGCGCCACCCAGCTCGGGCAGCTCGAGAACCTGGTCGCGGAACCCGCGTGCCTGCCGCTCCTGGTCCGCCTCTGGGCGGTCAGCGCGTCGGGCGACGTGTGTGATCTCGCAGGCGCGCCTTGGTCGGAGAGGAGTCGCTCACGTCGCCACTGTAGGAGTGCAGCGACGATCGAGCACCTGCGCGTCCACCGGCGGGAGCGCCTAGCATGCAGGGCATGAGCGCCGAAGGACTCGAACAGGCCAGGAAGAAGATGCAGGACGCGGACGTCCACCCCGCTGCGATCGAGGTCTTCAGTGACTTCTACCGGCAGCTCGAGTCCGGTGTCACCGGCATCGTCCACGAGGCCGACATCAGCCCTCTCGACAGTCCTCCCCGGCTCAGCGACCTCGACGACGACCAGACCGCAGGGCGCGAGGCCTTGTCTGTGACGGCCATGATCAAGGTCAACGGTGGCCTCGGGACGTCGATGGGCATGGCCCAGGCGAAGTCGCTGCTGCCGGTGCATGGCGACCTCACGTTCCTCGACATCATCGCCCGCCAGGTGCTCGCGGCACGGGCCGAGTGGGACGTGCCTCTGCCGGTGATCTTCATGAACTCGTTCCGGACGCGCGACGACACGCTGGCGGCGTTGGCGGCATACGACGACCTGCCCGTCGGCGACCTGCCGCTCGACTTCATGCAGAACCGCGAGCCGAAGCTGCGGGCCGACGACCTGACGCCGGTGAGCTGGCCGGCGGACCCGTCGTTGGAGTGGTGTCCACCCGGCCACGGCGACATCTATACCGCCCTCCAGGCCTCCGGGCTGCTCCAGCAGCTGCTCGACGCGGGTTACCGGTTCGCTTTCATGTCGAACTCCGACAACCTCTGCGCCACCGTCGATGCCCGGGTGGCGGGCTGGTTCGCCGCGTCGGCGGCACCGTTCGTCAACGAGGTGTGTCGGCGTACGCCTGCTGACCGCAAGGGCGGTCACCTCGCCGTGCGCGCCAGTGACGGGCGGCTCGTCCTGCGTGAAACGGCGCAGACGGCGCCCGAGGACGAGGCGGCGCTGGCGGACATCAGTCGCCATCGGTACTTCAACACGAACAACCTGTGGGTGGACCTGCGGGCACTCGCTGCCCGGCTCGACGAGCGCAACGGCGTGCTCGGTCTTCCGCTGATCCGCAACGACAAGACCGTCGACCCGAGCGACCCGTCCTCACCCGCGGTCATCCAGGTCGAGTCGGCCATGGGGGCCGCGGTCGAGGTGTTCGACGGGGCCCAGGCGCTGGAGGTGGACCGGTCGAGGTTCCTGCCCGTCAAGTCCACGAACGATCTGCTCCTGCTCCGCTCAGACGTGTACGAGGTACGAGACGACTTCCGTGTCGTCCAGGCGCAACGCGACGTGAAGCCACCGGTCGTCGACCTCGACAGTGAGTTCTACAAGCTGGTCGGCGATTTCGAGAAGCGTTTCCCGATGGGGCCACCGTCGCTCAAGCAGGCGTCGTCGCTCACGGTGCGCGGAGACTGGACCTTCGACGCGGATGTGGTCGTGCAGGGCGACGCCGAGGTCGACGCCGACGGTTCGCCCGGCACGGTCTCGGCGACGTCGCTCGGGCGTTAGGGTGATCTGACCACCCGGCCCCGATGCGAGAGACTCATTGCCTGATGCGCAGCGTCGAAGAGCACCTGAGCACGATCTTGGAGCTGGTCCAGCCCCTGCCGCCGTACGAGCAGCCGCTGATGGAGGCGATCGGGCTGCCGATCTGCCAGGACGTCGTCTCCTCGATCGATCTCCCGACGTTCGACAACTCCGCCATGGACGGATATGCCTGCCGGCGCGCCGACTTGATGAATGCCGGCGAGAACAACCCGATTCGGTTGCCGGTCGTGGGGGAGTCGGCGGCGGGGCAGAGCAAGGCCTACGCGCTCTCGGAGGGGCAGGCCGTCAAGATCATGACGGGTGCGCCGTTGCCGGCCGGGGCCGACTGCGTCGTACCGATCGAATGGACGGACGGCGGTCGCGCGAACGTGTCCATCATGCGGCTGCCCGGGCAAGGCCAGCACGTGCGTCCGCGAGGAGAGGACGTCCGCGCCGGAGACCTGTTGCTCGCGGAGGGCACCCGTCTCGGTCCGCGACAGGCGGCGGTCCTGGCCGCGACCGGCCATGCGCAGGTCAGCGCGCGGCCCCGCCCCCGCATCGTCGTCCTCTCGACCGGGAGCGAGCTGCGCGAGCCGGGTACGCCGCTCGGGTTCGACTCGATCTACGACTGCAACTCCTTCGCGATCTCCGCAGCCGTGCGGCAGGCCGAGGCGATCGCCTACCGGGTCGGCATCGTCACCGACGACCCGCACGAGCTCACGGACACCTTGTCCGACCAGCTCGTCCGCGCCGACATCGTCGTCACGAGCGGGGGAGTGAGCAAGGGCGACTACGACGTCGTCAAGGACGTGCTCGGGCGGCTCGGCACCGTGCAGTTCCACGAGATCGCGATGCAGCCGGGCAAGCCGCAGGGATTCGGCACGATCGGCGAGGACGACACCCCCATCTTCACCCTGCCCGGCAACCCCGTCTCGGCGTACATCTCCTTCGAGGTGTTCGTGCTGCCGGCGATCCGGCTGATGATGGGCATGCTGCCGTATCGCAGGCCGTTGGTTCGCGCGGTCTGCAAGGCCGGCTTCGCGTCGCCCGACGGGCGTCGCCAGTTCGTGCGCGGGGCTTTCGAGGTGACCGGTGAGGGCGCCGAGGTCACTCCCATCGGTGGGCACGGTTCGCACCTCATCGGCAGCCTTGCGCTCTCGAACGCGTTGATCGTCGTGCCCGAAGAGACGACCTCCGTCGATGAGGGTGCGACCGTCGACGTCATGGTCCTGGATCGGATGTTCTGATGGCTGCGTCGTCATCCGACGATCAGCCGCGGCTGACGCACGTCGACTCCCAGGGAGCCGCGCGGATGGTCGACGTCTCGGACAAGGACGTCACCGCGCGGACGGCGGTCGCGGCGGGTCGGGTCGTCACGTCAGGCGAGGTCGTCGCGCTGCTGCGCGGTGACGGTATGCCCAAGGGAGACGCCCTGGCGGTTGCGCGGTTGGCTGGAATCATGGCCGCCAAGCGCACCCCGGACCTGGTGCCCGCTCTGCCACCCCGTCGCCATCAGCGGCGTCGTCGTCGATCTCGACGTGGTCGACGACGGTGTGGAGATCACGGCCACCGTGCGTACGACGGACCGGACCGGAGTCGAGATGGAGGCTCTGACGGCGGTCGCCGTAGCCGGGCTGGCGCTCATCGACATGGTCAAAGCGGTCGACAAAGGTGCGGTGATCACCGACGTACGGGTGCTCAGCAAGGCGGGTGGTCGCTCCGGCACGTGGACGCGTTCGGAGCCGGCGTCGTGAGTGACTTCGCCAATCGCCGGGCGCATGTGGTCTCGGTGTCCAACCGCGCCGCCGCCGGTGTCTACGCGGACACCACCGGGCCGCGCATCGTGTCCGTCCTCGAGGAGGCGGGTTTCGGCGCCGTCACCTCGAGCGTCGTACCGGATGGTGAACCCGTGGCCGATGCGCTGCGGGCGGCGGTCGACGAGGGCGTCGACCTCGTGGTGACCACCGGCGGCACCGGTCTGACGCCCACCGACCAGACTCCGGAGATGACCCGCCTGGTGCTCGCCCGGGAGGTGCCTGGGGTGGCGGAGGCGATCCGGGCCTATGGCCAGGCTCACGGCGTTCCGACAGCCGCCTTGTCGCGTGGCCTGGCGGGGACGGCGGGGAACCACCTTCGTCGTCAACCTGCCGGGCTCGATGGGTGGGGTCAAGGACGGTTTGGCTGTGCTCATGCCGATCCTCGGTCATGCCCTGGACCAAGTGCGCGGAAGCGATCACGTCCGCCCCGACGACGGTGGTGCGCCCTGACCCGCGGATGGCCCGCCCAGCTGATCCGGGGTCGGGTCGGGCTGCGCCCGATCAGGCGCGGCGATGCAGCGCGCTGGGCGGAGCTACGGCAGAGCAACCTCGAGTGGTTGGGGCCGTGGGAGTCGACGCGGCCGCCTGACACCGGCGGCCCCTCGACGGGTTACCGTGCGCTGACCCGGGACCTGATCCGGCAGGGCCGGCAGGGCCGGGCGCTGCCGTTCGCCGTCACCTACGACGGCGTCATGGTCGGCCAGCTGACGGTCACCGGGATCACCTGGGGTTCGGCGCGGTGGGCCCAGATGGGCTACTGGATCGACGAGGGTCACGCCGGCCGCGGCATCATGCCGACCGCGGTGGCCCTGGCGTGCGACCACTGTTTCAACGTGCTGCGGCTGCACCGGATCGAGATCGCGATCCGGCCCGAGAACGTCGCCAGCCTGCGGGTGGTCCGCAAGCTGGGCTTCACCGAGATCGGGCTGGCGCCCCGCTACCTGCACATCAACGGGATGTGGCGGGACCACCTGCTGTTCGCGCTCACGGTCGAGGACGTGCCGCTCGGTGTGGTCGCTCGGCTCCGGGCGGAGGGATCGAGCAACACGTGACGCGCGGGCGGAGCCCTTGGCGGCGAGTCACTCAATTCACACCAGTCACATAATTCTCACGCGACACACCGGCCCCGGTGCCACGCTGGTGACGAAACCGGCCATACGGTCGTACCCGTGGGTTTGACCGGAGTCATCTATGCGCTCGTCGTCCTCGCCTGGGCGGCGTACCTTCTGCCGCAGGCGCTGCGTCGGCACGACGAAGCGGCCCGCAAGCATTCGATCGAGCGGTTCTCCTCGGCGATGCGCGTCCTCGCCCGTCGCGGTCCGTCGCGAAGCGACCGGATGGTCGTGACGCCGGCTCGAACGGCCGACCGCCTCCTCACGCCATCGTTGTCGGCAGGGCCGTCGGCTGAGGAGTCGGCGGATCGCCAGCTGCGTCCGCGGCCGACCCGCGCTGCCATGAAGGCCGCGGCGGAGCGGCGGCGACGCGTCCTGCTCGTCCTGGTCGGGCTGACGTTCCTCACGGCGATCGTGGCCGCTGTCCGCCTGGTGCCGCTGTGGTCGATCGCGATCCCCCTCGTCGTGATCATCGCCTTCCTGACGATGGCGCGCCGCCAGGTCCGACTCGCCAGCGACGCGTACTGGGACGAGGTGTCGAACTTTCGCCCTGAGCCCAGCAACGTCTCGCCCCGCCCTGCCGCGCGCGTCGACGCCACCCACGGAGTCGTCAGACGGACCGGTTCGACCAGCACTGAACGAGACACCGCCGACGACGAGCCCACGGTGACGCTCGATGCTCGCGCCCTGCGGGAGGCCCGCGTCGACGTCGGCGTGGTCGCGACCGCTGATGGTGGTTCGCTGTGGGACCCGCTGCCGGTGACGTTGCCGGCGTACGTCGACAAGTCGGTGGCCAAGCGCACCCATCGCACGATCACCCTCGGCGAGCCGGGCACGTGGTCGTCAGGCCACTCGGCGGAGGCCAGCCAGACGGTGGCGGGCGCCGCCGCTGCCTCGTCGACGTCCGAGGACGCCGAGGGGTCTCTCGACGCGACGCCACGCGTGGCGAACGGCTGACCTGCACGATTCGAGGGGCCACGAACCGGGTGCTAGAGTTTCCCGGCGATCGGCGGCCGGGCCTGTGTCCGTGCTCCGGTTGACGTCCTGGGGCTGTGGCGCAGTTGGTAGCGCGTCTCGTTCGCAATGAGAAGGTCAGGGGTTCGAATCCCCTCAGCTCCACCAATCTTGTCGGTTCTTGCCCAGCCAGGCACGCACCGCTGCTTGAACTTTCGGCGACCTCGGCTGTGCCGGGATCCGGTCCGCGGACTCACTCGTTTCCTTGTGTGGCCCGTCTCGCCGTCGGGCTTCAGGAACGCACGAACTGGACGGATTCGACGATGTGCTGGAGCTCCTCTGTCTGGGAGTCTGTGGCCTCGGGCGACACAGCACCCGTCAGGACGATCCGCTCGCCGTCGACGTCGAGGACCCAGAAGCGCTCGACCACGCCCGGGTCGGCGATCCAGTGCTGGCCGCCCTTGGCGGTGGTCTCAAAGATGGTGAGGCGCTCCTCCCGACAGGTGCTGTAGTCGAGATCGGTCGGAGCAGTGAGCTCTACGTAGATCCCGTCGTATCCGCCGAGCGTGACCGGAACCGCCGCCGAGGTCTCCGTCCTCCGCTGCGCCGCAAGCGCTTCGACCCAGATGTCCGGGAACTTGAGCTCCCGCGTGCCGAAGGTGCCCTTCCTGGTGCACGGGTCCAGGTAGACCTCGTCGACGGTCCAGTAGCCGAGGATCCAGCCGCCGTTCTCGGGGGATGCCCAGATGTACTCGCCGCCGCCGTTGAGCCCCTCGGGGAGGTCGACCACGGCCAGCGGGACGTCGCGCGAACCCGATGCGGTGACGGCCCATCGCCCCGGTGCCAGGTCCGCGGTGCTGGTCGGGCCGAGGAGGTTGTAGTCCGGGGCGTCGCCCGTGGCCGACGTGCTGGCCGGCGACGGGCCCGCGGACGACGACTCGGTCGACGGGGGCGACTGCTCGCCGGCGCTGGATGTGGACGCCTCGGTGCAGGCGCCGAGCAGGAGGAGAGTGGTCAGGGAGGCGAGAAGCGCTCCGGCGGTGTGCTGCGTGTTCATGGGGTTGCTCCGCTCTGTGGGACTGGAATGTGTCAAGTCCCCCTCCGGTCGGTATCAGCGCGCCTCCTGCCCGGTATCAGCCCGGTATCAGCCTCGTTGACCTGCATCGGAAAGGGGTCGACAGTCGAGGCATGGGCATCGCTGTGCTCGGTCCACTCGAGGTTGACGGCCACGCCAACGGACTCGGGCCACGGGACCGTGTGGTTCTCTCGGCGCTGGTCGTGCGCTGCGGCGATCCCGTCACCACGGAAGGACTCGCCGACGCGTTGTGGGGGGAGCGGCTCCCGGCGTCATGGGCGAAGGTGGTCCAGGGGTGCGTCGTGCGGCTGCGGAAGTGCCTCGGCGCGGCCGCCATCGAATCGGGCTCGTTTGGCTATCGGCTCGCGTTGAGTGATGACGAGCTCGATCTGCGGCTGTTTGAGCGGGCGCTGGGGCGAGCGCGAGAGGCGCAGGCGGCCGGCGACTCGCCCCGGGCGTCGTACATTGCCCAGGAGGCGCTCGACCTGTGGCGGGGCCCGGCCCTGGCGGACCTGGACGAGTGGGAGCCCGGACGACTTGAGGCGCAGCGTCTCGAGGGTCTTCGGATGGACGCGGAGGAGTTGTGGGTGGAGGCCGAGACCGGTGCCGGTCACGCCTCGTCAGTGCTGGACCGTGCTCGGACGCTGGTCGCCGAGGCGCCGTTCCGTGAGCGGCGCTGGGCATTGCTGGCCACCGCGCTCTACCAGTCCGGTCGGCAGGGGGAGGCTCTCGGTGCGGTCAAGCAGGCGCGGGCGATGCTCGTCGACGAGCTTGGGCTGGACCCCGGCCCGGAACTGGCGCAGCTCGAGGGGCTGTTGCTGCGACAGGACCCGTCCCTGGACATCCCGATGGCGCGCGAAACCAGCCCAGTGTGCCCGTACCGCGGCCTGCTGCCGTACGGCGCGGACAACGCCGACGCCTTCTTCGGGCGTGACGACGATGTGGCGGCATGCCTGCGTCGACTGCGCGACGCGGGCGTCCTGGCCGTGGTCGGACCGTCCGGCGCCGGGAAATCGTCCCTCGTGCGGGCTGGCGTGGTCGCGTCGCTGGTGCGCGGTGGTGCCGCGGTCCTGGTCGCGACTCCGGGCGCGCATCCGCTCGAGTCACTGGCCGGGTTGAAGTCGCGTGGTCGGCAGGCGCTGGTGGTGGACCAGGCCGAAGAGGCGGTCACCTTGTGCGCCGACGTCGATGAGAGGGACCGGTTCTTCGCGGCCCTGGTCGCGCACGTGGAAGCCGGTGGATGGCTCATCCTGTCCCTGCGTGCCGATCATCTGAGCGACCTGGCGCCGTACCCGGGCATTGCGCGTGTCCTCGAGGAGGGGCTCTACCTGCTCGGTCCGATGAGCGAGCGGGACCTGCGGACCGCGATCGAGGGCCCGGCCCGGCGAGCCGGGCTGAGGCTCGAACCCGGTCTGGTCGACCTGCTGGTCCGCGAGGTCGAAGGTGAGCCGGCCGCCCTCCCCCTCCTGTCGCACGTGCTGCGCGAGACCTGGGAACACCGCGAGGGTCCGACCCTGACCGTGGACGGCTACCGGACCACGGGCGGGATCCGGGACGCCGTCGCGAAGTCAGCGGAGAGTCTCTACGACTCGATGGACGACGCTCAGCGGCAGCGGCTCCGCAGCCTGCTGCTGCGGCTGGTCATGCCGACCCAGGACGGCGATCCGGTCCGCGCCCGGGTGCCGCGCACCAAGGTCGCCGGCGACGCCGAGCAACAGCGGCTGGTCGAGCTGCTGGTGGATGCCCGTTTGGTGAGCATCGACGGCGACACGGTCCAGATCGCGCACGAGGCACTGGTGAGGGTCTGGCCCCGGCTACGGGGCTGGCTCGACGACGACGTGGACGGGCAACGTCTCTTCCGGCACCTGGCCGGTGCGGCGGACGCCTGGGACGCGATGGGTCGCCCGGACAGCGAGCTCTACCGGGGTGCCCGGTTGAGCCGGGTCCTGCAGTGGCGTGAGCGCGGCTCACCGGAGCTGAACAAGACCGAGACCGAGTTCCTCGCCGCCGCGACAGCCTTTTCTGAACTCGAGCTCCAGGCCTCTGAGTCTCGGCTTGCGCGTGAACGGTCGGTCAATCGGCGACTCCGTGGGGCCTTGGCCGGCGTGGGTGCCTTGCTCGTCATGACGTTGGCGGCCGGCTCGTTGGCCGTCCGGACGGCCAACGAGGCGGACCGGGCCAGGGGCCGCGCCGAGGCTGCCTCCAGCCGGGCCGTCGCTGCAGCTGGCCTGGCGGCGGCACGAGGGGCCAGCGCCCAGGCGCCCTTGCACGAGGACCTCGCAACCGGGCTGCTGCTCGCCGTCGCTGCGCTCGACTTCGACACCAGCCCCCAGATGTGGGAGAGCCTGGGTGCGGTGCTGACCCGGGCCGGCCCGTTGTCGGGCGTGCGGGATCTCGGCGAATCGGTGGGGAGACCGGGGACGGCTTGGATCGCGCACATGGCGACGAGCCCGGAGGGCGGCCTGTTGGTGGCAACCCTGGCCCAGGAGGGCGTGCGGCTGTTCGCCACTCCCGACCTCGAGCCCGTCGAGTTTCCGAGCTACGGCCCGAGCCCCGCGGTTGCATTGTCGCCGGATGGGACGCAGCTGGCCGTCGCCGAGGACGGAGTCGAACCGGCCATCCGGCTGTACGACCTGCCAGGTGGCGTCCTGTCCCGACGCCAGCTGGACCGGCTGCCAGTGGGCCACATCGACTACTCATCCCTCGACTTCAGCGGCGACGGCACGCGGATCAGGGCGGAGGTCCTTGGCCCGGAGGAACGGGGTCCTGCCGACAATCTCGTCGGCACCGCGGTGGTCTGGGACGTGGCTCGCCCGTCCCGACCTGTGTTCGTCGAGCGATTTCCGTTTCGAGGGAGCACGGCGCTGAGCTCCGACGGCCGGCGTCTCTACGTCGCGGGTGCGGACGCCCGGGCGTTGCGCGTGTATGACGTCGACTCGGGCGTCCTGGTCCGGTCGGCCGTGTCATCTCCGGTGGCGAGACGCGGTGCGAGCTCGACGGAACTGAGCCCCGACGGTGCCACTATCGCTGTGGCCACCGGCAGCCAGATCTTGCTGTTCGACGCCCGGACGCTGAAGCGCACTGCGCCGGCGCTGCGCGCCCACACCGCTCGCATCAACGACGTCAGCTATGCCCCCAACGCGCCGCTGCTGGTCTCAGCCTCCGATGACCGCTCCGCGATCGTCTGGGAGACCACTTCGGGAGACCCGCTCCACCGCTTCGTCGGGCGGGACAGCCTGCGCAACGCCGCCTTTGGAAGCGACAGTCGAACCGTCTACGCGACCGGAGGCGACGGCCTGATCCTGGCCTGGGGTGTGAACGGAGCCAGTCGACTCCTCACGCTGGGCGAAGGAACCGTCACGAAGGGCCGACAGGTCTACAACAAGTCCTTTCCCGGACCCGACGGTCACACGGTAGCCCGAGTGGAACGGGGGAGGCTCTGGTTCGAGGACGCCATGACGGGCGCCACCACGCAGCGTGTGCCCACATCGGACAGGCGCTTCGCCTGGTCGCCGGACGCTCGCTGGTTCGTGTCCACCGGCTCCCGTGGCGTCGTCACGGTTTGGGAGGCAGCCACGGGTACCGTCCTCGCCCGCAGGACCGTCGCGAGGCCGTCAGAAGAGGTGCTGGTTGCCTTCGGTCCGGGCGCCCACAGGGTCTATGTCGGTTCGGACAACACGCTCATGACCCTGGTCCGCAAGACTCTGCGTCCGGTGTACGACGACGTCGTGCTCGACGACACTCCGACCGCGATCCTGCCCCATCCCGGTGACGGTTCGGTGATCATCCTGATGCAACAGGGACAGCTCCTTCGGGTGGAGCCGGAGACCGGCGCGATCCTGAGCAGTGTGCCGCCGGGGATGCTGGAGACCGAGGACGGCGGCGCACTGTCACCCACCAGGTCGTTGATGGCCGCCACGGATAAGCACTACAACGTGCGACTGCTCGATCTCGAGACCCTGGAATGGATCGGCTCCGACGCGCAATCGCCGGGCGATCGACTCACCTACGCCCCGGACGGGAGCCAGTTCGCCGCACTCCAGGCGGACCGGATCCGGGTCTGGGACGGCCGGTCCGGCGACTACGAGGCGAGCCTGGCCCTGCCCGCCGACCTGACCGCCGCCCCGTCGATCTCCTACCTCCCCGACAGTTCGGGGTTGCTCCTCACCGCCAACGATGGCAGGACATGGACGGTGAACACCCGCACCAGCACGTGGGCAGCCAGAGCCTGCAGCATCGCCGGCCGCAACCTGACCCAGGCGGAGTGGCAGCAGTTCTTCCCCGGCTCGTCCTACCGGCTCACTTGCCCGCAATGGCCCGCCGGCAGTTGAGACCGCAATGCCCACGCGGATACTCCGCGGATACTCCGCAGTTTCGGCCCGAATAGCCTCGACCGCGACACCGATGTCGGCTGTCGGCCCAGGTCAGGGCGGGCTCCGCCGAGTTCTTCCGAGATCCGGCGACACGTGGCGGCGATCATCTCGCAATGAGAAGGTCAGGGGTTCGAATCCCTCAGCTCCACCGAAACACCAAGTCACTGGGCCAGCGGCTCCGTGAAGGTGCTCCAGCTTCTCCTTGGGAATGAAGGCCTTGGTGAGGCCGCCCAACAGTGCGACCAGCGCCAAGAGGCCGGTCGCGGTCCACAGGGTGGTGTCCAGCGGAGCGGTGTCGGGGGTCCTTCGACGCCAGGATGTTCGCTCCCTGCGAACGGGCTTCCTTCCGCTTGCACCCGGCACCTAGCATTCCCGTATGGGTGAGGTGATTCCGTTTGCTGTCGGGCCAGTTGCCCGCGGGTCCGGCGACACTCGTGCTCCGTTGTGGCGAGAGGCGGTTGGCCGCGAGCTGCGTGAGGAACGCGGCAGTCAGGAGCGCAGGCTGACCGACGTCGCCGCCGGCGCCGGAGTTTCGATGCAGTACTTGTCGGAGGTGGAGCGCGGTCTGAAGGAGCCGAGCTCAGAGGTGATCGCAGCGGTGGCTGGAGAGCTCGGCCTGCGTCTGGTCGACCTTACCGAACGAGTGACGCGCCAGCTGACCAGCACGTCGTTCGCCGGCCCGGTCTGTCTCGCCGCCTAGATCGGTCAGACAGCAGCCTTCCACGCCGCGCCCGGCGTCTTGCGGCTCTCGACTACGGCGTCAGCAACGCCGTAGTCGACTGCCTGGGTGGCGCCGAGGACCAGGTCGCGATCGGTTTCTGCCTGAACCTGATCCGGTGTGCGCCCGCTGTGGAACGCCAGGATCTCGTTCAGCTCGGCACGTAGCCGTGCGATCTCCTTCGCCGCCACGAGCAAATCGGGAAGGTCCCCACGCGTGCCGTCCTGGCTCGGTTGCTGCAGCACGACGCGGGCGTGCGGAAGCACGATGCGCCGACCGGGCGCCCCTGCCGCAAGCAGGATCGCCGCGCTTCCGGCTACTTGACCGACGCCGGTTGTGGACACGGGAGCCTTGATGAACTGCATCGCGTCGTAGATCCCCAGCATGGCGCTGGGGTCGCCACCAGGTGAGTTGAGGTAGAGATTGATGTCCGACTCCGGCCTGTCCGATGGCGACGCTGGTGGCCGTCGTGTGTGCAGGGACGATCGTGGCCGGCGCCGAACCCGCCATGGCCCACGACGACACCAGCGGCGCCATCGCCCTCACCGTGACCGATCAACGGGTACTCGGCACCGGACAGGTCGCCTTCACCGAGCTCGGCTACCGGGACACCTCCGGTGACGGGCTGCTCGACGCCGACGAGTTGCGCGCCCAGGAAGCCACCGTGGCGGCGAGCCTGGTGACCGACGTCCGCGACCACGTGGCACTCGAGGTCGACGGTCGGGAGGTCGACATCATCGGCGCCGGGCCGGCCCCGGTCGCTGAGGGCCAGGATCTCGCCGCCAGATATGTGGAGATCATCTTCGCCACCGGCCCTCACGACGGCGACGTCTCCGAAGTGGGCCTGTCCTGGTCCTTCACCTCGCCGACCGACCAGGTGGTGCTGTCCGGACCCGACGGACTCGTGACCGGGCGACTGGGGGACGACAGCACGACATCGATCTCCCTCGACGCCGCCACGACCGTCCGCTCGTTCTTCGTCACCGGCCTCGATCACGTGCGATCCGGCCTCGACCACCTGCTCTTCCTCGTGGTCCTCACGTTCGCCGTGGTGGGCTCCACGATCTCCCGCACCACCACCTGGCGGGTCCTCAAGCTCGTCACCGCGTTCACCATCGGCCACGCGACGAGTCTCTGCCTCGCCTACTTCGACATCGTCTCGATCCCCGCGCAGTGGGTGGAACCAGCGATCTCGCTGTCCATCGTCGCCGCCGCAGTGCTCGCCCTGCGCGGCAAGGGCGACACCATCCGGCCGTGGATCGCCGCGGCCGTCGGACTCGTGCACGGACTGGGGTTCGCCACGAGCCTGGACGACCTTGGCCTGGCCACCACCCACCAGGTCGGTGCGCTGGTGGCCTTCAACGTGGGCATCGACGTCGCTCAGACCGTCGTGGTGCTGCTGGTGACCGGGGCGATCTGGGCAGGCAGCAAGATTCTCGCCGAACGCCGCCACTGGGCCCGCATCGTGGTCTGTGGCAGCGCCGGACTCGTCGGCCTGACCTGGACCGCCTCCCGGCTGGCCATCTGACAGAGCCAGGTGCTCCGAGGCGTAGGAACGTGGAGCCGCTGGTCGCCCGAGTCGGCCCAACCCGCCGCCAGTGCGCCGGTCGGTTTCAGCAGCTGATCCGACTTCCCGGCACGGTGATGTCTTCGAGGATCTCGGGGATGGGCTCGACGCCGAGACCCGGATCTCGGGGCACGTCCAATCCGCCGTTGCGGAGGTGGAAGGGCTCGGTGAGGTCGGTGGCGAAGAAGCGAGCTGACGCTGACACGTCTCCCGGAAGCGTGAAGCCCGGGAGAGCCGCGAGCGCGACGTTGGCCGCACGTCCGAGGCCGGTCTCGAGCATGCCGCCACACCAGACGGCGACACCATGGGCCAGGCACACGTCGTGAATGCGACGAGCCTCGAGGTAGCCACCGACCCGCCCGGCCTTGATGTTGACCACACTGCATGCTCCCAAGCGGATGGCGGCGGCAGCGGTGGACGCCGAGACGATCGACTCATCGAGACAGATGGGGGTTCGCACAGCGCGGGCGAGGTCCGCATGCCCGACGATGTCCTCCTCGTCGAGTGGTTGCTCGATGAGAAGCAAATCAAAGTCGTCCAGCCTGCGCAGGTGAGGGGCATCGGCCAGTGAGTACGCCGTGTTGGCGTCGACCTGGAGCAGCAGCTCATCGCCGAACGCTTGCCGCACCGCCCGCACCGGCTCCACGTCCCAACCCGGCTCGATCTTCAGCTTGATCCGGACGTAGCCTTCTGAAAGGTAGCCACCGACCGTGTCGAGGAGCATCGGGATCGAGCTCATGATGCCCACCGAGACCCCGCTCGGAACGTGGTCGTGCACCGCCCCGAGAGCGTCGGCGAACCGCACGCCCTGCGATCGCAGCTCAGCGTCCATGACCGCCATCTCCAGTGCCGCCTTGGCCATCCGGTGACCCTTGAACACCGAGAGCCGCGACTGGACGGCCGACGCGGTCACCTCGTCGTCGCTGCGCAAGGCCGGGACGAGGAAGTGCCTCAGGGCGTATTCGGCTCCCTGGGTGTGCTCGGAGCTGTATCTCGGCTCATCGGAGGCAACGCACTCGCCCCACCCCACGGAGTCCGGGCCTTGGACCCGGACCAGGAGCACCTCGCGTTCGGTATCGATCCCCAAGGAGGTGCGAAACGGCGTCACCAGCGGCATCCGCACCCGGATCAGCTCGACGGACTCGATCCTCATCGTGCAGGCGTTTTCACGACGTACTCACCATTGGCTCGATCGAAGTCGACGATCTGCGCTCCGTCTTCCGACAGCCGCATGAAGACCGCTCGAGTTGCTGCCCGCCACTCCTGGGCGAGACCTGGACGGGTGCGGCGAAGATCCTCGATGCTGGGCGGGATGGCGACGGTCACCACCTCGGCACCGACGGGATTGACGACGTGCGGCGCCTGGTCGGCATCGATCGTGAGCGCGGCGACGGTCGCGACGCCCGCCGTGTGGTCGACAGGAGACGCCTGGTCACATCTGCTCTGAACGTCCGGGCTGGCGAGGTCCCAGTGCACGAGGAACCTGTCTGATTCGTCGACGCCGTTGAGCTGATCGACCAGGGTGCCGTAGAAGTTCACGCGGTAGGACACCGGCCGTGCACCGAGCTTGTGGAGGTTGAGGTGCGCGTTGCGGGCGGTCAGGGGGTCGAACGTCCACGTGACGGTGTCGACGGAGTTCTCCAGCGCGTGCGCCCGCTGGTCCAGCTTCAGGCTGTACCCCACGAGGCGTCCCCGGTGCGCGGAAGCAACCCCGGCCAGGTGGCTGTGCATCCTCCGGTCGTCCGGCCTGGACCAGAACCCCACGCAGGCACCCAGGAGAACTCCCTTGTCGAACGCCCCCGCGGCGTAGCAGCTTCCGGTGTCGACGAGAGCATGGAGCAGATCGTGGTCCATGGGTGGCACGCCGTTGGCCGGCTGCCACACGTCACTGAACAGGGTCTCGGCAGCGCGCAGGTTCTCCAGTGAATCCAGCGCTCGAACGACGATCCCGCCCTGGTCAGCCGCTCGCTGGGCACTCGCCCGAGCCGCGACCACGACAGCAACGCGGGCCGGATCGGCAGCGATGGGGATGACGGAGTCCGGCACCCCTCGAACTGTGCCGGTCGGGCTCCCGCAAGGCTTCGTCGGGCCCGACGAGAAACGAACCTGACTCTCGTCCCGGTGCACAGGTCACCCCGCGCCGACTAGCGACGGGCGCCAGGTCCACGCACGAATCGACCCGGCTGCGTGCCCGTGTGTGACCCGTCCCGCAGGACTGGTGCGCCGTTGACCAGGACGTGCATCACGCCGGTGGCGTACCTGTAGGGCTGCTGGGGAGTGGCGTGATCGGCAATCGACTCGGGCTCGAACGCCACGATGTCGGCGACATACCCGACCTTGACCAGGCCACGGTCCCGCAGGCCGAGGTTGGCCGCGGGAAGGCTCGTCATGCGTCGGATTGCTTCGGGCAGGGACAGTACTTGCTCGTCTCGCACGAGGTGCCCCAGCACGCGGGCGAACGAACCAAAAGCCCGGGGATGGATGCCGCCGCGTTTCATCGCTACCTCGGAGGAGAGCGACTCCGCGTCTGAGCAGAAGCTGACCCAGGGCTGTTGCGCGACCAGGCGGACGTCGTCGCGCTCAATGTCGCAGAACAGGGCGAAGACATCGCCGCGATTACGCAGTGCGAGGTCCATGGCGATATCGGCCGGCACACTCTCGTACCGGCGGGCGAGGTCGGCGAGCGTGCAGCCTGCCCAATCCGCGAACTCCGGTTCGAGCGGACCGGAAACCAGGATGTTCTCGGGTCCGGCATCGAGGAACGGGTTCTCCCAGTGCGTACTCCTCAGATCGGCGCGAATCCGCTCTCGCGCCGATGGCTCGGCAAGACGTGCACGCAGCGCGTCCGGGCCGCCCGCATGCGCCCAAGGTGGAAAGCAGGTGGTGAGGGACGTTCCCGAGCATTCGTAGGGATAGACGTCCGCTGTGATCGCCAGGCCGTTGGCGCGGGCTTCTTTGATCAGATCGATCGCCGCAGGGAGCTTGTGCCAGTTGCGGCTACCTGCTGCCTTGAAGTGATAGATCTCTGCCCGCACCTGCGCGAGACGTGCGATGTCGATCAGCTCCCGCACCGCATCGAGCAGGCCGGAACCTTCGCTGCGTATGTGAGAGGCGTACATCCCGCCGTATGCGCCGGCGACGCTCGCGAGCGCGACGAGCTCTTCGGTTCGGTAGGAAGTCTCCGGTGGGTAGATCAGCGCCGACGCAACCCCGAGCGCGCCGTCGGTCATCTCGCGTTCGAGGAGACCGCACATGGCCCGGAGTTCATCCGGGCTCGCTGCGCGGTCCTCGAAGCCCACCTCGTGGACGCGCAACGTTCCCGCACCGACGAACGACGCGACGTTGGGGGTCACACCGCGCGACTCGAGCCACGTCAGGTACTCGCCGAGGGTGCGCCAGGTTACGGGATACCGGTAGCCGCCGACGGTGTCCGCGATCCCGTGGGCTTCCATCGCCACGCGCATCGACTCGTTGAGCGGTCCCATGGAGGTGCCCTCGCCCATCACCTCCAGGGTGACACCCTGCTGCACGTCGCTCATCGATCTGCCGTCCTCGATGAGGGTTTCCGGTGCCCAGCTCATCATGTTGATGAAGCCCGGAGACACGACAAGGCCCCCGACGTCGATCTCGTCTTTCCCACCGTCGGCCACCCGTGGGGCAAGCGCAACGATCGTGTCGCCGGTGATCGCCACATCTCCGGTCCACGGCTGGTTGCCGCTCCCGTCGTGGATCGTCCCGCCGCGCAGCACGATGTCGTAAGCGGCCACGCGACAAGAGTGCCATTGCGAGCGGAGCGCAGACATGTCCTCGCGGACACAATCTTGGCCAGACGCCTTGTCGCTTGGAACAACGCGTCTCGCTTGACGTGGAACCAGATGTGCTCAGTTGTGCGGGCGGTGTTGTTCCAGCCGGAGCTGGAGCCACATCGACAGCCTGACGTCGGGATCCTCCAGGTCCAGCCCGAAGCGCTCCTGTGCCCGGCGCAGCCGGTAGCGCAGCGTGTTCGCGTGGACTTGAAGTCGCGTCGCTGCGGCGCCGACATCGCCCTGGCAGTCCAGCCAGACCTGCATCGAACGGGCATAGGTCGTGCCGTGTTCCCGGTCGTGGTCGGACATCTCCTGGATGCCGGGATGCCGCAGACGCGGGTCGGAGGCGAGCTCGCGCGCCACGCGGTCGAGCAGGATCCGTGAGTGGACGTCGGCAACGGTGGCCACCGCGGGGGCCCGATCGTCGCTCGCGGCAGCTCGCAGAACGGCGTCCGTTTCTGCCCTGAGTGCGGGAAGGTCCCGAACATCGCGGGTCACGGCACTGACCGCAGCCCGCACCGTCGAACCGCTCGCCTGCGTCAAGCTACGCAGTGCCCCGCCGGCAAGTCGGTGCGCAGCTTCGCCGGACCCGGGTACGAGCACGTAGACGCCACGGGTCGTCGTTGTCGTCACCGCTTCCGGGCGGTAGGCGAGAACGTATCGCGCCGCCGCCACGCCGAGGCGGGTGAGCAGAGGACCCTGCTGATCGGTGTCGTGGGACGCAAACGCGATCAGCGAGATCTCCGACCCGGCGGTCAGCCCGAGCTTCTCGTCGGCATCGTCGATCGGTCGCCCACCGGCCAGCACCGAGCGCAGGACCTCGCCCCGGAGGCGCTGCTCGCGCTCGGTGAGATCCTGGCCGCGCAACATGTGCATCGCTGCGATCCGGGCGGCTTCGAGCAGTGCCTGTTCACCGGCCGGATCGAGACCCCGCTCGTCCTCGATCGCCCAGATCGTCCCGAGCGGCATGTCGCCCGCACGGATGGCCACCGCCGCTCGTGGGAACTCCTCCTCGAGCGCCGGAAAGCGAGACACTCCGGAGTCTCTGAGGACCTGCAGGTACTGAGCACGGTGATGCGGGTAGTCGGGCACTTGCCTGTCCAGAATTCCCCGCTCGCGCAGCGGATCGATGCGCTGGCCCTCGATCGAGGAGTAGGCGAGCACGTGCTGTTCGAGGTCCTCGATGGCGACCGATCCACCGATGGTCCCCCCCAGAGCGTTTGCGAGCACGAACAGTGCCTCGCCCCCGCTGGTCGTGAGCCCCGCGGACAGTCGTCGGGCTCCGAGCACGGACACCAGCAACCCGTCCAGGTGACGCCATGGCAGGTCGTCCGCGGTCTCCAGGATGGCCAAGTCGTGCAGCGAGGCCTCGGCGACCAGGGCCGAGGGATCGCCGCCGCGCGTCTTGATCACCGCCGCCACGTGGCCGTGCTCGGCGGCGTCCCGGACGATCACGGGAGCCTCCGAAGAGTCGGCCCGGGTCCCGACCAGCAGCAGCACCCGACCTTCCCCGTCCGGCATCGGGTCGGCAGGGTCATAGATCGAGGTCCCGGTGACTTCGAGGTCAAGGCCCGCCGGCGCCACCAGTGCATGGAGCAGGTCGACACCCAAGGCGTCGAGGATTGTCCGGAGGGTCGCCGCCCCGGTGGTGGCGCCCTCATTGGTGTGATCGACCAATGTCACGATCGAACATTAGGGGGATCGCCAGTAGTGCACAACGCATGGTGGCCGCCACGATGCCTAGGGTGGAACACGATCGTGGGTCACGAGATGACCTGACCAGGATCGACCTGGCCCTCGTCGGTGGTCGCGTCATCGACCCGGAGTCCGGCCTGGACGCGTCCACCGACGTTGGGGTGTCCGGCACGCAGATCACCCACGTGGGTGCGCCGCTCCCGCCGGCTCGTCGAACCATCGATTGCGCTGGGCTCGTGGTCGCCCCTGGGTTCATCGATCTGCACTCACACGCGCAGTCGCTCATGGGGGCCCGGTTGCAGGCACTCGACGGGGTTGCCACCGCGGTCGACCTGGAGTGCGGAGTGCTGTCGGTCGGGGCGTGGTACGAGCTCATGGCCGCCCAGGGCCGGCCCATCAACTACGGCTACTCGGCGTCGTGGGCGACCGCTCGGGCGCACGCCTTGCTCGGCGCAAGCATCACCCCCGGGACCCACGGGACCGGGTTCGACACCTTCGCGGCCCTCGTTCGAATGCCGTCGTGGCAGCGTCCGATCGACGATGGCGAGATCGCCCGCGTCCTCGAACTACTCGGACAGGAGCTCGGTCAGGGTGCGCTCGGGATCGGAACGCTGCTCGGCTACCTGCCGGATTCCAGTCCCGACGAGCTCCTGGGCATCGCCGGCCTCGCAGCTCGATCGGGGACGGCCGCCATCGTGCACAGCCGATCCTCAGCCCGAGAAGGACCGATGACTGCCCTGGACTCCGCGATGGAGCTCATCGACGCGGCCGAGGGGACCGGCGCACACGTCCACCTGTGCCACGTGAACAGCACCTCGTCGAGCTGGATGAACGAGATCATCGAGGCGATCGAGAACGCTCGCGCCCGTGGCGTACGGATCACCACCGAGGCCTATCCCTATGAACGCGGATCCACGGTCATCGGTGCGGCGTTCCTGTCCCCCGAGGAGCTTCGGCGCGAGGGCCGTGGCCCGAGCTCGCTGATCTACGCCGCGACCGGCGTGACGGTCCGGGACGAGGCCCAGCTCGAGGACCTCCGAGCACGCGACCCCGGGGGGATTGTCATGACCCTGACCCAGGACCTGGCCGACAGCCACGAAGCTGCTCTCCTGGACCGGGCCTTGACGATCCCCGGCGCCGCGTTCGCGAGCGACGCCATGCCGGTGGCCGTACCCGCCCTCCTGGAGGACCAGTGGCCGCCGCCCACCCGCGCACTGGTGCACCCGCGAAGCGCCGGCTGCTTCTCACGCGTGTTCGGCTCCCTGGTGCGCGAGCGGGGTCTGCTCAGCCTCCCGGACGCTGTGCGACGTTGCACCCTGGTGCCGGCCGACATCCTCGCGGCCACCGCACCGGCCATGCGAGCGAAGGGCCGGATCCGGGTCGGAGCTGACGCCGACATCGTGGCCTTCGACCCGGACGTGATCACCGATCGCGCCACGTACACACATCTCGAAGCCTCATCCGGCGTCCAGCACCTGCTGGTCGCGGGAACTGCCGTCGTGGCCCGGGGCGAGCTCCTGCTCGGCGCCCTGCCGGGTCGGGCCATCGTGGGAAGGCGCGGTTAGCGCGACGCGCACGAGGGGCTCCGGCATCGACGACAGGACCTCCTTGTCGAATCGTACGAACAACCGGTGCCGACCTGTGTCCGGACCACGATGATTCGTCTGCACCTGCGGGAACAGGATGTGACCCAGACGTCTCGGGTGTCGGCATCAGGCCAACGACCCGGTGGGCACACGTGAGGAGAACCCAGATGCGAGCCGGTGGTTTCCGAACAGGTCTGGTGGCACTCGTCGCCGCGTTGCTCCTCGGTGCCTGCTCGAGCGGGGGTGGCTCGCAGAACACGGCCAAGACCAGCGACATCCTGCGGATCGGCAGCAGCGACACGATCGACTCGCTGAACCCGTTCGTAGGCTTCAACTCGCTCGACTACTCGACCTGGCAGATCACCTATCCGTACCTGGTCATGTACGACGCAGACCTCTCTTTCACCCCCTACTTCGCAACAGACTGGTCCACCAGCAGCGACGGCAAGGTATGGACCTTCCACACCACGCCGGGCGCCACCTGGTCCGACGGCGAGGCCCTGAACGCGCAGGACGTTGCGTGGACCTTCAACACGCTGGTCAAGTACCAGGACCAGGGGGCTGGAAACTGGGCAAGCACGGTTTCGCACCTCACCAAGGTCGAGGCCACCGACGACAACACGGTGCTGTTCACCTACCGGGAGCCGGTGGCGAACGTCTTGTCGCAGCTGCAGCAGGTGCCCATCCTGCCCGAGCAGTTCTGGACGAAGAATGCGCCGGACGGCAAGTTCAAGGCCGTCAACATGAGCACACCAGTGATTTCCGGTGGGCCCTTCATCGTGCAGTCCTACAAGAAGAACACCAGTGCTGTGCTGCGGGCCAACCCCACCTTCTGGGGTCAGGCTCCTCATGTTGCGGGCATCAGTCTGAGCATGTTCACCGACAACGACGCGATGATCGCCGCGCTGCAGAACCACGAGATCGACCTCGTCGACACACTTCCGGCCGGCGGCATCAAGCCCGTCGAACAGGCCGGCTTCGCCGTGCAGCAGACACCTTCACCGGCGTTCTCGGACTTCATCTTCAACTCCAATCCGAAGAAGCCCGACAACCGTGAGCTGCTTGATCCGAAGGTGCGGGAGGCTTTCGCCGCTTCGTTCGACTTGCCTCAGATGAACGACACGGTGTGGCTCGGCACGGCCAAGCTCGGAGTCACGATCGTGCCGCCGGCGACGGGCAAGTGGTCCGATCCGTCGTTGCACGCTTCGACCTACGACCCAGCCCACGCTAACGAGATCCTCGACAGCCTCGGCTACGCCAAGGCGGCTGACGGCATCCGTGAAGCGAATGACCACCGCATGAGCTACGAGATCATCGTGCCCAGCAACATCGACGATGGCGACCGGATGTTCGCACTGGTCAAGGGTTGGCTCAAGGCAATCGGGGTCGAGGTGACCGAGAAGAAGGTGGACAGCTCGACCGCATTCGAGCTGACCACGGCACCCGACGGCAAGTACCTGGATTTCGACCTGTCGATGTGGACCTGGGGGATGCTGGTCGATCCGGACTTCGCACTGTCTGTGCCGCTGTGCAGCCAGTACGGCGACTGGAACGACACCGGCTACTGCAACCCGGACTATGACGCGCTGTACGACCTGCAGGGCACCCAGGTCAAAGAGAGCCAGCGGTTGGCCACGGTGTACAAGATGCAACAGATCCTGGCTCATGACCTGCCCTACATCGTGCTGGGTTACAAGAACACCATCACCGCCTACGACAAGAGCTGGGCGGGCTTCGCATTCACGATCTACGGCCCCTACAACGCGTTGTCCATCACTTCCATGGTCAACGCGCACCGGATCTGACAGCGAGAGCCAGGGGCTCAGCCGCCTTGACAACGACAGTGAAGGGAGTCCGATGCGCCAGTCGCGGTACGTGATCCACCGCGTCGGGTTCGCGGCGCTGACCATCTTCGTAGCCGTGACCTTCAACTTCTTGTTGCTGCGACTCATGCCCGGCGACCCCACCAGCCGCTTGGCGCGCATCCCCAACGCGACCGAGCAGACCCGGCACCAGATCATCGAACAGTTCGGACTGGACAAGCCGTTGTGGGAGCAGTACCTCATCTACCTGCGAGAGCTGGCGCACCTGAATCTCGGGCTCTCGTTTCAGGACCAGCAGCCCGTCATGGGCCACTTGCTCGACGCGCTGGCCGCCACCCTGCCGATGGTCACGCTGGGAACCGTCATCGCCATCGTGCTCGGTCTCATCACCGGCCCGCTCGCCGCCTGGTGGCGTGGGAATGTGATCGAAAAGGTCACGACGTTCTTGTCAATGCTCTTCTACTCGCTGCCCACGCAATGGCTCGGCTTGATGTTCATCTACATCTTCTCCGTCGGATTGGGATGGTTTCCGTCGTCAGGGATGCATGACCCCGGCCTCGCGGCAGCGGAGCAGATCGGGATCCCTGTGTCGTGGCACGAGCAGCTCAGCGACACGGCCATGCACATGATCCTTCCGTCGACGACCCTGGCGCTCGTGCTGTTCGGGGAGTACACGCTCGTGATGCGGTCCGCTCTGCTCGAGACTTTCGGCGAGGACTTCATCTTGACCGCGAAGGCGAAGGGCCTGCGACCAACTGCCGTGCTGGTCAAGCATGCATTCCGCAATGCGCTGCTTCCCCTGGTCACCCTGGTCGCCCTCTCCTTCGGGTTCATCGCGGGTGGCTCGATCCTGATCGAGACGGTTTTCTCGTGGCCGGGCATCGGCCTCCTGAGCTATGACGCGATCCTGGCGAGGGACTACCCCCTGATCCAGGGCGCCTTCCTCGTCATCACGGCTTCGGTCGTGCTCTGCAACCTGCTGGCCGACCTGGTGTACGTGAAGCTCGATCCCCGGATCACCCAATGAGCGTTCCCCTCACTTCGGTGCCCGTAACGGGGTACGCGACAACCGGCCGAGTGAGGTGGCTTCGCTCGCTGATCGCCGGAAACGTGACGGCCGCGGTCGGCTTCACGATGATGCTCGGCATCGTGCTCGCGGCGATCCTCGCGCCCATCTTGGCCCCCTCGCACCTCGATGAGCGCGTGGGAGAGCGGTTCGGCCCTCCGTCGGCAGCTCACCCCCTCGGACTCGACGATGCCGGCCAGGATGTGCTGACGCTTCTGCTCTACAGCACTCGCGTGTCGCTCATCGTCGGCTTCGGTGCGACGTTCCTCGCCGTCGCCCTCGGTGGACTCGTCGGAATCGTGGCGGGATACAGCGGGCGGCGCACCGAGGGCATCCTGATGCGCTTCACCGACTTCTTCCTCGTCATCCCCGAGGTTCCGCTGATGATGATCATCGCTGCCGTCTGGGGGGCGGGCGTCTGGAAGATGGTGGTGGTCATCGGAGTGATTCTGTGGACCTGGACCGCGCGGGTGATCCGGGCGCAGACCAAGAGCATCAAGGAGCGGGTCTACGTCAAGCGGACGCGATCACTGGGGGCAAGTCACTGGCACACGGTCACCAGACATGTTCTGCCGCAGCTTGCGCCGCTGCTCGTGGTCAGTGCGGTCCTGGCTTTCGCGGTAGCCGTCTTCGACGAGACGGCACTGAGCTTCCTGGGACTCGGCGATCCGAGCAAGCCTTCGCTGGGCCGGATGATCGCGCTCGCCTCCAGCTCGGGGGCAGTGTCCAACCAGGCGTGGTGGGCGATCTTCTATCCCGGCCTGGTGGTGACCGTGATCATCTTGAGCCTGACCATGATGGGCACTGCGCTGGAGGACGTACTGAACCCGCGCCTACGCGTGTCACATCTGTCGCGGCGCCACTTCAGGGTGCTGCCGAGCCCGCGCCCCCTGCGTGCCATGGACCGGTCATGACAGCGCCACTGCTCGAGGTGCGTGATCTCCAGGTCAGGTTCACGTCACGAAGCCCGGCACCGGTCGACGTCGTCCGCGGGGTTTCGTTCACCTTGGACCGTCAGCAGCGGCTGGGGCTCGTGGGTGAGTCGGGATGTGGAAAGTCGACGACGATGCTCGCGCTCATGGGGCTGCTGCCGGCCAACGCCGAGGTCAGCGGAACGATCGCGCTGGACGGAATCGACATCCTCGCCGGAGGTGAGCGCTCGATGCGCCCCCACAGATGGACAGATCTCGCGATGGTCTTCCAGGGGTCGATGAACGCCTTCAACCCAGTCGTGACCATCGGCAAGCAGATCGTCGAGGCCATGAAGTTTCGGTCGCGCCCGTCACGTTCGAAGTCACAAGCGAGGGCCATGGAGCTGCTGGAATTGGTGGGCATACCCGGGGATCGGTTCCACCGCTATCCGCACGAGTTCTCGGGAGGGATGCGGCAGCGGGCCGCCCTCGCGATGGCGTTGGCCAACGAGCCTCGGATCCTGCTCGCCGACGAGCCCACCACGGCCCTGGACGTCATGGTCCAGGCCCAGATCCTCGAGCTGCTCGAACGACTGACCGCAGAGCTCGGTCTCGCCCTGTTGCTCGTGACCCACGACCTACCACTCGTGATCGAGACCTGCCGCGAAGCCGCCATCATGTACGCAGGACGGATCGTCGAGAGCGGTCCGACGCTCGAGCTGTACCGCGAGCCTCGTCATCCCTACACCCGGCTCCTGTTCGGGGCCGTCCCGAGCCTGTCCATGGACTCCCAGGTGGCCTCGATTCCGGGGGTGCCGCCCCGACTGGACCAGGTACTGGTCGGCTGCGCGTTCGCCCCTCGGTGTGACCAGGCGACGAATCTGTGCCGGCAGACAGCACCGGCCGATGTGGCGGTCGACGAGCGGCACTCCGCAGCCTGCCACTTCGTCGTCGGTGAGCCCGCCGGCCGCGAGGTGCGGCGATGACCGCCCACCTCCTCGAGGTCGAGGATCTCGCCGTCCGATTCGCCACTCGTCGTTCGGGGTTCGGCCAGCACCGTGATCGTACGCAGACCGTCCGTGCCGTCGACGGCGTCAGCTTCACTCTCGACAGTGGAGAGCTCCTCGCCATTGTGGGCGAATCCGGTAGCGGCAAGACGACGACTGCCCAGGCATCCCTGCGGCTCAACGCTCCGTCTCGAGGAGTCGTCCGTTTCAAGGGAACCGATATCTGGTCGGTCTCGAACCGCGAGCTGCGCCGACTTCGCCGCGAGATGCAGCTCATCTACCAGGACCCCTACGAGTCACTGGATCCGAGGTACACCGTCCGGCGGGTCGTCGAGGAACCCCTTCGTATTCATGGCCTCAGCACGTCTCGGCGTGGGCGCGACAAGTTGGTGAGCGAAGCTCTCGAGCGGGTCGGCCTCACGCCGGTCGACGCGTTCCTCGGCCGGCTTCCGCACGAGCTGTCCGGCGGACAGCGACAGCGGGTGTCGATCGCGGCCGCCCTCACGCTCGAGCCGGCCCTGCTGGTGGCCGACGAGCCGGTCAGCATGCTGGATGTCTCCGTGCGGGCCGGGATTCTCGAACTGCTCGACCAGCTGCGCAGCACCGGACTCGGCGTCCTGATGATCACCCACGACCTGACCACGGCGGCCCACTACGCAGATCGGATCGCGGTCATGTACCTGGGTCGGATCGTCGAGATCGGTCCCTCGCGAGAGGTGATAGCGAGACCACGTCACCCCTACACCCAGGCCTTGCTCTCCGTGGTGCCGAGGGTCGACCGCCTGGGCTCGAAGAGGATCATCCTCTCCGGCGAGATGTCCGACGGCGCAGCGATCCCGGCCGGATGCCGGTTCCACCCTCGGTGTCCGGTCGCTGTCGAGCCATGCGCGACGGCTGACCCGATCCTCGAAACCGTGGGCTCCGCGGTCCCGACGCACTGGGCGGCGTGCCACCTCCAGGGCGATGAGTGAACCCGCTCGTCCGGCTCGCCGGCCACGGTGCTTGGTCAGCGAGCGAGGTTGAGCGTGAGGATCTGCCGGTTACCGCTCTGGCTGAAGACGAGGGTGCCCCGCGCGCCGTTGTACATGCCGGTTCCGCCGGTCACGGCCAAGACGAAGTGCGAGGTCTGGGACACCAGGCCACCGAACTCGACGGTGCCGCGGGCCAAGGAGAGCGTGCCGGTGGCGTGGAACAAGTTCCGCCGGGCATCGACTCCTACAGCGACGTTGCTCACCCGGCCGACGGTTTTGCCGGCTCGGCTCAGCCGTTGACTGAAGGCGAGCATGTCGCCGAGGCCAGGTCCGCCCCCCTGGGGATCGGCGAGGTCATCGAGCGCCATGTTGCCCGCAATGTCGTGCGCGACAAACCGTGTGGACGTGATCGAACTGCTTGCGTCGGCGGTCGCGCCAGTGCTGATATCGACCATGGTCGCGCCGCCAACGGCGATCACGGCGGTTGTGGCTACAGCCGTCAGGCTCTTACGGATCATGATTCCTCCACGTGTCAGGGGAGCCGGTTGCTCCTCTTCGCACATGACGCTACGAACTTCACCGGCAGGAGTCGTCTGCCTGGCGATGGAGATCGGGGTGCAACGATCCATCGCAAGTTGGACGTGCGTCCTGGTGTCGTGCGTCTAACGTGAGGCCATGAAGATGTGGCGGTGGTCACTCGAGCTGTTCCTGGTGTGCTTTGCCGCCGTCGACACCGCGTCGGTCTTGAGCAGCGACGAGCCACACCGTGTCCTCGTAAGCGTCGTGACGGCGTTGTCGGTGCTGGTGTTGTGCGGCCGGAAGTACGCTCCGCTCACCGTCAGTGTGACCGCATTCTTGCTGTTGGCCCTGGGCATGAATCTCTCGCCGAAGGCGACCGGGGTGCAGTTCCTCGGGATGGTCTTGACCTTCCTCATCGTGGGAGTCGTCAATCGCGGCCCATGGGTCTGGCTGGCTGCAACGGCCGGATTCGGAACGTTGGTTTACGGGACGCTTGTTTCTCCCGATGGCGGAGGCTGGTCAGATCTGGCCCTCTCGGCGGCCATCTGCGAAGGGCTGCTCCTGGCTGGCTGGTTGCTGGCCCGCCGCTCGCTCCAGGTATCGCAGATGCGGATCCAGGCTGAGCTGTCTGAGGACCGTGAGCGGGAGCGCACGCGATCGGCGCTCGCCGAGGAGCGGGCGCGCATTGCCCGGGAAATGCATGACGTGGTCAGTCACGGATTGTCAGTGGTGGTGGTCCAGTCCCAGGCAGCGCGGAGTGCGGTCGAGGATCTGGCGAGCACCAACACCACAGCTGTGGCAGGCCATCTCGACGCTGTCGAGGCGACAGCCCGTGATGCGCTGGCCGAGATGCGCCGGATGCTCGGGCTGCTCCAACTCGGCGCAGTCGACGACGACGCACCTGCTCCACCTACCCCTGACCTGGCATCCTTGCCGGCACTGATCGAACGTGCGCGCCTAGCTGGGCTGTCAATAGTCGAGGAGCTTCCGGCCCGCGGGGTGAGCCTCGGCTCAGGGCTCGAACTGACGATCTACCGGATCGTGCAGGAGTCGCTGACCAATGTGGTCAAGCACGCACCTGGCTCGCGGACGTCGGTTCGGGTTGACGCCGGAGCCGACGTCGTCGAGGTGCGCGTGCACAGCGCCGGTGAGCATGCCTTGCGGTTGCAGGGGGGAACCTGCAACTCCGGACACGGGTTGGTGGGTATGCGGGAGCGGGTCCGGATGTACGGCGGACAACTCGACGTCGGTCCTACGACGCAGCCGGGTTTCGAGGTGCATGCATCGCTTCCGATCGCCGCGTCGGCTCCATTTGCGGCGTCACAGTGATCGAGGTGCTGCTGGCCGACGACCAGTCGTTGGTGCGCGACGGGTTCCGGGCTCTGATCGACCGTGAGCCCGATCTGAACGTCGTGGCTGAGGCCGTCGATGGCGTTGAGGCCATCGAGCTGGCCAACAGGCATCACCCCGACGTCGTACTCATGGACATCCGGATGCCGAATCTCGACGGGTTGACGGCCACTCGCCGAGTACTCGCCGCGTCCAACCCGCCCCGAGTGATCGTGCTGACCACATTTGACCGCAACGAGTGGGTGTTCGAAGCCCTGCGTGCCGGGGCAAGCGGATTCCTGCTCAAGGACGTGCGCGCGGCCGCCCTCGTGGAGGCGATCCGAGTGGTGCACGCCGGCGAGGCGCTGCTCGCACCGACGATCACCCGCAGGTTGATCGCGGAGTTCACCCGCATGCGCCCAACGACTGCCCATTCACCGGATCTCGGCCGACTCACCGCACGCGAGCTCGATGTTCTCCGACGGGTCGCCGGAGGCCTCTCAAATGCCGAGATCGCCGACGAGCTCTTCATCGAGCACTCGACGGTCAAGACCCATGTCAACCGACTGCTGAACAAACTCAGTCTGCGGGACCGGACACAGGCAGTTGTCTTCGCGTACGAGTCCGGGCTGATCCGTCCAGGCAGCAGCGAGATCGGCCGTCCTGCGCATGGCGCTGAGCGCCTTTGACGAACGGCGCGACATGGGGCTGCTGGAGCTGGGTTGTGCTCATATGTTGCTCAGGCAGTCTTGCTGCGGATCGTTCAGATCGGTCCGGCGACTCTCACCGGCGGGTGCCTGGGGATCGTGCGTCCTGGCCGACGCTCGCGGGCGTCGGCGAAGCGGACCCTGGACGGTTGCCACGTCGAACCAGTCAGCGAGGCGATCTCGCTCAGGAATGCCGCACGGACCTGGTCTGACTCGAGGCTGCCGTGCCACATGGTGCCGAAGACGTGGCCGGCACCTGCACCGTCGAGGAACGGGTCGTCCTGACCGAGCTGGATGCGGCCGTGGTGGATCTCGTATCCCGCAGCGGTCACGCCCAGAGCCTCGCCCATGGGCAGCCGCAGCACCTTCGCGGACGAGAACTCCGTGCGGACGTCGAGCAGCCCCAAGCCGTCGGCACCCGCACCGACCGCTCCTTCGGCGCCCTCCGGATCAGCGATGTGATGACCGACCAGCTGGAACCCTCCGCACACCCCGAGCACTGGGCGCCCGTTCGCGGCGTGCCGTCGGATCGCCTGATCGAGGCCGTGCTCGCGCAGCCACGCGAGGTCGGCCAGCGTGGCGCGGGTGCCCGGGAGCACGAGCAGGTCTGCGTCCCCGATGCTGCGTCCCTCGGACACGAAGCGGACGTCGACACCGGGTTCGATTCATGGCCGGCTCCGGCACGGCCTTCGCCGCCAGCGCCTGGATCCACTGCGCGCGACCGATACCGCGGCGGGCCAGAGCCCGGCAGAGCGCCGTGGTGACGACGGACTTGCCGGCATCCGACGTCGTCCCGGCCACGAGTAGCGCCGACGCGTTCCCGGAGGACGCAGCAGCCTGGGCGAGTTTCATAACCGACGCTGACGATGTGGGTCTCGGTGGATGAGTGAGCAGCGCCCTCAGGCTCGCTGCATCTTCCAGGCAAGGTCGATGGCGGCGTGCACCGCATGAGGCTGTGCCCGGTCGAGGTAGGCCTCGACCTTATGATGCGCCTCCATCCGAGGCGGCACGCCGAAAGTGTCCGGGTAGGTCTCGAGCAGGCGTTCTCGCTCGCTCAGAGGGACCCGGATCACCACCGTGTTCTGGTCCTGCAGCCGCACAACCAGGCGGTCATGGACGTACCAAGCAGGACGATTGTCGGTTCCCTTGCGCTTGACCTGCGGTAGCGACTCGGCATACCGGCCAACCTCGTCGATGGTCACGTCCCTAGCGTAAGCGGACGCGCAGTCGCCGGCCCGGCAGGTCGACCTCGCTGGGGCTCATCGGTTGCGCTGATGTCAGGCGATCGGTGCGCGGCCGAGCGGGACCGTTGCCGAGCGGTTGGCACCGCTCTGGTCCTTCCAGGTCACCTTGACGCGCTCACCGGGAGCGGTCTTCGCCAGCTTGTTGCGCAACTGGTCGGCCGAGGTGAGGGTCCTTCCGTTCAGCTTCGTGATCGTGTCGCCCACGGAGACACCAGCACGGGCGGCGGCGCCACCGTCGGTGACCTGGACAACCCGTGGAGCCGTCGTCGACGGATCCAGCCAGACCCCCAGGTAGCCGTGGTAGCCGAGGTCGATGGTGGCAGTTTCCTTGCCGGCGAGGATCTGGTCGGCGACCGACCGCACGGTCGAGACGGGGATCGCGTACCCGGTCACGGACCGGCTTCCGGTGGAAGCTGCGACATTCATCCCGACGACGGAGCCGGCCGCGTTCAGAACCGCGCCCCCTGAGTCACCGGGAACGACATACGCGTTCAGCTCGATGAGACCGGTCAGGCGGTTCGTCGTGCCGTCGTCGTTCCGGACCGTGATGTGCTGATCGATCGCGGCGACCGTGCCGGTGGAGGCCGTCAGGGCGCCACCGTCGCCCCCGGCGTCACCGACCGCGGTCACCGGGTCGCCCTCGGCCGCAGCCTTGGAGGCTTCCTTGACGGGCGTCAGCCCGCTCGCGTTCCGCAGCTTCAACACGGCCACATCAGCGGTCGAGTCGCCGCCGACGTACTTCGCGGTGTAGGTCTTCCCGGTCGAGACGACAGTCACCTTCAGCGAGGTCGCTCCTTCGACCACGTGATGGTTCGTCACCACCGTCCCGGCGGAAGACAGGATGAAACCGGTGCCGGCCCCCTTCCCATTCGTCAACGTCGAGGAGATCTCCACCAGGCCCACCGACTGCGCCGCGGTGGCGTCGGCGGCTGACTCCGGCGCTGTAGCCTCGGGCGCCGAGTCGCTGTCGTGGTCTGGGGCGCGTGGGGGCGTGGAGGGTCCACCCCAGCCAGGACGTCCGTGCCCGTGGTCGTCGGTGTCTGTCGAGCCTTGCTTCGTTGATCGCGACTGTGTCGTCGAGGAGCTCGTCTGGTTCGCGTCGTCCTGTTGGTGGTCCGCGAGGGCGGCCCCACCGGCAGCACCCACACCGACCAGCAACAGCGACGCACCCGCAAGCCCGATCCGGCGGCGGTTGTTGCCCGGACGTCGGCCGCTGTCGGCGTGGTCAATATCCGTGTCGCTCACGTCAGCGGCCCCCGCCGCCGTGACCGTGTTCGTCGTACTGGTCGGCCTGCCAGCCGCTGTGGTTCGCCCGGTCCCCGTGACCCTGACGGCCGTCATGGCCATCGTCGCCACCGGCGATCGCGTAGCCGGCGACGCCCCCGACCAGAAGGAACGCCGCACCAGCGGCCGCCGCCAGCACCCGCGGCTTCGTCATACCGGCGCGGAGCCGAGCCGCGCGGCCCGGTTTGTCGGCGGCGTCCGCGCCGGTGACGGCCTCGTGGTCAGCGTCTGTCTCCGCGACCGGATCAACGCCCGCGGTGTCGGCGTTCGCGTGCTGCTGCGGCTCGCCCGGGTTGTTCTGCTCGGACATGGCGTGTCCCCTCGATCGTCGAACAGTCAACGGTGCCGCGATCGCCTTGGGCCATGCTGTGGGGAGCCCGTCAAGATCCTGTGAATCGGTGATGTGGCGAGCGCGGTGCGACTAGCGGTCGGCCAGCGCTTCGCCGAGGTGATCGGCCACGTCCCAGGCTCCTTCGCTGGTGTTCGCCATGACGGTCCAGGTGAGATCACGATCCGGGTCGTGGACGCTCTGGAACGAGACCCCGGCGTCGGACCCGGTGAGGCGCACGGCATTTCCGGTCGCGTACAGCCAGAAACCGAGACCGTACCGCCGCTTCCACTCAAGGAGGTCGCTGCGTGCGCGCAGCATGTCTGCTAGCTGATGCGGCGAGACGATCCGCCCTGCGAACAGTGCCTGCCAGAACGCGTGGACGTCGCTGACCGTCGTGTAGATGCCTCCGTCGCCGCTGCCCCGGACCGGCAGGTGGAGCACGTTGGTGCGCAGCCCTTCCGCTTGCAGGTAGCCACGCGCCGCCCGAGCAGGCAGCTCGTCGGAGCGGAGAAAGGCGGTGTCGTGCATACCCGCCGGGAGGCAGACCCGCTCGTTGACCAGGTCGTGAAACGGAGTGCCGGCCACCCGCTCCGCGATGAGTGCGAGCACGACGTAACCGCTGTTGCAGTAGGAGAACTGCTGGCCCGGGGCGAACTTGGCCGCATGTCCCGCGAGGGCCGGCAGGTATCCCTCGGTGATCGCCAGTTCGTGCACCGGCACGGACATCACATAGTCGGTGATCGCGAGATCGGCCTCTTCGTCGATGTAGTCTCCGATGCCGGACCGGTGGGCCAGCAGCTGCTCGACGGTCACCCGGTCATCGATCTCAGGGAGGTCGTCACCCAGGACGGAACGCGCGGTCGTGGTCAGGTCGAGTCGCCCCTCGTCGACCAGGCACATCACGGTGAGGGCTGTGAACCCCTTGCAACCGCTGGCAATGGCGAACTGCGTATCGAGCGTGTTCGCTCTGCGGAAGCCCCGCTCGGCCAACCCGTAAGCGTCGGCCAGCTCTGGACGACCGGCGCGATCGACGCGGACCACTCCGGAGAAGCCGTGCTCCTCAGCGACCCGCGCCACCGACTCCTGTAGCCGCGTCATCATGGGCAGGCTGTCGGCAGCGGGAGGAACCTGGGCATGTTCACGGTCAGTGCTGCCAACGGGTCGCGGCCGCGAGCGCTTCGTCGCTGACCCCATCGAACAGCTCGAGCTCGCTCTCGCGCAGCGCGATGACCGATGCCGACAAGGCGCCACCGAAGGCCGTGCGCAGCGTGTCGTCCTCGGCGAAGGCGTCGGTGGCCGCGCGCAGGTCCTGCGGCAGCCGGGCGATGCCGCGTTCGGTCAGGACCGCTTCGTCCAGGACGGCCGGGTCGACGTCGACAGGCTCGGGCAACGAAGCGCCGGTCGCCATACCGTCCATGCCGGTGGCGAGCAGGCCGGCCAGCACGAGGTAGGGGTTGGCGTGCAGGTCGAAGCACTTCACCTCGAGGTTCGCCGCCCACGGGCTGCTGCCGGTCGAGCCGGTGACCATCCGCAGCGCCGCCTCACGGTTCTCCAGCCCCCAGCACGCGAACGTGCCCGCCCAGTGCGACGGCACCTGGCGCAGGTAGCTCACCGCACTCGGTGCGCCGACCGCCATCAGGGCCGGCAATGCTGCAGCACCCCGGCGCCGAAGGCCTCTCCATCGGCGGTCAGGCCGAACGGGACCGTCGCCGTCGGCCATCAGGTTCTTGCCGTGCGCGCCACAGGCTCAGGTGGACGTGGCCGCCGTTCCCGACGCCGGGGACGGCGACCTTGGGCGAGAACGACGTCCGCAGCCCGTAGAGGTCGCCCACGGCGCGAATGGTGGAGCGGACGAGCACGGAGGTGTCGGCCGCGTCGACCGGGGACCTCCGGCGCCACCGACAGCTCGAGCTGTCCTGGTGCGTACTCCGGGTGGAACTGTTCGACCGTCACCCCCTCGTCGGTCAACGCCGAGATGACGTCACGGGCGTAGTCGGACACCTCGACCAGCCGGTTCATGCCGTACCCCGGCCCACGCATCGCCGGGTGGAAGTCGTCCTCGGGCTCGTCGCTGACGACCCACTCGATCTCGAACGCCGCCTTGACGTCGATCGACTGCTCGCCGAGCCGGTCGACCAGGTCCTGCAGGAGCAGCCGGTTGCACTGCGCGTGCGGCGCGCCGGTCTGCTCGTACCGGTCGGCCGGCGCCCACGCCCAGCCGGGTGGCCCGGCCAGCGGAACCACGCGTCGGACGTCAGGGATGATGCGGAGATCGCCGACGGGCGCCCGACCGTCCGGGTCGGCGGCGATCCAGTCATCGAACCGGAACCGGTCGAACGACGTCGAGATACCGACACCCCACGCTGCCGTATGGGGGAGACGTGCGAGCGGTACGCACTTGACCCGGGCGATCCCCGAGTTGTCGACGAAGGTGATGGCAACGGCGGCGACATCCTGCTCCCGCAACCGGGAGACGACTTCTTCCGCGGCTGCGGCGCGCGACTCGCGTTCGGCGACGTCCACGCGTGCTCCTCTCTTCCGGCGAAACGAGCCATGGACAAACCCCGTCGGGCGCCATCACACTACGCATCGTAAGGATTGTCCATCGTCGACACCACTGTCGGCTGTTTCGGGGCGGCCGGTGCCGCATGTCCATCGCTTCAGCACAGAACACGAGGTGATTCGTATGAGCACATCCCAGCTTTCCGACGAGAGCCAGCCCTCGACCCGACCCGGCCTCCGCCGGGGCCTGTCGGTCTGGGCAGCGGTGGGTATCTCGGTCGCGCTGATGGCCCCGAGCATGGCGGCCAACATCAACCCGCAGGGCACCGCCGGACTGGTCGGCCGGGCCACACCACTGGCGTTCTTCCTGGCTGCGGTGGCGGTGCTGCTCATCGCTTACGTCTTCGTCCGGCTCTGCCAGTACTACAAGCACGCGGGCTCGGTCTATGTCTTCGCTGGCGCGACGCTGGGGCCGCAGGTGGGGGCCACGGCCGGCTTGTCGCTGCTGGCGACGTACACGTTCTACGGGCTCGTCACCGCTTCCGCGACGGGTGTGTTCGGCGCGCAGTTCCTCGACCAGATAGGCGCCTGGAACGCCCCACCCGACTGGGCGGGCTTCCTCATCGGCGGCCTGGCACTGCTGCTCGTGCTCGTGCTGGCCATCGCGCCGACGCACCGCGCGACCAGCACCCTGCTCACCATCGAGGGAGCGACCGTGCTGCTCATCGTTGCGATCGCAGTCATTGCGTTCGTCAAGATGGCGGCGGGTTCTGCGCCCGACGACGCCAGCCTGACCTGGGACGTGTTCAAGGTCGAGCCGGGCACGGGCACGTCGACCCTCTTCCTCGGCATCATCTTCGGGTTGTTGTCGTTCGCCGGATTCGAGGCGGCTGCCACGCTGGGCGAGGAGGCTCGCAACCCGGCCAAGGACATCCCGCGCGCGATCCTCGGTACTGCGATCTTCGGCGGCATCTACTTCACGTTCGTGACGGCCGTGGAGATGATGGCGTTCGGAACCGACAAGGCAGGGGTCGAGGCCTTCACCACGTCGAGCGCCCTGATGGGCGACGTCGGTACGGCGTTCATCGCGTCCTGGATCGGGGAAACCATCACGTTGGGAGCGGCCATCAGTGCCTTCGGCTGCTGCCTGGCCTGTGTGGTCGGCGGCTCGCGCCTGCTGTTCGCCGTGTCCCGTGACGGCTTCCCGCACCTGCCGACCGGGCAGACGGGCCGCAACGGGACGCCCGCCGCCGCAGCAACGGCCGTGAGTGTCGCCATCGCCGTGATCGCGCTCATCTGCGCGGTGCTCTTCGGCGCGGTTCCGTTCGACACGTTCCTGTGGAGCGGCACCATCGGGACCTTGATCCTGCTGGTGGCCTATGTGCTCGCCACTATCGGGTGCATCAAGTTGCTCTTCATCGACAAGGCCATGAAGGTGCCGGCCTGGGAGATCGTGATCCCGTTGGCCGGCCTGGTGATGCTGGGCTACACGATCTACCGCAACGTCATCCCGTATCCCACGTCGGGGCCGGCGATGTGGTTCCCGATCGTGGCGTTCGGCTGGGTGATCGTGGTGGCCATCGTGATGCTGTTGTCGCCCGTATTGGCGCAGCGGCTGTCGCGAGCACTGGTCCAGGTCGACAAGGTGGACAAGCCGGAAGGACACTACCTCTGAATGACGACCGGCCGACCAGAACAGTCCCGCGGCTACACCCCTCGCACCCGTCCCGTCGTCCCGCCGATCCACACGTCGGTCACGTACTTCCTCGACGACGAGTCCTACAAGGACGTCCAGGCAGGCGGCCTCGACGAGATCTGGTACGGGCGTTTCCGCAACCCCACGGTCGATGTGGCGGCCGAGGAGGTGCGTCGGCTGGAGGGAGCTGAGGCTGCGTTCATGACCTCCTCGGGCATGGGCGCGATCGCCACCACGCTCCTCACCCTGTTGCGCCGCGGCGACCGGCTCGTCGCTGCGACGCAGGTGTACGGCGACACCCGTGACCTCCTGGTCCGGGACCTCCCGTCGTGGGGGTTCGACGTCGTCCAGGTGGATGCGGCCGACCTGGACGCCTGGCGCGACGCGATCGTCGGTGGGCAGACCCGGGTGCTCTACGTCGAGACGCTCGCCAACCCGCAGCTCGAGCTGGCCGATCTCATGGCGCTGGCCGCGTTGGCGCATGAGCACGGGGCGCAGCTCGTCGTGGACAACACGTTCGCGACGCCCTACTGCGTGCAGCCGCTCGACGTCGGCGCGGACGTCGTCGTCCACTCGGCGACGAAGTTCCTCAACGGTCACAGCGACGCCATCGCGGGTGCTGTCGTCGGGTCATACGACCTGGTACGTGAGGTGCAGCGTCGGGTCATCACGCTGGGCACCTGCCTCGACCCGCACACCGCCTTTCTGGTGTGGCGGGGCATGCAGACGTTCGAGCTTCGTATGCGTCAGTCGATGGCGACGGCCCGTCGGCTCGCGCAGACATTGAGTGAGCATCCGGACGTGATCGGTGTCCGATACCCGGGGCTGGCCGGTGACCCGCGCGCTGAGGTCGCAGACCGTCTGCTCCGACGGGATGCAGATGGCAGCGTGCGGGCCGGGGCGATGGTGGCCTTCACCGTTGCGGGCGGTGATGACCGAGCGCTGCGAGCCATGCGGGCGATGACCGTCGCGTGTGAGGCCACCAGCCTCGGTGGCGTCGAGACCCTGGTCAGTACGCCGTTCAACTCCTCGCACTTCTCGCTCACCCCGGAAGAACGCACGGCCGCCCGCATCGACGACGGCATGATCCGCCTGTCGTGCGGGGTCGAGCCGGCCGAGGCACTGATTGCCGACGTCGTGGCAGCGCTTGAAGGGACTCGCTGATGCACGGGCCGCTCGAGCACGTCACCCTTCCGCTCGTCGACCACCACTGCCACGGGTTGGTACGCCGGGACGTGGACCGCCCCGGGTTCGAGGGCCTGCTCAACGAGGCGCCCGGCGCCAGCGCTCTCGGCACCTCGGTGTTCGACTCGATGCTCGGCCTAGCCGTCCGGCGGCACTGCGCTCCGCTGCTCGACCTCGAACCCCTCGTCGACCCGGACAGCTACCTCCGTCGGCGTACCGAGCTGGGGCGCGACGAGACCTCACGCCGGATGTTGTCGGCCGCGGGCATCGCCGACTTCATCGTCGACACGGGATACGTTCCCGAACCGATCACGGACCCTGCGGCGCTGGCGACCCTCGCCGGAGACGCCCGGGGCCACGAGATCATCCGTCTCGAGGTGGTCGGGCAAGACCTCCTCGCTGCCGGCATCCGGCCAGTGGACTTCGGGGAGGCGTTGCGCGAGCGGCTGAAGGCCTCGGGGGCGGTCGGCGCGAAAAGCATCGCGGCCTACCGGGTGGGGCTTGCGCTACCTGGCGAGCGACCCTCGGACGATGAGCTGGCGGCCGCGTTGACGGGCGTGGCAGCGGATGCGTCAGGTGCCTTCCGGATCGCCCATCCCGTCGTCAACGGGTACCTCGCCTGGACGGCCATCGAGCTCGGCATGCCACTGCAGTTCCATGTGGGATACGGCGACAGCGACGTCGACCTCCTCGACTGCGACCCGCTGCGGCTGACCCCCTTCCTCCGCGCGACGCAGGATTGTGGCGTCCCGGTCCTGCTGCTGCACAACTACCCGTTCCACCGCAACGCGAGCTATCTGGCCCAGGTCTTCGATCACGTCTTCATGGACGTCGGGCTGGCGGTGCACAACACCGGTGCGCTGTCGCGGGCGCTGATCGCCGAAAGCCTCGAGCTGGTGCCGTTCGGCAAGATGCTGTTCTCGTCCGACGCGTTCGGGCTACCGGAGCTCTACCTGCTCGGGGCGATGCTGTTCCGTCAGGGACTCGACGAGGTGCTGACGTCGTTGGTCGAACGCGGTGAGATGGGTCGCGCCGACGCCGACCGCATCGCCGGGCTGATCTGCGCCGAGAACGCCCGTCGCGTGTACCGGCTAGCGGGCTGACCGGGAGGGACGGGACACGCCATGACTCCGGTCCGGTCCCGAGCGACGCTGTCGGATCCCACCGTCCTCTGGGTCCTGGCTGCGCTCGCCATGGTCGCCTTCGCGGCGAACTCCGTGCTGAACCGCCTCGCACTGGACGGCGACGCCATCGATGCCGGGACCTTCACCCTGGTGCGGCTGGCGTCTGGGGCGGTCGTGCTCACGGCGCTCGCGCTCCCGTTGGCGAAGGGGGCGACACAGCCCCGGCGGGCAGCCGGGTCGTGGCAGTCGGCGGGTCTGCTGCTCGTGTACGCCGCCACGTTCTCGTACTCCTACCTCAGCCTGGGTGCGGCCACCGGCGCGCTGCTCATGTTCACCGTGGTGCAGGCGGTGATGTTCACGGCCGCGATCCGGTCGGCTGAGCATCCCGGTGTAGCCGGGTGGTCCGGCCTGGCCTTGGCCCTCGCGGGTCTGCTGCTGCTGCTGGCTCCCGGTGCGAAGTCGCCCGACCCGGTCGGCGCCGTCCTGATGGTGTGCGCCGGGGTCGCGTGGGCGGGGTACACGCTCCGCGGCCGCGCGCTGGGCAACCCGATCGCCGTCAACGCAGGGAACTTCCTCCGGAGCGTACCGATGGCGGTGGTGCTGTACGTGGTCCTCATCGCCGTAGACAGGCCGGGCGTGCACGCGAGTCTGCACGGGATAGTGCTGGCCGTCCTGTCCGGCGCGGTGGCCTCGGGGCTGGGCTACGCGCTCTGGTACACGGTGCTGCCCTTCCTCACCCGCGTGCAGTCCGGCATCGTGCAGCTCGCGCCTCCACCGATCGCTGCGATCGCCGGGCTGCTGATCCTGAGCGAGCCGATCACGGTGCGGGTGCTGGCGGCTACGGTTCTCGTCTTCGGCGGTGTCATCATCGGGCTGCGGCGGCGGTCGGCGACCTGACCGGACAACGTGCGTGTGAGCGCTGGACGCGGAGCGGCGGGAGTCGCCGGGCCGCTGGGTAGGCTTGCCGGGTGACGAAGTCGCGGAGCGGTTCGGGTGTGCGAGGTACAACCGAGGGAGTCAGCGAGCCTGCCGACCTGATGGTCATCTTCGGGATCACCGGCGACCTCGCACACAAGATGACCTTCCATGCTCTGTACCGGTTGGAGCGAAGGGGGCTGCTTGACTGCCTCATCGTCGGGGTGGCGGCCGATGAGCTTTCCACCGCTGACCTGGTGGAGCGGGCCAAGACCGCCATCGGGGAGTCCGGGGAGCAGCTCGATCAGGCGGTCTTCGATCGGCTCGCAGCTCGGCTGTCCTACCTGCACGGAGACGTCACGGATCCCTCGTTGTACAAGGAGCTCGCCGCGCAGATGGGGGACCACCGCCGGCCGTTGTTCTATCTGGAGATGCCGCCGTCGCTGTTCGGCCCGATCGTCGAACAGCTCGCGGCAGCAGACCTGCTCGAGGGTGCCCGGGTCGCCGTCGAGAAGCCGTTCGGCCATGACCTGACCTCCGCCCGGGAGCTGGACGCTCGGCTGCACCAGGTACTCAGCGAGGAACAGATCCTTCGGGTGGACCACTTCCTCGGCAAGGAACCCGTCATCGAGCTGGAGTACCTGCGCTTTGCCAACCTGGCGCTGGCGGAGCTCTGGGACCGCAAGAGCGTGTCGTGCATCCAGATCACCATGGCCGAGAACTTCGGTGTCGAGGATCGCGGCTCGTTCTACGACGCTGTGGGGGCGCTTCGCGACGTCGTCCAGAACCACCTGCTGCAGGTGCTCGCGCTGGTGGCCATGGAGCCTCCGGCCGGCGCCAGCTCCGCGGAGCTGCGGGACAAGAAGGCCGAAGTGTTCAAGGCGATGCCGGCCGTCGACCCGCAGCACTGCGTGCGCGGACAATACGACGGCTACGCCGACGTCCCCGGCGTCGCGGCCGGGTCGTCGACGGAGACGTTCGTCGCCCTGCGCCTGGAGATCGACAACTGGCGCTGGGCCGGTGTGCCGATCTTCCTGCGTGCGGGCAAGGCGATGGCCGAGTCGGTGACCGAGGTGCGGCTCTTCCTCCGCCGCACGCCGCCGCTCACGTTCCTCCCGACGCCTACCCAGGTCGAGCCCAACCAGATCGTGCTGCGGATCGACCCACAGCCGGGTCTGCAGCTCCAGCTCGCCACCCGCGGTGACGGCTCCTGGCGGCCGGTCCGGCTCGAGAACCTCTTCGCTGAGGAGCTCGGCGAGCCACGGGAGCCCTACGAACGTCTGCTGCGTGCCGCACTCGTCGGCGACTCGGGGCTGTTCGCACGCGAGGACAGCGTCGAGGAGACCTGGCGGATCGTGCAACCGCTCCTGGACCACCCACCGATGGTCCGCTCCTACGAGCAAGGTTCCTGGGGACCCGCGACTGCGGACGAGCTGCTTCGCGGGCATCCGCGCTGGCAGCACCCGTGGGTCGCGGTGGGCTCGCCATGACCATCGACGTGCGCCCGACCGTGGTCGTGCACCGGCGGCGTCCAGACGTAGCGGCGTACATGTTCGACCCGACGCGCGACCTGGAGTGGACGGGCGGCATCACGGCGAGCCGACCCGCCCAGCACGGCCTTCTGGTCGAGGGCGCGACGGTCGAGCGGGACGCTCGCTTCATGGGCCGGCGCTTCACCTACGGTTACGCGGTGACGGCGTACGAGCCGGACCGGCTGGCCGAGCTCGAGGTCGCACGCCCCTTCCCGATGCTGGTCAGGTATGAGCTGGAGGACCATCCCGAAGGCACGCTCGTGGCGATCCATGCGCACGGTGACCCGGGCCGGTTCTTCGGCTGGGCTTCGCCACTGATGCGGCGGGCCGTGGCCAAGAACATCCGCGCCGACCTCGCCCGCCTCCGCGCCCGGCTCGAGGCCTGACGCCTCACAGCCGCAGGTGGCTCACAGCCAGTGGGTGAGCCACATCCGATCGTTCCACTGCTGGTTGGTGAGCAGCTTGTCGGTGAGGATCGGGTAGAAGTAAACGAAGTTCAGCGCGACGAGACCGACGAAGACACCGACGGCGATGTTGCCGACCAGCCGCCGCTGGTATGACGCACCGGCCGGGGCCATGATCTTGCCGAGCACGAGCGCCACGCAGATGACGGTGAACGGGATGATCGCCACCCCGTAGTAGTAGAAGATCGGTCGCGTGTCGTAGCGAAGCCACGGCAACCAGGTGGTGAGGACTCCGACGAGGGGTATGCCGAACCGCCAGTCGCGGCGACTCACCCAGTAGCCGAAGCCGATGAACAGCGCGAAGACCCCGCCCCACCACAGCACCGGTGTGCCGATGGCCAGCACCTGTTTGACGCAGCTCTCGCCCTCAGGGCAGTTGGGGATCTTCGTGTTGTCCCCGCTGGTCGCCGCGATGCCGAGTGGTCGGTTGATGACGAGCCAGCCGCCGGGGTTGGACTGGAACGGGTGCGTCGCCTCGTTGATGTAGTCGCTGGTGTGGAACTTGTAGACCTCGATGTTGTAGTTCCACAAGATGTTGAGGTCGTGCCGGACGTGGCCGAGCCAGGTCGTCGGGTGGTCGTCGACCGAGCTCCAGACGACGTCGGCCTGGCCCGTGTCGTGACCGAAGGCGTCCTCGAACTTCTGCGCGTGGGTGAGGAAGCCCATCCAGGACACGATGTAGACGAGCACACTCACCACGAAGATCGTGAAGAAGGCCGGGATCATGTCGGCGACGAGCGACTTCAATGGCGCCCCCTTGACGCCGATGGCCCGCCGGAGACCGGAGTCCCAGGCCCACACCAGCACCACGAACCCGGCAAGGACGAAGACGGTCGTCCACTTGGTGCCCAGCGCGAGGCCGAAACACACACCGGCCGCGATCCGCCAGGGCCGGAGGATCAAACCTCGGATCGGGCCGAAATCCCGGGCCGACCGGAGCGGCGTCATCTCGAACTGCCGGGCCATCTTCGCGCGGGCCCAGTCGCGGTCCGCCACCAGACAGTGGACCGCGCAGAGCAGCCAGAACGCCAGGAAGATGTCGAGCAGCGCGAACCGCGACATCACGAAGTGCAGGCCGTCCAGTGCCAGCAGAGCTCCGGCCACGCACCCGAGCAGCGTCGAGCCGGTCAGTCTTCGGACCAGGCGGCACATCACGAGCACCATCAGCGTCCCGGTCAGCGCAGCGGAGAAACGCCAGCCGAGCGGAGTCAGACCGAAGATCCATTCGCCCGCAGCGATCATCCACTTCCCGACCTCGGGGTGGACCACCTTGCTCGGGGTGTCGAGGAACAGGTCGGCCGGCTTGGTGTCGCCGGAGTTGATGAGCGCGTCGGCCTCGCTGGCGTCGGTCTGCGGGTCGTTGACGAACGACATCGCATAGCCCTTGACGAGCAGCGAGTAGGCGTCCTTGGCGTAGTACGTCTCGTCGAAGGTGATGTCGTGCGGCGTGGACAGGCTCCAAAACTGGAGGATGCCGGCGCAGAGCGTGACCGCGAGCGGGGCGACCCAGCCCCAGAACGCGTTGCTCCGGTACGACGGTGGGGTGAACCGGCGGCGAAGCCGGGGCAGTCCCTCACCGTCGATGGTCTTGCCCAGCAGCGTGACCGCACCGCCCTCGGAGCCGAGCGGGGGTGCGTCGCCCGTCGGGGCGTGGGTCGTCGTCGCCACGGTGGTCATCGTAGGCGAGTCTGCTGGATGCGCCTGCGATGATGCCGACATGACACTCGTTCTGGCGGCGACGCCGATCGGCCGGATCGAGGACGCTCCGCCGCGGCTGGCGACGGAGCTCGCCTCCGCGGACGTGATCGCAGCCGAGGACACCCGTCGGCTGCGGCGGCTGCTGGGAGAGCTCGGGGTCGAGACTTCGGCGCGGGTGGTGTCGTACTTCGAGGGCAACGAGGTCGCTCGTACGTCGGGCCTGGTGGAGGCCCTGGTCGCCGGTGAACGCGTCGTGCTGGTGACCGATGCCGGTATGCCCAGCGTCTCCGACCCGGGCTACCGGCTCGTGTCAGCGGCGGTGGCTGCGGGCGTCGAGGTCACGGCGGTGCCGGGGCCGTCCGCGGTCCTGATGGCTCTCGCGGTCTCGGGCCTGCCGGTCGACCGGTTCTGCTTCGAGGGCTTCCTGCCGCGCAAGTCCGGTGAGCGGCGCCGACGGTTGGCCGAGCTGGCCGACGAGCCGCGCACGATGGTGTTCTTCGAGGCGCCGCATCGCACCGCCGAGTCGTTGCTGGCGATGGGGGAGGCGTTCGGGCCCGAGCGTGCGGTGGCGGTGTGTCGCGAGCTGACCAAGACCTATGAGGAGGTACGCCGCGGCAGCCTTGCCGACGTCAGCGCCTGGGCAGCTGACGGAGTCCGGGGCGAGGTCACGATCGTCGTCGACGGTGCGCCGGCCATGCCTCCAGCCGAGCTCGACGCCGACCAGCTGCGCTCGCTCGTCGATGCTGCCGCGGCCGACGGGTTGTCCCGCAAGGACGCGGTGTCCCAGGTGGCGGCCCGGACCGGCATCCCCCGCAAGACCGTCTACGCCGCCGCCCACTCTCGTTGAGCCGTGAGTTGTTGGGCTGTTGAGCCGTGAGTTGTGGTCCGTTGAGCCGTGAGTTGTGGCTCCTCGAGCCGTGGGTTTGGTACCGCGCTAGCGTGAAATGCGAACGCGCGACCTCGAAGGGAGCCCCATGGAGATCGGCCTGCACGTCTCGGACTTCACCTGGCCCGGCGGCCCGGACACGCTCGCCGACGACCTCACCCGGGTGGTGACGACGGCCGACGACCTCGGGTTCGCGCGGATCAGCGTGATGGATCACGTCTGGCAGATCGGTGTCAACGGGCCGCCCGAGGGGCCGATGCTCGAGGCGTACACCGCTCTGGGCTTCATCGCGGCCCGGACCTCCCGCGTACGGCTTCTCGCCTGGGTGACCGCCGTCGTCTACCGGGAGCCAGGCATGCTGGCCAAGCTCGTGAGCACGCTCGACGTGCTGTCGAAGGGCCGCGCCTGGCTCGGCGTCGGTGCCGCGTGGAACGAGGACGAAGCACGCGGCCTCGGGTTGCCCTTCCCACCGACCGCCGAGCGTTTCGAGCGGCTCGAAGAGGCCGTGCAGATCTGTCAGCAGATGTGGAGTGCTGACGACGGCCCGTATGCCGGCCGGCACTACCAGCTGACCCGGACGCTCAACTCGCCACAGCCGATCAGCAGGCCGCACCCACCGATCCTCATCGGCGGCGGTGGCGAGAAGAAGACGCTGCGCCTCGTCGCGCAGTACGCGCAGGCCTGCAACCTCTTCGACAGTCCCGAACTGGCCCACAAGCTCGAGGTGCTGCGAGCCCACTGCGACGCGGTTGGCCGCGACTACGACGACATCGAGAAGACGGTGATGCTGCGGCTCGACCCCGGCGAGCACGGTGAGCACGTCGACACGCTGCTCGAGGACCTGCACCGGCTGTCCGAGCTCGGCGTCGCCGAGACTCACGGCAAGGTTCCCCATGTCTCCGACCTCAAGCGGCTGGAGATCCTCGGTGATCGGGTGATCCCGGTGGCCGCCGCCTTCTGAGCTACCCGCACGTCGTCCGTGGGCCGGCGAAACCGGCTCGACGCGGCCCCTAGGATTGGGGCCATGCCCGACAGCCCCGCCAAGGCGTTCTACGTCACCACGCCGATCTACTACGTGACGGCCCCGCCCTCCATCGGCAACGCATACACGACGGTCGCTGCCGACGTCCTGGCACGGTGGCACCGGCAGATGGGTGAGGACGTCGTCTTCCTGACGGGTACCGACGAGCACGGCCAGAAGGTCCTCGAGGCAGCCGAAGAACACGGTGTGACGCCGCAGGAGTGGGCCGACCGGCTCGTCGAGACCGAGTGGCAGCCTGTCCTTTCGGTGATCGACGCCAGCAACGACGACTTCATCCGTACGACGGAGCCACGCCACACCGAGCGGGTGCAGGAGTTCTGGCAGGCCGTCTACGACGCGGGTGACGTCTACGAGGGCAGCTACGAAGGGCCGTACTGCATCTCGTGTGAGGAGTTCAAGCTGCCGTCCGAGCTGCTCGACGGCAACGAGGGCCAGAAGCTGTGCCCTATCCACGAGCGACCCGTCGAGACGCTGTCGGAGGTCAACTACTTCTTCGCCCTGAGCAAGTACGCCGATCGGCTGCTCGCGCTGTACGAGGACGAGCCCACGTTCGTGCAGCCCGACAGTGCGCGCAACGAGGTCATCTCGTTCGTGCGGCAGGGGCTGCAGGACCTGTCGATCTCGCGCTCGACCTTCGACTGGGGGATCCCGGTGCCGTGGGACGAGAAGCACGTCTTCTACGTGTGGATCGACGCGCTGCTCAACTACGCGACCGCGGCGGGCTTCGGGACCGACCCGGAGCGGTTCGCCCGCATCTGGCCGGCTGACGTGCAGCTCGTCGGCAAGGACATCCTGCGCTTCCACGCGGTCATCTGGCCGGCCATGCTGATGGCGGCCGGCGTCGACGTACCGCGGCGGGTCTTCGCGCACGGCTGGCTGCAGGTCGGCGGTCAGAAGATGAGCAAGTCCAAGGCGACGGCCATCCATCCGAGCGAGATCGTCGACACGTTCGGCTCGGACGCCTACCGCTACTACTTCACGCGGACGATCTCCTTCGGCTCCGACGGCAGCTTCTCGTGGGAGCACATGAGCGCGGTCTACACGAGTGAGCTCGCGAACGGGCTGGGCAACCTCGCTTCGCGGGTCACCGCGATGGTGGGCAAGTACTTCGACGGGGTTCTGCCGGAGCAGGGTGCGCAGGGTCCCGCCGAACTGGCCCTGGCCGACGCGCTTGCCGCAGCCGCCCGTACCGCCGACGACGCGATCGAGCGGGTGGCGATCCATGAAGCGGTGGGTGCGGTCGCCGACTTCGTGGGATTGGTCAACGGCTACGTCACCGAGCAGGAGCCATGGAAGGTGGCCAAGGACGACAGCCCGGCCGGCCAACGGCGCCTGGCGACGATCCTGTACGCCGCTGCCGAGTCGCTGCGCGGCGTGGCGGTGCTGCATCACGCGGTGATGCCGCGCACCGCGGCCGCATTGTGGGCGGCCCTCGGCGCTGACGCCATCGGACCGCTGGCCGATCAACGCATCGCCGAGGTCGGGACGTGGGGCCAGCTGCCTGCAGGAGCGATGTTGACCAAGGGCGCGTCGCTGTTCCCCCGGATCGACACGGTGGAGGCAGGGCCTGGGGGCGCCGCTCGATGAGCGGCCCGCTGCGGGCGCGCGCAGGTGACGACGAGACGGGCCGTCGGGACGTGACCCGGCCACCGCTGCCAGATCCGCTGCCGAGTCCGGTCGTCGACAACCACTGTCATCTCGACATCGCGGATGGCGACGGGTGGTTGGACATCGCGGCCCGGACTTCCCGCGTACGGCTTCTCGCTGGGTGACGCCGTCGTCTACCGGGAGCCAGGCATGCTGGCCAAGCTCGTGAGCACGCTCGACGTGCTGTCGAAGGGCCGCGCCTGGCTCGGCGTCGGTGCCGCGTGGAACGAGGACGAAGCACGCGGCCTCGGGTTGCCCTTCCCACCGACCGCCGAGCGTTTCGAGCGGCTCGAAGAGGCCGTGCAGATCTGTCAGCAGATGTGGAGTGCTGACGACGGCCCGTATGCCGGCCGGCACTACCAGCTGACCCGGACGCTCAACTCGCCACAGCCGATCAGCAGGCCGCACCCACCGATCCTCATCGGCGGCGGTGGCGAGAAGAAGACGCTGCGCCTCGTCGCGCAGTACGCGCAGGCCTGCAACCTCTTCGACAGTCCCGAACTGGCCCACAAGCTCGAGGTGCTGCGAGCCCACTGCGACGCGGTTGGCCGCGACTACGACGACATCGAGAAGACGGTGATGCTGCGGCTCGACCCCGGCGAGCACGGTGAGCACGTCGACACGCTGCTCGAGGACCTGCACCGGCTCTCCGAGCTCGGCGTCGCCGAGACTCACGGCAAGGTTCCCCATGTCTCCGACCTCAAGCGGCTGGAGATCCTCGGTGATCGGGTGATCCCGGTGGCCGCCGCCTTCTGAGCCACCCGCACGTCGTTCGTGGGCCGGCGAAACCGGCTCGACGCGGCCCCTAGGATTGGGGCCATGCCCGACAGCCCCGCCAAGGCGTTCTACGTCACCACGCCTATCTACTACGTGACGGCCCCGCCCTCCATCGGGAACGCGTACACGACCGTCGCTGCCGACGTCCTGGCACGTTGGCACCGGCAGATGGGTGAGGACGTCGTCTTCCTGACGGGTACGGACGAGCACGGCCAGAAGGTCCTGGAGGCAGCTGAAGAACACGGTGTGACGCCCCAGGAGTGGGCCGACCGGCTCGTCGAGACCGAGTGGCAGCCCGTCCTTTCGGTGATCGACGCCAGCAACGACGACTTCATCCGTACGACGGAGCCACGCCACACCGAGCGGGTGCAGGAGTTCTGGCAGGCCGTCTACGACGCGGGCGACGTCTACGAGGGCAGCTACGAAGGGCCGTACTGCATCTCGTGCGAGGAGTTCAAGCTGCCGTCTGAGCTGCTCGACGGCGACGAGGGCCAGAAGTTGTGCCCCATCCACGAGCGACCCGTCGAGACGCTGTCGGAGGTCAATTACTTCTTCGCCCTGAGCAAGTACGCCGACCGGCTGCTCGCGCTGTACGAGGACGAGCCCACGTTCGTGCAACCCGAGAGCGCACGCAACGAGGTCATCTCGTTCGTGCGGCAGGGGCTGCAGGACCTGTCCATCTCGCGTTCGACCTTCGACTGGGGGATCCCGGTGCCGTGGGACGAGAAGCACGTCTTCTACGTGTGGATCGACGCGCTGCTCAACTACGCGACCGCGGCCGGCTTCGGGACCGACCCGGAGCGGTTCGCCCGCATCTGGCCGGCTGACGTGCAGCTCGTCGGCAAGGACATCCTGCGTTTCCACGCCGTCATCTGGCCCGCGATGTTGATGGCGGCCGGCGTCGACGTACCGCGCCGGGTCTTCGCCCACGGCTGGCTGCAGGTCGGCGGTCAGAAGATGAGCAAGTCCAAGGCGACGGCCATCCACCCGAGCGAGATCGTCGACACGTTCGGCTCGGACGCCTACCGCTACTACTTCACGCGCACGATCTCCTTCGGCTCCGACGGCAGCTTCTCGTGGGAGCACATGAGCGCGGTCTACACGAGTGAGCTCGCGAACGGCCTGGGCAACCTCGCCTCGCGGGTTACCGCGATGGTCGGCAAGTACTTCGACGGGGTCCTGCCCGAGCCGGGCGAGCTGGGTCCCGCCGAGCTGGCCTTGGCCGACGGGCTTGCGGCAGCCGCCCGTACGGCCGACGACGCGATCGAGCGGGTCGCGATCCACGAAGCGGTGGGTGCGGTGGCCGACTTCGTGGGACTGGTCAACGGCTACGTCACCGAGCAGGAGCCATGGAAGGTGGCCAAGGACGACAGCCCGGCCGGCCAACGGCGCCTGGCGACGATCCTGTACGCCGCTGCGGAGTCGCTGCGTGGGGTGGCGGTGCTGCATCACGCGGTGATGCCGCGCACCGCGGCCGCATTGTGGGCGGCCCTCGGCGCCGACGCCATCGGGCCGCTGGCCGACCAACGCATCGCCACGGTCGGGACGTGGGGCCAACTGCCCGCGGGAGCCGTGTTGACCAAGGGCGCGTCCTTGTTCCCCCGGATCGACACGGTGGAGGCAGGGACCGAGAGCGCTGCTCGATGAGTGGCCCCCTGCGGGCGCGTGCAGGTGAAGACGAGACGGGCCGTCGGGACGTGACCCGGCCACCGCTACCGGATCCACTGCCGAGTCCGGTCGTCGACAACCACTGTCATCTCGACATCGCGGATGGCGACGGGTGGTTGGAGCCGGCGGAGGCGCTCCGCTGGTCGGCCGAGGTCGGCGTCCCGCGCATCGTGCAGATTGGCTGCGACCTTCCCGGAGCCCGCTGGGCCGTCGAGACGGCGACGGCGTACGACGCGATCGTGGCCGGAGTGGCGATCCACCCGAACGAAGCGCCTCGGCTCGAGGCTGACGGCAGCCTCGACGCCGCGCTCGTGGAGATCGAGGAGCTGGTCACGTCGAGTCCGCGGGTGCGCGCCGTGGGGGAGACCGGCCTGGACTACTACCGGACCGGGCCCGAGGGTGTCGATGCGCAGCGGAGGTCGTTCGCGGCGCACATCGCGCTGGCGCACCGCCACGGGAGGGCGCTGGTCATCCACGACCGCGATGCGCACGACGACGTGCTGGCCATGCTCGACGAGCACGGGGTGCCGGAGCGGACCGTGCTGCACTGCTTCTCCGGTGACGAGGTGTTCGCGCGCGCCTGCCTGGATCGCGGCGCGTACCTGTCCTTCGCGGGGACGGTGACGTTCAAGAACGCGGCGCCGCTCCGGCGGGCGTTGGCGGTGGCTCCGTTGGACCGGATCCTGGTCGAGACCGACGCGCCGTACCTGACGCCGGTGCCCTTCCGCGGCCGGCCCAACGCGTCGTACCTGGTGCCCCACACGGTGCGCGCGATGGCGGAGGTGCGGCAGGTGTCGCTCGAAGCGATGTGTACGGCGATCGACGCCAACACCGACGCCGCGTTCGGGGGGTCGTGGGGGACTGCCCAAGGCAAACCTGGAGCCAACAAGGGAAGTTTGCCTAGTTAACCATCCATATGGCTTGTTCACTAGGCAAACGCACGGCGAGGGATGGGCAGCGCGGCCGGGTGGGAGACCCGGCGGGTAGGGCCGGGGCCGGGTCGTGATCAGTTCGTGATCTCGTGAGATGGGTCACGTCGCCCCGCCTGAGCGATGCTCGTCCGTTTGGGTCCGCCAGCGATGTTTGGCATGGTCGAACGCTGTTGGCCGGAAGCAGGAATGCCTACAAAACACCTTCAAACGGGCATTATCCTCCCGCATCCCCTGCGGTAGCTCCCCCTGCGGTCCGGGACGTTCAACCTCTGGAGCATTGTGTCGAAGAAGATCGCCCTGGCGATTCTGTCCGCCGTTCTCACGGTCGGCCTGGTCCTCGGGACCGTGGCTTTCGCGTCCGCAAGCAAGAACAGCGTCACGTTGTCGATCGACGGCAAGCAGCAGGTCGTCGAGACCTCGGCTGACACCGTGGCCGGTCTGCTCGCCGACCAGCACATCGACCTGCGTGCCCACGACGCCGTCGCACCTGACCCGAGCGCGCCCCTCGAAGACGGTTCGGCCGTCGCGGTGTCGTACGGTCGCAAGCTGACGCTCGACATCGACGGCAAGACCTCCACCTACTGGACGACCGCGACCAATGTCGACGACGCGCTGCAGCAGATCGGGCAGCGCATCGCGGCCGGCTCCGACCTCTCGGCCAGCCGGTCGAGCTCGATCGGCCGCGACGGCATGCGGCTCAGCATCGGGACACCCAAGAAGGTCGTCCTCAAGGTCGGCAAGCAGCAGGCTCGCAAGGTCTCGACCACTGGGCTCACCGTGACCGACGCCCTGCTGGACCGAGGCATCACGGTCGGCAAGAACGACCTCGTGCGGCCCAAGCCCAACGCGCTGATCGACGACGGCACGCGCATCGTGGTCATCCGCCAGGCGGCCAGCAAGGTGACCGTGACCGAGTCCGTGCCGTTCCGCACGATCGTGCGCGACGACCCCAACATGTTCTCCGACCAGACCCGTGTGGTCCGGGCCGGCCAGAGCGGCTCCGAGCGTGTGACCTACCGGGTCGTGCGGCACAACGGCGCGATCGTCATCAAGCGACCCGTCAACCGCGTCCCGCTGACCTCACCGACGGCGCAGATCGAGTACCGCGGCACCAAGCAGCGCCCGTCGCCGGCGGTCTCCAACGGCTCCGTCTGGGACGCCATCGCGCAGTGCGAGTCCGGTGGCAACTGGCACATCAACACCGGCAACGGCTACTACGGCGGGTTGCAGTTCAGCGCCGGGACGTGGACCGCCAACGGTGGTGGCGCCTACGCCCCGACCGCCGATCTGGCTACTCGCGAGCAGCAGATCGCCATCGGCGAGAAGGTCCAGGCCTCTCAGGGCTGGGGTGCCTGGCCGGCCTGCACGGCCGCGCTCGGTCTCAGCTGACCAACCCTCGAGCGGCCACGGGTAGCGAGGGCGGTCAGCTCCGGCCCACGCCCTACAGTGACCGCTGTGAGCTCCGCATCATCGGCGTCCGCCGGTCCGAAACTTCTCGGGCCGGCGGACGTGCGTGCGTTGGCGCACCGGTACGGCGTCCGGCCCACCAAGCAGCGCGGCCAGAACTTCGTCATCGACGCCAACACGGTGCGCCGCGTCGTACGCGCTGCCGGGCTCCAGTCCGACGACGTCGTGCTCGAGGTCGGACCGGGTCTCGGCTCGCTCACGCTGGCCTTGCTCGAGGTGGTGCCCCACGTCATCGCCGTCGAGGTCGACCCGGTGCTGGCGGCCGCGCTGCCCGAGACGATCTCCACCTACGCTCCGGCCGACGCCGATCGGGTGACCGTGGTCCAGGCGGATGCGCTGCGCATCACCGACCTTCCCGGAGCACCTCCCACCGCCCTCGTCGCCAACCTGCCCTACAACGTGGCCGTGCCGGTGTTGCTGCACCTGCTCGCCACGTTCCCGACCATCGAACGGGTGCTGGTCATGGTCCAGCTCGAGGTTGCGGAGCGGCTCGCGGCCGGCCCGGGCTCGAAGGTCTACGGCGTCCCCAGCGTCAAGGCGGCGTGGTATGCCGACGTGCGCACGGTCGGCACCGTCGGCCGCACGGTGTTCTGGCCCGCGCCCAACGTCGATTCCGGTCTGGTGGCGCTCGTGCGCCGCGACCCGCCGAACAGCGTTGCCAGCCGCGACCAGGTCTTCGCCGTCGTCGATGCCGCGTTCGCGCAGCGACGCAAGACGCTGCGGGCTGCGCTGGCGTCCTACGCCGGTTCCCCAGCCCGGGCTGAGGTGGCGCTGCGAGCCGCCGGAGTCGATCCATCGGCTCGCGGCGAACGACTCACCGTCCAGGACTTCACCCGCCTGGCCGATGCCTTCGTGGCAGCGCCGTAATCTCGTGTCGTGAAGCCCGCATGAACCTCGCCCACGCCATGAGCGCAGCCACCGTCCGCGCGCCCGCCAAGATCAACCTCGGTCTGAGCGTTGGGGCGCCGGGCGACGACGGATACCACCCGGTCGCGACGGTCTACCAGGCGATCTCGCTGTATGACGAGATCAAGGCCCGGCCCGCACCCGACGGCACGTTCACGGTGTCCGTCACCGGGGAGGGACACGACGACGTTCCCCTCGACCCGTCCAACCTCGCTGTCCGGGCCGCGGTCCGGCTGGCGCAGGCGTTCGATGTCGAGATGGGGGCGGCGCTCAGCATTCACAAGGCGATCGCCGTCGCTGGTGGGCTGGCCGGCGGCAGCACGGACGCGGCCGGGGCGCTCGTCGCCTGTGACGCCTTGTGGGGGACCCGGGCGTCCCATGACGACCTGGGGCGGCTCGCGGCCGAGCTCGGCGCTGACGTGCCGTTCTGCCTGACAGGCGGGATGGCCGTCGGCACCGGTCGTGGCGAGAACATCTCGCCGGTGCTGGCACGGGGCAGGTACGAGTGGGTGCTCGCGTACGCCGACGGCAGCCTGGCGACGCCGGAGGTCTACGCCGAGCTGGATCGCGTTCGCGGCAGCAGCGGCATCCCCGAACCGGCCGTGCCGGAGGAGCTGATGGCGGCGCTGCGGACCGGCGACCCGTACGCCGTCGGGCATGCCCTCCACAACGACCTCGAGGCGCCGGCGCTGCGGTTGCGACCTGCCCTGCGACGCACACTCGACCTCGGTGAGGAGTACGGCGCGCTCGGGTCGCTGGTGTCCGGTTCCGGGCCGACCTGCTTGTTCCTGGCCGCCGACGAGGACCACGCCATCGACCTGGCCGTCGCCCTGTCGAGCTCCGGGCTGTGCCGCTCGGTGCAACGGGCCAGCGGTCCGGTCCCAGGGGCGCGACTCGTCACGTGAGCCCGAACCTGATCAACGCGGAACGGCTGTCCAAGGCGTTCGGTGTCCGGCCGCTGCTCTCCGAGGTCAGCCTCGGCGTCCAGGAAGGGGAGCGCATCGGCATCGTCGGACGCAACGGAGACGGCAAGACCACGCTGCTGCGCATCCTGGCCGGGCTCGAGCCCCCGGACGCCGGGCGCCTCACCCAGACCCGAGGCCTGCACTGGGGCATGGTGAGCCAGCACGACGATCTCGACGAGCACGCCACGATCAGGTCGGCCGTCGTCGGCGACCGGGCTGACCACGAGTGGGCTGCCGACGGTCGTACCCGCGACATCGTGGCGCACCTGCTCGTCGGGCTCGAGCTCGACCGGACGATGGCCGGACTCTCCGGGGGCGAGCGTCGGCGGGTGTCGCTCGCGGCCACGCTGCTCGCCGACCTCGACGTGCTCCTGCTCGACGAGCCCACCAACCACCTCGACATCGAGGCTGTCGACTGGCTGGCGCGACACCTGACCGCAGGTGGTCCCGGGTCGGCTTCCGCGCTGGTGGTCGTGACGCACGACCGGTGGTTCCTCGATGCGGTCTGTACGACGACGTGGGAGGTGCACGACGCGCAGGTCGACATCTACGACGGTGGTTACGCGGCGTACGTGCTGGCCAAGGCTGAACGCGACCGGCAGGCCCAGGCCACCGAGTCGCGTCGGCAGAACCTGCTCCGCAAGGAGCTCGCCTGGCTGCGTCGGGGGGCGCCGGCGCGCACGTCCAAGCCGAAGTTCCGCCTCGACGCCGCGTCCGCCCTGATCTCGGATGAGCCGGAGCCACGCGACCGGGTGGCGCTGCAGCGGTTCGCGGCGGCCCGACTGGGCAAGGACGTGTTCGACCTCGAGGACGCGACGATCACCCGGGGTGGCCGCGACCTCGTCGACCACGTCACATGGCGGCTCGGTCCGGGCGACCGGGTCGGCCTCATCGGGGCCAACGGTGCGGGGAAGACGTCGATCCTGTCGGTGCTGGCCGGTGAGGTGCCCCCGGACGAAGGTCGGCTGCGCACCGGGCGCACCGTCAAGCTGGCCCGGCTCACCCAGACCCTCGATGACCTCGACCCCGCGCAACGCGTGCTCGACTCGGTCGAAGAGATCAGGCGGGTCGCGTCGGTCGGCGGCAAGGAGGTGACGGCGTCGTCGATGCTCGAGCGGTTCGGCTTCACCGGTGACCGGCTGACGGCGCGGATCGGTGACCTTTCCGGTGGTGAACGGCGGCGGCTGCAGCTGCTGCGGCTGCTGCTCGACGAGCCGAACGTGCTGCTGCTCGACGAGCCCACCAACGACCTCGACATCGACACGCTCACCGTCGTCGAGGACTTCCTCGACGGCTGGCCGGGCACGCTCGTGGTGATCTCCCACGACCGCTACTTCCTCGAACGGGTGACCGACACGGTGTCGGCCCTGCTGGGCGACGGTGCGCTCGTGATGCTGCCCGGGGGTGTGGACGAGTACATGACCCGGCGGGCGCGGATGGAGGCGGAGCGTCATGCCCCGGCTGGCTCCAGCGTCGAGCCGGTGACCCGGACGGCCGGTGCGCTCACCGACCCGGCTGCCCAACGCGCGGCCAAGAAGGAGCTGGCCAAGGTGGAGCGGCAGATCGACAGGCTGAGCCGCAGGATCGACGAGGTGCACTCCGCGATGTCGGAGCACAGCAGCGACTACGAACGGTTGGCCGAGCTCGACGTCGAGCTGCGCCGGCTCCAGGACGAGAAGGACGCGCTGGAGCATGCCTGGCTGGAGGCCGCCGAGCAGATCTGATGCGCCCGACACCTAGGATCGCTGCATGCCGATCTCCGACTACCTGGCCGGGCTGCGGACCCGCGTTGGCCACGACCTGTTGTTGATGCCGGCCGCAGCGGGGGTCGTCTGGGACGACGAGGGGCGGGTGCTGCTGCACCGGCGCTCCGACAACGGCAGCTGGAGTGTGCCCGGCGGCGCCATCGATCCGGACGAGCAGCCGGCGCAAGCCTGTGTGCGTGAGGTCTACGAGGAGACCGGCATGATCGTGCGGCCCATAGCGGTCGTCGCGGTCGAGACCCACCCGATCACGGCGTACCCGAACGGTGATCTCGTGCAGGCGATCGTCAGCGTCTTCTCCTGCGTCATCGAGGGCGGCCGGCTGGAGAGCCGGGACGGCGAGTCGACCGAGCTGGCGTTCTTCGCTCCCGACTCCCTGCCGACCGGAGACTTCGTGCGCAGGTTCCACCCGGCAGTCTTCGATCCGACCCGGCAGACCCCAGCCTTTGCCTGGGACGACGCCTGGCTTCCCCGCTAAGGTCAGGAGGCGTCGAACGGAGCGACGACGGTGCGGAGCAGGTCGGCCAGTGCGGCCTGGTCGTGACTGTCGAGCTCGTGGAGCAGGACGCGCTCCTGCTCGAGGAGACCGTCGAGCGCGGCGTCGACGCGAGCCCGTCCCTCGTCGGTGAGCCGCACGAGCACTCCGCGGCGATCGCCGGGGTCAGGGAGCCGGGCCACCAGGCCCTTGGTGGTCAGTCGGTCGACCCGGTTGGTCATCGTGCCCGAGGTGACCATGGTTTCGCGGATCAGCCTTCCCGGCGACAGCTCGTACGGCGGGCCGGACCGGCGCAAGGCGGAGAGCACGTCGAACTCCCAGGTCTCGAGGTCGTGGGCGGCGAACGCCTGGCGCCGGGCGAGGTCGAGGTGGCGGGCCAGCCGGGTGACGCGGGACAGCACGCGCATCGGGGTGACGTCGAGCTCGGGGCGCTCGCGCTGCCAGGCCTCGACCAGGCGGTCGACCTCGTCCGGTGCCGTCATAGGTCGCAGTCTAGGGGCGATCGTCCCGTCATCAAGACTCTTGACGTGGAGACACTGCCTCAGGCATAGTATCTTGACGTCAAGATAATATGCGAAGGGAGGGCACCGGTGCCCGGAGCCCACTGGAACCCCGAGACATACCTGCAGTTCGCGGCGGAACGCTCCCGGCCGTTCTTCGACCTGACGTCCCGGATCCAGGCGACGGCGCCGCGTCGGGTCGTCGACCTCGGTTGCGGCCCCGGCCCGCTCACCGCCGGGCTCGCCGAGCGGTGGCCGACGGCCTCGATCCTCGGCATCGACGACTCGCCGGCGATGATCGAGCGCGCCCAGGAGCACGCGGGCGAGCGCGTGCGTTTCCAGCTCGGCGACCTCAGCGACTGGACCCCGACAGAGCCGGTCGACGTGCTGATCTCCAACGCGACCCTGCAGTGGGTCGTCGGCCACCTTGCCCTGCTGCCCGGCTTCGCCGCCGCGCTCGCCCCCGGTGGGTGGCTCGCGATCCAGGTGCCGGGCAACTTCGACCAACCCAGCCACCAGCTGCTCTACGCGCTGGCTGCCGACTCGCGCTTCGCGGCGGCCACCGCCGGACTCGAACGACCCTCGGCGCCGGACGCAACGACGTACCTGTCTGGCCTCGCGACGCTCGGCCTCGAGGTGGACGCGTGGGAGACGACCTACCTGCACGTGCTGCGGGGTCCCGATGCGGTCTTCCGTTGGATGACGGGAACCGGTGCAGGTCCGTTCCTGCAGGCGCTGTCGGACCAGCAGCGTGCCGACTTCGAGACCGAGTACCGCGCGCGGCTGCAGGAGGCTTATCCCGATCACGGCTTCGGGGCGGTGCTGCCCTTCCGGCGCACCTTTGTCGTCGCACGCAAGCCGAGCGGAGAGGACGGCTGATGCTGATCCGCGATGCCCGGCCCGACGACCTCGAGCCGCTGCTGCGACTTGCTGCAGGAGGACGCGATCCGCGAGGTGCACGAGGACCTGTCCGACCTGACGCCGTATGCCGAAGCGCTCGAAGAGATCGTCAGCGCGCCCCACAGCACGGTGCTGGTCGGCGAACGCGACGGTGTCCTGGTCGCTACTGCTCAGGTCACCTGGCAGCGACGGATGATGTACGGCGCCGGGCTGGTCTGCCAGGTCGAGTCGGTCCGGGTCGCCTCGGCCGAGCGAAGCAACGGACTCGGCGCTGAGCTGATGCGCTGGATCATCGACGACGCATGCCGGCGAGGGTGCGCACGGATGGAGCTGACCAGCAACGCCCAGCGCGAGGGTGCCCGCCGGTTCTACGAGCGCCTCGGCTTCCGGCCGTCCCACCTCGGATTCAAGCTCTATCTGGGTGAGGAGAGCGCATGACCGTCGCGTTGCACCATGTCCAGGTCAGCTGCCCGGCCGGCGGTGAGGCCGACGTACGCCGCTTCTACGGTGAGCTGCTCGGGCTCACGGAGGTGGCGAAGCCGGCCGTGCTGGCGGCCCGTGGGGGCGCGTGGTTCCGCGGGCCGGGGTACGAGCTTCACGTGGGCGTGGAAGAGGGGTTCACTCCGGCCCGCAAGGCTCATCCGGCGTTCGTGGTGAGCGATGCGGACCAGGTGGCCGGCATGCTCCAGGCGGCGGGCATCGAGGTCGGCTGGGACGACAACTTCCCGGGCTATCGCAGATTCCACACCGCTGATCTGCACGGCAACCGGGTGGAGATCCTCGAAGCGTTGCCCCCGGGAGCACCGCAGCCTGAGGCTGAATAGAGTCACCGCATGACCGACCACGTCTCCACCGACACCGCTGCCCACACCCGGGCCGACTTCATCGCCGGGCTGCCCAAGGCCGAGCTCCACGTGCACCACGTCGGCTCGGCATCGCCGCGGATCGTGGCGGAGCTGGCCGGACGGCACGAAGACACCCCGGTGCCTCGCGATCCCGAGCTGGTCGCGGACTACTTCACGTTCACCGACTTCGCGCATTTCGTCGAGGTCTACCTCTCGGTCGTCGACCTCGTGCGCACACCCGAGGACATCAGGACCCTCACGTACGAGATCGCCCGCGACATGACGACGCAGTCGATCCGCTATGCCGAGCTGACCTGCTCGCCGCTACACGTCCGTCATCCGCGGCATCGCCCCCGAGGCGTACTGCGAAGCCATCGAGGATGCGCGGGTGGCTGCCGAGCGGGACTTCGGGATCGTGCTGCGCTGGTGCTTCGATATCCCGGGTGAGTCCGGCGTTCCAGCGGCCGACGAGACGATCCGTGTCGCGACCGAGCTACGTCCCGGAGGGACTGGTCTCGTTCGGCCTCGGAGGCCCCGAGATCGGTGTGCCGCGCCCGCAGTTCAAACCGCACTTCGACGCAGCGCGCGCCGCGGGACTGCGTTCGGTCCCGCATGCCGGTGAGACCACCGGACCGCAGACCATCTGGGACGCGTTGCAGGTGCTCGGTGCCGAGCGGATCGGTCACGGCACGTCCGCGACCCAGGACCCCGCCCTGTTGGCCCACCTGGCCGAGCATCAGATCCCGTTGGAGGTGTGCCCGACGTCGAACATCGCCACCCGGGCCGTCGCGTCCTTGGACGACCACCCGATCAAACAGATGTACGAGGCCGGTGTCACGGTCACGATCAACTCCGACGATCCGCCGATGTTCGGCACGACCCTCAACCAGGAGTACGGCGTTGCGGCCCGGCTTCTCGGCCTCGGCGAGTCCGGCCTCAAGGCCTTGGCGCAGAACGCCGTCGACGTGTCGTTCGCCGACGACGACGTGAAGAAGCGGTTGACGGAGGAGATCCGCGCCTACTCCGCCTAGCTCGTCAGCGGCCCTCAGCTGGTCGGCGGAGTGTGCAAGGTGGGCTTCTGTTCGAGTCCATACAGCCCGTTCCAGGCGAGGTTGACCACGTGCGCGGCGACCTCGTTCTTGCTGAACTTGCGGGCGTCGAGCCACCACTGCCCTGTGGTGCCCACCATTCCGACGAGCATCTGGGCGTACATCGGTGCGTACTTGGCGTCGAACCCGCGGGTCCGGAACTCCTCCTCGAGGATGTACTCCACCCGTGAGGCGATGTCGCCGATGATCGAGACGAAGGAACCCGTCGCCGATCCGATCGGTGAGTCGCGCACGAGGATGCGGAAACCATCGGAGGACTGCTCCACGTAGTCGAGGAGTGCACCGGCGGCCTGCTCGAGCAGGTCGCGGGGATGGCCGGCCGTGAGCGAGCTGCGCATCATGCCGAGCAGCTGTCGGACCTCACGGTCGACGACCACGGCGTACAGACCTTCCTTGCCGCCGAAGTGCTCGTACACGATCGGTTTGGACACTTCGGCGCGCGAGGCGATCTCCTCGATCGAGGTGCCTTCGAAGCCACGTTGCGCGAACAGCGCCCGGGCGATCTCGATGAGCTGTTCACGTCGCTCGGCGCTGGTCATCCGGGCACGTTGATGGCGCTTGGTCTTGCCCGAACCGCCCTTGCCGGGGCTCGCCCGCCGGCGGGACCACTGGCGGCGGCAGCCTTCGCGGGTGGCTTGAGGTGTGGTCGAGCGGAGGAGGTCGGGACGTCGGTCGAGTCGTTCGAGGGCTCGCTCACGTCTGCATTGTCCCTGACCGGGTCGAGCGTCAGCTCGTCGGCTGGACCCGCTTCACGTCGAGGCGCTCCTTGACCGGCCATCGAACGGCGCTGATCCACCCGAACTTCTCCAGCGCCCAGATGATGCGCGCGGACGTGTCGATCTGGCCCTTCAGAACGCCGTGGCGGGCGCACGTCGGGTCGCTGTGGTGCAGGTTGTGCCACGACTCACCCATGGAAGGGATCGCCAGCCACCACACGTTGCCGGACTTGTCGCGGGACTTGAAGGGGCGCTCGCCGACCGCGTGGCAGATCGAGTTGATCGACCAGGTGACGTGGTGCAACAGGCTCACCCGGACCAGCGAACCCCAGAAGAAGGCCGTGACCGCACCTTGCCAGGACCAGGTCAAGAGGCCACCGGCAACGGCAGGGAGAGCCAGCGAAACGAAGACGAACCACGGGAACGCACGCGAGATCCGGACGATGTCCTTGTCCTTCAACAGGTCTGGTGCGTACTGGCGCTGCGAGGTCTGCTCGGAGTCGAACAACCACCCCATGTGGGCGTAGAAGAGGCCCTTGATGAGCGCGGGGACGGTGTTGCCGTAGCGCCACGGCGAGTGCGGGTCGCCCTCGCGGTCGGAGAACTTGTGGTGCTTGCGGTGGTCGGCGACCCACCTCACCACCGGCCCCTGGATGGCCATCGAGCCGGCGACGGCGAGCGCGATCTTGACCGCCCGGTTGGGCTTGAACGACCGGTGCGTGAAGAAGCGGTGGAAGCCGACGGTGATGCCGTGGCCGGTGATCGCGTACATGACCGCCATGATGAGGATGTCGCTCCAGCCGAGCCAGCCACCCCAGGCGACCGGAACCGCTGCCGCGACGGCGAGGAACGGCAGCCCGATGAAGATGCCCAACGCGATTTGCTCCGCCCGCGACTGCTGGTCACCCCCGAGTGTGCCCAGCGCCTCCTCGAGCTCGTCGATGGCAGGCGTTTCGGCGGCCGGGGGTAGAACGGCAGTTGCTGGTGTCATGCGCATGGTCCTCAGCGGTGAGAGTCGTGGGTCTTACCTACGCTACCGTAACCTACGGTTGCGTAGGTATCCAAGCGTCGCCCGCGAGTCCTCCCTGAATCTGGGCGTGTCGCCCTATGGCAGACTGTGCCCACGCAGGGGTGCGCCGCGAAAGCTTCTTCGAGAGCTCACGGGGCACGCCATCGCAATCCCCTGTGGGGTAACCCGGCAGCCCGCGAGCCTTTGAAGCTTGAGGTCCTGGATCGAAGCCAGGCAGGGGAGCGTAGGACCCCACCCCGGGGGTGTCGACGGCAAGGAGCACAGGTGAGTTCGGACCGCCCGGCGGCAGTCATCATCCTCGCGGCGGGTGGTGGCACCCGGATGAAGTCCGCCGTCCCCAAGGTCTTGCACCGTATCGGCGGCCGCAGCCTGATCGGTCACGTGCTGCACGCGGCCACCGGGCTGGATCCCGAGCACCTGGCCGTGGTCGTGCGCCATGAGCGGGATCTCGTCGTTGCGCACGTCGACGACGTCGCGATCGAGCTCGGCGTCACCGCGCTGATCGCTGACCAGGACGACGTCAAGGGCACCGGCCGTGCTGTCCAGTGTGGTCTGGCCGCGCTACCCGATGACCTCACGGGCACCGTCGTCATCACCTACGGCGACGTACCGCTCCAGACCACTGAGACGTTGCGCGCCCTCGTGGAAGCGCACGTCGAGCACGCGGACGCGGTCACCGTGGTGACCGCCGAGCCGGCTGACCCGTTCGGGTACGGGCGGGTCCTCCGTGACGAGTCCGGCCAGGTCATCGAGATCGTCGAGGAGAAGGACTGCACGGACGAACAACGCGCCATCCGCGAGATCAACGGCGGCATCTTCGCCTGCGACGCCGCGGTGCTGCGCGCGATGCTCGACCAGGTCGACACCAGCAACGCCCAGGGCGAGGTCTACCTCACCGACGTGGTCGGCCTCGCGCACCGGTCCGGGCAGCGCGTGGGCGCCGTCGCCGTCGACGACCTGTGGCAGACCGAAGGCGTCAACACCCGACGCCAGCTCGCCGCGCTCGGGCAGGAGCTGAACCGACGGGTGCTCGACTACTGGATGAGCGAGGGCGTCGAGGTGATCGATCCCGGCGCGACCTGGGTCGACGTCACGGTCACGCTGGCTCCTGACGTGCGGCTGCTGCCCGGTGTGCAGCTGCACGGCGCGACCGTGGTGGCCGACGGGGCGTCGATCGGACCGGACACGACGTTGTCCGACGTCCAGGTCGGCGAGGGCGCGAGCGTCGTGCGTACCCACGGCGTCGGCGCCGTCCTCGGCGCCGGTTGCTCAGTCGGCCCCTTCGCGTACCTGCGTCCGGGCACGGTCGTCGGGCGCGTGGCCAAGATCGGGACCTTCGTCGAGACGAAGCAGGCGGTGCTCGCCGAGGGTGCGAAGGTGCCCCATCTGTCGTATGTCGGAGATGCCGACATCGGGCCTGGCACCAACATCGGGGCCGGCACGATCTTCGCCAACTACGACGGGGTCTCCAAGCACCGGACCCACGTCGGCGCGGAGGCCCGGACCGGGGCGAACAACACCTTCGTTGCGCCAGTCTCGATCGGCGATGGCGCGGTCACCGGTGGGGGCACCGTCGTACGACGAGACGTTCCACCAGGGGCGTTGGCCGTCAGCACCGGACCCCAACGGCACATCGAGGACTGGGTCGAGCGCAAGCGGCCCGGCTCGGCGGCAGCGGAGGCGGCCAAGGCTGCCCAGGAGGAGAGCCAGCAGTGACCGGAGTCAAGCGCACGACGGAGAAGAACCTCATGCTCTTCTCCGGGCGGGCCCATCCTGCACTTGCCGAAGAGGTGGCCCGGCTGCTCGAGACCAGCATCGTGCCCACCACCCACCGGGAGTTCGCCAACAGCGAGATCTACGTGCGCTACGAGGAGTCGGTGCGTGGCTGCGACGCGTTCGTGATCCAGAGCCACACCAGCCCGATCAACGAGTGGATCATGGAGCACCTGATCATGGTGGACGCGCTCAAGCGGGCGTCTGCCAAACGGATCACCGTGGTCATGCCGTTCTACGGCTACGCACGACAGGACAAGAAGCACCTCGGTCGGGAGCCGATCTCAGCCCGCCTGATGGCGGACCTGTTCAAGACCGCCGGGACCGACCGGCTGATCACTGTCGACCTGCACACGGCGCAGATCCAGGGCTTCTTCGATGGACCCGTCGACCACCTCGCAGCGCAGCCGGTGCTGGCCGACTACGTCGCGGACAAGTACGGGCATCGAGAGCTCACGATCGTGTCCCCCGACGCCGGGCGTATCAAGGTCGCCGAGCACTGGTCCGCGCGGCTCGACGGGGCGCCGCTGGCGTTCATCCACAAGACCCGCGACATCACGCGGGCCAATCAGGCGCAGGCCAGCCGGATCGTCGGTGACGTCGCGGGACGGGTGTGTGTGCTCGTCGACGACATGATCGACACCGGTGGCACCATCGTGAAGGCCGCTGAGGCGATCATGGCCGCCGGTGCGGAAGACGTGATCATCGTCGCCACCCACGCGATCCTCTCGGGCTCTGCGGTCGACCACCTCAAGAACAGCCACGCCTGCGAGGTCATCGTCACCGACACGTTGCCGATCCCCTCGGACCACCAGTTCGACAAGCTCACGATCCTCTCCATCGCCCCGCTCATCAGCCGCGCCATCCGTGAGGTCTTCGAGGATGGTTCTGTCACGAGTCTGTTCGACGGCCGAGCGCAGTGAGCGAGTGTGCCCGGAGCGTGCGACGGGCACATCGGAGGCGATAAGCCACTTGCGCTGCTTGGAGTAAGCCACCCGCAGGGACGGATTTCCCCTTGTCCGGCAACGCCGCTAAACTTGTCGGGTTGCCTCGGCGAGGGAGCGAGCGCGGCTTGTTGACCAGCGACTCGCGTTCCGACTTCGGTCGGACTCCGTGATCGACGCGGTTCTTCGACCACGTGCGCGCTCTGCGCCGAGCAGCCATCGATCTCGCCGGTCCGCCGGTTGTCCGTAGGCCATTGTTTCGACGTTGCTCTAGGAGTTTCCCGTGTCATCTGAGGTCAAGATCCAGGCTGAGTCCCGGACCGAGTTCGGCAAGGGTGCCGCGCGTCGCATCCGTCGCGCCGACAAGGTGCCCGCGGTGCTCTACGGCCACGGCACCGACCCCGTGCACATCACGTTGCCCGGCCACGACCTGATGCTGGCGCTCAAGACGGCGAACGCCCTGCTCTCGATCGAGCTCGACGGCGACAGCCAGCTGGCCCTTCCCAAGCAGGTGCAGCGCGACCCCATCAAGGGTTTCATCGAGCACGCCGACCTGATCCTGGTCCGCCGCGGTGAGAAGGTCACCGTCGACGTTCCGGTGATTCTCGTCGGTCACGCGGCGCCCGACGTCCTCGTCACCCTGGACCACAACGTCATCTCGATCGAGGCCGAGGCCACTCACATCCCGTCGTCTGTCGAGGTCGACATCGAGGGCCGTCAGGTCGGCGAGCCGATCATGGGCAAGGACCTCAAGCTTCCGTCGGGCAGCACGCTGCAGCTCGATCCCGAGGCTCTCGTCGTGAACTTCTCCGCTGCCCCGACCGCCGAGGACCTCGAGGCTGAGCTCGCTGAGGCCGAGGCCGAGGCCGGGATCGAACACGATGTGTCCGATGAGGTCGCTGCCGAGACCGAGGGCGCCGAGGGCGAGGCATCCTCGGAGGGTGAGTCCTCCGAAGGCGACGCGTCGTCCGACGAGTGATGTGGCCCGCAGGGTCGTCGCACGCATGACGGTCCTGCGGTCCCTTGCTCAGCGGTTCTCGCGAAGGCCAGGATCTCCCATGACGTACGACGGTTGGATCGTCGTCGGGCTGGGTAATCCTGGCCCTTCGTATGCCGCCACCCGCCACAACGTCGGATACGACGTGGCGGACGAACTCGCGTCGCGGATGTCGGGCTCGTGGAAGGCACACAAGTCAGGGCGCGCCCTGGTCGTCGAAGGCCGGCTGGCAGGCATTCCCGGCGTCCGAACCGTTCTCGGTCGCGGCCGTTGCTACATGAACGAGTCCGGCGGCCCGGTCTCAGGGCTGCTGGCGTTCTTCAAGGCCAGTCCGGACCAGCTGATCGTGATCCACGACGAGCTCGACCTGCCCTACGGCGATCTCCGTATCAAGTTCGGCGGCGGCGACAACGGTCACAACGGGCTCAAGTCGATCCGCACCTCCCTCGGGACGGGCGACTACTACCGGATCCGCGTGGGCGTAGGCCGTCCGCACGGACGTCAGGCGCCGGCCGACTACGTGCTCAGTCCCTTCTCCTCGACCGAGCGTCGAGAGCTGGATCTCCATGTCAACCGCGCCGCAGATGCCGTGGAGAGCGTGCTGACCAAGGGCTTGACAAGGCGCAGAACCTCTTCAACAGCTGATGCCCGGGCCTGAGGAGGCACCTTCCAACCTGCCGGTTGGCCGGGGTCCGGGCGGAGTGCGCGCCTGTGATCGTCGGTCGGCGGCATACGACCGTCGCCTGTTCGCTCGCGACCGTATGCCGGGGGACGACGGTTGGGCCCGGGAACGTCAGCCGACGGCATCGGCTTGGTGAGGGGGCTCCGCCCGCCGGACCCGTAGGAGTCGAGCGACCTTGTCCACAGCTGCACCCGCCGTGGCCGGCGTCTCCACAGTGGGGCGGCCGGCGGCTGTGAGGTCAGCAAGAGCCGGTTCGATGCTGACGATGGCCGAGAACACGACGACCTCGGGAATCGAGGTGGACCACGAGAGTCTTGACGAGTTCGCCCGCGCCTTGTGCGCATCGTGAGCGAGTGACCTGGATCTGTGGCCGCGTCGACACCGTGGTTGATCTCGACAGTCTCGAAGGCCGCGTCCTCACCCTCCTCGTGAAGCGGCGTTCGGATCATGATCCGTGCTGCGAACCGACCTTTGAGGGAGTTCGACCGTCTGGCGGAAGCCGTCCTGGGAAGTCAGGCGAGGCTGGCGGCCTGCCGATCGTCGCCACCTCCATGGCGACATTCGACGAGGAGGTGACCTGGCGTGGAGGCGGACTCCAGCGACCTGACTGTTGAGCAGGCTGTGCTGACCGTCCACGCCATCGGCGTGCCCAGCCCGACGCGTGGAAGAGTGATGGGGAGCGCCGCTACGGGACGTTCAGCCGGCAGTCCTGGGCGAGACCCTCGACATCGACCGGTGCGCCGACTACGAAGACGGTGTCTGTCGATCCGGCTTCCGGTCGCCGAGCAGGCGAAGCCCCGCAAGATCGAGTCGGACGTCGAAGGCGGCATCAGAGTGTCGCCAGCTGACTCACCGCTGGAGACCCGCCGGCCGCAGGTCGGCTCGCGCAGCCCGTTTTGCGGCCCGGCGGGTGTACCGGCGAGAATCACCCGGGTGACCGACTCTCTTGACCTGCCCACGCCGCCCGCTGACGTCGTCGCCAACGACCACCTCCTGTCGGCCTGGGCCGCAACACTGGCAGGCGAGCACCTCGAGCGCATGCGTGGCGAGGGTCTCGAAGGCAAGGAGCTGAAGGACGCCGGTGACGCCCTCGGCCACCGGATCCTGATGCAGCTGCTCACCACCTACCGGCCCGACGACGCCATCCTGAGCGAGGAGGGCAAGGACGACAAGGGCCGCCTGCAGAACCGTCGCGTCTGGATCGTCGACCCCCTCGACGGCACCCGGGAGTACTCCGAACCGCCTCGCGACGACTGGGCCATCCACGTGGCGCTCTGGGCCGACGGCGACCTGGTGGCCGGTGCCGTTGCCCAGCCGGGGATGTCGACCACGTTCAGCACGGCCGAGCCCCCCGTCGTGCCCGCGCGGAGCAGCATCAGGCCCCGGATCGCTGTCAGTCGGACCCGCCCGCCAGAGTTCGTAGCGGCGCTGGCGGAGCAGATCGGCGCCGAGCTGGTTCCGATGGGCTCCGCCGGTGCCAAGGTCATCTCGGTGGCCCGCGACGTGACCGACGCCTACGTGCACGCCGGCGGCCAGTACGAGTGGGACTCGGCGGCCCCGGTCGTCGTGGCGCGGTCGGCTGGTCTGTACACCAGCCGGGCGGACGGTGCCCCCCTGCTCTACAACCAGGACGACGTCTTGCTGCCAGATCTGCTCGTTTGCCGGCCCGAGCTGGCTGAGGTCATCACCTCCTTCGTGCGCGACTACTGGGCCGAGCACGGCCAGGCCTGACCCGCTGTCCGTCGCACACGACCGTCGGGACTCAGCAGTAGACTGACCGACGCTCAGCAGAGCACGTGCCGTCCCTGCAAAGGACGGCACACAACCCCCGCTCCTTCGGGATCGGGGGCTGTCCTGTCGTGGTCAGGGTGCTGAGCAGTCAGTGTGTCGAGCCCGTCCGCCCACCCCTCGCAGAGAAGGCCATGTCAGACATCGCCCCCGCCGCCCACGCCCCCGGTCCGCCGTTGCAGGCGCTGACGTCGCTCGTGGGCAGCGAACCGTCCGTCGCAGCCGCGGCCGCCCTGGCCGCCGGCGGAGCAGGTCGGTCGAAGGCTCTCGACCTGACCGCACCGGGCGCGATGCACCCATTCCTCGCCGCCGTCCTCGCTGAGCGCGGGGCAGCAGGGGACCCCGCTCCGGTGGTCCTGGTGGTCACGGCCACGGCACGTGAGACTGACGAGATCGCGGCGGCAGCCCAGTCCCTCCTCGGCACGGACAGCGTCGTCACCTACCCCGCCTGGGAGACGCTTCCGCACGAGCGGCTGTCGCCCCGCTCCGACACCGTCGGTCGTCGGTTGGCCGTCCTGCGGCGACTGGTCCATCCCGGCGAGACGGGCACGAGCGCGGCTCCGGTCCGGGTCGTGGTCGCCCCCGTCCGGTCCGTCCTGCAACCTCAGGTCAAGGGCCTCGCGGACCTGGAACCCGTCGCGCTGAAGCCCGGCGATGACGTCGAGCTCGACGACGTCGTGCAGCGGCTCGCGGGAGCGGCATACCACCGGGTCGACATGGTCGAGCGGCGCGGCGAGTTCGCGGTCCGCGGCGGCATCGTCGATGTCTTCCCACCGACCGACGAGCACCCGGTGCGGGTCGAGTTCTGGGGCGACACGGTTGAGGAGGTCAGGTCGTTCTCCGTCGCCGATCAGCGCTCGATCGACGACCAGCGGACTCTGTGGGCTCCGCCGTGTCGTGAGCTGCTGCTGACCGATGAGGTCCGGGCCCGGGCCCGCGCGCTGTCCGACCAGCATCCTGAGCTGCACGAGATGCTCGACAAGATCGCCGAAGGGCACGCCGTCGAGGGCATGGAGTCCCTGGCTCCCGCGCTGGTCGACCACATGGAGCTCCTGGTCGACCTGCTGCCTGTCGGCTCGATGGCGTTGGTCTGCGACCCCGAGCGGGTGCGAGCTCGCGCCCACGACCTGGTGGCCACGAGCCAGGAGTTCCTGCAGGCGTCCTGGGCTGCTGCCGCCGGCGGCGGTCAAGCGCCGATCGACCTGGGTGCAGCGGCCTACCATTCACTCGGCGACGTGCGCACGCATGCGCTCGCGCTGGGGCTGGGCTGGTGGACGGTGAGCCCGTTCGGACTCGACGCTGAGGCGGGCGCATTGTCGGGCGGCGCACCGTTGCGCACGGAGACCGGCGAGGTCGTGGCGATCGACGTCGACACGAGCGGCTCGGTCGAGACACGCACCCTCGACATCGCCCCGGTCGAGGCCTACCGCGGTGACACCATCGCCGCCGTGAGCGACCTCGGCGCGTTCGTGAAGGAAGGTCGCCGGGTCGTCCTCGTCACCGAGGGACACGGGCCCGGTCAGCGGCTCGTGGAGGTGTTCAAGGAGCACGACCTGGCTGCGCGCCTCGTCGATCGACTCGAGCCGGAAGGTTCGCCAGGCGTCATCGAGGTGGTCCAGGGGACGCTGAGCCACGGGTTCATCGCATCGTCAATAGACCTGGTCGTGCTGACGGGCGACGACCTGATGAGCCAGCGCACCATCACGCGCGACGCCCAGCGGATGCCGTCTCGCCGCCGCAAGCAGATAGACCCGCTCGAGCTGCGGATGGGTGACTACGTCGTTCACGAGCAGCACGGTGTCGGCCGCTACGTCGAGATGATGCAGCGTACGGTCGCCGGCGCCACCCGTGAGTACCTCGTCATCGAGTACGCCGCGTCCAAGCGCGGTCAGCCGGCCGACCGGCTGTTCGTGCCGACCGACCAGCTCGACCAGGTCACCCGGTACGTCGGCGGCGAGCAGCCGTCGCTGGACCGGCTCGGCGGCTCGGACTGGAACAAGCGCAAGGGCCGCGCGCGCAAGGCGGTGCGGCAGATCGCCGCCGAGCTCATCAAGCTGTATGCCGCGCGGCAGGCCACCAAGGGCCACGCCTTCGCTCCTGACACCCCGTGGCAGCGCGAGCTCGAGGACGCGTTCCCGTACGTCGAGACGCCCGACCAGCTGGCCAGTGTCGACGAGGTGAAGCGCGACATGGAGCACCCCGTGCCGATGGACCGGCTGATCTGCGGGGATGTCGGCTACGGCAAGACCGAGATCGCCGTACGTGCCGCCTTCAAGGCGATCCAGGACGGCAAGCAGGTCGCTGTCCTCGTCCCGACGACCCTGCTGGTCCAGCAGCACCAGCAGACATTCGCCGAGCGGTTCGCCGGGTTCCCCGTCGTGGTCAAGTCGCTGTCGCGGTTCCAGACCGACCGCGAGGCCAAGGACGTCATCGAGGGGCTCGAGCAGGGCACGGTCGACCTCGTCATCGGCACCCACCGGTTGTTCAACGACGAGATCAAACTCAAGGACCTCGGTCTCGTCATCGTCGACGAGGAGCAGCGGTTCGGGGTCGAGCACAAGGAACAGCTCAAGCGGATGCGCACAGCGGTCGACGTGCTGAGCATGTCCGCGACCCCGATCCCGCGCACCCTGGAGATGGCGATCACCGGCATCCGCGAGATGTCCACGATCACGACGCCCCCGGAGGAGCGGCACCCGGTCCTGACTTTTGTCGGCAACTACGACGACGGGCAGGTGACGGCTGCCATCCGTCGCGAGCTGCTGCGCGAAGGCCAGGTGTTCTACATCCACAACCGCGTCCAGAGCATCGACAAGGCCACGGCCCGGCTGCGTCAGCTCGTTCCGGAGGCGCGCATCACCCAAGCGCACGGACAGATGAACGAGCACCAGCTCGAGCAGGTCATGCTCGACTTCTGGGAGCGGAAGTTCGACGTCCTCGTGTGTACGACGATCGTGGAGTCCGGCCTCGACGTCCCCAACGCGAACACCCTGGTCATCGAGCGGGCCGACCTGCTCGGCCTGTCCCAGCTGCACCAGCTGCGCGGCCGGGTCGGACGAGGCGGCGAGCGCGCCTACGCCTACTTCTTCTACCCACCCGAGAAGCCGCTCACCGAGACCGCCCATGACCGGTTGGCCACGATCGCGCAGCATTCCGATCTCGGTGCCGGCATGGCGGTGGCAATGAAAGACCTCGAGATCCGAGGCGCCGGCAACCTGCTCGGTGGCGAGCAGTCCGGCCACATCGCCGACGTCGGGTTCGACCTGTACGTCCGGCTGGTCGGCGAAGCGGTGGCGGAGTACCGCGGTGACGGTCCGGTCGACGAACCCGAGGTCAAGATCGAGCTTCCCGTCGACGCCCATCTCCCGCACGACTACGTGCCGAGTGAGCGGCTACGGCTGGAGATGTACAAACGGCTGGCCGAGGTCCGCACGGTCGAGCAGGTCGACGAGGTGCGTGCCGAGCTGGCCGACCGCTACGGGCCGCTCCCGGTCCCGGTCGACAACCTGCTTGCCGTCGCCGCGTTGCGTGTCAAGGCCCGCCAGGCCGGTCTGACCGACATCAACGTCCAAGGGAGCTACGTGCGGTTCATGCCGGTCGAACTGCCGGACTCCGTCCGGGTCCGCGTCGATCGCCTCTACCCGAAGACCGTGGTCAAGACCGCGTTGCATAGCATTCTGGTGCCGCGACCTACCACCGGCACCATCGGTGGCCAGCCGCTGCGCGACCGCGACGTACTAGATTGGGCGGGTCGTGTCATCGAGGATGCGGTGCCGTCGGCGCGGAGTGCGGTCGCGCAGGCGTGAGACGACGCCCGACCGGGTCAGCCGTTGGACCGCACCACTGGTGCGCGAACAAAGGAGCATCACCGCCGTGACAGCACTGCCGACCAGATTCCCGACAGCACGCCGCTTGCGCGGTGTACGCCGGATGGCGATGGTCGTCCTCGTCGGTGTCACCGGGCTGGTGCTGAGCGCCTGCACCGCTGACATCCATCCCGGCAGCGCCGCGGTCGTCGACGGCACGTCGATCTCCGAGAGCAGGATCAACACCCTGGTCACAGCCGGCTGTGCCTACGAGACGGCGATGGGCAAGATCGACCCCCAGACCTACCCGGTGCTGTCGATCAGCACCTTGCGCGCGAACTTCGTCAACGTCTTGATCCGCAACCAGCTCGCGCGCGACGCTGCCGCAAAGATCGGCGGCCTGCGGGTCAGTCAGGACCAGGTGACGAAGTTCGCTGCCGGCAACACCATCCCGCCGGACCTCGCGGAGCCCGAGAAGTCGCAGATCACGGACTTCTTCAAGGAAAGCGCCGAGACCGACCTCCTGGTTGCCCTGATCGGAGCCCACCTGAAGGACGACACGGTCACGGATGCGTCCAACGTCCAGCAGGCTGACCTCGACGCCGGGCAGAAGTACCTGACGACGTACGCCAAGAACGCCGAGGTCTCGGTCAGCCCCAGCCTGGGCACCTGGAACGGCACCTCCCTCCAACCGGGCAGCGGCTCGCTCTCCGTCCTCGCGGTGACGCCCACGACGCCGGAGGCGATCCCCGGACAGCCCGCCGCCAACCCCGCCACGACCCTGCCGCCGTCCCAGCAGTGCGGCTGACCGTTCTCCTCACCACCCCGCGGCTCCCGGCCGGCCAGCTCACCGGCGCGGCCTGGCGTGCGGTCTTCTCAGCAGGTGCTGTGCTCACGGCCGATGTGACCAGTGGGCTTGCCCGGGCCGTCGAGGCTGCCGGCGGCGCTGTGGAGGCGCACCGTGAGCCCACCGCCGCCGACCTCTTGTCGCGAGCGACCGACTCCGATGTGGTCTGGCTGGCCGCCGATGACGGCGACGGGGGGTTGACCGCGGAGCTGGCAGCAGACGTCGTACGCCGGTCGGAGTCCGGCGAGGCGGGCGTGGAGGTCGAGATCATGGTGGGCTCGTTCGACCCGCCCGGGGCGCGTCTGCTCGACCTGGTGGCCGTGATGGACCGGTTGCGACGGGAGTGTCCGTGGGACCAGGAACAGACGCACGAGACGCTCGTGCGGTATCTCGTCGAGGAGTCCTACGAGACCATCGAGGCGATCGAGAGCGGTGATCGTGCCCATCTCCGCGAGGAGCTCGGTGACCTGCTGCTGCAGGTCATGTTCCACGCGCGGATCGCGACCGAGGATCCCGACGATCCGTTCGACATCGACGACGTGACCGAGCACGTCGTCGACAAGCTGATCCGCCGGCATCCACACGTGTTCGCGGGCGTCGAGGTCGACAACGCTCAGGACGTCAACGACAACTGGGAGACGATCAAGGCTGCGGAGAAGGCGCGCAGCTCCGCGATGGACGGCATCCCGCCCGGGCTGCCCGCGCTCTCGTTGGCCGACAAGGTCATCGGGCGGGCCGTGGCGGCCGCGCGTGCCGTGTCGGTGCCCGCTCCCGCGGAGTCGTCGTACACGCCCGAGACGCTCGGTGAGGTGCTCTTCGCCCTCGTCGCGGCGGCGCGGTCCGCCGGGATCGATGCCGAGCAGGCACTTCGCCAGCGTGTCCGCGCTGAGATCGATGCCATCCGGCTGTCGGAGGAGCAACCCGGCCGAGCGCGTGCCCTGCCCGACCCGGGTGTCGACGGCGGATAGGCTGAACGGGTCATCCCAGGCAGCACCGGTCGTCATCAGGCAGGAGTTCTTTCCGTGGCTCACATCGAGGCCGTCGGCGCGCGCGAGATCTTGGATTCGCGCGGCAACCCCACGATCGAGGTCGAGGTCGCCCTCGATGACCATACGGTGGCCCGTGCCGCGGTCCCCTCCGGAGCCTCGACGGGACAGTTCGAGGCGGTCGAGCTGCGCGACGGCGGGGAGTGGTACGGCGGCAAGGGGGTCGGCAAGGCTGTCGCTGCCGTCAACGACGAGATCAACGACGCCCTCGTCGGCTTCCCTGCTGACGAGCAGCGGCTGATCGACCAGGTGCTGGTCGACCTCGACGCCACCCCGAACAAGTCGCGGCTCGGAGCCAACGCGATCCTGGGCGTCTCCCTTGCTGTCGCCAAGGCCTCGGCCGAGTCAGCGGGGCTTCCCCTGTTCCGCTACGTCGGCGGGCCCAACGCCCATCTGCTGCCCGTCCCGATGATGAACATCCTCAACGGTGGCGCCCACGCCGACAGCAACGTCGACGTCCAGGAGTTCATGATCGCGCCGATCGGCGCCGGGTCGTACACCGAGGCGCTTCAACAAGGTGTCTCCGTCTATCACGCGCTCAAGGGTGTCCTCAAAGAGGGCGGCTTCGCGACCGGGCTCGGCGACGAGGGCGGTTTCGCACCCAGCCTGGGCAGCAACCGCGAGGCGCTCGACCTGATCGCCAGAGCGGTCGACAAGGCCGGGCTGGTCCTCGGCACCGACATCGCCCTGGCCCTCGACGTCGCGGCGACCGAGTTCTACGACGAGTCGTCCGGTCGCTACACGTTCGAAGGCGCCGCCAAGACCTCCGATGAGATGGCCGCCTACTACAGCGACCTCGTCGACGCCTACCCGATCGTCTCGATCGAGGATCCGATGAGTGAGGAGGACTGGCCGGGTTGGCAGGCCATGACCAGCGCGGTCGGCCACAAGATCCAGGTCGTCGGCGACGACCTCTTCGTCACCAACGTCGAACGGCTCCAGCGCGGTATCGACGAGCAGTCGGCGAACGCCCTCCTCGTGAAGGTCAACCAGATCGGCAGCCTGACCGAGACGTTGGACGCTGTCGACCTCGCGCACCGCAGCGGGATGCGCTGCATGATGAGCCACCGGTCGGGCGAGACCGAGGACACCACGATCGCCGACCTCGCGGTGGCCACCAACTGTGGACAGATCAAGACCGGAGCACCGGCCAGGTCCGAGCGAGTGGCCAAGTACAACCAGTTGCTGCGCATCGAAGAGGAGCTCGACGAGGCCGCCCGCTATGCCGGGGCCGGGGCCTTCCCGCGCTACGACGGCGCCTGAGCGGTCCGAGGCCATGGCAACGCGTCCACGCTCCAGCTCGACTCCCGGCCCCGGTCGGGGACGTCCGCGTGCGTCGGGGGGCCGCGCGAGCGGCGTCCGTAGCACGACCCGGGTGTCCGCGCCGGCCGCGACCGCGCAGGTCGCTTCTTCGCGCGCGAAGTTCACCGGCCGGGCTGCCGTGCTGCTGCTGGTCATGGCCGTGCTCGCCGTCTCCTACGCCTCGAGCATGCGCGCGTGGCTCAAGCAACGCAGCGAGATCAACACCCTCAACGCCCAGATCGCTGATCAACGCAGCGACGTGGCGTCACTCGTCCAGGCCAAGAAGCGATTGCACGACCCGGCGTACATCGAGTCCCAGGCCCGGTTGCGGTTCGGCTGGATCATGCCGGGCGAGACCGGGTTCCGGGTGATCGGGTCCGACGGAGAGGTGCTGTCCAACGGCACGAGCACGTTGTCGCAGCCGGTCAAGCCGGTCAAGAAGGACCCCGAATGGTGGCAGGGTGCCTACGGCAGCGTGGTCGCGGCCGGCGAGGTCCCGAGCTCCAACCGGTGACCGACGCCCGCGACCTGGCCGCCGTGCAGGCTCAGCTGGGACGCCCCCCGCGCGACACCGTCGGCATCGCGCACCGCTGCCCGTGCGGAAATCCCGATGTCGTGGCCACGGCCCCCAGGCTTTCGGACGGGACACCGTTTCCCACGTTCTACTACCTGACCTGCCCACGTGCCGCGTCCGAGATCGGCACCCTCGAGGCCAGCGGTCTCATGCGGGAGATGACCGAGCGCCTCGCCCAGGACGAGGACCTGGCTCAGGCACTGTCGCCGGGCGCACGAGGACTACCTCGACCGGCGGCGTCAGTACGGCGACGTGCCCGAGATCGAGGACATCTCGGCCGGAGGCATGCCTGACCGGGTCAAGTGCCTCCACGTGTTGGTGGCGCATGCGTTGGCCGCCGGCCCCGGGGTGAACCCCCTCGGTGACGAGGCGCTGGCCCTGCTCCCTGAGTGGTGGGCGTCCGGTCCCTGCGTCGACCTCTAGCGCAGCGGCTCTCCGCAGCTGACGTGGATGTGCAGATGCTTGGAGTCCTGGTACGTCCCCAGGTTGGTGAGCACACGGGCAGCTCCGTGAGCGTCGTGCACGTCAGCGGCGATCGTCGGTGACCACCGCGAACAGCGCTCGCACGAGTGGCTCGTCATCGTCTGTCAGACGTCGTCAGAGAGGGGACATGGCGCTTGGGAACGACGACGATGTGCACCGGCCAGAAGGGTCGGGTGTGGTGATACGCCAACACTTCTGCGGTTTCTCGCACGACATCCAACTGGTCGCCGTTGGGCAGCGCGACATCGCAGTAGAAGTCATCGCCTCCGTAGCTGTCGGCCGCGTCAACCATGCGGGTGAGTCTGCCAAGAGTTGGCCCGCGCCGTGATCCTGCCCCGCCGAGCGACTGTCTTCGAGCGTCGGAGGTCCGATCAGCCGACGACAGCCGTAGGCTCGGGGCGACCGTCGAGCAAGCGAGGAGAGCCGATGACCCGGGTGGCTGCTGTCGACTGCGGCACGAACTCACTGCGCCTGCTCGTCACCGACCTCGACCCCTCGGCGGGCACAGCCACACAGGTCGACCGGCGTACGGCGATCGTGCGGCTGGGGCAGGACGTCGACAGGACGGGCGCCTTCGCCCCCGAGGCGCTGGAGCGGACGTTCGCGGTGGTCGACGAGTACGCCACGGTGATCCGCGGCCTCGAGCGTGAGCGCAACCCGCTTCGTGGCCACCTCCGCCGCACGCGACGTCAGCAACCGCGACGAGTTCGTTGACGGAGTGCGCACCCGGCTCGGAGTGGACGCCGAGATCATCAGCGGCGACGAGGAAGCCACCCTGTCCTACGCAGGAGCGACGCGCGGACTGACCCAGGACGATGGCGTGCCGGCCCCCGTGCTCGTGGTCGACATCGGCGGCGGGTCCACCGAGTTCGTCATGCGCCTCGACGACGGCGACCCGATCAAGGGCCAGTCGCTCGACATCGGCTCGGTCCGGCTCACCGAGCGCTACCTGGCCGACGATCCCCCCACGCCCGACCAGGTGGCCGCCGTCACCCGGGCCGTCGACGACGCTCTCGCCACCCTCGACGTACCGATCGACGCCGCCCGAACGCTCATCGGGGTAGCCGGGACCGTCACCACGATGGCCGCCCGCGTGCTCGGCCTCGACGCGTACGACCCGGAACGCGTGCACGGGTCCCGGCTGGCCCGGGCCGACGTGCTGACCGCCGTGGACGAGATCGTTGCGATGTCGGTCGCCGATCGCCGCGCGCTGCCCTTCATGCCGTACGGCCGGGCCGACGTCATCGGGGGCGGAGCCTTGATCCTCGGCGCCGTCGTACGCCGCCTCGACCTCGACGATCTCCGCGCCTCGGAACACGACATTCTCGACGGCATCGCCTGGTCGCTGGTCGACCCAACGTTCCGAGCGACCACGTGACGGCGTTGCCGCACCCGATCTCGGGAAAGCTGTTCACGAGCCCCGTGCCGGCAGGGAGCGGGTGGCCGGGCGATCCCGCGGCCGACGACACCGCGGTGGCCACCGACCCGGACGCGTACGCCGGCTGGCCGACCGAGCCTCCACCGTCCCGGCCCTCGACGCAGCCGTCTCGGTCTGCCGGGCCTGTCCCCGTCTCGTTGCCTGGCGCGAGGACGTCGCGGTCGACAAGCGCAAGTCGTTCGCCGACGAGCCCTACTGGGGTCGGCCGATCGCGGGCTGGGGCGACGAGTCCCCACGCGTCCTCCTCGTCGGGCTGGCACCGGCAGCCCACGGGGGCAACCGGACCGGGCGGATCTTCACCGGCGACCGGTCCGGCGACTGGTTGTTCGCCTCCCTCTACCGCGTCGGGCTCGCCAGCCAGCCCACCAGCGTGCACGCCGGCGACGGGCAGCGACTCATCGGCACCCGGATGGTCGCGGCGGTCAGGTGCGCACCGCCCGCGAACAAGCCGACGACGGCAGAGCGTGACACCTGCGCTCCCTGGCTGCAGGCTGAGCTCGAGCTGATCCTGCCGACCGTTCGCGCCGTCGTCTGCCTGGGCTCGTTCGGCTGGGACGCGGCCTTGCGGGCGTTGGCCCAGCAGGGGTACGACGTTCCGCGGCCGCGCCCACGCTTCGGCCATGGCGCCAGCGCCGAGCTTGGCCGGCTCACCGTGCTGGGCTGCTACCACCCCAGCCAGCAGAACACCTTCACGGGCAAGCTCACCGAGCCCATGCTCGACGCGGTCCTCGGCCGGGCGGCTCGGCTCGGCTGAAATGCGCAACAACGATCAAGTACGGGGCTCCGGGCTCTCATCCAGACTGACGCGAGATCGACACTCACGACCACGCGAAGGAGCGCACCATGACGCTGCCGTACCTCGAGCCGCTGCAGGCACGAACCCTTGTCCGATCCCGTCGTACCGGAGGCGCCACGGCGCGGCGAACCGGGCGGCCCTCCCTGCGGAGTCTGTGACCGCACCAACACATCCGCGGTGTGGAGCGACGAGCCTGTGGTCGCTGCACCCGCCCGTCGGTTGCAGCCTTCCCGGCACGCTCTGGCTGGCGAGCCGGGAGCACGTCGACTCCTTCAGTGACCTGTCCGCGCCCGCGCAAGAAGACTTCGGGCGCATCGTTGCCCGGGTCGAACGGGCGATTCTCGCGGTCGGCGACTTCGCCCGGGTCCACCTGTACCGCTGGGGCGACGGTGGGGCGCACTTCCATGTCTGGTTCATGCCGCGTCCCCGCGGGATGGTCGAGGCCGCTGGCATGATGCTGCCGTTGTGGGAGGACGTCCTGCCCAATGTCAGCGACGAGGAGGTCCGCGTCGTGGCCGAGAAGATCGCCGCCGTGCTGGAGTCCGATGCGTGAGCAGCTGAGTACCGCCGAGGACCGAGCCGGCGCTCGAGCGGCGGCTCGGCACGGGTGACGCCGTCGTGATCGGTCTGTCCGCCATGATCGGCGCCGGGGTCTTCGCTGCCTTCGCGCCGGCCGCCCAGGCAGCCGGCAGCCTGCTGCTCGTCGGGCTGCTCGTCGCGGCTGTCGTCGCGTACTGCAACGCGACTTCGTCAGCGCAGCTCGCGGCCCAGTACCCGTCCTCCGGGGGCACCTACGTCTACGGCCGCGAGCGGCTGGGGGAGTGGTGGGGCTTCCTGGCCGGGTGGGGCTTCGTCGTCGGCAAGACCGCGTCCTGCGCCGCGATGGCCCTCACGTTCGCGGCGTACGCCGTGCACGGTCCCGAGTGGGTACAGCGACTGGCCGCTCTGGCGGCGGTCGCGGTGCTGACCGCCGTCAACTATCGCGGCATCACCAAGACCTCCCGCGCAGCGCGGGTGCTCCTGGCCGTCACGCTCGTCGGGCTGATCGTCGCCGTGGCGGCAGTGGCAGCCCACGCCACCGGCTCCACGTCACAGCTGACCGGCACGGGAGCCTGGTCGACCGGCGGTTGGTACGGCGTCCTCCAGTCGGCCGGGCTGCTGTTCTTTGCCTTCGCGGGCTATGCACGCATCGCGACGCTCGGTGAGGAGGTGCGAGACCCGGCCCGCACGATCCCACGGGCGATCCCGTTGGCGTTGGGAGTGGCCGTGGTGCTGTATGCGGCGGTGGCGGTCGTGCTGCTGGTCTCGCTCGGGCCGCGGGCCGTTGCCAGCGATGCCTCTCCGGTGGCGACGGCGGGCGCAGGCGTGGCCGACTGGGTGGAGTGGCTCGTCCGGGTGGCCGCCATCGCAGCCAGCCTGGGCGCCTTGCTCGCCTTGATCGCGGGTGTCGGGCGCACGACCCTGGCCATGGCGCGCAACGGTGACCTGCCTGGGTTCCTGGCGGGTGTGCATCCGCGCTATCGCGTCCCGCACCGCGCCGAGCTCGCCGTGGGCGTCGTCGTCGCAGCGCTCGTGCTCACGACCGACCTGCGCGGGGTGATCGGCTTCTCCTCCTTCGGCGTCCTCCTGTACTACGCGGTCGCGAATGCGGCGGCCTACACCCAAAAGCGTGACCACCGTCGCTGGGGGCGGGGTTGGCAGGTCCTGGGGCTCGTCGGCTGCCTGGTGCTCGTGGCGACGTTGCCGAGGGCCTCGGTCGTGGCGGGTCTGCTGGTCATCGCGGCGGGAGGGGCGCTCCGGCTCGTGGCGCACCGTGCTTCCTGGGCATGAGACAGCGGTCGTGAAATATTTCACGAGCCCTAGTGTTGTGCTGGAGGAACGGCAAGCCCACGGAAGGGGACCAGCACCATGACCACCGCACGACCCCCGCACATCGTCATCGCCGGCGGCGGGTATGTCGGGATGTACACCGCTTTGCGGCTGCAGGAGCAAGCTGCGCCGCGGAGAAGCCCGCGTCACCGTGATCGACCCGCGTTCGACCATGACGTATCAGCCTTTCCTGCCCGAAGCGGCCGCCGGCTCGCTCGAACCACGCCACGTCGTGGTGTCGCTGCGCCGGACCCTGAAGAAGACCAATGTGCTGACCGCGCGCGTCGCTTCCATCGACGCCGAGCGGCGTACCGTCCGGGTCGACCCGCCCGAGAGCGAGTCCTACGACCTGCCGTATGACGAGCTTGTGGTGGCCATGGGCTCCGTCGCCCGGACGCTGCCGATCCCCGGCCTGGCCCAGCACGGTATGGGCTTCAAGCAGATCGAGGAGGCGATCGCGCTGCGCAACCACGTGCTCGACCGCCTCGACCTCGCCACCTCCGTGGTCGACGCCGATGCGCGTCGGGCCGCCCTGACCTTCGTGTTCGTCGGCGGTGGGTACGCCGGCGTCGAGGCGTTGGCCGAGACCGAGGACATGGCCCGCAACGCCACGCGCTACTACGAGACGATCCAGGAGGACGACCTTCGGTTCGTGCTCGTCGAGGCGACCGACCGCATCCTGCCCGAGGTCGGGCCGGACATGGGCCGCTACACCGTCGACCGGCTCCGGGACCGTGGCATCGAGGTCCGCCTCGAGACCCGGCTCGAGTCCGCGGTCGACCGGCACATCGTCCTGTCCGACGGGGAGGAGTTCGACGCCGACACGCTCGTGTGGACGGCCGGCGTCAAGGCCACGCCGGTGCTGGCCAACTCCGACCTCCCGCTGGACGACAAGGGCAGGCTCAAGGCGCACCCCAACCTCACCGTCGACGGTCGCGACCACGTCTGGACGGCCGGCGACAACGCGGCCGTGCCCGACCTCACCAACCCCGGGGCCTTCTGCTCACCGAGTGCTCAGCATGCCGTCCGGCAGGCCAAGACGCTCGGCTGACAACCTGGTTCGCTCACTGCGCGGCGAGGAGCTGGTCGACTACAAGCACAAGCACGTCGGGTCGGTGGCCAGTCTCGGTCTGCACAAGGGGGTGGCCCAGGTGTACGGCATCAAGCTGAAGGGCTTCCCAGCCTGGTTCATGCACCGCACGTACCACCTCAGCCGGATGCCGACGACGAGCAAGAAGGCCCGGGTGGTCCTCGACTGGACGCTGGCGCTGTTCTTTCGGCGCGACATCGTGTCGCTCGGGTCGCTGCACCGACCACGCGACGACTTCGACCGCGCCAACCAGTAACGCAGCAGCGCTCCCGGCAGGGGCCCTTACGATGAGACGCGCACGCCCCCGTATCCCAACTGGTAGAGGACGCACCCTTAAAAGGCGCTCAGTGTGGGTTCGAATCCCACCGGGGGCACGGCGTTGTCGACGAAGGTCACATCTGGACACTCTCGGGCAGACCCGGAAGTTCGGGCCGGCCGTCCCCGTATGATGGACGAGACCCAGCAGGGAGCTGGGCCGAGGAGGCATCATCCCTATGCAGAGTCGTAACCCGATTCTCAACAACAGCGACACCTTCAACGGGCGTTCCGCTGCGCAGTACGGCGACCAGGCCTACCCGGCCGGTGGCCGTGCCTATCCGGGCTACGGAGCACCAACAACCGCGACGCAGGGCAGCGACCCGTCGACGTGGCAGTACCCGACCGACCAGACCTTGCAGGAGCGGATGACCATCGACTCGGTGGTCATGCGCACCGCGATGACGCTCGGGATCGTGGTCCTCACCGGCGCCCTGACCTGGATCTTCCTGCCGGACGGCGCCAACGGTGGCACCGATCTCGTGGGCGTGGCCTGGATCGGTGGCGCCCTCGTCGGTGCCGGCCTCGGTCTGGTGCTGAGCTTCCAGCGCGTTGTCTCGCCGGCCCTGGTGGTGCTCTACGCGATTGCGGAGGGCTTCTTCCTCGGCGCAGCCTCCGAGGCGTTCGAGCGGGTCTACTCCGGCATCGTCGTGCAGGCCGTGACCGGCACGGTGGCCGCGTTCGTCGCCACGCTCGTGGCGTACAAGTTCTTCAACATCCAGGTGACGTCGACGTTCCGCAAATGGGTCACGATCGTCGGGATGGGCTTCTTCGTGGTCGTTTTCGGCGACTTCCTGCTGAGCATGTTCCACGCTGAGCTGGGCTTCAACGGGTTCGGGCCGCTCGGGCTCATCATGAGCTTCGTCGGACTGGGGCTCGGTGTGCTCTTCCTGATCCTCGACTTCGACATGGTCGAGCGCGGTGTCGCCGCGGGTGCTCCCGAGGTGGAGTCGTGGCGGGCGGCGTTCGCGCTGACGGCCGCGCTCGTGCTCATCTACGTGGAGCTGTTGCGGATCCTCGCGATCCTGCGCGGCGAGTAGCCCGTCGCTGGTGGTTGATCGTCACGAAAGTCCCTCGGGCCCGGCCTGAGGGACTTTCGTCATTCGAAGCTGCGGTGCGCCTTGACGAGGTCGTGCTCGTGCACGATCGCAGTGGCGTGCCCGTGGGCCAGGTTGTATTCGTCGCGCAGCCACTGGACGCGGTCGTCGAACCGCAGACAGCCGGGGCCGTTCTCGAGATGGCCGAACCACTCATGAAGAGGACGTCCGGTCGCTTCGGGGATCCGAGCGACCAGCATCTGATGGGTTTCTTCGGAGTGGTGAAGGGCCATGGTTTCCTCCCGGCTGCCGAGTCCTACCTCTGAGGGACGAGCCTGCCGCATGAAAGGCGAGCAGACAACCCTTTCGGGCGAGTCACGCGCTCGTCGGCGCGCCCAGCGGGCGGGACCTACGAGGCAGGAGCGCGGTCGGCGCCGGGAGCGACCGGGTCTGCCCCCGGGCTCACGTCGACGTCGCCCACCTCGGGGATCGCGTGGCGGCGCCGGCGGCGCAGCAGGACCCCGCGGGTCTTGGATCCACGCCCACTCTTGCCGGGTGCCCGGGCCACTTCGGTGCCGGTGTGTTCGGCGGCTTCGACGGCCGCTGTGGACAGCGTGTAGACGCCTTCGCCACGCAGCGGTTCGCCGCCGTCCTCGGTGCCGACGCCGATCGAGGACGCCACGGTCGGCAGCATCGCCCCTGCACACGCCCGGTATCCGGCCGGGCTGGGATGAAAACGGTCGGGACCGAACAGGTCAGCCGGGGCGGCGTCGAACTCCGGACCCAGGATCGACCCCAGCGACACCGAGCTGCCGTCGGACTCGACGATCGCAATCGTCTGGGCGGCTGCGAGTCGCCGGCTCCACAAGCGGGCAACCTGTCGCAGTGGAGGCGCGACCGGGCGAAGCGTCCCGAGATCGGGGCAGGTGCCGACGACCACCTTGGTGCCCGTGCTGCGTAGCGACGCGACCGCTTCGCGAAGCGTTCGGACCGATTGCGAGGGCCGCACCCCGTGTGTCACGTCGTTGGTGCCGATGATGATCGCGCAGACGTCGGGGAGGGCGGCCAGCGCGCGGGGAATCTGCTTGTCGAGATCGGCAGTCTTGGCCCCGACGACCGCGACCGATCGGAGGTAGACGGGGCGTCCGGAGAGGTCGGAGAGCCCGGTGGCGAGAAAGGCTCCGAAGGTCTCGGCAGGCGCCTCGGCGCCGTACCCCGCCGCGCCGGAGTCACCGAGGACGGACAACCGGATCGGGGTCCCCGGCAGGTGGGCGCCGTAGAGTCCGCTGGGGTCAGGCGGAGCAGTCGTGGCCTTGCCGATCTTGAGCCGGGCGAGCTTCGCCTCCGCCTTGAGCAGACCCCACAACGAGCCACCGATCAGACCCAAGCCGCCGCCACCGACCGCGGCGGCGGTGGCGAGCTTGCGGGCGGCGTGTGCGCGGGTCACGTGGTGGCTCCTGTCCTGGTCCGGGGTCGACACTGTCCTGGTCCGGGGTCGACACTGTCCTGGTCCGGGGTCAACAGCAGGGGGCGTGCTGCTGACAGCTGTTCGGGGGGACCTCCACTGTAAGGGATCAGAGCCGACATTCGGAGCGGATTACCCCGGTCCTAGAGTGGTCACGTGGACTACGTGGACTCCCTTCTCGACCTTGTCGGCAACACGCCCCTGCTCAAGCTCGGCAAGACGACCGACGGCGCGAAGGGGCTCGTGCTCGCCAAGGTCGAGTACCTCAACCCGGGCGGGTCCGTGAAGGACCGCATCGCGATCAGGATGGTCGAGGCGGCCGAGAAGAGCGGTGCGCTCAAGCCGGGCGGCACCATCATCGAGCCGACGTCGGGCAACACCGGTGTCGGGCTTGCCATGGTGGCCCAGGCCAAGGGCTACTCCTGCATCTTCGTCTGCCCCGACAAGGTCAGCGAGGACAAGCGCAACGTGCTCAAGGCGTACGGCGCCGAGGTCGTGGTCTGCCCGACCGCGGTAGCCCCCGAACACCCCAGCAGCTACTACAACGTCTCAGACCGGCTCATGCGCGAGACGAAGGACGCCTGGAAGCCCGACCAGTACTCCAACCCCGACAACGCGCGGAGCCACTACGAGACCACCGGACCCGAGATCTGGCGGCAGACCGAGGGCAGGATCACGCACTTCGTGACCGGCGTCGGGACCGGCGGCACGATCAGCGGGACCGGCCGCTACCTGAAGGAGGTGTCCGACGGTCGCGTCCAGGTCATCGGGGCCGACCCCGAGGGTTCGGTGTACTCCGGGGGCAGCGGGCGTCCGTACCTCGTCGAGGGTGTCGGCGAGGACTTCTGGCCGGACGCCTACGACCGCAGCGTGGCCGACCGCATCATGGCCGTGTCCGATCGTGACTCCTTCATGTTCACTCGGCGGCTGGCCCGCGAGGAGGCACTGCTCGTCGGCGGTTCGTCGGGCATGGCAGCCATGGCGGCCGTACGGCTGGCCCACGAGCTCGACGACCCGGACGCCGTCATCGTGGTGCTGCTGCCGGACGGCGGTCGCGGCTATCTGACGAAGGTGTTCGACGACGGCTGGTTGGCGCAGTACGGCTTCCTCGGTCAGCCCGAGGAGCTCACCGTAGGAGCGGTGCTGCGCGGCAAGGACGGCAGGCTGCCGGATCTCGTCCACACGCACCCGAACGAGACGATCGCCGAGGCGGTGCACATCCTGCGCGAGTACGGCGTGTCACAAATGCCCGTCGTGCTCGCCGAGCCGCCTGTCATGGCGGCTGAGGTCGCGGGCTCGGTCAGCGAGCGTGCTCTGCTGGCGGCGCTGTACGCCGGCAAGGCCAAACTGGTCGACCCCGTCTCGGAGCACATGGACCCGGCACTACCGTCCGTGGGCGCCGGTGAGCCGGTCTCGGCCGCTGTCGACCGGTTGCAGGAGGCCGACGCGGTGCTGGTGCAGGACGACGGCAAGCCCGTCGGCGTACTGACCCGTCAGGACCTGCTCGGCTTCATCGCCCAGGCGTGATCTAGCCGCCCAACCCGCCCAACCCGCCGACATTGGCCTGAGACACCTTCGCCGCCTCCGAGCCCGAGCCCCGGCTGGCCAGGCGTCGCTCGACGAACTCGGCCAGCTTCGACAGCGAGTAGTTGATGATGATGAAGACCAGAGCGATCGTCGAGTAGACGAGGATCGTGCCGTCACTGACGAACAGCGCGACCTGCCGACCGTGCCGGACCAGTTCCCCGTAGACCACGACGTATCCCAGGGACGTGTCCTTCAGGACGATCACGCACTGGCTGATGATCGCGGGCAGCATGAAGCGGACCGCTTGCGGCACGAGGATGAGCCGCATCACCTGGCCCTTGCGCAAGCCGATGCCGTACGCCGCGTCGGACTGCCCCTGCTGCACCGCGTTGATGCCGGCGCGGAAGACCTCAGCCAGCACCGCCCCGTTGTACAGGACGAGCGCGGTGACGACAGCCCCGAAGGGCCCCACCACTGATCTGAACGTGAAGAACAGGAAGATCATCAGGAGCACGAGCGGGATCGCCCGGAAGAGCTCGATGACGACTCGTGCGGGGATGCGCACGACGGCGTGGTCGGACAGCCGGGCCGTGGCGAGGACCATCCCCAGCACAAGAGCGCCGAGGATGGCGACGACCGCAGCCTTGAGCGTGCCGACCAGCCCCTCGAGGAGGTAGGTGACGTTGTTGTTCGTGAAGGTGTCGTTGAAGACGGTGGAGGTCAGGACACCCTCGGCGGAAAGCTTCCGGACGACGATGGCGATCAAAAAGGCGATCACGACGAGCGTGATCACGGTGTAGATCCGGTGTCGCGCGCGCGCCTTCGGCCCCGGAACGTCGAAGAGGAGGCTGCTCATCGTGCTCTCGCCCCCCTGCGCTCCAGCAAGGTCCCGATGGTGGCGATCACCCAGACGATGAGGATGTAGCCGCCGGCGAACCCGACGAAGATCCACCAGCGGTCGCCGGCGTTGTCGTTGGTCAGCTTCTTCATGATGAAGGTCGCCTCGGTCACGCCGATGGCCAACGCGACGCTGGTGTTCTTCGCCAACGCGATGTAGGTGCTCACCAGTGGCGGGATCGAGGCCCGGAAGGCCTGCGGAAGGATGATCTGGGCCATGGTCTGCTGGAACGTCATCCCGATCGCCCGGGCTGCCTCAGCCTGCCCCACCGGGATCGAGTTGATGCCGGAGCGCAGCGCTTCGCAGACGAAGGCGGCTGCGTAGAGTCCGAGCCCGACGGTGGCGGCGACGAAGAAGAAGTTGAAGTAGTTGTCGATCGAGTAGTTGAAGCCCAGCTTCGGGAACGCGTCCCGGAAGAGGAACAGAATGAGGAGCAGCGGGGTGTTGCGCACGACGTTGATGTAGCTCGTGCCGGCGCCGCGCATCAACGCCACCGGTGACACCCGGAGGGCCACCAGGAACGTGCCGAGGAAGGCTGCGATCAGACCGGAGAACAGCAATAACCAGAGCGTCTTGATGAAGCCGTCGACGATCTGCCCGAAGTTGTCGATGAGAACCTGCATGTCCCTCCGTTCACCTCGTGTGGCGGACGGGTGGTGGCCGGCCTCCTAGCCGGCCACCACCACGACGCGATGCTGCCTACTGGCAGGGGTCGAGCGCCGGGGGGTCGGGCGTCTCGACACCGGACTGTCCGAGCGTGTTCTCGAACGCCTTGGCCCAGGTGCCGTCCTCCTCAGCCTG
>CAVQJX010000017.1:0-112416 GCA_963712935.1 uncultured Actinomycetota bacterium
GAGCTCGAACTCGTGGGGGTGCGGGCGCAGCGAGATCGGCAGGACCTCGTTGGTGCGCTTGTACTCGATCCAGGTCTGGATCAGGTCGGGAGTGAAGACGCCACCCTCGAGCAGGTACTCGTGGTCGGCCTCGAGCGCGTCGAGGACGGCCGTGAGCGTTGCGGGCACCGTCTCGACGTCGGCGTGCTCGTCCGGCGGCAGCTCGTAGAGGTCCTTGTCGATGGGCTGCGGCGGCTCGATCTTGTTACGGATGCCGTCGAGCCCGGCCAGCAGCATCGCCGAGAACGCGAGGTACGGGTTCGCCGACGGGTCGGGGCAGCGGAACTCGATCCGCTTGGCCTTCGGGTTGGCGCCGGTGATCGGGATCCGGATGCAGGCCGACCGGTTGCGCTGGCTGTAGACCAGGTTGACCGGAGCCTCGAAGCCGGGGACGAGCCGGTGGTAGGAGTTCACCGTCGGGTTGGTGAAGGCCAGCAGCGACGGCGCGTGGGCCAGCAGTCCGCCGATGTAGTAGCGGGCCGCGTCGCTCAGACCGGCATACCCACCCTCGTCGTAGAACAGCGGGTCGCCCTCGGCCCACAACGACTGGTGGCAGTGCATGCCGGAGCCGTTGTCGCCGAAGATCGGCTTGGGCATGAACGTCGCGGTCTTGCCGTTCTTCCACGCGACGTTCTTGACGATGTACTTGAACTTCATCACGTTGTCCGCGCTGACGAGCAGCTCGTCGAAGCGGAAGTTGATCTCGGCCTGGCCGGCCGTGCCGACCTCGTGGTGCTGACGCTCGACGATCAGCCCGGAGGTCTCGAGCTCACGCGACATCTCGGCGCGCAGGTCGGCGAAGTGGTCGTACGGCGGGACCGGGAAGTAGCCGCCCTTGTACTTGACCTTGTAGCCGCGGTTGCCGCCCTCTTCTTCGCGACCGGTGTTCCAGGCGCCGGCCACCGAGTCGATGGAGTAGTACCCGGCGTTCTGCTTGGTCTCGAACCGAACGTCATCGAAGACGTAGAACTCAGCCTCGGGCGCGAAGAACGCGGTGTCGCCGATGCCGGTGCTCTTGAGGTACTCCTGCGCCTTGCGCGCGATGTTGCGCGGGTCGCGGCTGTAGGCCTCTCCGGTGAGCGGGTCGTGGATGAAGAAGTTGACGACCAGGGTCTTGTCGGTCCGGAACGTGTCGAGGTACGCCGTCGTCGGGTCCGGGAAGAGCGCCATGTCGGACTCGTGAATGGCCTGGAACCCCCGGATCGACGACCCGTCGAACATCAGGCCCTCGTCGAAGACTTCTGGTCCGAAGGACGACACCGGCACCGTGAAGTGCTGCATGATTCCCGGCAGGTCGCAGAATCGTACGTCGACGAACTCGACGCCTTCCTCTGCGATGTAACTCAACAACTCGTCGCGGTCGGCGAACATCGATCCTCCTCGCATCCCGATCGGCCCGGTCTGGCCGCCGGTCGTGGTGCCACCGTAAGAGGTGGCGATTTCCCTGCCGTGTCTGCCGTGTTTCGCCCGTGTTACGTTGCCGCTCGTGACTTCCGAGCCGGCTGATCAGGACTATCCGGGCCAGCGTCGCGGCCTGGCCGAGTCGGGGTCGGGCGCGGTTGCCGGCTGGGGACGCCGAGTGGTGGCGCTGGTCATCGACTGGGCGCTGTCCATGCTTGCGGTCGCGGCGTTCATCGGTCAAGACGTGTGGGGTGGTCAGGGCGCGGCCCGGTGGGCTCCGCTGGTGGTCTTCGCGGCTGAGCTGTGGATCCTGACGACGCTGCTCGGCGGTTCTGCCGGCCAGCTCATCATGGGAGTGGTCATCCGGCGTACCTCGGGAGCACGGGTCGACGCGGCGCGCGCCCTTCTCCGGACGGTGCTGATCTGCCTGGTCATCCCCGCCGTCATCTACAACCGCGACCAGCAGGGTCTCCACGACATGGCCGCCGACACCATCGCCCTCCGCCGCTGAGACTTCCCCGGCTGACGTTGGATGCCCCGTGGCCGTCCGTTTGCCTAGTTCACAAGCCACCTGCCCAGTTCCCAAGGCAAACGTGCCTAGTGAGGAAGGCAGCTGGCTTGTTCACTAGGCAAACGCCTCGGCCAGGGCGGGTCCGGAGCGGCGTGTCATCTGGCGCGCAGCAGGTCGCGCTTGCGGAGGTACTCGTCCTCGGTGATCTCGCCGCGGGCCAGACGCTCATCGAGCAGTCGCTCAGGGTTCGCCCGGGTAGCGTCGGAGTCCCGATGCTGCAGTGACCTGAAGGCCATGACGGCCACTCCTACGATCACGGACCAGAAGACGAGCATGACCAGCGCCATACCGAACCAGTCCGCGGCGCTCCATCCATCGTTCCAGTCCATCATTTCGACCACCCTCTCTCTCCGCATGCTAGGCGACGGGGGCTAAGAGCATCAGGGTCCTACGTCCCCGATCGCACCCAGTGGCCACCGGGAGCTCCCGGCTGGCGCTGGGTGCCCCCAGTGGCCGTTCGTTTGCCTAGTTCACAAGCCACCTACCTAGTTCCCAAGGCGAATGTGCCTAGTGACGAAGCCAGCTGGCTTGTTCACTAGGCAAACGCCTCGGCCAGGGTCCCCGAGGCTGGTCAGGGGGAGTGAGGCTGGTCGTCGTGGGTGGGGCGGCGTACGACGGGGAGGCGACGCAGCCAGAGCCAGACTCCGTGCAGCCGGATCAGCACGGCCACCCGCTGCGGCATCAGCGGCTGGGTCAACGCCACCCCGAGGAGCCGCCGCGTCGTGACCGGCAGCGCCTGACCGGTGAAGCTGCCCGTGAACACCACCCGGTCGTCCTGCCGCAGCGTCACGAACGCCCCCACCTTCGCCGGCGCGACCGCACGCTGCGACGGCTGTCCCGCCCGGGCGGGCTCAGCGGTCGGATCCTTTTGCCGCCGCCGAGTCCGCATCGAGGACGAACTTGAGCTGGTAGTCACCGAACACGCCGAAGAACGGCGACACGTAGAACTGCTTGTCGGTGCGCGCGCTGCCCTGGGAGTCGAGGTCGAGCACGTAGCCGTGCCGCTCGCCGTACGTGTTGTGCACCTCGGCGAGCACACCCTCGAGCGTGCCGTCCTCCGCGTAGCACCAGAAGACGGTCAACGGGTCGAAGACATACCCGAGCACCCTCGCATTCGCCAGCATGATCACGCGATGGGCAGTCCACGAGACCCCTTGGGCCGCGATGAACGCGCGGACGTTCTCGCCGAGGCTGCCGCCCGGCCCACCCACGTGGTCACGCGCTTCGAAGGAGGCCAGCGAGCGCAACCACCGAGGAGCCACGGCAGGCTGGTCGACGTCGACCAGCCATTGGTGCGCCCGGTAGCGGAACTGGTGCTTGATCGGGTGGAACCGGGCGTGCCGGACCTCGCCGCGCACGATCGCCGGCAACGGCAGGGAGTCGCCCGGCCCGGTCGTCACCAGCTGACCCCGAACTGCTGCGCAGCCCGGACTCCGGCCCGGCAGCCGTCCTCGTGGAATCCCCAGCCGTGGTAGGCGCCGGCGTAGGCCGTCCGGTCGGTCATCAGCTCGGTCAGCCGCGTCTGCGCGGCGACCGATTCGGGGGTGTAGACCGGATGTGTGTAGTCCATGGTGGCGATCACGTTCGCGGGGTCGACGCGGTCCTCGCCGTTGAGGGTCACGACGAGCGGGTGCTGCGCCGGCTGATGCTGCAGCCGGTTCATCCAGTACGACACCTGCACCCGGTCGGAGTCGTCCGCACAGCCGTCGAGGGTGAAGTTCCAGCTGGCCCGCTCCTCCCAGCGGTCCGCCAGCACCGAGTCGTCGCGGTGCAGCTGCGTCGTGTTCGCGGAGTACCGGAACGCCGACAGCACGATCTTCTCGTCCGGCGTCGGGTCGGCGAGCAGCGCCAGCGCCTCGTCCGCGTGGGTGGCCAGCACCACGCGGTCGAACGTGTGGACACCGCCCGCCGCGTCGGTGACCCGCACCCCGTCCGTATGACGGTCGACCGACACCGCCGGCTGACCCGCCCGGACCGAGTGCGGCTCGGCCAGCAAGGCGTTCACGGCCTCGACGTAGGTGCGCGAACCACCGGCGACGACATACCACTGGGGCGCGTCACTCAAGGCGAGGAAGCCGTGGTGGGACAGGAATGCGAACAGGTACGCAGCGGGATACTCCATCGCGTCCCGGCGTCCGCTGGACCAGACGCACGACACGATCGGCACCGCGTAGTGCTGGATGAAGTGCTCACTGAACCCCTGCTGCTCGAGGAACTGGCCGTAGGTGACCTCAGGTGCCGTCTCGTCGGCCAGCAGCGCCATGGCCAGCTTCTGGAAGCGGCGGACGCCCAGCAGCAGTCGCCAGAACCGAGGGTCCAGGACCCGGCGCCGTTGCGCGAAGATGCCGCGCACGCCGCGACCTCCGACGAAGGCCAGTCCGCAGCCGGAGCACCGGATGCTCATGCTCATCTCCGTCGGCCGGATCGCCACCCCGAGCTCGTCGAAGAGCCGCCGCAACGTCGGGTAGGTGCGGTCGTTGAGCACGATGAAACCGGAGTCGACCGTCGTGGTGGTGTCGCCGATCGTGACGTCGTGGGTGTGGGCGTGCCCGCCGAGGCGTGGCTCGCGCTCGAACAGCGTGACCGCATGCGTGCGCGAGAGCAGGTAGGCGGCCGTGAGCCCGGAGACCCCGGCCCCGATGATCGCGACCCGGGGACGGTCAGCCATCGCAGCCGCCTTCGATCAGCGGGCGCCCGGCGAACGGCAGGGGAGTGGTCACACGCATGATTCGTCACGGTGGCGCCGTCGGATGCCTACCGTCCCCATGCGCACGGGTCGCGGCTACCGGCCACGCATGGCTTGGCGCGCCTGCTTGGCACTGGTGGGCATCGGTCCGCGCGGGATCGGCATCTGCGGGCGCATGGCGTCCAGCGCCTTGAGCCGCTGCAGTGCGTCGGTGACGTCGGCCGGAGCGATGTTCTTGGGCAGCTTCATGATGTGCTTGGCGAGCCGGTTGATCGGGATCGCGTCGTCACCGGAGTCGCCGGAGACGATGTCATAGATCGGGATCTCACCGACCACCCGGGCATGCTTCTTCTTCTCCACGCCGAGCAGGTTGCGGACCCGTTGCGGGTTCCCCTCACCGATCAGGATGACGCCGGGACGTCCGACGACCCGGTGCACGATGTCCTGGCTCTTGGTGACCGACACCGCCGGCTGCACCTGCCAGCCTCGTCGCAGCACGCCCAACGCGGCGGCAGCAGCACCCGGCTGGCCCTCCATCTGCGCGTAGGCCGCCTTCTCGGCGCGCCTCCCGAACACGATCATCCAGGCGAGTGCACCGGACGGCAGGCCGACGACGATGCCGGCAAGCGGGTGGATCAGCACCCAGAAGACGGCGCCGACGATGAGGCCGACACCGAGGAACCAGGCCAGGCACACGATCCCCACGCGCTTGTCGCGCTCCCGGGTCACCTTGTACGCCTCGATGAGCTTGCTCAGCGCTCGTTGCTTCTTCTCGCTTGCCTTGTCCTTGCGTGCCATGTGTCGGGGTCCTCGTTCGTTGCGCTCGCGGTGCGGGTGGTGGCGCGGTCAGGCGGAAACCTGCGCGTCCCGCGACTCTACTGCCTGTTGGTAGAGACGTCCTGCGCGGTACGAAGACCGCACGAGCGGCCCGCTCATGACGCCGGCGAAGCCGATCTCCAGCGCTTCGGCCTGCAGCTCGACGAACTCCTCGGGCCGGACCCAACGCTCGATCGGGTGGTGGCGGACGCTCGGCCGGAGGTACTGGGTGATCGTGAGCAGGTCGCAGCCTGCGTCATGCAGGTCACGGAGCGCTTGCGAGACCTCGTCGCGGGTCTCGCCCATGCCGAGGATCAGGTTGGACTTCGTGATCAGCCCGAACTCGCGGGCCTGGGTCAGGACGTCGAGAGAACGCTCGTAGCGGAACGCCGGCCGGATGCGCTTGAAGATCCGCGGCACCGTCTCGACGTTGTGGGCGAGGACCTCCGGGCGCGACTCGAACACCTCGCGAAGCAGGTCAGGGAGACCGTTGAAGTCGGGGATGAGGTTCTCGACGCCGGTGTCGGGGTTGAGCTCGTGGATCTGCCGGACGGTCTCGGCGTACAACCAGGCGCCACCGTCGGGGAGGTCGTCGCGGGCGACGCCGGTGATCGTGGCGTACCGCAAGCCCATGGTCTGCACGCTCTCGGCCACACGGCGGGGTTCGTCGCGGTCGAGTGGCTGCGGCTTCCCGGTGTCGATCTGGCAGAAGTCGCACCGACGGGTGCACTGGTCGCCGCCGATGAGGAACGTGGCTTCGCGGTCTTCCCAGCACTCGAAGATGTTGGGGCAGCCCGCCTCCTGGCAGACCGTGTGCAGCCCTTCGCTCTTGACCAGGGACTGGAGCTCACGGTACTCCGGCCCCATCGTCGCCCGGGTCTTGATCCAGGCGGGCTTCTTCTCGATCGGGGTCTCGGCGTTGCGCACTTCCAGGCGCAGCATTTTCCGACCTTCGGGGGCAATCGTCACGGACCCCAGCCTACGCGGTGCCGCCGCCGGGCCGAAGTCCGCAGTGAGTGCCTCCGGTCACGACGGCGGGCGAAGGCCGTACGTGATCGCGGCGGCTGGCGACGCCTCGGGCCGGTGCAGGTCTGGACTCTTGGCGTACGGTCCCCAGGCGAGCAGGTCGGCCAGGTGCCGTTCGACGAACGGGAGCACCTCCTCGACCGGCATGTCTCGTCCGAGCTCGGCCGACAGCGATGTCACGCCGGCGTCGGCGATCCCGCAGGGCACGATGGCGTCGAAGCCGCGGGTGGCGTTGTCGCAGTTGAGTGCGAGGCCGTGCATGGTGACGCCGCGAGAGACGCGGACGCCGAGCGCCGCAACCTTGCGTTCGGGCCGGCCGTTGGCTCCGATGTCGGCCGCCAGCCAGACGCCGCTGCGCCCTTTGACGCGCCCCGTGGCCACCCCGAGGTCGGCACACGCGCGGATGAGCGCCTCCTCGAGGCGACGCACGTAGTCGACGACGTAGACGTGCGCGGGTAGCTTGGTGATCGGGTAGGCCACCAGTTGGCCGGGGCCGTGCCAGGTGATCTTTCCGCCGCGGTCGACCTCGATGACCGGGGTGCCGTCGACCGGGCGGTCCTGTGGCTCGGTGCGTTTGCCGGCGGTGTAGACCGAAGGGTGCTCGAGCATGAGGACGACGTCGTCGATCTCGTCCGCCACACGCTGCGCGTGGAGGCGGCGCTGCAGGTCCCACGCCTGGTCGTACGGCATCGCCTGATCGCCGAAGCCCACGTGCTCGAAGGGCAGCACGGGGGGCGTCGGCACAGGGTTCGCGCCGTTCGTCGACGGCGGTCATCGCACGGTCACCACGTCCTCCACGGTAGCCGAGGGCTGAAGGTCAGTGAGCCGGGCCTTCGGCAGCCCGGGCGAACCGGATCTGGGACACCCCCAGGTAGCGAGAGGCGAACCCGGCCTCGCAGTAGGCGAGGTAGAACTCCCAGATGCGGCGGAAGTCGTCGTCGTAGCCGATCGGCTTGATCGTCTCCCAGTGGGCGAGGAAGTCGCGGCGCCAGCGCCGCAGGGTCTCGGCGTAGTGGGGACCTAGCTCGCGACGGTCGGTGATGCGGAGCTCGGTGTGCTCGGCGCAGACCTCCTCGATCGCCTGGATCGACGGGATGAGGCCGCCGGGGAAGATGTACTTCTGGATCCATCCGTAGGAGTTACGGGTCTCGAGCATGCGCTGGTGGCTCATCAGGATGGCCTGGATGGCGACCTTGCCGCCTGGTGCCAGATGCTCGTCGATCGTCGAGAAGTAGCTCGGCCAGAACTCCTCACCGACCGCCTCGATCATCTCGATCGACACGACCGCGTCGTACTGGCCCTCGACATCGCGGTAGTCGCGGATCTCGATGTGGGCCCGGTCGTCCAGCCGACGTTCCTTGATCCGGCGATTGCCGAGCTCAGCCTGTTCGCGCGACAAGGTGACCGAGGTGACGGTGGCGCCGCGCTCCGCTGCGCGGATCGCCAGCGACCCCCAACCGCTGCCGATCTCGAGCACGCGGGTGCCCTCGGTCACGCCGGCGTAGTCGAGGATCCCGTCGATCTTGCGCAGTTGAGCCGTCCCGAGGTCCTCGTGCTCGAGGTCGTCGAACCAGGCGGCGGAGTAGGTCATGGTCTCGTCGAGGAACTGGCTGAACAGCTCGTTCGACATGTCGTAGTGCGCCTCGATGTTCGACTTCGACCCGCTTCGGGTGTTGGTCGTGTGGTGCGGGAGCCGCCGGTCGATGACGACACGCAGCTTGCGTACGGGTGCCGGCACGAGATCGGCCAGTCTCAAGGCGAACGGGGTGAGCAGGTCGGCAAGATCGGTGCCCTCGCCCGGCTCGCCACTCGCCGGCGACGTAGGCCTCGCCGAACGCCATCTTCAGATCGCGCCCCAGCCGGCGGTAGAAGGCGTCCGGCTTGATCACCGCGAACACCGGGGTCCCCGGCGCGGTCGGGCCCCAGGCGGATCCGTCCGGGAACGTGAAACGCACGTCGACGCGGCGGGCCGCCGTCTTGACGATGGCGCGGGCGATCCGGCTCGCGGCAGCGTCGTACAGCGAGGTGGCGGCGCCGCGTGGTGGCCGCCCAGGGGCGGCGGTGGTCCGCGAGGTGGGGATGACCGGGCTCGTACCGCCGGTGGTCTTCAACAACGTCAACGCGGTGTCCTTACGTCTGTGGCCGGCCAGACCAGGTTACGGGCCGGGTCGCCGGGTTTCGGACGGATCCGCAGAGGTGGTCTGTGGACAGACCGCTCGCGACGGACCCGAATTGGGGCAAGGTGGGCTGATGTCTACCAGGGTGCCGACCCACCGCCGCCCGCACGCCACGACGAACGGGTCGCGGCGCCGTGTGCGGGTGGTCGTGGGTGTGCTCCTGGTATTCGTCACGGCTGCTGCCGTCGGATTGGAGAACATGCGGGACGCTCGGCTGGTCGACGCGGCTCGCGACTGGTCCGGGGCGCCGTCCGCCGCGGGAGCAGCCGACCACGTGTCGGTGCCACCCCGACCGGCGCGCCCCTCCGCGCGCCGGTGGCGGGGTGTGCTGCACGCCCTCGACCTGAGGCGTGAGCAGGCGTGGGAGAACGGACATCGGCGCCAGCTGGCCACCGTGTTCGTGCCCGGCAGCGCGGTGCTCGGCCGCGACGTCTCCCGACTGACGGCGTACCTGCGTCGAGGGCTCTGCGTCAGCGGCGTGACCATGCGCTACCGGCACATCGAGATCGTGGCCACCGGACCTGGTCTCGTCCGCCTTCGGGTGGTCGACCGCCTGCAAGCAACCGCAGCGCACGAAGCGGACGGCGTCGCCTCGCGAGCCCTTCCGACCGACCGGCCCAGTCGGCACCTGATCACGCTCACCCGGACGGGAGTCGGCTGGCGGATTGCGGAGATCACCTGGGCGGCGCATAGGCGGCCTCGACCTGGCTGATCGTCGTGGGGTGGGCGAACGTGAAACCCGCTTCGAGCAAGCGTGCGGGCAGTACGCGGCGGCTGCCGATGACCACGGTCGCGAGGCCACCCAGCACGAACCGGAGTGGGCCGGCGGGAGCGACGAGCACCGCTGGGCGGTGCAGCTGAGCCGCCAGGATGCGGGTGAACTCGGCGTTCGTCACCGGCTGCGGGCCGCTGAGGTTGTACGGGCCGTGCATCGAGTCGTCGGAGATCAACCGGTTCACCGCACTCAGCCAATCAGGCAGGCTGATCGACGGGAACCACTGTCGGCCGTTGCCGACGCGGCCGCCGATGCCCAGCCGGAAGGGGATCCCCATCACCTTGATCGGGCCACCACGCTTGTCGAGGACGGCGCTGGTTCGAAGGTTGACGACGCGGGCGCCCGCCTCGCTGGCACTCGTGGTCGCCGCCTCCCACTGCCGCACCACCTCGGCGAGGAAGCCTTGGCCGGTCGGGGCGGTTTCGTCGAGGCGGTCGTCGCCGCGGTCGTCGCCGTAGAAGTCGGCGCCGCTGGCGTTCACCAGGACCGGCTTGTCGACCAGGTCCGCTATCGAGTCGGCCAGGGTCGTGGTCGTCCGGACCCGACTCTCGAGGATCGATCGTTTGTACGACGCGGTCCACGGCCAGTGCACGAACGGGGCCCCGGCGAGGTTGACGACGGCGTCGACGTCGTGGAGCAGCTCCGTGACGAGCTTGCCGGAGTAGGGATCCCAGCGGGCCTCGTCACCGCGGGGTTCCCGCCGGACCAGTCGAGTCACGTGGTGGCCCTCGTCTCGGAGCGAGCTGACGAGTGCGCTCCCCAGGAACCCTGAGCTCCCGGCAATCATGATCCTCATGCTGCAATCCTGCCGTGCTGAGCCCGCATCAGCGCATCAGCGCGCATCTTGCGTAAATTCGGCCCCATGACGACGTATGCCGTGCGCCGGAGAGTGGCCTGTTATGTGACGCGGTCGACCGGGGCCGGAGCCGAGCTGTTGGTCTTCGACCACCGCGACGACGACCCCGACGACCCGTCGGGCACCCAGATCCCGGCGGGCGGGATGCTCCCCTTCGAGGCCCTCGTGGAGGCAGCTGTGCGTGAGATCCGGGAGGAGACCGGTCTCGATGACCTCGCGTATGTCGACCAGGTCGGCTTCGTGGAGCTCGGGCTCGACGAACCCGGCGGCCCGTCGATGACGACTTATGTGCACCTGGCGGCCCCCGATGGCGGCCCCGAGTCCTGGGAGCACACGGTGGTCGGCGACGGCAGCGACGCCGGGATGGTCTTCAGCTGCCGGTGGGAGAAGCTGCCGCTCACTGTGGACCTCGCCGGTGGCCAGGGTCAGTTCCTGGCTGCCCTGGCCGAGTAGCGGACCTGGGCCGGATGCGGTCCTGACCCTGGGACCGGAACCGGCGCGGGGGAGGCTAGATGCCGAGCTCGGACTCGAAGTTGGCCTCCTCGAGGCGCTGCTTCATCGTTGACAGGAACCGGGCGGCGTCGGCACCGTCGACAAGCCGGTGGTCGTAGGTCAAGGCCAGGTAGACCATCTGCCGGATCGCGATCGTCTCGCCGAGGTTCGGGTCGCTGATCACCACTGGCCGCTTCACCACGGTGCCGGTCCCGAGGATCGCCACCTGCGGCTGGTTGATGATCGGCGTGTCGAACAATGCGCCCCGGCTGCCGGTGTTGGTCAGCGTGAACGTGCCGCCGGACAGCTCGTCGGGCGAGATCTTGTTGTCGCGGGTGCGCGCCGCCAGGTCGGCGATCTTGCGCGACAGGCCCGCAATCGACAGGTCGCCGGCGTCCTTGATCACCGGAACCAGGAGTCCGCGATCGGTGTCGACGGCGACGCCGAGGTGCTCGCCGTCGTGATAGGTGACTTCTCCGGCCTCGGTGTCGATCGACGCGTTCACCTGGGGGTAGGTCTTGAGCGCGTCGATCGCGGCCTTGGCGAAGAACGGCAGGAACGACAGCTTGACGCCCTCGCGCTGCTCGAAACTCGCCTTCACCCGGTCGCGCAGTCGTGAGATCGCGGTGACGTCGACCTCGACGACGGTGGTGAGCTGGGCCGAGACGTGCAACGACTCGACCATGCGGCTCGCGATGACCCTGCGGAGCCGGCTGAGCTTCTCCGTCTTGCCCCGCAGTGCGCTGAGCTCGGGGCGAGGGGCGGCAGGCGTGGTGGGGGCGCTCGCGGCCGGTGCCGCCGGCGCCTCGGTGGCCTTCGCCGCCTCGTCCGCCTTCGCGGCCGCCTCGAGGACGTCCTGCTTGCGGATCCGGCCACCCACCCCGGTGCCAGACAGGCTGGACAGGTCGATGTTGTGCTGCGCTGCGAGCTTGCGAACCAGCGGCGTCACGTAACTACGGCTGTCACTCTCAGCCGAGGCGCTCGATCGTGTCGCGCGTGACGGTTCGGGTGCCGCTTCGGTCGATGCGGCGGGTTCCTCCGCGGGCTCGGGTTCCTCCGCAGACTCGGGTTCCTCCGCAGACTCGGGTTCGTGTGCGGGTGTCGCGTCCTCGCGCGGAGCAGACTCCTCGGCGCGGTGGCTGCCCTCGGCCTGGTCGGAGTCCCCGCCGCTGCCACCCGCGGCTGCACTGCCGCTGCCGATGACAGCGAGGACGGCGCCGACCGCGACGGTCTCGTCCTCGGCGGCCTTGATCTCCAGGAGCTTGCCGGCGACCGGCGAGGGGATCTCGGTGTCGACCTTGTCAGTGGAGACCTCGAGCAGAGGTTCGTCGACGGCGACGTCGTCACCGACGGACTTGAGCCACTGGGTGACGGTGCCCTCGGTCACGCTCTCGCCGAGCTCGGGCAGCTTGACGTCCACCGAGTCACCACCTGAGGAGGACGTGTCGGCCTGCGTCGTCGGGGCTTCTTCGGAGGGCGACTCGTCGCGCGGCTCTTCGCCGTCGCCATCGGACGGTGCCTCGTCGGGCTGGTCCTCGGGGGTGGGTTCGGCAGCGGCCTGGTCCTCACCCTGGTCCTGGGACTCGGAGGAATCGCCCCCGCCGTCGGACTGCTCCTCCGACGTACCTCCACCTGACGAGTCGCCGTCGTCACCGATCACAGCGAGCACGGCGCCGACCTCGACGGTCTCGTCCTCGGCCGCCTTGATCTCCAGGAGCTTGCCCGCCACCGGCGAGGGGATCTCGGTGTCGACCTTGTCAGTGGAGACCTCGAGCAGGGGTTCGTCGACGGCGACGTCGTCACCGACGGACTTGAGCCACTGCGTGACAGTGCCCTCGGTGACACTTTCGCCGAGAGCGGGGAGCGTTACGTCTGTCGCCATGTCGGTCGAGGTCCTCTTCGTCGTATCCGATGTCGGTCGTGCATCGCAGGCGCCAGCCTACGGGGTGGTCCGGCGGCCTGCGCCCGCTGGAGCGAGCGCTCCGGCCCTCCCAGACACCCTAGTCATCACGCCCGCTCGGCGCGCTGCCCGTCCCGGGTCACGCGTGGGTGTGCAGGGGCTTGCCGGCCAGCGCCAGGTGCGCTTCACCGAGCGCCTCGTTCTGGGTCGGGTGCATGTGGACGAGGGCGGCTACATCGGCCGGGAAGGCTTCCCAGTTGTAGATCAGCTGAGCCTCACCGATCAGCTCGCCGACGCGGGCGCCGACCATGTGCACACCGACCACGGGGCCGTCCTTCTCGCGGACGAGCTTGACGAACCCCTGAGTCTTGAGGATCTGGCTCTTGCCGTTGCCACCGAGGTCGTAGGTCAGCGACTCGACCTGGTCGGCGCCGTAGCGTTCGTTCGCGGCCTCCTCGGTCAGCCCGACTGAGGCGACTTCAGGGTCGGAGTACGTGACACGGGGGATGCCGGCCTCATCGATCGGTGGCGGGTTGAGCCCTGCGATGTCCTCGGCCACGAAGATCCCGTGCTGGAAACCACGGTGAGCCAGCTGCATCCCCGGCACGATGTCGCCCACGGCATACACCTTGTCGACGTTGGTGCGCAGTCGCTCGTCGGTGAGGACGAAGCCGCGATCCATCGCGATGCCCTGCGCCTCGTAGCCAAGGTCGGCTGTGTTGGGCCCGCGGCCGACGGCGACGAGCAGCAGGTCGGCGTCGTACGTGTCGCCGGACTCGACCACGACGCGTACGCCGCTCTCGGTCTTGTCGACCGAGGCGAACGGCGTGGAGGTCTTGAACGCGATGCCTCGCTTGCGGAACGCGCGCTCGACTGCCTTCGAGCAAGCGGGGTCCTCGGCTGCCACCAGCCGTGGGAGTGCCTCGATGATCGTCACCTCTGCACCGAGCGAGCGCCAGGCGCTGGCGAACTCGACGCCGATGACGCCGCCCCCCAGGACGATCGCGTGGGTCGGCACGGTCTCGAGCTGCAGCGCGTCCCAGCTCCCCAGCACGCGCTCGCCGTCGAGGTCCAGCCCCGGCAGGCTCTTCGTGTACGAGCCGGACGCCAGCACCACATACGTGCCGTCGTAGCGCGTGCCGTCGACCTCGACGGTGTGGGGCGCGACCAGCGTGCCGTGTCCCTCGATGAGGGTGATGTCGCGGCTCTTGACCAATCCCTGCAGCCCCTTGTAGAGCCGGCTGACGACGCCGTCCTTGTAGCTGTTGACGCCGACAAGGTCGACACCGTCGAGGGTGGCGGTGATCCCGAACATGTCCGCGTGGCGGACGGAGTCGGCGATCTCACCGGCATGGAGCAAAGCCTTTGTCGGGATGCACCCACGGTGCAGGCAGGTGCCGCCGAGCTTGTCCTCCTCGACCAGGCCGACGCTGAGCCCGAGCTCGGACGCGCGGAGCGCGCAGGCGTAGCCACCGCTGCCTCCGCCGAGAATGAGGATGTCGAATCGGTTGCCGGCGTCCGCCACGGTCTGCCTCCGAAGCCTGGGTCGAGTCGGATGAGTGCGCGTCGTACCAGCCGGATCGCGGCGGTCGACGTGGGTCTCGCCCATCCTTGCACCACGCCACTGTCGCTCGCCAGCCAGCCTGGGAGGAGACCGTTCGGGTCGTGATCACCCCGAAATGCCGGGACCGCTTGGACGGGTAGGCGATACTGGGGGTGCATGGTGAGCACTGCTCGAGAGGACCGTCATGGGGATTCTGCGGCGCCGACGCAACAAGCCTGGCACGTTGCGTACAGCCGAGTCTGCCGACTCGGTCTACCTCAAGGAGTGGGTGTCGACCCGCTCCGGCATCGAGGGCTTCATCGAGCCGCGCACGGCTGTCACCGACGTAACGATGCTGCTGGTGGCCATCGACGGAGAGTGGACACGCCGCCGGGTCCCCTCGGTCGAGTGGGCGCACCACTTCGCCAACAAGCACGGCATCCCCAGCTACGACGCGGCCGTGGTCGGCTACCCCGACCGGATGCGTGCCTACAACCGTCGCCAGAAGGGCAGTCAGGCCGGCTCGACCGACACAACCCCCTGAGCCCCCTCGTCGAGCCGTGAGTTGTGGCTCGTGAGGCGGAGCGTCCGGGGGGCGATCCGCACGCGTGTCGACTCCTGACCGACCGCTTCGACCGTTTGCGGGCCGCAGCCGGCCGCGGGGTCCTACCGTTCGATCATGGACGTACCGACCAGATTCGCCGCTGCCGTCGCCGGGGGCGAGGTCGTCGGTCATGTCGGGGGGACGGGGCCCGAGGTCCTGTTGCTCCACGGTGGGCCGGTGTCGGAGTATCTGGAGCCCGTCGCCGACGGGCTTCGCGATCGCTACCACGTCGCGACCTACCAACAACGCGGTCTCGAACCCTCGACGCTGGCCGGGCCGTATGACGTGGGGACCCATCTCGCCGACGTGGTGGCCGTCCTGGACGAGCTGGGGTGGCGACGTGCGATCGTCGCGGGTCATTCCTGGGGTGGCAACCTGCTGCTCCACCTGCTCGCGTCGCATGCCGACCGGGTCCGCGGGGCGCTCGTCATCGACCCGCTCGGCGGTGTCGGAGACGGCGGGTACGCCGCGTTCGAGGCGGAGCTGATCCGGCGAACGCCGCCCGAGGAGATCGCCCGGGGCGCGGCCCTCGACGAGAGGCTCATGACGGGCGACGCCACCGCCGATGAGGCAGTCGAGTCTCTGCGCATCTTCTGGCCGGCGTACTTCCCGAGCCCGGACCGCGCCGCGCCGTTCCCGGATCTGCGCGTGAGCCCATCAATGGTCGCGCTGACGCTCACCTCAGCGATAGCGGAGCTGCCTACGCTTGAGCCAAGGCTCCGGGGGCTCACCGTCCCCACGGTCTTCGTGCACGGGGAGCGGAGTCCGGTGCCGCTGTCCGCTTCCCGTGACACGGCCGACGTCATCGGAGTCGTCGCTGAGGTGCAAGTCGTGCCGGGCGCCGGGCACTTCGTCTGGCTGGACGCGCCAGGCTGTGTGGGCGCCGCGCTGGATCAGCTGGCGCGCAGGGCCATCGTTGAACCGTGAGTTCTGGTTCCTTGAACCGTGAGTTGTGGTCCGTCAGGCGGAGCGTTCGGCAGCAAGCTGAACGAGGGTGCGGACGGCCGAACCGGTGCCGCCTCTCGGGGTGTAGCCCGCCGGTGCCGCCTCGTTGAAGGCCGGGCCAGCGATGTCGATGTGCGCCCAGGTCGTGCCGTCGGCGACGAACTCCCGAAGGAAAGCCGCCGCATACAAGGCGCCGCCCCACTGCTCGGGGTTGTGCTGGCTCAGGTCGGCGATCTTGGTCGTGCGGACCTTGTCCCTCATCTCCTCCGGTATCGGCAGCGGCCACATCTGCTCACCCGCGCGAGCGGCGACCCGGGGGAGCTCGTCGCGCAAGTCGTCGTCGTTGCTGAACACGCCGGCAACCTGGCGCCCGAGGGCCACGACACAGGCGCCCGTCAAGGTGGCGACGTCGATGAGCAGGTCGGGTTTGTCGCGGTTGGCCGTCGTGATCCCATCGGCCAGGACGAGCCGTCCCTCCGCATCGGTGTTGAGCACCTCCACCGTCTTGCCGCCGTACATCGTCAACACGTCGCCCGGCCGGGTCGCGTGACCGGAAGGCATGTTCTCGGCCAGGCAGGCGTACGTCGTCACCCGGACAGGGAGTCCCAGCTCGGCGATCGCGAAGGTCGCAGCCGCCACCGCGGCCGCTCCGGACATGTCGCACTTCATCGTGGCCATGGCGTTGCTCGGCTTGATCGACAGCCCTCCGGAGTCGAAGGTGATGCCCTTGCCGACCAGCGCGATGTGCGCGACAGCCTTGGCCGGCTTGTAGGAGAGCTTGACGAGACGTGGAGGACGGATGGACCCCATCCCGACGCCTACGATGCCGCCGTAGCCCTTGGCGACGAGCGCCTTCTCGTCGGTGATGGTGACCGTGACCTTGGTGCCCTTGCTCTCCTGCTTGACCACGTCAGCGAACGACTCCGGGTAGAGGTCGTTCGGGGGCAGGTTGACGAGCTCGCGGGCGAAGTTGACCGCGGCCGCGACCGCGGCGGCATCCGCGAGAGCCGCGCGGGCGGTGCGTGAGCGGGCGTTGTCGGTCACGATGACAAACTCGCCGATGGGCTCGTGCTTCTTGGTGAGGTAGTGGTCGAAGCAGTAGTTGCCGAGCAGGGCGCCTTCGGCGACAGCTCGCACCTGCTCGTCGGATGACGCCGGAAGCGCCAGCACCACGCTCTGCTTGCCCGCCATGGCTCGGGCAGCCGCGCCCGCCCCCTGACGAAGCAGCTCGAGGTCTGGGTCGCCGTCGGGGACGGGTCCCAGGCCCACGGTCACGAGCAACGGTGCCTTGAGGTTGCCGGCCGTCGGAAACTTGCAGGTCTCGCCAACGCGGGGGGACACGCCGAGTTGGCGCAGCGTGTCGAGGAAGCCCTTGCCGAACGCTGCGGCGACATCCTCGGCGCCCGAGGCGACAGCGAGGGTGTCGGGGGCATCAGGGGAGCCGTGGACGCCGATGACGACCACGTCGGCCTTGATGGTTCGGGGGCTGCTGCTGCGGAGGCTGGCATTGCTTCGTGCGTTGTCGACGATCACGTGTACGGATTCCCCTCGTCCTGCCAGGTCGGTGGTCGCCCGCGACTCTACCGCCTGCGATAGGTTCGCAAACTATGGCCGAGCAGACCGCCCCCCACGCCGACGATCGCCTGACTTCACCGTTGCAGGCGCGCCACGCTGCGCTAGGTGCGAAGTTCTCCGACTTCGCCGGCTGGTTGATGCCCTTGGAGTACACGGGAGCGGTCAAGGAGCACAACGCGGTCAGGTCAGGCGTTGGTGTCTTCGACGTCAGCCACCTCGGCAAGGCCGTCGTGCGCGGGCCGGGCGCAGCGGCGTACGTCAACGACTGCCTGACCAACGACCTCGGCCGGATCGGCCCGGGTCAGGCGCAGTACACGCTGTGCTGCGCCGACGACGGCGGCGTCGTGGACGACCTGATCGCCTACGTGCGGAACGACGACGAGATCTTCCTGATCCCGAACGCCGCCAACACGACCGAGGTCGTACGCCGGTTGGCCGCCACCGCTCCCGACGGCGTCGCGGTCGAGAACCTGCACCGCGACTACGCGATCCTCGCTGTGCAGGGGCCCGCCAGCGAGCAGCTCTTGGGGGCGATCGGCTTCCCGACCGGACACGAGTACATGTCGTTCGTCGAGGTCGACCACGAGGGCACCCCCGTCATCGTGTGCCGGACCGGGTACACCGGCGAACGTGGCTTCGAGCTGGTGATCCCGAACGCTGCCGCACTGTCGATCTGGGATGCGTTGTTCGCCGCGGGTGAGGGCTTGGGCATCGTGCCGGCCGGGTTGGGGGCGCGGGACACGCTGCGTACCGAGATGGGCTATCCGCTGCACGGTCAGGACATCTCGCCGACCATCACGCCGGTCCAGGCACGTCTCGGCTGGGCGGTGGGATGGAAGAAGGAGTCGTTCTGGGGTCACACGGCGTTGCGCGCCGAACGCGAGTCGGGGCCGAAACGGTTGTTGCGGGGGCTCGTCGCGACCGGACGTGGCATCCCGCGCCCCCACATGCAGGTGCGGAAGGTCGAGGTTCCCGCCGGGTCCGCGGACTCGGATCCCGCAGCGATGGTCGGCGAGCCGATCGGGGAGATCACGTCGGGTACCTTCTCGCCGACCCGCAAGGCCGGGGTGGCATTGGCGTTGCTCGACGCCTCTGTCACTGATGGCGACGAGGTCAGCGTCGACGTCCGCGGCCGCGACGAACGCTTCACCGTCACCAAGCCCCCCTTCGTCATTCCCTCCACCTGACCCCCCGCTCCCTCCCTGGCTCCCTCCCTGGCCGTGCGTTTGCCTAGTTCACAAGCCACCTGGCTTGTGAACTAGGCAAATCCCGCTTGTGCACTCTGTGTTTGCCTTGGGCACGTCCGTCCAGCCGGTCGGTATGACGGCTCCGTCCAGCCGGCGGTATGACGGCTCAGCCCGGGTCTTGCCTCAGGTGATGAGGTAGGGCGGACCCTCCACCCGGCGGGCGTGCTCGATCCGGCGCAGCGCCGTCTCCTTCAACGGAGGTAGCTCGTCGAGGGGGAACCACCGCACATCAGTGTTCTCCTCGTCTGCGGCGTACGGCTCGCCCGACAGATGACGGCAGCGAAACGCCAGGTCGAGGAACTGACACCGGTCGCCGTTGCCGGGGACGACCACCGGTTGTCCTGCCCAGCACGAGCTCATCCGCTCGACGGACACCTGCAGGCCGGTCTCCTCGCGGACCTCGCGCAGGACACCCTCGACCGGTTGCTCGCCGGGCTCGAGGATCCCGCTGACGAGGTGCCAGCGGGGATCATCGGCCCGGTAGGTCAGCAGGACACGCTCCGCGTCGTCGAACACGACGGCCGTGACGCCGGGTAGCCAGAGCAGGTCGGTTCCGATCTTGGTGCGCAGGGCGACGATGAAGTCCGGGGTCGGCATCGCGCCAAGGTACTCGCGGCCTGATCCGTTTGCCGTTCGGGGCCGGGCGGGGCGACTACGCTCCGCTGCATGAACGGTGCGCGGTCGTGACGAAGGTTGCGGGGGTCGACTCGTCGACCCAGTCGACGAAGGTGCTCGTCTGCGATGCGGACTCCGGTGACGTGCTCGCCGAAGGGCGCTATCCGCATCCGGACGGGACCGAGGTCGACCCCGGGGCCTGGTGGGACGCCCTCCAGCAAGCCGGTGACGGACTGCTCGACGACGTCGCCGCAGTGTCGGTGGCGGGTCAGCAGCACGGCATGGTGCTGCTCGACGAGGCCGGCGACGTCGTACGACCTGCGTTGCTGTGGAACGACAACCGGTCAGCGCAGGCAGCAGCTGACCTGGTCGCCGAGACCGATGGTCCGGAGTTCTGGGCGCGCGCCGTCGGCTCGGTGCCGGTGGCGAGCTTCACGGTGACGAAGCTGCGCTGGATGCGAGACCACGAGCCCGAGGTCGCAGCCCGTGCTCATGCCTGCGTGCTGCCCCACGACTGGCTGACCGCTCGACTGGGCGGGTCGAGCACGGCGGTCACGACGGACCGGGGTGACGCATCGGGGACCGGGTACTGGTCGCCCGCGACCGGGGAGTACCGGCACGACATCGTCGAGCGGGCATTCGGTCGGTCACTCGTCCTGCCGGAGGTCAGGGATCCCGCTGCCCAGGTCGGCCGGACTGTCTCAGGGGCGGCGCTCGCAGCAGGCACCGGTGACAACATGGCGGCTGCACTGGGGCTCATGCTCGAGCCCGGCGACGTCGTGGTCTCGCTGGGCACGAGTGGCACCGTCTTCGTCACCTCCGATCAGCCGACCACTGACCCGTCGGGGTTCGTGGCCGGTTTCGCCGACGCCACCGGCGCCTATCTGCCGCTGGTCTGCACGTTGAACGCTGCCCGTGTCGTGACGTCGATGGCGCAGCTGCTCGGCGTCGACCACGCGGCCTTCGACGAGCTCGCCATGTCCGCGCCGCCCGGTGCCGACGGGCTCACCCTGCTGCCGTACTTCGACGGCGAACGGACACCAGCCCTGCCCGACGCAACCGGAAGCCTGCTCGGTCTGACGCGGTCCTCGCTCACGCCGGCCAACCTGGCCAGGGCGGCGGTCGAGGGGATGCTCTGCGGGCTCGCCGACGGCTTCGACGCGCTGGTGGCTCAAGGCGTCGACGCACGACGGGTGGTGCTCATCGGCGGGGGCGCGGCGTCACACGCAGTGCGCGCGTTCGCGCCTTCGATCTTCGGCCGCCCGGTCGCCATCCCCACGCCCGGTGAGTACGTCGCTCGAGGTGCGGCCCGGCAGGCCGCCTGGGCGCTCGCGGGAGGCAGCGCACCGCCGCGGTGGGGCCTCGACCTCGAGCAGGAGCTGGACCACGACGACGCTTCCGACGAGGTGCGGGCGCGGTACTCGGCGGCTCGTCATACGGTCCATCCGCGAACATGACCACCCGACAGTGAGGAGTGCGGCATGAACGCGATGCAACCCCTGGGGGTCGGCCTGGTGGGGTACGCGTTCATGGGTGCGGCCCACTCCCTCGCCTGGCGGACGGCGCGCAGCGTGTTCGAGCTCCCGCTTCAGCCGGAGATGAGAGCCCTGTGCGGCCGGGACGCCGCCAAGGTGGCGGCGGCCGCCACCCGGTTGGGTTGGGACTCGACCGAGCAGGAGTGGGCGGCGCTGATCGCCCGCGATGACATCGACCTCGTCGACATCTGCACACCCGGAGACAGCCATGCCGAGATCGCGGTTGCGGCCTTGGCCGCCGGGAAGCACGTGCTGTGTGAGAAGCCGCTCGCCAACTCGGTCGACGAGGCGGAGCTGATGGCGGACGCCGCGGACCTGGCCGCCGCGCGGGGGATCCGGTCGATGGTGGGGTTCAGCTACCGCCGCGTCCCGGCCATCGCGCTGGCGCGGCAGCTCGTCGACGACGGCCGGGTGGGTGAGATCCGGCATGTCCGGGCGCAGTACCTGCAGGACTGGATCGTCGATCCGGAGTTCCCGCTGGTCTGGAGGTTGCGGCGCGAGCAGGCAGGCTCGGGCGCGTTGGGAGACATCGGCGCCCACATCGTCGATCTGACCCAGTACATCACCGGCCAACAGATCACCAGTGTGACGGCCATGCTCGAGACGTTCGTGCCAGAGCGACCTCTGCCTGTGGACGCGACCGGCCCGGCGGCTTCGGCTGCCGGCGAGCGCGGTGCGGTGACCGTCGACGACGCGGCGCTGTGGTTGGCCCGGTTCGGAGGTGGGGCGGTCGGCTCGTTCGAGGCGACCCGCTTTGCCACGGGCCGCAGGAACGTGATCCGGATCGAGATCAACGGAAGCCGGGGCACCATCGCCTTCGACTTCCAGCAGATGAACGAGCTGCAGCTGTACGACGACACCGAGTCCGCGTCGACCGCCGGGTTCCGGACCATCCTGGTCACCGAGCCCGAGCACCCCTACCTGAGTGCCTGGTGGCCGCCTGGGCATCTGCTCGGGTATGAGCACGCGTTCACCCACCAGGCGGCTGACCTCGTCGGCGCGATCGCCGCCGGCGAGAACCCGCTGCCGTCGTTCCGGGATGGACTCCAGGTGCAGCGGGTGCTCCAGGCCATCGAGGACAGTGCCCGCGACAAGTCCTGGACCGTCGTGCGGCAGTGACGCGCGTCCGGGGGTGGCTGACTCGGTGCCGGACAGGAGGACCGGTGCGGCTCGGGTTACTGGCTGGGGTTGGCCGGCTCGGGTCAACCGCCGAGGAACGAGAACCTGACGTCGCGGTCGTGGTTGTCGATGTTGAGGTCCACGAGACAGATGCTCTGCCAGGTCCCGAGGGCGAGGTGCCCGTCGAGGACAGGGATCGTGGCGTAGGGCGGGACGATGGCCGGCATCACGTGGGAGCGGCCGTGGCCGGCGCTGCCGTGACGGTGGCGCCACCGGTCGTCCGCCGGCAGCAGGTCGTCGAGGGCTGCGAGCAGGTCGTCGTCGCTGCCGGCGCCGGTCTCGAGGACGGCCAGGCCGGCAGTGGCGTGCGGCACGAAGACGTGCAGCAGGCCGTCGCCCTGGCGGCGTACGAACTCCGCACAGTCAGGGGTCAGGTCGAGCACGACGTCGTGGCCGCCGGTGCGGTAGGAGCGGGTCTCGGACTGCATCACGTCATCCTCTCAACACGGCCCTGCATGAGGCGGTCCGGCCTCGGCCGGGCGGCAGTCGGCATACGGGTTGGACAGGCGAGCAAGGCAGATACCCAGTACCCACGTGAGGTTTGCCTAGTTCACCAGCCAGCTGGCTTGTGGACTAGGCAAACGCGGAGGGACAGCTGAGTGGTGACGGCAGGGGGCGAGAGAGGGCCAGGGGCGGGAGCGGGCGGGGTCAGGTGAAATGGGCGCGGCGGGCGGTACGGCGCAGGGCGGCGAGCACGGGTCGCCCGGCCAGCAGGATCGCGGTGGCGGTGAGGATCCCGCGGGGCACGTCCCAGCCGAGTGAGGTGGTGGCCCAGAAGACGCCGTAGCGATGCAGGTTGTCCGTCAAGGCGGCGCCGGCCACGTAGGTGACCTCCGGCGAGTACGCCGCGAACGGCCAGAACCACAGGTTCAGCAACATCCCGTAGAACAGCCCGGCCACGACGCCGTACGCCGCCAGCATGACGACCTCCGACTGGCCGCGTAGCTGCGGCAGCATCCCTGAGGCCAAGCCGATCCAGCCGGCCGCGAACATCTGGAACGGCAGCCATGGCCCGACGCCTCCGGTGATGAGAGCACCGGCGAACAACGTGAGCGCCCCCAGCACAAAGCCGAACCCCCGACCGAAGACCCGTCCCCCCAGCACGATCACGATGAAGCTCGGCTCGAGGCCGGCCGCTCCCGGTCCGAGCGCCCGCAGCGCTGCCCCGATGGCCGCCAGCATGCCGAGCATGGCCACCGCCTTCGCGTCGATACCGCCTGAGGACAGGTCGGCGAGCACGACCGCGGCCAGCATCGGCAACAGGATCACGAAGAACCACGGGGCATCTCCGCTGTGCGAGTTGTCCAGCGCGGCGCCCGGCTGGACCACGAACGGCCAGGCATACGCGACCAGGCCGACGAGCGACACGACCCCGAGCACCACGACCGAGCGCAACGGCAGCCGGATCAGCGGCACCGGCCCGGCCGCGGCTGAGCGCGCCAGCTGGGTGGTGGTCATGACGGCTCCGCCATCGCCAGGCCGTTCGCCACGTCCGACACCGTGAGCCAGGGCCGCGGCGCCAGGATCTTCGCCACCTGTGGTGCGAACGCCGGCGACGCGACGACCACCTCGGCAGTCGGTCCGTCGGCCACGACCTCGCCCTCGGCCATCACCACGACCCGGGTCGCGACCTCGGCGACGAGCTCCACGTCGTGCGTGGCGAGCACCACGGCCCGGCCGTCGGCGACGAGCTTGCGCAGGATCGTCATCAGCCGTCGTTTCGCGCCGTAGTCGAGGCCGCGCGTGGGCTCGTCGAGCAGCAGCAGCGGAGGAGCGGCGGTGAGGACCACGCACAGCGCGAGGATCAGCCGCTGCCCTTCGGACAGGTCGGTCGGGTGGCGGTCAGGCGAGACATCCGGTGCCAGCTCGGCCAGCAACCGGCGCGCCGTCCCCGCCTCCGCGCCCGCGTCGTGGTCGGCGATGGCGCACTCGTCGGCCACCGACTCGGCGTACAGGATGTCGCTGGGGTTCTGCGGCACCAGCCCGACCGCGCCGATGAGCGTGGACGGCTTCACCCGACGAGGGTCGAGCGCACCCACCGACAGCCCTCCGCTCGCGTTCGCGAGACCGACCAACGAGCGCAGCAGCGTCGACTTCCCGGCGCCGTTGCGACCCATCAGCGCGACGATCTCGTGGGCGCTCACCCGTGTCGACACGTCGCGCACAGCCATCGTCGGACCGTAGGACACCACCAGGTGCGACGTGGCCGCCAGGACCGCGCCGGGGTCGACGCCGGAGTGGTCGGGAACGGGTACGTCGTCGAGGGACCTGCGCATCGCGGCAGCCTCACGTCGAGCATCGCGCACCGACAGGGGGAGCGGGTTCCACCCGCCGAGCCGGCCGAGCTCGACCACCGGCGGCGCCACCGGCGAGTGACGCATCACCTCCGGCGGTGAGCCGACGACGATGCGCGCGCCGTCGCCGGGGACGAGCAGCACCTGGTCGGCGTACTGGATGACGCGTTCGAGGCGATGCTCGGCCAGCACGACCGTGAGCCCTAGGTCATGGACGAGCCGCTGCAGCGCCGCCAGCACCTCCTCGGCCGCCTGCGGGTCGAGGGCGCTCGTCGGTTCGTCGAGCACGAGCACGCGAGGGTGGGTGGTGAGCACCGAGCCGATGGCGACCCGCTGCTGCTGGCCACCGCTGAGGGTCGACAGGGGTCGATGGCGGACCTCGGCGAGCCCGAGCAGGTCGAGGGTCTCCTCCACCCGTTTGCGCATGGTCCCGGGAGCGATGCTGAGCGACTCCATGCCGTAGGCGAGCTCGTCCTCGACCGACTCGGTCACGAAACCGGCCAACGGGTCCTGGCCGACGTACCCCACGACGTCTACGAGGTCACGGGGACGGTGGTCGCGGGTCGACCGTCCGTCGACCGAGACGGTTCCCTGCACCGTGCCGCCGGTGAAGTGGGGGACGAGCCCGTTCATCGCCTTGAGCAGGGTGGACTTGCCCGAGCCCGTCGGGCCCACCACCAGGCACAGCTCACCCTCCGGGATGTCGAACGAGACGTCGTCGAGCGTGGGGCGGACGGCACCGTCATACGTGACGCTCACGGCGTCGAAACGGATCACCGCGGCACCTCCGCCGGTTCCGGTGCCGCAGAAGCCGAAGCAGCGGCAGCGGCAGCGGCAGCGGCAGGGGGCGGGCGCGGTCGCTGGCGCGATCCGGTCGGGCGACGGCGGAGCGAGGAACGCCGGCAGCACCGCCACCAGGACGCCGAGCACCGCCAGCAGCGGCACCTGAGGCAGTTGCATCGGGTACGGCGGGATGGCGGCCGCGGGATCCTGATGCGCGACCACGAACAGCGTCGCCGCGCAGACCACGCCCGATGCCGCCACCATCCACTCCGGAGCGGCCCACGGATCGGGCCGGTACCGGGTCCGGCGGGTTCGTCGCCCCCCGACGACGAGCCCGCCGGACGCCAGGCCCGCGCCCAGGGCCAGCATCGGCAGCCCCAGCCAGGTCGAGGCGCTCGCGTCGAGCAGCCCGTACAGGCCGACGCAGACGCCGAGCACCCCGGCGAAGACGAGCGCCGCCGTGAACCGCCGGGTCCGTGTGGCGATGTCGGTCGTACGGCCGTAGCCGCGGCTGTCCATCGCGGCGGCCAGCTCGACGGACCGACCGAGGGCACCTTCGAGGACGGGCATCGCGGTACGCCGCAGCGCGGCCGAGACCGCGACCGTCGTACCCGCGCAACCGCTGGGCGCCGCGAACACGCATCGCGTCCGCCACCAGCTGAGGCGCGAACGTGAGCGCGACGACGGCAGCGACGCCGACCTCGTACAGCGCACCAGGCACGGACCGCAGGAGACGCTGTGCGCTGGCTAGCGCGTTCGCCGCCCCGACGCAGCAGATGATGGTGGCCAGCTGCAGCCCCTGCTCGAACGCCGTGATCACCGCCTCCCAGGTGATCAGCCCGCCGAGCTTGAGCCCGGCCGCCCAGTCCGGCAACGGGATCTCGGGCAGCTGGACCAGCACATGGATCCCTTGCGACTCGCTGGAGAGCACCGCCTGCAACACGATCCGGATCACGATGATGAGCAACCCCAGGCGCAGGAACGCGCCATAGGCGTACGCCCATGGGGCCCGGGACCGGCGCGCCACGACGACGTACCCGGCCACCGCGAGCACCAACAGGCAGATCAGCGGGTTCGTGGTGCGGCTCACCGCAGCAGCCAGCCCGATCGCCCACAGCCACCAGGCGCCCGGGTGGAGCGGCCGGGCGTAGGTGGGGGAATGGACGGGGCGCACGTGGTCAGCCTGTCACTGCCGCGATCAGGACCGTCGCCGGCGCATCACGAGAGCCCCGACGATCAGGATGACCACGATTGCGATCGTGAGGAGGATCGGCGACGCGCTTCCCGACCCGCTGTCGGACCCGCTGCCGGACTGGCTGCTCGTGGTGCTCGACGGATCAGTGGACACGTCGCCGGACGGGGTCGCGGCAGCCGGCAGGGCCAGCTCCACGGGCTGGTCGGGCGGGGGCTTCTGGGCGCCCTTGACCGTGTCGCCGCAACCGCTCGCCGGGTAGTTGTCGATGGCGCACAGCAAGCCGCTGCTCGACGTACGCACCGGCGTCACGGCCTGCAGCGCCTGCTGCACGGTGGCGGAGGACTTGGCGTCGATGCAGATTCCGCGGGGCTGCGGTGGCTCCTGGCCCTTCGGCGCGTCCGTAGCGGTTCCGTAGTCGATGACGAAGGCGATCTGCACTCCTGAGCCAGTCGCAGGCTCGCTGCCACAGATGGCGGCGAAGTCACCGTCGGCCCGGGGCTCGCGGGCCGATGTGGTACCGACATTGAGGGCCCAGCGGAACCCGAAGACGTCCCCGTCCTTGGGGTCGATCTTCTTGTCGTTGGCGCCGACCGGCGCCAGTTCCCAGCGCGAGCCGGAAGCGTCCCAGGTGAAGTACGCCCAGTACGTGTAACCGTCGCCGGCGGCGGAACTTCGGGCCTGGGCAAGAGCTGACTGCTGGGCCGTCGACGCAGTCCCGGCGTACGACGGCGCGAGTCCTGCGAGCCCCGCGAGAGCGGCGACCAGGGTGAGGACCAGCGTGATGAAGGTGGCGGCGATGCGCCTCGGGGGGGTCATGAGGACCCTTTCGGACAGGGTCTGAAGAACTGTCCGGATCGGTCGGCGAACGGCACGGCCAACTGTCCGGCCCCGTCCCGCAGACCTCGGCGGATAGGTGGAGCCGTGCCCGACGCAGGTCTCCCGGCTGGCGGCCTCGACGAGGACGCTTCACGGTTGCGGGTCAGCGCCGGAATTGCACCGGCTTCCCCTGCGGAGCGAGCTGTACAGACAGTCCCACGTCGTGCCGTTCGGAGTCAAAGGCACAGCACGTGCCGGACCGACGAGCGGACTGGACCCGCATGCCGCACTAGGCTCGCGTCACTGCCGGCGACGAAGGGACGGATCACATGGGTTGGACGTGGCGCATCGAAGACCGTGAAAGCGCGCCTGCTGCTCTGCACTTCGAGATGCCCGACTTCTCCTCGCAGAGCGATGCCGAGTCCTGGCTGGGAGAAGTGTGGCGCGAGCTCGCCGCCGCCGGCGCGGAGCAGGCGACGCTGCTCGAGGACGACCGGGTCGTCTACGGTCCTATGTCGCTGGCCGCGGAATAGCCAAAGGATCCGAGTGTTGCCTGGCCGAGGCGACGCAACACTCGGATCCTTGGACGGGAGAAGGTCAGCCGCGGGACTCGGGGGAGCGCGTCAGCGCCGGGTCGCGCTCGATGTCGTGGGCCAGGATCTCGTCGATCGCCCTGAGAACGTCGGCGTCGAGCTTCTGGCCGGACGCTTTGACGTTCTCGGTCACCTGCTCGGGCCTGGAGGCGCCGATGATGGCTGAGGACACGGCCGGGTTGGCCAACACCCAGGCGATGGCGAGCTGCGCCATCGAGAGTCCGAGGTCGTCGGCGACGGGTCGCAGCTTCTGGACCCGCTCGAGCAGCTCGTCGGTCATCCGCTTCCGCAGGAAGCCGCCGGCCTCCTCGTGCGCCGCGCGCGTCCCCTCCGGTGGCTGTTCGCCCGGCAGGTACTTGCCGGTGAGGACGCCCTGAGCAATCGGCGACCAGACGATCTGGCCGATGCCGAGCTCCTGGCTGGTCGGGATCACCTCGGCCTCGATCACGCGCCACAGCATGTTGTACTGCGGCTGGTTGGAGACCAACGGGATGCGGAGCTCGCGAGCCAGCGCATGACCGGCACGCAGCTGGTCGGCGGTCCACTCGGACACCCCGATGTAGAGAGCCTTGCCGGCCCGGACGACGTCGGCAAAGGCTTCCATGGTCTCTTCGAGCGGGGTGTCGACGTCGTACCGGTGCGCCTGGTACAGGTCGACGTAGTCGGTCTTGAGGCGTTTCAGGCTGCCGTCGATGGCCTCGTGGATGTGCTTGCGGGAAAGTCCCGCGTCGTTCGGTCCGCCGGGTCCGGTCGGCCAGAACACCTTGGTGAAGATCTCCACCGACTCGCGGCGCTGGCCCTCCAGGGCCCGGCCGAGCACCGACTCCGCCTTCGTGTTCGCGTAGACATCGGCGGTGTCGAAGGTGGTGATGCCTTCATCGAGGGCCTGCCGGACGCAGGCGTGTGCCTGCTCCTCCTCGACCTGTGAGCCGTGCGTCAGCCAGTTGCCGTAGCTGATCTCACTGACCCTGAGCCCGGACGTACCGAGATGTCTGAAGTCCATCTGTCGACCCTACGTCGACCCGCGGAGCTGCGCTCGGGGAGGTCTGCCGGAGGCGGGCTAGATCTTGTCGCCGATCTTGACCCGGGGTTTGGGCAGCCGTAGCCGGCGCATCTGCCAGGCCCGGAGCAGGGCGTACATCGTGAGGCCCTTGGTGCTCTCGCCACTGAAGCGCTCCGCGACGGCCTTCTTGACGCCTCGGCTGATACGCACCGAGTCGATCACCATGAGCAGGATGACCGTCAGGAACAGGCTCGACGACAGGCTGGCCGCCCACGGCGCACGGACGTAGACCAGGGCGAAGACGACGAAGAAGAAGACGAGCAGGAACTGGCCGATCGTGAACCGTGAGTCGATCCAGTCGCGCACGAAACCTCGCACCGGGCCACGGTCGCGCGCCGGCAGGTAGGCGTCGGAGCCGCCTCCGGCCAAGGCCTCGCGCTGTCGCTCCCGGGCCGCCTTGGTGCGCTCACGGCGGAGTGCGGCGGCTTCCTTGCGGTTGCGCGGCGGCGCGTTGCGCTTCTTGCGGGCCGCCTCGGCCTCCTTGCGGGTGGGCGTCGCACGACCCTTGCCGCCGATCTTGTCCGTCGTGACGGATTCCTCCGTCGACACGTCCTTTGCCGTACGCCGACCAAACACCGAAACTCTGCCTACCCATCCACCGAGGGCTGCCGGTCCGCCGTGTCGGTCACGGCGGGTCACGGCGTCCCGTTTGACCGCAGCCTACCCGTTGGCGGTGACGGGCCCTTCCGGTGACCCGTAGGCTGGCGGCGTACGGCGAACCGCCGTGCGGCGGTGCCGGAGGCCACCTCCGGGCACCCGTGGACACGAGGGGCAACGAAGGGGCAGGCGCGTGCGATGAGCGGCATCATGCAGCGGATCTCACTGATCTTCCGATCCAAGGCCAACAAGGCTCTCGACCGTGCGGAGGACCCGCGCGAGACGCTCGACTACAGCTACGTCAAGCAACAGGAGCTGTTGCAGAAGGTCCGCCGGGGGCTGGCCGACGTGGCCACCAGTCGCAAGCGGCTCGAGCTGCAGATCCAGCAGCTCGACCAGCAATCCACGAAGCTCCAGGGCCAGGCGCAGCAGGCGCTCGCGCAGGGTCGCGAGGACCTGGCCCGGGAGGCGCTGACCCGGCGTTCCGGGCTCCAGCAGCAGATCGCCGACCTGCAGACCCAGCACACCAACCTGCAGGCCGAAGAGGCCAAGCTGACGACGGCCTCCCAGCGGCTGCAGGCGAAGATCGAGGCGTTCCGCACCCGCAAGGAGAGCCTCAAGGCGACCTACACGGCGGCCGAGGCGCAGTCGAAGATCAACGAGGCGTTCTCCGGTATCTCCGAGGAGATGGGCGACGTCGGTATGGCGATCGAGCGCGCCGAGGACAAGACCGCGCAGATGCAGGCGCGGGCCGGTGCCGTTGACGAGCTGATCGCCTCGGGCGCGCTCGAGGACCACGTGTCCGGCGGCAAGGACGACATCACCCGCGAGCTCGAGCAGATGTCCGCCACCGGCGACGTCGAGGCACAGCTCGCTGCCATGAAGGGGCAGCTGTCGGGGTCAACGGCCCCGGCCCAGATCGAAGCGCCGAACGCTGAGGAGGAGAAGGCATGATCATCAGGATCCTGAGCGAGGGCCAGTACGACGTTCCGGACGACAGCGTCGACGCGCTCAACGAGCTCGACGGCAAGCTCGAGACGGCGATCGCGGCCGAGGACGAGCCGAGCTTCGCGGCGGCTCTCGGCGCGCTGCTGGACCGGGTACGCGAGCTCGGCGCCCCCGTGGCGCTCGACGCGCTGATCCCTTCCGACCTGGTGCTCCCGCACGACTCGGCCACGCTCAGTGAGGTCCGTGACCTGCTGGCCGACGACGGCCTCATTCCCGGCTGAGCACGGACCTTTTCACAGCGGATTCTTGCTGTTTCACCGTGGAGCTGCAGGAATCTTTGCGGAGGTCCGGACGTCGTACTAGGTGACGACGCGAGGCCGTCTCCGTCGCATACGCAGGAAGTCCAGAAGGCGAGGCATCACCCGACATGGCCAGCACTCGATTCCGCAGTGACGCCGGGCTCACCGCCCGGATGAGTCTCGTCATGCTGCTGCTCGGTGGTCTCTACGTCACCGTGATGGCGGCTCTCATCGTGTCCGGCGCCAGCGCCGTGACCGTGATCGTGCTCGCGACCGCTCTCGGGCTCGGCCAGTGGTACTTCTCCGACAAGCTCGCGATGAAGGCGATGCGGGCCCGCGAGGTGTCACCCGAACAGGCGCCCGAGCTGCACGGGATGATCGACCGGCTCTGTGCGATGGCCGACATGCCCAAGCCCCGGGTCGCGATCGCCGACATCGACGTGCCGAACGCCTTCGCCACCGGCCGCAGCCCCAACCACTCCGTGGTCTGTGTGACCACCGGCATCCTGCACCGGCTCGACCGCGACGAGCTCGAAGGGGTCCTGTCGCACGAGCTGTCCCACGTCGCGCACCGCGACGTGCTCGTGATGACGATTGCCGGATTCCTCGGTGTCGCCGCCGGCCTCGTCATGCGGTGGGGCTTCTACTTCGGCGGTGGGCGACGCGACAACAACAGTGCGGTGCCCTTCATCGTGATCTGGCTCGGCAGCATGGTCGTCTACCTGATCTCCTTCCTGCTCACCCGGGTGCTCAGCCGCTACCGAGAGCTGTCGGCCGACCGGGCGGGTGCCTACCTGACCGGCAAGCCGTCGGCACTGGCGTCCGCGCTGACGAAGATCTCCGGCGACATGGCCCGCATCCCGACCCGCGACCTGCGGGCGACGCAAGCGTTCAACGCGTTCATGTTCGCGCCGGCGCTCAACAAGGAGTCGATCAGCGGCCTGTTCTCGACCCACCCGCCGCTGGAGCAGCGGCTCGACCAGCTGTCGCAGATCTCGGCCGACCTGTCCCGGCCGACGAGCTGAGCGTGAAGCTGTTCCGCAACGTCTTCGGTCGCAGCGAGCCGCCGGCGGCCAACCTCGACAACCTGTTCGCGGTGCCGTCGGCGGCGATCACCCTCGAGGCGGCAACCGGCTTCAAGCCGACCGGCGTCGCATCGGTCTGCTACCGGCAGGCCGAAGGTGGCGCGTTCGCGGCGGCGCAGTCCGACGTCCAGGAGCTGCTGGACGCTGACGCCGGTCCCAAGGTCGAGCGCACGACCGACGAGTTCGGCTACACGTGGCTGGTCTGCCGCGCCGATCCCACGGCCATCTCCGACCTGATCACCGACGTCCACGCGGTCAACTCGGCGTTGGAGAACGCCGGCTTCGGCCCGTCGTTGCTGTGCTCGCTGGTGACGTTCGTCGGTCCTGACGACCGCCGGTTCGCGTTGGTCTACCTCTACAAGCAGGGCACCTTCTACCCGTTCGCCCCGGTCGGCAAGCAGCAGCGCGACAACGCGCTGGAGCTGCAGATGCGCGGTGTCCTTGCCGGCGACATGCCGATCGAAGCCGACCTGTCCCGCTGGATGGCCCTGTTCAACGCCCCCGGCCTCTGACCTCTCTCCCCACCTTCTCCAACCGTTTCTGCCTCCCTGGCCCTTCGCGTTTGCCTAGTTCACAAGCCAGCTGGCTTGTGAACTAGGCAAACGTGGCTTGGGAACAACACATCTGCCTCGCGAGCTAGGTCAACCGACCGCGACTCCTGGCGCTGACGCGCGTACTCCGCCCGGGTGATGCGGTAGAACACGTGCTCGGCGATCGGGCTGTCCGGGTCCAGCGCGGGATGCAACGCCGTCGCCACGTGTCGCAGCCCGAGTCTCTCCATCACCGCCCGCGAAGGGAGCGTTGGTCGACGCCGTCAGGGACCAGACCTCGTCGTACGCCGCCAGGTCGAACGCCACCGCCAGTGCGGCCCGCCCGGCTTCCGTCGCATAGCCGTACCCCCACGCCGACCGGGCCAGCCGCCACCCCACCTCGATACCGCCGGAGCCCGGGACGTCCTCGGGCATCGGGTTCAGCCCGGTGAACCCGATGAACGACCCCGTGTCGACCGTCTCGAGTGCCCACAAGCCATACCCGAGCACGGCCATCCGGCTCTCGATCCGGTCAGCGAAGCCGTCGCTCTCGGCCCGGCTCTGCGGTCCCGGGAAGTAGCGCATCACCTCGGGGTCGGCGTTCAAGGCCGCGAAGGCATCCCGGTCGGAGGGACGCCAGGCACGCAGCTGCAGCCGCTCGGTGCGCGGCTCGACGAGGGAGGGCAGCCGCGGCAGGTGCGACAGTCCAGCGTCCGAACCCAACCCGGCTCAGTCCTTGGCAGAGGTGGCCGACGGCAGCGCGAGCATCCGGTCCAGGGCGACCTTGGCCCAGGTCTCGATCTCGGGATCCACCGCGATCACGTTGACGATGTTGCCGGCGTGCAGGTTCTCCAGCGCCCAGACGAAGTGCGGTAGGTCGATCCGGTTCATGGTCGAGCAGAAGCACACGGTCTTGTCGAGGAACATCACGCGCTTGTCCGGGTGCGCGTTCGCGAGCCGCTGGACGAGGTTGAGCTCCGTCCCGATCGCCCACGCCGAACCCGGCTCGGCCGCCTCGACGGTCTTGATGATGAACTCGGTGGATCCCACCAGGTCCGCCTTGGTGACGACCTCATGGGTGCACTCCGGATGGACGAGCACGTTCACGTCGGGGACCGCACGGCGTACGTCGTCGACACACTCCGCGCTGAAGCGGCCGTGCACCGAGCAGTGACCGCGCCACAGGATCATCCGGGCGTCGCGGAGCTCGTCCGCGGTGAGCCCGCCCATGGGTCGACGCGGGTCGAAGACGACGCAGTCCTCCAAAGACAGCCCCAGCTCCAGGACTGCGGTGTTGCGCCCGAGGTGCTGGTCGGGCAGGAAGAGCACCTTCTCGCCCTGCTCGAACGCCCACGTCAAAGCCGTCTTGGCGTTCGACGACGTACACACCGCACCGCCGTTACGACCGCAGAACGCCTTGATGTCAGCCGAGGAGTTCATGTACGTGACCGGGACCGTGACGTCGGCGACCCCCGCGTCGGTCAGGGCGTCCCAGGCGTCCTCGACCTGGGCCAGCCGGGCCATGTCCGCCATCGAGCACCCGGCCGCGAGGTCCGGAAGGATCACGCGCTGTCCCGGCCCGGTCAGGATGTCGGCCGACTCGGCCATGAAGTGCACGCCGCAGAACACGATGTACTCCGCCTCGGGCCTGCCGGCGGCATCCCGGGCCAGCTTGAAGGAGTCACCGGTCACGTCCGCGAACGCGATCACCTCATCGCGCTGGTAGTGATGGCCCAGGACGAACAGTCGGTCGCCCAGAGCCCGCTTGGCGGCGGTGGCCCTCGCGACCAGGTCGGGGTCGGAGGACGGCGGCAGCCCGCCCGGACACTCGACGCCGCGCTCGGCGTGCGGGTCCGCCTCACGGCCGAGGACAAGCAGAGGGAGAGACGGAGCAGGGGTCACCGGGGCACCTCGCGTCGTGGATGTCACACGATCCTGGGTCAGCAGTCTATGAGCCCCGCCGGCGTACGACGTCAGAGGTCTCCCGCTGCCGGACCGTGACCGACCCGTCTCCAGGTGCTAGTCGGCCCTCAAGCCGGCCAGGGCGAAGCCGGCCGCGTTCGCTGCGCTCGCGAGCGCTGTGGCGCGCCGACGGCCGGTCGACGACCGCCAGACCCACCATCGACAGGGCATGGATCGTGTCGACCGCCGCACCGACCCGTATCACCCGGCGACTCGGGCGGATCAGCGTGATCACACCCTGAGCCAGGTCGCGGGCACCCAACACGCGGATGGCCCGGAGCGTCAGCTCGTCACCAGCACCATCGCGCGCGAGGAACTCCGGCCGGGCCACCTGCGACGCGCCGAGCAGCAGCCGGGCCGTGGACGCCAACCTCATCGGCGTACCCACTTGGCCATCGCACCAATGCCCAGCCCCACCCCGGCGCCGAGTGCGCCGAAGACGACGCCGTGGTGCTGGGAGGCCCACAGCTGGAGCGACCGGGCACTCGCTTTGTCGTCGAAGATCCCGTGGGCACCGAAGTCGTGACCGGACTCACCGTCCGCGGGCTCCCAGAGGTTCGCCGGCTGGTCGGCGGGACGCGCGTCCTTCGTCTGCTGTGAGCTGTAGCCCGTCCGCGCGAGGTATCGGTCGAGCAGGCCGGGCGCGACGGCGTTCGCGACGAGCGTGCCCATGGTGCTGGCGCCGACCCAGTACTCACGTCGCTTGGGGTGGTCGGCGGCATACAGCACGGCCCGGGCAGCGACCTCGGGCTGGTAGATCGGCGGAACCGGTTGCGCCTGTTTGGGCAACTTCGACAGCACCCACGAGAACTGGGGTGTGTTGACCGCCGGCATCTGGACCATCGTCACGTGCACGTTGCTGTGGTTGTGCAGCAGCTCGGTGCGCAACGACTCGTGGAAGCCCTGGAGCGCGTGCTTGGAGCCGCAGTAGGCACTTTGCAGGGGGATCCCGCGGTACGCCAGCGTCGAACCCACCTGGACGATGGCGCCGCGGTCGCGTGGCAACATTCGCTTCAGCGCGGCTCGGGTCGCGTAGACGTAGCCGTGGTAGTTGACGTCGGTGACGCGACGAAACTCCTCCGGCTCGATCTCGGTGAACGGCGCGAACACCGAGGTGAACGCGACGTTGACCCAGACGTCGATCGGTCCGAGCTCACGCTCGACCTGCTCGGCGGCGGCCTCGACAGCGTCGGGGTCGCTGACGTCCAGCGGGATGGTGAGCGCGTTGCCGCCGGCCTCGCGGACGTCCCGCTCGGCGGCGTCGAGTCCGCGCTTCCCACGGGCGAGGAGGGCGACCGAGGCGCCGCGGGCCGCGAAGGCCCGGGCCGTGGCGCGGCCGATGCCACCGGTTGCTCCGGTCACGACGACGACTTGGGCGGTCTTGGGAGGTGTCACAGGGGAGTCCCTTCTGGGTTGTCGAACGGGTCAGGGTCAGGTGGTCGGGACAGCCGACTGGCGCTCTCGATCAACAGAGCGTGCACGAACCCCTGCGGCATGTTGCCGCGCAGCTCGCGCTGGACGACGTCGAACTCCTCGGTGAACAGACCAGGCGGTCCCACCGAGGCGCGCACGCGTTCGAACCGGCGCATCGCCTGCACGGTCATGTCGTTCTGGTGCTCGGCAATCGCGAGCTGGAACCCACACAGCTGGAAGGCCCCTTCGGCCTCGTTGAGCGGGCGGTCGTCGTGGCGGAAGCGGTAGACGTAGCCGTCCCGGACCAGGTCGTGCTCGACGGCCTCCAGGGTGGCGAGCGCCCGTGGGTCACGTCGTGACACCGCGCCGCGGATCGCGGGCAGCAGCAGAGCCGCGTCGACGCGGTCGTCGTCGGGGGCACGCTTCCACCGGCCCGACGGGTGCAGGCAGTCCTGGTTGACGTCGGCGACCAAGCCGTCGGCCATGCTGCGCCAGCGTTGCGCGTCCGATCCGCCGAGCTGGGCGGCGTACGACCTCAGCCCGGCCGCACACATGAGCCGCGAATGCGCCCACCGCTGATCGTCGAGCTCCCAGATGCCGGCATCCGGCTCGGTCCAGCGCTTCTCGATCCCGAGCACCGCCGTCTGCGCGGCCTGCCGGACGGTGTCGTCGCTGCGACCGTGCCGCTCGCCCGCTGTGAACAGCAGCAGTGCCTCGCCGAACGCGTCGAGCTGGAACTGGTTGTTGACCCAGTTCCCGACCTTCGCCTCGCCGCCCGGGTAGCCGGGAAGGTCGAGGTCGCGCTCGTCGGGTACGCGCTGGCCGTCGACGGTGTACGCCGGTCGGAGGTCCGGCCCGTGGTCGAGCAGGCGGGCCGACACGAAGCGCAGGGCGTCGTCGAGCAACGGGAGCGCCCCGGCCTCGGCTGCGGCCTGGCCGGTGAAGCACTGGTCGCGGATCCAGGCGTAGCGGTAGTCGTAGTTGCGACCCTGCTCCGCCCGCTCCGGGATGGCCATGGTGGCGGCCGCGGCCATGCCACCGTCGCTGCTGGTCAGTCCGCGCAGCACGGCGTAGCTGTGCTGCGAGTCGCCCGGGGCGATCGAGGAGGTGATGGTCGGGACGGCCTCGCGCCAGGCGCGTTCGGTGGCGGCCCAGGCGTGATCGGGCTCGACGAGCTCGCGCGGGAGCGGTTGGTCGGAGATCTCCAGGACGAGGTCGTGGTGGTGGCCGGGGTCGACGTCGAGGGTGCCGTGGAGCTCGTCCTGGGTGGCCGCGACCCGCGGAGCGCCGGTCCAGCGCACGTACAGCGGCCCGCTCCGCCCCTGCCACACGCCGTCAGCGACCTGCTTTGACGGCCATGGCGTGCTCTCCGAAGCCGGCCGCGACCTGCAGGATCGCCTCAACCCGGGCGACGCCGTCGACCGGCTCGATGCGCCGCAGCAGGACAGCCCGGTGCCGGTCGCCCGGGAAGCTGAGCGCATCGCGGCACTCGATGACGGAGTCCTCGGTGACCCAGCGGCTGCGCCAGATGAGGGAGTCCGGCTCGTGGTACCCACCCCAGACGTAGCGCTCGCTTCGAGGGGTGACGGTGAAGTGGCCGTTGCCGCCGATCAAGGACGCGAAGGCGGCGTCGTCGTGCCAGCGCGGGGCGCACATGAACGCCACGTCACCCTGCGGACCTACCAGCGCGCCACGCTCGCCGTCGGCGATGAAGGCGTACTGGCGTAAGGACCGGGGGGCGAACGAGACCATGTTGGCTCGGTACCCGCAATCGTTGCACTCATGCAGGGACTCAGGGAGTCCTCAGGCAGGCTCGGACAAGGGCCTGGCGCCGTGTCACGGTGTACCCCGTTTCGGGGAAATCATGACGGGGCACGTCAGCGAAGGCTGCTCCTCCATCAGGACCGCCTACAAGAAGTGGCCCGACGGGATGTACGCCGGTGGCGGCGACATGCCGCGCAGGGCGAGGTAGCCCCGGTTGTGCACCTGGAGACCGGCGCGCAGACCGACGTCGATCGCCCAGCCGTGCTGGCTGGTGAGGTGGTCGACGTCGATGGGTCCGTCGCCGGCCTCGGCCAACGAAGCCCACATCAGGAGCGCCGCGGTCTCGGTGTCCGTCGCGCCCAGCAGGTACGGACCACCGGCGGCGTACGTATACGCGTAGCCGAGCCGGTCGCCGTTCCGGATGATCCGAAGGGCGTACTGGTCGACCATGACCGTGTGATCCACGCCGTGGCCGGCGCCGCGGGACAAGCGGTCGATCTCGTCGAGCAGCTCCAGGTCGTCGACGCCACCCTCGCGCACGCCGGGGAGCGACGGCACGGCCGAGCGGTCCACCGTGCCCCACAGCACCATCGATGGGTGCAGGTCGAACCCGGCCAGCCGGTAGCGGCGTACGGCGCGGGGGTCGTGCGAGGAGCAGATGAAGCCGGGGGAGTCCGGCGCGGCATAGGCCAGCGCCGCGTCGAGAAGCTGCTTCCCGATGCCGCGCGCCTGGCCGCCCGGCCGGACGGCGTACGTCGAGAGGCACCACAGTCCCTCGCGCAGGATCGCCGCCACGACCCCGACGATCTCGCCGGAGTCGTCCTGGGCGACCCAGCAACCGGGTCCGTCGTGTTCGACGATGTGGTGCAGGCGCCGCTGCCACCGCTCCGAACGGGCCGGGCTGCGCGGTTCGGGGGTGGGCCAGTCGGCCGGCCGCGTCCGGACGTCGAGGTCGTGGAACGCGGCGGCGGTCACGGTGTCGACGGCGGGCACGTCGTCGTACGTCATGGGGCGAATCAGCACGTCGGGACTCTAACGTCGGTGCCGGACGGTTGACGGCGCGGGATCAGCCGGTCCGGCTTCTGCGTGGTCGTCGTCCTCCCGTGGCGAGTCCACGAGGCAGATGCCCTGTCCCCGCCGCACGTTTGCCTAGTTCACCAGCCAGCTGGCTTGTGGACTAGGCAAACGCGGAGGGCCAGGTGGGCTCAGCGGGGTGGGGAGGAGCAGATGACGGTGTCCGACGGTGTGTAGACGACATGGTCGGTTTCCTTCTTGACCAGCTCGGTCGAGCCGACTCGGCGGAAGTAGCGATAGACGTCGACCTGGAAGCCGCCGTAGCCGGTGTTGGCCACGCATGTGTCGGACGAGTCGTAGCGGGTGTCAGGCGACGTGTAGGCGTACCGGTCGGAGACCCCTGCCGTGATGTCCCAGTACTTCGTCGAGAACATCTGCACGTGCATCTCCCCGTACGACGAGCTGGTCGACGGCACCACCCAGGCATGGATGAGCACGCCGTGCGGAGTCGTGTTGCGGAACTTCAGGTCGACGGTCGGCCAGGCGACGGTCGCCTCCCTTCCCAACGGGTAGCGGTCGATGTAGAAGCTGTGGGGAGTGTGGGTGACGTCCTTCAGCCCCGCGAAGAAGGCGGCGTTGTAGGTCGTCGTGACGACCTGCGACACGCCCCCGCCGAGGTCCTCGGCGAACACACCGTTGCTGATGATGAACCCGGTGGTGAAGCCGTTCTCCTTGGTCCGTTCGCCCACCGTTCCGTTGAACGAGAAAAGGTTGCCGGGCCGCAACAGGGTGCCGTCGATCAGCTCAGCGGCCCGCCCCTGGTTGATGTTGCGGTACTCCGCGTACGGGAAGTAGGTGACGAAGCTGCCCACCTCCTCCTTGACGCCGAGCCGCCTCGAGATCGCGAGCGGTCACCTCAGGCTGGGCGGTCGAGGTGCCGACCTCGACCGACCGGGTGCTCGGCTCGTTCGCCCGCGCCAGCACGGCGTCCGACGATCTCAGTGGTCTCGACGACGACTCCCGGCCTGCCGGCCACCACCACCGGCCTGCCGCCTCGGAGCACGAGGGTCGCGTCCTGCGGCTTGTCGGTGATCGCGGCCAGCGTCGGGCGGGTACGTCGAGCCAGCACGTCCGTGTCGATCTTCGGGACGATCTTCCCGCCCTCGACCACAAAGCTGAGCGCGGGCGCGAACTGGCGCGGGCGCAGGACCAGCGTCTGACCGGGCAGGTCGAGCCGGAGTGGGGTCGCAACGGCCGGCGCGGCCCGGTCGTCGACGAAGTCGCGGAGCTCCGAACCCGCGAAGGCGGGTTGCGACTCCTCGACGGGAAGGTCCACCTGCTGCGTATCGCTGAGGTAGGCGTCGGCGGCGGCATCGACGGCGGCCGGCTGGTCGACCGTGACACCCACCACCGGCTGTTTCGTCACGGGCCGGGTGCCCTCGAAGCGCACCTCACCCTCCGACTTCGTGGCGTCGACGGTGCCGGCGATGTCGGCGACGGCGGCAGCGAGCGCGGCACGGTCGACCTCGACCGCTGGCTCGACCTCGCGGTCAGGACCGGCGAGCACCCTGATGATGCGGATGGGGTTCCACGACCGGCCGCCGCCGGCGTCATCGACGGTCTGTTCGACATCGAGCGTGAGCCCCGCGGTCGACGGATCGACGTTGAAGGCTCGTCCGCCATACGTGAAGGTGACCGGCTGCGCGGCGGCGGACGCGAGCCGGACCGACAGCTTCGCCCGCGCCTGCTCGGTGTCGAGGCCGCCGATGTCGACACCAGCCACCCGGGTTCCGTGCGGGACCCGGTCACCGGCGAAGGCGTAGGCGCCCACGGAGAGTGCGGCCACCACGGCGGCCAGACCGCCGAGGGCGAACCAGGGCCAGCGGCGACGCCTGGGCCCGGCAAGGGTGACGGCACCGAGCTGGACCGTTTCGCGCGTGTCGCGCCAGTCATCCGGTGGAGTCGAGTCGGCCATCAGGTGTCTACCTCGATCTGTGGTCGCGTGGGCTCGTGCTCGGCGGTGCAGCCAGGATAGGCAGCCCGGTCCCCGGTGCGCGAACGCCGGGAGGAGCGTCGGCGTCGAGGTGCGCCACTCCACCCGGACCGTCCCGTCTGTCGGGGGGTTGCGAGGATGGCCGCATGCGCGTCCTCTTCGCCCCGGACTCCTTCGGCGGAACCCTCACTGCAGTCGAGGCGGCCGCGGCCATGGCGGAGGGCTGGCGACGTCGTGCTCCCGGTGACGAGGTGCGCCTCGTACCCATGTCCGACGGTGGCCCCGGCTTCGTCGATGTGCTGCACGCGTCCCTCGGCGGTGAGGTCCTGTCCGTGACGGTGCTCGACCAGTACGGCGACGAGACGCCCACCGGAGTGCTGATGGTCGAGGACACGGCGTACGTCGAGTCCGCGCAGGCCTGCGGTCTGCACCTGTCCACCCGGCGCGATCCCGAGCGGGCTACGTCGTACGGGGTCGGCCAGCTGATCGCGGCAGCCATCGACGACGGGGCCTGCCGGATCGTCGTGGGACTGGGTGGCGGTGGAGTCAACGACGCCGGGGCGGGTCTGCTGGCAGCCCTGGGCGCGAGCGCGCAGCCCGACGAGGCTCTTCAGGGCGGGCCCCATGCGCTCGAGCTGCTGACGGCCGTCGACCTCGACGGGGCCCGGGACCGGTGCGAGGGCATCGAGCTGGTCATCGCCTCCGACGTCGACAACCCGCTGCTCGGACTGCGTGGTGCGACGAATGTCTACGGACCGCAGAAGGGGGTCGCGGACGAACGCAAGCTGCACGTCGACGCGCAGCTCGAGCGGCTCGCCGACCTGACCGACCGCAGGCTCGCCGACCAGAAGGGTGCCGGTGCTGCAGGCGGCCTCGGGTTCGCACTGATGCTGCTGGGCGCGAGCCCGGTCGGCGGCGTCGAGGTCATCGGCGAGGCGGTGGGGCTGGCCGAGCACTGCCAGTGGGCTGACCTGGTCGTCACCGGCGAAGGGGCCTTCGACTTCCAGTCCCGGTCCGGCAAGGTGCCGTACGGCGTCGCAGCGGTGGCCGGACGTGCCATCCGTCCCTGCATCGCGCTGGCCGGCCGGGTGCTGGTCGGCTCGCGGGAGATGCGCGCGCTGGGCATCGAGTCGGCCTACGCGATGGTCGACCTGGTGGGCGACCAGGCGGCGATGGAGGAGCCTGACGTCAGCCTGGCGACCCTCGCCGAACGGGTGGCGCGCACCTGGTCGCGCTGAGAGCCCTCCGCCAGCCGCCCGAAGCTTGCCCCGCAGCAGGTCGGTGCCAGCGCCAGACACCGCCGGCCTGCGGCATTGCTAACGGTTTCGCGGCCGGATGTGACACCATGGGAATGCGCAACGGGGCGACGTACGTTGTCCCGAGGCAGACAGGCTGCCAAGGCCTGTCGACACGTTTGACCCACCTCCTACCTTTTGGGGAGTACACGCGACATGACCGTCCAGGACGAGGCCAGCACCGCCACGACGACCGTCGAAGGCGTCCTCTTGACCGACACCGCTGCCGAGAAGGTCAAGGCCCTGCTCGAGCAGGAGGGTCGCGACGACCTGCAGCTGCGGGTGTCTGTCCAACCCGGCGGCTGCTCGGGGCTTCGCTACCAGCTGTTCTTCGACGAGCGCAACCTCGACGGCGACACCGTGCAGGACTTCAACGGCGTGGCCGTGGTGGTCGACCGGATGAGCACCCCTTACCTCGGTGGTGCCAAGATCGATTTCGTCGACACGATCGAGAAGCAAGGCTTCACCATCGACAACCCGAACGCCGGCGGTTCGTGCGCCTGCGGCGACTCGTTCCACTGACCGTTCCCGATGCCGTCACTTGGCGGTAGACGGATCGCTCACGGCAGCACACGCCCCGGACCCGCTCACGCGGGACCCGGGGCGTTGTCGTGTCAGGAGGTCGAGGGGCTGGTCAGTCGAGGTAGGAACGTCCCAGCGACCCGTGCGACGAGATCTGCTCGCAGATCTGCTGCCACCGCGCACCACTGACCTCGCGGTCGACCAGGCGGGCAAGGGGGAGGCGTACGACGGGGTAGGTCTGCGCCAGGTGGAACGCGGCGTCGTACGCCTCGCTGAGCGCGGGGCCTTCGCCGTCCTGCGGTTCGGCGTGCTCGGCGTCGATCCGCGTACGAGGACCCGGGACGCTCACCTGCTCCACCGTAGGACGGTCTCGGATGAGCGGCTAGAGGTACCCATGGGTAGTGTTGGCCAACGTGCCCATCGCTGTCACCGGCTCCGCTGCCACCGACCACCTCATGTCCTTTCCCGGGTTGTTCGCCGACTCCCTGGTCGTCGACCAGCTCGACAAGATCGCACTGTCCTTCCTCGTGGAGGATCTCGAGGTACGTCGAGGAGGGTGCGCTGCCAACATCGCCTTCGGGCTCGCCGCACTGGGGGCCCGACCGGTCCTCGTCGCCGCGGTCGGCGAGGACTTCGCCGACTACCGGTCGTGGCTGGAGCGGCACGGAGTGGACTGCGAGTCGCTGCACTACTCCGAGACGCGCCACACGGCCCGTTTCATCTGCACGACCGACCGGTCCCACGCCCAGATCGCCTCGTTCTACGCCGGTGCGATGAGCGAGGCCCGCGACATCGAGCTCAAGCCGATCGCCGACCGGGTCGGGCCGCTCGACCTTGTCGTCATCGCGCCGAACGACCCCGAGGCGATGCTTCGCCACACGCGCGAATGTCGCGACCGCGGCATTCCGTTCGCAGCTGACCCGTCCCAGCAGTTGGCGTTCTCCGACGGTGAGCTGATCCGCGACCTCATCGACGGCGCCACGATCCTGCTGTCCAACGAGTACGAAGCGGCGCTGATGGAGCAGAAGACCGGCTGGTCGTCGGAGGAGATTCTCAAGCGAGTGGGGACGCGCGTGGTGACGCTCGGGCCCGCCGGCGCCCGGGTCGAGAGCGTCGACGCCGACCCGGTCGTCGTCACCGCAGTCCCGGGGGTGACTGCCGTCGAGCCCACGGGGGTGGGCGACGCCTTCCGGTCCGGGTTCCTGGGCGCGATCTCAGCCGGGCTCTCGTGGACGTCGGCCGCCCAGGTCGGCTGCGTGCTGGCGGCCTACGTCGTCGAGCGCGTGGGCACCCAGGAGTACTCCTTCACCCAGCAGGAGTTCCTGGCCCGGTTGGCCGGCGCGTACGGCGAGCCGTCCGCGTCAGAGGTGAGCACGTGGCTCACGACGGGAGCCCGCTGACGCAGCGCCTAGGCTGAGGCCATGACTTCGGTGCTGGCCCGCATGCTCGACACGACCCTCGACCGCACCGTCCTTCCTGGCTACACGCGCATCGGACCCCGTCTGCGGAGCCACTGGTGGCCCGCCGACCCGACACCGGACTGCCTCGCGGGGAAGCACGTCATCGTGACCGGGGCCAGCTCGGGCCTCGGCAAGGCCGCCGCAGAGGGTCTGGCCAGGCTCGGTGGAACCGTGCACATGGTCGGGCGCACCGAAGACCGGCTGCGGACCGCAGCAGACGAGATCGCCGCCGTCGTCCCCGACGCGGACCTCGTCATCGAGACCTGCGACGTGAGCGACCTCGATGCGGTGCGCGCCTACGCCACCAAGGTCGCGACAGAGCTCGACTCGCTGCACGCCATCGTCCAGAACGCCGGAGTGATGCCACCTGAGCGGAGCACCTCGGCCCAGGGACACGAGCTGGCCCTGGCGACCCACGTCCTCGGCCCCCTGCTGCTCACCGAGCTCCTGCGGGAGCCGCTGCGGGCGGCGCGGGGGGAGGGGCGAGTGGTCTGGGTGACGTCGGGCGGTATGTACACCCAGCCGTTCACACACGAGCTGGCCAACGACCTGGAGTACACCGAAGCCGACTACGACGCCACGACGGCGTACGCCCGCACCAAACGGATGCAGGTGATCGTCGCCGAGCAGCTGTCCTACCGCCTCGCCGCCGACCGGATCACCGTCCACAGCATGCATCCGGGGTGGGCCGACACACCCGGCGTCACCGACTCACTGCCGCGCTTCTCCGCCGTGCTGGGAGGGCTCCTCCGCACCCCGGCCGAAGGAGCCGACACGATCGTCTGGCTGACGGCCTCGCCTGAGGCCATCCGGACGACCGGGCAGTTCTGGTGCGACCGCCGACCGCGTCCGACGGCATACTTTCCCTGGCAGCGCGAGTCCGCGGACGACCGGGCGATCCTGTGGGACTTCTGCAAGACCGCGACCGACATCGCGAACTGATGGGGGCACCCGCGGGGGTGCGCTCCCGTCGGTCAGCTGTGGCGGATCACGTACGCCGTCGCAGCTCGCCCGGTGGGCTGGGTGCGGCAGGTGACTCGCTCACCAACAACTGTCCGCGGAGCCGACACCAGGCCGCGACGTCGCTGGCTGCGGCCGGGTCGTCGGTGATCAGGGTCAGCTCCTGGCCGGGCTCGGTCAGGCCGAATGCCTTGCCGAGCTCGATGATCGGCACCGGGCAGAGCTGGCCGCGGCAGTCGAGGACGCAGTGTTGCGTCAGCCATCAGCGCTCCTCTGGTTGACGCCAGTCGAGTTGCGTAGCCGCGTCACGATCGCCGCCAGCATCGTGGCGAAGCGGTCGAGCTCTTCGGCCGTCGTGCCGGGTGAGATCGAGATGCGGACGTTGCCATGGGTCAGCACGCCCATCGCGGCCAGCACATGGCTCGGCTCCAGCGTCGAGGCCGTGCACGCCGAACCGCTCGAGACGGCGAACCCGGCCCGGTCCAGCTCGGTGACGAGTGCCTCGCCATCCACGTACAGGAACGACGCGTTGACGATGTGGGGGACGCGGTCGTCCGGGTCTCCGGCGAGGTCGACATCGGGGACACTCGTGGCAAGCCGAGCGCTCAGGTCTCGACGTGAGGGCGTGCATGCGATCAGCGGCGGCTCGCCGACCTGCCTCGAGGGACTGGAGGGCAGCCGCCGCAGCCAGCACACCCGGGATGTTGAGATAGCCGGCCTGGGTCGGTTCGCGCTCGTCCCCCGGCCAGGGCGCGCGCCAGCGAACGCCCTTCCGAACGGCCAGCAGCCCGACTCCCGCTGGCCCGCCCCACTTGTGCGCGCTGGCGGCAAGCACGTCCCAGCTCTCCGGTGGGTCGACCCAGCCCAGCGCGGCCGACGCGTCGACCACCAGGGGCACGGTGTGGGTTCGGCACACGTCGTACGCCGCGGCGACGGGCTGGCGGGTGCCGACCTCATGGTTGGCGGCCTGCAGGCAGCTCACCGCGACGCCGGGGGAGGAGACGGCGGCCTCCCAGGCGGCGAGGTCGATCCGGCCGACCTGGTCGACGGGGACGGACTGAGACGAGGGATCCTCGTCGTCGCAGGCCCAATGGGCTGCCGTGATCACTGCCGAATGCTCGACGGCGCTGTGCACGACCGTGGTGCCGACCCTGCGTCGCCCGAGACGGAGGCCGAGGACCCCGAGCTGGCAGGCCATCGTGCCGGAGGAGACGAATGACACCTCGTCGGGTCGCGCCCCGACAAGTGTGGCGACGACCTCGCGCGCATTGTCCACGAGCAACCGGGCCTGACGGCCCTCGTGATGGTGACGCAGCGGGTCGGCCCAACCATGGCTCAGGGCGGCATCGAGAACCTCGCGCGCAGCGGGCTGCAGGGGCAGTCCGGAGGCGGAATCGAGGAGCACTCGATCGGCTGCTGTCTGAGGCTGGTTGGTCGCGCTCACAACACGACCGTATCGACCCCCACCTCGGGAGCCGTGACCGGAAGCGCTGGAGTAATGTGCTGCCCAAACACCTCTCACCTCGACACCTACCAGGAAGGCGCCACGTGAGTCGCAGTCTCACCGAGCCCGCCGGCCGTCGTCGGAGCCGCACGCGGACGCGTCGCCTGGCTGTGACGATGGGCGGCGCGTTGATGTTGCTGGTCCTGACCGGGTGCTCGCAGGAGACCACTGACCAGTGGAAGCGGCTCGGGCTGCCCGAGCCGGGGAGCGACCGCACGGTCTATGTGCACGACCTCTGGATCGGCTCCTGGATCGCGGCGGGCATCATCGGGGTCTTCACCTGGGGCCTCATCCTGTGGGCAGCGCTCCGCTACCGGCGCCGGCATGACGATGAGTTGCCTACGCAGGTTCGCTACAACCTGCCCATCGAGGTGCTGTACACGATCGCTCCTATCATCATCGTGGCCGTGCTGTTCTTCTTCACTGTCGAGAAGCAGAACAAGGTCCTCGCCGAAGTCGCCAAACCGGACCACCAGGTCGTGGTCACGGCGCAGCAATGGTCGTGGACGTTCAACTACATCGGTGAGTCCGGTGCCGGCGGTACCGACGTGTACGACGCCGGGACGACCTCGATCGAGCCGACCCTGTGGCTCGTCAAGGACCAGACGGTTGCGTTCACCCTGCACTCACCCGATGTCATCCACTCGTTCTGGGTGCCGTCGTTCTACTTCAAGCGCGACGTCATCCCTGGCCGCGACTCGACGATCTCGCTCACGCCGACCGTGGCCGGCGACTTCGTCGGTCGCTGTGCCGAGCTGTGCGGCTTCCAGCACTCCCGCATGCTCTTCAAGGTGCACGTGACCACTCAGCAGGAGTTCGACCAGCACATGGCCAGCCTCAAGACCGAGGGCTACACCGGCGTACTCCGCGGTGGTGCCGACTCCGAGACCGTCGCCGGACTCGAAAAATCCCAGGGAGGTGCGGAATGACCGCGATCGACGCCGGCCAGCGTGTCCAGACAGCGCGGCGACCTCTGACCAAGGGGCAGTTCGTCGTTCGCGTGCTGACCACGACCGACCACAAGGTCATCGGCAACCTCTACCTGGGCACGTCCTTCCTGTTCTTCCTGCTCGGTGGCCTCATGGCCATGGTGATCCGCGCCGAGCTCGCCCAGCCCGGGCTGCAGTTCGTGACCGACGAGGTCTACAACCAGCTCTTCACCATGCACGGCACGATCATGCTGCTGCTGTTCGCGACACCGTTGTTCATCGGCTTCGCGAACGCGATCATGCCGTTGCAGATCGGCGCGCCCGACGTGGCGTTCCCGCGGCTCAACATGTTCAGCTACTGGCTGTTCCTGTTCGGCGGGCTCATCGTCGTCTCCGGCTTCCTCGTTCCAGGCGGCGCCGCTGACTTCGGCTGGTTCGCCTACGCGCCGCTGTCCAACTCCATCCGCTCGCCAGGCGTGGGCGGCGACCTCTGGGTCATGGGACTCTGGATGGCCGGTCTCGGCACGATCCTGGGTGCGGTCAACTTCGTGACCACGATCTTCTGCATGCGGGCCCCCGGCATGACCATGTTCCGCATGCCGATCTTCACGTGGAACATCCTCGTCACGTCGCTGCTCGTGCTGATCGCCTTCCCGATCTTCGCGGGTGCGCTGCTGGCGCTCGAGGCGGACCGGTTGCTCGGGGCGCACATCTTCGACGCCGCCAACGGCGGGCCGATCCTGTGGCAACACCTGTTCTGGTTCTTCGGCCATCCCGAGGTCTACATCATCGCGTTGCCGTTCTTCGGCATCATCACCGAGATATTGCCGGTGTTCAGCCGCAAGCCCGTCTTCGGCTACGTCGGCCTTGTTGCCGCCACGTTGTCGATCGCGGCACTGTCGGTGGCCGTGTGGGCTCACCACATGTTCGTGACCGGAGCGGTCGACCTGCCGTTCTTCTCGTTCATGACGTTCCTGATAGCCGTGCCCACCGGGGTGAAGTTCTTCAACTGGATAGGCACGATGTGGGGCGGGTCCGTCTCCCTTGATACACCCATGCTCTGGGCCGTGGGCTTCTTGACCACGTTCCTGTTCGGTGGTCTGACCGGCATCATCCTGGCGTCGCCGCCGCTGGACTTCCAGCTGTCTGATTCGTACTTCGTGGTGGCGCACTTCCACTACGTCGTGTTCGGCACCGTGGTGTTCGCGATGTTCGGCGGGTTCTACTTCTGGTGGCCGAAGCTGACCGGCCGGATGCTCGACGAGCGGCTCGGCAAGATCCACTTCTGGTTGCTGTTCATCGGGTTCCACACGACGTTCCTGGTCCAGCACTGGCTCGGTGTCGAAGGCTTCCCGCGCCGCTACGCCGACTACAAGCCGACCGACGGGTTCACCGGGCTCAACGAGGTCTCCTCGATCGGAGCGTTCGTGCTCGGCGCCTCGACCCTGCCCTTCCTCTACAACGTGTGGAAGTCGCGCAAGGCCCCGCTCGTGGAGTCCGACGACCCCTGGGGCTGGGGCCGGTCGCTGGAGTGGGCGACGTCGTCGCCGCCCCCGCGGCACAACTTCACGTCGCTGCCCCGCATTCGCTCCGAGAGCCCCGCGTTCGACCTGCACCACCCCGAGGTGGCGCTGATGGAGATCGATCAGAACGGCAAGGTCAACGAGGACGGCGACGTCGCCGACACCGGCGAGATGAGTGGCCGCAGAGAACACCTGCAGGGCCAGGCGACGGGCGAGTCGCCGCAGGGAGACCAGCGGAGCTCGCGGGCAGATCCGGAGGGTGACAAGTGAAGATCGAAGCCTGGATCTTCGGGGCCAACACGGTCTTTTTCGCCATCGTGGCGCCGACGTACTGGTTCTTCAGCTCCGATCCGACGGGGACGGCGGCGCTGGTGATGACCACCGGGCTGGCCCTGCTCGTCACGTTCTACCTCGGTTTCCACGCCAACAAGATGGACCCGCGGCCCGAAGACCTCAAGGACGCCGAGGTCGTGGACGGCGCCGGTGAGCTGGGGTTCTTCCCGCCGTACTCCTGGTGGCCGCTGTGGTGCGCGTCCGCGCTCGCGGTATGCGTGCTGGGCGTGGTGTTCGGCTGGTGGCTGTTCCTCATCGGGGCCGGCGCGGGGTCGATCGCCCTGATCGGGTGGGTCTTCGAGTTCTACCGAGGAGAGCACGCCCACTGAGCCCCGGGCGTAGCCGGCCCTTCCAACCTGCCTGGCGTAGGGGCCGCTCACAGCTGCCCGTGGGCGCGCGCGGAATCGGGCATATTTCGCGCTGTCCCCCCGACTTGTTACGCTGGACGGGTAGGGGTGAGCACCGGTTTCCAAATCTTCGAGGGAGTTGCTTGATGTCCGCATGGGGGATGCGTTCCCGACTGACCGTGGTCGCCGTGGCGACTGCGGCACTGAGCCTTGTGCTCAGCGGGTGCAATGCCGACAGCACGAGCAAGACGGCCTCTGCAGGTCCGGGCGCTCGGGCGGCCAACAACGCCGACCCGGCAGCAGCCCCCCAGTCCCCGGCCACCTCGGCCGCGTCGATCACAGCCAACGTGTCGCAGGCGAACGACGTCACGGTCGACACCCCGGTGACGGTCTCGGTCTCCGACGGCACCTTCGACTCCGTCGTGCTTCGCCAGCTGAAGGGCAAGCGTCTGCCTGGCTCGTTCGGCGACGGCAAGACGTCCTGGACGGCTGACAGCCTGCTCGAGCCCGACACGCAGTACGTCGTGATCAGCAGGGCCACCGACGCCACCGGCCTCACGACGGGCTCGCGGACCCCGTTCCGCACCGAGGCGCTGACGCTGGCCCAGCAGACCTTTCCGAGCGTCACGCCCCTGCAGGGCGAGACGGTCGGTGTCGGCATGCCGGTCATCGTCACGTTCGACGTTCCGGTGAAGAACCGGGCCGCCTTCGAGCGCAACATGTCGGTGACCGCGACCCCGGCCACCGTCGGCAGCTGGCACTGGATGAGCGACCGCGAGGTCCACTGGCGCCCCAAGTCCTTCTGGAAGCCCGGCACGGACGTCACGGTTGACCTCAACCTCAACAGCGTCAACGCCGGCAACGGCATCTACGGTCAGCTGGACCGCCACATCAACTTCACCATCGGCGACTCGGTGATCATGAAGCCCGACTTGCAGACCGACCAGATGGCCGTGATGGTCAACGGCAAGCTGGCCCGGACGATCCCGATCACCGGTGGCAAGGCCGGGTTCGAGACGCGCAGCGGGATCAAGCTGATCATCGAGAAGTTCGCCCAGAAGCGGATGGACGCTGCGACTGTGGGCATTCAGCCCGGCAGCCCCGAGTACTACGACATTCCTGATGTGCAGTACGCCCAACGTGTTACCTTCACCGGAGAGTTCCTCCACGCCGCACCCTGGTCGGTCTCTGCGCAGGGTTCGTACAACGTCTCTCATGGGTGTGTGGGCATGAGCACTGACAACGCCAAGTGGCTGTTCGACCTCACTCATCGCGGCGATCCGGTCATCGTGACCGGGACCCAGCGGTCGATCGAGCCGGGCAACGGCTGGACCGACTGGGACGAGTCCTACGTGCAGTACAAGCAGGGCTCCGCGCTCTGACCCCAGACCGGCGTCCCGCGTCCTGCTGTGAGGACGCGGGACGTCGCCTTTTCCCTGTCCCCCCTCCAGCACCTGCCCATCCCGCGCTACGCGTTTGCCTTGTTCACAAGCCAGCTGGCTTGTGAACAAGGCAAACGCGGCTTGGGCACAGGGGATTTGCCTTCGCGCGGCCGGACCCGCGAGCGTCGGCGGTGGCCGCCCTAGACTCAGGCGCCCGTCGCGCCGTCGATGCGCTCGCGGAGCAGGTCGGCGTGGCCGTTGTGGCGGGCGTACTCCTCGATGAGGTGGATCAGCATCCACCGGCACGTCATCACGGCCTCGCGGTGCCGACGCCCGGCAAACTCATCATCGAGATCATGCCGGGCCAATACGTCGTCAGACATCTGCCATTCAGCGATCAGGGCGGCGTAGTCGGCCTCGGCGGATCCGGGCGAGGCGCCAGAGAAGGACACGTCGGTATCGCCGTCGTGGTACGCGTAGGGAATGCGCTGGCCATCGAGCCGGCGGCGTACCCATGCGCGTTCGACGTCGGCCAGGTGGCGGATGAGCCCGAGCAGGCTGAGGTCCGAGGGTTGGGCGGATCGATGTGACAGCTGGTGAGCGGTCAGACCGGAACACTTGTGGAGGAGAGTCGCCCGGTGCCAGGCCAACCAGCCCTCGAGCATGGGACGCTCGGGTCCGACCAGCGGCTCGTCGACGCGCTGCACATCGGGTGCGATCCACGTCATACCGACATTCTGCCGTACTACGAGGCCAACTCCACCAGGCAGATCCGAAGTCCCCGCCCCGCGTTTGCCTTGTTCACAAGCCAGCTGGCTTGTGAACAAGGCAAACGCGGGCCAGGGACTGGGTGCTTGCCCAGGGGACCCGTCGTCGGGCGGGTCGCGCGAGTCCACGAGCCGCCCCGCGGCCAGGTGTGCGGGCGTGTGTACGCCCCGCGGCCAGGTGCGCGGTCGCGAGGCAGCTGAGCCGTCAGTGCTTGGCGGTGTCTTCGAGGTCGAACTCGTCGCCGCCGACCTGGCCACCGGTCTCGATGCCCTTGTGCTCGGCTGCCCCGTTGGTCGACGCCTCGATCTCGTGGTGGTGCGCCGCCTCGTCGAGCTCGTCCGCCGTCGGTTTGGTCACGTCGTCGCCGTACCAGAACTGGGACAGCTTGGCCCGGATGCGCTCCTTGCCCTGCTTCGGCGCAGCGACCCCGTGCTCGTCCTCACGCGCCGGCAGCTCGAGCGGTCGAGGCTGGTCGTGCGTGGTGAGGTTGTAGGCGCTGATCGGGTTGATCGGTCGGTGCAGCTCGGCGTACGAGCCGTCTGGGTGACGCACGATGACGCCGGTCTCGTACCCGTGCAGCAGCAGGTCTCGGTCATGCCGCTGCAGCGACAGACACCAGCGCCGCGCGATGATGAAGACCAGGGCGGGTATGACGAACAGCCCGATCCGCAGGAACCACGTGATCTGGTAGATCGAGAGGTGGAACTCCGGACCGATCAGGTCGTTGCCCGCGCCTGCCCACAGCACGCCGTACGCCGCGATGCCGGCGGCCCCGAAAGCGGTCCGGGTCGGGTGGTTGCGCGGCCGGTCGAGGAGGTGATGCTCGCGGTCGTCGCCGGTGATCCACTTCTCGATGAAGGGATAGGCCCCCAGCACCACGAAGAGGATGCCCATCAGCGCCAGACCGGGGATCATCACGTTCCAGGAGATCGTGAACCCCGCGATATGGGTCTCCCAGTTGGGCATCAGCCGCAGACCACCGTCCAGCCAGCCCATGTACCAGTCGGGTTGGGAGTCGGCCGTCACCTTCGATGGATCGTAGGGTCCGTACATCCAGATCGGGTTGATCTGCATCAGCGCGCCCATGAGGGCGGTGACGCCGAAGACGATGAAGAAGAAGCCGCCGGCCTTGGCCGCGTAGACGGGCAGCAGCGGGTAGCCGACGACGTTGTCGTTCGTCCGTCCAGGACCCGCCCACTGCGTGTGCTTGTGGTAGACGAGCAGCAGCATGTGCGCCGACAACAGCCCGACCAGCAAGCCGGGAATCAGCAGCACGTGCACGGTGTAGAGACGAGAGATGAACGCGTCGCCGGGGAACTCTCCGCCGAAGATGAAGAACGACAGGTACGTGCCGACCACCGGGATGCTGCGGATCAGACCTTCGGCGATGCGGAGACCGGTGCCGGACAGCAGGTCGTCGGGAAGGGAGTATCCCGCGAAGCCCTCGACGATGCTGAACTGCAGCAGCCCGAGGCCGATCAGCCAGTTGATCTCACGCGGCTTGCGGAAGGCGCCGGTGAAGAAGACGCGCAGCATGTGAATCGTCATCGCGGCCAGGAACAGGTTGGCCGACCAGTGGTGCATCTGGCGCATGAGGAGGCCGCCTCGCACGTCGAACGAGATGTCGAGTGTCGACGCGTACGCCTCCGACATCTTGATCCCGCGCAGGTTCGCGTAGGACCCCATGTACGTGACCTCTTCCATGCTGGGCTTGAACCACAGCGAGAGGAAGACTCCGGTGAGCAGCAGGATGACGAAGCTCCACAAGGCGATCTCACCGAGCATGAACGACCAGTGGTCGGGGAAGACCTTGCGCAGCTGCTTCTTCATCAGGCCGGCCAGCCCGACCCGGTCGTCGACCCAGGCGACGGGGCCGCCACCCTTCTTCTTGGCGTGAGCCCCGGCGTGGCCCGGTGCCGTCGTCGGCTCTGTCGTCGTGCTCATGAGCGGGTCACCCTCGTTCCCAATAGCTGGGGCCGACCGGTTCGTCGAAGTCGGCAGTGGCCACGATGTATCCCTCTTCGTCGACGGCGAGGGGAAGCTGCGGCAGCGCGCGCGCAGCCGGTCCGAAGATCACCTTGGCGTTGTCGGCGAGGTCGAACGTGGACTGGTGGCACGGGCAGAGGACCGAGTGCGTCTGCTGTTCCCACAGGCTGATCGGACATCCGACGTGGGTGCAGATCTTGGAGAAGCACAGGATGCCGTCGATGCCCCAGTTCTTCGCCTTGGCGCTGGGCGTGATCTCGTTGGGCTCCATCCGCACCATGATCACGGCCGCCTTCGCCTTGGCGTTCTGCAGCTCGACGCCTTCGTACTCCGCTGGGACGACGTTGCCGTTGGCGTCCTCGCTCTCGAAGAACAGCGCAGGCTCGGCGTTGACCAGCTGGCCAACGACCATGTCGCTGGGCTTGATCGGCGCACCGGACACGTCGTTCACGACGCGGACGCCGGCTTTCCAGACGGTCTTCGCGGGGGCGTCGCCGGGCAGCGGGCCGAGATCGCGGAGGAGGACGATCGTGGGGATGCCGAGCAGCCCGAGGCTGGTCAGCAGGCTGTTGCGGATGAGCGTACGCCGCGTGAAGCCCGACTCCTCGACGCCGATGTCGAACGCGGCGAGCGACTCCTCGATGTCCTCGGGACTGGAGGCCGCACCGTGGCGGTACTCGATGATCTCGTGGTCACCCATGAGCTTGCGGGCCCACTGGATGAGGCCGATCCCGATGAGCAGCAGCGCCAGACCGAGAGTCAGGCCGATGAAGAGGTTGAACGCGCCGATCCCGAAGATCACGTCTCCGTTGGGGCCGTTCTCGACCGTGAAGTACGCGACGGCGAAGGCCACCAGGAGCACCGCTGAGAGCAGGAACATGCCGGCGACCTGGCGCTCGGCCCGCCGCTCCAGGGCGGGGTCGACATCGGTCGGTCGCGGCTCGTGCTCGGGCAGTCCCGGGGTTCGCTATCGGCCCTTCGGTCGACGCAGCGTTCTGCGCCTCGAGTTCGCCTTCTCCGCGATGAGTGCTCATGCCTTCTTCTTCTTCCCAGCCCGGGCGCCGTTGTTGGCGATCCACACCGCAGCGAGCACGAGGCTCCCGATGCCGATCAACCAGCCGAACAGGCCCTCGGTGACAGGTCCTCGGCTTCCGAGCGAGTTCCCGCCGTACGCCGTCTGTGTCTGCAGCGAGTTGACGAACGCGACCACGTCACGCTTGTCCTGGGGCGTCAGCACCTCGTCGGAGAAGACGGGCATCTGCTGAGGCCCGGTGACCATCGCCTCCCAGATGTGCTTGTCGGAGACGTTCATCAGGCCGGGGGCGTAACGACCGCTGCGGAGCGCGCCGCCCTGTCCGGCGAAGTTGTGGCAGGCCGAGCAGTTGGTGAGGAAGAACTGCATGCCCCGGCTCACGCTGGCGTTGCTGGTGTCGAGCTCCGCGGCATCGGGGATGCTGGGACCGGGGCCGAGGGACGCGACGTAAGCCGCGAGTGCCTCGATCTCCTGGTCGGTGTAGACGACCGTCTTCTGCGGCATCTGCGTACCGGGCTGCTGGGCGGGCATCCGACCCGTGCCGACCTGGAAGTCGACGGCGGCTGCGCCGACCCCGACGAGCGGCGGGCCGTAGTTGCCGCCACCCTTGGTCAGGATGCCTTCGGCGTTGAGGCCGTGGCAGGACGAGCAGCCGACCGTGAACAGCTGCCGACCCTGGGCGATGAGCTGGGCGTCGGCCTTGGTCGTCTCGCCGGCGACCGCGGGACGGAATGCGGAGTAGAGCCCGGCGGTGACGACCAGGCCGAGCAGCACGACGACCAGTCCGGCGAGCGGGTGTCGGCGTCTGGTCGACAGGAACTTCACGAAGTCAGGTCCCTTCTGTCCGGCCCAGCGGTTCGCTGAGCAGGGTCTGTACGGGTGTTGCTGGCTCGTTCAGGTACTGCGGGGGCTGCACGGCGCTACTTCAGCAGGTAGATGGTCGCGAACAGTCCGATCCACACCACGTCGACGAAGTGCCAGTAGTACGAGACGACGATCGCCGTCACGGCTTGCTCGTGGGTGAACGTTCGAGCCATGAACGTGCGGCCGAGCACGAACAGGAACGCGATGAGTCCACCCGTGACGTGGATGCCGTGGAAACCGGTGGCGAGGTAGAAGACCGAACCGTACGCCGACGACGGGATCGTCACGTTCTCGCGGATCAGCTCGGAGTACTCGAAGATCTGTCCACCGATGAAGAACGAGCCCATGACATAGGTCAGGACGAACCACTCACGCAGGCCCCAGGCCCGGAAGTCCAGGACCCCGCCGGTGCGACCGACCTGGCCACGTTCGGCTGCGAACACTCCGAGCTGGCACGTCACGGAGCTCAGCACCAGCACGGTCGTGTTGATCGACGCGAACGGGACGTTGAGCTTCGGGGTCTCCTGAGCCCACAGCTCCGGCGTGACACCCCGGATGGTGAAGTAGCACGCGAACAGGGCCGCGAAGAACATGAGCTCGCTGGCCAGCCAGACGATGGTTCCGACACTGACCATGCTGGGCCGGTCGTGCTGACCATGCAGCCGGGAAGCGGAGATCGCAGTCGTAGTCGCCACGAACGACATTATGTCCTCAACCCCCGCCGTTGAACACAGCGACCCCCCGACCATGCATAGGGTCTTGCCGAAGCTGTCGTGACCAGGTCCCGGGCCCGGCGGCACGCCACCCCCTGAGGCCACCCAACCGGCAGGATTACCCTGGTCAGGTGACGTTCCTGGCCCACGGCGACGAAGGCGCCTCGGTTCCCGCCCTGACGCTCGATCGGATCTTCACCGCCTGGACGTTCGACGCGGTCGCGGTGAGCCTGATCGTGCTGACCGGCGCGGTCTACCTCTTCGGGGTGCATCGGCTACGCGCTCGCGGAGATCGGTGGCCCGTCACCCGCACGATGAGCTTCTGCGGCCTGGGACTGGGTTCGTTGGCGGTGGCCACCACGTCCTCGTTGGCGACGTACGACACCACGTTGCTGAGCATGCACATGGGCCAGCACATGATCCTCTCCATGCTGGCGCCGGTGTTCCTGGCGCTGGGGGCTCCGATCACGCTGGCGTTGCGGACGCTGCCACGAGGTGGGCGACAGGTTCTGCTCACGGTGTTGCACAGTCGGGTCGCCGCGGTCCTGTCATTCCCGCCGGTCGCATTTGTGCTGTTCGTCCTGACGCCGTGGGTGCTCTACTTCTCGCCGATCTATGAAGCGACCCTGCGATCGACAGCGCTGCACGACTTGCTGCACCTGCACTTCGTCATCATCGGCTGCCTGTTCTTCTGGCCGCTGCTGGGACTCGATCCGGTGCCGGGTCGGGTGGCCCACCCGTTCCGGATGCTCACGGTGCTGGCAACGCTGCCGTTCCACGCCTTCCTGGGTGTGACGATCATGTCGATGAAGAACCTGATCGCCAGCGACTGGTACCTGTCGCTGGGACGCACCTGGCCACCCACGCCGGCCGACGACCAACAGATCGCCGGCTCGATCCTGTGGGGGAGTGGAGACATCGTCGCGCTGGTGATCTTCGGTGTGCTGTTCGTGCAGTGGGCGCGCCACAGCTTCCGCGAGGCCGAACGGGTCGATCGTCAGCTCGACCGCGAAGAGGCCGAGGCGGCCCGGGCCGCCCAGGTGACGCAGGCGGCGCAGGCGGCCGCACCGGACTCCACGCCGTCCCGGTAGCATCGGCCCACACGGTCCCAGGTCCAGACGAGCGTCTGATCGACGCATTCTCAGTACGACGAGGCAGGTCAACCATGTTGGTGCTGGTCTACAGCGACGACGCGAACACCCGTAACGAGGTCATGCTCGCCCTCGGCCAGCGACCGCACCCCGACCTGCCCGATGTCGAGTACGTCGAGTGCGCCACCGAGCCCGCCGTCATCGCCACGATGGACGCCGGTGGCATCGACCTCGCGATCCTCGACGGCGAGGCGGTTCCTGCGGGAGGGATGGGCATCTGCCGCCAGCTCAAGGACGAGATCTACGAATGCCCACCGATCCTCGTGCTGACCGGACGGGTCGAGGACGGTTGGCTGGCCACGTGGTCTCGCGCGGAGGCCGCGGTGCCCCACCCGATCGATCCCATCGCGCTGGCCGAGAACGTCATCCGGCTGCTCCGGCCCCGGGCCGACCTGACCACCGGCTGAGGGCCCGATGACCGGACCTGCGCTGAGCACCGCCCCACCGAGCCAGCCGGACCAGACCTGGCCGGAGGTGCTGTCCGGGCTCATCGCCGGCCGCGACCTCGCCGCCGTCCAGACGGCGTGGGCGATGCGCCAGATTCTCTCCGGGGAGGCCACTCCGTCGCAGATCGCCGGGTTCGCCGTGGCACTGCGGTCCAAGGGCGAGACTGTCGACGAGGTCGAGGGCCTTGTCTCGACGATGTACGAGTTCGCGGCGCCACTGGAGTACGCCGCTCGGGCGGTCGACATCGTGGGCACGGGCGGCGACCGCTCGCACACCGTCAACATCTCGACGATGGCTGCCCTGGTCACCGCCGGCGCGGGTGTGCCGGTCGTCAAGCACGGCAACCGCGCGGCATCGTCGTCGTGCGGTTCTGCCGACGTGCTCGAGGGGCTCGGCCTGCGCCTCGACCTGACGCCGCAGCGCGTCGGGGAGCTTGCCGAGGAAGTCGGCCTGACGTTCTGCTTCGCGCCGGTCTTCCACTCGGCCCTGCGTCACTCCGCGGTGCCCCGCCGCGAGCTGGGGGTCGCGACGACGTTCAACTTCCTCGGGCCGCTCGCCAACCCGGCGCGACCGGCGGCGCAAGCGGTCGGCGTCGCCGACGCTCGGATGGCGGCGATCATCGCCGGCGTGCTGGCCAACCGAGGGGTTGACGGCTTCGTCTTCCGTGGGCACGACGGGCTCGACGAGCTGACGACGACCACGACCTCACAGATCTGGGCCATCGTCGACGGAGCGGTCACCGAGCACGAGCTCGAGCCGGCAGAGCTGGGGGTCGCCCGAGCGCAGCCATCCGACCTCAAGGGCGGTGACGTGGCGTTCAACGTGGCGGTGGTGCACCGGCTGCTCGCGGGTGAGACGGGTCCGGTCCGCGACGCGGTGCTCCTCAACGCCGCTGCCGGAATCGCGGCCTACGACGCGGGGCCAGGGAACGTGACGGAGCGGCTGGCGGCGGGACTGGAACGGGCAGCCCAAGCGGTCGACTCCGGTGCAGCCAAGGCCAAGCTCGAGAGCTGGCTCGCCGCGGCGTCGCCCTGACTGGGTGTCCCTGTTCGAGGTATGCAGAGGACACCGCACGTCGCTGCGGTGTTCCCCTGACATTCGTAGGCTGTCGGCATGACCGAAGTGATGCCGCTGTCGCGTTCCCGTCCGATCGAGCGGGGCTCCGAGCGGGCGATGCTGGAGAGCATGCTCGACTTCTACCGTGCGACCGTGGTCAACAAGGTGGCCGGTCTGACCGATGCCCAGGCGTTCACTGCGGCGGTCTCGCCGTCCACGCTGACGCCGGCCACGGTGGTCAAGCACCTGGCCGGAACGGAGCGGTTCTGGTTCAGCATCGACTTCGCCGATCTCGACGTGATCTGGCCGTGGCCAGACGACGACCGGCACGGCAACTTCCGGATCGAGCCCGGCGACACGCTGGCCACCATCGTTGCCGACTACGTCGAGGAGTGCGCGAACTCTCGGCGCGCGATCCAGGCTGCCGACCTGGACGATTCTGCCCGCGGAGCGGGCATGGACTTCACCCTCCGCTTCGCGATGCTTCACATGATCGAGGAGACCGCGCGGCACTGCGGTCATCTCGACATGCTGCGTGAGGCGACGGACGGTGCCGTCGGTATGTGATGAGCGCTTCGATCGAGGCTTTTCGCTGACGGTTGGCAGGGATCATCGCTGCGATCGAGCGGTTTTCACTCCTCGACGCCTAGGGAGAAGGCGGCCTCGAGGTCGTGACTGGAGTAGGTGCGGAACGCGATATGCGTCTCGGTCGACAGCACCCCCGGCACCTTGTTGATCTGGTCGGGCACCAGCGAGGCGACGTCGTCGTGGTTACGGACGCGAAGCAGCGCGATCAGGTCGATGTCGCCCGTCACCGAGTAGACCTCGCTCACGCCGTCAAGGGACGCGATCTGCTGCGCCACTTCGGGGATCTGGGCCACGTCGGCCTTGATGAACACGATCGCGGTGATCACGGCGACTCCTCGTTCGACGGGACGGTACGCCGCCGAGCCTAACGCCCACCCGCGCCAGGACCGGGGTCGCAGTCGGTGCCTTCGTCGGTCAGGCGACCAGGTCGGCGTACTGAGGATGCCGCTGGATGTACCAGCGGTAGAAGGAGCACACCGTCTTCACCTTGAGGCCCAGCTCGTCGCGGGCGTCCTCCAGAGAGCGTCGGGCCAGCTCCGATGCGATGCCCCGATGCGTGTGGCTCGGCTTGACCTCGGCATGCGTGAACACGATCACGCCGTGGAGGATGACGTAGTCGGACGTGCCGACGAGGACACCATCGATCTTCGCCTCGTAGCGTCCGCGCTCGGGGACGTTGCGGATCGTGACCTCGCTCATGCACCCAGCCTAGGTGGTTTCGTGGCACGATGCCCGATGTGTGGTGGCAGTGGATCGGCGGAGTCTTGCTGGGGCTGCTGCTCGTGTGGCTGCTGATGATCATCGCGCTCTGGCTGTCGCGGCCCGACTCGACGAGCGTGAAACAGCTGCTGCGGCTACTTCCGGACGTCGTGCGCCTGCTGTCCCGGCTGGCCCGTGACGCGACGCTCCCTTTCGGCATCCGGGTCCGGCTGTGGCTGCTGCTGGCCTACCTGGCGATGCCGTTCGACGTCATACCGGACTTCATCCCGGTGGTGGGGTACGCCGACGACGCGATCGTCGTGGCCGTCACGCTGAGATCCGTCGTCCGTCGGTCGGGTCGCGGCGCGATCGAACGTCATTGGCCTGGCACCCCCGAGGGTCTAGCGGCCCTCGATCGGCTTGTCCGAGCGAACTGACGTGCAGGTGGCTTGTTGAGCCGGTCTGCGCGGCTTCGCCGCCGCAGACCGTCCGGACTGTTGTGCAGGTGGTTTGTTGAGCCGGTCTGCGCGGCTTCGCCGCCGCAGACCGTCCATCGCCGCAGACCGTCCGAACTGACGTGCAGGTGGCTTGTTGAGCCGGTCTACGCGGCTTCGCCGCCGCAGACCGTCCATCAGGTGAGGCGGCCGAAGAGCTCTTCGCGGCCAGCGACTCGGCACTTGCGGTAGATCGCCTTGGTGTGGTCGTTGACGGTGTAGGGCGACAACCCCATCTCCCGCGCGATCTGTTTGGTCGCGAGTCCGGACGCCAGCTGCTCCAGGACTTCGGCCTCCCGGCGCGTCAGACCGTGGGTACGCGCGACGGTCGGCAGCAGCTGACGCACCGACGCCGGTTGCAGCACCACAGCGATGCCGCTGTCGCCCAGACCCGTGCCCTGGACCCAGAGCCAGCGGCCGCTCACGGTTCGGACGACCGTATGAGCTGCGGCTGTGCTCGGTGCGGAGCCTTCGCGGCGTACGGCGTTCGCGGCGTCGAAGACCACGCGCGTCACGTCGTCGATGTGGGTCTCGTCGAGCCCCCCGGGGACGAGGTCATCGAGCCAGGCACGCGCCTCGTCCGAAGCGACCAGCTGGTTGTCCTCCCTCAGCAGGATGACCCCGGGAGGTAGCGGTCCGGGTACGCCGGGGACACGCCGGGTGGGGTGGTAGCGCACGGCGCGGGCCAGCGGGCCGCACACGCTGCGACGCGGTGGAGACATCGGCGTCTCCGAAAGACCGCCGCCGATCTTCGCGGAACAACGTCAGTGCACCCCACACCCTGCCGCTGTCGCGCAGCACGATCCGCAGCTCCGACTCGAAACCCTGGGGCCGCATGATCTCGTTGAGGCGGACGCTCCCGTCGGCTCGTGGGTGGTCTCGCGCCAACCAGCCCACGGATACCGCGGCGCGACCGAGCTCCGAGTACTTGTTCACATCGTCCTGAAGTGCTTCGTTCGCGGCCATCTCGGCCGTGTGCTCGGTGCCTCTGCCGCCGAACTGGAACGTGCGGAGCCCGTTGCTCGGGATCGAGCCCGAAGAGACACCAGCCGTCGAAGGGAAGCAGGCGGTCGTACGACATCGGCGACGGCGGCGCCGAAGTCAGGTCCGGGGGCGGGCCGTCCGACCAGATCGAGCAACTGGGCACGCGCGCCCATGACCGTGCTGGTCATCCCTCGATAGTGGCACCGCTGTCTCCCTGGAACTAGGGATTTCCGTTATCTGCGCAGGTCAGCACACTCGCGGTGAGTCTCGACGTGCGAGGCGAGGACGGAGCGAGACATCATGCGTGCGCACGGTAATGGAATGGCTGGGGTGGCGACGGACCCGGACCGCCGTTGTCGCTGCCGCGATGCTGGTTGCCTCTGCAGCCCTGGCCACGGGCACCTCTGCTGACGCCGCAAAGGGCGGTGCTGCCGGGGGTCATCCGCTGGTATCTCGTGCCAACGGGGACGACGAAGACCGGTCGGGCGGGCGGATTGTCTGGTCACAGTTCACCGACCTCGACTTCAGCGGCTCGCGCATCGTCTCGAGCGACCCGAACGGGCGCCACGTGCGCACCCTGACCCACCCGGGCAAGGGAGTGCACGACTTCGACCCGCAGGTGTCCCCGAACGGAAGGCTGGTGGCGTTCGAGCGGGACATCCCCGACCCTACCTACGGAGATGTCGGCACCGTGGCGATCGTTCGCGCCAATGGCGGAGGAGAGCACGTGCTGGACCTCGGCTGCGTCGACCCGTGCTTCTCCACCAACCAGCCGACCTGGACTCCCGACGGTCGCCACCTCATCTTCGAACGCGTGATCGGGCCGATCGACAGTCAGGGCAATGCGGTCTCGGCCGCCTTGTGGATGAGCGACCTGGAAGGCGAGCACCTGAGGCGGATCACACCGTCGTGGGTGGACGGCCGCTTCGAGGACACCTGGGCGCAGTTCGCGCCGGGGGGCTACCTGGTGCTCGCTCGGCTGAGGCTCGCGACCGATACGGTCGCAGTATTCCGGATGAACCTCGACGGAACCGGAGCCTGCCGCCTGACTCCCTGGCGGTTGAACGCCGATCTCCCTGACGTGTCACCCGCCACCGGCGGCCCGACGAAGGACCTCATCGTCTTCGAGACATACGGCCACGGAGGTCCTCCGCCTGGCAAGGCTTCGGCCGTCGCGACAGCGTCTGCCCAATGCGGGGGCGATCACCACCCGCGCTACTTGACGTCGCCGAAGGCGCTTCCGGTCTCGAACTTCAACCCCGCGTGGTCTCCGGACGGCCGTCAGGTGGCGTACGTCAGGTTCAAGTACCTGGACTCCGACCCGATCGTGCACGGCGACATCTGGCGGATGCGCTGGAACGGTGAGGACAAGCGTCCGGTGTCGGAGCTCGACCTCTTCGAGTTCCGCCCCAACTGGGGTCCGACTCCCGACGACGACGATTGAGCGGACGGTGGTGTTGCGCTCGCTTCGCCGCCGCAGCCCCCTCAGGGCAGATTGTCGATGGGGACGGGGTCGATGGGGTCGGCGGGTGTGAAACCGAGGACGCGGCCGTAGAAGTAGAGCTCGGCCTCGAGCGAGCGCTTGATATTGGCGGCCTGCCGGAAACCGTGACCCTCGCCCTCGAACATCACCAGGGCCACCGGGAGGCCCTTGGCACGCAACGCCTCGGCCATGCTCGTGGCCTGATTCGGGGGGACGGCTTTGTCCTCGGTCCCCTGGAACAGGATCATCGGGCTGCTCAGGTCATCGAGGTGGTGGATGGGTGACCGCTCGACGTACAGGTCCCGCCGCTCCGGATAGGGCCCGATCAGCGAGTCGAGATAGCGCGACTCGAGCTTGTGGGTCTCCTTGGCCAGTGACTCCAGGTCGCCGATGCCGTAGTGGCTGGCGCCGACGGCGAAGACATCGGACACGGTCAGCGCGCGCAGGGTCGTGTAGCCGCCGGCGCTGCCGCCCCGGATCGCGAGCCGCTTCGGGTCGGCGCGTCCCTGCTCAGCCATCGCCAGCGCACCGGTCACGCAGTCGTCGATGTCAACGACTCCCCACTGCCCCTCCAGTCGCTCGCGGTAGGCGCGTCCGTAGCCACTGCTTCCGCCGTAGTTGACGTCCAGGATCGCGAACCCCCTGCTCGTCCAGTAGTGGAAGCCGAGCTTGAACGAGGCGGTGTGAAGCGACGTCGGCCCGCCGTGCGACTCGACCAAGAGCGGTGGGCGTTCGCTGTCCGGAGCGAGTACGTCGGCCTGGGCCGGCGGATAGTAGAACCCGTGGACGGTCTCACCTCGGGAGTTGGTCCACGTCACGCTCTCGGCCAGGCTGGTCATCGCCGGATCGACGGTGAGATCGCTCGACGTCACCAGGGTCTCGACTCCTGGTTGGGCGGCGCCGCCGACGCCGTCCGGGACTGTCAGGAGGACGACGGCCTTGGATGTCTCGCGCGTCGAGGTCAGGCTGAGGATCCGGCCGTCTGACGTAGTGGAGAGACCGTCGATCGCCACGATGTCGCCGTCCAGCGGCGCGCTGGATCCCTCCCTCGGATCGACGACGACGAGCCGGGCGATGCCGGTGTCCCACGCCGCGGCGACGATGCGTCCGTCGGGCAGGAAGTCGTAGTCGCGTGCCCCGACGAACCAGTTCGGGCTGCCGAACTCCAACCCCTCGGCCACGAAACGTCGCGGTGTCGCGTCGGACACCTCTGGGTCGAGCACGGCAAGATTGGCCCAGCCGCCCGTCTCCTCGATGAAGAACAGTCGTCCGTCCGGGGCCCACCGTGGCTGCTGCACCCAGGTCGTGCCGTCGGTGACGTCGACCACGGAGGAGAGTCCGCCGTCCTCGTCGAGGTCGGCCCGGTGAACCGTGCTGGCCTCCCACGGCATCCGCGGCAGGTCCCAGCTGACCCAGGCCAGCCGGTCGCCGTCCGGGCTCAGGTCGGCGGCCGCGACGAAGTCGGTGCCTTCGACGATCACTTGGCCGCCGTCGGCGTTCTCGCCATCGAGGTCGAGGCTGACCAAGGTGTTGACCGGTGCGGCCGGGTCGGTGTGATCCTCCCGGATGGCGATGACGCGGCGGCGGCGCAGGTCGATGACCGGTTCCGCGTAACGGTGCACGCCCTCGGGCGTGATGGGGACGGGAGTGGTGGCGGGGTCGTTGACGTCGACCCGGTAGAGCCGCAGATCGTCGAGGTTGGCGAAGACCAGGATGCCGTCGCGGACGGCGTAGGCGCCGCCGCCGTACTCGTGCACGCGCGACCGGACGTTCCACGGCGCCGGTGTGACGCTCACCATGGTGCCGTCCGGGGTGCGGCGGACGACCTCGCCGCGGCCACCCTCGCTGGCACGAGCCTGGAGCCAGTAGCTGTCGGCGCCGTCGACGCGAGGCATCGTGAAGTCGACACCAGCGGCGGACAGCAGCAGATCGGCGGTGACGCTGGACGGCCAGGCGCCGTACGGAAGGATCTCGGGCATGCCCCATGTCTATCGCACGCCGAGGGTCTTTGGGCCGCCGCCGGGGTGTCCCGGCACGTTGCGGCCGGGGTCGGTCAGCGGGCCGGCCGGGACAGCGTGCTCGAGAGGCGGGGCGCGTCGAACGGCACCAGTGACTCGCGGGAGGTGGCGATGCTGTCGAGCAGGTGTCGCTGCGACTCGGCGCCCTGCACCGGGCAGGACCAGACCCCCTCGACGTGGACCAGGCGTACGCCGGGATGTTCGAGCCAGCGCAGCACGAGCTCGGACTCCTCCGGGGTGGCTGCGGGGGCTGGGCCGTGGCCCGGGACGACCGTGTCGGCGCCTGCTCGTAGCTGGTCGGTCCAGTCGCGGGCACTCACGCCGGAGGGGATGACGCCGGCCGCAGCAAGCCGTCCGTGTCGCACGACGTGAACTTCCCACGATCCTGATTCGGTGCGCCGGGCGGCGACGATCTCGGCGCAGCCCGTCAGGGCGCGCAGGCGCTGGGACCGGGCGGCGGCGCGGAGGAACGTGGTCATCCGGTTGCGGTGGGACGCGGCTTCCTCGAAGCGTTCGGTCGCCGCCAGCAGGTCCATCCGCCGCCGGATGGCCTCGGTCACGGCCTCCGGTGAGCTGTCGAGCGTGCGTCGCAACGCGTCGACGGTGATCGTGTAGGCGTCCTCGCTGGCGGTGCCGTCGCAGGGGGAAAGGCAACGGCCCATCTCGGCCAGGGCGCAGGCATTGCGACTCGGACGGCGGGGGAGGCGGCCGCTGCACTGCCGGATCGGGAAGCTCTCGTGCAGTGCGGCCATCGCGGCCTCGGCCGACCGGCGGTTGCGGAACGGGCCGAGGTAGTCGGCGTCGTCGTCGAGCACCTGTTTGACCAGCGACAGCCGCGGCCACGGCTCGACGGTGAGCTTGACCCAGCTGACGCGTTCGGGGAACTTCGACCGGCGGTTGTAGCGCGGTTTGTGCTCGGCGATCAGTCGGAGCTCACGGACCTCGGCTTCGAGTGGCGTGGCGCAGACGATGCCCTGGACCGAGCTGGCCAGTCCGACCATCTCACCCATGCGGGAGCGCGTCTCGCTGGCAGTGAAGTAGGTGCGCACGCGTGAGCGCAGGTCCTTGGACGTGCCGACATACAGCACCCGGTCGCGGCTGTCGCGGAACAGGTAGACGCCAGGCGCATGAGGCAGACCCTCGGCGAGGTGGCGCTTCTTGCGTTGGGCGGTCGAGACGCGGGACGAGAACGTGGACAGCTCTTCGAGGGTGTGGACGCCGAGGTTGCCCAGCCGCTCCATGAGTCCGTGCAGCACATCGACGGTGGCCCGCGCGTCGGACAGCGCACGGTGGTTGGGCGTGGTCGTGGCGTTGAAGAGGCGAGCCAGCGACGAGAGCTTGCAGTTGGGTGCGTCGTCGCGGGTGATGACCCGTCGGGCGAGCTTGGCCGTGTCGAGCACGTCGACCCGCGGCCAGGGGAGCCCGACGACTCCGCAGTAGTGCTTGAGGAAACCGATGTCGAAGGGAGCGTTGTGCGCCACGAGGACGGTGCCGCGAGCGAACTCCATGAACGCGGGGAGCGCGCTCTCGATGCGCGGTGCGCCGGCCACCATGGCGTTGGTGATCCCGGTGAGCACCGAGATGAACGGTGGGATCGGGTCGCTGGGCCGGACCAGGGTCTGGAACTCGCCGAGCACCTCGCCGCCGCACACCTTCACGGCCCCGATCTCGGTGATGGACGAGCCGCCGACGGCCGACCCACCGGTCGTCTCGAGGTCGACGACCACGAACGTGACCTCCCGTAACGACGTGCCCAGCTCGTCGAAGGTCTGCTGAACGGCGATGCCGGTGGTGGGCGCGCCGGAGGCCGCGACGGTGTCGACGGCGTCCAAGAGCGTACCCATGCATCGAACGGTAGGTGTGACCACCGACAAAACCGGCGCGACGCGCCCGCCCGCCTGTTGTTCCGGCGCCGTATCTGATGGGTTAACGAGCCGGTCCGTGTCGGCGTCCGTCCGGGGCGAAGAGTCGTGTTGACTGACCCCGTGGACTCTGGAGAAGCGGGGAGGTCCAACGCCTCGATGGACATACTGCTGCCCTTTTATGGCGATGTCGGCCTCATGCAGGCGGCCGTGGACAGTGTGCGGGGTCAGCACGACGCCGACTGGACGATGTACGTCGTGGACGACAACTACCCCGATCCGACGGTGGCCGAGTGGTTCGGCGGGCTCGACGACGCTCGAATCCACTACCAGCGCAACGCGACGAACCTGGGCGCCAACGGCAACTACCGACGCGCCCTCGAGCTGGCCACGGCCGACTATGTCGTGGTCATGGGCGCCGACGACGTCATGCTGCCTGGATACGTCGCCAGGCTCAGGTCTCTTTTCACTGACTGGCCCCGGGCGGGAGTGTTCCAGCCAGGAGTGGAGATCATCGACGAACACGGGGCGGCAGCCCGCCCGCTGGCCGACCGGGTGAAGGCCCGCCTCGCGCCGTCGGCCCCCGGTGTTGCCGAGCTCGTCGGTGAGGACCTGGCGCGCAGCGTCCTGCGCGGTAATTGGACCTACTTCCCGTCCCTGTGCTGGGACCGGCGTCTGATCCAGGAGACCGGGTTCCGCCGCGGACTCGACGTGGTGCAGGACCTCGCGCTGATCCTCGACGTCGCGCACCGCGGGCGATCCCTCGTGGTCGACCCGACCGTCGTGTTCCAGTATCGCCGGCACCTCAGCAGCGACTCTGCCGTGCGCGCTGTCGCCGGCTCTCGTTTCCGCGAGGAGCGGGACTTCTTCCGGACGGCAGCGACCGAGTGCCGGGAAGCGGGTTGGAACAGAGCCGCTCGAGCTGCGCGCTGGCACCTGACCTCACGGCTGAACGCCGCGTCACTGCTGCCGCGGGCCGCACGGGCACGAAAGCCTGCCGCTGTGCGTACGTTGCTCACCCACCTGTTACCCCGTGATCGGGACCCGCGGCTCAACACCCCAGAACCCGCGGCTCAACACCCCAGAACCCGCGGCTCAACACCCCAGAACCCGCGGCTCAACGAAGAGGGTCAGTGGGTGAGGACGGCGGTGCGGAGGTGTTCCTGTACCCGAGCGGTGACGAGCTCGTCGGACCGGCCGCGGACGAAGCGCTTGATGGCCAGGGCCCAGAACGACCAGCCCAGCACGGTGAGCGTCGCGATCATGACGGGGGAGTGGTAGACCCAGACCGGGTCGTCCACGACGGATCCCTTGTCGATCATCTTCAGCGCCACCGAGGTGACTCCGACGACCTGTGCTGCGGTGAGTACCGCCCAGCCGATCCGCAGCAGAGATCGGCTGCGCAAGGGCGACCAGCGCGCTTCGTCCAGGGCGAGCACGCTGATCAACACGATTCCCACGGCGTACGGAAGCCCGTAGCGTCCCTGCCAGACGTCGCCGTCAGTCGTGTAGTAGTACGAGTTGACGCCGACGGACAGAGCCACGGTGAACACGCCTGCGACGAGCACCGCCAGGCGACGCGAGCGACCGGCCGAGCGCCACCCGAGGATCAGGACACTGAAGAACGCCACCATGTACAGCAGGTACACCGCCAAGGGTGCTTGCTCGGTCCGACTCGGGAACGCGGCGATCGACTGGAAGAACCACAGCGGAACCTGCTGCAGGCTGTTCAGCACCGGATCCTGCAGCGGCACCAGAGCGGTGTCCTCCCGCGTGTTCGGTGCCTGCGTGATGATCCAGGCCATGTTGGCGAGGGTCGCGGCGAGCACGGCCACCGAAACAGGAAGGATCACCGTCAAGTGCCGGCGGATGAGACCCATCGTCGCGCGTGCTCCTATGACGGCGACGCAGGTGGCGACGATCAGCAGGAGCAGGGCAGGACCCATCGTGCGGATGGTTGCCACCACCACGGCTCCCGGCGTCGCCCAGAGCAGCAGCCGGCGCTGACGGGCGGCACCGCGGTCGGTTCGCGAGAGTCCCAACAAGGCCGCCCAGACCGAGAGCGCAGCGCACATCTCGAGGCCGTTGGGGCTGGCGATCGAGGCGCTGTAGACCAGGACCGGGGTCGAGGCCACCATCAGCCCGACCAGGGGCCACCGGGTGCGTGCCCACAGGCATGTCAGCCAGGCGGCCAGGGCAAGGAAGAGGGAGCACAGCAGCGCTGCCACCAGTCGCATGACATAGAGCGCGTACGCACCGTCGAAGGGTTCGGCGGCCTTCCCGACGACGAAGTAGAACGCGGGGTTGTACGACGCGGCCGCGCTCGCGATCGTGACCATGCCGGGGCCGGCGTCTGCCACGGGTCGACAGTTGTCCGGGCCGGTGTAGGTACGGGCCTCGCACTGTGCACGGGCAGCATCGGCGATCGACCGGTCGACGACCACGAGCTCACCGCGGCCGTCGGTGGCGGCGATGTGGCCGTTCGTGATCTGGCCGTGGGCGACGGCGGATGCTCGGTAGGCGTGGTCGAACTCGTCCACACCGGCGAACGGTGGCAGTGCCGAGATCCAGGCGAGCTGGAGAAGCAGTGACCCGATGAGCCACATCAGCGCGATGCGCTTGGCGGGGGTCCTCATCGGACGTTGCCTGCGGCCGCTGCCGGAGTCCGAGTGCTCTGCTCCGTGGGGCTCGCGGGGCCGGCGTCTGTCGCTGACGCGTCGCGCGTACGAACGGCGCGGTCGATGGCGACGGAGCGGGCGAGGTCGACGTAGCGGTCTTCGAGTCGCTTCATGCGCTGGTAGAGACCGACGGTGCTGAACAGGAACGCCAGCACCAGGGCGTACAGCACGAGGTCCGTGCCGCGGCCGACGCCGACGAGGTTCGCCAGCTTCGTGACGAGTTCCGGGAAGACGATGGCGGTCACGCCGAGCAGCAGGATCAGCAACGCGACGAGTCGGCGCAAGGCCAGGTGACCGGCGCTGGCCTTGCCCCGCAGCTCGACCACGCTGAAGCCGACCAGGCCGACGATCAGCACTGCCTTGATCATCTGGCCACCCGCACCTTGTTCGCCATCAGGTCGAACACGATGTTGAGCGCGTTGACGGACGACTGTCCCTTCGCGCGGGAGTAGTCGGTGTAGAGCACCTCGATCGGCAGCTCGCTGTAGGTCAACTGCTCGCGTGCGATGACCTCGAGGATCTCACTGGCGTGCGCCATTCCCGTGAGGCGGAGCTTCATGGCGGTCGCGGCCGCGCGGTTGAGGACGCGCAGTCCGTTGTGGGCGTCGGTCAAGGCAAGCCCGGTGGTGACCCGCGTGAAGGCGACCGCGCCGCGCAGAACGAGTCTGCGGACGAAAGGCACCTGTCCGGTCGGGGTCAGGAACCGCGAGCCGAGCACGACGTCGGACGTGCCGAGGCGGGCCCGGTCGAGCAGAGCCACGGCGTCTTCGACCCGGTGCTGCCCGTCGGCGTCGAACGTGACGAAGAAGCGGAACTGCTGCGGGCAGGACAGCGCGAACTCGATCCCGGTCTGCAGGGCCGCGCCCTGGCCGAGGTTCGCCGGATGGCGCACGACGACAGCGCCGGCCACGGTCGCGGCCGCAGCGGAGTCGTCCGTGCTTCCGTCATCGACGCAGACCACCTGGGAGAAGTCGCGGCGTAGGCGACTGACGACCTCACCGATGACCGAGGCCTCGTTGAACATGGGGATGATGACAACGGTGTCGCCGAGGTCGGGGCGCAGCGCAGCCACCGAGTCGGCGGTCGGCTGGGCCGACGCCTGCTCGTGGCGTGCGCGTGCACTCGTCACCATCTCGGCTCCTCTTCGGGGTGCTGCTTCGAATTTAGTTGAGTAGCGGGGTGGTGACGCCCGGTGACCGGGTGAAATGACCGAACGGCCGATAAGGGTCGACACGTTTGGTCCAGCGGCCCAGGAGCACGCCACTACCCTGAAGGGCATATGTCGTACGCAGCCGCGAGCCAGGAGTCCCTGCATGCCCCATCTGCCCGAGCCCTCCCACCGGTGGCGGTGCAGCGCCTGTGGAAATCTGACCCGCTTTGATGTGGTTCGGACCGCGACGACGCGGGAGTTCTGGCACCTCGACCTTTCCGGCGAGCCGCGCGTCGAGGACACCGAGACCCTCGAGGAGTCCGTGCGTGCGGTGGTCTGCCGCTGGTGCGGTCGCGACGACACCGTCGAGACCGTGCTTCGCCCAGGAGAGGTCACGTCGTGACGGCCGATCAGGCGTCGGACGACCCCCACCAGCTGCCGGCGGCCGTCCGCAGCCGGGTGGTCGCATTGGCTTCGGACGCGTTGGCCGGGGTGCCCGAGACGCATGTTCCGCCGCTGCTGCGCAGAGCGATGACGTTCGCGCCCGCCAAGCGGCGCAAGCTCATCGGTGGCCAGCTCACGCAGGCGCTGGACGCAGACGAGGAGTTCCGCGAACACCTGGGCACCCAGGTGCGCGGGGCGGCGGGCGAGCTCGCCGGTCGCGTGGACGCGCAAGGCGAGATCGGCGACGACGAGCTGAGGGAAGCGGCCGCGCTGGCGTACATCCTTCGTCCCGACCACTGGCAGCAGCTGGTCGGTCGCGCTGAACGCCAGGCCGCCGAGGTCGAGGTCAGTGGGGTGGACCTGACCGGCTCCGTCGAGAAGTTGCAGGCCGATCTCGACCGGGCGCGGGGAGAGACGAAGGCCGTGCGCGAGAAGCTGCGCGCTCAGGTCGAGCAGGTGAAGTCCGAGAACGCCCAGCTCCGGCGCACGCTCGGCGAGACCCGGGTCCAGCTCCGCGAGGTACAGGACGCGGCCGAACGCGACCGGACCGGCATCGATGCCGTACGCCGGGAGGCCGAGACCGCCGCCCGAGAGGCCGATGCCGAGCAACGTCGACTGCGCCAGCGCATCGAGCAGCTTGAATCCGACTCGGCTGTCAACCGGCGGGCACTGCGCGATGATCGTGAGGGCGAGAACATGCGGTTGCGGCTCCTGCTCGACACGGTGATGGAGAGCGCGTCCGGGCTGCGTCGCGAGCTCGCCCTGCCGCCGTCGGACCTCCTGCCGGCCGACACGGTGGCGGCTGTTGATCCCGGAGCGGCGTCGCAGACGGCGGCCGTCGGCCGGGCATTGCTGGCCGATGATCCGGGGCTGTTGAGGCGGTTGCTGGAGCTGCCGCGGGCTCACCTCATCCTCGACGGCTACAACGTGTCGAAGACGGCTTGGCCCGATGCACCGCTCGACCAACAACGGTCAAGGTTGGTCAGCGGGGTCGCCGCGCTGGTCGCCGGCAAGGGCATCGAGACCACGGTCGTCTTCGACGGCGCCGATCTCGACCACCCACCCGGGGTCACGTCACCGCGCCACGTGCGGGTTCGCTTCAGCCCGTCCGGAGTCATCGCCGACGACCTCATCCGTGAGCTCGTGGCCGCCGAACCGACCGGACGTCCCGTGATCGTCGTGTCGACCGATCGCGAGGTCGCGGAGAGCGTGACGAAGGACGGCGCCCGGTCGGTCGCGTCGATCGCGTTGGTGAAGGTGCTCGGACTCGCCTGAGCCGCTACTCGACGAGACGGACCGGGTCGCCGTAGATGTTCGCCGACCACGAGGTCATGTCCGTGGGCTGGTGTCCGGTTCCGTAGTCGTAGTTCAACCGCAGCCAGCAGCTGTGGTCTGGTGTTGTCGCAGGTGTAGTTCGACGGGATCGGGAACCGCGATCTGCTGCCACTTGCCGTTGTAGGTGCGTTGGCGCGGGAACGAGCAGTTGAGCAACGTGGTGCCACTGGTTCCCCCCGTGGGTCCATAGCCCTTGCAGCCAGTGAAGTTGGTAATGCCGGAGTCCGGTGGCGGCAAGACCTTGATGACGCCTGGCAAGCGTCGAGTCACCGACGTCGAACAGGCGGATCATTGCAGGATCTGCCCGGCGGCGGCGCGCTGGATGTGGGCCAGGAAGAACTCCGTGTTCGCGGCCGGGGCGTTCGAGAAGATCGACATCTGTTGTGGCCGGAGATGGCACAGCGTTCTTTGCGTTGCTGTCGCTGGTGCAGAAGGCGCGCAGCGCGAACCGGTTGTGCCCGCTTGTGTTGTCGGTCCCGAGTCCGTTCGTCTTGACCTGCACCAGGTAGATCCCCGGGCACGGCGTAAGGGATCGTGCAGAATGTGTCCCAGCGACGGAACACGCTGGCCACATACCCGGGCGCGATCGAGTGATGCGCCCTTCGTGTTGTTCAACGCGTTGTTGAGATGCCGTTGTATCCCGGGTAGGTGATCGCCGGGCAGCTCGCCCGTGGCGGGAAGCTCAGCGGCTCCCGGGGCTGAACCGGGTCACGGACGGTGAACTGGGTGTTCATCGCACCCGAGTCCCGCCGTAGGAGACGTCGCCGGTGCAGTAGGGGCTCGGACGAACCCGACTTGTAGCGCGTGCCGCATCCGTGACGGGGGCGTTCTTGGCGCTGGAAGTCTGAGCGCCGAGAGGTTGTCGCGGTGCAGAAGTTCGATCCACAGGTGAGACCCACGTTGGCCCACTCGGGTCGAACGCCTGGAGCGTGAGGTTGGTGGTCGGCTGCGTCAACGTGGACGGTGTAGTAGTAGCCGTCGGGCTCGTACTCGGTGTTGTTGCCGCTCGAGCCACAGCCGTCGACCCCGGATCCGCAGTTCAGCGACTGGTACTGGATCGCCGTTTCCTTTGTCGGTGCTCGGGGAGTTCACGCTGGCCCAGAACTGACCGCTGACACCCGAGCAGGTGGTGCCGCGATACCCGGTCGACTCGGGGTCGTTGCCGAACTCGTTGCAGGGACTCCCCATCGGGACGGGGCCGGCGTAGTCGGCCACGGCCGTGCGGGAGATCGTGGTGTGTCCGAGACCGAACAGCGAGCCGAACTGGTTCTGCACGGTCATCGACGTGGTCACCCGCAGTCGGGTCGGCTGGCCGTCGATGCTGGTGTCGACCTGGACGTTCGAGGAGGCATTGTCGAACCCGTTGGCCTTGGTGAAGGTCCGCGCCTCGGCGAATGCACCGGACGGGTCACCAGGGAGCAGTGGGACACCCGCCAGAGCTCCGGCATCGGCGGCGCGCTGGGCACGCTGGCCGGTGTAGTACCAGTTGCCGACGTCGACGGCGAAGGCGCACAGCCCGAACAGCGTGGTGAACAGGAGAATGGTCAGGATGGCGACATAGCCGCCCTCGGAGCGCCGTCGTGCTGCACCAGGCGCTCGCCAGGTCACCCTCTTCATGGGCCAGGTTCCATCTCTCGCGGGGTCTCGACGATCGTGGCGAGGCCGGGATTCGTTGCTTGTCGAATGTAGGGCAGCCGGTGGTGCCAAAACCCCTGGTCAGCCCACGAACGGTCCGAACGGCTGATGGGGTCCCGTACTAACGGTTGACTGCGTCGCGGATTCGGCACCGGCCGCTACTCGACAAGTCGGATCGGGTCGCCCTCGAGGCTCGCCGTCCACGACGTGGTGTCCGTGGGCTGTGCGCCGGCACCGTAGTTGTACTGCAGCCGCAACCAGCACCCGGTCGTGATGGTGTTGTTGCAGGTGTAGTTGGCAGGTATGGGGACGGAGATCTGCTCCCACTTGCCGTTGTAGCTGCTGTTGGCCGGGATCGAACAGTTGACCAGTGGCGTTCCGCCGGTCCCGCCCGTCGGTCCATAGCCCCGGCAGCCGCTGAAGCCGGCGAGCCCGGAGTCCGGAGGGGGCAGGACGGTGATCACGCCGGGCTGGCTGGAGTCACCGACGTCGAACAAGCGCACGTTCAGGAGCTGGCCGGCGGCACCGGGCGGCACCTGGGCGAGGAAGAACTTGGTGTTCGCCGCAGGAGAGTTCGCGTAGATCGCCATCTTGTTGAAGCCCGCGATGGCGATGGCGTCGCGAGCGGAAGGGTCGCTGGTCGAGTACGCGCGCAGCCCGAACCGGTTGTGGCCGCTGGCGTTGTCGTTGCCCGTCCCGTTGGTATTGACCTGGATCATGTACACACCCGCCGGCGCATAGGGGATCGTGCACAGGGTCTTCCACTGTCGGAAGACGCTCGCCACGTAGCCGGGTGCGATGTCGTCGTACTCCTTCTTGCCGTTGTCCAACGCCTTGTTGAGGTCGTCGTTGTAGCCGGGGTACGTGATGGGCGAGCAGCCGGGGTCGATCGGGAAGGACAGTGGGTCCCACGCGTTGGGGCCGGGGTCACGCACGGTGAACTTGGTGCTCACCTCACCGGTGCCGCCGAAGCGCACGTCGCCGGTGCAGAACGGGCTGGACTGGCCGTCTTCGTAGCGCGTGTCCGGGTCCGTCACCGGGCTCGTGTCCTTGGGCTTGAGCTTCTTCGCCTTGGAAAGGTTGTTGTCCGTGCACAGGTCACCGACGGCGATGAGTGCGGGGTCGAACGCCTGCAGGGTCAGGTTCTGCACGGGCTTGGTGAGCGTGACCTGGTAGAAGTACCCGTTGGGGTCGTACTCGGCGTTCGTGCCGCCGGAGCCACAGCCGTCCTCGCCTGAGGAGCAGTCTCCGTTCTGGTAGGCGTCGCCTGACTTCTTGGGCGCCTTGGGTGCGCCGACGTTGGCCCAGAACATGCCCGTGTCGGCACAGTTGACGCTCTTGATGCCTGCGGACTCCGGATCGTTTCCGAACTCGTTGCAGGGGCTGCCCATCGGCACCGGTCCTGAGTAGTCCGCCACCGCGGTCCTGGAGATGGTGGTGTGGCCGAGGCCGAACAGGATGCCGAACTGGTTCTGGACGGTCATCGACGTGGTGACGCGCAACCTGGTGGGTGTGCCGTCGATGCTCGGGACCACGCTCACCGTCGAGGAGGCGTTGTCGAACCCGTTGGCCTTGGCGAAGGTCTGCGCCTCCGCGAATGCCGCCGCCTTGTCGCCGGGAAGGTTGGGGACGCCGGCCAGCGCGGCCGCGTCGGCGGCGCGCTGTGCGCGTTGCCCGGTGTAGTACCAGTTGCCGACGTCGACGGCGAAGGCGCACATGCCGAACAGGGTCGTGAAGAGAAGGATCGTCAGGATGGCGACATAGCCGTGCTCGGAGCGCTTACGTGAGTCGAGTCGCCGCAGCATCCGTTGCCTCATCACTTGCAGGGCGAGGTCTGCGGTTGGGGCTCGAAGCTCATGACCGTGCTGGACTGCAGGTCGAAGTCCTTCACGATGAGCGACGTCACCGACGGGTGCCGGTACTTGACGTAGACGCCGATGCTGTCGTGGTTCGGGTCACCGGCGCAGGCATTCTGGGTGGTGTAGAGCCAGTTGGTGCCGGCCTTCTGTACGAACGTCTTGGAGGAGTTGTCCCAGGTGAACTTCACACACGTCGTGCAGTTGCTGAAGTCGCTGTAGCCGACCGGCGTGCCCGTGGTTTTGTTGGCCTTGTAGACCCAGAGCTCAGTGACGTTGGACATGTCGAGTGCCGCGCCTTCGCGGGCGACCTGTGCGGCAGCGTCCGTGGCAAAGTTGATGTTCCGCGGCTCCGCAGAGGCGATGCGGGCGCCGGCGCGGACCGAGGAGACCACGGCCAGGTAGTCCTTGAACATGAGGCCGAACTCGATGATGCCGAAGACGAGCAGCACGAAGATCGGTGTGATGAGCGCTGCTTCGACGGCAACGGCTCCACGCTGGGAGCGTCGCCCGGTGAGTCGGCTTCGGGTGCTGGGCAGCAACCGCCGACGGGTGCTTTCGGCCATGCGTTTGAATGTAGGGCCGTCACCGGGATCGGATGCGGGCGATTGGGGCTTTCTGTCCGAAGAGTGGTGCCGCGGTTGGCCGTTCGGATTAGTCCCCACGAGACCCGGCGGGACCCTCTGTCAGGACAGGGTAACGCAGAGTGTGGCTTTCAGGTGGGATGTGCGGTTGATCCACCCCCGGGCGGGTCTGCGGTGTCAGGATGACCAGGATGAATTTCTCCCCGGGTGCGTCTTCGCCGGCATCGGTGTCGTCAGGCTCGCTCACCCCAGCTGTACACAGCGTGCACGCGTCGCCCCTTCACTCGGTCACCAAGCCTGCGTGTGCGGAAATCTCCCTCGTAGCCGGGTGGGGGGTGTCCGGTGACGCCCATGCGGGCACGACGGTCCAGCACCGGTCGCGCGTACGTCGTGACCCGACTCAGCCCAATCTTCGGCAGGTGCACCTCATCCAGCGCGAGCTGCTGGTGGAACTGGCGGACAGCGGGTTTCCCGTCGCGCCGGGAGCGATGGGCGAGAACCTCGTGACCGAGGGCATCGACCTGCTCTCGCTGGCGCGCGGGACGAGGCTCGTGCTGGGTGCTGAGGCCGTCATCGAGCTCACCGGGCTGCGCAACCCGTGCACCCAGCTCGACGGTCTGCAGCCGGGTCTCATGGCCGCCACACTCGACCATGACGCCGAGGGGAGGCTGATCCGGAAGGCCGGGGTCATGGCGGTCGTGGTCAGTGGGGGAGCGGTCCGGCCCGGCGACGCGATCCGGCTGCTTCCTCCGACCGGGCAGTCGGAGCCGCTGGAGCCGGTCTGAGCAGCGACCTGACCGAACTGTCGGTGGTCGCCACCTAGCGTGCTCGGTGACAAGGATGCGTCGGCACACACGTCGACGGCACGGAGGCGTGGAGGTCGACATGGCAGCACAGACAGCAGGCGGCGACGCCCGCCCCGGCGCCGCCGACGGTGGCGTGCTCGGCCCGCAGAGCGGTCACGACCCGACGGTCATCGACTGCGACCACTGTTCGATGCGCGGCATCGGGTGCGGCGACTGCGTCGTGACCGTCCTGCTCGGTGGACCGCCGTTCGGTGTCGAGCTCGACGACGTCGAGAAGCAGGCGATCGACGTGCTGGCCCAGGCCGGGCTGGTCCCACCCTTGCGGATGGTGCACAGCCTCGACACGTTGCCCGTCGACGCCGACTGAGCGCCACGAAACTCCGGTAAGTGCGGCCCGAATGTGGCTGATGGGACCAATGTGCTTGTTGTGGCCTCTGTGGCGCAGATAACGAAAGGGATCCTGAGAAACCCCGGGGCGAAGTTGGTGGGCTCGGACGGTCCTCTGTAGGGTGATCCGCGTTGTCACCGGCCGGGTTCGCCCACAGTTGTGTCGGAGATGACCGAAAGATCAGCAGGGAGGGGGTGCTGTTGCCCGTGTCCGCGAGCCAGAGGGAGACCGTCGACCCGTGTCGAACGGCCACACACGTCACATGCCCCAGTCCGTCAAGCGCGTCTGCCTGCTCAGTGCCGCTGCGCTGATCGGGAGCCTTGTGCTCTCAGCCCAGCCGGGTGCCGCCGATCCCGGCGGCGGTGTTACCGCCGATCGCTCGAAGCCGACGATCACCGAGATCAAGAGCCGCATCGACACGTTGAACCACCAGGCCGAGATCGCCTCGGAGGATCTCAACACCGTGCGCGTCGAGATGAAGGCGGCCCGGAAGCGGCTCAACGCGATCCAGGCCGACGTCGCGCGCAAGCGCAGCCGGGTGGACCAGCTTCGGGCCCTCGTCGTCGGGACGGCCCTGTCGGACTACCAGAACGCGGGCGGGCTCTCGACCAGCACGTCGCTGCTCGTCGCCAAAAACCCCAGCTCGTTCATGGACGGCGTTGCGTCCAAGGCCATGGTCGAGTTCCAGCAGACGGCTCTGCTGACCCAGCTCACGCAGCGGCAGCGGCAGCTGAGCAGCCAGGAGAAGCAGGCGGCCAGCGAGCTCGCTGCCATCAACAAGGACCAGGCGGAGGCTGCCTCTCACAAGGCAGAGCTCGCCCGCCGATCGCAGCAGGCGCAAGACATCCTCGACACCCTCGAAGCAGCTCAGCTCGCGCGGCTGCAGCAGCTGCAGTCCACGCCACAACCGTCGCGCAGCGCCGTCCGGCTTGCCGTGAGCGACGTACCTGCGTCCGAGCGAGCGAAGGTCGCCGTGCAGACGGCGCTGGACCAGCTCGGTGACCCCTACGTCTACGGGGCTTCCGGTCCGGACTCCTTCGACTGCTCCGGTCTGACGATGTACGCCTGGCGTGCGGCCGGCGTCGCGCTCTCCCACTCCTCGAGCGTTCAGTCGACCCAGGGCACTCCGGTCTCCATCTCGTCGCTGATGCCCGGTGACCTCGTGTTCTACTACTCGCCCGTGTCCCACGTCGGCATGTACATCGGCAACGGCCAGGTCGTGCATGCACCGCACACGGGATCCTACGTCGAGGTCGTGCCGCTCAACTCGATGCCGATCAACCACGCCCAGCGCGTCGGCTGACCGACCCGCTGACCCTCCCGGCACGTGACGGGCGTGCCCCCGTCGCCAGGGGCCGGGACCGCCACGGCCGTACGATGAGCCGGTGGGCGACGGCGACGACTCGGGAGTGACGCCACCTCGCCAGGTCGTTGCGGGTCTCGTCATCATCGCGGTCGCCATCGCGGCGGTCGTCATCGCCCTCGTCGTACCGCATGACAACTCACCGCCGCCGAGTCGAGTGACCAACCAGACAGTCACCTCAACGACCGGCGCGCAGGGGTCGCCAGACCTGGGTACCCAAGACGCCGAAGCGTTGCAGCTGCTCGCTCGGCAGGACAGGCTGCTGCGCCGCGGATCTCCCGCCGCATACCAGCGCACCTGGGATGGGAGTCGCTCAGCCCAGGACCGGGCCAGCGTGATCTTCGCGAATCTGCGCCGACTCGGCGTCTCCACGCTGAACGCGCGTTATGTCGCTGCGACCGGCGGGGAACGCGGCCCGAGCGGTCGTCCCCTGGGTGCCGGTGCGTGGACGGCGGACGTCGAGATCGCCTGGCGGCTGCGCGGCATTGACCCGGCCGATGCCAGGACTACGTTGAGCTACACGTTCGACCGCCAGGGTGGGACCGTACGTGTCGTCCGCGTTACCGCCCACCAGGGTGCACGCACACCGATCTGGCTGCTCGGGCGGCTGCACGTGAGACGCACCGCGCACACGCTCGCCGCTGCGATGACGGAGCGCGCCGCGCGGCGGCTGGACGCGGACCTGCGTCGCGCCGCCGTCGACGTGGCTCGCGTGCTGCCCTCGTGGCGAGGGGACCTCGTCGCGTATGCCCCGGCCACCGATCGACAGTTCGAGTCGCTCCTGGCCGCCTCGCCAGGTGCCTACGCGCGCATCGCAGCGGTGACCACGACGTCAGACGGGTCGAGACGTCCGGACGCCCCGGTCGCGATCATGGTCAACCCGACGGTGTTCGACGACCTGGGTCCGATCGGCGCACACGTGGTCATCACGCACGAGTCGACGCATGTGGCGACAGGCGCCACGACCGTGACCATGCCTCTGTGGGTGGCGGAAGGCTTCGCCGACTACGTCGGGGTCGGTTCGGTTGACGTGCCGATCTCGGTGTCGGCCCGAGCGGCTCTGCGGGACCTGCGGCGGCATGGTCTCCCGCGACGCCTGCCGAGCGATGCCGAGTTCTCCGGCGGCGCGATCGAGGTCGCGTACGAACAGGCCTGGCTCGCCATGCGGGTGATCGCACGTGACTACGGCCGCCGCCGACTCGTCGCCTTCTACGAGGCTGTCGTTCACCGACCGTATGCCGTGCGGTCGGCAGTGCACGACAACCTGGGCACGTCGCTGTCCGCCTTGACGCAGGATTGGCGCACCTACCTGAAGGGGTTGGCCGATGGTCGGTAGCCGGCGCCCGGCTGCTGCGGCGGCCACGTTCGTCGCGCTGTGCGCCGGCCTTGTCGTTCTCATCGTCGTCCTGACACCGTGGCGGCTGCCGGTCGGCAACCCGACAGCGCCCGTGACGGTGCAGCAGTACTTCAGCCCGGCGCAGCTCTCGCACTCCGACGCCTTTTACGGCGCAGCGAGCTGGCCCGCGTGGCTAGGTCTCACCGCGAGCCTGGTTGGCGCCGCGGTAGTCGCGTTCGGTGGCCTCGGCACCGCCGCCTGCCGCTGGGTGTGCGGTCGGCTGCGGGCCTGGCCGCTCAGAATCTGCTCCCTCGCCGTGCTCTTCCTGGCCTTCCAGGCCGTGATCACCGCTCCGTTCGCCATCTGGAGCAGTGTCGTCTCCCGTCACTACGGGATGACGGTGCAGACCTGGTGGGGATGGGCTCAGGACCGATTGTTCGGATGGCTGCTGTCGGTGGTTATGGTGTGCGTCGCCCTGCTCGTGGGCGGCTGGCTGGCGCACCGCTTCCCGCTGCGCTGGTGGATCGCCGCCAGTACGTTGTCGATGGTGGCGGTCTTCGGATTCTCCTTCGCGTATCCGGTCGTGGTGGAGCCGATCTTCAACCGAGTCAGTCCGATGCCATCGTCACCTCTGCGCACGGAACTGCTTCGCTCTGCCGCCCGTGACGGCCTAAACCTGTCGGACGTCCTCGTTGCCGATGCGTCGAGGCGGAGCTCGGCCTACAACGCGTACGTGTCCGGATTCGGTAGTACTCGCCAGCTCGTCGTCTACGACAACTTGCTGCGCGCAGGTCCGGACGCACAGGTCGAGGTGATCGTGGCCCACGAACTCGGCCACGCCCGCGAGCACGACGTGCTGACCGGAACCGTGCTGGCATCGGTGGCCGCCGGTGCCGGCACCGTCGGTATCTTCCTGCTGCTGGGATCGCGTTGGTGGCGGAGGCGAAACGGCACCGGCTCGCTAGGAGATCCGGTCGCTGTTCCCTTCGTTCTCTCGTTGGTCGTCCTGGGCTCCTTCCTCGCCCAACCAGTGGAGAACGCAGTGAGCCGGCACCTGGAGGCTCGTGCTGACCTGCACTCGCTCGTGGTGACGCACGACCCGACGGCGTACCTGCTCGTGCAACAACGACTGGCCACCAACAATCTCGCGCACCTGACACCGAACCCTGCACTGGCCTGGTGGTTCGACGGCCACCCGAGTGTCCTCGACCGGATCTCGATGGGTGTCGCCTGGGCAGAGGAGCACGGGAGGACGCCGTGACCAGGACGCTCGTCATCACCAACGACTTCCCGCCTCGCCGTGGCGGCATCGAGAACTTCGTGTTCGCTCTGTGCGCGCGGATGCCGAGCAGCGACGTGGTGGTCTACACCGCGCGGATGGACGGCTCGGCGGAGGTGGACGAGGCTGTCGACTTTCCGGTCGTGCGCGACCGCAGTCGGATCCTGCTGCCGACGCGTCGCGTGGCACGCGCCGTGCGAGCCGTTGCGAACAGCTATGGTTGCGACCGGGTCCTCTTCGGTGCCGCGGCTCCGCTTGGTCTGCTCGCCCGGGGGCTGCGGCGCGGAGGCACCATCAGCCAGATCACGGCGATCACGCACGGCCACGAGGTGTGGTGGGCCCGGGTTCCCCTGGCGCGTCAGCTGCTACGGCGCATCGGCGACGACGTCGACACGCTGACGTACGTCAGCGAGTTCTGCCGACGACAGATCTCGCCGGCGCTGTCACGAGCCGGTCGCGGCCGGATGGAGCGGCTGTCGCCGTGGGTGGACACGAGTCGCTTCGACCCCGGAGTGGACGGCTCCGCCTGGCGGGGGCGGCTCGGGCTGGCTGCCGATGCCCCGGTCGTGCTCTCGGCCTCCCGCCTTGTGCGTCGCAAGGGGCAGGACATGTTGATCAAGGCCTGGCCGGATGTCGTGTCGCAGTTCCCGGCAGCCCGGCTGGTCGTCGTTGGCGACGGGCCTGCGCGACGTCGGCTCCGGCGCCTGGCCCGTGCGCGCGATGTACGCGACACGGTGGTCTTCGTGTCCGGTGTCGACTGGAACGACATGCCGGCGGTCTACGCGATGGCCGACGTCTTCGCGTTGCCGTGCCGCACCAGGTTGTGGGGGCTTGAACCAGAGGCGTTCGGGATCGTGTTCATCGAGGCCGCGGCCTCAGGGTTGCCGTTGCTGGTCGGCGACTCCGGCGGAGCGCCGGAGGCGGCACCGGACGCCGTACGTGTCGTGGTCGACGGCCGTGACGTGGCTGCCGTGGCAGCTGGCCTCCGTCGCCTGCTGGCGGGGGAGGCCGGCTGAGGCGAGGTGCAACCCCCGGGCCACCCTGCCGCCACCCCTGGCGGCGTTGCTGCGTGGACCACGCGTCAGGAGGCGCAAAGCGCCGTGATCGACGATTTCTTCTTGTTTTTCTTGTTCTTTTTGTTCTTCTTTCCTGATGACTTCGCCTGGCTGCTGGCCGGATGCCGAGGTCTGGCTGGCCTCGATCGTCGCGCAGGTGTCGCTGAAGCCCTTCTTGACGACCTGGCCGATCGCAAAGGTCGCCAGGATGACGGCGGAGGCGATCAGGGCAACGAGCAGGCCGTACTCGACAGCGCTTGCGCCGGACTCGGACTGCTTCGGATGTCGGACGACGTTCATCGGTGATCCCATCTGTAACAACAAGCGGACGGAGTGCGAGAAGCGGGTCACTGCTTCTGTCGCCGTTGGTCGGCGTCAGGAGGCGCAGTTGCCCGAGGCAGCGGTCCCTGTCTGCTTTGCCTTGAAGGCGGTGCAGGTGTCGCCGAAGCTCTTCTTGACGACCTGGCCCAGGGCGAGCACGGCGAGAATGATCACGGCGGCGATGAGGGCGACGAGGAGGCCGTACTCAACGGCCTAGCGCCGGACTCGGACTGCTGCGTGCGTCGGAAGAAGATTTCATGGCGTTTCCCGTCTCAACGAAAACAATCAGGGGGTGCGGGAGCGGATGCCCCCGCACCCCCCTGGTGCTGTTCGTCGGCGCGCCTCAGGAGGCGCAGTTACCGGATGCTGCGGTGCCGGTCGTCTGGCCGGCTTTGATCTTGGTGCAGGTGTCGCCGAAGCCCTTCTTGACGACCTGGCCGATGGCGAAGACGGCAAGGACGACGACGGCGGCGATCAAGGCGACGAGAAGGCCGTACTCAACGGCCGAGGCGCCGGACTCGGACTGCTTGTGGCGTCGGAAGAAGTTCATGGTCACACCCATCTGTAGGAAATCAAGCGGGGTGCGGGAACGTGTGTTCCCGCACCCCGACTGAGATTTGCTTGCACGGTGGACTGCGTCAGGAGGCGCAGTTGCCAGAGGCAGCGGTACCGGTGGTCTGGCCAGCCTTGATGCTGGCGCAGGTGTCGCCGAAGCCCTTCTTGACGACCTGGCCGATCGCGAAGACGGCCAGAACGACGACCGCAGCGATCAGCGCGACGAGCAGGCCGTACTCAACGGCCGAGGCGCCCTCTTCGTTACGACGAGTCGGGCTGGAGAAGTTGCGGATCATGTCGAGCATGTGTCTGGTCCTCCCAGAGAGTGAATCCGTGCTGGAAGGATTTCCAGCCACCTCAGATCGTTCCGTCTCGCTGCCCTGCCCGGTATCGGGCGGGCGGTTGGATCCCGGTGGCCGAACGGCCCATGGGGGGTCGGTCAGCCATCCCGTCGTCCGGAAAACAGCCGGAATTCCGCTGATTCGCGGGCGGGCGAGGCGCCGATCTGCATCAGGTTCCGGTGCAGCTGCCCGCGCCGGTCGTTGCCGGGTGGTGAAAAAAGAGCTGGGTGCGGGAACCCGAAGGTTCCCGCACCCAGCTGTTGCTTGGGCTGCGTCAGGAGGCGCAGTTACCAGATGCAGCGGTACCGGTGGTCTGGCCGGCCTTGATGCTGGCGCAGGTGTCGCCGAAGCCCTTCTTGACGACCTGGCCGATGGCAAACACGGCCAGAACGACGACGGCGGCGATGAGGGCGACGAGCAGGCCGTACTCAACGGCCGAGGCGCCCTCTTCGTTGCGACGGGTCGGGCTGGAGAAGTTGCGGATCATGTCGAGCATTTCTGGTCCTCCCAGAGAGTGAATCTGTGCTGGAAGGATTTCCAGCCACACTCTATGGTCACGAATCTCGGACTTGTCCGGTATCGGGCGGGCGGTTGGATCCCGGTGGCCGAACAGACCATGGGGGGTCGGCCACCTGCCCAGGCCGATCGGAGCGACCGAATTGCGCCGGTATAGCCGTGATGTCGCGCCCCGAGTGGCTCAGCCGCGATCGGCGTGCCGGCCGAAGTGACCCGGCGATCGCCCCAGGACGAGGCAAACCAGGGCGCGGGACCCGATGGTCGCCACGCCCTGGCTCGGGCCTTGGCTCGTCGACCGGGCGCCGTTGCGCCGGTCAACAGGAACAGCTACTGGTGCGGAACCGCGTTGCTCTCCGCCGAGATCAGCCCGGACTGGATCGCCTTCATGATCGCCTGCGCGCGGTTGGCTGCCCCGAGCTTGTCGTAGATCTTGGAGATGTGCGTCTTGGTGGTGGACTCGGAGATGAACAGCCGACGTGCGATCGGGCCCACGCCGTACCCTTCGGCGAGCAGACCGAGGACCTCGGTCTCCCGGGGGGAGAGCCGGGGACCGGCCGGCGTCATCCGGCGGCGCATGGCACTCGCGAGGTCGGGCGCTGTGAACGACCGCGGCGACACGGCGGCGTGCCGGGCGGCGGCGACCACGTCATCACTCGGCGCGTCCTTCGGCACGAACGCCGAGGCGCCGGCCTCCAGCGCAGCGAAGAGGTGCTCGTCGCCCGCGTACATGGTGAGCACGACGAGTCCAACCTCCGGACGCTGCTCGCGCAGCCGGCGGACGGCCTCCAGTCCGCTGCCGTCAGGGAGCCGGATGTCGCACACGACGACGTCCGGGACCATCTCGTCGGCCATCTTCATGGCCTGGCCGACCGAGGATGCCTCAGCGGTGACGCTGAAGTCCGGGTTCCGGTCGAACGCGCGCCGGAGCCCCTGACGGATCAGGTCGTGGTCGTCAACCAACAAAACGGTGTATGGCATGGGATTCTCCATTGATGGATGGGGCTGTGGTCTCCGCTGGCAGAAGAACAGCGGACACCACAGTGCCGCCACCGACGCGGTCGCCGATGGTGAGGACGGCGTTGATACGGCTGGCCCGTTCCTTCATGATGTCCAAGCCGTAGTGGTCCGTACGAGGCCCAACGGCGCCGATGCCGTCATCCTCGATGCGAAGCTCTGCAAACGGTGGTTCCACTCGGCACGTGACCCACAGGTTCTCGCCCTTGGAGTGCTTGCGGGCGTTGGTCACGGCTTCCTGGCCGATGCGGAGGAGCTCTGTCTCCACATCGAGGCGAAGTCGACGAGGGCTCTCCTCGAGCGACAGGTGCACGGTCATACCGGAGTTGCGTCCGACTTCACGGACGTAGTCGCTCAGTACCGAGCCGAGCCCGGCGCTCGACGAGACGCCGCTGCGCAGGTCGAAGATGGACAGGCGGAGCTCGGTGACGACTCTGGTGAGCTCGTCGCGGAGGGACTCCAGACCTTCCTGGTGACGCTGGTTGCACTCGTACCGGGCCAGGTCGTCGACGAGGTAGCCCATGGATGCGATCTCCTGGGCGATCCCGTCGTGGATCTCACGGGCCAGCCGGTGCCGCTCCTCAACCGTCGCGACGGCCTTGACGTCACTGAAGAGGGCGGCCGACTCGAGGCGGAGCGCGTCGTCGTTGATCGCCTCGTAGACCGTGTTGAGGATCTCGTCCGGCACGGCAGTGGGTCCGTCGACGACGACAGCACCGATCGAGCGGTGGTCGACGACGAGGGGGATGCAGACGCGGAAACGGTGGCTCGAGCGCCCGTGCGGCTCAGGCTGTTGCATGACGCGCTGCAGCCCCATCGACATCGTGATGAGGGGGTCGGTCAACAGGCCGGCGGTGAAGGTGTCGTCGCCGCGGTGTGCGGTCACCGTGGGGTGGTCGGACTCATGGCTGAGGAGCAGCGCGGCCCGGTTGCCGCCGAGCGCTGCTGTCGCGGTCGAGAGCACGTTCTCGGACACGACCTCGATGTCCAGCCCACCTGGCAGGTCACGGGTGATGGTGCGCAGCTGTCCGAGCAGGCGGTGCGCCGAGGCGTAGGGGGAGAGGGCGGTGTCGCGCTGCACCAGGTGCAGCTGGCGGATCCAGCCGCCCAGGATGCCGAACGCGAACCCGGTGATGATCCACGGCCCGCCCCGGTCGATCGGGTTGCTCGCTGTCCCGGCCAGCTGCACCTGGAGCACGAACAGCGCCGCGAGCTCGGCCCCGACGACGGCGAGCGTGCCGTGCAGACCGCGCGCGAGGCCGGCGAGCAGGGGAGGGGCGGCAACATAGATGAAGTAGGCGTCGGCGGTGTTCTCGGCCATGCCGACGATCATCACGACGAAGACGGCCTCGACGCCGAGGGCCAGCAGGTAGGCCCGGTCGTCGGCTCCTTCGACCATCGTCCACCAGGTCATCACGGCGGACATGGCGATGAGCAGCAGCAGGATGGCGGCGGTGTCACGGGAGAATCCGGTGACACACGCGAGTCCGAAGCCTCCGATGATGCAGAAGCTCCGCGTCGCCAGCTCGACCCTGGCGCGGAGCACCGCGGGTCGGAAGCCATTACTCAACATGGTTGTATCATGACACTGAGTGAGGACTAGTACGCATGGTTTCACCGAACATAGTTACTTAAGGCTACAGACCTCTAGCCCTAAGTAGCGGTATGGGCGCGGCCATCCGGTGGACCGGATTACTGGCCAGACTGGGCAAATGCCGTGATCATGCCGATGACGCCGGGTCCGATGACCGCGATGAACAGGGTCGGCAGGATGCAGAACATCAGCGGGAACAGGATCTTGACCGGAACCTTCTGGGCCTTCTCCTCGGCCCGTTGGCGGCGCTTGGTGCGCATCTCGCCCGCCTGGATCCGGAGCACCTGGCCGATCGGGATACCGAATGCGTCGGCCTGGACCATGGCGGTGACGAAGGCCTTGAGCTCAGAGATCGACGTGCGCTCCCCGAGGGCACGCATGGCCACGGTGCGGCCCATGCCGATGTTCATCTCCTGGAGCACCCGGGCGAACTCCTGGGCCAGCGGCCCGTCCGTGCTCTTGGCGACGCGGGCGAGTGCCGCGTCGAAGGCGAGACCGGCCTCGACCGAGATCGTCAGCAGGTCCAAGGCGTCGGGCAGGTCGCGTTGCATCTGCTCCGACCGGTCCGAACCGAGCTGATACAGGTAGAGGTTCGGGGCCATGTAGCCGATCAGGCTCATGCCGATCACGGCGACGAGCGTGAACATCAGCGACGTGCCGGCGATCGTCGTCAGGACGACGCTCAGCAGGAGCATCCCGGCGAAACCTGCGGTCTTGAGGCCGACGATGCGGTCGGCCGTCCAGCCGATCGGGTTGCCGGCGACGTCGAGGCGGTGCTGGATGCGCGAGGTGCCGTCGCTGGGCGCGAGCTTGCGGCCCATCCTGGAGAACCGGGCGATCATCGGCTCGAGGACGCGCTCCTTGAACGGCAGGTCGAGCTCTTGGGAGAGATCGGGACCGTTGCCGCTCATCGCGTCGAGCGCGGCCAGCGACCGGCTCACGGCCTTCTTCTCCTGGGTGGTGACGCCGATGACGGTCAGCGCGATGCCGATGCTGACGAAGACGCCACCGACGCCCATCATCAGCAGCATGGACGGGTCGAGACCCGCGGTGAGAGAAGACATGTCAGACCACGACCTTCACAGCTTGCTTGAGCCAGATGATGCCGACCGTCATGAGCACGCACGCGGTGGCGATCATGCCCCACCCGATCGGCGTGTGGATCATGGGAGCCAGGTACGTCGGACGGGCCAACGCGAGGTAGGCCACGAAGAACGGCGGCAGGCCACCGAGGATGAACGCGCTGAGGCGACCCTCGGCGCTGAGCACCGACACCTGACGGCGCAGGTACTCACGCTCGCGGAGCGTCGCTGCGACCGTGAGCAACAGCTCGGCGAGGTTACCGCCGACCTCTCGTTGGATGCGGATGGCCATGACCACCCATTTGAAGTCGAGGCTGCCCATCCGGTCCGCGACCGACTCGAGCGAGTCCTCGATCTCGACGCCCAGCCGCTGCTCGATGATCGCGCGTCGGAACTCACCGGCGACCGGCTCGGTAGCCCTCCTGGACGACCGTGTCGATCGCCTGCGGCAAGCGACAGGCCGGCCTGCAGCGCACCGGCGATGATCTGCAGGGTCGGGGCGAGGCCGGTCTGGAACGCCTTGATCCGGCGCGACTCCTTGAAGGACAGGTACATCCAGGGCATCACGAGGCAGGCGATACCTACGACCACCATGAACAACCAGTTGCCGCCGGTGAGCATCACGCTCACCAGGGGGCTGCCGAAGAAGATGCCCGCATGGATGAGCAGCCACTCCGAGGCCTTCAGGTTGAGACCGGCCCGCTCGAGCTTCTGCGACAACGACTCCTCGAAGTCGCGCTGCTCCATGATGCGGTCGGCGATCGCGACAGCGGAGTCCTTGAGCTGCTGAGCGCCTTGCTCTCCAGTGCCCTTCTGCGCTCGGAGCGCTTCATCCCGTGCACGGTGTACAGCGACAGCTGCTGCTGCATCGGCGTGGCCTCGGCCGGCGTGAGCCGGGTCATGCCGAATCCGAGCAGCACAGCCAGGCCGAGGAACAGAGCCCGACACCACCGATGAGAACGGGTCGAGACACGGTGGGGAAGCTGGACTTCGACTTCGTGTACGACGGTTTCGTCGAGGTGGCCTTGCCAGCGGACAGGGAGACGTAGGTTCCGTCGGTGACGGTCTGGCCGCCGGCGTCGATGGACACCTGGAGGGTGCCGGAACTGGCGGAGGTCGGTGCGTCGAACGAGATGACCAGCTGCTGGGCGAGGTCGGTCGCCTGGCTGGTGAACAGCTTCTTGAGCTCCGAGAGGCTCGACGTGGCCGTCACCGTGCCCTGCGTCGCGTCGGCGACCTGCTGCAGGGGCGAGTCGGCCGTCGAGCTTCTGGCCGAGCGCGATCGCGTCGATACGGACGGCGGAGCTGGTGGCCTCAGCGACGACGGTCGACAACGGCGTCTCCGTCGTGTCACGGCCGTCGGAGAGGAGCAGGATGCTGCGCTGACCGTCCGTGCCCGAGACGTCGATGGCCTGGAGCAGTCCGTCGTAGAGGTGCGTGGTGCGGGTCAGGCTCAGGCCTGGCGACGGCTCGGTCAAGCGCCGCCTTGTTCTGCGTGGGTGCCTGGACGGTCTCGACCTTGCTCCGCGAACGTCACGATCCCGATGTAGACGTCTTTCGGGGCGCGGTCGATGTACGCCGTGGCAGCGTCACGGGCGGCGGTGAACGCGTCGCCCTTCATGCTCTCGCTGACGTCGATCGCCAGCACGACTGTGCGCTTGATCGTGTTGGCGGAGCTGCTGGCGGGCTTGGCCGTGGCCTCGAACTGCTGGCCGCCCGAAGGTGACCGTGACCGAGCTCAGGTCGGGACGCACGTCGTCGGGCACGCCCGGGAAGCGAGTACAGCACACTGACGGTCGAGCCCTTGGTCGACACGTTATCGATCCGACCGGTCTCGTCGGCGAGGGCCGCGCCGGCAGGGAAGGGCCACGATCAGCCCGGCAGTGAACACCGTGCTGCAGGCCCGCAGCACGGCCTTCATCGAGCTGGTCCGTCGAGCATGAAGAGGCGCGGGTCGATCGTGACGCCGTGGTGGGCCACCTTCTCCGTGAACTTCGGCCGAAGCCCCTTGGAGCGCAGCGAACCCTTGGTCTTGCCGTTCTCGTCCCAGCCTGCGCTGTAGTCGAACGCGAACAGGTCCTGCAGCGTGATGATGTCGCCCTCCATGCCGACGACCTCGGTCACGTAGGTGATCCGGCGGCTGCCGTCCTTGAGGCTGGTCTGCTGAACGATCAGGTCGACCGCGCTCGCTACCTGCTCACGGATGGCCTTGACCGGCAGGTCCATGCCGGCCATCAGCACCATGGTCTCGAGACGCGCGAGGGCGTCACGAGGCGTGTTGGCGTGCAGCGTCGAGATCGAACCGTCGTGGCCGGTGTTCATGGCCTGGAGCATGTCGAGCGCAGCGGCGTCGCGGATCTCACCGACGACGATGCGGTCGGGGCGCATACGCAGCGAGTTGCGGACCAGGTCGCGGATCTTGACCTCGCCCTTGCCCTCGATGTTCGGGGGACGTGACTCGAGACGCAACACGTGATCCTGGTGCAGCCGAAGCTCAGCCGCGTCCTCGATCGTGATGATGCGCTCGTCTGCGGGGATGAACGACGACAAGACGTTCAGCGTCGTCGTCTTACCAGCGCCGGTACCACCGGACACGAGGACGTTCAGGCGACCCTTGACGCAGTCCCGGAGCATCTCGGCCACCGGCGGGAGTGAACGTGCCGAACACGATGAGGTCGTCGACCGTGTAGGGGTCGGCAGAGAACTTACGGATGGTGAGCATGGAGCCGTCGAGAGCCAGCGGCGGCACCACCGCGTTGACACGGCTGCCGTCAGGCAGACGGGCGTCACACATCGGGCTCGACTCGTCGATGCGGCGACCGACCTTGGCCACGATCTTCTCGATGGTCCGGCGAAGGTGCGCCTCGTCGTTGAAGCGGCCGTCGACGCGCTGGATCTTGCCGCCCTTCTCAATCCAGATGTCGAAGGGACCGTTGACCATGACCTCAGTCGTGTCCGAGTCGCGCAGGAAGGGCTCGATCGGGCCGTAGCCGAGGATGTCGTCGGCGATCTCCTGGGCGATACGGACCCGGTCGCTCATCGTGAGCGGGGTGTCCTCGCCGGCGATCACCTCTTGGAGGGTGGCGCGAACCTGCTGCTCGAGCTCTCCCTGAGACTTGTTGGCGTCATACAGCTTGGGCCCGATGGTCGACACCAAGCGCTGGTGAACCGTGCGCTTGACCTCGGCAAAGGGGTCCTCGGCGGAGTGGCTGCGCTCACGCTGTCCGTTCGCAGCGGTCCCGGCTGGGGTCGCTGCTGCGGTGGTCCCGCGGTCGAGCTGGGCCTGGGCAAGACGATCGGCGAGGCTCACTTGGATGCCCTCCTACGAAGCAGACCGCCGCGCTTGGCTTCGGGGGTGACCTCAGCCTCCTGCTCGGTACTGACGGGTGTGGATGCCGACGACATGCAGTCCTCGGCAAATTTCTTGATGACCTGCGACACGCTGTGGCGCGGGTTCTCGAGCACGATCGGCCGACCCTGGTTGGTGCACGTCGGTACGTCGTTGGACTGCGGGACCGACGCGGCGATCTTCAGGTCGAGCGTCTTCTCGACCTCTGCCGGGGTGAGGCCGACCTTCATGTCGGCCCGGTTCAGCACGAAGCGCCACTTCTCGCGCGGGTGGTTGAGCAGCCCGAGAGTCTCGGCGGTGATCTTGAGACTCTTCAGTGCCGGCACGTCGAGGGTTCCGACCAGCACGATCAGGTCGGACTCGTCGAACGCCTGGAGCACCGCGTCGTCGAACGCAGGCGGCGTGTCCACGACGACCACGTCGAAGCAGGTCTTGAGGACGCGCAGGATCTGGCCGATCGTCTCACCGCTGAGGCGGTCCTTGGCCTCCGGCTGCACGGGTGCAGCCAGCACCTTGAGACCCGGCGAGTGCTCCGTGAGGAGTGCCTCGACGACCGAGGGGTCGAGCCTGCCGGTCGATTCCCGGCAGCGTCGGCGATCGTATGGACCGGGAACAGCTGCATCACGATCGACACGTCGCCGAATGCGAGGTCGAGGTCGACGATGCAGACGTTCCGCCTCCCACCATCGGCCAGTGCTGCGGCCAGGTTGGTCGAGACCGTGGTCTTGCCGACCCCGCCCTTCGCGGAGAAGACCGTGATGAGCTTCCCGCTCGGCCGCGTTCGAGTCAGTCCGTGCGCCCCTCGTCGTTGGTCAACGCGACGTGCAACGAGTAGACCCGCGAGACGGCCTCGGCCAGTCCGGTGAGGTCGCGCTCTTCGACGACCTCGCGCATCCCGGACGCAACGCCTCGGCGAGCACGGTCGTGTCGACGCGGCGGCGGACCAGGATGACGCCCAGCGCGGGTTTGGTGACCCGGAGGGTGTCAGCCAGAGCGACGCCGGCCGCAAGGTCGACGGACGAGCCCAGGATCACGGCGTACTCACCCGGGTGGGTGTCGAGGTGCCGGCGGACCTGCTCGAGACCGGCGACCACGGTCGTGTTGCCCCCGACGGCTGAGGTGAGAGCCTCAGCCGTACCGGAGTCCAGCTCTACGATGACGGTCATAGCCTGCCCTTAGCTGCTGAAGAGGTTCTTGGACGACACGCCCGGACCTGGGCGCACCCGTGACTTGTCGTTGAGGAGTCCGAGCGAGAGGTGCCGTTCTGCTTGGCGAAGATGACCCGCTCGGCCTGCGACTGCGTGAGCGCAAGCGTGAGGATCGTCGAAGGGATCTGCTCGGTGGTCTGGGCGCCGGTGGCGTCCGTGGTGGTCGTGTTGAGGATCGTCGTCGTGCCGACGCCGATGACCTCGACCTCAGGCAGCAGGATCCTGGTGAACATGCCGCTGGTCGACGAGCTGCCGGAGTCGGAGCTGGTGTCGCCGGCCGAGTCGAAGATCGCGACCTTGGAACCCGGGACGACGAAGCCGGCCACGCGGTTGGGGTCGTCGAGCTGGATCGAGATCGCCATGGTCCCGTCCGGGATGGTCAGGGACTGGCGAGAGCCGGGCACGCCGAAGCGGCCAGGCAGGATCTGCTCGCCCGGGTAGACCGTGGTGAGCGCGATCTCGCCGGCGAGTGAGTCGGTGCTGGTCAATGCGCCCGGGAGCACGTTGGCCCGGGGGATGTCGACGAGGTCGAGCTTGCCGGCTGACTGCGCCGCCTCGATGGTCTCGCCGGCCTCGATCTGGCTCGTCGCGGACAGCACCTTGACCGGCTCTTGGTCAGCCACGGCCCGGTCGTTGATTCCCTGGACATACAGGAACACCAAGGTGGCGCCGAGCGCAGCGATGACGATGGCGACGATGAGCAATACGGATCTGCGTCCCATGATTTCCCTTTACGGCCGTTTCAACGCGAGCATTGAAGGGTGGCTAGTGATGGTGCGACGGAGTTGCTGGTGGGGTGCTTCTCGGTGGTGGTGCGGGGTGGTACTGGTGGTGCTGGTGGAGCGGTTGTGCCGTTGGGCACGCGGGGTCTTCGTGCTGGAAGGCCCGTCTAGCAAGGTAATCTCCGCCCTCAGGCTCGGGCAGGCCTTTGGCTGATCCGACGATGCAAACGAGCCGACCGTCGGTCCGAAATGGGCCGTTCGGATGAGGGTGAAATCACCGCGAAACTGATAAATCGTATCACTCAGTGCGCACGTCCGACTACGGAATGCAACCACGCGGAGAGCGCGGCCGGGCTACATGTAGAGCGACTCGATCTCGTCGTGGAACGCGCTCATGACCACGGTCCGCCTGAGCTTGAGAGTCGGGGTCAGCTCACCCGTCGCCTCGGTCCACTCGACGGGGAGGATCGCGAACTTGCGGATCGCCTCCGCACGAGACACCGCGCGGTTGGCATCGTCGATGGCGGTCTGCACCTCAGCCACCAGATCGGTGTCGCGGACCCAGCTGCCGACCGTGCCGCCCTTGCCGTGCGCCCGTCGCCCACTCGGCGAACACCTCGGGATCGATCGTCACGAGCGCGGCGACGAAGGGCCTGCCGTCGCCCACGACCATGCACTGGCTGATCAGGGGGTGCGCGCGGATGCGGTCCTCGAGCACCGCCGGTGCCACGTTCTTGCCACCGGCGGTGACGAGGATCTCCTTCTTCCGGCCCGTGATGCGAACGAAGCCGTCGTCGTCGATCTCGCCGAGGTCGCCCGTCCGGAACCAACCGTCTTCGTCCAGCGCATGCGCGGTAGCGCTCGGGTCATTGAAGTAGCCCGAGAAGATCTGGCCGCCCCGGAAGAGCAGCTCGCCGTGGTCGTCGACCCGGATCTCGGTGCCGGGGATCGGCCGGCCGACCGTTCCGATTCGCTGGGCATCGGGCAGGTTGACCGCCACGGCGGCGGTCGTCTCCGTGAGGCCGTATCCCTCGAGCACCGGCAACCCTGTCCCACGGAAGAAGTGGGCCAGTCGTTCCCCCAATGGGGCGCCTCCGGACACTGCGTAGGTGACCTGTCCACCGACGGCCGCGCGCAGCTTGCTGTAGACGAGGCGGTCGAACAGCCGATGGCGCGCCCGCAACAGGGGGCCAGGTCCGCTCCGGTCCAGCGCCTGGCTGTACGCGATCGCGGCGGTGACGGCGGCCGCGAAGATCTTGCCGCGGCCCTCGGACGCGGCGCGCTGGCTGGCGGAGTTGAAGATCTTCTCGAAGACGCGGGGCACGGCGAGGATGAACGTGGGTCGGAACGTCGCCAGGTCGTCCAGCAGTCGGGTCACCTCGGCGGTGTGTCCGAGCCGCACCCCGGCCTTGATGGCACCAACCTGAATGATCCGGGCGAAAACGTGCGCCAACGGGAGAAATAACAACGTGCTCGCCTCGTCGAGCTCGAACAACGCGCCCAGGACGTCGGTCGCGACACCGACCTCGACCATGAAGTTCCGGTGCGTGAGCACGCAGCCCTTGGGTCGACCCGTGGTTCCCGAGGTGTAGATCAACGTGGCCACGGAGCTGGGGGTCACGCTCGCGCGGCGCTGCTCGAGCTCCTCGTCACTGACGACCGTGCCGTCATCCTCGGCGGCCAGCTTGCTCAGACCGCGGTCATCGATCCCGACGATGCTCCGCAGCGAGGGCAGCGACGGGACCAAATCGTCGATCATCGCGCGATGCGCGCTGGTCTCGGCGATGGCGAGCACCGCGCCGGCGTCCGACAGGATCCACCCGACCTGCTCCGGAGACGACGTCTCGTAGATCGGCACCGTGACAGCGCCGATGTACCAGATCGCGTAGTCGCACAGAGTCCACTCATAGCGGGTCTTCGACAGCAGTGCGACGCGGTCGCCGGCTGCGAGGCCGGTCGCCATCAGGCCACGTGCCACCTCTCGCACCTCGGCCAGGAACTGCCCCGCGGTCACGTGTTCCCAGGTGCCGTCGACGAGGCGGCTCAGGGCGACCCGGTCGGGCGAGTCACGGGCGTGGGAGACGATGTCGTCGGTCAGACTGCCGGTGGCGGGGATCTCGAAGGTCGTCGGAACGGAGTACTCGTGCACTCGCCCTCCCCAACGTCGACCGGTCTCGCCCGGCAGGTTATCGCGACGCCGTGCGGGCGAGCTTCAGGCGGGCGGCACCAGGGCCTGCTCCGTTCGACCCTCGTCAGCGAGTAGTCTCGCCAGCGATCGACCAGCACGCGACACCTCCGCCTCGACGGGGCCCCTCACCCGTCGCGCCGATGAAGGGGAACACAGAGATGGCAGACCAGACGACGTCGAGCATCGTGATCTCCGCTGACCCGGCGACCGTGATGGCCGTCATCGCCGATTTCGCGTCGTACCCGACGTGGGCAAAAGGGGTCAAGTCGGCCGAAGTGCTGACGGAGTACGACGACGGACGGGCCGGCGAGGTCGCGTTCGTGCTTGATGCCGCGCCGATCCGCGACGAGTACACCTTGTCCTATGACTGGGACGGGGACCGCCAGGTTACCTGGACCCTGGTCGAGGCCTCGGTGCTGAAGTCGATGGAGGGCGCCTACATCCTGCAGGCCAAGGGCGACGAGACCGAAGTGACCTACCAGTTGGCCGTCGACCTGAAGATCCCGATGATCGGCATGCTCAAGCGCAAAGGTGAGAAGGTCATCATCGATACGGCGCTGAAGGGCCTGAAGAACCGTGTCGAGGCGCAGCTCTGACGGCCGACCAGTCGTCGGGCCCGGTTCCCGTGCGCGTCATTCTCTTCACCGGCAAGGGTGGTGTCGGCAAGACGACCGCAGCCGCCGGTACTGCCACGCTGGCCGCGCAGCGAGGCCTCAAGACCTTGGTGTTGAGCACCGACGCGGCCCATTCGCTCGCTGACACGTTCGGCGCTGTGGTCGGCGGTGATCCGTGCGAGGTGGCGGAGGGACTCTTCGTCCAGCAGGTCGACGCCCAGCGTCGGTTCGAGCGCTCGTGGGGCGACATCCAGCGGTACCTGCTGACCGTGCTGGACTCCGTGGGCGTCGACCCCATCGCCGCCGAGGAGCTCACCGTGCTCCCGGGCGCCGAAGAGGTGCTGGCGCTGCTGGAGGTGCGTGACCAGGCGAGGTCCGGACGTTGGGACCTCGTAGTCGTCGACTGCGCGCCGACCGCAGAAACGCTGCGGCTGCTCGCGCTGCCGGAGGCGCTCGCGTGGTACATGGACCGCGTGCTGCCGATGGAGCGCCGCATGGTGAAGGTGCTCAAGCCGGTCCTGACGCGGGCCGCCGGGGTCCCGATGCCACACGACTCGGTCTTCGACGCATTGGAGCGGCTGCACGCCGACCTCGCCGACGTCCGTGCCGTGCTCTGCGGGCCTGACGCCTCGGTCCGCATCGTGCTGACGCCCGAGACCGTCGTCCTTGCTGAGGCACGCCGCTCCCTGACGACCCTCTCGCTGTACGGCTATCGCGTCGACGGGGTGGTGGCGAACCGCATCTTTCCGACCGCCGAGGCAGACCCTTGGCGCCAGACCTGGGTGGCGGCGCAGGCGGAGATCTTGGCGGAGGTGTCGTCGTCGTTCGCCCCGCTGGACGTGTGGCGGGCGCCCTACCGCTCGTCCGAGCCGGTCGGTCTCATCGAGCTGGCGGCGTTCGCGGCCGACCTGTACGGCGAGACGGATGTGTTCGCGGCTCCGACCGGGCCGGACCCGGTCGACGTACGCCGGTCGGGGTCGGAGGTCGTGCTTCGCCTCGCCCTGCCGTTCGCGGAGCGGGCCGACGTCGACCTGGCCCGCCACGGCGACGACCTCGTGGTCACCGTGGGCTCCTATCGACGGCTGCTGGCGCTGCCTGCGGTCCTGCGTCGCGCCGAGGTCGTCGGCGCGGCGATGCGCGACGGCGCACTCGTCGTCCGGTTCGCCGCCGCCGCCGAAGCCGGCTCGCCAGGGGCCGGGGACCGGGGCAAGCCGGGTCAAGGAGACGCTGGTCGCGCAGACGAGGCCGCCATCGGACAGAATGCATCCCCATGAGCTCTGAACCCGTGGGATCGCTTGCCGAGGAGGCCGCCAAGCTGATCGCCGTCGTGCAGGGCTGGGCTGGTGAGCACGACGGCCACCATGACACCGCCGATGCCGAGACCGCGAGCTCTGCAGGAGACGCGCACGAAGGTCACGACGAGCATCACCACGACGGTTCAGCCGACCCTGACTGCCAGTGGTGCCCGCTGTGCCGGGTCGCGCGCGCTGCCCGAGCCACCACTCCAGAGGTTCGAGAACATCTCGCGACCGCCGCGTTGTCGCTGGCGCTGGCGTTCAAGGGGCTCCTGGACGGACTCGAACACCGGCCGGAGCAGGACCCGCCTGATCCGGTCGAGAAGATCGACCTCGACGCTCCCGAGGACTGATCGCGATGTCAGTGACGATCGGAGTCGACGTCGGCGGAACCAAGATCGCGGCCGGAGTCGTCGACGCAAACGGAGGCATCGTCGACAAGGCGAGTGTCGAGACGCCCGCCCAGGACTCCGATGCTGCCGTCCAGGCGATTATCGACGTGGCGAACGAGCTGCGCGCCCGGCACGACGGCGTGACCGGCATCGGCATCTCTGCGGCCGGATTCATCAGCGCCGACCGTGCGACCGTGCTGTTCGCGCCCAACATGGCCTGGCGGGACCTGCCGTTGCGGGACCGCCTCGAAAACGCGCTCGGCCTGCCGGTCGTCGTCGAGAACGACGCCAACGCGGCCGCCTGGGGTGAGTTCACGCATGGATCCGCCAAGGACTCCGACGACCTGCTCATGGTCGCGTTGGGTACGGGGGTCGGTGGCGGCATCGTGGCCGGCGGCGAGCTCGTCCGGGGGACGTTCGGGATCGCGGCCGAGGTCGGTCACCTCCGCGTCGTACCCCAGGGTCACCTCTGCGGGTGTGGGCAGCGAGGCTGCCTCGAGCAGTACGCAAGCGGCTCGGCGCTCGTGCGTTTCGCCCGCGAACGAGTCACGGACGGAGATCGGCTGTTGAGCGAGGTGGACGGTGATCGCGCCCGCATCGACGGCCCGCTCGTCACCCGCCTCGCGCAGGAAGGCGACGCCCTCAGCATCGAGCTGCTGGCTGACCTCGGCCGCTGGCTCGGTGAAGGGGTGGCCAGCCTGGCTGCCGTGCTGGATCCCGGGCTGGTCGTCATCGGCGGCGGTGTCGCGGAGGCAGGCGACCTGGTGATGGGCCCCGCGAAACGTGCGTTCGAGGCCACGCTGCCCGCCACCGCCAACCGGCCGCACGCCGAGATGAGGGTTGCAGCGCTGGGCAACGAGGCGGCCATCATCGGCGCCGCCGCGCTCGCCCGGTCAGAGCCCTGATGGCGACCACGCTGGCGATCGGCATCGACATCGGTGGCACGGTCGTCAAGGCCGGTGTGGTCGACGTGGACGGCCGGGTCCTGGAGACGGTGGCCAGGGAGACTCCCTCCACCAGCGCGGTCGAGGTGGAAGACACGATCGCCGGCGTTGTCAGCGACCTGGCCGATCGGCATGTGGTCGCCGCAGTCGGCATCGGTGCCGCGGGCTTCGTCGACGCGACCCAGACGACCGTGTTGTTCTCGCCGCACCTTGCCTGGCGCAACGAGCGGCTGCAGGACGCGGTCCAGCAGCGCGTGGACCTCGCGACCTGGATCGACAACGACGCCAACTGTGCGGCCTGGGCGGAGGCTCGCTTCGGGGCCGGGCAGGGCGAGCCCGACCTCGTCTGCGTGACGCTCGGGACGGGTATCGGCGGCGGTCTCATCCTCGACGGGAAGCTGTTCAGAGGTCGGTTCGGGCTGGGGGGCGAGTTCGGCCACATGCAGGTCGTCGAGGGTGGGCACCCGTGTCCCTGCGGCAACCGCGGATGCTGGGAGCAGTACGCGAGCGCGAACGCCCTGGTCCGGGAGGCGCGGCAGCGTGCGGAGGCCGGGTCCGCATCCGCTGCGGCGCTGCTCGAGCGCGCGGGGGGTGACATCGCCGCGATCACCGGGCTCCTGGTGGCCGAGGCGGCCCTGGCCGGCGACCCTCTCGCGGTGCAGCTGCTGGCAGAGGTGGGTCGTTGGCTCGGTGTCGGGATCGCCAACCTGGCCGCAGCGCTCGACCCCGGCGTGTTCGTGATCGGGGGAGGGGTTGCCGATGCCGGCGACCTGCTGCTCGATCCCGCGGTCGCGGCGTACCGGGGTCAGCTGACCGGGCGCGGCTACCGCCCGGAGGCGCGCATCGTCCGCGCCCGTCTGGGCAATCAGGCGGGCCTGATCGGCGCGGCCGACCTGGCGCGCGAGGCTCTCGCAGCTCAGCGAGGCCGGGTGTAGTCCGGGACGAGCTCCTGCGCCAGCTGCTCGAGGAAGAGTCCGACGTCGGTGACGATTCCCCGCGCATGTGACGAGCCACGGTCGGCGAGCTTGACCACGGTGGCCGGGTTGATGTCGACGCATACGAGCGGAATGGACGCGGGCAGGATGTTGCCCGTCGCCACCGAGTGCAGCATGGTGGCCACCATCAGGCAGAATCCGACGTTCTCGAGCTGGGCCCGCATCGCCCGTTGGCCCTCGATGACATCGGTGTAGACGTCGGGCAGCGGCCCGTCGTCGCGCACCGACCCGACGAGGACGAAGTCCTTGCCGCCGGTCACGAGCGCGTGCATGATCCCGCCCGTCAGCACACCCTGGTCGACCGCGGCCGCGATCGAGCCGGCCTTGCGAATCGTGTTGAGCGCGCGGATGTGGTGCTCGTGCCCGTGCTCGACACCGCGGCCCTGCGCCAGGTCGACACCGAGCGAGGTGCCGTACAGGGTCGACTCGATGTCGTGCGTCGCCAGCGCGTTACCGGCGAAGAGGACGTCCACGTAGCCGGCGTTGACGATCGCCACCATCGCAGGCTGGGCGCCGGTGTGGACGACGCCGGGGCCGCCGACCCACAGCACGCGCTTGCCGGCCTCCTTGGCCTCTCGGATGCCGTCGGCGACCTGCCGCACCAGGAGAGTCTGCGGCTTCTCGCTCGAGACATCGGACTCCATGAAGCCGAACACCTCGGCCTCGGCACCACCGGCTGGCAGGGGGGTGGTGACGCGGACACCGAGGACGCCGCACACGACCTTCATGCCGACCTTCACGTCCGACATCGGGAGCGTGTAGACCCGCGGCGAGTCCCCGGCCACGTCGAGGATGAGACCACAGTCCATCTCCGGGTTGGAGACCTCGAGCCACCGTCCCTCGTAGCGGACCCTGGTCTCGAGGTTCGTGGTCGAGTAGAAGCCGTCGGGAAAGACACCATCGCGATCGGCCTCGGCGACCGTGACCTCTCCCTGGTCGACCAGGTTGACACCCCGCGTCTGGAGCCGCATCAGCATGCGCTGCAGCGACTCCTCGTCGTCGGCGGTGACCTTGACCCGGGCGTAGGAGGTGTCGCCGGCATCGTGACCCAGATCGAACTTCTCGATCACGTGATCGCCGCCGTAGTCACGGATGTCGTTGAGGACCATCGACAAGATCCCACTGTCCATCAGGTGGCCGGTGATCTCGACGGTCTCGCTCGCCTGCGTGCTCATGGGCCACAGGTTAGGGGGTCCCCGTCCCCATCGAGGGAGGTGGTCACCTCGACGCGCTGGTCGCCTCGTCGCTGGAGGGTGTGGGCGTCTCTGTCGGCGTCGACGTGTGCCATAGCCACCAGAGTCCGAAGACCGGGAGGACCAGGGGCACGAACCCGTAGCCGATGCCGTAGTCACTCCACACAGTGGCGTCGGGGAACGTGACCAGCAGGCTGACCGTCCCCACCACGAGCACTCCGATGAGCTCCGTCGTGCACGCGATCCAGGCAACCCGTCGCCAGCCCGTGCTGCCTCGCACCAGAGCGATCGTGGCGGTCACATAGATCAGGGCAGCCACCAACGACAGCGTGTAGGGGACGGGAGCCTCACTCGCCTTCAGGCTGAGCTGGACCGTCGACCTGCCGGTCGCCGCCACCGCGAACAGGGCGTACAGCGCCACCAGGATGCGGCCCGGCCCCGACCGTGTGGTCGGTGTGGTGCTCACGTCACGCTCCCCAGATCTGGTTGAGCCGGCCCTCGAGCGCGAGCACGGCGAGCCCACCGATGGCGACGACTGCCGTTCCCCAGCGGCTGCGTTCGGTCACGGCCCAGACGAATGCGGCCGGCGGCACCAACAGCGTCGCCGACGAGGTACGCCGAGAACGTCAGGTCGTTGACATCCCGGTCGGTGTCGGCGAGAGCCACGAAGCCCAGCACGCATTGGACCACCAGTCCGACCTCGAGCACGGCAAGGGCCCCCACGGCACCCCAGCCCGGTTCGCGGTCGCGCGCGACATCGACCAGCGCGAGCACGGCGACGACAACGCCGAGCACGACGAGCACGAGAACCAGAGGGGTGAACACAGGCGGCGAGGCTCCTCAGACCACGGCGCCGTGATCGGGGTCGTCAGGGTCGCCGCGGTCGTCCATCGTCGCCACCAGCGTGACGAAGCCGCCGATGAATCCGCCGACCGAGAGCATCGTGATCCAGGTCGGCAGCTGGATCGAGAACAGCACTGCGGCGAGCAGCAGCACCGGGCCGCCGATCAGCCCGATCCAGGCGAGCTGTTGCCACGGTTCGAGCCTGGGCAGCGGTGGCGGTGGTTCAGGGACGAAGCGCTCCGCCCGGTCGGCTGGGTCGTCGGTGTCAGCGTCGGACCGGTCCGACTTGGCCCGCCCGAGCTCGAGCTGGTCGTCATACGACGCAGCGGTGGCGTCGCGACCCGACAGCCACTTGCGGAGGTCGGTCTGGCGGTCGGCCGGACCCAGGTCACCTGCTTCGGCTTCGACGGTCTCGTCCTGCGTCGACCAGTCGACGTCCTCGGTCACCGGCCACGGTTGTACGTCCCCTTCGACGGGTCGGTCGAAGCCGGCGACGATCTGCGCCCAGGTGAGGTCGTCGCTGGACGTGACGAGCCCGGGATCCTTGTCGGAGAGCAACGTCTTGACGGTCTCGGCATGAATGGCATCGACGAACAGCCGGTCGAGCACGTCGACGCGGAACTCCGGCCGGTCGAACCCGGACGTGGAGGACGACTCGACCGGACTGGCGTACGCCGCCACGCCGCGCTCCCTGAGATCGGTCAGCAAGACGTCGGCGAGCCGCGGGTCGAGGTCGGCGACCGGCGTGTACGACGACGCCGTGAGCCCGTTAGAGCGCATCGCCATCTCCGGTCTCCGTGCCCGGCGTGGCAGCGCGGGCGGTGCCGTGCGCCGCAGCGTGAGCGGCTGATGAAGGCGGCCGACTCGGCGAAGATGAACGGTGCATCGTTGTCGAGGACGGCGACGTGGAAGCTGTCGGCAAGGATGTGCTCGGTCACGTCGGTCGAGCCGACCTGCTGGACCACCAGCTGGCTGGAGGATGCGGGTACCACGTGGTCGACGGCTGACCGGAAGACCACGAGCGGGCAGGTGACGTCGCGCAGGTCGGCGCGCACGGTGCGCCACAGGTCGCGCAAGGAGTCCAACGCACGCAGCGGCACGCGGTCGTAGGCCTCTTCGTGGACACCAGGCTTCTTGATGTCGCTGGCAATGCCCGGGACGGAGCCCAGCAGCTGCTTGAGCAGGGGAGCGGCGAGCAGTCGCTTGTCGGGGTCATGCACGGAGGGGTTGACGAGCAGCAGGCCGGAGACGTCGTCCGGTCGCCGCTCGGCCAACCTGAGGGCCAGACCACCGCCCATCGAGAGACCGGCGACGAAGACCTGGTCCGACGTGGCCAGGAGCTCGTCGAGAGCATGGGAGGCCTCGGCGTACCAGTCGGTCCACCGGGTCCGGTTCATCTCCTGCCAGGTGCGACCGTGGCCCGGCAGCCGCGGCACGCTCACGCGAAAACCCTCAGCCGCCAGGTGTTGCGCCCAGGGTGTCATCGAGGAGGGCGTGCCGGTGAAGCCGTGGATCAGCAGGACGGCCGTGCGGCCCGGACCGTTGGTGCCATCGGGTGCCCCGTCGGCGTGGAACGGCTCGGCGTCGGAAAGGACGGGCAACGGCGTTCTCCTCGGGCGTGGTCTGCGGTGCGCGACGGCATCGACAGCGTCGCCTTCATGGTGTCACGCGCCGCAAGCCCTGACGAGCGGTTACGGCTGTCGGGCTCCCCGTCGTTGCCTGCCCATGGTCCTGACCCTAGGGTGAGGCGGCAAGCGGGTCCCACGGAGGCCAGGCCAGCGGGTCGTGGCGCCGAGCTCGTCGAGTCCAGGCCAAACCCTGGCAAGGAGGTCGTTTCGTTGTTCTACTGGTTGCTCAAGCGGGTCTTCCTCGGACCGTTGCTGAAGGTCATCTTCCGACCCTGGGCCGAAGGCACCGAAAACGTCCCCGAAGAGGGCGGCGCGATCCTGGCGAGCAACCACCTGTCGTACTCCGACTGGCTCTTCATGCCGTTGGCGATCCCGCGGCGGGTCACGTTCGTCGCGAAGGCGGAGTACTTCACCACTCCGGGCTTCAAGGGGTGGCTGCAGAAGACCTTCTTCTCCGGCGCCGGTCAGGTTCCGATCGACCGCTCGAGCGGCACCGCCGCGGCGGGCGCCATCGCGACCGGCCTACGCATCCTGGCGAACGGGGAGCTGTTCGGCATCTACCCCGAGGGGACCCGTTCCCACGACGGACGGCTCTACCGCGGGCGCACCGGGATCGCGCGCATGGCACTGGAAGCCAAGGTGCCCGTGATCCCCATCGCCACGATCGGCACCGACATCGTGGCCCCGCCGGGCAAGATCTTCGGGAAGTTCGCCCGGCCGGGTGTGCGGTTCGGTGAGCCGCTCGACTTCTCCCGCTACGAGGGGATGGAAGACGACCGCTTCGTCCTGCGCTCCATCACCGACGAGATCATGTACGAGATCATGGAGCTGTCGGGTCAGGAGTACGTCGACATGTACGCCCCCGACGCCAAGGAGGCCGCCCAGCGCGAGGCGAAGGAAGCCAAGGCCGAAGCGAAGGCAGAGGCCAGGGCGGCGGCCAAGGAGGCGGCGCGCGAGGCCAAGGACTCCAAAGGCTGACCTGCCGGTGACCGGTCAGTCGGCTGGCGCGGCTGCCCGGTGGGCGGCGTACTCGTTGAGAAACGCCAACTGTCGGTCGGACTCCACCGACTGGGCCCGTCGCCGCTTGACCTGCGTGACCGCTTCCTCGACCGAGGCGCCCTGGGCGATGAGATAGGCCGCCAGCATGGTGCCGGTACGGCCGATCCCGGCCTGGCAGTGCGCGGCCACCTGGCCACCCGAGGCGAGCTGCTCCTCCACGAACGACACGAACCGGTCGGCCTGGCGCAGCGTCGGAGCGCCGAAGTCGTCGATCGGGAGATGCAGGTATGCGAGGTCGTGCGCCTGCGCCACCTCACCCGCGATGCCGCCCTCGTCGAGAGAGACCAGGCCGGTGATGCCTTCAGCCCTCAGCTCCGCCAGGGCACCATCCAGGTCCCCGCTGAAGCCGGGATGGGCGAGGCCGGCGAGCTGGTTGTCGATCACGAACCCGAAGTTGCGCAGCATCAACGGTCCGTCAGGCAGGTCGCGCGAGGAAGCCATCGACGGCCCGGGTCGACCTCGACGTGGATCTGCGCGGACCGGACCGCGTCACCGGGTACGTGCATGAAGTGGGTGGCATCGGGGATATCGGCGACGTCACAGCCCAGCGATCCGAGCCCGGACCGGGTCCCACTCCGGGTCGGCCCCACCACCGACCAGCAGCTGGCGTGCACCCGCCTCGTGCGTTGAGCCCGATCGCGGTGATCGATGCGCTCGGCATGCCCGAACAGCGGCGTCATCCAGATCGCGTCGAGTCGACGTTCACGGGCCACCGGAGCGGCCAGCGTGCCGAGCGACTTGGCCACGACCAGCAACCGGTCGGCGTCGGTCTCGGCGTCGAGCGCACTGCGCACCTGGTCACAGACCCATGCCGCCCGTGCGTCGACGTCGTGCTCACCGGAAGGTTGATCCCACCAGAGCTGCTGGACGGTCCATCCGTGCTGGCTGAGGCTCTGCCGGCCGAACTCGAGCAGCGGATGGGCAGGGGAGTACCCCGACCCCGGCACGATCAGGGCGACCCGCGTCGACGGGCCGCTGTCGGGGTCCCACCGCGTGGGCATCCCGCCGAAGGGTGCGCTCATGGCTGCCACTGTGCCAGACGGTCCTGGCCACCGAGGTCGCACCGACGCGGCGAGCCCGAAGGAGAGCGTTTGTCCACGATGCGAACGTCGTTCCGGGTCGGTGCGGGCGCTCGGCTCGTGGTCGCTAGGTTTGTGGCGACCGTTGGTTGCACCAACACAAGGACACGAGGAGTGCGCACATGCGCGTCGGAGTACTGACCGGGGGCGGCGACTGTCCCGGCCTCAACGCGGTGATCCGGGCCGTCGTCCGCAAGGGCGTCCAGGAGTTCGGGTACGAGTTCGTGGGGTTCCGTGACGGCTGGCGGGGCCCACTGGAGAACGTGACGTGTGAGCTCGGCATCCCCCAGGTGCGGGGCATCCTGCCCCGCGGGGGGACGGTCCTGGGCTCGTCCCGGACCAACCCGTTCAAGGTCGAGAACGGCGTCGAGCGGATCAAGGACAACCTGGCAGCCAACGGTGTCGACGCCCTGATCGCCATCGGTGGTGAGGACACGCTCGGCGTCGCGACGAAGCTGGCCGACCTCGGGGTGAACGTGGTCGGTGTTCCCAAGACGATCGACAACGACCTCTCGGGCACCGACTTCACGTTCGGCTTCGACACCGCCGTCAACATCGCGACGGAGGCGATCGACCGCCTGCACACCACGGCCGAGTCGCACCACCGGGTCCTCGTCGTCGAGGTGATGGGTCGCCATGCCGGCTGGATCGCGCTGCACTCGGGCCTCGCCGGGGGCGCGAACATCATCCTCATCCCCGAGCGGCCGTACGACATCGAGAACGTCTGCAAACTCGTGGAGCAGCGGTTCCACCTGCAGTACTCACCCATCATCGTCGTGGCGGAGGGAGCCGTCCCCGCCGAGGGCACGATGGAGACGGTCAGCGGCGACCTGGACGCGTTCGGGCACGTCCGCCTCGGTGGGGTCGGTGACCGGCTGGCCCACGAGATCGAGAAGCGCACGGGCAAGGAGGCGCAGGGCAGTCGTGCTCGGGCATGTCCAGCGCGGCGGCACGCCGACCGCGTTCGACCGCTGGCTCGCCACCCGGTTCGGGCTGCACGCGATCCAGGCCGTCCACGACGGTGCCTTCGGCACGATGGTGGCCCTGCGTGGGACGGACATCGTGCGGGTCGACCTGTCCGAGGGGACGAGTGAGCTCAAGACCGTGACCCCTGAGCTGTACGCCGAGGCAGAGATCCTCTTCGGCTGAGCCGAGCGGTGGCTCCTGACGACGTCCGGTGTGGCTCCGGCCGTCGACGAGCAGGACATTTCCCTCCGTAGCACGCTCGCGTCGCACGTGGTTGCGCCGGTGCCGCGCCGAGACGGGCGGCGGCGTACCGTCGGTGTCCCCGTAGGCTTGCCTCCGTGACCATTCCCAGCCTCGGGCAGCTCTACGGGCTCGGCGCCGCTCAGCAGCCGTCCTGGCCCGACGCCGCTCGGCTCGACGGCGCTGTCACGACGCTGCGGTCGATGCCGCCCCTCGTGTTCGCCGGAGAGTGTGACGACCTCAAGGGCCGCCTGGCTGACGTCGCTGCAGGCAAGGCCTTCCTGCTCCAGGGCGGCGACTGTGCCGAGACCTTCGAGGGGGTCACCGCAGAGAACGTCCGCGCCAAGCTGCAGGTGCTGCTGCAGATGGCGGTCGTTCTGACGTACGCCGCGTCGGTGCCGGTCGTGAAGCTCGGCCGCATCGCCGGTCAGTATGCGAAGCCGCGGTCGAGCGACGTCGAGGTCCGGGAGGGTGTCGAGCGCCCGGCGTACCGGGGCGACGCCGTCAACGGTTACGCGTTCACCGAGGAGAGCCGGGTGCCCGACCCGCAACGGCTCGTCCAGGTCTACAACTCCTCGGCGGCGACGCTGAACCTGTGTCGTGCGTTCCTGTCCGGTGGGTACGCCGACCTGCGCCAGATGCACGCCTGGAACACCGACTTCGTCCGGACCTCACCCGTCGGCGCCGTCTACGAGCAGATGGCCGGCGACATCGACCGGGCGCTGGACTTCATGAAGGCCATCGGTGCCGAATCCGAAGAGCTGCACCGGGTCGCCTTCCATTCCAGCCATGAGGCGCTGATCCTCGAGTACGAGCACGCCATGACGCGGATCGACTCCAGGACCGGGGACCCGTACGACGTCTCGGGCCACTTCCTCTGGATCGGTGAGCGGACCCGGCAGCTCGACGGTGCCCATGTCGAGCTGATGTCGCACGTGCGGAACCCGATCGGCGTCAAGCTCGGGCCGAGCGCGTCGCCTGACCAGGCGGTCGCGCTGGCCGAGAAGCTCAACCCCGACAACGAGCCCGGTCGGCTGACCTTCATCACCCGGATGGGTGCGAAGAAGATCCGCGACGTGCTCCCCAACCTGGTCGAGAAGGTCACAGCGGCCGGGGTCACCGTCGCCTGGGTGACCGACCCGATGCACGGCAACACGTTCGAGACCTCGACGGGCTACAAGACGCGCAACTTCGACGACGTGATCTCCGAGGTGAGCGGGTTCTTCGAGGTGCACAACGCCCTCGGGACCTGGCCCGGCGGGTTGCACGTCGAGCTCACCGGCGGCGACGTCACCGAGTGCCTGGGTGGGGGAGAGGCGCTCGACGAGGCCGGGCTGGTGCATCGCTACGAGTCGGTGTGCGACCCGCGGCTCAACCGCACCCAGTCGCTCGAGCTCGCCTTCCTGGTCGCGGAGATGCTCCGCACCGGCCACCGCTGAGGCTCCCCGCGAATTGCGGGAAAGCTCAGCTTCCGACCGGCGTGTCGACCCGCACCTTCCCGCAATTCGCGGGGGTCAGTGAGGATGGAGCCATGATCGACCTGCGCAGCGACACCGTCACGGCGCCCACCGAGCCGATGCGCGCGGCCATGGCAGCGGCGGAGGTCGGGGACGACGTCTACGGCGAAGACCCGAGCGTCCGCGAGCTTGAGGAGACGGTCGCAGCTCTGTTCGGCTTCGAGGCGGCGCTGTTCACGGTGACCGGGTCGCTGGCCAATCTGCTGGCCGTCCGCGCCCTGGTCGGTGTCGGGGAGGAGCTGCTGTGCGAGTCGTCAGCGCACGTGGCCCGGGCCGAGCTGGGTGCGCACGGCGCGCTCACCGGACTCACGATGCGGACCTGGACGCACCCGCGTGGCTTGGTCGACCTCCCGGCTATCGACGCCCTGGTGGCTCCTGACCTCGGACCGTTCTTCGTCACGACGAAGGCCATCTCGGTCGAGAACACCCACAACTTCGCCGGCGGTGTCGTGCAGCCGCTGGCGGCACTGACAGCGCTGCGCGCCTTGGCTGATCGGCGCGGCCTCGGTGTCCACCTGGACGGGGCCAGGGTCTGGAACGCACAGGTCGCGACCGGCGCCTCCCTCAGCGAGCTGACGGCCTGCGCCGACACGGTCAGCGTCTGTCTGTCGAAGGGGCTCGGTGCGCCGGTGGGCTCGCTGCTGCTCGGCACCGCGGACGTGGTGGGGCAGGCGAGGATCTGGCGCAAGCGCCTCGGTGCCGGCTGGCGGCAGGCCGGGGTGCTGGCCGCGGCTGGACTGTATGCCGTCGAGCATCATCTCGCGCGACTTGCCGACGACCACGACAACGCCCGGGTCATCGCGGCGGCCTGCGGCGTCGAGCCGGCTTCGGTGGAGACCAACATCGTGGTCGTGCCGACGTCGGACGCGCCCGGGGTGGTCGCCAGGTGTCGGGCCGACGGCGTCCTGGTCGGGGCGGTCGGCGCCGACGTCATACGGGCGGTGACCCATCTGGACGTGTCCGCCGCCGACGCCAAGACCGCCGCCACCGTCCTCGCCTCCGCCCTGCACCCCTGAGCCGTAGGCGTTTGCCTAGTCCACAAGCCAGGTGGCTTCAGCACTAGGCAGATCTGCCGTGGTCACTAGGTATGTGGCTTGTTCACTAGGCAAACGCGTACGGCCACTCGGTCCACCCACGACGGCGTGAGTATGGCGGCGCGAGCTGTCAGGCGGAGAGGTGGGCGACCTCGGCCTCGACCTTGCGCCGGGGGGAGAGCTCGACCAGGTACATGGCACTGAGCACGAAGGCGCCGCCGATGAGCATCCGGACGGTGAGGCTCTCGCCTCCGAAGAGCACAGCGAAGAACGCGGCCCAGACGGGTTCCATCGTCATGATGATGGCGGCCCGGGCTGCCGGCAGGTGCGCCTGCGCCCAGGTCTGACCGAGCATGGCGAGTGAACCCGAGACGATCGCCATGTAGATCAGCGCCATCCAGCCACCCGTCGTGTCCGGGGTGCCGATGCCGTTGGGCGCACTCACGGCCGTGCAGATCACAGCGATCACGGCCATCTGCACGATCGCCAGCCCGAACACGTTCGTCCGGCGCGACCAGAGCCCCAGCCCGATGATGTGCAAGGCGTACAGCAACGCCGACAGGAAGATGATCACGACGCCGACCGACACGGTGACGCCCTTCAGGGACAAGAAGCCCAGGCCCACCGTCGAGATCAGCACGGCCACCCAGACCGTGCGCGTGATCGACTCGCGCAGCAGCACAGCCGCGAAGATCGGCGTGGCCACGACGTACATGCCGGTGACGAACCCGGACACCGTCGCCGGCGTCCGTTCGAGTCCCGTCGTCTGCAGCACCTGCGCGACGCCGTACAGCACGCCGAGCGCGACGCCGTGGCGCAGCTCGTCCCGGGACAGTCGACGGACCGCCCGCGGTGAGATGAGGAACAGTGCCGCCGCCGCGATGGCGAACCGGATCGACAGGAAGTCCAGCACGGAGATCTCGGTGAGCAGGTCCTTGATCATGAAGAAGGTGGAGCCCCACGTGGCCGTCACTCCGACCAGGGCGAGCGTGGGCAGGAAACGCATCGCTCGGCTGGTCACCGGGCAACTCTAGAGGGCGGTTGTCGACCGGTCTGTCGTGCGGTCGTGCCCGGCCTCGGGCGCGGCCATGGCGAACACATTGAACACCCGGAGCCAGTCGCCACGGCCTGCCAGCCGCATCGTGCCGAGGTCCTGCGCGGTCACCTGCTCGTGGACCGTGGCGTACGTCGCCTCGTCGATCAGCACCTGGCCCGGCCCGGCCGAGGACTGCAGGCGTGCCGCGATGTTGACCGAGTCGCCGACCACCGCGTAGTGCATGCGGCGTTCGGAGCCGATGTTGCCGGCGATGACCTCGCCCGTGGTGATACCGATCCCGGTCTGCAACCGGACGTCCGGCATGGTCGGGATCTCCAACCGCATCACCGCTGCCTGCATCGCCAACGCCGCCCGCACCGCGCGGGCAGGGTCGTCGGAGTGCATCACCGGCGCACCGAAGAAGGCGAAGACACCGTCGCCGAGCAGGTCCGCCACCGTCCCGCCGTGCCGCTCCACCGCGTCGCTCGTGACGGTGAGGTAGTGGTTCAGCAGGTCGAGCGCCTCTTCGGGCGAGTGCTGGCTGGCGAGCGACGTGTAGCCGCGGATGTCGGCAAACAAGGTGGTGACGCTGCGCCGGTCGCCGCCCAACGAGTCCGCGAACGGGTTGCGCAGCACTTCAGCTGCGACGCTGTCGCTGACGTAGCGGCCCAACAGCTCCCGGAGCCGGTTCTGCAGCGCTCGGGTGCGCAACAGTGAGGACAGTCGGGCCGACAGCTCGACCTCGTCGAAGGGCTTGGCCAGGAAGTCGTTCGCACCCGCGTGCAGACCGCGCGCCTTGTCCTGGGGGCGGCTGAGCCCGGTGAGAAGCAGGATGGGCAGTCCCGCGTTCTCGGCCTTGTCGCGCAGCCGCTGTGTCACCTCGATACCGTCCATGCCGGACATCAACACGTCCAGGCACACCAGGTCGGGCTCATGCTCGTCGACGGCGGAGAGCGCGGACTTGCCGTCGCTGGCAGACACCACGTCGTAGCCCTGGTGCCTGAGCAGCTTCTCGAGCAAGGCGACCTGCCCAGGATCATCGTCGACCACGAGAATGAGGGCCCGTTCGCGGGTCATGGCAGCATCTCCCCGATCGTCTGCGTGAACGTCGCGAAGTCGATGGGCTTGCTCAGGTAGCCATCGAATCCCGCAGCGAGCGCTCGGTCGCGGTCACCTCGCATGGCGGACGCGGTGAACGCGACCACGTGTAGATCGGCGACGCCGTCGTCGGCCCGGATTTCCCGAAGCGCCGACGACCCGTCCATGTCTGGCAGCCCAAGGTCCATCAGCACGAGGTCCGGCCGGCGTTGTTTCGCGAGCGCGATGCCCTCCGTCGCGGTCCTGGCCTCGACAACGGCATGACCGGCCGCGGTCAGCAGCTTCGACACGAGGGCGAGGTTGGCGGGTGTGTCTTCGACAACGAGGATCGTCGACATCACGTCGCCGCTTTCGACGACGACGTGTGCTCGGACAGTGCCCGCAACAAGGCGTCCTTGCGCAGGGGCTTGCGGAGGTAGCCGTCGGCTTCGTCCGGGGCCTCGCCGGCATCGACCACGGATACCACGAGGACCGGGATGTGCGCTGTCGTCGGATCATCCTTGAGTGCGCGCAGGATTGTGTAGCCGTCGGTGTCCGGCATCAGCAGGTCGAGCAGGACGGCTGCGGGCTGCAGCCTGCGCGCGTCCTCGACCGTCTTACCGACGCTGCTCGGGGCGACGACGTGGTAGCCCTCGCCCCTGAGCATCTTCTCGAGGAGCGGAGCCACGGACAGGTCGTCGTCGACGCTGAGCAGGAGCCGCTCGCCGGCGTCGCCCGGCAACGGATCGGCGTTGGGGACAGCCGGGGTCGTCGTCCGGCAGTCGAGGGGCAGGCGCAGAGAGAAGAGGCTGCCGTGTCCCGGCTCGCTCTCGACGGAGATGTCGCCGCCCATGGCCCGCGCGAGTCGCCGGCTGATGGACAGGCCGAGTCCGGTCCCCAAGGCCGCTTCGACCTGACCGAACTCCTCGAAGATGGTCTCCTGGGCGTCAGCGGCGATCCCGGGACCGTCGTC
>CAVQJX010000018.1:0-61393 GCA_963712935.1 uncultured Actinomycetota bacterium
CTGCGTGCGCCACCACGTCACCATCGGAATGCCCGGCCAGACCGAGCGTCTCGTCCGGCCAGTGCAGGCCGGCCAGCCACAGAGCTCGTCCCTCCACGAGCGGATGGACGTCGACAGCGACTCCGACGCGTGGCGTCGGGGCGTGGGCTCGGAGGTCACGGGAGCATCATCCCGCAGGTATGACGAGTGTGTGACATGTGACGTCCGGCCCGGGTTATGCGGCTCAGTTGAGGGACCATCGAACTATGACCGGCGTGGGGCAACGATCAGCGGGCACTCGGCGCTGTGCTCGGCCTCGTCGCGGCCGGAAGCGGACTCGCGGTCTCTGAGCTGGCCAGCGGGCTGCTGCACCAACGCGTCTCCCCGGTTGTCGCAGTGGCCGAGTCGATCCTGCGGCTGACTCCTGGTGCTGTCGTCGAGCGTGTCATCGGGCTGGTGGGTCACCACGACAAAGCCGTCCTGATCACGATGACTCTCCTGGGCCTGGCCGCCATCAGCGCCGCCGTCGGGGTGCTGGCGCTGCGCAGCGTGCTCGCGGCCCAGGGTGTCTTCCTTGTCATGGGTGCTGTGCTCGTGGGGGCTGTCCACGACCGGCTGACGCCGTCGACGGTGACCTACGTCCCGGCCGTCCTCGGCGTGGTGGTCGCGCTCGCGGCGCTCGCGCTGCTGTCGTCGCTGGCCCAGCGTGCGATCGTCTCGCCGGCGCGCGAGCCGGCGCCCTGGGAACAACCCGACGCCACCCGAGCCCACGACCCGGAGGCCGAGGGCGCACGAGCGCTGAGTCGGCGCCGGTTCCTGCTGGCCGCAGGAGTGTTGGCGGCGGGTGCGGTGGTGGTGGGCGCCAGCGGGCGGGTTCTCGCTCGCAGTCGCGCCGCCGTCGAGGCCGCCCGGAGCAAACTTCGCCTGCCCGTTCGTGCCAGGCCCTCACCCGCCGGGGCCACCCTGGGGGTCAAGGGTATCGCGCCGTGGGTCACGAACCAGAACGACTTCTACCGGATCGACACCGCCCTGGCGATCCCGCAGATCCTGCCGAAGGACTGGCAGCTCCGGGTCCACGGGATGGTCGACCGGGAGCTCACCCTGACGTACCAGGACCTGCTCGACCGCGGACTCCACGAGGCCTGGATCACCCTCTGCTGCGTGTCGAACCCGGTCGGCGGCGACCTGATCTCCAACGCCCGCTTCGCCGGCGTACGGATCGCAGACGTGCTCGCCGACGCCGGAGTCCACCCGGATGCCGACGCCGTGCTCTCGACCTCGGCGGACAACTGGACCGCCGGCACGCCGCTGAGCGCGTTGACCGACGGTCGCGACGCCATGTTCGCGCTCGCCATGAACGGTGAGCCGCTGACGCCCGAGCACGGCTTCCCGGTTCGGATGGTGGTGCCGGGGCTGTACGGCTACGTGTCCGGGACCAAGTGGGTCGTCGACCTCGAGGTCTCCCGCTTCGACCAGTTCTCCGCCTTCTGGACTCAGCGTGGCTGGTCGGCCAAGGGACCGGTCAAGACCCAGTCGCGTATCGACGTCCCCCGGAACGGCTCGTCAGTCCCCGCCGGGGACGTCGTCATCGCCGGCGTCGCCTGGGCCCAGCACACCGGCATCGACAAGGTCGAGGTCCGCGTCGACGGTGGGGCCTGGCAACCGGCCACCCTGGCGGTCGAGCCGTCCATCGACAGCTGGCGCCAGTGGTCGTACACCTGGCCCGCCAAGAAAGGGAGGCACCAGCTCTCGGTACGGGCTACGGACGCAAGTGGCTACACGCAGACGGGGCAGCGGGTCGACGTGGTCCCCGACGGCGCCACCGGATGGGACGCCATCGACGTCGACGTGTCCTAGCGTTGCGGTGGTTGGTCGGGCCCCTGGCCGGTGACGCAGAACGTCATACCGACCGGATCTGTCATCACGATCCACCACGGGTATTCGCGCACCCACTCCGCACCGAGCGCCACGAGACGCTCCGCCTCCGCTCGACGATCGTCGCCGGCGCCGAGGTCCAGATGAGCCCGGGTCGTCGCCGCCGGATCGTCAGGCCCGAGCTCCTGGAGCAACAGCTGCAGGCTGCCGCCCGGACCAGGCTTGAGATGCCCGGCGAACTCCACCGATGCCGACGGCTCGAACTCCCAGCCGGTCACGGCCCGCCAGAACGCCGTCTCCTCGTCAAGCCGCCCGTGCGGGATGTCGACGCACACCTGGACCAGTCGGCTCCGCCGGCCACCGGGCCACTCCTGGACCGGCGGACGGTGCCGCTCGTCCTCGGACGTCACGACGCAGAAGGGCAGCCCACCCGGGCTCATCGAGCACCTGCCAGTGCTCATGCCTGGCCACCCGCGCGCCACCCAGACCGACCGCGCGGTCGGACTCCGAGGCGACGTCTTCGGTGTACAGGTCGAGATGCACGCGGGAGGGTCCGTCGATGGTCTGGACCAGCACATGGCTGTTGCCCTCGGGCGGGAGCAACGAGTGGAACTCGGCGTGCTGGGGCCACGGATCACCGACGGTCCAGCCCAGGGCCTGGCTCCAGAACCCGTCGGCGGCCTCGACCTGCTCTGCCGGAACGTCCAATACCGCTCCGATCCAGCGCCCGAACGAATCAGTCATCACACCCCCTAGTCGACGTTGCTCGAGGATGCGGTGAACGTGTTGCAGGTGGCGGTGTCGTTGTCGGAGTAGCCGGCGAAGATCCACTGCCGGTTGGAGGCGCCGGACCCGTGGTCGCGTTTCGAGGCGGCACCACCGGGCTCGTCGCCGAACGACCCGGCCACCTGCTGGAGCTGGCGAAGCCGGGTGGCGTCCATCGGAAACGTGTCGGCCACCGCGCCCAGGAACAGTCCGCCCATGCAGCTGGCCTGGAGCTCGACCCGGCGGCTGAGCTCGAGCCGGTTGCTGAAGTTGTCGTAGATCAGGTCGTCGTATGCCTGGAGCATCCCGGTCTCCTGCTGGATGTGGTGACCGAACTCGTGACCGATCACGATCGCGTAGGCCACGTCGATGTTGTCGAAGAACCGCCGCATCTGCGGTACGTCGGCGTACATCACAGTGTCGCCGGGGCAGTAGAAGGCCAGCGTGCGGCCGTCCTCGGGTGAGGCCGTGCCGCAGGGTGTGTCGACCGGGCTGTCGAAGACCACGAGCCCTGGCTCCTGGTAGGCGTAGCCGGCGCCCTCGACAACTGATCTCCACTCGTTGTCGAGGCATGCCATCAACGACTGGTAGAACACGGTCTGACGGGCCCGGGAGGCACTGCCGAGGTCACGGGCCGGGCAGTCGCCGTTGGGGAGCCCACCCTGGGCGTACAACGTGTTGTCCGAGACGACCTGTTGGGCGTTGCTCGGGTCGACCGGGGTCGAGCCCGGTTGCTCTGCCCTGGCCGGACTGTGATCGACGCTCGTACCGGCCCCGGTGCGCCCGGTGGCGCCCTGGTCGGTGGCCGCGCCGATGAGTATGAGCACGAACAGCCCGGCTGCGCCGAGACCGACGAGGCCGAGCAGTAGCGCGCCGAGAGGGCTGCGTCGGCGTGGTGGCGGCGGCTGCCAGCCCCAAGGCGGTGGGCCGGGCTGTGGTGGGTAGGGCGTCAGTCCGGCATACGGCCGCGTCGGCGGTGGTGGTGGCAGGCCCGCGCTTCGCCAGTCTGGAGCGTGCGGCGGCGGCAGCACGGGGGCGGGCGGCAACGGACGGTAGCGCTGGTCCGCCGGACCTTGCGGCCCCTCTGCGGCGTCTGACATCGCCGTTCCTGCCGATCCCCGGCCTCGCCGGTCCTGCGTGGCCACCTGTGCGCAGATTACCCTGACGGCATGTCACCCGCGCCGGCACGACGGACCCGTCCCGCCGGCCTCCGTCTCGTGCACGGGCGCGCGCTCCGCTCGCTGGCAGCGCTGGTCGGCGTGGCAGGCGTCACCGGCCTGGTCGGATTCGCCGTGCCGCCGACAGCCCTGGCCGCGGCCACCAGCCAGACGGTCATCCGGGACGACGAGGCGACCGTGCGCGTCAACCAGGACGGCACCCTGCGGGTCGTGGAGACCGTGGCTTATGACTTCGGCGGGGTTCCGACCATGCAGGTCGAACGCGTGATCACCACCCGGGAGCAGTACGACGCCACGGACGACCGGCTCTACGCCGTGAGCAACGTGGCCATCGATGCGGACCAGCCGACGGCTCGCACCACGGCGACGAAAGGCGACACGACGCAGACGATGGGCGTCGAGTTCTCGGCTCCGCAGAGCGGTGTGGTCACGGTGTCGTTCGCGTATGACGTCGACGGCACCGTGGCGGCGACGGCTGACGGGCTCGAAGTGCGCTGGCCGGTCGTCCAGGGATTCGGGCTGCCCATCGAGAGAGCGCGGGTGGTGTGGAACGCGCCGGGCGCGATCTGGCTGTCGTGCCTTGCCGGACCTCGCGGCTCCAGTCGCCCGTGCACGACGTCCCAGCTGGTCGATGTCCCAGCACCGACGATGACCCAGCTCGGGCTCGACTCCGGCGATGAGATGGTCGGCATCCTCGGCCTGGACGCCGCGTCGGGAGTGGCGCCCAGCACGGATCTGCGGGCACGCTGGAGCGTCAGCCGGGCTTTCACCGCCTCGGGAGCCCAGCTCGTGATGGCCGTCGTGGTGCTGATGCTCGGCGTGATGGCGGCGGCGTTGCTCTGGTGGACCCGGGGACGCGACACCGCACACCAGCGGAGGCGTCCAGGTCGTCCCTCTTGTCGACTCCGGTGACGGCACGCTCGTGTTCGCGCCGCCGAGCGGCATACGTCCAGGACAGATGGGGACGCTCGTCGACGAGCGGGCCGACGTCATCGACGTGACATCCACGGTCATCGACCTCGCGGTCCGCAACTACCTCTTCATCGAAGAGCTGCCGGGCTCATCGACAAGCCAGGGTGACTGGCTGCTGCGGCGACGCAACGATGCGGGCGACGAACTGCTGCCGTACGAGCGCGAGGTCTTCGCAGCGATCTTCGACAGCGGTGACTCGAGCGACGCCGTGCCCCTCGGTGCGCTCGACACCCGGCTGCGGCCGCGCCTGGGAACCATCCAGGCACTGCTCTACGACGACATGGTCCGGCAGGGCTGGTTCGGAGAGCGACCGGACGCCGTGCGTTCCCGCTGGACCACGGCCGGCTGGGTGCTCGTCGCCGCCGGGGTGGTTCTCACCGGTGTGCTCGCGTGGGTGAGCACCTTCGGGCTCGTCGGCCTGGCGGTCGTGCTATCAGGGGTCTCGCTGGCTTCGGCCGGCCAGGTCGCGCCCGCAAGGACCGCGAGTGGCAGCCGGGTGCTGAGCGAGCTGCAGGACTACCGCTCGTTCCTGGCCGAGAGCACGAGTGCCGACATCCCGCTCGGGCAGCGAGAGGAGCTGGTCTCGCGGATCTTCCCGTACGCGCTCGTCTTCGGGCTGGGTGAACGTTGGGCTGCCTCGCTGGCGGCGTTGGACACCGACGACGCCGCGGACGAGCCGTTGTACTGGTACGGCGGACCGCACGAGTGGCACCTGTCCGACTCGGCCCCGCAGCTCTTGCTGCCTGTCGACCGCGCTCACCGCGGCGATCGGGAGCCGGCGGCTGCTCGCGATCGACTGACCGGACATCGCCTCGACACCGACTCGTCACCAGTTCGCCTGGGGAGGCCGCTCCGGGAGAGGCACGTTGGGCGGGAGCGTGACGTAGACGATGCCGCCCGAAGGGGGCAGCCAGACGTTCTCGAACTCCCGGCGGTCGTAGACGGTGCGCACCGACGCGTTGCTCGGATCGAGGTGTGAGGCCGGGTCGTTGACGATCACGTCCCCCTCGGGAGTGAACCCGCAGATCACGAGCAGGTGGCCCGCCGTTCCGTATCCCGCCCCGGTGAGCTCGTCAGCGGAGAACGTCACGGACGCGACCAGCGGGACTCCGGCCTTGATGAACTGCTCGGCCTCGGTCAGCGACCGCAACCGGGTCACGAAGGACTCGAGACCGTACCGACCGGCATACGCGGTGTTGAACGACCAGTTGCCGCAGGCGTGGTAGCTCCAGTCGAACGTCTCGGCCGCCGCGTAGTTGACCCACGGGTCGGAGTGCTCGAGGTGGGCGTAGTCCGCAGGTCGCGGCCCGTACGCCGCCGAGTGCTCTCGCTGCCAGAACGCCAGCACCATCGCGATCGACGCCGGGCTGCACCAGGCCTCGCCGCCTCCGTTGTACTGCGGGTCCTCACCGCGATGGATCTCCTGTGAGTAGGCCGGAACGTCGAGCTCGATACCGGCACCTCCATCCACGCGGCTGGCCGGCATCAGGCCTACCTGGCCGACGTCCGGCAGCGCCGAGGCGAAGGCACCGACCAGAGCGACCGACGGGGACTCGGCGGTCCCGCGACGGCGTAGCAGCGAGACCGTGAGCTGCCAGCTCGACATGCTTCGGTGTTCGCGTGTGGTGAGGATGTCGATGGAGACGCTCGCGAGTGCGTCCGCCTGGCCCGGGACCGACGAGCGGTGCATCGTCTCCCGGCCCGCTGACCAACGGCCGAGGACGTAGGGCTTCGACCAGCTTCCGTCGTCGGCCTCGCCGGACACCGAGACCTCGAGCCAGGTGCCCGGTGGTGTCTGCGCGTTCCACGACGCGACGAGCTCGGTGTAGGCGAACCCCGGGTTGACGACGGGCGATACCCAGGTGCCGACGTCATAGGTGGCGACCGTGCCGTCGCCGTGGGGATCCGTCCAGGTGCGCATGCCACCCGGAGCGTGCAACACGACGCGACCGTCCTCGACTCGCGTGCCGTCGAGCTCGCCCCTGGCCAGCTCGAGGTGCGAGCTCCACTGCTGGTAGCCGATGTTCCGAGTCTCCGCTTCGGCCGCGACGGCGCGGGTCGGGCGACTGGCTCACCAATTGCTGTGCCGGCGCGGTTGGGGCAAGGGTGTCGAGGCGGGGTGGATGACGTAGACGACACCGCCGTTGTCGGACCAGGCGTTCTCGAACTGGCCTCGCTTGTAGACCCGGCGCACGCCTCGCGACGAGGCTGCTGCCGGGTCGTTGACGACGACGCGTCCGTTCGCCGTGAACCCGCGGATGACGAGCAGATGGCCACTGGTCGATCGGATCGGTGCGCCGTCGAGCCCGCCCGGACCGAACGAGATCGACGCCACGAGCGGGATCCCGGCCTTGATGAACAGCTCGGCCTCCCGGAGGGACCGCAACCGCGTCACGAACGAGTCGAGGCCGAACCGTCCTGCGTAGGCGGTGTTGTACGGCCAGTCGCCCGTGCCGTCATACCCCCAGGCGAAGGTGCCGCGCGCTGCGTGGTCGACCCACGGGTCGTCGTACGCCGGGTCGACCCATGCGTACTGCCGTGGTGCGGGTAGACGGTCCCAGTAGCCGAGCACCATCGACGTCGACGTGGGGCTGCACCAGGCCTCGCCTCCACCGTCGTACTTCGGGTACTCACCACGGTGGATCTCCTGGGAGTAACGCGGGACGAGCAGGCTGTGCCCGGCACCGGAACCCGGCTTGCTCGTCGACGACCGGTTCGGCAGTCGCGACGTGACGGCCCCGATCATCGAGACCACCGGGGTGCTGCCCGAGCCGGTGCGACGGAAGAGGGACAACCGCAGCTGCCACTGGCCGAGCCGTGTGCCGGTCTTCGCGACCAGGGTGTCGACCGCGACCCGGGCCAGGTCGTCTGCCTGGCGTCCGAGCGTCATGCGATGGAAAGCCATGGTCGTGGCTGGCCCAGCGGCCGAGGGAGTCCCAGGAGCCACGACGCCCCGATGATGACCTGGCGCGCAGCGACACCTCGATGAACGTGCCGACCGGTGTGGACGCGTTGTACGACGCGATCAGCTGGTCGAAACCGAAGCCCGGCTTGACCCACGGACTCATCCAGCGGCCGCGGTCGTACGAGCGGCGCCCGGCCTGGCCATACGGGTCCCGATACGCCACCCGGGTGGGCCGTGATCCGATCACGACACCGCCCTGCCCCCGCTTCGTGTGCGAGAAGGAGCCGCTCCCGAGCCCGGCGCCCCGCCAACGCGTCAGGTCGATCAGCTTGGCCGGCCCGGTCGTCGGCGTCGGTTGGGCCGTGCGGTCGGGCTCTCGCGCCTTCGCTTCGCTCTTTGACGGCGCTTCGAGTCCTCGCCCGCCCTGCCCTTCCGACCAGCGGCCAGGTTGGGCCAGGGCTGGAGTGGGCGAGGTCAGGACGACGAGGACAGCAAGAGCGAGACTGCGGGTGCGCATCGCCCCAGGGTAAGCGGCTGATCCGGCGATGTCGGGGATTCGTCGTTGTCGCAGGCCGGTCGATACCCTTGCTCGCGTGACGCTCCGCCTGTACGACACCGCCACCCGTGAGGTCCGCGACTTCGTCCCGCTCGAAGCGGGCAAGGTCGGGATCTACCACTGTGGCCTGACCGTGCAGGGGCCGCCCCACATCGGCCACATCCGCAAAGAGGTCACCTTCGACGTGCTGCGACGCTGGTTCGAGCACCTCGGGTACGACGTGACGCTGGTCGCGAACATCACCGACATCGACGACAAGGTGCTCGCCAAGGAGGTCGAAGAGGGCCGCCCCTGGTGGTCGATCGCCTACGCCAACGAGCGCGCGCTGCATCAGGCGTACGAAGTGCTCGGTTGCCTGCCGCCGACCTACGAGCCGCGTGCCACCGGCCACATCCCCGAGATGCTCGAGCTCATCGGCCAGCTGATCACCACCGGGCACGCCTATGCCGCCGCCGACGACTCCGGTGACGTCTACTTCGACGTCCGGTCGTGGCCGTCGTACGGCGAGCTGTCCAACCAGCGCGTCGAGGACATGGAGCCGGCTGCCGACGCAGACCCACGGGGCAAGCGCGACCCACGGGACTTCGCGCTGTGGAAGGGTTTCAAGAAGGACGAGGAACCCGAGACCGCGGCCTGGCCGTCGCCCTGGGGACTGGGACGTCCCGGGCTGGCACCTGGAGTGCTCCGCGATGGCCGGCAAGTACCTGGGCGACGCCTTCGACATCCACGGGGGAGGCCTCGACCTGCGCTTCCCGCACCACGAGAACGAGCTGGCCCAGTCGCGCGCGGCCGGCCGCGAGTTCGCGCGCACCTGGATGCACAACGCGATGGTCAACCTCGCCGGCGAGAAGATGAGCAAGTCCGTCGGCAACTCCTTGCTGGTCAGCGAGGTCGTCAAGAGGGTCAGGCCGATCGAGCTGCGGTACTACCTGTTGGCGCCGCACTACCGCTCGATCATCGAGTTCACCGAGGAGTCGCTGGCCGAGGCCGCCACGGCTCTCCAGCGCATCGAGGGCTACGTCACGCGGGCGACCGAGCTCACGGGCGGGGTCGATCCCGCCGACACCGTGGTGCCCGCGGAGTTCGCGACCGCGATGGACGACGACCTGGCGACGCCGGCCGCATTGGCGGTCGTGCACGGGGCGGTGCGTGAGGGAAACCGGCTGCTCGCCGATGGCGACAGCGACGCGCTGCGGACCAACCTGGCGTCGGTGCGGGCAATGCTCGCGATCCTCGGCCTCGATCCCCTGGGTGCCGGCTGGCAGACGCAGGCCGGCGGCGGAATCTCCAGCGATGTCGTCGATGCGCTCGTCCGGGCGCTGCTCGACCAGCGGACCGAAGCCCGCTCCCGCAAGGACTTCGCGGCCGCAGACGCGATCCGTGACCAGCTACGAGCGGCGGGTGTCGAGGTCGAGGACACCCCGCAAGGCCCGCGATGGACGGTGACCTCCTGATGCCAGGAAACAGCAAACGAACCGGCGCGGTGCGCAAGCGTCAGGGCGGTAACCCGACTGCCGGTTCCGGCGGTCGGCGACGCAAGGCCCTGAAGGGCAAGGGGCCGACGCCGAAGGCCGCTGACCGCGAGAAGCACAAGGCGAACCGCACACCGAAGGCCGACGACAGCTCCGGCTCGTCGTCGGGTGGCCGGTCGTCGGGCGGGCGATCCTCGGGAGGTCGCAAGACGACGATCGCCGAATGGGTGGCCGGCCGTAACTCCGTGGTCGAGGCGCTGCAGGCCAAGATCCCGGTCGTGACGATGTACGTCGCCGACAATGCCGACCGGGACGACCGCCTGCGCGAGGCGTTCCGGCTGGCCGCCGAGCTGCGTATCTCGGTGCTCGAGGTCACCAAGCACGAGCTCGACCGGATGACCGACCGGGCTGTCCACCAGGGCCTCGCGCTGAAGGTGCCGGCGTACGAGTACGCCGAACCGGGTGACCTGCTCGATCTGGCTCGTGACGCCGCCGAGGTGCCCCTGGTGGTGGCGCTCGACTCGGTGACCGACCCACGCAACCTGGGCGCGGTGGTGCGCTCGGCCGGCGCCTTCGGCGTGCACGGCGTCGTGATTCCCGAGCGGCGCGCGGCCGGCATGACCGCCAGCGCCTGGAAGACTGCCGCCGGAGCAGCGGCTCGGGTGCCGGTCGCCAGGGCGACCAATCTGACGCGGCAGCTGAAGGACTACCAGCAGGCCGGCCTGATGGTGGCCGGGCTCGACGCCGGCGGAGACGTCGACATCTCCGACCTCGAGATCGCCACCGAGCCGATGGTGCTCGTGGTGGGGAGCGAGGGCAAGGGCATGTCGCGGCTGGTGCGTGAGACCTGCGACGTGCTGGTCCGTATCCCGACCGCCGCCACGACCGAGTCGCTCAACGCCGGAGTCGCCGCGAGCATCGCCCTCTACGAGATCGACCGCCTCCGCCGCACCCGTTGAACCGTGAGTTGTGGGGTGTTGAACCGCGGGTTGTGGGGTGTTGAACCGCGGGTTGTGGGGTGTTGAACCGCGGGTTGTGGGGTGTTGAACCGTGAGTTGTGGTTGCTCGTCCGTGCCGTGCTCGTACGCCGAGGGGCAGCACGCACCGTTAGGCTGAAGCCGAACCCGTTCCCGAGCAAGAAAGCTCACTCACCGACATGCCGGTCGAACGCCTGCTTCCCACCGACGAAGCCCATGACCTGCTCGCCCTGGTCCGCGAGATCGCGAGCGAGCAGCTGGCGCCGCGGGTGGCCACCGCCGAAGCTGAGGCGGCCTTCCCACGGGACGTCTTCTCGCTGCTCGGCAAGACGGGACTGATGTCGCTGCCGTTCGACGAGGCCGACGGCGGCGGTGGTCAGCCCTACGAGGTCTACCTCCAGGTGCTCGAGGAGATCGCGACCGCCTGGATGAGCGTTGCGGTGGACGTATCGGTGCACACTCTCTCGTCGTCGGCCCTGGCCCGCTTCGGATCCGACGAGCAGCGCGCGCGGTGGCTCCCGGAGATGCTCGGTGGTGACCTCCTGGGTGCGTACGCGTTGTCCGAACCGCAGGCCGGCTCGGACGTGTCGGCGATCGCGACGAAGGCCGTGCGCGACGGGGACGAGTACGTGCTCAACGGCACCAAGGCCTGGATCAGTCACGGTCCGCACGCGGACTTCTTCCTGCTGTTCGCGCGCACGTCCGCCGACCCGAAGGGCGGACTGTCGGCGTTCCACGTTCCGGCGCGGACGCCCGGGCTGTCCTTCGGCGCTCCCGAGAAGAAGATGGGCATGACCGCATCGACGACCAGCGCCCTGATCTTCGACGACGCCCGGCTGCCCGCCGATCTGCTCATCGGCGAAGAGGGGCAGGGGATGGCCATCGCGCTGTCCGCCCTGGACTCGGGCCGGCTCGGCATCGCGGCGTGCGCCACCGGACTCGGGCAGGCAGCGCTCGACCTGGCGGTGTCGTACGCCGCGGAGCGTCAGCAGTTCGGCCGGGCCATCGCGGAGTTCCAAGGCCTGCAGTTCCTGCTGGCCGACATGGCGGCCGCGGTCGAGTCGGCCCGAGCCACGTACCTGCTGGCGGCACGCCTACGCGACGCCGGGCGCCCGTTCAGCCGACAGGCGTCGATCGCCAAGCTCGTTGCGACCGATGCTGCCATGAAGGTCACGACCGACGCGGTGCAAGTGCTCGGTGGCTATGGGTACACGCGCGACTTCCCGGCCGAGCGCTTCATGCGGGAAGCGAAGGTGACGCAGATCTTCGAGGGCACCAACCAGATCCAGCGGATGGTCATCGCACGCTCCCTGCTGAAGGACCTCAGCAGCTAGGGCGTCGCCGGTCGCGCCCGTGTCCACCGGGGCCGTACGTCGATGCGACCCGGGGTTGCTGGCGCGGATAGAGTGCCGCTGGTGATGACGACCTCGAGCCTTGAACCTGCGTCCTTTGCGGCACCTCTGCGCGAGCAGTTCGAGGTGTTCCTCGACGACCACCGTGGTGCCCTCTACGACTGCCTGGACGGTCTGACCGAGGAGGAGGCCCGACGTCGCCTGGTGCCTTCCAAGACGACGCTGCTCGGACTCGTCAAGCACGTCACCTTCGTCGAGCAGGTGTGGTTCGACGAAGCGATCACAGGGCGTTCACGCGACGAGATCGGCTGCTCGGCCGACCCGGACGCGTCCTTCGACCTCGACGCTGGTGACACCATCAACTCGGTCCGGGACGCCTACGCCCGAGTGTGCGGCGCTTCCCGTGCTCGGGCCGCGAGCCTGGGAATGGACGACGAGGTGTCGGGGAACCGACGCGGCCCGCTGCCGATGCGGTGGATCTACCTTCACGCGCTCAGGGAGATGGCGCAGCACTGTGGCCATGCCGACATCCTCAGGGAGCAGATCATCGCCAGCCGGCCGGGGTCGGCGGAGGGCATCACTTGATGACGCAGAACAGGTTGCCCTCCGTGTCGGACAAGACCACGAAGTCGGCGTCGTCGGGGTAGTCCCATGGCACCCGGGTGGCGCCGAGAGCCACGAGCCGATCCACCTCCGCCTCCCAGCCGGGGCCATCCGGTTCGGCCCAGAGGTCGAGATGGGTCCGATCGTCTTCGTCGAGGTGAATTCGGAGCCCCTCACCGCCGGCTGGGACGAGGAAGTCCGGCGCGTTCTGCTGACGGCTGTACCCGAGCGCCTGAGTCCAGAACTCCGCGGCCCGGCCGGCATCCGACACGTTCAGCACCAATGCTGCAGGGAAGACCGCCACCGCATCTCCTTGGCCTCGATGGATCGCGTCACCATGAACGCACCTTGGTGACCCCATCCCACGTGGCGCTGGCCGGCGTGTCAATGGTGGGCGACAACCGCTTGGTGGACGCGGGTGATGCTGAACCGCAAGAATCAGCGCATCGGAACCCGGATGCGCGAGGAGAGGCACGATGACGGAACAGTCCCCTCGGGATCTGTTTCGCCATGCCCTGGCGAACGACGATGCCGATGCCATGCGCGCAGGGCTGGAGCAGTTCCTGGGGATCACGGATTCCGCAGGCCTCTCGTCCGAGGCGGAGTACCAGCTGCGTCGGCCGGACTTCCTCATGGAGATGCCACAGTCGGGCGAGAGGATCCGCGGCCGGGATGCGATGCGCGAGCTGCAGAGGCGGTTCCCCGGACCACCCCCGTCGGTGGCCGTTCGACGAGTCGTGGGTGGCGGAAGGGTGTGGGTGCTTCAGGCGCTGTCCGACTACGGCGAGGACGAGCCCTGGCACGTCACCGTGATCTTCGAGTTCGACGACGATGCCTTGATCGCGCGCGAGACCCGCTACTACACGCGCGGCTTCGAGGCTCCCGAGTGGCGAGCGGACCTGGTCGAGACGATGGGCTGAGCCCCGCATTCTGGATCTGCCATCCACGCTGCACGGCGGTGTGTGCGGCCGGGGATGGCCACGATCGACGTACGGTGGGGGAGTGGGGCAGTTCGATGAACCTTGGGCAGAGGCGTTCTGCGACGTCTGCGACCCGGTCTTCGCAGCCGCTGACGTGGGCTTCGAGCGGCAGATCCTGAGCGAGGGGGACTCCGATGACGTCACGGCCCTGCTGTGGGAGGCAGACGCCCGCCTGTTTGCGGCCCGCTATCCGGACAGCGGGATCGTCGAGGCGTACGGTCGCGACAAGTGGGCGGGGGTCCATTGCATCGACTACTGGGTCTACGTCGACGCGGCTGCCCGTACGGCGGAACTTCGGGTCGAGGGATGGAACAGCCCCTCCCACCTCGTGCCCCTGAAGGGCGATGGAGCTCGTGACGGCCAGGTCATCGGCGACCTGGTGGCGCGTATTCTCCGAGTGCCTCCGCCCGCGAACTGACCAGCGCCCGTTGCCGGGCGTGCGGGCACCGGCTCACCTGGATGGCATCGTCGGCCCGGCGGCCAGCTTGGCGGCTGTGGTCACGTCGTCGGACGAAGGTGCGATGCCGAGAGAAACGTACGTATCGGCGGCGTCGAAGATGTTGATCTCCATGCCGGCCTCCTCCGAGAGGTACCACCGGTGCTCGAGGATCTCGTGGAAGAGCTCCGCCGGCTCGAGCGTCGTCCGCCGCTCGGGCGGCACCATGGCGATGATCGGCTCGTAGACCTGGATCAACCAGCGGTGGGCAACCAGCGCCGGGTCTTCGGCTTGAAGGTCGTTGGCCGCAGCAAAGGCGTCCATGTCGTTGAGCAGTCGGCGAGCCTGGTTGTCCTCGACGTCCAGGCCGGTGAGGCCTTGAAGTTGTCGCGAGTGATGGCCGGCGTCGACCACCTTGGGTTGGATGCGGACCGAGGCACCGTTCCAGTCGGTGACGATGTCGAGCTCGTCCACGTCGAAGCCGAGCTGGTTCAGGTGCTCGATCCGCTGCTCGATCCGCCACATCTCGTCGGTGCCGAAATCTTCGGTCCCGGTGAGCTCACCCCACAAGGCCTCATAGCGGGCCTGGAACGTCTCGACGAGCTCGTCGACCGCGAAGTCCTCGTCGAGGAAACCACCCGCCTGCAGGTCGAGCAGCTCGCCGAACACGTTCGCAGTGGCGATGTCGATGTCGTAGAGGCGCTGCCCGTCGCTGAGCTGCTCATGGAGCTCACCGGTCTCGGCGTCCACGAGGTACGCCGCGAACTCTCCGGCCGACCGGCGGAACAGCGTGTTGGACAACGAGCAGTCGCCCCAGAAGAACCCGGCCAGATGGAGCCGGGTGACCAAGACGACCAGCGCGTCGACGAGGCGCGGGACCGTATCCGGACGCATGCCCCGGGAGAACAGCTCGCGGTACGGCATCGAGTGCTTGAGGTGGCGTGTGACGAGGACTGGCTCGATCTCGTCACCCTCCGGGCTCTCCCGACCCGTCACGACTCCCACCGGCTCCACAGCGGGTTCGCGCATGCGGCGCAGGTCACGCAGCAGGCGGTACTCCGCCAGCGCGATCGGCTCGCGAGTCTCCTTGACCGCGAAGACCTGCTCGCCGAGTCGGACGAAGCGCACGATATGGCGAGAGAGTCCCCGCGGCAGCGGCACCATGAACGGGCCGTCCCACTCCTCGAGCGGTTGGTGCCACGGCAGGGTCACCAGCGCGGGGTGCGGACTGGTCGCGACGATGCGCAGGGCCATACATGGATCCTTGCACGGTCGCTGGCCGGCGGAGCCGTGGCGTCAGCCCTTGGTCGCTCCGGCAGCAAGACCGCTGACCAGGTGTCGTTGCGCGAAGAAGAACACGATCGCAGCGGGCACGGTGATCATGACGGCCGCGGGCGTGAGGTTCTCCCACTGTTGGTCGAACTGGGTCACGAACTGCTTCAGGCCTGCCCCGAGCGTGAGCTTGTCGTCGGTCTGGATGAACAACGTCGCGTACGCGACCTCGCCCCAGGCGGTGAGAAAGGTGTAGAACGCCGTCACCGCAAGCCCCGGCCGGGCCAACGGCAGGACGACCCGCCAGAACGTCTCGAACGGACCTGCGCCATCGAGCGCCGCCGCCTCGTCGAGCTCCCGAGGGATCGTGTCGAAGTACCCCTTGAGCATCCAGGCACAGAAGGGGACCGCGATCGTGCAGTACGCCAGCACCAGCCCGGTCAGCGTGTTCGTCAGCGACAGGCGCGACAGGATCAGGTAGATCGGCACCAGCAGGATCGAGACCGGGAACATCTGCGTCACCAGGAACGACCACATGAGGCCTCGCTTGCCCGGGAACCAGAAGCGGCTCACGGCGTAGCCCGCGAAGGCGCTCATCGTGATGCCGACCAGCATCGTGAACGCCGCGACGACCAAGGAGTTGACGAACCAGTGCGTGAACGGCGTGTCCCGCCAGACGTGCTCGTAGTTCGCGAACGTCGGGTGGGAGATGACCTTGAAGTTGCCGCGGATCTCCGACCGGGGCTTGAACGACGCCACGACCACCCAGAAGACCGGGAACAACGCGATGACGGTGGCCACCATCAGGGTCCCGTGCAGCAGCACGGACGACGAGCGCGAGCGCCGTCGCGCCGGTCGAGGGGCGGCCGCGGGTCGCGACCGGACGAGGCTCACCATGCTGACTCAGTCCCTCCCTGGGTGCGCAGCGCTCGACGGTAGACCGTGGCGAACACGAGCAGGATCGCCAGGATGACCACGCCGTACGCCGCCGCGTAGCCGTACCGGTGCTGGGCGAACGCCGCCTTGAACGACCCCGTTACGAGGATCTCGGTCTGTCCGGCGGGTTGACCGTTCGTCACGAGATAGATGATCGGGAACATGTTGAACGTCCAGATCGTGCCGAGCAGGATCACGGTCAGGCTCACCGGGCGGAGGCCAGGCAGCGTGACGTTGAAGAAGCGCTGGACCGGGGATGCGCCGTCGATCTCCGCCGCCTCGTAGAGCTCGCCAGGGATCGCCTGGAGGCCACCGAGCAGCGCGACCATCATGAACGGCACCCCGAGCCAGACATTGGTGACGATCGCGGTGAACAGCGAGGTCCAGCGGTGCGCCGACCACGCGACCGAGTCGAGGCCGACCGACGTGAGCGCGTGGTTGATCAGGCCGAACCTGGGGTTCTGGGTGAAGAGGAAGCGCCACGCGAAAGCTGACACGAACGCTGGTACGGCCCACGGCACGATGAGCAGCACCCGGTAGAGGCTGCGCCCGCGCAGCGGCCGGTTGAGCAGCAGCGCCAGGCCCATGCCGATCGTGTAGTGGAAGAAGACGCAGCTGACCGTCCAGACGAAGGTGTTCTCGAGCTGCAGCCAGAACGTGTCACTGGTCAGGATCGATCGGTAGTTGTCCAGCCCGATCCAGTGGGCCTGATCGGGGTTCGGCTCACACCGCTGCTGCCCACCGAACACCTGGGTGCAGATCTCGCTCTGCTGGTTGGCGTCGGTGGTGTTCGTGAAGCTTGTGTAGATGCCCTGGACGAGCGGGTAGAGGATCAGCAACCCGAGCACGACGACCACGGGGAGCACCATCGCCCACGCGTACCAGTGCCGGTCCCAGGACGCCCGGATCCGCCCCTGCCCCCGCGATGGGGGGACCGCGGATGGCGGACCGGTGGTGATGCGGGACGGTTCGGTGAGAGTCACGTGCGGTGCTCCTCGCGGCGCCGGCTCGCGTCAGTCGCCCAGGGAGTAACTGGGGACGATCTCGTCCTTGTACGTCTGCGCCGCCGTCTTGAGCGCGACCGCTGGGTCAGTGCCCTGCACCAGGACGGAGACGGCCATCGTGTCGAGCGGCGCGAAGAACTGGCCACCTTCGGGGATCCATGGCCGCGGGTGGGCGATCTCGAGCGCCGGCTCGAACGCCGAGATGACGGCGTTGTCCTTCACGGCCGGCTCGTCGTACGCCGACCGGCGCGTCGGCAGCAGCCCCAGTTTGTCGGCGAGGAAGGCCTGTGACGTCGTCGAGTTCATGAACGAGATGAACGCAGCCGCCGCGAGCTGTTTGTCGGGGTCGGTCACCGCCGAGGTGATCACGTAGTTGTGGCCGCCAACAGGGGCGCCCGCCTGGTCGGTGCCGGCCGGCACCGGGGCGATGCCGAGGTTGTCGATGCCGCCGAACTTCGCGTTGCCGGAGATGTTGCCGATCTCCCAGGGTCCGTTGAGCACCATGCCGACCTGGTTGCCCAGAAAGGCGTCCATGGCTGCGGCGTACCCGTCGGTCGCGGGGGGTTTGGGCGCCGCGCCGTCCTTGATCAGCTGGGCGGCGGTGCTGATGCCCTGGACGTCGGCGTTCGAGGTCAGCTCGATCGTCTTGCTGTCGGTGTCGACCATGTCGCCACCGGCGCCGTAGATGAACGGCAGGAGGAAGTAGCCCTGCGGGTTGAGGGCGATGCCGTCGACGCCGGCCTTCGTCTTGAGGAGCTTCGCGTCGGACTCCACCTCGTCCCAGCTGGTCGGCGGCTTGTCGATGCCGGCCTTCGCGAAGAGCTTCTTGTTGTAGTACAGCGCGAGGGTGTCGGTGACCTGAGGGACGCCGTACATCTTGCCCTTGTACATGTTCGAGGACATCGGGGTGTCGAGGTAGTCCGACATGTCATCGGCCAGCGGGCTGTCCGAGAGGTCGAGCAGGTATCCGCGGGCGGCGAACTGCGAGGTCCACGCCACCTCGGAGCGGAGGACGTCGGGCATGCCCTTGCCGGCTTGTGCGGCGGCGAGGAACTTGTTCTGCGCGTCCTCGAACGGCACGACCTGGTAGTCGATCTTCACGTTCGGGTAGGTCTCGTTGAACTTCGCCACGAGCTGCTTGAAGACCGGCACCTCGGTGTCGGCGTTGGAGGTGTCCCAGTAGGTGAGCTCAGCGGAGATGTCTGTGGAGATCGTCTGGCCGCTGTCGCCCCCTGAGTTCGGCGTCGAGGCCTTCTCCGGGGTGTCGGAGCCGCCGCCACAGGCGGCCGTGAGCAGGCCCGCCGTCGCCAGCATGACGGCCGTCCTCATACGAATACGCATGAAATATGTCTCCTTGGGTGGAAGGGGTGCAGGAACGCTAGCAGCACCCGGTTTCTCCGGGAAACAACTGGTGTCGAGGGCAGCGCGGCTTGTCTGGAGTGACAGCGGGGGGTCAGTCGCGAGTGACGCCGCAGTTCTCCTCGGTAGCGAGCCAGGCCGGACCAGCGGCGGTCTCGCCCTGGACGTCGTCGGGGTTGCTGAGGGCGCAGGTCCGCAGGCTCAGGCAGCCACAGCCGACGCAGCCGGTGAGCTTGGTCTTCAGGCGTTCGAGGTCGGCGATCTGTTGGTCGATGCGGGCCGTCCAGTGGCGGGACACCCGTGCCCAGTCGGCCTTGGTGGGCGTACGTCGGTCGGGGAGCGTCGCGAGGGCTGCGCTGATCTCGTCGAGGCTGAGCCCGACCCGTTGGGCGGCCCGGATGAACGCGACCCGTCGCAGCATGTGGCGCGGATAGCGGCGCTGGTTGCCGGTGGTGCGTTCGGCCTCGAGCAGGCCGGTCTCCTCGTAGAAGCGCAACGCGGATGCCGCGACCCCTGAGCGGGACGAGAGCTCGCCGATCGTCAGGTGGTCGGGCATCCGCGTCATGCCACCTCCAGGTGGTTACTTCTTGAAGGCGTCCTTCACCTTCTCGCCGGCTTGCTTCAGGTTGGCCTTGCTCTGGTCGGTCTTGCCTTCGGCGCGCATGCTGTCGTCGCCAGTGGCGTCGCCCGTCATCTCCTTGGCCTTGCCCTTGACCTCTTCGGCCTTGTTCTTCACCTTGTCGTCGTTGCTCATCTCAGAACCTCCGTCGCCCTACGTGAAGCGCCGGGCGCGGCTGGCGTCCCGACGATCGTGCTACCAGATGCGTACCCATCTGCAGAGCCTCGCATGCAGCGAACCTCGATGTGAGTGGCGTCACGGAACGGCAGCGACGAAAAGGCTTGACCTCAAGGTTACTTGAGGTTGCACAGTCTTTTCCATGACGACTTTGACAAGGCCGGATCGCCTGCAGACCTACGGGTACGACGACCTCCGCCACTTGATGTCCCTGCAGACCGGCGACGAGAAGCATGACGCCTCGTCCACCTCGACCCTCGACGTCCTCTGGGTGCTCTACGACCAGGTGCTCGACGTCTCGCCCGAGACGGCTGATGACCCGCGACGGGACCGTTTCCTGCTCAGCAAGGGCCACGGTCCGATGGCGTACTACGCCGTGCTGGCTGCCAAGGGTTTCGTCCCGGTGGACTGGCTGACCGGTTTCGGACGTGTCACCTCACCGCTCGGCTATCACCCGGACCGCAACCTGGTGCCAGGCGTCGAGATCTCGTCCGGCTCCCTGGGGCATGGCCTCCCCCTGGCGGTCGGCACAGCGCTGGGCCTTCAGAGCCCAGGGCACCTCCTCCCGCGTCGTGACGCTGGTGGGTGACGCCGAGCTGGACGAGGGCACGAACGCCGAGGCGATCGTGGCGGCCGGGGCGCTGGGGCTCGACCGGTTGACCGTTGTCGCCATCGACAACCAGTCGGCGTCGCTGGGCTGGTCCGGCGGGCTCGAGCGGCGGTTCGCGGTCGAGGGCTGGGCGACCCAGCGCGTCGACGGACGTGATCACGCCGCCTTGCGCAACGCGCTGCGCCATACCGACGACAACGCGCCCACGCTCGTGGTCGCTGATGTGGAGGAGCAAGCATGACCACCACCTTGCAGCACAGACAGGCAAGCAGCTCGCTCGGCCGCCGGGAAGCGGCCCGATGCGGGAGCAGTTCGCGGCGACGACCACCGACCTGCTGGATCAGGACCTGTCCGTGGCACTCGTCCTGGCCGACATCTCCGCAGCCATGTTCCCCGACGCCGTCGCTCGGCATCCCGAGCGCGTCATCAACGTCGGCATCCGGGAACAGCTGGCCGTCAACGTGGGCGCGGGCCTCGCTCTGTCGGGCATGCGTCCGATCGTCCACACGATCGCATCGTTCCTCGTCGAGCGGTCGTTCGAGCAGATCAAGCTCGGTTTCAGCCACCAGGACGTCGGGGGAGTCCTGGTCAGCGTCGGCGCGTCGTACGACATCTCACAGGGCGGCCGCACCCACCAGTCCCCGGGCGACGTAGCGCTGATCGACACGCTGCCCGACTGGGACATCCACGTGCCCGGGCACCCGGCCGAGCTCGACACCCTCTTGCGGGAGGCCGTGAGGCGGGTCCGGCCGGGTCTACATCCGGGCCAGCGTGCGGTCCAACCGCCAGGCGTATCCGACCAGGGGCTTCCACGTGGTCCGCCGCGGCGGCCAGGGGACGGTCATTGCCGTCGGGCCGATGCTCGACAACGTGCTCGCCGCGGTCGGTGACCTCGACCTGACGGTGTTGTACGCCGCGACGGTCCGGCCGTTCGACGCGGACACGCTGGCTCGCACACTCGGCACGGCCGACGTCGTCGTCGTGGAGCCGTACGCCGTAGGGACGTCCGCCGCGGCGGTCTCGGAGGCGCTCAGCCACGTGCCGCACCGGTTGAAGTCGATCGGCGTCCCGCGGGCCGAGCTGCGCCGGTACGGCACGCCGAGCCAGCACGAGACCGAGCACGGTCTCGACCCGGCCGGCCTCCGCCGCACGATCGGCGACTTCCTGACGGCCTAGCCGGCCTCGTGAGATCGTGGCGGCATGGTCGACGGTTCGGGTGGTCGTGAGCCTGTTCGACTGGCGATGTGGTCCGGTCCGCGCAACATCTCGACCGCGATGATGCGGTCGTGGGAGAACCGACCCGACACGGTCGTCGTCGACGAGCCGTTGTACCCGCACTTCCTCGCGGCCACCGGCATCGACCACCCGGGCAGCGACGACGTGCTGGCGGTGGGGGAGACCGACTGGCGGGTCGTGGTTGACCAGCTGCTGGGGCCGCTCCCGCCCGGGGCAGTGGTGTTCTTCCAGAAGCACATGGCACACCACCTCGTGCCCGGCATGGAGCACGGTTGGATGCGCGGGCTCACCAATGTGCTGCTGATCCGGGACCCCGGCGAGGTCGTCGCGTCGTACGTGAAGTCGCGCGAGCAGGTGAGCGCCGACGACATCGGGCTCCCTCAGCAGACCATGCTGTACGACGAGTGGACTTCCTGGGGCATGACGCCGCGCGTCATCGACGCCGCCGACTTCCTGGGTGACCCCGAGACCTACCTGCGTGGTCTCTGCGACCTGGTGGGCGTCGAGTTCACCGACGCCATGCTGGCCTGGCCGGCGGGGCAGCGCGACACGGACGGAGTGTGGGGGCCCTACTGGTACGACGCCGTCTGGGCCTCGACCGGCTTCGCGCCGTACCGACCGCGCGAGGTGCACCTGTCGGGACCGCCGGCCCGGGTCGCCGCCGAGTGCCGCCCTTTGTACGAGCAGCTGCACGCCGCCCGCTGGACGCCCTGAGAGACCGGACAGCCTGGGGGACTGGCGTCAGGCGCCGTCGAAGGCGACCTCGGTGGTCCAGGCTGCCTCGGTGCGCAGGGATGCTGCGTAGATCGCATCCGCGACCAGGGCAGGGTCGAACGGGGTGCCCGCCCCGAGCGTGCCGTTGACCGTCAGGGACACGGCGCGAATGCCATCGTCACGCAGGGTCGCATCGATGCTGCGAACGAGGTTGCGCAGTGCCGCCTTCTGCACGCCGAGAGAGGCAGCGCGGTTCCACGGCTTGTCGGCGGCCATGCTGCCGGTCGCGGTGATGCGCCCGCCTGATGTCATGTGCGGCCGCGCCGCCTGTACGGCGTCGAGGAGGCTGCCCGCCCCGAGCCGGACGTCGTCGAGCAGCTCGTCGACGCTGAGCTCGAGCGGGGTCTTGTCACGGAACAGGCTCGGGTTGAAGTGCAGGTGGTCGATCGTGCCCGAGAAGCCGCCGAACCGGTCGACGGCGGCACGGAAGGCGCTGCTGTCGGTGATGTCGACCGCGGTCCAGCCGGCCGTGATGTCGCCCTTCTGCAGCTGCTTGCCGAGCTCCTCGACCTGGCGCTCGCTGCGCGAGATGAGCGCGACGGCGTACCCCTCGCGGCCGAACCGGTGCGCGACCGCGGCCCCCAGGCCTGGTCCTGCTCCCACGATGACGATGACGGGGTTGCCCATGGCCTGACCCTAGCGATGTCGACGAGGTCAGACCGTGCTGGGTAGGCTCGCGGCCATGGCGGGCCAGAGCAGTACGTGGACGGACCAGATCGCCCTCGTGACGGGTGCGAGCCGCGGGATCGGCCGCGCTGTCGCGGTCGAGCTGAGCCGGCAGGGCCTGCGGGTCGCCCTGACGGCGCGCGGTGAGGATCGACCTGCGGGAGACGGCGGCCGCGTGTGACGGAGCGACGATGGTCGTCCCCGCAGACATGACCCGGCCGGACGCCGCCGAGCACGTCTTCTCCGCGGTCGAGCGCGCATGGGGCTCTGTCGACGTGCTGGTGGCGAACGCCGGAGCCGGGGTGTCGGCCCGGCTGCACCGCACGACCGACGACGAGTGGCAGCGCATGCTCGACCTCAACCTCACCGCGCCGTTCCGGTGTGTACGCCGCGCGCTCCCGACGATGCTCGATGCCGAGCACGGCCGGATCGTGGTCATCGCCAGCGTCGCGGCCAAGATCGGCGAGCCGTACATCGCGGCGTACACAGCCAGCAAGCACGGCGTGCTCGGCATGGTCAGGTCGGCGGCGGCCGAGATCGCACGGAGCGGGGTCACGATCAACGCGATCTGTCCCGGGTACGTCGACACGCCCATGACCGACGCGACCGTGGCAGGAATCGTCTCGAGAACGGGCCGGACCGAGGCGCAAGCACGCCAGATCCTGGCCGACAAGCAACCCAATGGCCGGCTCGTCACCCCCGCGGAAGTTGCCTCGGCCGTGTGGCTGTGCGTGGTGAACGGGTCGGTCAACGGGCAGGGCATCAACGTCGACGGGGGAGCGGTCCAGTCATGAGCCTGCAACGGATCAATCCCGGACTCGCTGGCCAGACCACGTGGCTTCTCGCACGCGGTCGTCGGGTCGGGGCAAGTGGTGTTCCTCGCCGGGCAGACCGGTCTCGACGCCTCAGGAAACGTCGTATCGGGTGGGCTGGTCGCCCAGTTCGAGCAGGCGCTGGGCAACCTGCTCGTGGCGCTGGCGGAGGCCGGCGGGGCGCCCGACCAGCTCGCGTCGATGACGATCTACATCGTCGACATGGACGACTACCTGGCTCATGCCACCGAGATCGGCCAGGGTGTGGAAGCGGTTGGTCGGGGCGGACTATCCGGCCATGGCAGGCATCGGCGTGACACGCCTCTGGGACGTGGACGCTGTCGTCGAGGTCCAGGGCTTCGCTCTCCTCTGACGTGCCGGGTCATCGGGTCAGGGGTCAGGGGCCAGAACGGTCAGCGGATCTCGGTGACGAACTCCTCGGCCGGGCCGGCGAGCCGCTCGCGCAGGTCGAGGAACAGCTCCGCCGCCCGCGCGCCGGTCCAGCCCTTCGGCAGCACGGCGTCGGGCAGGCCGGGGTCGAGGTACGGGAGACGTCGCCAGGACGTGAGCGCCTGCACATAGTCGGCGAAGGCTCGACCTGGAAGCGCCATTCGTCGACTCCGGTGTCGATCGGCGGCGCCTCCAGGCAGCTCGGACCGGGGTATAGGTCGCGAGGAAGTCGTCATACAACGTCTGCAGGGCACGCAGGTCCCACCACTGTTCCACCAGGTCGTGAACGTCACCGAAGGCCACATGGTCGGCCCGGAAGAGATCGACGTAGGGCGCTAGGTGGTCGCGGTCGAGCACGTCGCGGGTCTCGGCTTCCAGATGCGCGGGCGCGATCCAGACTCCGGCCGCGACCGTGCCGAACCCCAGCCAGCTCAACCGGGAACGCAGCGCGTGGCGGCGGGCTCGCTGGGACTCCGGGACGCTGAACACGGCCAGCAGCCAGCCTTCGTCGACCGAGGCCCGGGGTCGGGCGAAGATGCGTCGGTCACCCTCGTCGAAGATCGACCGGGACGACGGTGCCAGCGCGTAGCCTGCGATGCCGTCGCGGCTGTCGGCGAGCAGGATGCCGCGTCGTTTGAGACGCGAGATCGAGGAGCGGACCGCGGGCTCCTCGATCCCCAGCTCGGCCATCAGCCGGATCAGCGTCGACACGCTGAACCAGCCGCCCCCCTCACGGGCGTACAACCCGTAGATGGTGACGATCAGGGCTCGTGGCTGGAACACCGCGACGGGTCCGGGCGGACCGGCCTGTGCAGCCTCGCGGATCGTCGTCACGGCAACACGATATCGACAGATCCGACAGCTCGCGTCGTCTCGCGGTGTCTTGACTGTCGTCACGAGCGGTGAATACTGGGGTCAGCCGTCCCCTGCGCGAAGGGTTGCCCATGCCGCTGACCCCGTCGGCCCACGTCGACACGTTCTGCCGCGACAGCCTGCCGCCCGAGGAGTCCTGGCCGGATCTCGTGTTCGACCTGCCCGAGCTGCAGTACCCCGACCGGCTCAACTGCGGCGTCGATCTGCTCGATCGCACGATCGCCGAGCACGGGGCCGAGCGGGTCTGCCTGCTCTCTCCGGCCGGCGAACGCTGGACCTACGGTGACCTGCTTGTCGACAGCCAACCGGGTCGCACGCTTCCTCGTCGACGATCTCGGGGTCGTGCCCGGAAACCGGGTGCTCCTGCGTGGTCCCAACAACCCGTGGCTGGTGGCGTGCTGGTTCGCCGTGCTGCGGGCCGGTGGGGTCGTCGTCACGACGATGCCGTTGCTCCGTCCCGGAGAGCTGTCCACGATTCACGAGATCGCCCGGATCGATGTGGCGATGTGTGACCAGCGGTTCCTCGATGACCTGAAAGCCTCCGCGCTGGCGACCGTACCGATCGTGGCGTATGGCGGTGACGGCGCCGACGACCTCAGTCGTCGTACGGCCGAGCTGTCGGACGAGTTCAAGCCGGTCGAGACCGCAGCCGACGACGTCGCCCTGCTTGCCTTCACCTCCGGCACCACGGGTCGTCCGAAGGCCACCATGCACTTTCACCGTGACGTGCTGGCCAATGCCGACACCTTCTCCGCGCACGTCCTGAAACCGACCGCGGACGACGTCTTCACCGGGACCCCGCCGTTGGCGTTCACCTTCGGGCTGGGCGGTCTGGTGGTCTTCCCGCTCAGGGTCGGAGCGGCCACGCTGCTCATCGAGAAGGCGACGCCGGTCGAGCTGGCCGAGCACATCGCGGCATACGACGTGTCGATCTGCTTCACAGCACCGACGGCCTACAAGGCCATGCTGGCGGCCGGTGTGGGCAACAAGCTGTCGAGCCTGCGTCGGTGCGTGTCGGCGGGAGAACACCTGCCGGTGGCCACGTGGCAGGCGTTCGCCGACGCCACCGGAGTCAGGATCATCGACGGCATCGGGGCCACGGAAATGCTGCACATCTTCATCTCCGCTGCCGACGACGACATCGTGCCGGGATCGACCGGAAAGCCGGTGCCGGGGTACGACGGCCACCGTCGTCGATCGACGAGGGTCAGCCGGTGGCCGCCGGCGAGATCGGGCGGCTGGCGGTCAAGGGCCCGACCGGGTGTCGCTACCTGGCCGACGCGCGGCAGTCGGTGTACGTGCAGAACGGCTGGAACATCACCGGCGACACGTTCGTCTACGACGACCACGGCTACTTCTGGTACCAGGCGCGTAGCGACGACATGATCGTCTCGTCGGGCTACAACATCGCCGGGCCGGAGGTGGAGGAGGCGGTGCTCCGGCATCCCGACGTGGTCGAGTGCGCGGTGGTCGGTGTCCCGGACGACGATCGTGGTCAGCTGGTCACGGCCTACATCGTCTTGCGCGACGGGCGTCGACGGCGACGAGACGTTCGTGAAGGGGTTGCAGGACTTCACCAAGGCAGAGATCGCGCCGTACAAGTACCCCCGTGCGGTGCACGTGGTGGAGGCGTTGCCGCGGACGAGCACGGGCAAGCTGCAGCGGTTCCGGCTCCGCGACGGAGCTTGAACGTCGGACCTCGGCCGCTCGTGGCTGAAGGAACGGGCGACCCACCGCGCGACGGTTCAGCCACGACGACGTGGGCCGGCGGCGTCAGCGGTAGAGGTCGCGGGCGATGATCGACCGCTGCACCTCGGTGGCACCTTCGTAGATGCGTGGGGCGCGGACCTCGCGGTAGAGGTGCTCGAGCAGATGGCCACGCTGCAGGGCGCGCGCGCCGTGGACCTGGATCGCCTGGTCGACGACCCACTGCGCCGTCTCGGTGGCGACGAGCTTGGCCATGGCCGAGCTGGTCGAGATGCCTGGCCGGCCGTCGTCGTACGCCGCTCCGGCGCGGTAGACCATGAGCCGCGCGGTCTCCACCCGGGTAGCCATCTCGGCGAGCGTGTGGGCGACGGACTGTTGCGCCCTGAGTGGCCCGCCGAACGCCTGCCGCTGATCGGCATGCGTCACTGCCGCGTCGAGAGCCGCCTGGGCCATGCCGACCGCGAACGCGCCGACGCTGGGCCGGAACAGGTCGAGGGTGCGCATGGCGACGGAGAAGCCGCGGTCGGGCTCGCCGAGGAGGTCGGCGCGCGTGACCCGGACACCGTCGAGCACGAGCCGGCCGATCGGGTGCGGCGACAACATGTCGAGGTGGTCGCCGGACACGCCTGAGGCGTCGCCGGGTACGACGAACGCGGTCACGCCCCGGGAGCCGGCGCCCGCAGTGGTGCGGGCGAAGACCGAGTAGAAGTCGGCCTCGGGCGCGTTGGAGATCCAGAGCTTCTCCCCGGTGAGACGCCAGCCGTCACCGTCGGGCGCGGCCTCCAACGAGAGTGCCGCGGCGTCCGAACCCGCTTCGGGCTCGGTCAACGCGAACGCGGCGACCGCCTCGCCGCGGGCGACGGCCGGTACCCAGCGGCGTACGAGCTCGTCGGAACCGGACTGCAGCAGCGGGTAGGTGCCCAGCCCTTGCAGGGCCAGCGCCGTCTCGGCCTCGGTGCAGACGGTGGCGAGGGCTTCGCGCAGCAGGCAGAGGTCGAGCGCTGCCGCTTCGCGCGAGGTCGTGTCGTGGCCGACGCCGGGGAACAGCCGACGCAGCAGTCCCAGGTCGCCCATCGCGGTGACGAGGTGGCGGTTGACGTGTCCGGGCCGGCCCCGGTCGGCGATGGGGACGAGCGCGTCGCGGGCGACGTCCTTGACCCACGCCATGTGGTCGTGCTGTTCGGCGGTGAGGTCGAACAGACCGCGTGTCTGCCATCTCAGCGACCCGTCCACTCCGGCTTGCGCTTACCGGTGAAGGCGGCGTGGAACTCGGCGTAGTCGTCGCCCTTCATCAACAGGGCCTGCGTCATCGCCTCGAGCTCGACGGCGCCGGTGAGGCCGAGATCGAGCTCGCGGGTGAGCAGGGACTTGGTGGCGGAGTACGCCTGCCAAGGACCGGTCGCGAGCCGTTGGGCGAGTGCCTGCACGGTCGAGTCGAGCTGGTCGTCATCGACGAGCTCGCTGACCAGTCCCCAGGCGTCCGCCTTGTCGGCGGGTAGCGAGTCGCCGAGCATCAGCAGCTGGGTCGCGCGGCCGAGGCCCACCAGCCGGGGCAGGAGGTACGCCGCGCCCATGTCGGCGCCGGCCAGGCCGACCTTGGTGAAGAGGAAGGCGAACTTCGCCGAGCGGGCCATGATGCGGAAGTCGGCTGCGAGCGCGAGCACGGACCCGGCGCCCGCTGCGGTGCCGTGGACAGCGGCGATGACCGGGACCGGGGACTCGCGCATCGCCCGGACCACGTCACCCGTCATCCGGGTGAACGCGAGCAGCTCATCGGGGCGCATGGTCAAGGTGGCCCCGATGATCTCGTGCACGTCGCCGCCGGAGCAGAACGAGCGGCCCTCGCCGCGCAGCACGACGACGCGGGTGTCGTCGCGGTGCGGGATCTCGGCGAAGAAGTCGCGCAGGTCGGCGTACCCCTCGAAGGTGAGCGCGTTGAGCTTGTCGGGGCGGTTGAACGTGATCGTGGCGACGCCCTCGGCGCGCGCCACGTCGAAGTGCTTCCACTCGTCCGTGAACGGGACGGATCCCCGGAACGGGCTCATCTCGGCTGACCTCCTGGCTCGATCGGGGGCGACGGCCTCAGCGTAGCCGTGGCCGTGCGTTTGCCTAGTGAACAAGCCAGGTGGCTTGTGAACTAGGCAAACGCGCCTTGGGCAGAGGGCATCTGCCTCGGCAACTCTCGATGTCTTGCGTATGGTTGACGATCGTTGCAAACACAACATACGCTCAAGACATCGACCCGGCACAGAGGAGACGCGCGTGCGCATCGCGGTGATCGGCGGAGGTCCCGGCGGCCTGTACTTCGCCGCGCTCGCCAAGCAGCTCGGCCCGGACCACGAGATCACGGTCTGGGAACGCAACGCCGCCGACGACACCTTCGGCTTCGGTGTGGTCTTCTCCGACGAGACGCTCGGCGGGATCGAGCACGCCGACCCGGCGATCCACGCATTGATGGAGGCAGAGTTCGCCCGCTGGGACGACATCGATGTGCACTTCGCCGGTCAGGTCATCACCAGTGGCGGTCACGGGTTTGCCGCGATGAGCCGACGCCGCTTGCTCGAGATCCTGCAGGCGCGGTGCCACGACCTCGGGGTCGACGTGCTCTTCAAGACCGAGGCGCCGTCGGTTGACGAGCTCAGCGCGTCGTACGACCTGGTGATCGCGAGCGACGGACTCAACTCGCGCGTCCGGGCGACGTACGCCGACAGCTTCGGCCCGACGATCGAGACCCGGCAGTGCCGCTACATGTGGCTGGGCACCGACAAGGTCTTCGACGCGTTCACGTTCGTGGTCCGCGAGACGCCGTACGGCGTGATGCAGATCCATGGCTACCCGTTCGACGCGCACGGGAGCACGTTCATCGTCGAGATGCATGACGATGTGTGGGAGCGGGCCGGCTTCGCTGCGATGGCCCCGACAGACCCGCAGCCGGGTGACTCCGATGAGCAGTCGATCGCCTTCGTGCGCGAGTTGTTCGCCGACATCCTCGACGGGCACGAGGTCATGGCCAACAACTCCCGGTGGGTCAGCTTCGCCACCGTGCGCAACGCGTCCTGGCGTCACGAGAACGTCGTCCTGCTCGGCGACGCCGCTCATACGGCCCACTTCTCGATCGGCTCGGGCACCAAGCTGGCGATGGAGGACGCGCTCGCGCTGGCCGCCTGTCTCCACGAGAGGACTGAGGTGTCCGACGCGCTGGCGGCGTACGAGGAGGAGCGGCGACCGGTGGTGCTCTCGACGCAGCGCGCGGCCCAGGCCAGCCTGGAGTGGTTCGAGAACCTCGGCCAGTACACCCACCAGGAGCCGATGCAGTTCGCGTTCAACATCATGACCCGCAGTCGCCGGGTCACCTACGACAACCTCCGGGTGCGCGACCACGAGTTCGTCGACAGGGCAGACGCCTGGTTCGCCGACCATGAGAAGCGCCGCGGGATGGCGAAGGGTGACGTCCGACCGCCGATGTTCCAGCCCTTCCTGCTCCGTGGGCTCACCTTGCCGAACCGGGTGATCGTCTCGGCCATGGACATGTACATGGCCGAGGACGGGATGCCCGGCCCGTTCCACTTCACCCACCTGACCGGCAAGGCACTCGGTGGCGCCGGCCTGGTGATGACCGAGATGACCTGCGTGTCGCCCGAAGGCCGGATCAGCCCGGCCTGCTGCGGGCTGTACGACGACGAGCAGGCGGCCGCGTTCCGCGACATCACCGACTTCGTGCACGAGCACACCGACGCGGCGATGGGGCTTCAGCTTGGGCACTCAGGTCGGAAGGGCTCGACCAAGCGCATGTGGGAGGGGATGGACGAACCGCTGCCTGACGACAACTGGGACGTCGTGGCCCCCTCGCCGCTGCCCTATCGCGACGGCGTCAACCAGGTGCCGCGCGAACTGACGGTCGACGACCTCGCGACGATCCGCCAACAGTTCGTCGACGCCGCGGTCCGGGGGGAGCGGGCCGGCTTCGACCTGATCGAGCTGCACTGCGCGCACGGCTACCTGCTGTCGAGCTTCATCTCGCCGCTGACCAATCACCGGACCGATGCGTATGGCGGCTCGTTGGAGAACCGCCTGCGGTTCCCGATCGAGGTGTTCACGGCGATCCGTGAGGTGTGGCCAGACGACAAGCCGATGACGGTGCGCATCTCGGCCACCGACTGGGTCGAGGGCGGGGTCGACACCGAGGAGGCCGTCGAGGTGGCGCGCGCGTTTGCGGCCGCGGGTGCCGATGCGATCGACGTGTCGACCGGTCAGGTCGTGCCGGAGGAGCGTCCGGCGTTCGGTCGTTCGTACCAGACGCCGTACGCCGACGCGATCCGCAACCGGGTCGACATCGCGACGATCGCGGTGGGCGTCATCTCGTCGTACGACGACGTCAACTCCCTGATCCTGGCCGGCCGCGCCGACCTGTGTGCGCTCGGTCGGGTCCACCTGTACGACCCGATGTGGACGTTGCACGCGGCTCTGGAGCAGGGGTATGCCGGTCCGGGCGCGCGCTGGCCGTCGCCGTGGCTGCCGGGCCGACGCAAGCCGCAGACCGGCCGGACCGACGGCCCCAAGCCGCGGCTCGCGCTGATCCGCGAGGGCGACACCGGCGTCCGCCACCGCCGTTGGCGCCCCTGACCCTCCGCGTTTGCCTAGTTCACAAGCCAGGTGGCTTGTGAACTAGGCAAACGGGCCAGGGGAACAGGGCATTTGCCTGGTCGGCTGCGGCTGCGCCGGGTCCTTCCCGACCGGACCTCCCGACCGGGGCCTTTCCCGACCGGCGGTCGCGAAACGGTTGTCACGAACTGCCCATCGAGTCTGCGGGGGTCTTTCCGTCTCACGCGGGTCCCGCCGTACGCCGAGCTCGCCGAAGCGGGGTTGTGCCCTACCCCGGGGGCGCGTCGTACGCCGAAAGGCCGCAAGGCAAACCCCATGTCCCCAAGGAGCATCTGCCTAGTCAAGAAGCCAGCTGGATTGTGCACTAGGCAAACGCGCGACGGCGGGTGGGCGTTGGGGGCGCGTGGGGGTCGGCCCTACGATGGCGGGGCACGTCGCCGGCGTGGCGCAACTGGCAGCGCACTTCACTTGTAATGAAGGGGTTAGGGGTTCGAGTCCCCTCGCCGGCTCTCAGAAGGTGAACACCGAGTGCCACATGTCGGCGAAGACGCCGCCGGCGACCTTGGCGAGCACGGCCAGCAGCACGACGAGCAGGACCACCGCGATGCTCAGCACCTGCCCGACTCGGCGCAGGTCACTCGTCGGCGCCGGCTCCGCCTCGGGCTCGCCGGCCCAGTCGAACGGGTCGTCGTCACGCGGGGGTTCAGTCATCGGACAAAGATCGTAAACGCAGACGGGATCCTGCAACCTGCCGGTGCCGCGTGTCGCGAGTTCCCGGCTGTGCGTCGGCGTCGAGAGCGCGACCCGGAGCGCACCCGACTCGTGAGGGCCGCAGTGTGTTACCGCCCCAGGTCGTGGGTACGGTGAAGACGTACGCATCGGTCCCGGTGCGTGGCGTGGAGGAGGTCCCGAGATGGTCCAGTGGCGTACGTCGGCTCCGAGTCACGACATCGACGAGTCCGAGCTCGAAGTCGACCGGCCGCCCCATGCCGCCGCAGGGCTGACGGCCATTGCCGTCACGATGAAGCGCAGCATCCAGGCCATGGGCGTCGGCCGCACCGCCCGGACCTTGCTCAAGCTGAACCAGACCGACGGCTTCGACTGCCAGGGCTGTGCGTGGCCAGATCCCGACCCGTCGCACCGCCATACGGCCGAGTTCTGCGAGAACGGCGCCAAGGCCGTGGCCGAGGAGGCGACCAAGCTTCGGGTTGGTCCGGAGTTCTTCGCCGCTCACAGCATCGCCGAGCTGGAGTCGCACACCGACTATTGGCTCGGTCAGCAAGGGCGCATCACCCACCCCGTCGTACGCCGACCGGGCAGCACGCACTACGAACCCATTGCCTGGGACGAGGCGTTCGAGCTGATCGGCTCCACGCTCAACGGGCTTGCCACCCCCGACGAGGCGATCTTCTATACCTCCGGCAAGACGTCGAACGAGGCGGCGTTCCTGTACCAGCTGATGGCGCGGGCCTTCGGTACCAACAACCTGCCGGACTGTTCCAACATGTGCCACGAGTCCACGTCGGTCGCCCTCGCCGAAGTCATCGGCATCGGCAAGGGCAGCGTCACCCTGCAGGACATCTACGACGCCGAGCTCATCGTGATCTGCGGCCAGAACCCCGGCACCAACCATCCGCGCATGCTCACAGCTCTGGAGAAGGCCAAGAAGAACGGCGCCAAGATCCTGGCCGTCAACCCGCTCGCCGAAGCAGGGCTGCAGCGGTTCAAGAACCCGCAGAACGTGCGCGGACTCGCCGGCTTCGGAACCGGCATCGCCGACGTTCATCTGCCGATCAAGATCAACGGCGACCTGGCCCTCTTCCAGGCCATCGGCTCGTTGCTGCTCGACAAGGAAGCCTCCGCAGCAGCCGCCGGCAAGCCCGGCTCGGTGCTCGACCTCGACTTCATCGAGCGCCACACAACAGGTTTCGACGACTGGGCCAAGAGTCTCGTTGACCTCGACTGGGACGCGGTGCTGAAGGCAACCGGTCTGACGCGCGCGCAGATCGAGACCGCGGCGGACATGTTCGCGGCCTCCAAGGCGACCGTGACGTGCTGGGCCATGGGGATCACGCAGCACCGCAACGCGGTCGCCACCGTCAAGGAGATCGCGAACGTTTCGTTCGCGCAGGGCAACATCGGCAAGCCCGGCGCGGGCCTGTGCCCTGTCCGCGGCCACTCCAACGTCCAGGGTGACCGCACCATGGGCATCTGGGAGAAAGTCCCGGACTTCTTCCTCGACGCGCTGCAGAAGGAGTTCCGCTTCGACCCGCCGCGCGAGCCTGGCCACGACACCGTCGACGCGATCCGGGCGCTACGAGACGGCAAGGCCAAGGTGTTCATGGGCATGGGTGGGAACTTCGTCTCGGCGACCCCCGACACGGTCGTGACGGAGGACGCGATGCGATCGGCAAGCCTGACGGTGCAGGTCTCGACCAAGCTGAACCGGTCGCATGCGGTCTGTGGGGAGGCCGCGCTCATCCTGCCGGCGCTCGGCCGCAGCGAACGCGACCTGACCGGCGGCACCGCGCAGCGGGTCACGGTCGAGGACTCGATGTCAGCCGTCCACGCCTCGAAGGGACCGCTGAAGCCACCCAGCGACCACGTGCGCTCCGAGGTCGACATCATCTGCGGGGTCGCCGAGGCGACCGTGCCAGAGGTCGGTGACATCCCGTGGTCGACCTTCCGCAGCGACTACACCGAGATCCGGCACGCGATCTCCCGTGTCGTGCGCGGGTGCGAGGCGTACGCCGAGAAGGTCGACCGCCCGGGCGGCTTCGTGCTGCCGCACCCACCTCGCGACAGCCGCACGTTCCCCACCAAGGAGAACGCAGCGATCTTCACGGTGAGCCCCCTCGACGTGCTGCACGTGCCCGAGGGGCGTCTGCTGCTGCAGACCATCCGGAGTCACGACCAGTTCAACACCACGATCTACGGTCTCGACGATCGCTACCGGGGCATCTCCAACGGCCGGCGAGTCGTCTTCGTGCATGCCGATGACGTCGCCGCACTCGGTCTGCACGAGGGCCAGCTCGTCGACCTCATCAGCGAGTGGACTGACGGCACGGAGCGGACGGCTCCACGGTTCCGCGTGGTCACCTACGACACGCCTCGCGGCTGTGCTGCCGCCTACTACCCCGAGACCAATCCGCTGGTGCCGCTGGACTCCACGGCGATCGGCAGCAACTGCCCGACGTCGAAGTCGATCATCGTGCGGCTCGAGCCCGACACCGGGCGAGGACAGGCTTCGGATGGATCAGGAAAGCCGGTCGGGTCGGACGCAGGGCACAAGTCCGACGTCGAGCCCGAACACCTGAGCTGAGCGCCTCGGACGCCACGCAGACCACCGGACCGGACCAGACCGGTCAGCACGAAACTGCATTGGAGTGTTTTGTGCGGTGTGGATGGTTTTCACCGATCTGTCGGACAGCACAGCCGTGTGAATACGTCTCTTTGTCCCATTGCCCACCGAGCCGGGCGAGAGCACCCTCGCGATGACGGGTGAAGAAGTCGCCCATTGGTCCCGGAGGGGGAGCCATGGCCTTCGTCGACACACACCGCACGAATTGGTCCGCTGCGGACGCGGTGGCCTTTGCGAACGCGGAAGCCGAGAAGCGCAGCCAGTCCTGGTCACACCTGTGCTTGAACTTCTGTGCCCATGCGTATGGGTTCTCATCCAGTGGCACCAGGGACGTCGATCTGGACGGTGACTCAGAGGCGATCGAGTACTGGGACACCGCGAAGCCGGCCTTCAAGCACCCGGGCGATGAGCGTCCGCCGGTGGGTGCGCTCGCTTGCTGGCGGAAACCGACGGGGGGCGCGGGTCATATCGCGCTGGTTGTCCGGTCGACCGAGAACCATGTCCGCATCGCCAGCAACGACATCGTTGCCGACGGCGACATCGACGTCGTCGACCTGGGCAGGATCGCCCGCGACTGGCATCACACCTACCTGGGTTGGGTGGAGCCGGACTTCCCAAGAGGCGCCGGCACGAACACGTTCGGCAAAGCGGGCGACGCACCTCATGGCATCTCGGTGTCGGCGCTGCAACTCGCAGCGGCAACGGGTGGCACGGCGCCCGGCGTGCTGAAAGTGCAACAAGCGCTTCACCAGGAGTACCCCGACTTCGACTTCTCCTCAGGGCCCGGGGTCTTCGGACCGCTGACACGTCAGACCTACACGCGTTGGCAGCGTGACCAACCGGAGCACTTCACCGGCAAGTCCGCCAACGGCGAACCGGGACGCCTGACGCTCGAGCGGCTCGGCAAGAAGCACCACTTCGCCGTGGTGGACTGACCGCTCGGCTGCGCTCTAGTGCGGCGCGTCGGTCGGGTCGAGGAAGATGTGCCGCACCTCCGGGAAGCGCTCGCGGACCCGACGGTCGACCTCGTCGGCATACGCCTCGAGGTCACCGCCGCTGGACTGGTCGTCGAGGTCGACCCGCGCGGCTACGAGGACCTCCTCGGGACCGAGCCGCATCGTGAGGACCTCGACGATCTCGTCGACGCCCGGAGCGGCGAGGATCTCGTCACGGATCCCGACCCGCAGCTCCTCGCTGACCGACTGGCCGATGAGGAACGCCTTGTTCTCGCGACCCAGCGTGTAGGCAACGCCGATCAGCAGCAGGCCGATGGCCACCGAGGCGGTGCCGTCCCAGAAGCCGTGGTCGGTCAAGGCATGCAGGGTGACCCCGCCGGCAGCGAGCAGGATGCCGACCAGCGCCGCCGTGTCTTCGAACGCGACCGTCTTGGCCGTCGGATCCGTGGTTTGGCGCAGCTCCTCGAACGTGCCCCGTCCGTTCGCCCTGGCCTCGCCGCGGACCTGACGGACAGCCTTCAGCCACGAGACGCCCTCGAACACGAAGGAGACGGCCAGCACCACGTAGACGATGACCAGGCCCGTGAGCTCCTCGGGCTTCAGGATTGCCCGGATGCCTTCGTAGATGGAGTATCCGGCGCCGAGCACGAAGATGCCGACCGCGGCCAACAGCGACCAGAAGTAGCGCTCCATGCCGTAGCCGAAGGGGTGCTGCGCATCGGCGGGCTTCTGGCTGCGTTTGAGCGCCGCCAGCAAGAACACCTGGTTGAGGGTGTCGGCCACCGAGTGTGCGGCTTCGGCCAGCATGGCGGTCGACCCCGAGACCAGGCCGCCGATCGTCTTGGCGATCGCGATCGCGAGGTTGGCCGTGCCAGCCAGCAGCACGGTGCCCGTGGACTCGTCCCTCGTGGGCTCGCTGGACGTGTTCTTCTTCGCTTCGGTCGGTTCAGTCGACGCGGCGGATGCGTGGTGCGTCACTCGCGTCGTCAGTACTCGTCGTCGATGACATGGACGGCGGCTTCCTCGGCGCTGGCGGCGGCGCCGTCGATCCCGACGTCGTCACCGATCAGGTCCTTCTCCTCGTCCTCGCCGAGGCCCTCGTCCGGATCGACCAGACGACCGGCACGACGGTTGCCGACCTCCCGGTCACCGAGGAAGTCGTCCTCGGGACGGATCTCCAGCGGATCCCGGGCGAGGTCGTCGTCCGAGCGGGAACCGAAGGTCGCGTCGGTGTCCGGCTCCTCCTGCCGCAGACGTTCTTCGAAGGTCTCGCCCTCGCGCATCTCGACGGCTGTGTTGCCGAAGCGCTCGGCCGAGGAGTAGTGCTCGGCCGGTGAGTAACCCTCGTCGAGGACGTCGTCGACACCGCGGTCGACGAGGCTGTCGGAGGCCTGCTCCTGGTCGAGCTGTTCTTCGGGTGCGGGCACCCCGGACCACTCGGGGGCGTCCACGGTGTCGCCTGACTCTGCGGAGGACTGGCTCATGTCTCTACCCTGCCACGCGGGCCACGCCCATGCTCACGGGAGACCGGTCGGACCGGTTTGGCCCTCCGGCGGCGGGTAGCAGGCTCGCTGTCCACGCCGCACCGGAGGTAGCCGGATAATACCCGTTCCCGCAGCCTTCATGCCTGCTCACTAGGACAAAGCATGATGTAAGCGCTGAGGCTCACGGGCCGCCACCTGACGGCGACGGCCCGTGAGCAGGGCGGTGGATCAGAAGCCGGAGACCCCGTTCGGCGTCCCGAGGCCGGTGGGTCCGTCCCAGCCGGCACGGGCATTGCACCACTGGGTCGTGGGGCAGGTCCCGTTGCTACCGGAGGTGACATCGAACAGCGATGTCGGGTGCGAGTAGGGGATGGCGTTCGCGTAGCCGCTGGTGTTGCCCGACAACGCGTAGACGGCCGCGATGATCGGCGCAGACTCGCTGGTGCCGCCCACCTGAGCCCAGGTGGAGGCCGTGCTCGACGTCGGGTAGTAGACCGCTAGGCCGCCCTTGCTGGGATCAGCAGCTGCAGAGACGTCCGCCATCGCCCGCTTCGCGCAGCCGGTGTTGGAGCTGGCGGCCGCGGCAAGGGCCGTGTTGTACGCCGAGCAACCCGATCCGGCTCCGCTCCACACGGTCTCGCTCCAACCACGCGAGTTCGACGCGCTCACCAGTGAAGTGCCGCCGACGGCGGTGACATAGCTGGACGACGCCGGGTAGCTGCCACCCTGGTAACCGTTGTCGCCGGTCGAGGCCGTCACGGCGATGCCGGGGTGGTTGTAGTAGGTGCCGTACGTCGTGTCAGCGGCGTCGCTGCCGCCGTAGCTGTTGGAGATCGCGACGACGCCGGCCTGCTTGGAGGCCGTGACGACGGCGGCGCCCAGATTGGCGAAGCTCGGGGTCTTGGCCTGGACGACGATGATCTTGCAATCAGGGCAGGCCGCCGAGACTGCATCGACGTCGAGGGCCTGCTCTCCCGCCCACCCGCTGTTGAACCGCGGTAGGGAGCTCCCGCCGTTCTGGTCCATGATCTTGAGGCAGCCACTGGCCTTCGTGCAGGCCGGCAGCCCGAAGTAGGACCGGTAGGTGGCGAGGTCGCTTTCGAGCCGGGGGTAGCCGTAGGCGTCCACGATGGCCACGGTCCGACCTCCGGACGAAGTTCCGGTGAGCTTGTATGCGCTCTTGAGCTGGGTCGGGGTCAGAGCGCCGGCCGGCGGGGTCGCCGCGTGGGGGACGGCTCCCTTGGCGTCGACCATGACCTTGGACAGGCACGCCGCGCTCGGCGCCTTGGCGAGCGGGACTGAGCACACGCGGGTGGCATGACGGCCGTGGGTTCCGGAATGCGATGCGGCGTCGGCGGCGGGAAGGGCGACGGCGAGTCCGGCTGCCGCCAGACTTCCCGCCACGAGACTCGAGACGAGCAGGCGTTTCTTCACAGGATGACTCCTTGGGGTTGGGCCGGTGCGGGCCGGAATGGTGCGAGACCGGCAAGTGGGGCGTAGTGGACTCTCGTGGACCGGTGTCTCCGTGTCCAGTAGCCCAACCTGAGAAGTACCGAAGAGTTCTTTCCTGCGGAAGATCGGTTCGAGACGACGGCCTGGTCCGCTCAATGTGGCGAATCGTCGCCTGTGCTGTCGGCGGGTTCGCGCTCGGTCTGGACGAGCTGTTCAGCTGCGCGCGCAATGTTGCGCTGCATACTGCCGAACACGATGCCGTGGAACGGCCAGACTGCCCACCAGTAGGCATGGCCCGCGATTCCCCGCGGGTGGAACAGCGCTCGCTGGTGGAACACGCTCTTCTGGCCCTGTTCGTCGGCGGGGGTGATGCTCAGCTCAAGCCAGGCAAGTCCGGGCAGCCGCATTTCAGCGCGCAGCCTGAGAAGCAGCCCCGGGTCCACTTCTTCGACCCGCCACCAGTCCAGCGAGTCGCCGGCGAGCAGGTGATCGGGATCGCGCCGGCCGCGGACGAGGCCCGGGCCACCCGTGAGCCGGTCGATCCAGCCTCTGACCTGCCACCCCAGTGCGAAGGAGTACCACCCGCGACGGCCGCCGATGCCCTCGATGATCGTCCACAGTGCAGCGGGTGGTGCTGCCACCGAGCGAGCCCGGTCATCGACGTAGAGGGAGCCGCCGGCCCAGTCCGGATCGCTGGGCAGCGGCTCGCTGGGTGCCCCCGCCGTCGTTGCCGATGACCAGCTGGTGGGGACGTCGAGGTCCTGGATCCTCGACAGTGCGAGCTCGAGCGCTCTTTCGTACCCGATGAGCCCGTCCGGAGGGTCGGGGACGTACGCAGCGATGTCGTGCTCGGAGGCCACGGCGGTGCCCCGGAGGGACGCGACCAGCGGCCGTGCCAGTGCACGCGGGACCGGCGTGACCAGATTGACCCAGTGGGTCGACAACCGAGGCATCGTCACGGGCACCTGGACGATGCGGCGTCGGGTCAGGCCGGCGACACGGGCGAAGCCCTGCATCAAGTCCAGGTACGTCAGCGTGTCAGGACCGGCGATGTCGAAGGTGCGGTTGAGCTCGTCCGGGATGGTCGCGCAGGCGACCAGGTAGCGGAGGACGTCGCGGATGGCGATGGGTTGGATCCGGGTGTGGACCCAACGTGGGGTGACCATGACGGGGAGCCGTTCGGTGAGATACCGGAGCATCTCGAACGAGGCCGAACCCGACCCGATGATCAAGCCCGCCTGGAGCGCCACCGTCGGGACACCGGACTCCAGCAGTCCCTGGCTGACCTCCGAGCGAGCGACCACGTCACTCCCGAGCCGTTGTCGCGCTGGATCCAGCCCACTGAGGTGGACGATGCGTCCGACGTCCTCCGTACGTGCCGTCGCGGCGAAGGTGCGGGCCATGTCGCGCCGGCCTGCGGAGTCACGCTGGGTCGTCCCGATCACGGGCACGAGGTAGTACGCGACGTCGATGCCGCTCATGGCGGCGCTGACCACGGCCCCGTCGTCGGCCGACCCACGGACCACCTCGACGTCGTCACGCCACGATCGCCCAGTGAGCTTGCTCGGTGTCCGTGCCAGGATCCGCACGCGATGGCCGGCGGCCAGCAGCTCGGGGACGAGGCGCCCTCCGACGTACCCGGTGGCTCCGGTCACCAGGCACAGCCGTGAGTCCGTCATGGGTCCAGCCTGACGGCCGCGGGCAGCGACCAGTCGAGTGCGTCCGCACCCTGCTCGACCAGGGCCGCGTTGGCGCGGCTGAACGGCCGCGATCCAAAGAATCCTCGGGCGGCCGACAGCGGTGACGGATGAGGGCTGGCGATGACCGGTACGTCGTTCAACGCCGGCCGAAGCGACTGCGCGTCCCGGCCCCACAGGATCGCGACCAGCGGACCACCGCGGGCGACAAGGGCACTGATCGCCCGGTCGGTGACGTCCTCCCAGCCCCGGCCACGGTGCGATCCCGGTGCTCCGACGCCGACGGTCAGGACCCGGTTGAGCAGCAGGACACCGCGGTCGGCCCACACGGACAGGTCACCGTGCTCGGGCACGTCGACGCCGAGGTCTTCCTGCAGCTCGCGATAGATGTTGGCCAGGCTCCGGGGGAGCGGTCGGACCCGGCTGTCCACCGAGAACGCGAGCCCGACGGCGTGTCCCGGCGTGGGATACGGGTCCTGCCCGACGACGAGGACCCGGACCTCGTCGAGGGGACGGGTGAACGCCCGCAGGATGTCGGGCCCGGCCGGCAGGAAGCGCCGACCGGCCGCCGACTCGTCCCGCAGGAACGTACCGAGGCGGGCCACGATCGGCTCGACCGGAGCCAGCGCCAGTGCCCAGTCCGGGGTCACCAGATCGGTCAGCGGAGCCGGATTCATTCCACAGACTCTGCCGTACATGTGGAAAAAGCTGGGGGCAACTCACGGCACCCTCGGCGTGTTGATCCGAACACGCCGCCCTCCGAAAACTGCTCGAATTTAGTTGGTCCAAGTCATTGCGCGTCGCCTTGACCACGGGATAGAAATCTCCTACGAACTTCGGCAACGGAGTTCGGGACAAGCCGAAAGGCCAGTCAGGTCGGTGGACCCCGGTTCACTGGCACCAGGCGGGGCGACCCGTTCGGGCTTCGCAATGACGTGCGAGGTGGGCCGGCTGGAAGGTGTGTCGTTCCGGACGTCATGGCCGGGACAAAAGAAGGCTCCGCAAACTCATACTTTGCGGAGCCTTCGCCCTTGTTCGGGCCAGGGCGACTGGCCAGATCGGGGCTGCGAACCTGTGAGCACAGTAGCGAACGTGGTGGGCTCCTGCTGGCAACACACCCGTCGTGTCGGTGAATTTTGCCCGACAGATTCGAAACGCCTCGACCTCGCCGCCCAGCAGGGCAGCAAGGCCGAGGCGTTCGCGATCGCCGGGTCAGCTCTGAGTGATCGACACGTCGTCGAGCAGGAAGCTCGTCTGGTTCGTGGCGTTCTCCGTCCCCAGGAAGCGCAACGTGATGTCCGTCCCGGCGTAGCTGCTGAGATCCACCGTCTGGCGGTGATAAGTGTCGTCCCACCCGGTGTTGCCGATCGTGGCCAGCGTCACGTAGCCGCTGCCGGAGTCCACCTGCACCTTGAAGGTGTCCACACCGGCGCGCGGGTCAGAGCTGTCGACGAACAGGTAATAGGCCAACGTGACCGGAGTGCTGCTGGGCACCGAGGCGAGCGAGACGTCCTGTTGCACCACATTGGTGTTCGCGCTCCCGTAGCCGTTGAGGTAGGCGTACCACTTACCCGAGCGAGCCAGCGACGGCTTCTTGACGATGACACCGGTGTCGGCGAGCCAGTGGGCGGTGCCGCCTTCGAAGCCGCCGTCGGTGACGAAGCTCCCCGTCCCGGCCGCGACCGGGCCAGCGCAGGTCCACGCCCGCGGGTCGACCTTGAGCCCGGTCCAGGTGTTCTCCACCGTCGCGCACGCGGCGCTGGCGCTGCCGTACAGGTCGCTCGCGGCCCGGATCGTGGCATCGCGGGCATCCTGGTAGTCGGTCCCCGACGTCATGTAGACCGTCAGCGCCCGGTACCAGATCCTCAGCGCCTTGGTGCGCCCGATGCCACTGATCGAGGACCCGTTGCAGGTCGTGCTCGCGTGCGGACGTCCGCCGATGGTCTTGCTCCCGGTGCCTTCGGACAACAGGTAGAAGAAGTGGTTCGCCACCCCCGAGGTGAAGTGCACGTCGTCGCGGCCCATGAGCGGCTCGTAGCAGTTGTAGCTGTGGGCTTGCCCGCCGTAGAGCTTTGCATCGGCCTTCGGGTTGTCCATCCGGCGCAGGAAGTGTGGGGCAAAGGGCACGATGTTCTCACCGATGTAGTAGTCACCCTTGTCCAACTTGTTGTGGGCGGAGAACTCGACCCCCGTGCCGAAGATGTCGCTGGTCGCCTCGTTGATCCCGCCGGACTCACCGAAGTACAGGAGCCCCGCAGTGTGTGACGTGACCCCGTGGCTCATCTCGTGCCCGGCGACGTCGAGGGACAGCAGCGGCTTGAAGTCAGCCCCGTCTCCATACGTCATGCAGAAGCAGGAGTCATCCCAGAACGCGTTGTCGAAGTTCTTCTTGTAGTGCACCCGGCTGTAGGCAGCCTTGCCGTTGTCGGCGATCCCGTGGCGACCGAACGTGTTCTTGTAGAAGTCCCAGGTGACGGCTGCGCCGTACTGAGCGTCCGCGGCTGCTGTTTGCTCGTTGGACCCTTTGCCGTTCCCCCAGACGTTGTCCTTGTCGGTGTAGACGCCGCCCTGCCTCGCGGTGTTGTTCATGTCGACCACGTAGTGGCCGCCGCGCTTGAGATCCCTCATCCGGAAGGTGTGGGGACCGACCTTCTGGGTGTGGATCCGCACGGTACCCGAGTACCGGGTCCTTCCCTTGCCGATGGCGTCCGCGCTCTCGAGCTCCGACCAGTGGGCCAGACCGGCGCCGCTGGTGGCGTCAACGTAGGCCGCGTCTCGCGCCGGACCGCCGGCGCGCGTCCCCGACACGACGGTCTTCCAGGCCAGCCGTGGCGTCGCGCCGAGGGCCCAGACGACGAGCGACGGCCTCGCAGCGGGGCTCGCAAGGCCGGTAGTGACCTGCGCCCGTCGGACTGCGGCCGAGCCGGGAATGTCGGGGCGGGTGGTTCCCAACGACGACAGGTCGGCGCGGGAGCCCCAGGTGACGGAGCGGATCGGTCCCGCAGGTGCGCGGTGGACGATCAGATCGCCGCCCACTACGGGCAGCCCGCGGTAGGTGCGGTCGTAGCGGATGTGGGTGGTGCCGTCGGCGTCGCGGATCACGTCCTTGACGAAGAGCCGCTCCGAGGCGGGCAGCCGAAGCGCACTGCGCGTGGCGCCGGCTCGGGCTCGTTCGACCCGGAGCAGGGCAACGCGCGACACCGGAGCCGCCTCGGACCGGACGAGCTGGTGGCCGGCTGCGACAGCGGTGGTCGCACGGCCGAGACTCGACGATGCGGGCCCGGCGGCGGCGTTCGTGGCTGGAAGCGCCAGCGCGACGGCGAGACCGCACGCAGCAGCCACGCGCACAGAGACAGACATGAGTTCCCCCCTGATGGCTCCCGGACTCTCCGGGTGCTGACGGGAAGTTAACCCTGGATGAGGCGTTTGACCAGAGCAAATCGCCAGAAAGTCGGGATCGAGTCGCGTTCGAGACCGCAATCGCTAGGGCGTGGGGTTGCGGAGATCCTCGAGGAACCGGTTCGCCCACGCATCGATGTCGTTCTCGCGCACCTGCTTGCGCATCGCCCGCATCCGTCTGGCGTTCTGGCGCGGGCTTGCGTGCATGGCCGCAAACATGGCGTCCCGGACGCCGTTGATGTCGTGCGGGTTGACGAGGTAGGCCTGCTTCAGCTCGTCGGCGGCTCCGGCGAACTCCGACAGCACCAGCGCGCCGTGGTTGTCGAGGCGGCAGGTGACGTACTCCTTGGCGACGAGATTCATGCCGTCGGCGAACGGCGTGACGACCATGACGTCGGCAGCCTTGAACAGCGCGGCCATCTCCTCGCGCGGGAAGGACGCATGGAGGTAGTGAATCGGCGCGTGTCCGATCCGGCCGAGGTCGCCGTTGATCCGCCCCACCCAGCGTTCGATGTCGTCACGGACCTCCTTGTACTGGTCGATGCGCTCGCGGCTCGGTGACGCGACCTGGACGAAGACCGCCTCCTCGACGGTGAGCCGGCCATCGACGATGAGCTCACCGAAGGCACGCAACCGCTGCCGGATGCCTTTGGTGTAGTCGAGCCGGTCGACGCCGAGCAGGATCCAGCGCGGGTTGCCGAGCTCGGCGCGGATCTGCTGGGCACGTGCCTCGACCTCGGGGCTGGCCGCGAGCTTCTCGAACGTCGCCGCGTCGATCGAGATCGGGTAGGCGCGTGCGGACACGTGCCGGCCGTCATCGAGGATGATCCGGTCTCGGTGCGTCTTGTGTCCCAGCCGGGCCCGCACCAGCCGGGCGAAGTTCGCCGCGCCGCCGGGCCGCTGGAAGCCGACCGTGTCCGCGCCGAGCAGACCTTCGAGGATCTGATCGCGCCACGGCAGCTGCTTGAACAGCTCCGACGGGGGGAACGGGATGTGGAGGAAGAACCCGATCCGAACGTCCGGCCGCTGCTCGCGGAGCATCATGGGTACGAGCTGGAGCTGGTAGTCGTGCACCCAGACCACCGCGCTCTCGGCAGCCGCTGCTGCCGCGGCGTCAGCGAACTTCTGGTTGACCGAGACGTAGGCGTCCCACCACTCGCGGTGGAAGGCCGGCTTGGCGACGACATCGTGGTACAGCGGCCACAGGGTGGCGTTGGACATGCCCTCGTAGTAGTGCTGGACCTCGAGGTCGCTCAGCTCGATCGGGACCAGCGAGAGGCCGTTCGCCACGAAGGGCTCGTGCTTGTCGATGCGTGACACCCGGCCAGCCGATCCAGACACCGTCCTGCGAGCGCAACACCGGGTCGAGCGCTGTGACGAGGCCTCCCGGCGACGTTCGCCAAGTGTCTCCGTCCGGCCCCGACACCCGGTCGACGGGCAGTCGGTTGGCGACGACGACGAACGGGCTCTTTCCGGAGGCGGCCACACCCCAACCCTAGGCGCAATCAGTTCTCGTCGCCGGGAAGCCTTGTTCCTATCTGCTTCCTGATCTGATCCAGCTGGCGCATCAGCGAGAGGGTGTCGTCCAGCGGCACCAACGGGGACTCCGGCAAGCCGGCGCGCAGACAGCGCTGGACCTCCTCGATCTCGTAGACGTAGCCGTTGCCAAGGGTCTGGTGCTCGTACGACGTCTCGCCGGCCGCAGTCGTGACCGTGTAGCCGGTGGGGCAGTGAAACCGCCGCGAGAACTCCACGTGGCCGAGCGTCCCGGACACGGCTGCGCGGCTCGGCGTGTCGGCCAGCATCGTGCAGGTCAGCACGGCCGTCGCTCCGTCGCCATACGTCAGCAGGCTCGCGCAGGACAGGTCGATCCCGCGATCGGACAGGGTCCCGACCGAGGTCAGTGACGGCGGGTGTTCCGAGGAACAGGGAGGCGAACGTGAGCGGATAGATGCCGATGTCGAGCAGGGCGCTGGCACCGAGCGCCGGGTCGAACAGGCGATGCCCAGGGGGCTGGTTCGGGACGAACCCGAAGTCGGCGGAGACGTGGGTCACCGACCCGATCGCGCCGCTGGCGACCAGGTCGACGGCAGCCCGGATCGCGGGGTTGCAGCGCATCCACATCGCCTCCATGAAGAAGTGACCTCGTCGACGCGCCTCCTGGACCAGGATCTCCGCGTCTGCTGCGTTGAGCGTGACGGGTTTCTCGCAGAGGACCGCCTTCGCGTGGGCGAAGCACAACTGCACGTTGTCGATGTGGAAGGCATGTGGTGTCGCGACGTAGACGACGTCCACGTCGGGATCCGCCGCGACCTCGTCATAGCTGCCGTAGGCGCGCGTGTCGCCGTCGCGGCTACCGAACTCGTCGGCGAATGCGCGAGCGGACTCGATGCGACGTGAGCCGACGGCTGCCAACACTGCTCCGGGAGTGATGGCGAGGTCTGCCGCGAACGTGCGCGCGATCTTGCCCGTCGCGATGATTCCCCAACGAACGCGGTCCATTCGGACAGTGTCCCAGGAAATTCGGCAACCAAGCGTGGGTGGGAGCGCGGGAATCCCGCGATTGCCGTGGCCGTCCGAACAGACTGCTGTGGTGGGACCAGAGTTGCTTGAGGCACCGCACGGCGCCGTTCGCGGTCTGCGCGGTCGCCGGCATCGCCACGATGGCCTTGCCGCCCTACGACGGTGTGGGCCACGTCGCGCTGGCTGCCGCTCTCATGCTCGTGTGCGTCCTGATCGTCGCTCGGTCGCCACCTGCGTCTGCGTGGCAGGCGGTCCCACCGCTGCTCTTCTTCGTCGTCGTGGCCGTCGTCCTGGACGGGTCGGGAGGTTCGTGCGTCCGGACTCGCTCCCCTCGTGATCCTGCCGGTGCTCTGGATCGCGCTGTACCGCTCGAAGGTCGAGCTGGTGCTGGCGGCGATCTCGACCGGTCTCGTCTTCCTGGTCCCACTCGCGCTCCTGGGAGCGCCGGACTACTCGTGGCAGAACTGGCGGCGGGCACTGTTGTGGTTCCTGGTCGCCTCGGTCATCGGCCCCGTGGTGCAGGAGCTGGTCCGCACGTTGGAGAGCCGCCAGGAGCTCCAGACCCGGCTGGCGGCCCGTCTCGACGGTGTGCTGGCGGCCGCCACCGAGCACTCGATCATCGCAACGGACCCCGATGGGACGATCACGACCTTCAACCAGGGTGCTGAGCGGATGTTGCGGTACTCGGCCGAGGAAGTCGTCGGTCAGCGACACTCCGGTTCTGATCCATGATCCGGCCGAGGTGGCGGCCCGAGCCGCAGAGATGGGGATCGAGCCCGGGTTCGAGGTGTTCGTCCGCGCGGCCCGCGAGGGGCGACCGGAGTCTCGTGAGTGGACCTACCTCGCCAAGGACGGCAGCGCGGGTGCCCGTGCGGCTCACCGTGACGGCCATGCGCGACCCGCAGGCAGCGAGTCCTGGGCTTCATCGGCGTCGCCACCGACATCACGGCGGAGAAGGCAGCCCTGGAGGAGCTTCGCGGCGCAGAGGTCCGCTGGCGTGATCCTGCTGGACAACCTGCCCGACACGGCGGTTCTCACCATCGACGAGGACCTGCGCTACGGGGTCGCGTTGGGAGAGCCCCTGCTTCGACAGGGGATGGGTGACGTCAGCGGAAAGACCTTGCAGGAGACCTCCTCGGCAGCCAACGTGGCGATCCTGGAGCCGGTGTACCGCAAGGCCCTGGCGGGGGAGGAGGGGACCGCCGAGGTCTCCGCCACGAAAACGGACTCGATCCACGAGGTCGTGGCTGTCCCGCTGCCGCCCGGCGACACCGGGCACGCGGCGTTGGTCGTCGCGAGGGACGTGACCGAGTCCCGGCACCGCGAGGAGCAGCTGGCCATCGCGAAGGAAGGCTTTGCGAGCCTGTTCGAGGAGGCGCCGTTTGCGGTCGTCGTGCTGGACATCGACGGCGTCCTTGTCGACGTCAACCCGGCCGCGTGCACGCTGGTGGGCTGGGCGCGCGATGAGCTCCTGGGGCCGTCCGCGAACCTCCCCGACGAGGCCCATGCCGTCATCGCGCAGCTGCTCGCAGAGCTGGCCGGCAGCCGCAACCAACGCATAGCCGGCGAGTCGCGCCTGCTCCATCGGGCGGGTCATGTCGTCGACGTCTCGTACGAGGCGATCCTCCAGGACTCCGGAACCGGACGGCCCCGTCAGGTCCTGATCAATGCCGTCGACATCTCCGACCGACGCCGCTTCGAGGAGAAGCTGGAGCACATGGCCGAGCACGACCCGCTGACCGGCCTCGCGAACCGGCGCCGCTTCGACCGCGAGCTGGAGCGGCATCTCGACCTCTGCGAGCGCTACGGGCCGCGCGGGGCGCTGCTCATGATGGACCTCGACAACTTCAAGGAGGTCAACGACACCCTCGGTCACGGTGCCGGTGACCAGCTGATCGTCTCGGTCGCGGGTCTCCTCGAGCAGCGGATGCGCAAATCCGACCTCGTGGCCCGCCTCGGCGGCGACGAGTTCGTCATCCTGCTTTCCGAGGCCGACCAGAGGGCCGCGCAGAGCGTCGCTGCCGACATCGTGGCGCTGGTGCGGGACAACACACGGTTCGTGGATGGCAGCCGACCCCGCAACGTGACCGCGAGCGTCGGGGTGGTGATCATCGACCGGGCCGGTAGCTCGGCCAGTGAGCTCGTCAGCACGGCGGACCTGACCATGTACGACGCCAAGGAGTCCGGGCGCGACCAGTTCGTCTGCGCGACCTCGTCGCGGGCCTCCCCGGGCGCAATGACAGGGCGCAATGCCATGGCGCGATGACAGGCAGGTAGCGGCGTCGGGCCGCGGGCTAAGCCGCAACGCGGCGTGTTGCCCGTTCAATCGAGGCCAGTTCACGGACAGCAAGGGACACTAAGGACATGTTGCTCACACCGGCGCAGCGTCGCGGGCTTCTTCCGTTCGCCTTCTGTGCGCTCATCGGGGTGCTCCTCCTGCTGCTGCCGCCGTACGGACCCGCGTGGGGTCATGCGGTGGCCGCTACCGGGCTGCTCGCCGCGATCCTCCTCGTCGAGGTCACGACGGCAGGTCGCCCGTCGCTGCAGGTCCTTCCGGCGTTCGCGCTCTTCGGGGTCGTGCTGATCCTGCGGGACGGTTCTGGCGGCGCGACCTCGAGCCTCGGACCCTTGGTGGTGCTGCCGATCCTGTGGGTGGCCCTGTACGGGTCTCGCGCCCTGATGTGGCTGGCGACCGCCGCGACCTCGCTGGTCTTCCTGCTGCCGATCCTCGTTGTGGGTGGTGCGGAGTACCCGTGGTCCGACTGGCATCGTGCACTGATCTGGACCCTGGTGGCAGCCAGCGTGGGACCGGTGGTGCAAGGCGTCGTGGGGCGCTGGCACGAGCGCGAGCAGCACCAGACCGGTCTGGCCGCTGAGCTCAGGGCAGCACTGACCCAGGTGACGTTGGCCGAGCAGCGGTGGCGCGCCTTGTTGGACCATCTGCCCGACACCTCCGTGCTCACCATCGACCGCGACCTGCGTCACGTCGTCGCCGTCGGCGCCGGACTCCGTGTCCAGGGCATGTCGGGCGCGGAGGGCAAGACGCTGTACGAGACCTCGAGCCCGGAGAATGTCCGCAAGCTCGAACCGGTCTACCGGGCCGCCCTGGCCGGGCACGAGGCGTCTGTCGAGTTCATGGCCAGCCACGCCGATCGCATCAACGAGCTCTTCGCCGTGCCGTTGCCCGAGATCGGTGATCGCGTCGAGGCGCTCATCGTGGCGCGCGACGTCACCGAGGCGCGGCATCGTGAACAGCAGCTCGCGATGGCGAAGGAGCGCCTGGCAAGCCTGTTCGAGGAGGCGCCGTTCGGCATCGTGGTGTGCGATCTCGACGGTCAGGTCACCGACGTCAACCCGGCGGCGTGTCACCTGGTCGGGCGCACCCGTGACGACCTGGTTTCGATGTCCACATTTCCCTTCGGTGCCGAGCCCGACGAAGTCGCCCGCATCTGCTCAGACCTGACTACCAACCCGGCCGGGCGGGTGGCCGCCGAAACCCGCATCCAGCATCGGGACGGGCACCGGGTCGACGTCGCGTTCGAGGGCATCGTGATGCACGATCGGGACGGGGCGCCGGAGGAGCTGCTCTTCAACGCGGTCGACGTGTCGGAGCGGCGCCGGTTCGAGGCTCAGCTGGCGCACCTGGCCGAGCACGACCCGCTGACGGGCCTGGCCAACCGCCGGCGATTCGACCATGAGCTCGAGCGCCACCTCGACCTCTGCGAGCGTTACGGTGCCCGCGGCGCCCTGTTGATGATCGACCTCGACCACTTCAAGGAGGTCAACGACAGCCTCGGTCACGGAGCCGGCGACCAGCTGATCGTGTCGGTGGCCGAGCTGTTGCGGATGCGCATGCGCAAGTCCGACCTGGTGGCGCGTCTCGGCGGCGACGAGTTCGCGATCCTGCTGCCTGAGGCCGACCGGCTCTCGGCAGAGAACGTCGCGCGTGATGTGGTCAAGATGGTCGAGGCCCGAGCCGCATTCGCCGACGGATCCCGACCGCGCCGGATCACCGCCAGCATCGGGGTCGTGCTCATCGATCGCGGTGGCATCACGCCCAGCCAGCTGGTCTCCACCGCCGACATGACGATGTATGACGCCAAGGAGTCCGGCCGCAACCGCTACGTCGTGCTCGACTCGCTCGACGTCTCGGGCCCGACCAACGGCACTCACCTCGCGTGGGGCCTGCGGATCGAGCAGGCCATGGACGAGAACCGGCTCGTGCTGCACGCCCAGCCGATCTATGGCGTCGCCGAGGGACGGATCGTCGGAGCCGAGCTGCTTGCTGCGCATCCAGGATGAGCTCGGTGAGCTGATCATGCCGAGCCGGTTCCTCTACATCGCCGAGCGCCTGGGACTCGTCACGCCGCTCGACCGCTGGGTCGCCGGCCAGGCGGTCGACCTGCTCGAACGGCTTCGGGAGATCGACCCGAGGTTCCACATCGAGGTCAACCTGTCGGCGCACTCCATCGGCGATCCGTCGCTGGCGGGAGAGCTCGAGCAGCTCATCTCGGCCAGCTCGATCGACCCGACGAGGCTCGTCTTCGAGCTCACCGAGACCGCTGCCGTTGCCAACATCGAGACAGCGCGCTCGTTCGCAGACCGGCTCGGACGACTCGGGTGTCGCTTCGCCCTCGACGACTTCGGCGCCGGCTTCGGCTCGTTCTACTACCTCAAGCACCTGCCGTTCGACTTCGTGAAGATCGACGGCGAGTTCGTCGAGCAGAGCCCTTCGAACGTGACCGACCGGCTCATCCTGGCCTCGATCGTGGGCATCGCCCGGGGACTCGGCAAGCGTACGATCGCGGAGTTCGTCGCTACCGAGGAGATCCTCGAGGTGTGCCTCGGTCAGGGCGTCGACTATGTTCAGGGCTACCACATCGGCCACCCCGTGCCCATGGACGAAGTTCTCGTCTGGGCGTCAGAGGGCGCCTCCGAAAGCGGCTCGGACACGCCGAGCCCGACCTCTCGGGTTAAATGACATCGTTGTCGTTCGTCGCCTACGATGTGGGGCAGAGGTGGGGCAAGCCGCGAGACCCCATTCCCGAAACGTCACAGGAGTCGACCCGCATGGACGCCGCGAACGGTCTGGACACGGCCGACACGACCCCAATGGTCACCTCGGGTGAATCCGCCCGGGCAGCCGACGACCTGTCCGAGCGCGACCAGGAGATCCTGGGCTTCGAGCGACTGTGGTGGAAGTACGCCGGGGCCAAGGAGAAGGCCATCCGCGACAAGTTCGCGATGTCAGCTACGCGCTACTACCAAGTGCTGAACGCGCTGATCGACCGGCCCGAAGCGCTCGCGTTCGATCCGCTGCTCACCAAGCGGCTTCGCCGGCTGCGGTCCGCGCGCCAACGCCAGCGCTCCGCGCGCCGGCTCGGCATCGAGATCTGATGGCCCTGCCGTCGGCCTTCACCCTCGGCAGTGTCGCATTCGTGGTCGCTGCCGGCGTCGGACTCGCGGCGGTCGCCTCCAACGCGAGCGACAACCCGGCGTCGAGCAAACCCGCCGCCCAGCAGCCGGCGACCTCCCACGTACCGCAGACCACGCCGACGCAACCCATCAAGACCGGCACGAAGACGCCGGCCACCCGACAGCCGCGTGAGCGCCGCACACCGGTTCCCAAGGTGTTCGTCGAGGTCTACAACAACTCCGGTATCAGCGGCTTGGCAGCCAGCCGGGCGAAGATCCTCGAGCGGGCCGGCTGGAACGTCACCGCCACCGACAACTGGTACGGCAACATCCCGGCCAACACCGTCTACTACCCCGACAACCTGCGGCCGGAGGCCAGGCAGCTGGCGAAGGTCCTCGGCATCACCCGGCTGCGGCCGGCGGTCTCGCCCATGCAGTTCGACCGGCTCACGGTCATCCTCACCTCGCAGTCCTGACACCCTGGCGCCCCGACACCGCGACGCCCGCGCGGTTCGGTCGCGGCGCATCGCTGTCTCGATGATGGTTGACTGAGCCGGGTGTCGATCTCGCCCACGACCTCCGCCGGCGTCGCCGGACTCGCGGCGATCACCGCCGACCCGGCTACCTGCCTGGCCGCCTTCGACTACGACGGCACGTTGGCTCCGATCGTGCCCGACCCGACCCAGGCCCGACCGCACCCGCAGGTCATCGCGGCGCTCGCCGGTCTCGCCCCCTACCTGGGTGGACTGGCTGTCGTCACCGGCCGACCGGCCCAGGTCGCCGTCGACCTCGCCGAGCTCGCGGGCGCCCCTGGTCTCGGCTGGCTCGTCGTCGTGGGCCACTACGGGCTCGAGCGTTGGGACGCGGCTACCGGTGAGCTGACGGCAGCGGAGCCACCGGCCGGGCTGGACGTCGTCCGCGAACAGCTGCCGCACCTGCTGGGCCGGCTCGGACTCGCCGACGCTGTGATCGAGGACAAGGGTCTGTCGATCGCGGTGCACGTACGCCGGATGACCGATCCCGCGGCGGCGTACTCGATCATGAAAGCGCCACTCGTCGACCTGGCCGAGCGACACGGGCTGTCGGCCGAACCCGGCCGGATGGTGGTCGAGCTGCGACCCCCCGGCATGGACAAGGGCCAGGCGCTGCGACGCCTCGTCGAGGAGCAGGGCTCTCGCTCGGTGATGTTCACCGGTGACGACCTCGGCGACCTGGCGGCGTTCGACGAGGTGGCGCGGCTGCGCGGCGAGGGGATCGCAGGCCTGCTGGTCTGCTCGGGCTCCGACGAGGTCACCGCGCTCGCCGACCGGGCCGACCTCGTCGTGGACGGTCCGGCCGGCGTTGCCCAGCTGCTCGACGACCTCGTCGCCGCTCTGGACGGCTCGACGTCCTGACTGGCTGCTGCGACCTCAGCGGAACAGGGAGCGGAAGGCCTGGCGGCGGCGGGCGTGCACGGCCGTGACCTGTTCTGGAGTCGGAACGACGTAGTGCCCGTCGGACAGGCCGGCGAGCCGCTCGAACACGTTGTGCGAGGCCCAGTCGCCGGCGCGCAGCCAGGACCAGCCGGCAGCGGCGAGGTAGAGCGGGATGAACGGCAGGCCGAGACAGGCGACGTACTGCCACGTGTGTCGTTCCTCGTGGCGGAGCAGCTCGGGCCGCTCGTCGAAGTACTCCGGGCTGTGGCTGCTGATGACCACCGAGCCGATCGTGAAGGCGGACGCCGCCGGGAAGCCGAAACGGTAGCCGGTCGCGAGGCGCAGGCCTCGGCCGCGGGACGCGACCTGCGCGTGGCCGACGCGTGCTACCACCAAGCCCAGCGGTGTGGACAGGTTGACCCAGTTGACGACGGAGCGCAGGCGCCACAGTTCAGACGTCACCTTCCGATCATGCCGCAAGACATGTATCTCAGATAGCGGTCACGTGTCCCCACATGCGAGACGACGTGGTTAGGCTGGCGACAACTCATCGAGAGGGGCAGAGGGAACGGCCCGGTGAAGCCCCGGCAACCCCGTCATGTGCACGCCGCATGACGACGGTGCCAATTCCGACTCGTGGCGAGAGCCGTCGCGGGAAAGATGAGAAGGAGGCTTCATGACCACCGTCAGCACCCCCGTCACTTCTCCCGTTACCTACCGCACTCCTCTCACGAGCGCGGGAAACCCGGCGTTCGGTCATGCCCGGGCCCTCGTCTGCCGGGCCTGTGGCGCGGAGCAGCAGCTCGGCCCGTTCTACGCCTGTCAGGAGTGCTTCGGTCCGCTCGAGGTCGGCTACGACTTCCCGACGGTGACGCGTGAGCACATCGCCGCCGGACCGCCGAACATCTGGCGCTACCGCGCGCTGCTCCCCGTGCGTGACGACATCGCCACGATCCCCAACACAGAGCCCGGTGGCACCCGCCTCATCAAGGCGGACAACCTGGCCCGCGAGCTCGGCCTCCGGTCCCTGTGGGTCAAGGACGACTCGGGCAACCCGACGCACTCGTTCAAGGACCGAGTCGTCGCCGTCGCCCTGGCGGCGGCCCGCGAGCTCGGCCTGAACGTGCTGGCCTGCCCATCCACCGGGAACCTGGCCAACGCCGTCGCGTCAGCCGCGGCCAGGGCCGGCATCAAGAGTGTGGTCTTCATCCCCGAGAACCTCGAGCGGCCGAAGGTCCTCACCACCGCGGTGTACGGCGGCACGCTCGTCGCCGTTCGCGGCACTTACGACGACGTCAACCGGCTCGCGTCCGAGATCGCCGGTGAGGAGCCGGACTGGGCCTTCGTCAACGTCAACGTCCGCCCGTACTACGCCGAGGGCTCGAAGACCCTGGCGTACGAGGTGGCGGAGCAGCTCGGCTGGCGGCTTCCCGAGCAGGTGGTGATCCCCGTCGCGTCGGGCTCCCAGCTCACCAAGGTCGACAAGGGGTTCACCGAGCTCGGCCGGCTCGACCTGGTCGAGCCGACTCCGTACGCGATCTTCGGGGCGCAGGCCGAAGGCTGCTCCCCGGTCGCCGCGGCGTTCCGCGACGGGCATGACGTGGTGCGGCCGGTGAAGCCGGACACCATCGCGAAGTCGCTCGCGATCGGCAACCCCGCCGACGGGCCCTACGTGCTCGACGCCGTCCGGCGTACGGGTGGAGCCGTCGAGTCGGTGACCGACGAGGAGATCCGTGACGGTATCCAGCTGCTGGCGCGGACCGAGGGTGTCTTCGCCGAGACCGCAGGCGGCGTTACGGTCGCAACCCTGAAGAAGCTGGTGGAAGCGGGCCGGCTGGACCCCGACCTCGAGACCGTGGTGTTCAACACCGGCGACGGCCTCAAGACGCTCGATGCGATCGCCGACCGGGTGGGACCTGCCGCGACGATCGACCCGTCGTACGCTGCGTTCAGGGCAACCGGTCTGTGAGGCTGCGGATGAGCCCGTGCCACGACCAGTCAGCGAAGGAGCCCCGATGAGCGTCAACGTCCGAGTGCCCACCATCTTGCGTACCTACACGGGCGGTCAGTCCGAGGTCACCGCCGAAGGTGGCACGCTGAGTGAGGTCCTCGACAGCCTCGACGCCAGCTACCAGGGGATCAAGGGCAGGATCGTCGACGAACAGGGCGACCTCCGCCGGTTCGTCAACGTGTACGTCGGCAACGACGACGTCCGCTTCCTCGAGGGCCTGGCCACCTCGGTGGCCGATGGTGCCGAGGTGTCGGTGATCCCGGCCGTCGCAGGCGGCTGATGGACACTGCGCGGCGGCGAAGCCGAACGCAGTGGCTCAACAGACCACGTGTTCCGGTTGAGGTGCCAACCACCTTGGGAGACGTCGTGTGCCTCAGGCTTGCCGCAAAAAGAAGACTGGGGCGCGGTAACCGCGCCCCAGTCAAAACCTCGTCGCACCCACGAGGTGTAGTAAAGGTATCCACGCCGACGGCCGCCTTCAAGCGACTGAGTGCAATACCACCCGAACGGGCTACTCTCCCCTAGTCAGGAGACGTCGCGAGCGCGGGACTTCTGTCACGTACGGTCGCGTGCCATGGACGGATCGTCACGCTGTGTTCGCCGGCGCTGATGGCTTCTGGACGACGAATTCACGCCCTGTTGCCCCGCTGGCAGAGACCTTCTCGTGAGATAAGGTCGTATCTGCAGATCGCAACACCTGTCCCAGAAGGATCCCGGTGAAGCGTGAGTGCAGCACTAGAGGGTCCGAACCGAGGGTTCTCGAACGAGCATCAGGAGTAGCGATGGTGCAGGGCACCGTGAAGTGGTTCAACGCTGACAAGGGTTACGGCTTCATCGCCGTCGATGGTCAGGATGACGTTTTTGTCCACTGGTCGAAGATCCAGTCGGACGGATACAAGTCGCTCGAGGATGGCCAGGCGGTCAGCTTTGAAGTCGTCGACGGACCCAAGGGCCGCGAGGCACACGAGGTCAAGCCTGCCTGAGTCTGCTCAGGCTTCGGAGCGGTCCGGTCCCCTCGGGGGCCGGACCGTTTCCTGTGTCGGGCCGGCCGCTGCCGCGCGACGCAGATTTTGCACAGGCGTTACGCCCGCGACCACGCCGGGAAACCTCGGTCCCGCAGGCTGAGGGCATGCCTGACCCGCCACGACTCGCCCTGCGCCTGGGTTCGCCCCATGACGTCCGTGCTCTCGTCCGGATGCACGGCCACTGTTCCCAGCTGAGCCTGACAAGACGCTACCTCGCCCCGATGCCCGTGCTCGGCGGCCGGCTCGCCGGTCGCCTCCTCTGCCCTCCTGGCGGCTTCTCGATCGTCGCCGATCGCGGCGGTCGCCTGGCCGGCATCGCCACGGTGGCGCCGTACGTCGATGCCGACGCGTGGGCGTTAACGCCTGAGGGGCCCGGCCCGCCGCGTGGAGACATCGGCCAGCTGGTCGCCGACCATGACCAGCGGCAGGGAGTCGGGACGGCCTTGTTGCTGGCATCGGCCCGGGAGGCGGGTCGCCATGGCTTCGAGGAGCTCGCGATGACCGTGCTCCCGGACAACCCGGCAGTGCTGGGCCTGGTCCACGCTGCGGGGCTTCGCGCGCGAGTCGGGATGCGGGACGGGCTGACGCAGATCACGGTCACGCTCGATGGCGCACGGGCGGCTGACAGGCGACGCTCCGCCGCCGCGTCCCGTTAGTGCCCAGGTAAGGCCCCCGCCTTGCACTCGGGTAGGGCGAGTGCTAAAAATAGGGTTAGCACTCTCGACATGAGAGTGACAGCGGTAGGTCCGATGAGGGCCCACGCACCTCTACGTGAATGGATCGTAGGCGGGCTGGGTCCGTCCGTCGCGGGCGTCGTACTTTCTGCTCATCCTGACCCTCAAGCGCGGGAGGACTCGCGTACATGCCCAAGATCATTGCGTTCAACGAGGAAGCCAGGCGCGGCCTCGAGCGAGGGATGAACACCCTCGCCGATGCCGTCAAGGTGACGCTCGGCCCCAAGGGTCGCAACGTCGTCCTCGAGAAGAAGTGGGGCGCGCCGACGATCACCAACGACGGTGTGTCCATTGCCAAGGAAATCGAGCTCGAGGACCCGTACGAGAAGATCGGTGCCGAGCTCGTCAAGGAAGTTGCCAAGAAGACCGACGACGTTGCCGGTGACGGCACGACGACGGCCACGGTCCTGGCGCAGGCCATGGTCCGCGAGGGTCTGCGCAACGTCGCAGCCGGCGCGAACCCGATGGCGCTGAAGCGCGGCATCGAGACCGCGGTCGAGAAGGTCATCGAGCAGCTCTTCGCCGCGGCGAAGGACGTCGAGACCAAGGAGCAGATCGCTGCCACTGCCGGAATCTCTGCTGGAGACTCCACCGTCGGCGAGATCATCGCCGAAGCGATGGACAAGGTCGGCAAGGAAGGCGTCATCACCGTCGAGGAGAGCAACACCTTCGGCCTCGAGCTCGAGCTCACCGAGGGTATGCGCTTCGACAAGGGCTACATCTCGCCGTACTTCGTCACCGACGCCGAGCGCATGGAGACCGTCCTCGACGACCCCTACGTGCTCGTGGTCAACTCCAAGATCTCAGCCGTCAAGGACATGCTGCCGGTCCTCGAGAAGGTCATGCAGAGCGGAAAGCCGCTGCTGATCCTCGCCGAGGACGTCGACGGTGAGGCCCTGGCGACCCTGGTCGTCAACAAGATCCGTGGCACGTTCAAGTCCGTGGCCGTCAAGGCACCGGGCTTCGGCGACCGCCGCAAGGCCATGCTGCAGGACATCGCGATCCTGACCGGCGGCCAGGTCATCAGCGAAGAGGTCGGTCTCAAGCTCGAGTCCGCCGGCATCGAGCTGCTCGGCCAGGCCCGCAAGGTGGTCGTCACCAAGGACGAGACGACGATCGTCGAAGGTTCCGGTGACACCGACCAGATCGCCGGTCGGGTCAACCAGATCCGCGCCGAGATCGAGAACAGCGACTCCGACTACGACCGCGAGAAGCTGCAGGAGCGCCTGGCCAAGCTGGCCGGCGGTGTTGCGGTGATCAAGGTCGGGGCTGCCACCGAGGTGGAGCTCAAGGAGCGCAAGCACCGCATCGAGGACGCCGTGCGCAATGCCAAGGCTGCCGTCGAAGAGGGCATCGTCGCCGGTGGTGGCGTCGCTCTCGTCCAGGCCACCAAGGCTGCGTTCGAGAAGCTCGAGCTCGTCGGAGATGAAGCCACGGGTGCCGCGATCGTCAAGTTCGCTGCCGAGGCCCCGCTCAAGCAGATCGCGATCAACGCCGGTCTCGAAGGCGGAGTCGTGGCCGAGAAGGTCCGCAACCTCGAGTCCGGTCACGGTCTCGACGCTGCGACCGGCGAGTACGTCGACATGCTGGCCGCTGGGATCAACGACCCGGTCAAGGTGACCCGCTCTGCGCTGCAGAACGCCGCCTCGATCGCCGCGTTGTTCCTGACGACCGAGGCCGTTGTGGCCGACAAGCCCGAAAAGGTCGCTGCCGCTCCGGGTGGCGCTCCTGACATGGGCGGCATGGACTTCTAGTCCCTGCCAGATCAACACCTGCCTCACACGTTGGCCCCCAGCAGCTGCTGGGGGCCTTCGTCGTACCCGCCCCTCGTCCGTGGTCAGGGGGTGAGGAGGCCGGCGAGTTCCTCGAAGTCGCGGACCTGCCGGTGGGGAGCAAGGAAGGCCGACGGGTACGAAGTTCGGCGTCGGTCGACCCAGATCCCGTTGAGCCCGGCACGCTGGGCGCCATCGACGTCCCAGGGATGGACCGCGGCCAGCGCCACACTCGGGTAGGGCGAGTGCTAAAAATGGGGTTAGCACTCTCGACATGAGAGTGACAGCGGTAGGTCCGATGAGGGCCCACGCACCTCTACGTGAATGGATCGTAGGCGGGCTGGGTCCGTCCGTCGCGGGCGTCGTACTTACTGCTCATCCTGACCCTCAAGCGCGGGAGGACTCGCGTACATGCCCAAGATCATTGCGTTCAACGAGGAAGCCAGGCGCGGCCTCGAGCGAGGGATGAACACCCTCGCCGATGCCGTCAAGGTGACGCTCGGCCCCAAGGGCCGCAACGTCGTCCTCGAGAAGAAGTGGGGCGCGCCGACGATCACCAACGACGGTGTGTCCATTGCCAAGGAAATCGAGCTCGAGGACCCGTACGAGAAGATCGGTGCCGAGCTCGTCAAGGAAGTTGCCAAGAAGACCGACGACGTTGCCGGTGACGGCACGACGACGGCCACGGTCCTGGCTCAGGCCATGGTCCGCGAGGGTCTGCGCAACGTCGCAGCCGGCGCGAACCCGATGGCGCTGAAGCGCGGCATCGAGACCGCGGTCGAGAAGGTCATCGAGCAGCTCTTCGCCGCGGCGAAGGACGTCGAGACCAAGGAGCAGATCGCTGCCACCGCCGGAATCTCCGCTGGAGACTCCACCGTCGGCGAGATCATCGCCGAGGCGATGGACAAGGTCGGCAAGGAAGGCGTCATCACCGTCGAGGAGAGCAACACCTTCGGCCTCGAGCTCGAGCTCACCGAGGGTATGCGCTTCGACAAGGGCTACATCTCGCCGTACTTCGTCACCGACGCCGAGCGCATGGAGACCGTCCTCGACGACCCCTACGTGCTGGTGGTCAACTCCAAGATCTCAGCCGTCAAGGACATGCTGCCGGTCCTCGAGAAGGTCATGCAGAGCGGCAAGCCGCTGCTGATCCTCGCCGAGGACGTCGACGGTGAGGCCCTGGCGACCCTGGTCGTCAACAAGATCCGTGGCACGTTCAAGTCCGTCGCCGTCAAGGCTCCGGGCTTCGGCGACCGCCGCAAGGCCATGCTGCAGGACATCGCGATCCTGACCGGTGGCCAGGTCATCAGCGAAGAGGTCGGTCTCAAGCTCGAGTCCGCCGGCATCGAGCTGCTCGGCCAGGCCCGCAAGGTCGTCGTCACCAAGGACGAGACGACGATCGTCGAAGGTTCCGGTGACACCGACCAGATCGCCGGTCGGGTCAACCAGATCCGCGCCGAGATCGAGAACAGCGACTCCGACTACGACCGCGAGAAGCTGCAGGAGCGCCTGGCCAAGCTGGCCGGCGGTGTTGCGGTGATCAAGGTCGGCGCTGCCACCGAGGTGGAGCTCAAGGAGCGCAAGCACCGCATCGAGGACGCCGTCCGCAACGCCAAGGCTGCCGTCGAAGAGGGCATCGTCGCCGGTGGTGGCGTCGCTCTCGTCCAGGCCACCAAGGCTGCGTTCGAGAAGCTCGAGCTCGTCGGTGACGAGGCCACAGGTGCCGCGATCGTCAAGTTCGCTGCCGAGGCCCCGCTCAAGCAGATCGCGATCAACGCCGGTCTCGAAGGTGGAGTCGTGGCCGAGAAGGTCCGCAACCTCGAGTCCGGTCACGGTCTCGACGCGGCGACCGGCGAGTACGTCGACATGCTGGCCGCTGGGATCAACGACCCGGTCAAGGTGACCCGCTCTGCGCTGCAGAACGCCGCCTCGATCGCCGCGTTGTTCCTGACGACCGAGGCCGTCGTCGCCGACAAGCCCGAGAAGGTCGCTGCCGCTCCGGGTGGCGCTCCGGACATGGGCGGCATGGACTTCTAGTCCCTGCCAGATCAACACCTGCGTCACACGTTGGCCCCCAGCAGCTGCTGGGGGCCTTCGTCGTCCCCGCCCGCGTCCGGTGGTCAAAGGGTGAGGAGGTCGGCGAGTGCCTCGAAGTCCGGGACCTGCCGGTGGGGAGCAAGGAAGGCGGCCGGGTACGGCGTTCGCCGTCGGTCGACCCAGATTCCGTACAGCCCGGCACGCTGGGCGCCATCGACGTCCCACGGATGGACCGCGGCCAGCGCCATCCGGTCCAGCGCGACGGCGCAGACCTCGGCGGCAACCCGCATCGCACGAAGGCCCCGAGCAGCACGCTCGGGGCCTTCGTTGTTCCGCCTCGCTGTTGGTGCTTGGTGCTCAGGAGCCCCCGCGGTCACCTGCCAACCACGCCAATCGGCAGGTCAGCCGCTCAGGAAGGACTCCACGAGTGCGCCGAGAGTAGGCAGGTGGTAGCCGCCCTCCTGGACGACCACGGTCGGGAGGTCGAGGCCCTGAAGCAGGAACGCTCCCCGCCTGTCCGTAGCCGTTCAGTGTCACCCCGAGTGGACTCTCGGGATCGTCAATCGCCGCGTCGACGCCCAGCGACACGACCAGGGCGGTGGAGCGGTGCCGCTCGGCGGACGCGGCCAGCCGGCGTACGCCGTCGAGGAACTCAGCATCTCCGCTTCCCGGTGCCAGGGGCACGTTGAGGGTGGAGCCCTCGCCGTCCCCTCTCCCGGTCTCGGAAGCGTGGCCGACGACGTGGGGAAACCAGCCGGCGCCGGGGTCCACGTGCACCGAGCCGTAGAACACGTCGGCCCGCTCGTAGAAGATCGCTGCCGTGCCGTTGCCGTGGTGGGCGTCGACGTCGATGACCGCGACGCGTTCGTGGCCGCTGTCGATCAGTGACTGGGCGGCGAGCGCCGCGTTGTTGAGATAGCAGGACCCCCCGTAGGCGTCCGCGGTGACGTGGTGGCCTGGCGGTC
>CAVQJX010000019.1:0-86680 GCA_963712935.1 uncultured Actinomycetota bacterium
CACTCTGCCGCGGTCTCACCGAGCGCGAGCGACGGATCGTCTACCTGCGCTTCTTCCACGAGTGGACGCAGGCGCGGATTGCTGAGGAGTTCGGGGTGACGCAGATGCAGGTCTCCCGGTTGTTGACGCGCATCTTCGCCAAGCTGCGCGAGCAGCTGGGCACCCTCGATGCGGTCGACTCGGATCGCTCCACCGAGGCCGATGACGCCGACCTGACGTCGATCCCCGCCTGATGCGGCGGTCGGTGGCAACTAGTCGGGTGGGAGTTGCCGCGTCTCGATGATGCCGCTAGCGACGGAGCGAAGCTTGATGTTGCGTTCCTGCGAGTAGCGCCGCAGCACCGAGAACGCCTGGTCGGCATTGAGACCGAAGCGCTCCATCAAGATGCCCTGGGCGAGGCCGATCAGGTGCCGCGCGTCGATGGCCTGACGCAGGCCCTCTTCGCGGCGAGCATTCGCCAACGCGACTGACGCATGCTGCCCGAACACGTGCGCCATGGCGGCATCGTCGTGGCTGAACTCCCGCACCGACGCCGAGTAGAGGTTCAGAGCACCGAGCGTCTGCTCCGCCGCGAACAGCCGCACGCTGAGCATGCTGTGGAGGCCGAGCTCGGCGGCCACCGGACCGAAGCGCGGCCAGCGAGGATCTGTCGCGGTGTCGTGCACGAGGAACGTGTCCTGCGACCAGATCGCTTGCAGGCAAGGCCCCTCACCGAGCTCGGCTTGCAGCTTGTCAGCGTGCTCGATCACTTCGTGGGTGGCGGCAGCGGTCTCGATGGTCTTGCCGCGTACGACGTGGATACCGACGAAGTCGGTCTCGAGGGTCTGCTGCGCGTACTCCGCGATCCCGGCCAGCGTCTCGTCGACGTCCGGCCGTTCGAGCAGGTCCATCGCCATCTCGGCGAAGTCGGCAGCGGCGGGCTCCACTGGCTGTCCTCTCGTGCGAAGTCGGGCGTGACGTCGACGAAGCGCAGTGGGCGACGCCCTGGACCACTCATTGTCTCGCGCCCGCCCAGGCATTGAACAGTGGCTCACGGATGTCGCTGCGCGACGGGCGTGGTGTCATCGTCGTCGGTACGGAAACGGAACCAGGTCTGGTCCCTCTCCAGCGCCTTCGTCGTCCCGGCAAAGCGGTGCACGCCGACGGAGAACAGCTCGTCGGCGGGCGCGTTCCAGGCAACCTCGTTGCACCCGACGTCGGCGAACCAGGCCCGGATCTGCGAAGTCAGGTCCGGCGCGCGACGAGACCGGGTCCAGATGACGGTGGCGCCAGGCGCGGCAAGCTGGGGCACGGCCGACACCATCCGTCGTACGTCGTCGTCAGGGACGTTGCCGAAGACTCCGCAGAGCAGAACGAGGTCGGCAGGTACGGCGTCGTGATAGCTGGCGGCGTGACCCGCGTCGGCGGTGCGGACCTCGACGTTGGTGAGGCCGACGTCGGCGGCGTACTGCCGCGCGGCCTCGGCGAGCGTGGGGTCGAGCTCGACGAGAACGGCCTGCACGTCATCGACGTCGGAGCGGTCGGCCAGGACCGCGAGCACGTCGCGGCCGTCGCCGGCACAGGCGCTCACGACACGGAGCGGCGTCGAGGCGTGGCCACGGACGGATGCGTCGTCGAACCACCGGTGGAGGTGGGCGCGGATGATGGACAGCCGACGGTTCAGCGGATGCTCGGGCTCGGAGTACTGGTCGTGCCAGTGCTGCCAGTGCGTGTCGTGCGGCATCCCGACATCGTGGCAGACCGGGCCTCGGGAACGACCTGCCGCGCGCGGTCGAGGTAGACGCCAGCATCCTCGAGTCTCGCGGTGATGCTCTCTACGCTGACCTCGGGCAAGGCGATCACGGGCTCGGTCGAGGCGTCCACGATGTCGGGGTCCCGGCTCTCCACGAGCAGGTCGAGGTTGTGCGGCCGGTAGTCCTTCTCCGCGTCGAAGTAGTGGGATCGTGCCGCTGACGACAGCCGGACGCCGCTGCCTGGCGCACAGAGGTTACGCCGCTGGCCGACGAACAGCGCCCTCTCCTCCGATCGACGTCGCAGGATCCGCTTCCGCAGGTTGGAGATCCGGTAGAACCAGCGCAGCGAGTTGTGGCGGATGGCGGGCGACTGGCCAGCGATGTAGGAGTCCAGCAGCGGGCGGTCGAAGACGAGGCCGCGCTGGTTGGCCTCGCTCACCATCCACAGCAGCGCAGTGTCCGACAGGCCGGTCTCGCCGTAGCCGCCGCCGACGTCGGAGTGGGCGCCCTCGAACCAGACCTGCTTCACGCGGTCCGGGTCCTCAGGGCGTTCCGGCGCATCCCACAGGCAAGGCGCGAACACCATGCGTTGCTCGTCGATGGCCAACGCGTGCCGTGCGCACTGCACCGAGTCGCCGAGCTTGATGTCGTGGAACTGGTGATCCTTGGGCAACATGCCGGGTACGCCGAGTGCGCCGACCGTGTCGAAGACGCCGATGAACTTCGTCGGGATGTCCGCGTGGCAGAAGTCGCGTTTGAACTCCTCGTTGCTGGCCCCGAACGCCCCGGCCGCCGGCTGCTTGCGCTGGTAGCGCGTCACGGCCTCGGGCAACTTGTCGGCGATGACGGACCGCCGGGTGAGCAGGCCGACGTACCCGATCATTCCGACCAGGCTGCGCGCGGTGTAGGCACCACGGCTGAAGCCGAAGACGAAGATCTCGTCGCCTTCTTCGTAGTTGAGGGCCAGGAAGCGGTAGGCGGTCTTGACGTTGTTGAACAGTCCTGACCCGAAGGCGCCGCCGAGCAGCTGGTCGAGCTTGTAACCGATGCCGACCCCGCCGACATACAGCACGAGCTGCTGCACCCCACCCGACGCCGTCGGATCGGTCTGGATCGTGCGCGCGATCTTCTCGATGTTGGTGATGTGTGCACTGTCCGGCTTGTTCCACGTGCCGTCACAGCAGACCACGAGGCGCTTCATCTGGCCCTCCAGCCCAACGGGTCCTCTCGTTGTGGTGTCAAGGAGGCTAGTCGCGCTCGCGCGATACCGGATCAGCCACTCGGTCAGACTTGCCCGAGCCGAGGTAGGCCTGATGGCGCTACTTCGGCCTGACAATTCGGGCTCGTGGGGAATAGTCTCGGCGGATGGTCGTCGTGTCCTTCATGTGGTGATGAGAACCCCGACGGGCAGAAGTTCTGCGGTGAGTGCGCGGCGCTCGCTGGCGGCTCCGACTCGGAGCCTGGGTGAGGAGCGCAAGGTTGTCACGTCGTTGTTCTGCGATCTGGTGGGGTTCACGGCGACGTCGGAGTCGGCGGATCCCGAGGACGTCAACACGATGTTGGCGGCGTATTTCGCGATGGCGCGCAAACATATCGAGGGATTCGGCGGGACGGTGGAGAAGTTCATCGGTGACGCGGTGGTGGGCGTGTTCGGGGTTCCGGTGGCGCACGAGGACGATCCGGAGCGTGCGGTGCGGGCGGGTTTGAAGATCGTCGAGGCGGCTGAGGAGCTGCGGTCGGTGGGGAATGCGCCGTTGACGATGCGGGTCGGCATCAACACCGGACCTGCCCTGGTCCGGCTTGGGGCGGTGCCGGGGTCGGGGGAGGGGATGTTGGCCGGTGATGCGATCAACACCGCGTCGCGGTTGCAGTCGGTGGCGCCGGAGATGGGGGTCGCGGTCGGGATCGGCACCTATGAGGCCACCGCACGGGTCTTTGAGTACGACGAGCTCGAGCCGGCGGTGTTGAAGGGGAAGGCGGAGCCGGTGCGGGTGTTCTGGGCGAAGGCTTCGCTGGCCCGGTTCGGGACGGACATCACCCGCACCCATGACAGTGCGTTCGTGGGTCGGGAGATCGACCTGGCGGTGCTGAAGGGGGTGTTCGACAAGACGGTCGCTGCGGCGGCGCCGCAGCTGGTCACGGTCGTCGGGGAGCCGGGGTTGGGCAAGTCGCGGCTGGTGGCGGAGCTGTTCGCCTATATCGACGACCGGCCTGAGTCTGGTCACGCTGGCGGCAGGGCCGTTGCTTGCCTTATGGGGAGGGGATCACCTATTGGGCGTTGGGGGAGATCCTCAAGGCCCATGCGGGCATCTTGGACTCCGACCCGCCAGTGACGGCCCAGGCCAAGCTGGATGCGGTGCTGCCGGCGGGGTCGGAGCGGGAGTGGTTCCGGCAACGGCTGCTGCCGCTGCTCGGGATCGAGGCGACGTCAACGGCGGAACGTGAGGAGCTGTTCACAGCGTGGCGCCGGTTCTTCGAGCACATCGCCGATGTGGACCCGACCGTGTTGGTGTTCGAGGACCTGCACTGGGCCGACCCGGCGATGCTGGCGTTCCTGGAACATCTCGCGGACCGCGCGGAGGGCGTGCCGCTGCTGGTCGTGGGGACCGCGAGGCCGGAGCTGTTCGACCATCATCCCGACTATGCTCGCGGGTTACGCAACACCACTTCCATCAACCTGGTCCCGTTGACGCAGACCGAGACGACCCGGCTGGTGTGTGCGTTGTTGGACACCACCGTGATCCCAGCCGAGCTGCAGACCCCGATCCTGGACCGGGCCGGTGGTAACCCGTTGTACGCCGAGGAGTTCCTCCGGCTGCTCAAAGACAAGCACCTTCTCGTGTCGCAGGGTTCCGGTTGGGGGCTGGTCGAGGATGCCGAGATCCCGTTCCCCGACACCGTGCAGGCGTTGATCGCGGCCCGCCTGGACACCCTGGCTCCGGACCGCAAAGCGCTGCTGGCCGATGCTGCTGTGGTCGGGAAGGTGTTCTGGGCGGGTGCGGTCGCGGCGATGGGGGACCTGGCCGAGGTCGACGTCGTGGACCTCCTGCATGAGCTGTCCCGCAAGGAGCTCGTGCGACCGTCTCGCCGTTCCACCATGGAAGGCGAGGCCGAGTATGGGTTCTGGCATGTGCTGGCCCGGGACGTCGCCTACAGCCAGATACCCCGTGCCTCCCGAGCCGCCCGCCACGTCGCCGCCGCGACCTGGATCGAGTCCAAGGCCCCGGACCGGCTGGAGGACCTCGCCGACGTGCTCGCCTACCACTACACCGCCGCCTTGGACCTCGCGACCGCCGCCGGCCAGACCGACCTCGCCGACCTGCAAGAGTCCGCGCTGCGGTTCCTCACCCTCGCTGGTGCAACGTGCCCTCGGACTGAACACCGCCGCCGCCCTGGACGCCTTCGAACGCGCCCTGGCCCTCACCCCAGCCGGACACCCCACCCGGCCCGACGCCCTGACCCACTTCGGCGACGCTGCACGAGACAGCGGCCGCCACGCCGACGCCGCTGCTGCGCTCGAGGAAGCCATCGGCCTCTACCGTCGAACGCGACAACACCCTCGCCGCCGCCCGCGCCATGAACACGCTGGGCGGCGTGCTGGAACGACTCAACGACCCCCGTACCGCGAGCTTTCTGCCCAGGCCCTAACCCTCCTCGAACCCCTGTCACCCGGTCCCGATCTGGTCGACGCACTGCTGAATGTCGCAGAACATGCAATTTTCGCTGGGAGGCCCGAGGAAGGCATCACCCTCATCGAGCGAGCCCTCACCACTGCCGCTGAGGCTGGTCTGCCGCGACCACCCCGAGCCTTCGCGGCGCGCGGCATCGGCCGAAGCAATCCTCGGCGACGCAGGCGGGCTGCAGGACTACGGCGATGCCATCGAGCTGATGACCCAGGCCGGACAGGGCAGACGTGCCGCGATCAACTACAACAACCTCGGCGTCGCCCTCCGCAACTTCGAAGGGCCGCAAGCAGCCTTGGACGTCTTGTCTGAAGGTCTTGCGTTTGCCACTGCCCGCGGGCTCGAAGAAGTGGCGCTTATAGTCCGGGGCAGCGCGCTGCCGGCCATGCTCAGCAGCAGGCGACCTCCCCGCAACCCTCACCGCAGCAGCCGAGCTGGCAGTGCATGCCGGAACCAACGGCGACGAGCTCGCCCTGATCGAGATCCGTGCCCTACGGGCCCTCGCCCTCGCCTACACCGGCCGCGCCGACGAAACCCGAGGCGTCCTCGACCTGATCGTCAACGCTGCCCGGCGATCAGGCCGGCCCGACCTGATCGCCTCCGGGTTCGGCTGTCCAGCGGTCGTCTACGCCACCCTCGGTAGCCACCAGACGACAGTTCAGTTGCTCACCGACATCGAGACCACCCCCGGTCTCGACGACGCCAGTGAGCTCGCCACCTACCTGCCCACGATCGTGCGTGCCGCCATCACGATCGGTGACCCCGGCCTCGCCGAACGCCTCGCCCGCCACCTCGCCCCCCGATACCCCTACGCCGAACATGCCCTGGCCGCTGTCCGAGCAGCACTCGCGGAAGCACACGGCGGAACCGACACCGCCGCCGCCGGCTACGCCGACGCCGCCGCCCGCTGGCAGAGTTTCGGCGACATACCCGAGCAAGGCTTCGCGCTGCTCGGCCAAGGTCGTTGTCTGATCGCCCTCGCACGCCACGAAGAGGCCAAGGAACCCTTGCTGGCCGCCCGCGACGTCTTCACCCGCTGCGGCATGCTCCCCGCTCTCGAAGAGACCGAGACGTTACTGGCCAAGGCCACGCCTCCCAGCTCCTAGCGAGTTGTCAGAAGTAGGGAGGGCTATTGCCGTCCGTATTCTGACAAGTCGGTCCTGACAAGGTGGGGCAGCGGGCCATAGTCTCACCGGATGGTGGTGTGCCCCGCGTGCGGGGATGAGAACCCGGACGGGAAGAAGTTCTGCGGCGAGTGCGGAACCGTTCTCACGTCGCCGACGCGCACCCTGTCGGAAGAACGCAAGGTCGTCACGTCGTTGTTCTGCGACCTGGTGGGTTTCACGGCGACGTCGGAGTCGGCGGATCCTGAGGACGTCAACACGATGTTGGCGGTGTACTTCGCGATGGTCAAGAAGGAGATCGAGGCCTTCGGCGGCACGGTGGAGAAGTTCATCGGCGACGCCGTTGTCGGGGTCTTCGGCGTACCCGCTGCCCACGAAGACGACCCGGAACGCGCGGTTCGTGCCGGGTTGAAGATCGTCGAAGAGGCCGAGAAGCTGGCCTCGATCGGCGACGCACCGTTGACTCTGCGGGTCGGCATCAACACAGGCGAGGCCTTGTGCGGCTGGGGGCGGTGCCCCGAGCGGGCGAAGGGCATGCTGGCGGGAGATGCGATCAACACCGCCTCCCGGCTGCAGTCGGTCGCGCCGGAGATGGGGGTGGCGGTCGGGCTCGGTACGTATCGAGGCCACCGCCCGGATCTTCGAGTACGACGAGCTCGAGCCGGCGGTGTTGAAGGGGAAGGCGGAGGCCGTCCGCGTTTTCTGGGCCAAGGCACCAAGGGCCAGGTTCGGTACCGATGTCACCCGGACCCATGACACGCCTTTGATCGGACGCGAGATCGACCTGGGCATCCTCAAGGGCGTCTTCGACAAGACTGTGGCTGCCCGTGCGCCTCAGCTGGTCACGATCGTGGGCGAACCCGGCCTGGGCAAGTCCCGGTTGGTCGCGGAGCTCTTCGCCCACATCGACGACCGGCCGGGTCTGGTCCGTTGGCGGCAGGGGAGATGTCTGCCCTACGGCGAAGGAATCACCTTCTGGGCATTGTCGGAGATCCTCAAGGCACATACCGGCATTCTGGAGTCTGATCCACCCGCAACCGCGCGGGACAAGCTCGACGCTGTGCTTCCCGAGGGCACGGAGCGCGAGTGGCTCCGCCAACGGCTGCTGCCGCTGCTCGGCATCGAGTCGACCTCGACAGCCGAACGCGAGGAACTGTTCACCGCGTGGCGCATATTCTTCGAGCACATCGCCGACCAGGACCCGACCATCCTCGTGTTCGAGGATCTGCACTGGGCGGACCCGGCCATGCTCGCCTTTCTCGAACATCTCGCGGACCGGTCCGAGGGCGTCCCGCTGCTCATCGTCGGAACTGCCCGTCCTGAGCTCTTCGACGAGCACTCCCACTACGCACGCGACCTGCGAAACAGCACCCCCATCAACCTGACCCCGTTGACCGAACCAGAGACCACACGCCTCGTCTGCGCCCTGTTGGAGACCACCCTCCTACCGGCCGAGCTGCAAGCGCCGATCCTGGAACGCTCGGGCGGCAACCCGCTGTATGCCGAGGAGTTCGTCCGGTTGCTGAAGGACCGGGACCTGCTGGTCAAGTTGGGATCCAGCTGGGAGCTCGCCCCTGATGCCGAGATCCCGTTCCCCGAGTCCGTCCAGGCGACGATCGCCGCCCGGCTCGACACCCTGACGCCGGCTCGCAAGGCGCTGCTCGCAGACGCCGCCGTGATCGGAAAGGTCTTCTGGGCCGGTGCGCTGGCCGCCATGGGTGAACTGGCCGAAGGCCGAGGTCACCGATGCCATGCGCGAGCTGTCCCGAAAGGAGCTTGTGCGTGCCGCTCGCCGGTCGTCGATGGAGGGCGAGGCGGAGTACTCGTTCTGGCACGTGCTCGCTCGTGACGTCGCCTACGCCCAGATCCCGCGGGCTTCCCGCGCCTCGCGACACGTCGCCGCAGCCACCTGGATCGAGTCCAAAGCACCTGACCGGCTCGGGGATCTCGCCGAGCTGCTGGCTTATCACTACACGTCCGCCCTCGAGCTCGCCATCGCCGCCGGACACGGCGATCTGGCGCAATTCGAAACTCCGGCCCTGCGCTTCCTCACCCTCGCAGGGGAACGGGCCCTCGGCCTCGACACCGCGGCAGCCCTGGATGGGTTCGAACGCGCGCTCGCCCTGACCCCGCCCGGCCATCCTCTTCGTCCTGAGACACTCACGCGTTTCGGTGAAGCTGCCTGGCAGTCCGGACGTCTGGCAGACGCAGCCGCGGCGCTCGACGAGGCCATCACCATCTTTCGAGCGACCGGCAACGTCCGACAGGAAGCTCGTGCCCTCGGAGTCCTGGGAGAGGTCCTCATGCGTCTCAATGACCCCCGGGCCAGTGAGCTCGCCCCGAGCGCTCTCGCACTGCTCGAACCACTCCCACCCGGACCGCAGCTTGTCGATGCACTGGCCGACGTCGCAGGCAGGGCAGCGTTGGCAGGGCGATCCGAAGAGGGCATCAGACTCGCGGAGCGCGCGATCGCCGTGGCTGGAGCAATGCGGCCTGGCCCGACCCGCCAGGGCACTCGGCTATCGAGGCGCGGCCCGCGCGACCGCCGGAGACGCCGGTGGTCTGGCCGACTATCGAGATGCGTTGGACCTCGCGATCCAGGCCGGTCAGGGTCGAGCCGCGGCGATCCTGTACAACAACCTCGGCGTCGATCTGCGCAACTACGAAGGACCCCGGGCGGCTCTCGAGGTGTTCGGCGAAGGACTGCGATTTGCTTCTGCCCGCGGACTGCAGGAGATGGCTCTCTCGATCCGCAGCAGCGCGCTCGTGGCGACCCTCTGTGTCGGCGATCTGTTAGCAACACTCGCTGCGGCTGCAGAGCTGGCCGTCCATGCGGAGGACAGCGGTGACGAGCTCGACCTCGTCGAGATCCGCACCATCCAGGCGCTCGCGCTCACCTACGAAGGTCACGCGGATGCTGCCAGGGACGGGTTGGCCGCCGTCGTCGACGGCGCCCGGCAGCTGGGACGTTCCGACCTGACCGCGCAGGGCCTCGGTGGCGCCGCGGTGGTGTACACCGCGCTCGACGAGCGGCAGGCGGCCGTAGCTCTCCTGAGCGAGGTCGAGGCCACCGATCATCTGGCCGACGCGAGCGAGCTGGCTACGTATCTGCCGGCCATCGTCCGCTCGGCCATCGAGCTGGGCGCCCTCGACCTTGGCGAACGTCTCGCCGGACACCTGACGCCGCGTTACCCCTGCGCGGAGCACGCCCTCGTCGCGGTCCACGCGGCCCTCAGTGCGGCTCGAGGCCAACGCGAAGCTGCCGTCGATGGCTACCGCGAGGCAGCCTCGCGCTGGAACGCATTCGGGATGGTCATCGAGGAAGGTTTTGCCTTGCTGGGGCAAGGCCGTTGCCTGCTCGAACTGAGCTCCCCCGGGGACGCGAACGCGCCCCTGTTGGCGGCCCGCGACATCTTCACCCGCTGCGGCATGGATCCTGCGTTGATGGAGACGGACGAGCTCCTGGCGAGGGCGACCCGCCACACCTCCTGAGTTGTCAGAAGTACAGGCGGTCATAGCCGTCCCTACTTCTGACAACGCCGTCCTGACAAGGCGGGGCGGGGGGCCATAGTCTCGGCTGGTGCAATGTCCTTCGTGTGGCCATGAGAACGCCGAGGGGCACAAGTTCTGCAGCGAGTGCGCCGCGTCGCTGGCGGTCGCAGGACGCAACCTGGGGGAAGAGCGCAAGGTCGTCACGTCGCTGTTCTGCGACTTGGTCGGTTTCACGGCGACGTCGGAGGCTGCTGATCCCGAGGACGTCAACTCGATGCTGGCGGCCTACTACTCGATGGCACGCAAGCAGATCGAGTCCTTCGGCGGCACGGTGGAGAAGTTCATCGGCGATGCTGTGGTTGGGGTGTTCGGCGTACCGGCAGCGCACGAGGACGATCCCGAGCGTGCGGTGCGGGCCGGGTTGAAGATGATCGAGGTTGCCGAGGACCTCACCTCGGTCGGTGGTGAGCCACTGGTGCTGAGGGTGGGGATCAACACCGGCGAGGCGTTGGTCCGCCTGGGTGCACGGCCGGGTGCTGGTGAGTCGATGCTGGCCGGTGACGCGATCAACACGGCGTCGCGGTTGCAGTCGGTGGCGCCGGAGGCCGGGGTCGCGGTGGGGCTGGGCACGTACGAGGCGACCGAGCAGGTTTTCGAGTACGAAGAACTCGAGCCGGCGGCTTTGAAGGGCAAGGCGGACCCGGTGCGGGTGTTCTGGGCGAAGGCGCCGCGGGCGAGGTTCGGGACCGACGTGACGCGTCGCCATGACACGCCGTTCGTGGGTCGGGAGATCGACCTGGCGATCCTCAAGGGTGTCTTCGACAAGGCGGTGGCGCAGAGCGCGACCCAGCTCGTCACCGTCATCGGCGAGCCCGGTGTCGGGAAGAGCCGTCTGGTCGCGGAGCTGTTCGGCCACATCGAGGAGCGCACGGAGCTGATCCGCTGGCGGCAGGGTCGGTGTCTGCCCTACGGGGAGGGGGTGACTTTCTGGGCGCTGGGGGAGATCCTCAAGGCGCACACCGGAATCCTGGAGTCCGACCCGCCGGCCACCGCGGCAGCCAAGCTCGACGTGGTCCTGCCCGAGGGGTCAGAGCGCGAATGGTTCCGTCAACGTCTGCTGCCGCTGCTCGGCATCGAGGCGACCTCGTCGGCTGAACGGGCGGAGCTGTTCACGGCGTGGCGGCGTTTCCTCGAGCACATCGCCGAGCAGGACCCCACCGTGCTGGTCTTCGAGGACCTGCATTGGGCCGACCCGGCCATGCTGGACTTCCTGGAACACCTCGCCGACCGGGCCGAGGGACTGCCGCTCCTGATCATCGGGACCGCACGGCCGGAGCTGTTCGACCACCACGCCGACTATGCCCGCGGACTGCGCAACAGCACCCCGATCAGCCTGGCCCCCCTCTCGGAGGCCGAGACCACCAGACTGGTGTGCTCCCTCCTCGACACGACGGTGTTACCCGCGGAGCTCCAGTCTCCGATCCAGGAGCGATCCGGAGGCAACCCGTTGTACGCCGAGGAGTTCATCCGGTTGCTCAAGGATCGTGATCTGCTGGTCCGGCGGGCAACCCGTTGGGAGCTCGTCGAGGGCGCGGACATCCCGTTCCCGGACTCTGTCCAGGCGCTGATCGCCGCCCGACTCGACACGCTCACGCCGGACCGCAAGGCGATGCTCGCCGACGCCGCCGTGATCGGCAAGGTCTTCTGGGCCGGCGCCGTGGCCGCCATGGGCGGTCTCGCTGAGCCCGACGTGGTCGAGGTGCTGCACGAGTTGTCGCGCAAGGAGCTCGTGCGTCCGGCCCGACGGTCGACGATGGAAGGCGAGGCGGAGTACGCCTTCTGGCACGTGCTCGCTCGCGACGTCGCCTACGCCCAGATCCCCCGGGCATCCCGAGCATCGCGGCACGCAGCGGCAGCCACTTGGATCGAATCCACCTCGCCGGGTCGCCTCGAGGACCATGCCGATGTGCTCGCCTACCACTACACCGCCGCACTCGAGCTGGCAGCGGCGTCGGGCCAGACCGACCTGGGTGACCTGCAGGCGCCCGCCATCCGTTTCCTCATCCTGGCCGGAGAGCGGGCCCTCGGGCTGGACACCGCCGCGGCTCTCGACGCGTTCGAACGCGCCCTCGCACTGACCCCGGGCGGTCATCCGGCCCGCGCGGAGACGCTGAGTCGGTTCGGAGATGCCGCTCGTCAGGCGGGACGGCTCAACGACGCCGTCAGCGCACTCGAGGAAGCGGTCGCCCTCTTCGCTGACCGCGGCGAACTGCTCCCCCGCGCACGCGCGATCAGCGTCCTGTCCGGAGTTCTCCAACGAGTCAACGACCCGCGGTCCGTCAGCCTCTCCGCTAGGGCCTTGGCTGATCTCGAAGGAATCCCACCCGGCCCCGAACTGATCGACCTGCTCGCGGATGTCGCGACGGATGCGGCTCACTCCGGTCGCGCAGAGGAGGGCATCGCGCTCGCCGAGCGAGCTCTGGTCGCCGCCGAGAGGGCGTCCCTTCCGCGACCGGCTCGCGCTCTGGGGAGCCTGGCGAATGCGCGCACCGTCCTGGGCGATGCTGGCGGTCTGGACGACTACCGCGAAGCGTTGAGGCTCGCGATTCAGGCCGGGCAGGGCAGAGTTGCCGGGCTGTTGTACAACAACCTCGGGGTCGCGTTGCGCCACTTCGAGGGCTCCCGCGCAGCCCTGGAGGTGTTTGCCGAGGGGATCGTCTTTTCCACCTCGCGGGGCATCGACGAAGTGGCGATCTTGACGCGCACCAGCTCGCTGCCAGCGATGCTCAACGAGGGTGACCTGCAACGAACGCTGGCGGCCGCGGACGAGGTTGCCAAGCACGCGCATGACAGCGGCGACGAGTTCGACCTGGTAGAGATCGGGGCGGTCCAGGCGAACGTCCTGACCTACCTTGGAGTGACCGACGTCGCGACTGACTTGCCTGACCGGCTGGCCCGAATGGCGCGCCGCTCCAGTCGACCGGATCTCGCTGCGGGGGGTCTTGGAACTGCCGCGATCCTCCTCGTGGCACGGGCAGAGCCAGCGGCCGCAGCGGAGCTCATGGAGGAACTGGCGACGACGACAGGGCTGGAGGGCTCGTCCGAGCTGGCCAACTACCTGGCACCGATCGTGCGGGGCAGCGTCAACATCGACCGGCCAGATCTCGGCGAACGACTCGCGGCACGACTCCTGCCGCGCTACAAGAGCGCCGAGCACGCCTTGGCCGCCAGCCAGGCTGTGCTGGCCGAAGCCCACGGAGAGACGGAACAGGCGGTCGTGGCCTATGCGGACGCGATCGAGCGATGGCAGGAGTTCGGCGTCGTACCAGAGCAGGGATTTGCCCTCCTTGGGCACGGCCGTTGCCTGCTGGCTCTGTCCCGCAACGCGGAAGCCAAGGCGTCCTTGTCGGCGGCCCGGGACATCTTCGCCCGCTGCGGAATGCTCCCCGCATTGGCGCAGACCGACGAATTGCTGGCGAAAGCAACCGCCCTCACCTCCTGACCGAGTTGTCAGAAGTGGTGGGCTATAGCCGCCTGCACTTCGACAACTCGGTGGGGGTCAGTGGCAGACGTCGTGGAGAAGTGCTCCGGCCTGCGCCTGCAGCGACCTCGGGGGCTCGATGATCTCGGTGTGCGGACCGCCTGACCCAACGCGAACGATCGCGGTGAAGATGAACGTCTGCTGGCTCGACGACAGGGCATGCGGCTCGCAGCGGTCGTTGCCCTGGATCAGCACTGGCACGGTCTCAGCCGGCTGTCCTGCCTCCAGCCGCGCAACCGCGCCTCGATGCCGACCGGCGGGGAAGACCTCGAGGAGAACGCTGCCGAGGATCGAGTCGATCACCACGCGGCTTCCCGACCCGCCGTCCGCGGGCCGCTTCAGGACCAGGGCACCCACCAGGCTCGGCAGCCCGTTGACCACCTCGCGACGGAAGGGCGTCCGGTACGTCAGCGCGGCAGCCGCCACCAGGGCGGCGTGCGCGCAACCGTCATCATGCAGCTGGGTCAGCTCCTCGATCCCCAGCCGGTCCACCGGAAGCCGAAGCTCACCGGACCCGTTCGCGGTGGTGTAGTCGACGACCACGGTGGCGTCCCGCGGCGACGCGTCCGGCCGGCATACCGGATCTCCGTAGTCGACGGTGAGGTCGATGGTCCGGCCCGGTGTGAAGTCGGTGTCCTTGGCGGTGGGTGGTTGAGCCTCGAATGCCGAGGTCTCCAGCTCCACCTGGTCGACATGCACCGTGGTCTTGGCATCTGTGGTGAGCTCGAGCCCGATCCGGCGCGTGCCGATGTCGGCCCGCTGTTGGACGACGGTGGCCGTCAATCCGACGTGCGCCCCACCGACAGTGGTCCCACGAGCAGGCGTCGTATCAACCCCGGGCCCGTCGTTTGCGTCACTCCCCGTACAGCCGCAGAGCAGGACGAGCAGCCCAACTGCCACCCCCGCAGTCCAACGTCGCGTCACCACGCCTCCTCATCTCGGCTCGTCAGAACCAGCTCGGCCCGTCGGGCCGCGCCCATTCTGACAACTCGGGTGGACAGTCCTCTGGACATCGGCCGAATGGGCAGATCTGAGCGGCAATGCGTCTCATTACCCTCGGTATATGCTTCGGAACTGTACGTAGGGGCGCATCCTGGGGTGTGTACCGCTCGACACCCGTCAGGAGTGCTATGCCCACCCGGGATGACGCACGCATCCGCAGTCTTGCCACCATGGCGCGCGCCCTCGGCCGCTCCGAGGCGCTCCTGACGCTGCTCGAGATCGCCTCCGAGGAGGCCCGCGCCGCGCTGGCTGCCAGCACTGCGTCGATCAGCCGCGTCGAGCCCGGCTCCACGACCGTCCGAACCCTGATCAACGTGGGCGACCTCGGCCCGACCGAGGAGCGGTGGCCCGAGGACGAGACGTACGACGTGGGGGCCTTCTCCAACCTCGAGCTCGTGCTGGCGGACTCCAAGACCTGGACCGCCTCACTGGGGAATCCCGATGCCCCGCCGGCGGAGCTCGACCTCCTTCGCCAGCTGCACAAGGGATCATCGTTGGGTTCACCGATCATCGTCGACGGCCAGCTCTGGGGGGAGTTCTACGCGACGCGTTCGGTCGGCGCGCCAGCCTTCGACGAGGACGACATCGCCTACATCGAGGCCCTCGTCGCCATCCTGTCGGGCTCGATCTCGCGTTCGCTCCGCGAGGAGTCACTGGAGAAGCTGGCCTTCCAGGACCCGCTGACTGGGCTCTGGAACAGACGGGCCCTGGACGAGCGCGCTGCTCAGGCGTTCGACGTGCCCGCCGATGCAACCCGGATCATCAGCGTCGTCCAGGTCGACATCAATCGGCTCAAGGAGGTCAACGACGAGCTGGGCCATCACGCCGGGGACCAGCTCATCCAGTCGGTCGCACGGACGCTGCTCGCAGAGTTCAGCGGACTGCCGGCGAGCCTGGTCGCGCGCGTCGGCGGCGACGAGTTCACCGTCCTCGTCGTGGGTCACGAGCCAGCCACCGTCGCGACGGTGGTCAACCGACTGAGCCAACGTGCGTGGCAGCTCGGCGTCCAACCGGGCGTCTCGTGCGGCATCGCCAGCGCCGTCCTCACCGCAGAGTCCGTGATCACGCCCAGCGAGCTTTTCGCCGCTGCCGACCAGGCCCAGTACACGACCAAGCGCAGCCACGGCCGAGCCTCAACGCCGCTCGGCGGGATCGTCGGCTGACCTCGCGCGAGAACGCGGCGAGCGACACAGCGCCAGCGGCTACTCTGCGCGTATGTCGCGCATCGTGTTGATCGAGGACGATCCCGCGATCCGACGTTCCCTCGCCCGGGACCTCCGCGCCAACGGCCATGTCGTCACTGCCACCGAGTCCGGGGCAGAAGGACTGTCCACAGCACTGGCGGACTCTCCGGACGTCGTCATCCTCGATCTCGGCCTGCCCGACCTCGATGGCAGCGACGTGCTCGCGATGCTGCGCGCCGTGCGCGACGTGCCCGTCATCGTGGCGACCGCCCGCGACGACGACGCCAGCATGGTCAAGCTGCTCGACGCCGGCGCGGACGACTACGTGGTCAAACCGTTCCGGGCCGCTCAGGTCGAGGCCCGCATCCGGGCCGTACTCCGACGCAGCGCACCAGGACAGGCGCGAGCCGACGACGCCATCGAGGTGGGTCGCCTCCGGATCGACCCGAGCAGCCGTGAGGTCCGGCTCGGCGACGAGCGCATCGACCTTTCGCGCAAGGAGTTCGACCTGATCTTCGCCCTGGCCCGCCGGTCCGGCGAGGTCGTGTCCAAGAACGAACTGTTGGCCGACGTGTGGCAGCAGCCGTGGGGTGGTGGCGACCGCACGGTCGACGTGCACCTGTCCTGGTTGCGACGAAAGCTCGGTGAGACGGCGGCGGAGCCTCGCTACCTCCACAGCGTCCGCGGCGTGGGAGTCAAGCTCGCGCCACCCGAAGGCGACTGACCCGTGCGGCGGCGCATCCTGACGCTGACGATCGGCCTCACGGCGACCGTCATTCTTGGCGTTCGCGGTCCCGTTGGCGTTCCTGGTCTACCGCGACGTGGAGAACGCGGCCCTCGACGGCGCTCGCTATCAGGCCGAGGCGGTCGCCAGCTACATCAGCGCCGGCAGCCCATCGGGTGCAGAGGTCGAGCGCTTCCTGACTCACGGCGATGATCGACGGGGCGGCACCACCTGGGTCGTGAGCCCCGCTGGGCAGGTCCTGGGCACGCCTCCGCCTGGCGTCCCCAACGTCAGTGCGCCTGGCCCCGATCTCGATGCCGACGGCGACGGCCGGATCGGCGACGTCGTCCCCACCAGCACCGACGACGTCAGCGACGGGGCTGTGACCCAGGTCCAGACGCTGACGAGCGACGGGACCTGGACCGTCCGCACCTACCTCACCGACGGGGAGCTGCATGCCGGACTGGCGACCCGGTGGTCGATCCTCGCCGCGGTCACCCTGGCGTTGCTCGCCGGCAGCGTTGCTGCTGGGGAGCTGTCGGCACGGCGGCTGGCTCGGCCGCTCGAGGATGCCGCAACCACAGCGCACCGCCTCGCCACCGGTGACACGACGGCCCGGGCCGGCACCGAAGGTCCGCGCGAGGTGGCCGAGGTCGGGGCCGCGCTCAATCAGCTCGCCGATCGGATCGACGAAGTCATCGCCACCGAGCGCGAAGCGGTCGCTGACCTGTCGCACCGGCTGCGTACGCCGTTGACCGCGCTCCGGCTCGACATCGACGCGCTGTCCGATCCCGCGGACGCTGCCCGGTTGAGCGAACACGCCACCACCCTGGAGCGATCGCTGACCGCGATCATCCATGCTGCGCGGCGACCGGCACGCGAGGGCAGGTTTCCCGGCTGCGATGCGGCCGCGGTGGTGCGCGAACGGGTCGACTTCTGGACCCCTCTCGTCGTCGACCAGGACCGTCACACGGCGATCACGATCGCCGACACCCCCCGACCGGTGCGACTGTCACCAGAAGACCTGGCTGCCGCCGTCGACGCCCTGATCGAGAACGTCATCGCCCACACCACCGAGGGCACGGACTTCGAGGTGTCGGTGCGCCACGACACCGCGGAGGGCCGGCCGATGGTGGTCGTCACCGTGGCCGATCATGGTGAGGGCATGCCGGCAGGAGTGGGCGTACGCGGCCGAAGCGACCGCGGCTCCACCGGCCTCGGCATCGACATCGCACGACGCGCGGCCGATGACAGCGGCGGCTTCCTCCGACTCGGTCAGCACGACCCCGCAGGCGCCCGCGTGGAGCTGTGGCTCGGCACCACCTCTCAGGTCGGTCACAGCGCGACTTGACCCGGATTTGACCTGCCGTTGCGGTCTGCCTGACGCGCCTGGAGCAATGCTCGGGACATGAATCACCAACCTTCCCAGCACCAGCCTCGTCAACGCACGGCACTGATGCGCCGCTCGGCGCTGGCCGCCACCGGCGTGGTGATCGCCGGGGTGGCCGGCACGGCGGGCCTCGCCACCGCGATCGGCCAGTCGGTCCACGGGTCGTCCTCGACCGATGAGGGCACCGTGAGCTACTCCGGTCAGACCCGCGGCGGCTCCGGATCCAACGGCTCGGGCCAGTCGTCCCGGGGACAGCTCGGCGGACAGACGTCCGGCGGTCAGAGCCAGAGCGGCACCGGTCTGGGCGCGCCGTCAGGAGGTGGATCGGTCTCCGGCGGGAGCCACGGGTCATGAGGAGCCGCCCGCGGCCCTCGGGTCGCCACGAGTGGTGGCAGTGGAGCTGCACCGTCGCCGTGTGCGTCGAGGACCCGCGGTACGCCGTCGAGGCGGTCCGCGTGGTCGGGGCTCTCATGGACAGCGTCGACCGGGCCGTCAGCCGGTTCCGGCCCGACTCCGAGCTCTCGCGCTGCAATGAGCGGGCTGGCCGCGCGACTCCCGTCAGCTCGCTCACCGCGGAGCTGGTCGGCCACGCGCTCGACGCGGCAGAGCGCACCGACGGCCTCGTCGACCCCACGGTGGGCCGCCACCTGATCGCGGCCGGCTACGACCGCACCATCAGCCAGCTCACCGGCGTCGTCGACCTCCACCCGAGACCCACCGAGCTGCCGCGTTGGCGAGACGTCCGCCTCGACCCAGAGCTGGGGCTGGTCCTCGTCCCCCGCGGGCTCTCCCTCGACCTCGGCGCGACGGCTAAGGCGTGGACCGCCGACCAGGCGGCTCAGCTGCTGGCGGACCGGATGCCGGGCCGCATCCTCGTCGAGATCGGCGGAGACGTCTCCGTGCAGCGAGCCGAGCGAGACCCCTTCGACGTACGGGTGGCTGAACGCGAGGGGGTCGCCGGTGAGCTCGTCTCATTGGCGTACGGCGGTCTGGCCACCTCGACCACCTGGGTACGTCGATGGGGGAGTGGTGCTGGCGCGGCCCACCACATCATCGACCCACGCACCGGACGGCCGAGCGCCGGGAACTGGCGCACGGTCTCGGTGTGGGCCCCTTCGGCGCTGGCGGCCAACACCGCGAGCACGGCGGCTGTCGTGGCCGGCGCCGATGCTCTGGACACCCTGGAGAGCGCCGGCATCCCGGCCCGCCTGGTCGATCAGCAGGGCGAGGTCGTCCACACGACCGCATGGCCCGGCGAACCGCTGCCTGGAGCCACGGCAGAGGCACGGGCGTCATGACGCTGTGGTACATCGCCCGAGCCGCAGGCCTCGTCGCCCTGGCCGCGCTGACCCTGGCCACCGCGCTGGGGGCGTTCGCCTCCGTCCAGCCGCCGCATGGTGGCCTGCGGGCGCACCGGTGGCGGTTCGCGCTGCAGTACGTGCACCGTGCGGCCGCAGCGACCGGTCTGCTCCTGCTGGTCGCCCACGTCAGCACGCTCGTCCTCGACAGCTACTCAGGAGTCAACCTGCAGTCCGCCGTCATCCCCTTCACGGCTTCGTACCGACCCCTGGCGGTCGGACTGGGGACACTGGCGTTGTTCGCCACCGTCCTGACCGCCCTCGTGGGCGCGGCCCGCGGAAGGTTGGCCACGTCGGTGCGCGCCGCCCGGTCCTGGCGAGCCCTGCACCTGACGGCGTACGGGGCGTGGGCGCTGGCCATGGGGCACGGCTTCCTCGCCGGCACGGACAGCACCTACGGGCCGGTCTTCCTGGGCTACGTGCTGGCCCTGGTCGTGGTCGGCGGCTCGGTCGCCGCCCGACTCTGGTCGTATCAGCGCTCCCAGTCCGGGCTCCTGGCAGGCGCTCGCCGCGAGACCCTCGACCGCGAGACCCGATCGGTAGGCGTGTGATGAGCGGCCCTGAGTACCCCCTCACCACCTGGTCGATCGGTGAACCTCGTCTGCTGGCGGGCACTTCCGGAACCAACCGGGTCTCCTGGTCGCAGCACCGCGCCTTGCACGGGGACCTGCAGAGGTTGACCCGCTCGGCCTACGAAGAGCTCGCGACCACCACCCGACTGCTCGGCCGCGGCGGCGCCGGCTTCCCGGTCGCGCGCAAGCTCGCCGCGCTCCCACGCAGACGCACGCATGCCGTGGTGGTCAACGGGTCCGAGAGCGAGCCGCTCAGCGCCAAGGACCGTGCCTTGATGCGGGCTGTGCCGCATCTGGTCCTCGACGGCGCTCTCGGACTCGCTGCCGCGCTGGGTGCGCGCAAGGTCCTCATCACCGTGCACGACCAGGCGGCAGCGGCATCCCTCAGCGAGGCGGTCCGCGAACGTCCCGACGCGCAACGCGTCCGGATCGATCTTCGGGCGCGCCGGTTCGTGGCCGGTGAGGCCCGGGCAGTCATCCGTGGCGCCTCGGGCGGACCTGGCCTACCGCACGGGCGCCGGACGCTGCCATCGGACGACGGTCTGGACGGCCGGGCCACGTTCCTGTCCAACGCCGAGACGTTTGCCCAGCTGGCATTGCTTGCCGGCCTGGGAAGCAGGGAGTACGCCGACCGGGGGGTGGCCGAGGAACCCGGCACGAGCCTGCTGACCCTGGCCGGCGGCGTACGCCGACCGGGTGTCGTCGAGGTGCCCAACGGCATACCCCTGACGGTGGTCCTCGGCGCCGGTGAGGCGTTGCCCGACGCCGCGATCCTGGTGGGCGGCTACCACGGGTCGTGGGTGCCTGCCGGCCAGTCCCCGTCACTGTCAAGACCCGCCCTCATCCGCGATGGCCTGACCTTCGGCGCCGGTGTGATCGCCGTCCTGTCGGAACAGACGTGCCCGCTCGGCGAGGTCGCGCACGTGGCCCACTGGCTGGCCGGAGAGTCCGCCGGTCAGTGCGGTCCCTGCGTGTTCGGCCTCCCTGCCATCGTGCGGGACCTGGCGCGCGCGCTGGCCGGTGATGTTCGCGGCTACCACGACGTGCAACGGCATGCCGGGCTGGTCAATGGGCGCGGTGCGTGCGCCCATCCGGACGGCGTCGCCCGCTTCATCACTTCGTCCGTGCAGCGGTTCGGGGCCGACCTCGACCAGCATCTCCGGTATGGCGGCTGCGACCGACCCGTGCTCGGCGAGCTGTTGACCGGGTCTCTCGGCATCCCACCCCACGTTGTGCAGCAGAGGAGCGCCTGATGACGATCATGACCGCCACGGCCACAGGTGGGCCGACCCTGCAGATCGACTGGACCCGCTGCGACGGGCACGGCCTGTGCGCCGCGCTGCTGCCCGAGCGGATCCAGCTCGACGACTGGGGCTTCCCGATCATCGACCGCGCTCCGCTCCACTTCGCGGAGGTGACCGACGCCCGTCGGGCGGTGCTGGCCTGTCCCGCGTTGGCGCTTCGCATCCAGCGTTCCTGACGGCCGGCTATCGCAGCGAGCCTCGGCAGCCGGATGGACCTGGCGGTGGGTTTCTGTTGAGACCCTCCTGCAGTCCAAAGAAATCTCGGAATTCCCTTGTGGATAACGGGTTCCAGCGTCACTGATGGTCCGAAAGTGTCGGTGGCGGGTTCTAGGTTTGGTTCATGAGTACGACGCAGGAGCCGCCACCGACCGTGGGCATCGACGATGCCTTCGGCCTGAGTTTCGCACGCGCGCGTCGTGAGCTTGCGGACCTGGTCGACACTCCGACCTGGTCGTTGGACGACACTCGGCTCGACAAGCGGATCGGTGACGTGTTGGGGTCTGAAGGCGCAGGTGGACGAGCTCGCCGCCCGGCTGGTCGCCGAGGCTGATGACCGCAACCTGCCCCACCGCTTCGGTGCCTCTTCGACCCGGGCCCACCTGATGACCGCACACCGGATGTCGGCCGGGGAAGCCTCCCGGACCGTGCGCACGTCGCGGCAACTGCACGGCACCTCCGCGGTCACCGAACCGACACGTCGCGCCGTCGCTGCCGGAGAAGTGTCGGCCGAGCAGGGGGTGGTGGTCGCGGCCGCGGTCAACCGGCTCTCACCCACCGTGGATCCGGACCGGGTCGACGCCGCCCAGGCCGACCTGCTGGCCCACGCGCAGACGTTGTCGTTCACGCCAGCTGCAGGTCGCGGCGAACCATCTGGTCGAGGTCATCGACCCCGACACCGTCGACGAGACCCTGGAGCAGCAGCTCGCCGCCCAGGAACGCAAAGCGTTGGCGTCGGCGTGGTTCACCGGCCAGTACGGAGCCGACGGGATCGCCCGGGGCCGGTTCGCGCTGCCGAACCTGACGTTCGGCATGCTCACCAAGCATCTCGAGGCCCTGTCCTCACCCCGCCGCGCCACCACCGGCACCGATAACGCCTGCAGATGAGAACGCTGACATCCCGGCTGACACGACCGTCGAGGACCTGCCGTATGGCAACCGGCTCGGGCGGGCGTTGTGTGAGCTGATCGAACACCTCCCCACCGACGGACACCCCCAGCACGGGGTCGCGAACGCCACCATCGTGGTCACCGTCGACGAGACCAAACTTCGTAACGGGCCGGGGAAGCCGTCCTGGACACCGGCGGCACGATCTCCATCGGTGAGACCCGGAGGCTGGCCTGCAACGCCGGCCTCCTCCCCATCGTCCTGTCGGGTGAGTCGAAGATCCTCGACCTCGGCACCAGCCGGAGACTGTTCGACCGCCACCAGCGCCTCGCACTCGCCACCCGGGACCAAGGCTGTGTCTTCCCCGGCTGCGAACGGCCACCCGCCTGGACCGAGGCACATCACCGGATCCCGTGGAGCGAGGGTGGCGCGACCGACATCGACAACGGCTGCTTGTTGTGCAGCTTCCACCACCACCTCATCCATCAAGGCGAATGGGACCTCACCCTCGCACCGGACGGCATCACCGAAGTCATCCCACCAGCCAGGATCGACCCCCAACGAAGACCGATCCGCCACCAACGCTTCAAACCCCGACCTGGCTGACCCCTGGTTCCTGGCTGCGCCGATCATCGAGGGCGAACGGATGTTGGTCGGACAACGATGTGTTCCTCACCCTTTTCAGACGTCCATCCGAAGGCGCCCACCCGGTCGTCGAGCGGGTTCAGGCGCTGTTGGTCGAACGAAGCTGGACGGGTTGGATCCGCATCAAAGGACATCCGGAGCGCGACGGGCACGAAGTCGGCGGCCATCCCGGCGCAACGGCATATGTCCGAACATGGAAAGAGCCCCAAGTCAGAAAAACTTGGGGCTGTTGTGCGCGAGGGGGGAGTTGAACCCCCACGCCCTTTCGGGCACACGGACCTGAACCGTGCGCGTCTGCCTATTCCGCCACCCGCGCGCAACGCCGCGACTCATCTCAGCTGCTCACGCCTGAGGCGCGAGACGGGCGGGAACCAGTCCACGGCGAACAGAAAGACTAACACGCACGCTACGTGGCACTGACCACGCTTTACGCTGCGCCGATGGTCGCTCATCGGTCCATTCCGGCTACGATCGACCGCGACGATGAAGTGCCGGCCGACCACACGAGGTCCGGTTCCGACGTCGTGCGTGTCCAGACCGGGTGCACTCGAGCGTGGAGGAGGTGAGAGCCCATGGGGGCCCTGCACCGCTTCGAGCATCGCCTCGAGCAGATGGTGACCGGCGCCTTCGCGCGCGCGTTCCGCAGCGCCGTGCAGCCGATGGAGATCGCCGCTGCCCTCCAGCGCGAGGTGGACAACTCCGCGCAGATCCTCAGCCGCGACCGGCGACTCGCCCCCAACAACTTCACGATCGACTTGTCCGGTCCTGACTTCGACCGGCTCTCGACGTACGGCGACACCCTGTCGCGCGAGCTCGCCGCGATGCTGCACGAGCACGCCGAGGAGCAGCACTACATGTTCGCCGGCCCGATCTCGATGAACTTCACCCGCGCCGACGACCTCACCACGGGCCGGTTCCGGGTCCGCAGTGAAGCGTCGGCCGCCGTGACCCCCGTGGCCGGGCAGAGCATGACGGACACGGCCATCGGCCGGGCGCCCCTGTTCCTGGAGATCAACGGCACGCGTCATCCGCTGGAGTCGCCCGGTCTGACCATCGGCCGCGGCAGCAACGCCGACCTGCGCATCGACGACCCCGGCGTGTCCCGACGGCACGTCGAGTTCCGCGTCCAGCCGGGCACCGGAACAGCGTCGGTCAGCGTCGTCGATCTCGGCTCGACCAACGGCACCACCGTCAACGGGCAGCGTGTCCAGCAGGCCGTCCTCGACGACGGCTCCGTCGTCCAGATCGGCAGCACCCGCATCGTCGTGCACGTGGGCGGCGCACCGGCCCGGCCAGCGGCACAGCCCGGTACGTCGGCCCCGAGCCCCGGACCGGCGCAGCCCGGACCTGGCCCGCAGGGTCCTGGTTCCGGAGCACCTCCGCCAGGTAGCGGCGCGCAGGACGCCTCGCCATACCCGCCCTATCGACCTCAGACCTCCCCGGGCCACCCGGGCCGTCAGGTCCGCAAGCCCGGTCCGCCAACCCCGGCCAGTCCCTCCGCGCACCTGGACGGGTGACCGGTGTCTGAACTCACGCTGACACTGATCAAGGTCGGTTTCCTCGCCCTGCTGTGGATGTTCGTCCTGTCGTCCGTGTCCGTGATCAGGTCGGACATGTTCGGCGAGCGGGTCGATCCGCAGCGCGCCGCAGCCCCTCCCAAGGCCGCGAAGCCCAGCAAGAGACCACCGAAGAAGCGACGCGGCGCTCCCACCCAGCTGGTCATCAGCGAAGGGGCCAATGCCGGGATCTCGGTGCCGCTCGAAGGCAGCCCGATCCTGCTCGGCCGTGGCGCCGACGCCACCATCCGACTCGACGACGACTACGTCTCGACGCGACACGCTCGCTTCGTCCCGCACGGCGACGACTGGTATGTCGAGGACCTCGGCTCGACCAACGGCACCTACATCGGCAGCCAGCGGATCACCACACCCATGGTGGTCGCGATCGGCGTCCAGGTCCGCATCGGCAAGACGATTGCCGAGCTGAAGAAGTAGCCGATGGCTCTCAGTCTGCGGTTCGCAGCGGTCTCCGACGTGGGTCGAGTCCGCAAGAAGAACGACGACTCCGGATTCGCGGGACCGCATTTCCTCATGGTCGCCGACGGGATGGGCGGCGCGCCTGCCGGTGACCTCGCCTCGTCCTTGGCCGTCCAGACCATGCGTCGTCTCGACGCCCCGGCGCCTGAGGACCTGCTCGAAGCCCTCGCGGGTGCCGTGCACCGCGCCAACGACCGGCTGTCCGAAGCGATCGAGGAGGACTCGGGCGTCGACGGCATGGGCACGACGATCGACGCCGTCCTCTTCGACGGTGAACGCATCGGGGTCGCTCACCTCGGCGACTCGCGTGCCTACCTGTGGCGCGACGGTGAGCTCCTTCGACTGACCAGCGACCACACCTGGGTCCAGAGCCTGATCGACGAGGGCCGGATCACCGAGGATGAGGCGAAGGTGCACTCGCACCGCTCACTGCTGCTCAAGGTCCTCGACGGCCGCCACGACAACGACCCCGACCTGACCTTGTACGACATCCAGGCCGGCGACCGCATCCTGCTGTGCAGCGACGGCCTCTCCAGCTTCGTGCCCCACGATCGCCTCGAGCGCGTGCTGTCCATCGGTACCACCGAGAGCGTCTGCGCCGAACTCCTCACCCTGGCCCTCGAGGGGATGAGCAACGACAACATCACGGTGGTGCTGGCGGACGTCGTCGACGATCCCGTCAGCGAAGCCGAGCCGCTGGTCGTCGGAGCTGCGTCCGACCACCCACGCAGCCGCAGCAGGCTGCTCGGCTGGGCTCACCGCGAGGAGCCCGAGGACGCGATGCTCCTGCCCGAGGACATCGACCCCGAGGAGCTCCGGTACGCCCCACGCGAGCCCAAGCGCTACCGCTGGATCTTCCGTGGCATCGTCGCGGCCGTCCTGCTGGGAATCATCGCGGCGGTCGTTGTGTGGTCGTACAACTGGAGCCAGACGCAGTACTACGTGGCGGCTGCCGACGGAAAGGTCGCGATCTACCAGGGCGTGCAGGCCGACCTCCCGGGCATCAAGCTGCACCACGTCTACGAGCTCCAGAACGTGACGTTGTCGCAGCTGCCGAGCTACCGCCGTAGCCAGGTCGTCGAAGGACTCAGCGCCGCGGATCTCGACGACGCCCGGGCCATCGTCGATCGGCTCCGCACGTTCGTCCGCAACTGCGAGCCCGGCTCGAAGACGTCGAGCAGCCCCACGAAGTCACCCGGCTCGACGAACTCAACCAAGTCGACCAAGTCGACCAAGTCGCCGGGACCGACCAAGCCCGGCGCGACGAGCAAGGGCGCCACCGGCACGAAGGACACCAAAGCCAGCCAAGGCACGAACGGAACGCAGAGCACCGGATCGACCGGCGGTGGCGGCTCCTCCGAAGAGTGTGCCGGCGCCACCCCGACGACAGGGACGTCGTCATGAGCGCATCGCCCACGACGACGACAGGCCGGTTCGTCAGCTCGTTCGTGCCGCGAAAACGGCGTGGGGCTGAGCTGTTCCTGCTTCTGCTGGCCCTGACCCTCGGGGTCGGTTCGTACGCCCTCGTCGGCCTCGGTGCCCAGGACAAGGTGCCGGCCGACATCGTCGGCTACGGCGGCGGCCTGGTGGTCCTGGGAGTCGCTTGCCACTTCGTTGTTCGGTTCAAGGCGCCGTACGCCGACCCGGTGATCCTGCCCGCAGCGGTGGCGCTCAACGGCATCGGGTTGGCGATGATCCACCGCATCGACCTCGCCGACCTGGCCGACTCACCCGACGCCCACACCTTTGCCCGTCAGCAGCTGATGTGGACCGCGCTGTCCGTCGCCGGCTTCGTCGCGACCACGGTGCTCATCCGGGACCACCGGCGACTGCAGGCCTTCACCTACACCGCCGGCTTCGCCGGCATCCTGCTGCTCCTGCTGCCGCTCGTGCCGGGGCTCGGTGTCGAGATCAACGGGGCGCGCATCTGGATCCGTCTTGCCTCGTTCTCCTTCCAGCCCGGCGAGATCGCCAAGATCGCGCTCGCCATCTTCTTCGCCGGCTACCTCGTGGTGAAGCGGGACGCATTGGCGCTGGCGGGCCGCCGCTTCATCGGTGTCGACCTTCCCCGCGGCAGGGACCTCGGTCCGATCCTGCTGATGTGGCTGATCAGCCTGGGCGTCCTGGTCTTCCAGCGTGATCTGGGTTCGTCCCTGCTGTTCTTCGGCCTGTTCGTGGTGCTGCTCTACGTGGCCACCGAACGCCCAAGCTGGCTGGTGGTCGGCGGGTTGTTGTTCGCCGGCGGTGCCTACACCAGCTACCTGCTCTTCGGCCACGTGCAAGCCCGCGTGGACGGATGGCTGCACCCGTTCTCGAACTACGACGCCTACTACCAGATCATCCAGGGCCAGTACGGGCTCGCCTGGGGTGGGATCCTGGGCCGCGGCTGGGGTCAGGGCAGTCCGCAGATCACCCCCTTCGGCTACTCCGACTTCATCGCGACCTCACTGGGCGAGGAGCTCGGACTCACGGGCCTGATGGCGATCATCGTCATCTACGGGCTGATCGTCGAGCGCGGCTTCCGCACCGCGCTGGTCTGCCGTGACCCGTTCGGCAAGCTGCTGGCCGTAGGGCTGTCAATGGCCGTCGCCCTTCAGGTCTTCGTCGTCGTGGGCGGCGTCACGCGCCTGATCCCACTCACCGGGCTCACCACGCCGTTCCTGTCGTACGGCGGCTCGTCGCTCGTGGCCAACTGGATCATCGTCGCGCTCCTGCTGCGGATCAGCGACCACGCCCGCCGCCCACCACCCGACCTGCGCATGCCCACCGCAGACGACGACACCCAGGTGGTGAAGATGAGATGAACAAGCCCATCCGCACCCTCGCCATCGGCTGCCTGATCCTCTTCGGCCTGCTGCTGATCAACATCAACTACGTGCAGGTCATCGAGGCGAGCTCGCTGAACGACAACAACACGAACAAGCGCGCGCGGGACGCCGAGTGCTCCCGGGACCGCGGCCCGATCCTGGTCGACGGCGAGCCGGTCGCCCGGAGCATCCCGAGCAAGGACAGCCTGAAGTTCCAGCGGCGCTACAGCCAGTGGCCGCTGTACGCCAACCTCACCGGCTTCTTCTCGTGTGTGTTCGGCACCACCAGCATCGAGAACACCGAGAACTCCATCCTCTCCGGCAGCGACGAGCGACTGTTCGTCAACCGGATCATCGACCTGGTCGGCAACAACCAGCCCCAGGGCGGCAGCGTCCTGCTGACGATCGACCCGAAGGCTCAGCAGGCCGCGCTCGACGGCCTCCAGAACCTCACGCGCCAGTACGGTCCGACGCGCGGAGCGGTGGTAGCCCTCGATCCGAAGACCGGGGCGATCCTCGCGATGGTCACCCAACCGTCGTACAACCCGAACTTCATCGCCACCCACAAGGTGGCGGCAGCGTCCCGCGCCTACAAGTCCATCTTCAACGCCTCCGACAACCGCGCCCTCAACCGTGCCGCACAGCAGATCTACCCGCCCGGCTCGACCTTCAAGCTCATCACCTCCGCCGCTGCCCTGAGCAACGGCTACACGCCCAGCTCGACGGTCAAGGGCGGCACGTCCTTCGCCCTACCCGGCTCGAGTGACAGCATCCGCAACGAGAACGGCTCGAACTGCGGCGGCAACGAGATCACGTTGGCGGACGCGCTGCGTGTCTCGTGCAACGTGTCGTTCGCCGATCTCGGCGTCAAGCTCGGCGCCGACACACTTCGCGCCCAGGCCGAGAAGTTCGGCTTCAACGAGGACGTGCTCGACCAGCTGCCCTCGGCGACCAGCAAGTTCCCGACCAACATCGACGAGGCCCAGACGGCCCTGTCCGCCATCGGGCAGTACGAGGTCGCGGCCTCGCCCCTGCAGATGGCGATGGTCGCCGCCGGGATCGCCAACGGGGGTGCGGTGATGAAGCCCTACATCGTGCAGCAGGTGCGCTCACCCGATCTCGACGTCCTTGACGAGGCCAACCCCCAGGTTCTGAGCCAGGCGGTCTCCGGGTCGGTGGCTGACCAGCTCACGCAGATGATGGTCGACGTCGTCGAGTCCGGCACCGGCACCAACGTGCAGATCCCTGGTGTCACCGTGGCCGGCAAGACAGGCACCGCCAACTCTTCGGTCTCCCGGTCGCCCTACGCCTGGATGGTCACCTTCGCACCGGCGGACAACCCGCAGGTCGCGGTTGCGGCGCTGGTGGAGCAGACCGGCATCAACCGCGCCGACATCACCGGCAACGGGCTCGCCGGGCCGATCGCCAAAGCCGTGATGGAAGCGGTGATCAACCCATGACCACGGTCGGCCGCGGCCGCTACCGTCTCGACGCCCGCATCGCCGCGGGCGGCATGGGCGAGGTCTGGCGAGGCACCGACACCTCGCTCGGCCGAACCGTGGCGATCAAGGTGCTGCATCCGAACGTTTCCGACGACGAGAGGTTCCGGCAGCGGTTCGCTGCCGAAGCGCAGTACGCCGCGTCGCTGCACGACCCCCACATCGCCACGGTCTTCGACTACGGCGACGACGTCGATGCGTCCACGGGTCAGCACTCGACGTACCTCGTGATGGAGCTCGTGGACGGCGTGCCGATGTCCGACGTCATGTCCGGCCCGATGGATCCCGGCCGCGCCGCAGGTTTGCTGGCCCAGGTGGCGCAAGGGCTGGCCGTCGCGCACACCGCCGGCATCGTGCATCGGGACGTGAAGCCGGCCAACTTCATCGTGCGGACGGATGGTCGGGTCAAGATCACCGACTTCGGGATCTCTCGCGCGCGAGGCGCCGCGTCACTGACCGACACCGGCACGATCATGGGGACCCCGCACTATCTGGCGCCTGAGATCGCCGAGGGAAGGGAAGCGACACCGGCCAGCGACATCTACTCCCTCGGCGTGGTGCTCTTTGAAGCGCTGTCGGGACGCAAGCCGTTCGACGGCGACACCCCGATCGCCATCGCCCTGGCCCATCTGCGCAGTGAGCCACACGTGTTGCCACCCACGGTCCCGGCCGCGTTACGCACCATCGTCGAGTCGGCGATGGCGCGCGACCCGCAGGCGCGACCGCCGAGTGCCGCGGCCGTGGCCACGGCGCTCCAAAAGGTTGCTGGCGAGCCCGGGCGGGCAGTCGGGTCACCGCAGGAGGAACCCTCTCCCACCCAGGTGCTGCCGACCGAGCAGCGACAGCCCCGTCCCGACGACACCGAGCCCACGCCCGCTGGCCGGCGGCTCTGGCTACCGGTGGCTGCTGCCGCAGCAGTGGTCGCGCTCATGGTCGGAGTCGCGTACGCCGCGCAGCTCGGCGACCACCCCGCGACCCAGCTCGGTGCCAACCAGCTGGCTGCCCAGCAGACGAAGCCGGCCGGATCTCGTGCCAGCACGCCGACGAAACCGGTATCCCCGCCAGTCGTCTCGGTCGATCCGAGCGACTATGTCGACGAGCCAGCCGATGCCGCCGAGAAGCAACTGAAGGCGCTCGGACTCGAGGTCCACAAGCAAGACGTCGACGGCGGCGACAAGGGACTGGTGGCCGCGGTCCAGCCGACGGGCGCGGTCCCGACGGGACAGCAGGTGACGCTGTCCGTCTACAAGGGTGGGCACCCTTCCCACGACAAGCACGACCCCAAGCACAACCCCGAGGAGGACTGACCGGTGGACATGGACAAGACCATGATCGGCAACGGTCGGTACGAGCTGTCCGGACTACTCGGACGCGGCGGCATGGCCGAGGTGCGGCGCGCGCAGGACCTGCGGCTCGGTCGCACGGTCGCCATCAAGCGCCTGCGCGTCGACCTCGCGAGTGACCCCACGTTCCAGGCCCGGTTCCGTCGCGAGGCGCAGTCGGCGGCGTCCCTCAACCACCCCACCATCGTGTCGGTCTACGACACCGGCGAGGAAGAGTCCACCGACGGCTCCGGCCTGATGCTGCCCTACATCGTCATGGAGCACGTCGAGGGCCGGACCCTGCGCGACATCCTGCGTGAAGGTCGAAAGATCCTCCCCGAACGAGCCCTCGAGATCACCAGTGCGGTGCTCGACGCGCTCGACTACAGCCACCGGGCCGGCATCATCCACCGCGACATCAAGCCCGCCAACGTCATGCTGACCCCGGCCGGCGACATCAAGGTCATGGACTTCGGGATCGCCCGGGCCATCGCCGACTCCTCGGCAACGATGACGCAGACGGCAGCCGTGGTCGGCACTGCGCAGTACCTCTCACCTGAGCAGGCGCGGGGTGAGCAGGTCGACGCGCGGAGCGACCTCTACTCCACCGGCTGCCTGCTGTTCGAGCTGCTCACCGGCCGGCCGCCCTTCATCGGCGACTCGCCGGTCTCCGTGGCCTACCAGCACGTTCGTGAAGAAGCGATGGCACCGTCAACGATCGACCCGGAGATCTCCCCGGCCATCGACGCCATCACCTTGAAGGCGCTCGCGAAGTCGGTGGACCAGCGCTATCAGAGCGCGTCGGAGATGCGCGCCGACATCGGGCGTGCGCTCGAAGGCCGTTCGGTGCTCGCCCCCGCCGTCGTCGGCGGTGATGAGACCCAGCAGTTCCTGCCGCCTCCGACCGATCCGACCCCGACCGTCGTCAACCCCGCGTATGTCACGGAGGAGCAGGAGGAACCGCGTCGCAGGACCGGCCTGTGGGTCGCCCTGGGCCTGCTCGCCCTGGCCGCGATCGCGATCGGGCTCATCGCCTTCTTCAACACCGGAGGGACGACGGCGCAGACCCAGGTGCCGAACCTGGTGGGCAAGACCCTGCAGCAGGCCGAGACCCTGCTCAAGGACGCCAACCTCACCGTCGGCAAGGAAACCGCGGAGAACAGCGACACCGTTCCCAAGAACCAGGTGCTGCGCCAGAGCGAGACGCCGGGCTCGACCATCGACGAGGGCAGCACCGTCGATCTCGTCTACTCCGCCGGGCAGCAGAAGGCCATCGTCCCCGACGTCAGCGGCAAGTCGCTCGCCGAAGCCACCCAGATCCTCGAGTCCCGGAAGTTCCAGGTGATCCCGGTCGAGGACAACCAGAGCAGCGAGCGCAAGAACCAGGTGACCCGCACCGATCCGAGTCCGGGGGAGCGGCTGCCGGTCGGCTCCCAGATCAAGGTCTACTACTCCACCGGTTTCCGGGACGTTCCGTCCGTGGTGGGCACCGATGTCGACGCGGCGACCCAGACCCTGGAGTCGGCAGGCTTCAAGGTGGTCCCGTCCGACGTCGCGTCCGATCTGCCCAAGGGCACCGTGGTGAGCCAGACACCGGACGGTGGGACCAAGGCGGCCTACCAGTCGACCGTCGTGATCCAGGTGTCGCTCGGCCCCACCGAGACCACCCCGACCGACACGACCCCGACCGACACCACCTCACCGACGACGACCACCACGACCTCGACGACGACCACGACGCCGTAGCCCGCGCGACGGCGTGCGCCCGCTGTCGATGGCTCAGCCCGTGGCCGGCGTGGCGTACCGCAGCGTGATCGGCTGGGTATAGGCCGGTACGTCGAGCCGCGGCTCGTCACGCAACTGCCAGCCCAGGTTGTACGGCGGCAACGTGTAGCCGCGGTAGTCCTGGACGGCCGGCGACGCGCTGATCGCGGCGTACATCGCGGTCGGGCTGCCGACGGCGACGATCTCGTACGGCGGGGCGTACGGCACGCCCTGCAGCCGGACCGTGTTGCCGACGCACTTGATGCCGGTGGTGGAGATGATGCGCTGGCCCTGCAGCGAGATTCCTTCGGCGCCGCCCGCCCACAACGCGTTGATGACCGCCTGCAGGTCCTGCTGGTGCACGACGAGCAGGTTCGGATCGACGCCGTCCGGGGCGGCCTGGCCCAAGGGAGCGTCATCGAGCGTCACCACGAGGCCAGGTCCTGCGAGCGGTTGCATGCCCGCCGGTGCGGACAGCCGGTCGACGCGGCGCTTGATCTGGTTGACCTCAGGGTCGTTGACGAGCTTGGTGAGCGTGTCGATGTCGGACTGGATGCGCGCGGCCTGGGCCCGGAGCTGGGTGACCCGGCGGCTCTGGTCCGCGACGACGCCGGCGAGGTCGGTGTTGCGCCCGCCGCGCAAGTCGGTCCCCTTGGCGTTGACCATGCTCGTCGTGGCGAGCAGTCCGGCCGCGGCGAACGCCACCGGCACGGCGAGCCGCCAGCGCAAGGGCGAACGATGGTCGGACACGGTGCCTCCGGTGCTGGCGGGCGGGGAACTGTCCCTCAGGGTAGCCGCGTCCCAACCGTCACCCCAACGGTGCACGGGTTAGGCTGGTCCCGACGCAGTCCCAGCATCAGGAGACCCCCGTGCCCGAATCACGCTCACGCAAGAAGGCGGACTTCACGCCGCCCCCGACGAGCCGCAAGCCCGCCGGTATGGGTGGTCGCCGCTGGATCGCCCCCGCGATGGTGGGGTGCTGGCTGTTCGGCCTGGCTTGGATCGTCGTCTACTACCTGGCGCCGGACGTGAAGTACATCCGTGACATCGGCAACTGGAACCTCGCCGTCGGCATGGTCTTCATCGCCCTGGGATTCGTGTTCTCGACCAAGTGGGAGTAGCCGTGCCCCTGGCCGCGTAGTGGCGCGGCCTTCCATGCCTGGTTCATGTCCAGGCGCACCAGCTGGACTTACACAGGTGTAGTTCTCCACAGCAGTTATCCCCAATGTGGACAAACGTGCAGCGTCAGTACCGCTCGATCAGGTCAACGCTGCGGTGCGGGCGAGCGTGGCCAGGGCGAGCACGACACCGAACGCCACCAACATGCTCACGTGCAGGGTCTGACGTTGTGCCCGTGGCGCGTACGCGAACCCGGCGCCCAGCAGCAGCCCTGAGACAAGACCGCCGAGGTGAGCCTGCCAGGAGATGTTGGCGGCCGTGAACGTGAAGACCAGGTTGATCCCGAGCAGCACGAGCAGCTGCGTGACGTCACGACGCTGCTTGAGCAGGATCACCAAGGCCGCTCCGAAGAGCCCGAAAACCGCTCCTGAGGCACCCAGCGAGGAGCTGTTGACCGGAGACAGCCAGTACACCGCCACGGAACCGCCCAGACCGGACAGCAGGTACAGCGTGAGGAACCGCCACCGCCCCAGTGCCGACTCGAGGAAGGACCCGAAGATCCACAAACCGACCATGTTGAGCAGGATGTGGAGCGGCTGGGTGTGCAGGAACGTGGACGTGATCAGCTGCCAGTACGAGCCGTCCGCCACGCCGTCGAGGGCGACGAGCCGACCGTTGTCGCGGACGAAGACCTGCTGGGGGATCAGGATGAGCGTGCGAACGAGGGAGCCGTTGATTCCGCCACTCGCCAGGGCAGCGATGAACACGAGCGCATTCGCCACGATGAGCCCGACCGTGACGGTGTTGGATCCGTCGGTGACGCGGCCGCCGAACGACGTCCGCACCGTCCGGCTGCGCGCCTCCGCCTCCTTGACGCATTCAGGGCAGTGGAAGCCGACCGACGCTGACCGCATGCAGTCCGGGCAGATCGGCCGTTCGCAACGCTGGCAGGAGATGTAGGTCTCCCGGTCGGGGTGCCGGTAGCAGTGCGGGATCGTCGCTGCGTCGTGGGCCGGCGTCCCCTCGGTGGTCATACCAGCCCCGATCGTGTGCCCTGATCCATCTGCTGCTCGGCCTCAGCGGCTCTCGATGACGACGGACTCGATCACGACCGGGTCGGACGGACGGTCGCCACGCTCAGTGGCGGTGGTCGCGATCTTGTCGACGACGTCGCGACCGGCCTGGTCTGCGACCTCACCGAAGATCGTGTGTTTCATGTTCAGGTGCGGCGTCGGCCCGACCGTGATGAAGAACTGCGAGCCGTTGGTACCCGGTCCAGCGTTCGCCATCGCCAGCAAGTACGGCTTGGAGAAGGTCAGCTCCGGGTGGAACTCGTCCTTGAACTGGTATCCGGGACCGCCCGTACCGGTACCGATGGGGCAACCACCCTGGATCATGAAGCCGTTGATGACCCGGTGAAACGTGAGCCCGTCGTAGAACGGCTCGGCTCGTGGTTGACCCGTCCGAGGGTCCTTCCACTCCTGGGTTCCGTCAGCGAGCCCGGTGAAGTTCTTGACCGTGGTCGGGGCGTGGTTGGGGAACAACTGCAGCGTGATGTCGCCGCGGTTGGTCTTGAGCGTGGCGTACAGATCGTCGGCCACCGGATCACCTGTTTCTTGAAGTATCGAGTCTTCTCGACCTCGGAGAGCGGTCGGGTTTCGTCCATCCTCGCATGGCGGCCAAACGGACCCGTCCCAGCCCGCGCTCAGCTCCCGTCGACCCTCGTGGTAGGCGTACGGCAGGGGGCGCTGTGGTGAAACCCGCGGCGATGGGTAAGAGTAGAAGCAGCGCCGGACGACCCGGCGCGCGGTCGAAGGACGATCCGAGGAGGACCTGACTATGGCCCTGCGAACGAAGACGCGACGAGACAAGCTCCGCTCCGCCGTCCACGATGCCCGCGACGGCGTGCAGCCGGCCGCTGAGTCCGCGATGGACAAGATAGGCAGCGCGACGGGAGAGCTCGTGTCAACCGTGGCCGCGAGCGTCGGCCCGGCCCTCGAAGATGCGCGCGACCGAGTGAAGCCCGCGGTCGAGGATGCCCGCGACCGGCTGACGCCGATGGTCGAGGATGCCCGCGACAAGATCGCTCCGCTTGCCCAGCAGGCGGTCGTCGAGGGCAAGCGCCGCGGTCGCCGCGCCGCCGAGCGCCTCGGGGTCGCCGAGGAACCGAAGAAGAAGAGCCACAAGCTGCGCAACCTCGTGATCCTGGTAGGGCTTGGTGGGCTGGCGGCGTTCGTCTACACGAAGATGACCGGGAAGGACGCCGACCCCGTCTGGACGTCCAACCGCGACACCGCTGCGGCTCAATCGAGTTCGTCCGATAGCGAGCCTGGTGCCCACGCGAGTGGTCCGGTCGACGGCTCCGACACCGCGCCGACGGCGCCGCTGGCGTCGGAGGAGACGGTGGAGTCGCCCCAGCCGACAACCCCGGACAAGCCGCTGCGGAAGAAGAACGTCTGAGCCTCAGGCGGTCAGGCAGCGACCTCTGAACGAACGGGTCACGACGATGGTTCACACCCAAAACGACAGGAACGGAACCACTCCTGCGAGCATGACGCCCACGGTAACTTCACGTGCGTCCATCCAGCGCGAACGCCTAGGCGAGCGGTCGCCACGAGATAGACCATGTAGAGGAATCCGTGGCATGATGGGACGGATCCATGTCTTCGACAGGGTGGGGTGCCCGAACCCATACCGGAGAATGACGCCCAGGACGAGCAGAAGCAGCCCAGCCCCGACGATCACTGCCATCACCCTGAAGAAGCGCAACGGCCCCGAGATGCTGGCGTCGAGGTCGCTCCCAGAACTGTCGGTCACGAGCGACGACGTTAGCCGACGGACCTGGACGGTTCTTCATCGGTGTCGGCGCCCGGTGCCACCACGCTGTCCACCTCCCGCTCCGCTCCTGGTGGTCCGGGCAGCTCGGTGACGATCCGCCACCACATGAACGCGACGAAGCCGGCGAACACCCACCACTGGATCGCGTACAGCAGGTTGCGGATGCCGGCCCAGCGCGACGGCTGCGGAAACGGTGGCTCGACGGGCGTCAGGCTGTCGCCTGGCCGGCTGGACGTGCGGACGACGTAGCCGCCATACAGGTCGCGATCGAAGTACTGCACGAGCGTCGCGATCCGGATCCCGTCGGTGGTCCGGGTGGCACCGAAGCCGGAGCCGCTCGCGTCCGAAGGCTCCAGCACGCCCGTGACCGTCACTGAGCCCTGCGGCGGGGGTGGGGTCGTCTCGGGGTCACCCTGCCCACGCACGACGAGCACCACCGAGCCGGTCGCGGTCGCCAACGGAGTGACGACGGCACGAGCGACGCCGAGCGTGGCACCGTCCCGGACCTCGAACTGCTCTCCCGGCAGGTAGTGCCCGCTGACCGTGACCGGTCGTGCCACCCCACCGCCCGGGAACGCGTCGTCAGGGCCCGAGGACCTCGTCGAGCGGCACAGGGGGACGCGCGAGCTGGGACTGCGCATTGTCATGCTGCTGGTCGTCGTACACCCCGAGCTGCCAGAGCCCCAGCACGACCATGGCAGCGATCAGCACCAGCGCGAGAACACCCAGGCCCAGTGCCCGCCAGGTGAAGAGCTGGCGGATCGTCATGCCGACGGATGACGGGCGGGCTGGCGGGCGACGGACATGGCATCGAGTGTGCCATCGCTCCCGCCGTCCGTTCCGTGCGGGACGCCGAGCTCGTCGGTACGCCGTTCGATGGCCGCCAGGACGGCAATCATGTCCGCGTCGGCGTAGCCCAGTTCGACGGTTTCCGCGAACAGGTCGCGGCAGACGTTGAGCAACGGAGAAGCGAGGTCGGCGTCGCGAGCCGCGTCGGCGATCAGCTCGTTGTTCTTCAGGACGTCCGCGGCGGCGGCCTGCGCGGCGTAGTCCTGCTGCAGCAGCTTGAGTGCCTTGACCTGGGACACGTTGCTCGCCATCGGTCCGACGTCGAGGACGTCCACCAGCTGGCGCAGGTCCAAGCCGTGCCGGTCGGCGAAGTGGAAGGCCTCGGTCAGGCCGGTGACCATGGTGATGAGGAACAGGTTGACCGACAGCTTCATGAGGAGCGCGTTCGGCACGTCACCACAGGAGACGGCATTGCGGACCATGGGGGCGATGACCGAGTCGGCCACCGCGACCCCGTCCGCGTCGCCGGCCAGCATGGCCACGAGCTCGCCCGCCTCGGCCGGCTTGCGCGACCCCGAGACCGGCGCCTCCACATAGCTCCCGCCAGCGGCTCTGATGTCGGCCTCGAGTGAGCGCGAGTAGTCGGGAGAGGTCGTCCCCATGTGAATGACCATCCGTCCGTCGACGGCCGCGAAGCCCGGGGTGCCGCGCTGCAGCACCGCATCGATCGCGGCCTCGTCGGCCAGCATGAGGATGACCACTCGCGCCTCCCGCAGCACCTCGGCGGCGGTGGACGCCACGCCTGCGCCGGCCAGACGCAGCGGCTCGGTCTTGCTCTCCGTGCGGTTCCACACGAGCAGCGGTGTGCCGGCCCGCGCCAGGTTCATCGCCATCGGCTGCCCCATCAGGCCGAGGCCGATGAAGCCGATCGCCGATCCCTCGAGGTGCCCCTGCACTGCCATCTCCTGCTCCCTCCGTCGTTGGAAATTCACTTGACTATGACGACTGTCATGATGAACGATGGGCAGACTATGGCACCGACCGCCGCCGTGTCGACAACGCGCAGCCCGAGGACTCCGGTCCTGCCGGGGGTGCGGGCGGTGCCACCGGGCCCGGCCGTGCTGCTCCGGGCGTGCCTGTCCAGCGACGCCACGCGGTTACGTCAACTGTTCGAGCGGTGCACGCCCGCCACCCGCTACGACCGGTTCCACGCAGCGTTGCGGGAGATCCCGCCGGCGTACCTGCGCCAGGTGCTCTCGGCGGAGCCCGACGTGCACGACGCGTTGGTCGTCGAGGTGCAGCGCCTTGACCCGCTACGCAGCCCGCTCGTGGCCATCGCCTCAGCCGCGCGCGTTCCGTCGGACCGGGGCTCCAAGGTCGAGATCGCCGTGCTCGTCGAGGACAGCTGGCAGCGCCAGGGACTCGGCACCTGGTTGCTGACGAGTCTCGTCACCCGTGCCCGTCAACGGGGGATCGAGCGTGTCCGGTGGTGCATGCTGAACCAAGGCAGGGAGCTGGTCCGGACGTTGCGCCGCGAGTTCGGACCGCTCGAGGTCCACCGCGACGGCGAGGTCATCACCGCCGAGGCCCGGCTGAACCCGACGTCGGCGACAGCAAAGGAGGCAGCGTGGCTGAGGCCGTGACCGACCCGGACAACTCGACGGGTTCCGGCGCGATCACGAGCCAGCACGGACCGCGCGAGCGGATGGTCCGCAGCGCCATGGCCCTGATCTGCGTACAGGGCGTCAGCGGCACCGGACTCCGCGAGGTCGTGGCGCACGCCCAGGCGCCACGAGGTTCGCTGCAGCACTACTTCCCCGATGGCAAGGACCAACTGGTGCGCGAGGCGCTGGCGCTCGCCGCTCGTCGGGCGGCCCGATCAGCCCGTCCGACTGCGGAGGGCGACGCCGGCAGGCCCTCGGACGTCCTGGCCCGCATGGCGGCCAGGTGGCGGACCTGGCTGTCGGAGTCGGACTTCGCCCTGGGGTGCCCCGTGGTGGCCACGGTCGTGGACGCCGCGTCGGACAACCTCGCCATCCGCGAAGCGACGGGGGCGGCGTTCGACGCGTGGCAAGGGGCAGTCCGGACCGAGCTGGTGAACGCCGGGGTGCCGGCCGGCCGCGCGGTCGGGCTCGCCGGAGTTGTGATCAGCGCGCTCGAGGGCGCCATCATCATGTCGCGTGCCCGCCATGACCTGACCTACCTGGACGCGGTCGTCGCGGAGCTCGCCCCGCTGCTCGACGGGGCAGCGGTTTCCTGAGCCGCTGATTCGGAACGCCCTTGCGGTCCGGGACCGCTCCAGACGACAGTCCTGTTCCGAACTGCGGCCACGACAGTGGTGGAGACGAAGGGACTCGAACCCTCAACCCCCTGCTTGCAAAGCAGGTGCGCTACCAATTGCGCCACGTCCCCTGGGCGTCGACCTGTGGGGTCGGACGCTGACGTCGTACGACGTCTGAGCTGCGATCAGTGACCGGGCTTGATCGCGTCGGTTGCCTCAGCCCAGAGCTCGGCGTCCTTGTCGTTGCCCGTGAACTTGTCGAACACGACCTTGGCGATGGCGCCGACGACGACGACGGCGAGAAGCTTCTTCAGCATGATGGACCTTTCAGGCTGGTCGGACACTTTGGACGCTGTTGACGCTGTGCGCCGGCCCGAGAGCCAGACCCGCCGGTCCTGCTGGCCTGAGTCGACCCTGAGTCAACACAGTGGGCCTAAGAGGACTTGAACCTCTGACCTCTTCCTTATCAGGGAAGCGCTCTAACCGTCTGAGCTATAGGCCCGTGAGACAGACCTCCTCATGTGGAGGCCGACGAGTGAGATTACCCCATCGGACAGGTTGCTCCCAAACCGGTTCAGTGCGATCCGGGCCGGTCCGAGCCGGCTACTTCACGTCCTCCGCGAGGGTGACCTCGATGCCGCCGAGCAGCGATGCGGACATGTTGTAGATGAACGCACCGAGGGTGGCCAGCGCAGTGATCAGCACCACGTCGATCGCACTGATCAGCATCGTGATGCCCATGACCCGACTCATGCCGACGTAGTCCTTGATGTCGAACGCATCGGCCTGGTCCTGGTTGAGGACGCCCTGGATGGTGGCGTTGATGTGGTCCCAGAGTCCGGCCGCACTCATGATCGAGAAGATCAGGAAGACCGAGACCACGCACATGATGCCGAAGGCGATCGACAACAGCAGTGACGCCTTCGTCACCGACCAGGGGTCGACGCGCATGAGTCTGAGCTTCGCCCGGCGCACCGTCCGTGGTCTCGACGCGGCAGCGCGCCGCTCGGCCCGCTTGTCGACAGCGGGAGGTACGGCGGCCCGGTGGTCACCCTGCTCGACCGGGGCCGGCGGAACCGGGAAGGTCCGACCCTTGTCGACCTCGGCGACGGAGTACGGCTGCGGGTTGCCGCCATAGGGCGGGGTCATGACCGGCTGCGTCGGTGCATCGACGAAGTCACGGTCAGCGCGGAGGTCGGCGAAGTCACGGTCGGCGCGAGCCGCCGCGGCCGCCGATGCAGTCTCCGGCCCCGCCTTGTCGGCCACCTTGCGCTGAGCCGGCGTGTCGGCAGCCTCGCGCTGGGCGGTACCGAACGGGGTCGGCGCCGCCGGCGTCCCCGGGGCGGGGGTAGATCCGGAGGTCGCCCCGGCCTTGCTCAGCGACCGCCGGGGTGCCAGCGGCTCGTTGTCGCGCGGGTTACTCATTCCGTCCCATCCTCCTGCGGTGCAGAGTCATGCGTCTCGTCGGCTGGTTCGGGTGCGGCGTCAGGCGTCGCGTCCGACTCAGGCGTCATGGCCTCAGCCGGGGTCCCTTCCCCGTCCGCCGCGGTGTCGACCGGCGTGTCCGCCGTCTCGTCGGTGTCGACGAGGAGCTCGTCATCGACCTCGCGTTCGGTGTTGCGTGCGATCCCCACCACCGCATCTGCATCAGCGACGGTGACGAACTTGACTCCCATGGTGTCACGTCCCTTGGCCGGAACGTCGGTAGCGGCTGAGCGAGTCACCTGACCGCTGGCCTTGATGGCCATGACCTCATCGGAGTCGATGACAACGATCGCACCAACCAGCGATCCGCGCGAATCCTGGAGCTTCATCGCCTTGATCCCGAGTCCGCCACGTCCCTGTACGCGATAATCCTCCACAACCGTCCGTTTGGCGAAGCCGCCGTCGGTCACCGTGAAGACGTAGCGGACCGGGGCGTCCTCCTCGGGGCTGTGCGCCACGACCGACATGGACAGCAGCTCGTCTCCGGCGCGGAACTTCATCCCCGTGACACCCGAGGTGGCGCGACCCATCGGTCGTAGCTGGGTGTCGTCGGCGCGGAAGCGCACCGACTGGCCCTTCTTCGACACGAGCAACAGGTCGTCGTCGGCGGTGACCAGGTGGGCCCCGATGAGCTCGTCCTCGTCGTCGCGGAAGTTGATCGCGATGACGCCCGCCTGACGCGGTGAGTTGTAGTCGGTGAGTCGGGTCTTCTTGACCAAGCCGTGCCGGGTGGCCAGCACGAGGTACGGCGCCTGCTCGTAGTCACGGATCGCCAGCACCTGGGCGATCTGCTCGTCGGGCTGGAACGACAGGAGACCGGCGACATGGCTGCCTTTGGCGTCACGTGCCGACTCCGGCAGGTGGTAGGCCTTCGTGCGGTAGACGCGCCCGGCGGTGGTGAAGAACAGCAACCAGTGGTGGTTGGTCGAGGAGAAGAAGTGCTCGACCAGGTCGTCACCCTTCAGCGCCGCGCCCCGCACGCCCTTGCCGCCTCGCTTCTGCAGCCGATAGAGATCGGCCTTGGTGCGCTTGGCGTAGCCGCCCCGGGTGATCGTGACCACGATGTCCTCGTCGGGGATGAGGTCTTCCATCGACAGGTCGCCGTCGGCCGGGATGATCTGACTGCGGCGCTCGTCGCCGTACTTGTCGACGATCGCCTGCAGCTCTTCGCTGACGATCTGGCGCTGCCGCTCTTCGGACGCGAGGATGTCCTCGAGGTCGGCGATGATGACCTCGAGCTCGTCGAGGCGGTCGACGATCGCCTGCCGGGCGAGTGCCGCCAACGACCGCAGTTGCATGTCGAGGATGGCGCGGGCCTGGATCTCGTCGATGTCGAGGAACGCCATCAGCTCGTTACGGGCGTCCTCGGTGGTCTGGCTGCGGCGGATCAACGCGATGACTTCGTCCAGGGCGTCGAGTGCCTTGACGAGGCCGCGATAGATGTGGGCCTGCTTCTCGGCCTCGCGCAGCCGGTAGCGGGTGCGGCGCTGGATGACGTCGATCTGGTGGTCGACCCAGTTGGAGACGAACTGGTCGATCGAGAGCGTGCGCGGCACGTCGTCGACCAGCGCCAGCATGTTGCAGCTGAAGTTCTGCTGGAGATCGGTGTGCTTGTAGAGGTTGTTCAGCACGACGCGGGCGACAGCATCGCGCTTCAGCACGACGACCAGGCGCTGCCCGGTGCGCGACGACGAGTCGTCCCGCACGTCGGCGATGCCCTGCACGCGACCGGAGTCGGCGAGCTCGGCGATCTTCAACGCGAGGTTGTCGGGGTTGACCATGTACGGCAGCTGGGTGATGACGAGGCAGGTGCGGTTCTTGCTGTCTTCCTCGACATCGATGATGGCGCGCATCATGACCGAGCCACGTCCGGTGCGGTAGGCGTCCTCGATGCCCTGGGTGCCGACGATGAGGGCGCCCATCGGGAAGTCGGGGCCCTTGATGCGCTCGATCAGCGCGTCCTGCAGTTCCTGGCGGGTGGCGGTCGGGTTGGCGAGCAACCACTGCACGCCCTCGTTGACCTCACGCAGGTTGTGCGGCGGGATGTTGGTCGCCATACCGACCGCGATACCGGCCGAGCCGTTGACGAGCAGGTTGGGGAAGCGCGCCGGCAGCAGCACCGGCTCCTGGCTGCGCCCGTCGTAGTTGGGCCGGAAGTCGACGGTGTCCTGGTCGATGTCCTGGACCATCTCCATCGCCAGTGGCGCCATCTTGCACTCGGTGTAACGCATCGCAGCGGCGCGGTCGTTGCCTGGTGAACCGAAGTTGCCCTGGCCCGAGACCAGGGGAGCCCGCATCACCCATGGCTGGCTCAGCCGCACCAAGGTGTCGTAGATCGCACTGTCGCCGTGCGGGTGGTACTGACCCATGACGTCACCGACGACGCGGCTGCACTTGGAGAAGCCGCGGTCGGGCCGGTAGCCACCGTCGTACATGGCGTACAACACGCGGCGGTGCACCGGCTTGAGGCCGTCGCGGACATCGGGCAGGGCCCGGCCGACGATGACCGCCATGGCGTAGTCGATGTAGGACCGCTGCATCTCGGTCTGCAGCTCGACCGGTTCGATGCGGCCGCCGATCGGGATCTCCGGAGTGGTCGTTCCGTCATCAGTCACCGCGTGAATCCTTTACTGGTAAGGCGATCTAGCACGTCTCGGCCCTCTTCACGTTGCTTGGTCGAGCCGGACCGCGGCTCTCTTCAAGTGGTTTGCTGAGCCGGACCGCGCGACTCGTCGCTCGGTCCGTCCATCAGATGTCGAGGAAGCGGACGTCCTTGGCATTGCGTTGGATGAAGGATCGCCGCTGTTCGACGTCTTCACCCATCAGGATGGAGAAGATCTCGTCGGCCTGCGCCGCGTCGTCGAGCGTCACCTGTGAGAGCACCCGGTTGTCGGGGTCCATCGTGGTGTCCCAGAGCTCGTCGGCGTTCATCTCACCGAGACCCTTGTAACGCTGGATCGAGTTCTCCTTGGGCAACTTCTTGCCTTCGGCCTTGCCGGCCTCCAGCAGCGCGTCTCGCTCGCGGTCGGAGTAGACGTACTCGTGCGGGTGCGGGTTGTTCCACTTCAGCCGGTACAGCGGCGGCCGGGCGAGGTAGACATAGCCGCCCTCGATCAGCGGCTTCATGAACCGGAACAGCAACGTGAGCAGCAGCGTCTGGATGTGGTGACCGTCGACATCGGCGTCGGCCATCATCACGATCTTGTGGTAGCGCAGCTTGTCGGCGTCGAAGTCCTCTTGGATGCCGGTACCGAGAGCGGAGATGATCGCCTGCACCTCGGTGTTGGCGAGGACACGGTCGATGCGGGCCTTCTCGACGTTGAGGATCTTGCCGCGGATCGGGAGGATCGCCTGCACGCGTGGGTCTCTGCCACCACGCGCAGAGCCGCCGGCCGAGTCGCCCTCGACGATGAACAGCTCACACTCGGCCGGGTTGGTGGATTGGCAGTCCGACAGCTTGCCGGGCAGACCGCCACCGCCGAGCAGACCCTTGCGGTTGCGGGCCAGGTCGCGGGCCTTGCGGGCAGCAACGCGTGCCGTCGCCGCGGCGATGCCCTTGCGCACGATGTCACGACCCTCGGCCGGGTTCTTCTCGAACCACTCGCCCAGCTGGTCGTTGAGGATCTTCTGGGTGAACGACTTGGCCTCGGTGTTGCCGAGCTTGGTCTTGGTCTGACCCTCGAACTGCGGCTCGGCGAGCTTGACGGACACGATGGCGGTGAGGCCTTCGCGGACGTCGTCACCGGACAGCCGGTCTTCCTTCTTCTTGATGAGTCCCCACTCCTCGGCCCAGTTGTTGACGGTGGTCGTCAACGAGGCGCGGAAGCCCTCCTCATGGGTGCCACCTTCGTGGGTGTTGATCGTGTTGGCGAAGGTGTGGACCGACTCGGTGAAGCTGGTGTTCCACTGCATCGCCACCTCGAGGCTCATGCCGATGTCGTCGTTGGACGCCTCGAACGCGATGATCGTGCGGTGGATCGCGTCCTTGGTGGAGTTCAGGTGCTTGACGTAGTCGACCAGACCGTCCTGGTAGAGGAAGCGCCGCTCGATACCGCCCGCGTGGTCGGACCGGATGCCGTCAGGTCCGCCGTCGACTGAGGCGTCGATGGTCTGGTCCGCGACCGCTTCCGCGATCCCGGCCGCGCGCTCGGGCCGCTCGTCGCGTACGACGATCTCCAGGCCCTTGTTGAGGAAAGCCATCTCGCGGAAGCGGGAGGCGATCGTCTCGAAGGAGTGGTCGACCGTCTCGAAGATCGTGTCGGACGGCCACCACGTGATCGTGGTCCCGGTCTCGTCAGTGGCTTCGTGCCGCTCCAGCGGTCCATCGGGTACGCCGAACGTGAAGGACTGGGTCCAGCGGTAGCCGTCGTTCTTGACGTCGACGATCAGCTTCTTGCTCAGTGCGTTGACGACTGACGAACCGACCCCGTGCAAACCTCCGGACACCTTGTAGCCGCCACCGCCGAACTTGCCACCGGCGTGCAGCTGCGTCAGCACCAACGTGACCGCCGGTACACCTTCGGTCGGGTGGATGCCCGTCGGGATGCCGCGACCGTTGTCGATCACCCGTATCCCGCCGTCCGCGAGCAACGTCACGTCGACCAGGTCGCAGTACCCGGCCAGCGCTTCGTCGACGGCGTTGTCGACGATTTCGGTCACCAGGTGGTGGAGACCCCGCTCGCCGGTGGACCCGATGTACATGCCCGGCCGCTTGCGCACGGCCTCCAGCCCTTCGAGCAGGGTGATGTCGGAGGCGTCATACGTGCCGTCCTCGGTCGCGGGAACGACGGCTTCTGCATCAGCTGCTTCCGGGGGGACGAGGTCGTTGCGGTCCGGGGCGTCGCTTCCGCCGCTGCCGTTGTCGCCTTGCGTCACGCTTGGTTCCTCCGAAGTCGGTCGTCGAGCCCGGCCGGGGGCCAGCGCGAGAACCGCGTCAACTCAGCACAAAGGCCGCCGGTGCAGAACGCGAGGCGTCAGTCCCGCTCCTGTCCCTCATCGGGTCAGGTCCGCACGGTGAAGCGGCCTTCCTTGAACGTTTCGAGTATAGGCGATTCCCAGCCCGATGACGGCATTGGCACCGGCTGGGGATGGGGTGGATGAGCGGAGAACACTGTGCACACGGGCCTGCAACGGCAGTTGCAGCCATCCGTGGGGTCGGGTATGAGTCCCTCCATAGCCGACCGGCCGCCAGATCGCCTGCTGGCCGTTGCCGGCCCACGGAGTTCCACGGTGTCGAGCGGTCGATCAGCCGTACGTGTCGCGGGGGCCACGCCCATCGCGGACACTGCGCAGACCACGACGCCACGACGGTGCTATCGGCCCCACCACGTCGATGCGCAGCACCGTGCCATGACCGAGCTCCTCGTTGAGCCGGCGTACGACGTTCGGCGCGAGCAGGGTCAGCTGCGTGGCCCAGGCTGTCGAGTCGGTGCGGACCGTCAACCGGCCCTCGGCGAAGCTCTCCGGGGTGCAGTGCTCGGCCACCTCACCGCCGACGATCTGCGCCCACCGACCGAAGACACCGTGCACCGCCAGATCGGTGGTCCAGCCGCTGTCGTTGACGAGCTTCTCGACTGCCGACCCGATCAGCGCAGGATCGCGATCGTCGGGATGAGCGCCGGACCGCAACGGGTCGTCGGGTGTCGGACCGGTCCGCCGGCCGGTCGTACGCCGCCGGGCCTGGCCGCGCAGTCCCGAGGCCAGCGCCCGCGCCGTGTCCAGACCGGTCGGGTCGTGCGGGGGGTCAGTGCCGGCGAGAGCGCCCTCCCGGTCGCCCGGCGCCGGCACACCTGTGCTCGGCGGGGGCAGCTCGGTCCGGGCACTGTCGTCAGCCGGCTCAGGCACTGGTCACCGCCCCCTCGCGGACGTCGAAGAGATGCTGGACCAGCGTGGTCGGCACGTCGTCACGGACGGCTGCCGTCACCAGCACCTGCTCGGTCTCGGCGACCAACTGGGCGAGCCGACCGCGCCGCAGGTCGTCGAGCTCGGCGAAGACGTCGTCCAGGATGAGCACCGGGTCGTCGCCGTCGGCGCGGAGCAGCTCGAAGGCAGCCAACCGGAGGCCGAGCGCGAACGACCAGGACTCACCATGGCTGGCATACCCACGCGCCGGCAAGACCCCGAGCGACAGCACGAGATCGTCGCGATGGGGACCCACCAGGCTCACACCCCGGTCGAGCTCGTCGCTGCGGCGCCGGCCGAGCTCAGCGAGCAGCGCCTCCATCAGCTGCTCCCGCTCGACGAGACCGGGCTCGAGATCGAGCGACGGCTTGTAGGCCAAGGTGGCGTCGTTGCCGCCATCCGGCCGCGGCACTGACACGGACACGTCCGCGTAGTGCCGAGCCACGTGCGGCCTGAGCTCGTCGACGAGAGCCAACCGGGCCGCCAGCAGCTCGGCCCCGGCCCGGGCGAGGTGCGCGTCCCAGACCTCGAGTGTCGACAGCGCACCTTCGTTGCGCTGCCCCGAGCGTCGGCCCCCGGCGGTCTTGAGCAAGGTGTTGCGTTGCCGCAGGACCCGGTCGTAGTCGGCGCGGACGCCGGCGAAGCGCGGTTGCCGGGCCACCAGCAGGTCATCGAGGAACCGGCGGCGGTCACCCGGGTCGCCCTTGACCAGGCTGAGGTCCTCGGGCGAGAAGACGACCGTGCGCAGGATCCCGAGCACCTCACGGGCCCGCGGCACCGCTCCCCGGTTGAGGCGGGCCCGGTTCGACTTGCCGGGGTTGATCTCGAGCTCGATGAGTGCCTGCCGGTCGTCACGCTGGATCGTCGTACGCACGATCGCCTGGTCAGCCCCGAACCGCACGAGCGGCTGGTCGCTCGCGACGCGGTGCGACGACTGGGTAGCGACGTAGTCGATCGCCTCGACGAGGTTGGTCTTGCCCTGGCCGTTGGGTCCGATAAACGCCGAGACGCCCGGCCGGATCTCGACGTCCGCCGAGGCATAGGAACGGAAGTCGACCAGGGTGAGGTGGGAGACATGCACCGGTGGCAGGCTCCCCGGTCAGTGCGGCTCGGTCGTCACTAGGACTGCTCGACGTCCGCCGACGGCGTGGCACTCTTGCCCCCGCCGGAGCGGACCGCGTGCCCACCGAACTGGTTGCGCATAGCCGCCACGGCCTTCATCGCCGGCGACTCGTCCTGCCGGGACTGGAAGCGGGTGTACAGCGCGGCCGTGATGGCATGCATCGGTACGGCGTGGTCGATGGCCGCCTCGATCGTCCAGCGGCCCTCACCAGAGTCCTCGGCGTACCCGACGATCTGAGCCAGCCCCTCGTCCTCGTCGAGCGCGGCGACCAGCAGGTCGAGCAGCCAGGAACGGATCACCGTGCCTTCACGCCACGAGGCGAAGACCTCGGTGACGTTCTCGCAGATCTCGGCCTTCTGCAGCAGCTCGTAGCCCTCGGCGTAGGCCTGCATGAGGCCGTACTCGATGCCGTTGTGGACCATCTTGGAGAAGTGCCCGGCGCCGACGGGTCCGGCATGAACGAAGCCGAACTCACCCTCGGGCTTGAGGGTGTCGAAAACCGGCTGCACCGTCGCCACGTGCTCGGCGTCGCCTCCACACATGAGGGCGTAGCCGTTGTCGAGCCCCCACACGCCGCCCGAGACGCCACAGTCGACGAAGCCGACACCCTTCGCGGCCAGCAGATCGGCGTGCACCTTGTCGTCGGTCCAGCGGGAGTTGCCACCGTCGACCACGACATCGCCCGTCACCGAGCAGCTCGCCGAGTTGCTTCACGGTCTCACGGGTGGGGTCACCGGAGGGCACCATGACCCAGACGGCCTTCGGAGTGCCCAGGGCATCGACGAGCTCCTGGAGACTACCCACATCGCTGATCTCGACATTACGGTCATAGCCCACGACGGTGTGCCCGCCGCGACGCAACCGCTCGCGCATGTTGCCGCCCATCTTGCCCAGTCCGATGAGTCCGATGTCCATGCGTCCATCCTTTCGGGGCAGGGCGAGGAGGCCGAGCCGAGACTGAGGGATCCGGGACGGATCCGTGCTGCGTCCAGTCTCTCTCGCGTCAACCCTGCATGCGCAGCGGCATCAGCAGGTAGCGGAAGGCCAGGTCGGGTTGGGCCTCGGGTCCGGCCAGGCTGGCGAACGCCGCGGGTCGGGCCGGCTGGGTCATCAGCACGTGCACATGCGATCCACCGATGGCGCCGAGGCCGTCGAGCAGGTAGGACGGGTTGAACCCGATCGAGATGTCTTCGCCGGTGAGCGTGGCTTCGAGCGACTCCGACGCCTGCGCCTCCTCGCCGTTGCCTGCCTCCAGAGTGACCAGGCCGTCGGCGAAGCCGAGCCGGATGGGGGTGTTGCGGCCAGCGACCAGCGACACCCGCTTGACCGAGTCGATCAGTGCCGCAACGTCGACCTGAGCCGTGATGTCGGCGGTGCTCGGAAACAGTTGCCGCACGTTGGGGAAGGCACCCTCGATCAGCCGGGTCGTCGTACGCCGGTGACCACCGGCCGCCTCGGACTCGAAACCGATGAGCCCCTCACCACCCGCGGTGGACAACGCGATCGTGAGCTGAGTGCCGGCGGCCAGCGACTTCGCGGTGTCGGACAGGACGCGTGCCGGGACGAGTGCGCTGACGCTCAGGTCTGACTGGGTCGGAGTCCATTCGAGCTCGCGCAGGCTGAGGCGGAACCGGTCGGTCGCCAGCAGGGACAACGTCGAGCCGTCGATCTCGAGCTTGACCCCGGTCAGCACCGGGAGCATGTCGTCGCGTCCGGCGGCGGTGACGGCCTGAGCGACGGCAGCGGCGAAGGTCTCGGCGTCGACGGTACCCGCCACTTCCGGCATCTCGGGCAGGGCCGGATAGTCCTCGACCGGCATGGTCTGCAGGCTGAACCGGGAGCTGCCACAGGTGACGGCCAGCTTGGCCCCGTCGAGGGACACGTCGACCGGCTTGGCCGGCAGGGCGCGGGCGATGTCGGCCAGCAAGCGACCCGAGACCAGCACCTCGCCCTCGTCGGCGACATCAGCGGGGATCGTCACCTGCGCCGATGTCTCGTAGTCGAAGCCGCTCAGGGACAAACCCTGCTGCGTGGTACGAACGAGGATGCCCGAGAGCTGCGGCAACGTGCCGGGACGTGTGGGAATGGAGCGAGCGGTCCAGGCGACGGCCTCGGCGAGGACGTCTCGGTCGACGCGGAACTTCACGGTGCGTTGCCTCCTACCTCGACAACGTGGTCGAAGCGGTCGGCTTCGCCGCGTCCGGGACGTGTACGGGACGTGATGGAACCCCAGGCGCCGATTCGATCCGACAGGGCGAGCGGCGTGGGGTGGGCTTGAATCCTGCCATGCCCGGGAGTGCTTGGGGACCGTTGGGGCGAAGAGAGGTCAAGTTTTCCCCACCCGGCCGTTCGCAACATCTTGGAGGAGAGGTCATACATGTAACTCTCCCGTCATGGGCATAGCAGCGGTGGATAGTGTGGACAACCCTCGAAGCCGCTGGTCAAGGCCGACATCATCCGTGCGCGGACCTGTGGACAGGACGGCCGGCATCGCGTCCAACGGTGGAGGTACAACGGTGTCATTCGCAGCTGTCCACACGCGTCCACAGGGTCGGCTGTGGTTGTCCCCCTCAGTCCACAGGCTTGTCCCCAGGTTGTGCGGAGCCGTTGCTGGCTGTGGCCGGTAGGACATACCGTGCCTCACCGGGACTTCACCGACGCCTCACTGTTGGCGGGCCTGCTGCTTGATGCGGTTGGTCAGCTCGCGGACCTGGTTGTAGACACTGCGGCGCTCGGCCATCAACTGACGGATCTTGCGGTCGGCGTGCATGACCGTGGTGTGGTCTCGCCCGCCGAACTGCTGCCCGATCTTGGGCAACGAAAGGTCGGTGAGCTCGCGGCACAGGTACATGGCGATCTGCCGGGCCGTCACCAGGACCCGGCTGCGACTCGTTCCGCACAGGTCGTCGATCGACAGGCCGAAGTACGCCGCCGTCTGGGCGATGATCACCGCGGCCGTGATCTCGGGTTCGCCACCCTCGGGGATCAGGTCCTTGAGGACGATCTCGGCCAAGGTCAGGTCGACCGGCTGCCGGTTGAGGCTCGCGAACGCGGTGACCCGGATGAGGGCGCCCTCGAGCTCGCGGATGTTGGTCTGGATCTTGCTGGCGATGAACTCCAGCACGTCCGGCGGCGCGGTGAGGCGCTCGGTGGCGGCCTTCTTGCGAAGGATCGCGATCCTGGTCTCGAGGTCGGGTGGCTGGACGTCGGTGATGAGGCCCCACTCGAACCTGTTGCGGAGCCGGTCCTCGAGCGCCTCGAGCCGCTTGGGGGGTCGGTCGGACGTGATCACGATCTGCTTGTTGGCGTTGTGCAGGGTGTTGAAGGTGTGGAAGAACTCCTCCTGCGTCTGGATCTTGCCTTCCAGGAACTGGATGTCGTCGATGAGCAGCACGTCGACGTCTCGGTAGCGCCGCTGGAAGCCGGCCGCCCGGTCGTCGCGGATTGCGTTGATGAAGTCGTTGGTGAACTCTTCGCTGCTGACATACCGCACGCGTGCGCCGGTGAAAAGGCTGCGCACGTAGTGGCCGATCGCGTGCAGCAGGTGGGTCTTGCCCAGACCGGAGTCGCCGTAGATGAGCAGCGGGTTGTAGGCCTTGCCGGGTGCCTCCGCGACGGCGACGGCCGCGGCGTGCGCGAACCGGTTGGACGAGCCGATGACGAAGGTCTCGAAGATGTACTTCGGGTTGAGACGGGTGTCGCGGACGTTCCCGGCGGCCTGGCCGTTACCGGGCGAACCGGGGCCGGGTGCTACGGGCTGTGCGATACCTGGGGCCTGGGCGGCAAGCACGGGCTCGATGGCCTCGGGGGAGTCGAAGTCTGGTTCGACGGCGGTCGAGAGCGGCTCGGTGTCGCCGAGGGTCGGGTCGACCGTCACCGCCAACCGGACCGGCTGACCCAGTGAGCGGCTCAGCGCGTCTTCGAGTCGGGGACGGAGCCGGGTCTCGAGCTGGCTACGGGTGAAGTCGTCGGGAACAGCGACGATCGCGGTGTTCTCGTGCAGCGTCACCGGCTGGGAAGCCGAGAGCCAGGCGCGGTGGCTGGCGGGCAGCTCGTCGACGAGCTTCTTCCAGGCATGGGCAAGGTCAACGACCTCGGTCATCGGCAGGGTCCCCTCAGAGATCAGTGGCTCGGCAGCAGGTTCGACGCTGAATAAGACGCTCGACGGAGCCACGGGCGAATCGGATCCCGATCCGGGTGGTCTGTTGTGCGTCCACATTGTTGTCCACAGGCTGTGCACACGTCTTTTTGCTGAGTTTTGCGGGTCATCATGGTGGTCGCCCGGAGTGAACCCGGGGGCGCCCTGCCACCGTCGACGGGCCCCGCAGGTGCGGGTGTTGCGCGACGTCGAGGGCGGCCATGGCGGGGAAAACCGGAGGGAAACTAAGGGAAACGCTGTGCCGGAAACTAACAAGAACGGGCTACCGGTTTCAACCCGTCATCCACAGGTTGATGGTTGCGACAAGGGCAGTCTCGCGGAGTGTCGTGGCGTTCGGTCGGCGTGTCGGAGAAATCAGCTTGTGACGTAGGTGCTGGGAGCCTCCTTCATCCACAGCTCGGTTTGACCCCCGTCATCGTCTCCGCGTACCGTTGGTTGGTCGGCTACGGCGTCGATGGGTGCCGCGTGTCCGCAGGAACGACAAGGTTACTGACAAAGAGACTCAGTGCTTTATCGACAAATACCTGTGGATGAGCGGTGTTGTCGAACCGTTCGTCCACGCGTAGTGCCGGCCGACGCCTGTTGACTGTCCAGCACATCCGACCCGGGAGTAGTCCTCCATGAGCAAGCGCACGTTCCAGCCCAACAATCGCCGCCGGAGCAAGACCCACGGCTTCCGCCTGCGGATGCGGACCCGTGCCGGCCGCGCCATCTTGGCGAGCCGCCGGCGCAAGGGCCGAAGCCGTCTCGCCGCCTGATCTGACCTCTGATCTCGCCCCGGTGAGCCTCGCGTGCTCCCTGCCGTCCATCGGCTTCGCCGCGCCGACGACTTCCAGCGCGCCGTACGGTCGGGACAACGGGCAGGGACGCGACTCCTGGTCGTGCATGTGCTGGACCGTGCCGAACCCGGAGATCCGGTCCCGGCGCAGGTCGGTTTCGTGGTGAGCAAGGGCGTGGGCACCGCTGTCGTGCGTTCCGCAGTGAAGAGGCGGCTGCGGCACCTTGTGCGCGAGCGGTTGTCGGTGCTGTCCCACGGGCGGGCCTACGTGATCCGGGCGAACCCCGCCGCGGCCACGGCCGGCTATGCCGAACTCGGTGCCGACCTTGATCGCTGCCTGGCGAAGGTCAAGGATGGCAGGCAATGAAGTTCCTGCTCATCGGCTTCCTGCGGGCCTATCGACTGCTCATCAGCCCCTTGTACGGCCAGGTCTGTCGCTACCACCCGTCCTGCTCGGCGTACGCCCTCGAGGCAGTGCAACGGCACGGCGCGCTGAAGGGCAGCTGGTTGGGCGGTCGCCGGGTGGCACGCTGCCACCCGTGGGCTGCCGGTGGCTATGACCCCGTACCTACACGTTTCACCTGGCGGGCAACAAGCTCGACCGGACAGAGCATGGAGACACAGGAGCTTTCGTGATCGCTTTTCTGGTGAACATCGGCCACACGATCATGACGCCGCTGTACTACCTGACCTCGGGCATCCTCCGGGTCTTCCACGGACTCTTCCACGACATCCTCGGCGCCAGCGAGGGATGGTCGTGGACGCTGTCGATCATCTGTCTCACCGTGGTCATCCGGACGGCGCTGATCCCGCTGTTCGTCAAGCAGATCAAGAACAGCCGCAACCTCCAGCTGCTGCAGCCCAAGGTCAAGGAACTGCAGAAGAAGTACGGGCACGACCGCGAGCGTCTCACCCAGGAGACGATGAAGCTGTACAAGGACACCGGCACCAACCCGCTGGCGTCCTGCCTACCGCTGCTCCTGCAGATGCCGATCTTCCTCTCCCTGTTCCGGACCTTGAACAAGGCCTCGGACGGCGAGGGCATCGGGTGGATGACCAACACCCTTGCGCGGACCCTGGCGGACGGGCAGATCTTCGGCGTCCAGATCTCCAACTCGTTCACCAGCTCTGCCGGCTCGGTCTCGACCAAGATCCTCACGATGACGCTGGTCATCCTGATGACGATCACGACGTTCACGACGCAGCGCCAGCTGATGCGCAAGAACATGCCGGAGTCGGCGCTGACCGGTCAGTACGCGCAGCAGCAGAAGATCCTCCTGTACGTCCTCCCGGTGGTCTTCGCCGTCGGCGGTATCGCGTTCCCGATCGGGGTGCTGCTCTACTGGTCGACCTCGAACCTCTGGACGATGGGCCAGCAGTTCTACGTGATCCGCAACAACCCGACGCCGGGAACCCCTGCCTTCGAAGCGAAGAAGGCCCGCGACGCACACCGGCATCACGGGACCACCGCGAGCACGGACACGGTGCCCGGCACCGCCGTCGCGACCGACCCGGCACCGCCGCCCCCGCCGTCGCGTGTCCAACCCCAGAAGAAGTCCCGGAGCAAGCGCAAGCGCAAGGGCAAGTAGCTCGCCTTGTTCCCATCCCACCCCTCGAGGAAAGAGACACCATGAGCGAAGCTCCCGACGTCACGACGGAGTCCGAGACTCCCGACCAGCCGGTCGACGCTGACGAGACAGCAGACGGCAGCTCGGGCGACGACACCACGGACGCGCGGGAGGCCGAGCCCGGCAGCAAGGACCGCATCAAGCAGCTCGAGGCCGAGGGCGACATCGCGGCCGACTACCTCGAGGAGCTGCTCGACATCGCGGACTTCGACGGTGACCTCGACATGGACGTCGAGGGGGATCGCGCCGCCGTGTCCATCGTGGGTGCGGACCTGAGCGCCCTGGTGGGGGCGGACGGCGAGGTGCTCGAGTCCCTTCAGGAGCTCACCAGGCTTGCCGTCTACCGCGAGACCGGTGAACGGTCCCGACTCATGCTCGACATCAGCGGCTACCGCGCCGATCTCCGCAAGAACCTGGAGATCCTCGCCGAGGAAGCCGTCGACGACGTGAAGCAGAGTGGTGAGGCCATCAAGCTGGCACCGATGACGCCGTTCGAACGCAAGGTCGTGCACGACGCCGTCGCGGCCGCAGGTCTGCGGAGTGAGTCCGAAGGGGTCGAGCCGACGCGGTGCGTCGTCGTCATGCCGGCCTCCTGAGCGCGAGCTGACGTGGACGCTGTTTCACGTGAAACACCGGGGGCTCCGGTACCGTCGGGCGCCCCCCCTCCTCCCGATCCCGCCTGGGTGGCGACGGACTTTCCATGGCGATAGAGCGATCTATCGCTATGTCGACTTGTTGGCAACGGCCGGCACCGTGCGGGGTCTCCTCGGGCCGCGCGAGGTTCCCCGGCTGTGGGACCGGCACATCCGCAACTGTGCTGCCGTTGCACCCGCCTTCCCCCCGGGGGCGAAGGTGGCCGACGTGGGGTCCGGGGCGGGACTGCCTGGACTCGTGCTCGCGATGGCGCGACCCGATCTGCACGTCACGCTCATCGAGCCACTGCTTCGCCGTACGACATTCCTGTCAGAGGTCGTGGCCGACCTGGGGCTGACCACGGTCGATGTCGTGCGTGGCCGGGCGGAGGACCACGACGACACGTTCGACGTGGTCACGTCCCGCGCCGTCGCGCCCCTGGAGAAACTGCTCCGGTGGTGCCTGCCGTTGTGCCGCCCCGGCGGGTTGGTCCTCGCCCTCAAGGGGTCGTCCGCGGAGGACGAGCTGGCTGCCGCCCAACCGTTCCTGCGCACGTATCGGATCAGCAACGCACGAGTTGACGAGTATCCGGCCGGGGCTGACGGGTCAACGCGGGTGGTTCGGATAGAGTCGCCACTGATCGGGAGGACCAAGAAATCGTGAACGTGACGCCACATCTGGGGTGGCCCGCACCGCCGCCGCGGACAGCACCCGGACTCGGGTGGCCCGCAGAGACGCCGACGCGTGACGTGCGTCAGCAGGAACCTGCCCTCTCGCCCCCGCCGGTGGACCACTCCATCTCCTTCGACGGTGCGGGAATCAGCACGCCGTCCATCGATGTGGTCGAGCCCGCCGGGACATCCGGCGACCAGGCGGATCGGTTCAGTGGGGGAGAGGGCACACCCACCAGCGTCGCCCGGCATCTCGCCACTGCACCCGTTGAATCTCCAGCAGTCGAGCCCGCCGAGCCTGCGACCTCAGCACCTGACGTGGGCGTGGCCCCGGGTCGCGACGTTTCACGTGAAACCGTGGTGCCCGTGGCGTCAGCGGCACCCGTCGTTTCACGTGAAACCATGGCGTCCGTAGCCACGGCGTCCGTACCGACCGCGGCCGACCTCGTTGATCGATGACCATCCGGCGGGCGACACGTCGACGCCGCTGGCCTGGGCGACCGAGCACAGCATCGCAGTAGCCACCGGCCGGCCGCTGCGCCGCCGGCTCCCGCGCCCCGACACGACCCGCGTCATGGTCGTCGCCAACCAGAAGGGTGGCGTCGGCAAGACGACCACCACCGTCAACGTGGCGGCGGCGCTCGCCCAGCATGGGTTGAAGGTGCTCGTCGTCGACCTCGATCCCCAGGGAAATGCGTCCACGGCGCTGTCCGTCGAGCACGGCGGTGGGACCCCGGGTACGTACCAGGTGCTCGTCGAGGGGATGCCCATCGACGAAGTCATTGTCGAGTGTCCCGACATCGCCGGCTTGTTCGTCGTCCCGGCCACCATCGATCTGGCCGGCGCCGAGATCGAGCTGGTCTCTCTCGTGGCTCGAGAAACCCGTCTTCGCAAAGCCCTCGACGCGCACCTCAGCGAGAGTGCCGAGGTCGAGGCACAGTACGACTTCGTGCTCATCGACTGTCCGCCATCCCTGGGGCTGTTGACGGTCAATGCCCTCACGGCCGGCCACGAGATGCTCATCCCGATCCAGTGCGAGTACTACGCGCTGGAGGGTCTCAGCCAGCTGCTGCACACGATCGAGCAGATCCGCGAGCACCTCAACCCCCGGCTACGGGTCGGCGCCATCATGCTCACCATGTATGACGCGCGGACCCGGCTGGCGGCCGGCGTTGCCGACGAAGTCCGGACGCACTTCCCTGAGGTGGTCCTCAAGACCGCCATCCCGCGGTCGGTGCGGATCTCGGAGGCGCCGAGCTACGGGCAGACCGTCCTGACCTACGATCCCGGCTCGGCAGGCGCGCTGTCCTATCTCGAGGCCGCGGCCGAGCTGGCGCATCAGATCGAAGACACCCACGATCACCAGGAAGGCACCGCATGAGCACCACGCAGCGGCGCGGTCTCGGCCGCGGGTTGGGGTCGCTGATCCCGACCGCCGCCAGCCGCACGCACGAAGGCGGGTCGGAACACACTGCCGCCAACGGCACCTCGACGGACCTCGACACCAGCGAGGTCGTGAGCGGTGAGATGCCCGCGGGTGCGTACTTCGCCGAACTCTCGCCGACGAGCATCAGTCCCAACCCCCGTCAGCCACGATCGGTGTTCGACGAGGACGCGATGGCTGAGCTGGTTCACTCGATCAAAGAGGTCGGGCTGCTCCAGCCGATCGTCGTCCGACCGCTCGGAGACGATCGCTACGAGCTGATCATGGGTGAGCGGCGTTGGCGGGCGGTCCAGGATGCGGGTCTCGAGGCAATTCCGGCCATCGTCCGCGAGACGCGTGATGACGACCTGCTTCGGGACGCCCTGCTCGAGAACCTGCACCGGGCCCAGCTCAACCCGCTCGAAGAGGCGGCGGCCTACCAGCAGATGCTCGATGACTTCGGCTGCACGCACGACGAGCTCGCCGCGCGGATCGGCAGGTCACGACCTCAGATCTCCAACACGCTCCGCCTGCTGAAGCTGTCCGCGCCCGTACAGCGGCGGGTGGCGGCCGGCATCCTGTCCGCGGGCCACGCTCGAGCTCTGCTCGGAGTCCCGGACTCCGACCGCCAGGACTCGCTGGCCGCTCGCGTCGTTGCCGAGGGGATCTCGGTACGGGCGCTCGAGGAACTGGTGGCCATGGGCGAGGACCAGCCCAAGGCGCAGACGCCGCGGCAGCGTGTCTCCGCGCCTGGGCTCGTCGAGATCGCCGATCGTCTCGGTCAACGGTTCGAGACACGCTGCAAGGTGTCGTTGGGCCGCAGCAAGGGGCGGATCACGGTCGAGTTCGCCTCGCTGGACGACCTCCAGCGCATCCTCGGGTTGATGGATCCACAAAGCGATTCGACGACATAGCGTTTTGTCGACATAGCCTGCTAGTTGCGCTCGACGGTTCCGCCGTGCCGCTCGATCAGGAAAAACAGTCCGTCTGTGGGCATTGCAAGAAGCCTTTCGAAAGATTACCTTCGATGGATGGCGATCACGCGACGGAGGGTTACGACCGCCGCCGACATGAAGGCGCTGGCCCATCCGGTCCGGATGGACGTCCTGGAGCTGCTCGTCACGCACGGCGCCATGACCGCAAGCGACGCCGCTGCTGAGCTGGGCCAGACCCCGGCCAACGTCTCCTGGCACCTGCGCAAGCTGGCGGAGCACGGCTTCGTCAGGCAGGCGACCAGCGGACCCGGGCGAAGGCGGCCGTGGAAGGCGATGGCCGAATCCCTGACCTGGGGCGACGACGCCGAGGACACCACCGCCGCCGCCTCGCTGCAGGACGTCGCGATCGAGCGTGAGCTGCAACGGCTGCGGGCCGCGCTCGCGAACGCCGACCGGGAGTCGGAGGCCTGGCGAGCCGCGATGTCGGTGAACCAGTCCCAGCTGTGGTTGACGGCAGACGAGGCACGCGAGATCGGCGACCAGGTTCGTGAGCTCTTCCTGACCAAGGCGGTCGAGCGACAGGATCCCGGCCCACCGTCCCGCCGACGCTCGGCTCATGTCGATGCTGGCGTGGGTGGTGCCACATGGCCCCTGGCAGGCCGGGTCGACTCCGGAGCCGCGGTGAAGGCGGCCTTCGGGCAGCCCGGCTTCCGGCTGCTCTTCACCGGACTGCTGGCCAGCATGGTCGGTGACTCCCTGATGTTGATCGTGCTCGCCATCTGGGTCAAGGAGCTCACCGGGAAGCAATGGCGCTGCCGGTCTGACCTTCTTCTTCCTCGCCGCCCCCGCCCTGTTCGCGCCGCTCTTCGGCATGGTGGTCGACCGGCTTCGCCGACGGACGCTTGTTGTTCTGGGGAAACCTGGCGTCGGCGGCGGCGGTCCTGCCGCTGCTCCTGGTGCAGGACCGCGCCGACGTCTGGATCGTTTACGCCGTGGCCGTGCTCTACGGCATCTCCTTCATCGTGCTGCCCGCAGGACTCAACGGCCTACTCAAGGAGATGCTCCCCGAACACCTGCTGGTGGACGCGAACGCGTCGCTGTCGACAAGCAAAGAGGCTCTGCGCCTCGTGGGGCCACTCGCCGGTGCCGGCCTGTATACCTGGCTGGGTGGCGGGGCCGTCGCGCTCGTCGACGCGGCGACATTCGTGGTCGCTGCCGTGGTGATCTTGCTGCTCAAGGTGCACGAGGACGAGCCGGTGCGGGAGCACAACCAGTTCCGGGACGAGGTTCTCGCAGGAGTTCGGCACATCCGTGACGACGGGGTGCTCCTGCACACGATGATCGCTGTCGGGGTGTCGCTGCTGGTCGTGGGCTTCATGGAGTCCGCGGTGTTCGCGATGGTCGAAGCCTTCGACAAGCCGGCCGGTTACGTAGGAGTGGTCGTGTCCGTTCAGGGCGTCGGCGCCGTCGCCGGAGGACTCATGTCGTCGGCATTGATCAAGCGGCTCGGCGAGACCAGCGCCATCAGTCTGAGCCTGACGATGTTCGGTCTCGGACTGGCGATCTGTGCCGTCTCGATCTCGCTGTCGGTGATCTTCGTCGGCGTGGTCGTGCTGGGCTATGCCCTGACCGTGTTCATCGTGGCGTTCACCACGCTGCTCCAGCGTCGTACGCCGAACCGGCTGATGGGCCGGGTCTCGGCCGCCTCCGACGTCGTGCTGGGGATGCCGCAGGCGGTGTCGATCGCCGCGGGCGCCTTGCTGGTCAGCCTGATCAGCTATCGGGAGATCTACTTGATCAGTGCGGCAGTCATGGTCGCATCAGCGGGCTACCTGACCTGGGTGCTGCGCGGACTCAACCGAAACCACGGGCGTGCCCGGCCCCGCCGACCGACCGGCGGACGGCGGCGGCCGGGCTGGGTCGGAGACCGTGACCGAGCGAGACCTGTCAGCGGCTGATCGCGCGCTCGACGAGCTCGACGAACAGGCCTCCGAGGTTCAGCCCGGCCGACTCGACCGAAAGGGGCACAAGGGATGTCTCCGTCATGCCCGGCGCGACGTTGACCTCGAGAAACCAGACGACGCCGTCGTCGTCGACGATGAGGTCGGAGCGGGAGAGGTCGCGGAGGCCGAGGCTGGCGTGCGCGAGCTCGGCGACGCGCGCACACTCGGCGGCGGTGACGTCATCGAGAGTGGCCGGTACGACGAACTCGGTAGCACCGGCGGTGTAGCGGGCGCTGTAGTCGTAGACGCCGCCATCCGGTCGGATCTCCACCGCGGGCAAGGCCCGAGCGGCAGCTTCGGAGCCGGCGCGCTCGAAGACCGGCACCGTGACCTCGACGCCGCGCACGCAACGCTCGACGAGGGCGGTCGCGCCGTAGGAAAAGCAGGTCACCATGGCGTTGGGGAGCTCGCCCGGGGACTCGACCCGACTGCAGCCGAGGGCCGAACCACCCTTGGCAGGCTTGACGAACAGCGGCAGCCCGAGCCGCTCGATCAGGGCGTCCATCACGGCGGCGGCACCGACCTCGCGGAAGGTGTCCGCCGGGAGCGACACCGACGCCGGCGTCCGGATCCCGACACCGGAGACCACCTGCTTGGCGATCGACTTGTCGAAGGCGAGCCTGGCGGCGGCGGGGGTCGAACCGACATACGGGATCGCGGCCAGCTCGAGCACCTCGCGGAGTGCGCCGTCCTCCCCGGACTCACCGTGGAGCAGCGGGATGACGCAGTCCGGCTTCTCGCGGCGCAGCCAGCTCATCAGCTCGGCGTCGACGTCGCGGACGCTGGCCTCGACACCCGCTGCGGCGACGGCTTCGGCCACCCGCCGGCCCGAACGCAAGGAGACGTCTCGCTCGTGCGACAGTCCGCCGGCCAGGATCACCACGCGTCGATGGCCCGACTGGTCGTGGGTGGCGCCTTGCTCGCGCGGCTGCGAGGGTTCTGGTGTTGTCGTCACGGCAACCTCAGCTCAGGTCCGATTGTGGTCCGTCGTACCCGCTCGGTTTGAGCTGGGCCGTGGCGCCGAACGTCTGCCGCAGCTCGCGCTCGGCATCAATGACACCGGCGAGCCGGCGTACGCCCTCGTGGATCTGCTGCGGCGTGGGGTAGCAGAAGCTGAGCCGCATGCACCTGCTGCCGAAACCGTCGGCGTAGAAGGCTGTTCCGGGGACGTACGCGACGCGAGCCGTCACGGCACGCGGGAGCATCGACTTGGCGTCCAGCCCTTCGGCCAATGTCAACCAGACGTAGAAGCCGCCTGCCGGGTGGGTCCAGGTGGCCTGGCCGGCGAGCTGCTCCTCGAGCGCGGCAAGCATGGCGTCGCGGCGTGTCCGGTACATCTCGTTGAAGTCCTTGATCTGGCTGCGCCAGTCGTGGCCGGCGAGGTACGCCGAGATCGCGCGTTGGCTGAAGGTCGGCGGGCACAGGGTGGCCGACTCCTGAGCGAGCACGAGCTTCTCGCGCACGGCGTGGGGAGCGACGGCCCAACCGACGCGGAACCCGGGGGCGAACGTCTTCGAGAACGAGCCCAGGTAGACGACCTGGCCGGGGTCGTCGGCCCGCAGCGCACGCATCGGCTCGCCGTCGAAACCCAGCAGCCCATAGGGGTTGTCCTCGAGAACCAGCAGGTCATGGCGGCGGCAGATGTCGAGAATCTCGACACGTCGCTTTGTCGACAAAGTGACACCTGCGGGGTTGTGGAACGTCGGGATCGTGTAGAGGAACTTGGCACGCTTGCCGGCAGCGGCGACCGCCACGATCGCCTGCTCGAGTGCCGTCGGGACCAGGCCGTCGTCGTCCATCTCGACGTGGACGACGTCGCACTCGTACGCGCTGAAGACGCCGAGCGCCCCGACGTAGCTCGGGGCCTCGCAGAGCACCACGTCACCCGGGTCGCAGAAGACACGGGTGACGAGGTCGACGGCCTGCTGGCTGCCCACGGTGACGACCACGTCGTCGGGGTGGGCGCTGATGCCTTCGGCGGCCATCACCTCACAGATCTGCTCACGCAGCTGCGGATCTCCCTGGCCCGAGCCGTACTGCATGGCCGAGGTCCCCGAGTCGCGGACGAGGTCGCCGATCGTGTCCGCCACGGCGTCTAGAGGCAGGCCGGAGATGTTCGGCATACCGCCGGCGAGCGACACCACCTCGGGACGGCTGGCCACGGCGAAGAGCGCCCGGATCTCCGATGCCTTCATCGCATGGGTGCGGGCGGCATACCGGTCGACGTACGCGTCCAGCCGGGTGTGCCGCGGCAGTGCGTGGTCGTCCCTGCTGCTGTCGGTGTCGGCCATGACCACCCATTCTGTCTCCACACGACGGTGTCCCGCGCGCACTAGCATGGATGATGAGACGTGTTGCCGACCGCGCAGGTCGGCTGGGTGGAGCAGGAGTGCCAGCAGGAGGAGGTGCGTGGTGGGACGCAAACTCGTGTCGATCACGCTCGACAACGTCGATGACCTGCCGGACCCGTGCCGGTCCTGCGCCTTCTGGGAGGCCGGGACCAGGCTGCCCGAGCCCGGCCTGAAGGACGACTGGATCTCCGCCACCTTGCTGGAGTGGGGTTCGTGCGGACAACTGCTCTACGTGGACGACGAGGTGGCCGGTTTCGCCCTGTACGCCCCGCCGGCGTACGTGGCGATGACCAGCCCGGTCGGTGGCAGCACGGTGAGCGAGGACGCGGTCCTGCTCATGACCGCGCGGATCCTGCCCGACTTCGCGGCTGCAGGACTTGGCCGGGTGTTGATCCAGTCGGTCGTGAAAGACCTGATGAGCCGCCGGGGCGTGCGGGCGATCGAGGCGTTCGCCGACGCACATGGCCACGAGCACACCTGCGTGATGCCTGCTGCGTTCCTGACGGCGGTGGGGTTCAAGACCGTGCACCCGCATCCGCGGTACCCACGGCTGCGACTCGACCTGCGCAGCGTGCTGACCTGGCGTGGCGAGGTCGAGGTGGCGCTCGAACGCTGGCTCGGCGCGATCCGTCCCGAGAAGAAGCCGGGTCCGGTCGGTGTCGCGCCTCGTCTCAACCCACCAGGTCCCTGGCCGGTCCCCTGACGTTTCCGCAGCCGCTCAGTGCCATACGCCAGGCTGTGTCTGGCCGAGGCAAGTACCCACTCCCCAACGCGAATTTGCCTAGTTCAGAAGCCGGGTGGCTTGTGAACTAGGCAAATGCGGAGGGCGGGATGGAGCGGACGGACGGATCAGGCTTCGATGTATTCGGAGAGGTGGTTGAGCAGGGCGGCCTTGGGCTGGGCGCCGACGATGGACTTGACCAGCTCACCACCCTTGTAGACGTTCAGGGCCGGGATGCCGGTCACGCGATAGCTGGCCGGCGTGACGGGGTTCTCGTCGACGTTCATCTTGACGAAGTTCATCTTGTCGCCGTGCTCACGGGCGATCTCGTCGAGGACCGGTCCCACCTGGCGGCAGGGGCCACACCATTCGGCCCAGAAGTCGACCAGCACTGGCTTGTCGGACTGCAGCACGGTGGTCTGGAAGTCGCCATCGGTCACTACGGGAAGGTTGCTCATCAATACTCCTGCATCGAGTGGGAGGTGGGTGGGATCGGATCTCTAAGGGAAACTAGCTCACGCGTCCGACAAAGCGGTCAGGAAGCGCTCGGCGTCAAGGGCTGCCGCGCAACCGGTACCGGCCGCGGTGACGGCCTGTCGATAGACGTGGTCGACGAGGTCACCGCAGGCAAACACGCCGTCGAGGTTGGTCTTCGTCGTACGACCGTCGACCAGGACGTAGCCGTCGTCGTCGAGGTCGACCTGGCCCCGGACGAGCTCAGAGCGCGGATCGTGGCCGATCGCGATGAAGAGGCCGGTGGCGTCGATCGTGCGGGCCTCGCCGGTCTGGGTGTCCTTGACGCTGACGCCCTCGAGCTGTCCGTCGCCGAGGATCTCGGCGACCTCGCTGTTCCAGGCGAACTCGATCTTGTCGTTGGAGAGCGCGCGGGCGGCCATGATCTTGCTCGCCCGCAGCTCGTCACGGCGGTGGATCATCGTGACCTTCGACGCGAACCGGGTCAAGAAGGTCGCCTCCTCGACAGCGCTGTCGCCGCCGCCGACGACAGCGATGTGCTGGTCGCGGAAGAAGAAGCCGTCGCAGGTGGCACACCAGCTCACACCGTGGCCCGACAGGGCGTCCTCGTTGGGCAGACCGAGCTTGCGGTAGCCCGACCCCATCGCGAGGATCACGGTCTTCGCATGGTGTGCGTTCCCGGCGGTGTCACGGACGATCTTCACCTCTCCGGTCAGATCGACACCGGTGATGTCGTCCGGAATGAGCTCGGCGCCGAACTTCTCGGCCTGCTTGCGCAGGTCGTCCATCAGGGCCGGACCCATGATGCCGTCGGGGAAGCCGGGGAAGTTCTCGACATCGGTGGTGTTCATCAAGGCGCCACCTGCGGTGACGGAACCTTCGAAGACCAACGGCTTGAGGTCGGCCCGCGCGGCATAGATCGCCGCCGTGTAGCCGGCCGGTCCGGACCCGATGATGATGACGTTACGAACGTCGGTCGACACCCTGCTCCTGCTTTCGTCGCGCCTGGCGCGCGGCCGGTCGGCCACGCTGACATGTCAACCGATCTTAGGTGCTGATCATTCCCGGCACCGGGCGCGCACACGTGTCGGGGCCGGAGCAGTGACGCATGGGGACCACGAGGCGAAACGGTAGAGGCACTCCGGCACCTTCGAGGGATATCTCCGGTATGTCGATCAGTACGACGAGCCGTACAACACGTCGTCGGGTCCCGGGCAGGCAACCACGGTGAACTCGCGGTTCTGCCGGTCGATCCGGAGGACCGCAGTCTGCCCGTCGAACGTCACGTACGACTCGCTGGGCCTGGCCCCCGAGGCCAAGGACTCGTCACTGGTGCAGTCGATCGGCGGCCTCGCGACCGGCACCGCCGAGTCGGCCAGCCCGGCGGCGTACGCAGCGGCAGTAGCCTGGTCCAACGTCGGTGCGGCCGAGCGCGGGACCCGGAGCGATTGGGTGCCCTGGCCACCGCTGTCGAAGCCCGGATTGACGTTCTCGGTCGGGCCGGAACCGGCCTTGCTACCAGCCAGTTCCTGATCGGCGACGGACGCCGTGGAGTCCGACTGGGAACCGCTGAGCAGTCCGAGCTGGTCGACGACGGCGCCCCCGACGGCGAAGACCGCGACGGCTGCTGCGGCGCCGAGCAACAGTCGCCCGCGACGGCGAGGGGACGGGCCGGTGGCGGGTCCGGCGGACGTGGAGGCGGTCCGGTGCTCGGCCAACGACGTCACGCCGGCCGCGTTTTCGGCACGTGCCCGGTCCAGGGCAGCATCGACCGCCAACGCGACATCGGGAGGGATCGGCATGGCCGTCTGACCGGAGTCGGCCAGCAGCGCTGTGACCTCGGCGAGCGCCGTCATGACCTCGCGGCAGGACGTGCACTCGTCGAGGTGAGTGGACAGCTCGGTCGCCTCAGCGGCCGGGAGTGTTCCGGCTTCGAGGTCGGCGATCTGGTCGATCGTCGGGTGCCGACTGGCGTTCACGAGGTGCTGCCTCCGTGCCTGGGGGGCTCGGCGGACGGGGGATCCGCCGAGGCTGACGTGGGCGTCCGGGAGGGGACACCGGATTGGACGCGCGGCGGGTCGTGACGGTTCCGTGACCTTGCCATGTCCGACCCGGTGGTTCCGGCGCCGTCGTCCGCGGGGTCGGTGAGGTCCACGGGGTCGCGCCGGTACTGCGTCAGCAGCGGCACCAACCGCGCCCGCCCCCGCGAGCAGCGGCTCTTGACAGTTCCCGGGGCGCAGCCGAGCAGAGCGGCGGCGTCGTCGACGGAGTAGCCCTCCATGTCGATGAGCACGAGCGCGGCGCGCTGCTCGTCGGGGAGCTGGGCCAGCGCGGCCAGGACGTCGGTACGCCGCTCACTCGCCTCAGCCGGGTCGTCGCCGGGCTCGAGAGCGAGCTCCGCCGCACGGTCCTCGTCTTCGGGCAGTGGCACGGTGGGCCGGGTCCTGCGCCGGCGCATGCGGTCCAGGCAGGCGTTGACGACAATACGGTGCAGCCAGGTCGTGACCTGTGCATCACCGCGAAACGTCTCCGCCCGTCGGAACGCGGACACCAGACCGTCCTGCAGGGCGTCCGAGGCGTCCTCCCGGTCGCCTGTGGTGCGCAGCGCCACCGCCCAGAGCCGGTCCCGGTGGCGCCGGACCAACTCACTGAACGCATCGGGATCCCCGGCGACATGTGCTGCCAGCAGGGCGACGTCATCGACGCGGTCCGCATCGTCGGTTCCCCCCGACGTGCCCGGCGGACCGGCCGAGGTCACCCGAAGACCTTGATCTCGGCGATCCGGCCCTTGTAGGAGCCGGGTTTCTCCTGCGGGAGGCTGGTGAGCCAGACCAGCAGGAACCGCGTGTTGACCGGCTTCTCGAGGTTGAACGTCGCCTTCGTACCGGCGTCGTTCAGCGTCTGGACGGCCTGGTAGTCGTCCACCGAGCCGGTCGGCGCCGACGTGGCGCCACTCGGTGCGGCCCGGAGCTCGAGGCTGGTCGGCTCACCGATGAGCCGGACCTCGACCCGCGAGACGTCCTGTGCCTGTCCGAGGTCGAGGATGAGCCCGACTCCGGGCTTGACGGCCGAAAGCGGATCGAAGTACGTCAACGTCTCCCAGGACGTGGCGAGGTTGCCGTCGAAGGCCAACGGCACCTCGTCGGGGTTCTCGTCCCCGGAGCCTGCCGGCGGTGGGTCGAAGTCCTGGCCACCGACGATCGCGATCGGCCTTCCAGCTTCGGCCGTGGTGCCGCCGGAACTGGTCGGCGAGTTGGTCGGCGCGGTGCTGTCCCCGCCGTGCGAGCCGACGAGGTAGGCCAACAGCATCGCTCCGAGCACGAGCACGGCAACACTCGTCCACAGCACGGTGCGGCCGATCCTCGAGCGCGGTTCGAGGGGCGGTTCGACGACGTAGCTCGGCTGATCACCCGTGGTCGGTCCGTCGTCGTCACGGGGAAGCAACGCGGGTGGGGGTTCCATCGCCACCACGGCCGTGGGGTTGGCGGGGGCCGACAGCCCGACCGTGCCGATGTTGCCGACCCCGGTGAAGCCCTCTTCGGAGAGGATCTGGCTGAGGCTGTCCTTGATCTCGTCGACCGATGTGATCGGCTCCCCGTATCGGGGTGGATCGCCGAGGATGCGGTCGCAGACCACGTCGAGGGTCCGAGGCACTCCGGCCCGCACCTGCCGCGGGCGCAACAAGCGACCGTGCTCGGTCGGTGCGGCCGGCAGACCGGCAAGCTGGCCACCGGGCCACCGCGCAGTCAGGCAGGCGTACAGCAGGCGCCCGACGTCGGTGGTGTCCTGGCGCTGGGGGTCGGCGTCCTCGTCGGGGCTGGGGCGCAGCGCCGCAAAGGTGCCGAGTCCGATCAGCTTGATGCCGCTGGACTTGGTGATCACGACCGTGTCGGGCGCCAGCCGGCGGTGCTCGAGACCCATCCGGTGGGCGTTGGACATGGCGGCAGCGACCTCGCGCATGAGCCAGGTCGCTCGGCGCGCAGGCAGCGGTCCGTCGTTCAGCAGGGCGTTCAGGGACTGGCCGGTCGCCCATTCGCGGACGATGTACGTGAGCTCGCCGTCGTCGACCGCATCAAGCACCTGCAGGATGCGTGTGTCGGCGACGCGGGAGGCACGCTTGGCGGCCGCGAGAAGGTCAGCAGCGTACGGCGAGCTGGACGGCAGGATCTGCAGGACCACGGACCGGGCCAGGATCTTGTCGCGGGCTCGCCAGGAGTGAGAGTCGCCCTCGACGGCGAGCAGGTCCTCGATGACGTAACGATCCGCGAGCACACTGCCGGGTTCGACCAGATGTGCTCCCACGATCCTCCTGCCTCGTCTCGATTCGTGCCGTGCGTGTAGCCAGGGCCGGTCGGTCCGGACCCGACGTGCCCTGTCTCATCGTAGGCGCTCACCCCGGCGCCTACCGCTAACTCCCGGCATGCCACCCCGGCCGACGTCGCCGCGGTTCACGGGCTCAGGTGCGGTGTCAGCCGCTCGGCGTGCGCCGACGCCGTGTGATCAGTCCCACCACGCGGGCGATCTCCGTGATGTGGAGGGCGCGCGCCGCCACCAGATACACCGCGAGCCCGAGAACCGCACCGACCACGATCAACACCAGCGAATCCGTCTTGCTCGCCACATCGAGTCCGGCCAGCCCCAGCACGGCGAGCGCTGCCGCTGCCACCAGCGCCGCCGGGACGGCAGCGGCCGCAACCCGGCCGACGAAGGCGAGCAGGTCCCGACGTCCGATCCCGTCCAGCCGCTTCGCGAGCACGCTGAGCGAGACGACCGACCCGACGGTGTACGACGCGCCGTAGGCCAGGGCCAGGGCGGGTGCGACATGCTGCGGCTCGACCAGCGACGTCAGGCCGATGGCGACCGAAATGTTCGTGAGTGAGATCAGGCACTGGATGAAGAAGGGCGTGCGGGTGTCCTCGATCGCGTAGAAGCCGCGGAGCACGACGTAATGCACGCTGAACATGAGCATGCCGGGAGCGAACGCGATCAGCGTGTTGCCGAGGGGTCCTGTGTCGCCGGTGGAGGCTCCCCAGCTGAAGAGCACGGTCGCCAGGGACGGGCCGAGGATCAGCAGCGCCACGGCGAAGGGCACGACGACGGCCAGCACCAGCCGCAACGTCGACACCATCTCGGTCGCGACCTCGCCGAGACGCCCGTCGGCGGCGAGCCGGGAGATCAACGGCATCGTGGCCGTCGCCAGGGAGACGGTGACGATCGAGTGCGGGACCTGGGTGAACAGGAACGCGTTCGAGTAGACCGTGAAGCCGCTGGAGGGCGATACGCCGTTGGTGATGTCCGCGGGACCCGACGTCGCCAGGTGCACCATCACGTAGAAAGCAAGCTGGTTGACGATCACGAACCCGACCGTCCACATGCCCAGCCGCAAGCGTGTGGCCGAGACCGGTGCCGCGGAAGTCCAGACGTGGCCTGATCGTGAAACCGCTTGCCTTCAGGTACGGGATCAGGATGACGGTCTGGACGACGATGCCGAGCGTCGAGCCGAGTCCCAGCAGCAGCTCCTGGGTGGTGGAGTAGCCGCCCGTGGCCGGCTCGCCGGAGTAGGCCACGAGGTAGGTCACGATGATGCCGATGGACAAGACGTTGTTGGCGATCGGCGCCCACATCATCGGACCGAACCGGCCCCGCGCGTTCAGGATCTGTCCGATCAGCACGAACATCCCGTAGAAGAAGATCTGCGGCAGACACCAGCGCGCGAAGTCGATGAGCGACTCTCGTTCAGCCGCCAGGGCCGGGTCTGTGAAGAACTTGCTGTCGACGACGATGCGCAGGAAGAACGGCGCGATGAGCACCAGCACCGCGGTGACTCCGGCCAGCACCACGGCGCCCAGCGTGATGATGCGGTTTGCGTAGGCGTCGCCGCCGTCCGGGTCGTTCTTGATGGCCCGGACGAGCTGCGGCACGAGCACGGTGTTGAAGACGCCGCCGGCGACCAGGATGTAGAGGCTGTTCGGAATCGTGTTCGCGACGTTGAAGGCTTCCGCATGGACGGCCATGCCGATGGCCGCGGCGAGCAACGTGGCACGGACGAAGCCGGTCAGGCGGGAGAACAACGTGCCGACGGCCATGACCCCGCTGGCCGACAGCACACTGCGGCCGGTCGCCTCGGATGCCGGCTCGGAGGCGGGATCGGGTGCCGGTGGAGGAGACGTCACGGTCCGGCATCCCCACGGGGAATGAGTCGACCGCCACGCACCCGCTGGACGATACGCCGCCCCGCCGCGCCGAACAGGATGGCGGCACCCACACCCATGACCACCCAGATCGCGACCCCGATCTGCGTCGACCGGACGTCGAACGTCCACGGCTGACCGACAGGCCGGTGGCGTCGTCGTGGTCAGTCGCACCTTGACGCCGGTGAGCCCGGAGCCGTCAGACCGCGCGGTGGCTTCGATGTCGCGACGCTGGCCCGGCTCGAGCGTAAGCGGGGAAATCGCATCCACCGTGACGGCCGGATTCTCTGCCCGGACCACCACTTCGACGGTGACCGGAACGGACAATCCGTTGGTCACCGTGAGCGGGAAGCGCCCAGAGGCGCTCGACAGGGCGACGAACGTCGGGCCGGTCACCGTGACCTTGTCGGCGCTCTTGACCGACTCCTGAGTGGCGCGCTCGGTGACGGCGACCCGGGCCGGCAGGTCGTCGCGCCATAGCGACGTACCGGACGCAGCCAGGATCTGGTCGAACCGCGGTACGGCGCTGTTCTGGTCGCTGACCAGGTCGGTGAAGATGCGGCCCTTGTCGCGCAGCTGTTTGATCGCGCTCAGCAGCTCGGTGGGCAGGGGGCTGATTGCCTTGGGCATCGCGACCGAGCCGGTATACGGCACCGCCGACTGCTGAGCTGCGCTGGACGCAGTCTCGGGTACCACCGTCGGGAAGCCGTAGGCCTTGGCCAGCTCCGAGCTGGTGGTGGCGACGCCGGGGTCCCAGCCGAACGGGACGGCCACCACCGAGATCGCGGCGGTCTCCTTGTCGAGCGAGCGGACCGTGGCCTCAGCGACGATGTCACGAAGGAGCTGCGGACCGCCGAGCTCGGGCCCGATCCTGGCTCCGGCGATGTCGGTGCGGGTCACCAGCGCCGTCACCTGGCCGACGGCGGTCGGCACGAGGACCTGCGTGGGCGGGTAGCTCGGGCGCGGTTCGCCTCTCAGCGTGGTCAGGCTGCGCTGGGAGATGAACCGCAGGGGCATGCCGGCGCGGGAGGCGATCGCCAGTCCGCGGCGCGTGCTCGCGCCGGCGTACGGCCAGCTGGCCACGGTCGCCGTGATGCGCTGCTGGGCCGCGTAGCGCTGGCTCGCCCGGACAGCAGCGTCGACGACGCCCGGCAGGGCATGCGCGCCGAGTGCGCTCGCGTCCGGACTGCCCCAGGGCATGAACAGCAGGTCCTGGATGCGGAGGGCGCTGTCGAGCTCCGTGAGCCACCGCTTCGCATCGGCCTGCCCGGCCCCGGTCACGCCCACCTCTCCGGCGGAGACCTGCGCCAGGCTGCGCACCCGGTAGCCGCCGGCCATGTCGGCGATCGCCTGCCGCAGCGCCGGGTCGAGGACGACCTCGAGGGTGTTCGGAGGGGCGGCCGCGACGAAGTCGAGGAGGTTGCGGAGCTGACCACCGATCGCGATCAGCTGAGCGAGACTGTCGTCGAGGAACGTCCCGTCCGCCTGCCGATGGATCGGCGCTGACAGCGGGATCAGCGTGACGACGCCTGTTGGGGTGAGCGGGCCGGTGGACGCATCGGGCAGCAGCGGGATCACCGTGTCGACCCGGGCGACGGGCGCGCGGGTGCCGTCACGGTCGCCGGCGATCACCGTGGCGCCCACGTGGTACACGCCGGGGTCGCGGCTGATCGGAAGCTTGCCGTAGGGGATCGACAGCGTGTAGCGGGTCGAAGTCCCAGGTTTGAGCCTGCCGATCTCGTCGAAGCGCCCGAAGTTGATGACCCGCGTGCCGAAGTCCTCGGTGTCGGTCCGGAAGCTGTCCAGGGCCGCTCGGGTGGTGGCCGGCTGGCTCTCGATGTCGAGGTAGACCTGGGCGTCCCGCCAGGCCTTGGCTCCGGTGTTGGTCACCACACCCTTGAGCACGAGGTCCTTGTGCGGTGCCAGCGAGGCCGGTTTGATCTTGTCCAACGAGACCGCCAGGCCTGTCGTCCGCTCCAGCTGGGTCCCGTGTCGGGGGACGGATCCAGCCGACGCAACCGGGGTACGCCCGATCTGGCTGCGGCTCGGTGATTCGACGCCAGCTGCCGACGGTCGTGGCCTGCAGCCCCCGGTCCGAGGGCGATGGTCGCCGCGGACGTCAGCGTGCCCAACATCACGGCGACCCCGGCCGTCGCCGCGAGCCAGCGGCGACCGGCGCGGCGGGGGCGGACGCGTCGGGAGTGGGGGAGGGTCATCCCCGGCAGACTTCGCGTGGCACGCGGATGACCCAGGGCATGGGCTTGATGCTAACCGGTGGCGCCATGAGCAGGCTCCGCCTCATACAGTGGGGCATCGTGTCCGATCCCTCCGTAGGCGGCTCCGCCGCCACCTCGTCGACTGCCACCCCGTCGTCCGCAGACCTGCAGCTGGTCACGTTGCAGTCGCTGGTCGCGGCCCACCCGGTGGTGGTACCCCTTGCCGAGCGCTTCGTGGCGGCGGGCCACACGCTCGCGCTGGTCGGTGGCCCCGTGCGAGACCTGCTGCTGCAGCGCAGCTCGAACGACCTCGACTTCACGACCTCGGCGAGCCCGGACGAGATCGAGTCCTGCCTGCGGGGCTGGACCGACGCCATGTGGGACATGGGGCGCGACTTCGGCACCATCGGTGCCCGGGTCGGCGACGACGAGCTCGAGATCACCACGTATCGATCCGATGCTTACGACCCGGCCTCCCGCAAGCCCGCCGTGGCCTTCGGCGACAGTCTCGAGGGAGACCTCGTCCGTCGCGACTTCACGGTCAATGCGATGGCCCTGTCGCTCCCCGACGGCCGCTTCGTCGACCCGTTCGGGGGCATGCGGGACCTTGCCGCAGGGGTTCTGCGTACGCCGAGTACGCCGGAGGAGTCCTTCGCCGACGACCCGCTGCGCATGTTGCGCGCGGCCCGGTTCGTCGCGCAGCTCGGGTTTTCGGTGTCGCCGGAGATCGTGGCGGCGATGCGTGACATGGGGGACCGGCTGGAGATCGTGTCCGCCGAACGAATCCGCGACGAGCTGGTCAAGCTGATCCTCGCGCCGCGGCCACGCCTGGGTCTCGTGCTGCTCGTGGAGACAGGTCTGGCCGACCGGGTCCTGCCCGAGCTTCCTGCGTTGCGGCTCGAGGGCGACGAGCATCATCGGCACAAGAACGTCTACGAGCACTCCTTGACCGTCCTCGACCAGGCCATCGCCCTCGAGGGGCGGCTCGACGGCGGCGGTCCCGACCTGGTGACCCGCCTGGCTGCACTCCTGCACGACATCGGCAAGCCGCGCACCCGCCGCTTCAGCGACGACGGCACGGTGACGTTCCACCACCATGACGTCGTTGGCGCGAAAATGGCGGCGAAGCGGCTGCGTGCGTTGCGTTTCGCGGGGGCCGAGGTGAACGACGTGGCTCGCCTGGTCGAGCTGCACCTGCGCTTCCACGGCTATGGCGGCGGTGAGTGGACCGACGCGGCAGTGCGTCGCTACGTGCGCGACGCTGGTCCGCTCCTCGACCGCCTGCACATCCTCACCCGGGCCGACTGCACGACGCGGAACCAGCGCAAGGCGGCACGCCTGGCCCGGACGTACGAAGACCTCGAGGAACGGATCGAGAGACTCAGCGAGGAGGAGGAGCTGGCTTCCTTGCGACCGGACCTGGACGGTCAGCAGATCATGGCCGCGCTCGGCATCACACCCGGCCCCGTCGTGGGCGAGGCCTACCGGTTCCTGCTGGAGCGGCGCATGGACGAGGGGCCGCTCGGCCCGGACCGGGCCCGCGAGGAGCTGCTTGCCTGGTGGGCCGAACGCTCCTCGACCTGAGCTGGCCTCAGTCGGGCACCTCGTCGAGGGCGGCGGCGGTGATCGCCTCCGGGTGACGGACGGACCTGGTGCGCGCGTACGCGATCGCCGTCACGGCGTACCCGGCCGCGATGACGCTCAGCGCGAGGTACGACTTGCCACTGGTCGGCACGATGAGGACCCCGACCGCGGCCGCCGCGACGAACACCACGTTGAAGAGCACGTCGTACAACGAGAAGACCCGGCCGCGATAGGCGTCCTCGACCGTGGTCTGCACGATCGTGTCGACGCAGATCTTGACGCCCTGCGCGGACAGGCCCAGGACCAGGGCAGCCACCAGCAAGGCGGGCTCGGTGTACAGGCCGCCCGGGAACACCTCGACCAGGGCGGCGGCCACCAGGAGCACGACGATCCACCGCGGAGGCGTGAGCCGCGTCGACACGACAGGTGTGAGGACAGCCGCCAGCAAGAACCCGATCCCCGACACCAGGATGGCGATCGAGAGTCCCGCCAACCCGGCATCGGTGTCAGCGGGGTCGTGGAAGTAGTTGCGGTAGAGCAGGATCGTGGCGACCGTCGAGAGGCCGTAGCAGAACCGGTGCATGGCGATCACGGCCAGCGCATGGGCAGCCGCAGGACGTTCGTGAAGGTGCCGCACCCCGTCCATCAGGCCGCTGACGACGTGCCGGAGCTGCTTCTTGACGTCACTCATCGACGCGTCGAAATGGGGGCCGAGCAGGAGTCTGGGCAGTCGTAGCGCCAGCAGCGCCGCGGTCAGATAGCCCAGCGCTGCGATCACCACCACGAGCGTGTCGACGTTGCCTGGCGTGAGGGCCCGGAATGCGGAGGCGGCCCCGAGACCGAGCATGAACGCGATGGTTCCGCTGGTGGGCGTGATCGAGTTGGCCAGCACGAGCTCCTCGCGAGCGACCACGTGCGGCAGGGCTGCCGAGAGCGCGGCGAGGAAGAACCGGTTGATGCTGAACGCCGACGAGGATCATCACGAACAGCGCCGGCCCGTCGACGTCGGTGGCGACCAGCGCCGCGACGGCGAGCACGGGTATCAGCCGTACCAGGTTGGCAACGAGCAGGACCTGACGCCGACTCCAACGGTCCAGGAAGACGCCCGCGAACGGACCGAGCAGGCTGAACGGCAGCAGTACGGCGGCCAGGGCCTCGGCGATCGAGGCCGCGTCCGGTTGCCGCTCCGGTGAGAAGAGGACGTACGACGCCAGCGCCACCTGGAAGATGCCGTCGGACGCCTGACTGGTGACGCGGACGGCGAACAACTGCCGGAAACGGCGCCGTGTCAGCAGATGCCGCAGCGCGGCCGCGAAATGCATCAGCCTGGCTTGTCGACGGAGGTCGGGCGCACGACGACGACCACGGTGTCCTCGTCGTCGTCGCTGGAGGGTGTCACTTCGGCCGCGAGGCCGGCCGCGGCCGCGATCGAGGCGGTGGTCTCGACCTGACGCCAGGCGACCTGGGTGAGCAGCACACCGGTCGGCGCAAGCCACCGCAGGGAGTCTGCGCACACCGCTCGGAGCGGATCGAGACCGTCGACACCGCCGTCGACGGTGTGACGGGGTTCGTGGTCGCGGAAGTCTCGAGGCAGCAGGTCGATCTCGTCGCTGGGCACGTACGGCAGGTGTGCCACCACGACGTCGAGCCCACCGCGCAGATCGGTGGGCAGCGCGTCGAACCAGGAGCCGACGTGCACGGTGTAGCCGTAGGTGGCGGCATTGCGCTGGGCCCAGCCGGCGGCGGCTGGGTCGAGCTCGCTCGCGTGCACGACCCAGTCGGGGTGGCGCTGGGTCAGCGCGGCCGCAATGGCACCACTCCCGCAGCCGAGGTCGAGTGCGGTCGTGGCACCGGCGCCGACGGGTGCGACGGCGACGCGGTCGGCGGTGTCGACAAGGGTGGCGGCGCGTCGCCGCGGGATGAACACCGGTGGTCCCACCGAGACCGTGATCCCCGCGAACTCGGCGGCTCCCACGACGTACTCGAGTGGCTCTCCGGCTTCGCGGCGTCGAACGGCTTGCTCGCGGGCCGGCTCCGCCCCGAACGTGGCTGCGATCAGGCGCGCCTCGCGCTCGGCGAAGACACAACCGGCCGCACGCAGTCGTGTGATGAGACCGTCGAGGGAGCTCATCGGGTCGCCCCGCCGTGCCACGGGCCATGTATAGCATCCTGACGGGAGCACGAACGGCGCGAGAGACGAGGTAGTCATGCAACTCGTGCAGGTGGCCCAACATGCGGACGACCTCGACCGCGCCGCGGCGTTCTACAGCGACCTGCTGCAAACGCCACCGACCGGACGGTTCGATCCACCGGGTCTGCTGTTCTTCGACCTCGACGGAGTACGGCTGTTGCTCGAGACCGGCGCGCCCCCAGCGGTGCTCTACCTCGGGGTCGAGGACCTGCACGCCTCGGTCGAGAACCTGCGTGATCGCGGCGTCTCGATCCGCACGGAGCCACACGTCATCTTCACGCACGAGGACAACGCCCTCGGGCCGGCCGGCACCCAGGAGTGGATGGCCTTCATCACCGACTCCGAGGGAAACACGGTGGGCCTGGTCTCCCGCGTGCACCCATGACAAGACCCCGCCTGCCGGGACAGACGGGGCCTTGGCTGATTCAGGGTCAGGCGGTGGTCAGCGCTCGACGTCGCCGCGGATGAACGCCTCGACCGAGTCGCGGCCCTCATCGTCGGGGCGCTGCACCGGCGGGGACTTCATCAGGTACGACGAAGCAGCGAGCAGGGCGCCACCGATGCCACGGTCCTTGGCGATCTTGGCGGCGCGGATCGCGTCGATGATGATGCCGGCCGAGTTCGGGGAGTCCCAGACCTCGAGCTTGTACTCCATGTTGAGCGGCACGTTGCCGAACGCGCGACCCTCGAGTCGGACGTAGGCCCACTTGCGGTCGTCGAGCCACTGGACGTAGTCCGAGGGACCGATGTGGACGTTCTTGGCGCCGAGGTCGTGGTTGATGTTGGAGGTCACGGCCTGCGTCTTGGACACCTTCTTGGACTCCAGGCGATCGCGCTCGAGCATGTTCTTGAAGTCCATGTTGCCGCCGACGTTGAGCTGGAAGGTGCGGTCGAGCACGACCCCGCGGTCCTGGAAGAGCTTCGCCAGCACGCGGTGGGTGATGGTGGCGCCGACCTGAGACTTGATGTCGTCGCCGATGATCGGCACTCCGGCGTCCTCGAACTTCTTGGCCCATACGGGGTCGGAGGCGATGAAGACGGGCAGCGCGTTGACGAAGGCGACACCTGCGTCGATCGCGCACTGCGCGTAGAACTTGTCGGCGTCCTCAGAGCCCACCGGGAGGTAGGACACGAGCACGTCGGCCTGCGTCTCCTTGAGCACCGCGACGATGTCCACCGGCTCGGCGTCGCTTTCGTCGATGGTCTCGCGGTAGTACTTGCCGAGCCCATCGAGGGTGTGACCGCGCTGGACCGTAATGCCGGTAGGCGGCACGTCGCAGATCTTGATCGTGTTGTTCTCGCTGGCCGCGGTGGCGTCAGCGAGGTCGAAGCCGACCTTCTTGGCGTCGACGTCGAAAGCGGCCACGAACTCGACGTCGCGGACGTGGTAGTCACCGAACTGCACATGCATCAGCCCGGGAACGCTCCCTGACGGGTCGGCGTCCTGGTAGTAGTGAACGCCCTGGATCAGTGACGTGGCGCAGTTGCCTACGCCAACGATGGCTACACGGACCGAAGCCATTCGGCTCTCCTCATTCCCGGTTGTCGACACCGGACGGGGTTCCGTCGGTGCTGGTGATGTTGTCGTGTACGTCGACTCGATCAGCAGGAACCTTGAGGGACGTGGGTGTCCCTGAGACCCGCTCTGAGTCGATGAGCTCGGTCAGCCAGCGCACTTCACGCTCAGCAGACTCGAGCCCGTGTCGCTGAAGCTCCAACGTGTAGGCATCGACCCGCTCCCGTGAGCGCGCCAGCGACGTACGCACTCCGTCGAGCCGTTCCTCGAGGCGGCTGCGCCGGCCCTCGAGGATGCGGATACGGGTCTCGGCCGTGGTGGAGCCGAAGAACGCGAAGTGGACGCCGAAGTTGTCGTCCTCCCACGCGCTCGGGCCGGCGGCGGAGACAAGCGCTGCGAAGCGGTCCTTGCCGTCGGCGGTGAGCTTGTAGACGATCTTGCCGCGGCGGCCGCCTCGAGCCGGCAGCTCGGGGGTCGCGTCGAGGTGCGTGGTGTCCTCGGTGATCAGGCCGTCACGCAGCATCTGCTTCAGGCAGGGGTACAGCGAGCCATACGAGAGCACGCGCCCCCAGCCGAGCAGGCCGTTGACCCGCTTGCGCAGCTCGTAGCCGTGCATGGGTGCCTCGTGCAGCAGTCCGAGGACTGCGAGCTCGAGAGCGTCACCGCGCTTGGCCACGTCCTGCTCCTGACAACTAGTGTTTGTCCGGTCGGTACGACGTCTCGGTCACACCTATCGGAACCACGTATCGACATGATACATCGTTTTGCTACGGCGAAGAAATCTGTCTGCCCTGTCGCGCGGATCACAGCAGTTGGAATCAGTGCCCTGCCATCTCGTACCCTCGAAGGCACCATGTGGTCCCAACGCTCCGTCATCGACTACTCGCTGCAGCGGCGAGCGACGTTGGCGACCCTGTTCCGCGGGGGAGGAGCGGCGGTCGAGGACGTGTGCGACGCCGACCCCTACACGCTGCGAGCCGCCAAGCACCACGGCGAGCCGGCGCCCGTCCCGTGCCCCGTGTGCAAGAAGCCGGAGCTGGCGCACCTGTCCTACGTGTTCGGCGACGAGCTCGGCCAGTACTCAGGCCGGATCAAGTCGCGCACCGAGATCGAGGCCATGGCCCATGAGCACGGCGAAATCCGGATCTACGTCCTGGAGGTCTGCCGCAACTGTGGGTGGAACCATCTGGTCGAGTCCTACGTCGTGGGCGACGGCGTACCTCGCAAGCCGCCCCGCCGGCAACGCACCGTAGAGGACGACGACTGAGCCGCGACACGACGGCCGGGCTGCGCGATGGCGCACCGCCCGTCATCCTTGACCTGAGCACCGATCCGATCAGCAGGCGACACGCACCTGATCACAACCTGGAAGAAGCCTGTGAGCGACAAACAACCACCTGCCAGCGGCCCGGGCCGTAGGGCCGCCCGCCCCGGCTCCCGCCGCGCATCCGCCGGCAACGCAACCGGGCCTGCTGGACGCAAGGGGACCGGTCCGGCTCGTGGCGCCAAGGGCGGCAAGCCCGTGGGCAGCGGCAAGAAAGGCAAGATCCGGGCCCGCGACCTGCAGGGTTGGCCGAAGGTCCGCCACATCGCTAAGAAGACCGCCAAGTGGGGTTCGATCGCCGCGTTCTCGGGCTTCGTCGTGCTCGCGATCGCGGTCTACATCACCTACAAGATGATCGACATCCCCAACCCCAACACCGCCTTCCAGGCCCAGACGACGACCGTGTACTACTCCGACGGTAAGCACGTGCTGGGTCAGTTCGCCTTGCAGAACCGCGACAGCATCCCGCTGAGCGACATGCCCCGGTCGCTGCAGGACGCCGCCATGTCGGCCGAGGACCGGTCCTTCGAGACCAACAAGGGTCTGGATCCGCGCGGCATCATCCGTGCCGCCTGGAGCAACCTGCACTCGGGAAGCGGCACGCAGGGCGCGTCGACGATCACCCAGCAGTACGTGAAGATCCTGTACCTCTCGCAGGAGCGCACCTGGAAGCGCAAGATCAAGGAAGCCTTCCTCGCGGTCAAGGTCGAGAACACCCTGAGCAAGGACCAGATCATGGAGGGGTACCTCAACACGATCTACTTCGGGCGGGGTGCGTACGGAGTCCAGGCCGCCTCCAAGGCGTACTTCGCCAAGGACGCGAAGGACCTCACCGTCCCCGAGAGCGCCGTGCTGGCAGCCGTGCTGAACTCGCCCAACGCGCTTGACCCGGCGCAGGGCAAGGCGGCGAGGCTGGCGTTGCTCGACCGCTACCGCTACGTCCTCAGCGGCATGGTGTCGATGGGCAACCTCGACAGCGCCCAGGGGCAGAAGTTCGAGAAGCACCTGCCGAAGTTCCCTGAGATCCGGCAGGTCAGCAAGTACGGCGGGCAGAAGGGTTACCTGCTCAACCTCGTCCAGAACGAGCTCCTGGATGCGAACTTCACCGAGGAGGAGATCAACGGCGGCGGTCTGCGCGTCGTGACGACGCTGGACTGGCGCGACGAGCTGGCAGCACAGCGTGCGGTGAAGGTCATCCGCCCGAAGGGGAAGAACGAGCTCCACATCGCCCTGGCGTCGGTCGAACCGGGCACCGGCGCGCTGCGGGCGATGATCGGTGGGCGCAACTACACCGGCCCCGGTCCCCAGGACCAGGTCAACCTCGCCACCGCCGGCACGATGGCGGGTTCGACCTTCAAGCCGTTCGCGCTTGCAGCCGGGCTGGAGAGCGGGCTGACGCTGCGCAGCACGTTCAACGGCTCGTCACCGTTGACGTTGCCCGACGGCTCCACCGTCCGCAACGAAGGAGAGAGCGCGGGAGTCCCAGGCGGTATCTCGTACGGCACCGTCGACCTGCTCAAGGCGACCGAGGACTCGATCAACACGGCCTACGTCGACATGACGACGAAGATGTCGAACGGACCGCAGAAGGTGCTGGACGCCGCCGTGGCTGCCGGCATACCGAAGAGCCGCAGCTTCGCCCGGCCTGACGGCTAACGGACGCATCGCGCTGGGGATCGCCAGCATCAAGCCGGTCGAGATGGCGGAGGCCTACGCGACGTTCGCCGCCAACGGCGAGCGCAACAGCTGGTACGTCATCCAGCAGGTCTCCGACGAGAACGGTCTGCGGATGGAGCACAAGGATCAGCCCGACCGCGCCTTCACTCCCGCGATCGCGAGCAACGTCTCGTACGCCTTGCAGCAGGTCGTGCAGAGCGGCACCGGCCAGCGGGCTCAGGCGCTGGGCCGTCCCGCCGGGGGCAAGACCGGAACCGCCACCGCCACCCAGGCGAACGGCGACCAGCGCGTGGTGTCGTCGTGGTTCAGCGGCTATACCCCGCAGCTGTCCACGGCGGTGAGCCCTGACCCGCGGCGACGGCACCAAGCCGCTCGACGGCTACCTGGACACGTTCTTCGGGGCGGACTACCCGACCGAGACGTGGACGGAGTACATGAAGGTCGCTCTCGAGGGGCGGCCGATCCGCGAGTTCCCGCCGCCGGCTGAGCTCCAGGGCGTGAGCCCGACCTACTCCGCCGCCGCCGACGACGGCGGCCCCGCCGACCACAACGGCTCCGACGACGACGGCTCCGCCCACCACCACGGCTCCGCCCACCACCACGGCTCCGACCACGACGGCTCCGACGACCACGGCTCCGACGACCACAGGTCCGACCACGGCACCGACCTGTCTGCCTGGGCCGTGTCCGACGACCACCACGACCACGTCGTTCGGGCCCACCCGGTCCGGTCGGACGACGCGCGCGGGGCCGCGCGGCGGCGGTTAGCCGGGCTCGGCTCTGCCGGCCTGTCGTAACAGCCGGTGGCGATGAGGCACGATGGCTCCGTGCCGTTCGCGCAGACCACCCGGACCAGTGACGATGTCGTTGCGCCGACTCTCGCCGATCCGCTGGCCAGAGCGGCCACCGAACGCGTGGGCGGTCCGATCGGTCGTCGGGCGCTGGCCGGCCGGGGGTGGTGGACGCCACTGCGACTGACGCTGGTCGTGGTCACGATCTGTTTCGGCCTCGGGGTGGTGCAGAAGTCACCCTGCGTCGTACCCCAGTGGTCGGACGCTGCGACGCCCAAGGCGTTCTCGCACATGTGCTACTCCGACATCGGGTACCTGTATGCCGGTCGGGGCCTCGCCCAGGGGATCCTCCCGTACACGCCGATCGACGACCTGCCGGAAGTCGCCCAGCCGGCCACCAGCGCCGACCAGCACCAGCTCTCGATCGAGTACCCCGTGCTCACCGGTGTCTGGATGGGCGTGACCGGCGCGATCACGCACCTCATCGGAAAGGACCCGGACGTCTCGAAGCTGGCGCCTTCGCAGGTGTCGGGAAACCTCGACGTCCAGTACGACAGCGCGGTCTTCTGGGGGGTCAATGCGGTTGGCTTCTTCGTCGTCCTGCTGATCGCGATGGGTTTCTTCGTGGCGGCGCAACGACGACGACCGTGGGATGCGATGTACATCGCAGCGGCCCCGGTGCTCGCTCTCACGGCGATGATCAACTGGGACGTGCTCGCCATCGGCATGGTCGCGGGGGCGTTGTGGGCATGGTCGACCCGAAGACCGGTCGTGGCGGGGATCTTCATCGGGCTCGGTGCGGCGACGAAGCTGTACCCGCTGTTCCTCCTCGGCCCACTGCTCGTGCTGTGCTTCCGCGAACGCAAGATGGCGCCGTTCAACAAGGCCGCCGTGGCGGCGGCGGTGGCCTGGCTGGCCGTCGACCTGCCGATCTATCTGTGGTCGCCGACTGAGTTCCTGTGGTTCTGGCAGTTCAACTCGAGCCGAGGGCCGGACTTCGGGTCGCTGTGGCTGGCCAACTCGATCGTCCGCGGCCAGGACGCTGCCGCCAGTGCCCACACGATCAACCTGGTGACCTGGGTCTTCTTCGGGTCCTGTTGCGTCGCGATCGCCGCGCTGGGGCTGCTGGCTCCGCGACGGCCCCGCCTTCCTCAGCTGATGCTGCTGGTGACGATCGCGTTCTTGATCGTCAACAAGGTCTACTCACCGCAATACGTGCTGTGGCTGCTGCCCTTCGCCGCGCTGGCCCGTCCGCGTTGGCGCGACCTGATCATCTGGCAGACGTGCGAGATCTTGTACTTCTTCGCGGTCTGGATGCACATCGCCAACTTCTTCGTCGCCGCCGGCCACATCGACTGGTGGTACGTCATGGGCATCGTCATCCGGGTCGGCTGGGGAGCTCTACCTGGCAGCCGTGGTGGTGCGCGACATCCTGCTGCCCTGGCATGACCCGGTCCGGATGGACGGTCTGTCCGACGACCCCTTGGGCGGGGTGCTGGACGAGGGCATCGATACCGAGGACGAGTCGGACCGACCCTGGCGGGACCCGGGGCCGTCCCCGCTGACCGAACGGCTCAACTGGTACACCGGCGACGCCCGGCAAGGCCTCGACGAGCCTCCAGGCGATCCCGACCAGGACCCGATCTACGCTCCCTGACTCGCCGGCATACTCCCCACGCCCGACTCCCCGACCCAGATACCTAGTCCTGGCCGCACGTTTGCCTAGTGCACAAGCCAGCTGGCTTGTGCACTAGGCAAACGCGCCGCTCGGACTGGGGAGTTGCCTTCGGGGGAGGGTCTGGTTCGGGGGGGCGGGGGGAGCGGGTCAGGAGGTGATGACGGCGTCGAAGGTGGTCGTGGTGAAGCGCACGCGTACTTCGATCTCGTCGCCCACGTTCGGGACCGGCTTGCCGCCCGGCACGAACACCAGACTCACCTGCATGTGGGGCGGCTCGACGAACCACAGTTGCTTCCCGTTGACGACGTATGGCGATCGGGCCCGGCCCGTTGCCTCCAGCCCGCCCCGCGCCACCGCCACCGCGCGCTGCCGCGTCGAGGACGCAGGTGTCGGCGCCTCCAGGGCGACCCCGTGTGCGGTACCGCCCGCCACGACCAACATCGTGCCCGCCTTGGCGAACGGGCGCTGCCGATAGCCAGCCGCGTCACCCTTCTGGACCGCATGAGTCTCGAGCACTGTGGCGCGGGCGGTCAACGCCTTGCGGTCCCCCAGCCACAGCGACGTGCCGACGCGCGGGCGGAACTCCACCTCGGGGTGACGCCGACGCAGCTCGGCGAGCTCCGGCAGTGACAGGTGGGACACGTACCACCGGGCGGTCGGCGCGGCCGCCAGCAACCGCTCGACCTCTTCTCGATGGCCCCCCTCGAGCGGCAGGTGGGCCGCATGACCTTCGACACGCACACCTCGGGCCGCGGTGGCCATCGCCGGCAGCTCGTCGAGGGAGAATCCGAACCGCCGCATCGACGTGAGCGCCTCGAGAACGATGCGCGGCGTCCCGTCCACATCGGCCAGCGCTGCCAGGTCGTCGGCGCGTCCGACCGTGTGAATGACCCGGTCGCCATACCTCAGCGTCGGCAGGAAGGGACGCCAAGGCTCGAGCACGAGGATGTCGCCGGCGAACCGCTGCCGGACCTCGGACACCTCCGCGTAGGTGCCCACCGCGATCGTGTCGACGCCCAGCCACTCGGCCTTGCGCGCGAGCCGACCGACGGTGAAACCGTAGCCGTTGCCTTTCGCGACCGGGACGATGCCCGGGACAGCCTCCGCGACGCTGTGCAGATGGTCGCGCCAGCGTGGTCCGTCGACGTACAGCGTCAGTGGCATAGGTCCTCAGTGCCGCTTCATGTAGAGGTCGAACGCCTTGTAGACGAGGCGGCTGAGCGGCAGATCCCACTCGCCGACGTACTCGACCGCTTGGCCCCCGGTCCCGACCTTGAACTGGATCAGACCCACGTGCGGGTCCTCCGGGTCGAGCGTATCGGTGATCCCTCGCAGGTCGTAGACGTCAGCGCCGACCGCGAGGGCGTCGCGGATCATCTGCCACTGCACCGCGTTCGAGCCGCGGACTTCGCGTTTGGCGCTCGATGAGGCTCCGTAGGAGTACCAGGTGTGGCCACCTACTCGGACCCACGTGGTCGCTGCGACCAGGTCACCCTCGTGGTGCGCCAGGTACAGCCGGATGCGGTCGTCATCCTCCTGCGTCATGGCGCGGAACATCTGCTCGAAGTAACCGAGGGGTCTCGGCGTGAAGTGATCGCGCTTGGCCGTCTCGGCGTACAACTCATGGAAGGCAGGCAGGTCGCTGGCGGACCCCTGCGTGACGACGACCCCGGCCTTGTCGGCCTTCTTGATGTTGCGCCGCCACTGCTGGTTCATGCCCGCCAGGACGTCCTCCTCCGAGCGTCCCGACAGCGGGATCTGGAAGACGAACTGCGGTTGGCCGGCCGTGAAGCCGCCGTCGGCCTTCAGCGGCAGCCACCCCAGCGTGCGCAGGGTCTCCTGTACGGCGCCGCCGGTCTCGTTACGGTCGTCGGGCGGTACGTCTCCCAAGGTGGAATGGGTGTCGTCGGCGATGGCCTGCTTGACCGTGGCGGCCGACCAGGTACGGGTGACGACCGGCGGCCCCATCCGGATGCCGAAAGCGCCGGCGGCCTTGAGGTGCACCACCATCGGGTCGAGCCACGCGCTCAGATCCGCCGCCGCCCAGTCGATGACCGGCCCCTCGGGCAGGTAGGCGAGGAACTTGCGAACCTTCGGCAGCTGGCGGTACAGCACGAGCCCGACTCCGACGAGCGCGTCGCCGTCGTACCAGCCGATCGACTCGCGCTTCCACTCGCGCTTGACCTCGCCCCACGCGGGGGTCTGGAGGAAGCTGGCACGAGGTTGGGCGCGGACGAAACCGAGGTGATCGGCGGCGCTGATCGTGCGGACGTCGATCGGGCTCACGCGGGGCAACGCTACCGGACCGCGCCCGCCGGGTCGGACCGCCCGTCGCGGCCGGACCGAACCAGGTCAGTCGACGTTTTCGCGCAGCCAGGCGATGTCTGCGCTCTGGCCCTCGACGCCGCCGGGGGTCTCACAGACGACCGGAGCGCCGGCCTCGCGCACGACGGCGGCGAGGTCGTCGCCGGCGATGTGGCCGGAGCCGAAGTTCGTATGCCGATCGGCGCCGGAGTCGAACTCGTCCCGCGAGTCGTTGGCGTGCACCAGGTCGATGCGTCCGGTGATGGCGCGGACCCGGTCGACCACCGTGGCGAGCTCCTCACCGCCGGCGTGGGCGTGGCAGGTGTCGAGACAGAAGCCGACGGTGTCGCCACCCTTGGCCTGCCCGAGGGCCTCCCACAGGCGATCGATCCGCTCGAGCCGGCGGGCCATCGCGTTGTCACCACCGGCGGTGTTCTCGATCAGCAGCGGCACCGGCATCTCGAGGCCGTCGATGCACTTGCGCCAGTTGTCGAAGCCCACCTCCGGATCGTCAGCGGCCAGCACGTGACCGCCGTGCACGATGAGACCTTTTGCACCGATCTCGGCGGCGGCGTGGAGGTGCTGCTGCAGCAGCTTGCGACCGGGGATCCGGATGCGGTTGTTGGTGGAGGCGACATTGATCGGGTAGGGCGCATGGACGTAGAGGTCGATGCCTGCTGCCTCGGCAGCAGCCTTGAGCCCGGCAGCGCCCCCGGCGTACGACACCACCGGTCCCTTGTAGCTCTGGGGGTCGCCCAGGAAGAACTGGGAGAGCGTCGCCTTGCGGTCGATCGCTTCGGCGACCGGGTCGGCCTGGTCTACATGTCCACCGAGGTGCAAGGGGCTCATGCGCCCACTGTAGGCCCGCTCACCGACACGGACGAGGCGCAGCCAGGCGACCGCGCCGGGACTCCGCCATGCCCGGAAACATGTGACTTCCGCCCCTCGCTCCGAGAACCGGGCCAGGGCAGGCTCGGGGGAAAACCTGATCGCGCTGCAGCATCGCCTCCCGATAGCGTGGACCGGGTCCAGGCGCTGCAGGGGAGCGCCTGGGGCGATTCGGGGAAGGTCAACCAGCAGACATTCGCAGAGGGGACCCATGTCAGACGTCAGCAGCACTTCAGCGAACAGCTTCCCGGCGGAGAGCGGTCCGGGGGAACACCGGGCGTCCGCCGAACCCGCCACAGGAGTACCTGCCCTAGCGGCGGCAAGGGCGATCGACCTGCGCAAGGTCTATGGCGCGGGCGACGCGGAGGTGGATGCGCTCGACGGCGTCACGGTCGAGTTCTACGCCGGCGAGTTCACCGCCGTGATGGGCCCGTCCGGATCCGGGAAGTCGACGCTCATGCACTGCATGGCAGCGCTCGACTCGACCACGTCGGGCCAGGTCTTCCTCGGCGACGACGAGCTCTCGGGGTTGAACGACAAGCGTCTCACCGTGCTGCGACGCGACAAGATCGGCTTCGTCTTCCAGGCCTTCAACCTGGTTCCGACGCTGACGGCGAAGGAGAACATCCTGCTGCCGATCTCGATCGCCGGACGCGCACCCGACCAGGCGTGGGTCGACCAGGTGGTCGACACGATCGGTCTGGGTGACCGGCTCGACCACCGT
>CAVQJX010000020.1:0-87531 GCA_963712935.1 uncultured Actinomycetota bacterium
AGCCCGATCACCCCCTGCGGACGATGGTCCGCCCGGGGGTGCAAGCACGACCAACGCGGCCGAGGCCAACGCAGCCACGAGTCCGCTGACCGCAGTCGCGGCCGCTCCCAACCAGTGCGGCAGTCCGCGTACTCCGGTCGCTTCGTCCTCGGCCAGGTCGGGAAGCACGTTGCCGAGGTGGGCGGCGACGCCGACGAGCCCACCCGCTGCCAGCGACCACCACTCGGGCCACGGATGAGCAGGCAGGGCGAGCGTGGCCACGGCCGGCACGGCGCCGAACCCGGTGACGAACGGGAGCCAGGACCACAAGGTGGCCTTCAGCGCGACGTTGTACGCCCAGCCCGACCCCACCAGCACGAGCTGGGCGAGACCGGCCCGCCAGCCGAGCAGGAGCGAGCTCGTCACGGTGACCAGCACCGCGAGCAGCACGGCCGCGACGACGATACGGGCGGGGATGAGTCCGATGGCAATGGGTTTGTCGGTTCTGCCCACCAGTCGGTCGCGGCGTGCGTCGATCAGGTCGTTGGACCAGCCGATCGAGAACTGCCCCGACAACACGGCTACGCCGACGAGGACGACCGTGGGAAGGGTGTTGCCCGCACCCGCGGCCAGGCCGGTCGTCATGGCCGTGACGGCGATCGTCGGAACCGGATGGCCAGACAGGACGAGTAATCTCGGAAGCGTCAGGACATCGTGCATGCTCATCGCAGCCATGATCGCAGTGCCCTGATCGGGGCACGAGCGGGGAGAGTGCGCGCCGGATGATCGTCCGGCACCACGCCCGGACCGACCGACGGATTTCGCCGTAGGGCGCCGGACGCGGCACAATCTTTCAGGACTACCCCTTCCGCGGGGCGATGACCGTCGCCTCCCGAACGCGGACCCTGTGGAGACTGGAGCCGTCATGGTGGTGCAGCCCGTCACTGGCCAGGGCGTGCGAACGCTCCTGGCCGGACGACGCCGCTGGGTCCTGACTGCCCTGATCGTGCTGATGCTGACGCTCGCGCTGTGGTGGTCGCGGTGGCACGGGCTCGACTACCCGGCCCAGCTCTATCGCGTCGGGCTGGTTCACCGTCAGGGGTTCTCGGTCTGGGACGCCAACTGGTACGGCGGTCACTACACCCCCGCCTACGGCGTCCTGGTGCCCTGGATCGGGTCGGTCGTCGGACTCTCGGCGACCGCGATCATCTCGACGCTGTCGTCCGTCGTGCTCTTCGAACGGCTGCTGACGCATGCCCGGCTCCCGCACGTGGTGGCGGGTACCAGCGCCTTCACGCTGATGATGTTGATCAACATGTACGAGGGACGGCTGCCGTTCGCCCTCGGCGTCATGCTGGGCCTGCTGGCGATCACCGTGGCGCGGCGGGGTCACTGGTGGTTGACCGGGGTGGCCGCGCTGCTGACGACGCTGGCGAGTCCGGTCGCCGGCGCGTTCCTCGCGCTGGCCTTCGCAGCCTGGGCGCTGTCACTGCCCTGGGACTCGTTCCGCGTCCTGGTCCGCATGCCCCAGGTCGCGGTGGCCGCGCTGGCCTTCTTCACCACGACAGCGATCAGCCTCACTTTCCCCGAGGGCGGGTACTTCCCGTACGGGTGGGTCGACCTGTTGCTCGGACTCGGCGCCTGCGCTGTCGCGATCTGGGTGCTGCCGGCCTCGCAGTCGGCGCTGCGATGGGGGTTCGTGCTGGTCGTCATCGCTGCGATCCCGTTGTGGGCGATCGCGAATCCGATGGGCGGCAACCTGTCCAGGCTCGCAGTGATCGGCGCGCCGCTGTTGCTGGCGGTGCCACGGCGCAACGTCCGGGTCCACGTGCTCGTGGGCCTGGTTCTGCTGGGCTGGCAGATGAAACCGCTCCTCCACCTGCCGGCCGCCGTCGAGGACCCGTCCGCGTCTCGGTCGTACTACCAGCCGCTGGTCGACCAGCTCAAGATGCGTACCTCCAGCCCGGTGCGCCTCGAGATCCCGATGACGGTGGGCCACTGGGAGGCGGCGTACGTCGCGCCGGCTTTCCCACTGGCGCGCGGGTGGGAACGTCAGCTCGACCTGCGCTACAACGCGATCCTGTATGACGAGACGATGACTGCGACGCAGTACCAGAACTGGCTGCTCGCGAACGGTGTCAGCTATGTCGCCATCCCGGACGCCACGCTCGAGCCCGAAGCGCAGCATGAGGCGGCGGTGGCCGCGAACGCACCCTTCCTGCACGAGGTCTGGACCAACGCGCACTGGCGGCTCTTCGCGGTGGCGGGGTCGCCACACCTCACCTCCGGACCTGCCGACCTCCTGTCGTTGAGAGACGGTCGGGTGGCTCTCGACGTCACGGGCACGAGTGCCGTCACGATTCGGATGCGCTACACCTCCCATCTGGAGGTCGCCCACGGGCACGGCTGCCTCAGCGCGAGTCCCGACGGCTGGACGATCCTCGAGCCGACGAAGCCAGGCCACTTCCTGCTCCGCACGGCCCTGATCCCGGAGCAGCCGGCCGCCTGCAATCCCTGACCCGCGCCCTGCTCCCGCACCGACCGCCCCGATTCTCGCCGGCGCGCGATTCTTGCTGCGAAGGGTAAGACTGGTGCCCTGACCCGGTCCCCGAGCAGAGGATGCGCCATGAGCACAACCACCGAAGTCGATGCCGTCGTGTTGGGTCTCGGGCCCGGCGGAGAGTCCGTGGCCGCCAAGCTGGCCCAGGGCGGGCTCGAGGTCGTCGCCGTCGACAAGAACCTCGTCGGCGGCGAATGTCCGTACTACGGCTGCGTCCCCAGCAAGATGATGATCCGAGGTTCGGACCTCATCGCCGAGACGCGCCGGGTGCCAGAGGTCTGCGGCACTTCGACGGTGAGCCCGGACTGGTCGCCGATCGCGGACCGGATCAGGGACGAGGCCACCTCCGACTGGGACGACCAGATCGCCGTCGACCGGCTGGTGGACGCCGGGGTGCGGTTCGTCCGCGGAGCCGGCCGGCTGGTCGGTGAGCGGACCGTCGAGGTCGATGGTGAGACCTTCCACGCTCGTCGCGGGGTCGTCCTCAACACAGGTACCGAGCCCGCGATCCCGCCGATCGAGGGGTTGGCTGACACGCCGTACTGGACCAACCGTGATGCCGTGAAGCTGACCGAGCTACCCGGCTCGATGATCGTGATCGGCGGCGGCGCGATCGGGCTCGAGCTGGCGCAGGCCTTCGCGCGGTTCGACACCGACGTGACGGTGATCGAGGTGGCCTCGCGCATCCTTGCCCCCGAGGAGCCCGAGTCGAGCAAGCTGCTCGCTGAGGTGTTCGGGCGCGAAGGAATCCAGGTGCTCACCGGGGTCCGCATCAGTTCCGTCACGTACGCCGACGGGCACTTCACGGTCGACGTCGACGGTCAGGCCGTCACGGCGGACAAGCTGCTCGTGGCGGCCGGACGGCGTACGAACCTGGCCGACATCGGCCTGGACACGGTCGGGCTCGACCCGTCGGTCAAGGCCCTCGACACGGACGCGCGGATGAAGGTCGTCGGAACCGACGGACTGTGGGCGATCGGTGACATCACCGGCCACGGGGCCTTCACCCACATGTCGATGTACCAGGCCGCGATCGCGGTCCGCGACCTCCTCGGTGAGGAGGGTCCCGAGGCCGACTACCGCGCGGTGCCACGGGTCACGTTCACCGACCCCGAGGTGGGCAGCGTCGGCCTCAGCGAGCAGCAGGCCAGGGACGCCGGGCTGACCGTCCGCACCGGGCAGGTCGACCTCACGACGTCCACGCGCGGCTGGATCCACAAGGCCGGCAACGACGGCCTGATCAAGCTGGTGGAGGACGCGGACAACGGCGTACTCGTCGGGGCGACAGCGGTCGGGCCGTACGGCGGAGAGGTCCTGTCGGCGCTGGTGGTCGCGGTCCACGCGCGAGTGCCGACCTCGACGCTGCGGTCGATGATCTACGCCTACCCGACGTTCCACCGGGCCATCGAAACCGCACTGGAGGACCTCGCCTCCTGACCCTCCGAACGTCCCCAACCTCCCGAAACCGGGCTCCGGAGTGCCAGGTTTGGGGGAGTCGGAGGTGTTCGGTTGGGGCGGGAGTCGAAAACCATGTGCGGTGGCGTGGCGACGCAGGGGACGATGAGGGGTCGCGTCGGCCGAGCCGGTCACGCGCCTGCTGAAGAGGAGGGGTCGTGGGACACGTCGACATCGCCGGTGTCCGGTTCGAGCTGCCGGACGGCCGGGTGCTGCTCGACGACGTCTCATTCCGGGTCGGCGAGGGCGCCAAGGTAGCCCTGGTCGGAGCCAACGGGGCAGGTAAGACCACGCTCCTGCGCATCGTCACGGGCGACCTGGTCCCGCACGCCGGAGCGATCACCCGCTCGGGCGGACTCGGTGTGATGCGGCAGCTGCTCACCCAGCACGCCGCCGGACAGACCGTGCACGACCTGCTGCTCTCCGTCGCTCCGCCGCGCGTTCGTGCCGCGGCCGCGCACGTCGACGCCGCCGAGCTGCAGATGATGGAGACCGACGACGAACGGTCGCAGATGAAGTACGCCGAGGCGCTCTCGGAGTGGGCGGACGCCGGCGGCTACGACATCGAAGTGCTGTGGGATGTCTGCACGACGGCGGCGCTCGGAGTCTCTTACGACAAGGCGAAGTACCGCGAGCTGACGACGCTGTCCGGAGGCGAGCAGAAGCGGCTGGTGCTCGAGTCGTTGTTGCGCGGTCCGGATCAGGTCCTGCTGCTCGACGAGCCCGACAACTTCCTCGACGTGCCCGGCAAGCTGTGGCTCGAGGAGCGCATCCGCGAGTCCGCGAAGACGATCCTGTTCGTCAGCCACGACCGCGAGCTGATGAACAACACCGCCACCCGCGTCGTCACGGTCGAGCTCGGTGCTGCCGGCAACACGGTCTGGGTGCACCCGGGTGGCTTCTCGACGTACCACGAAGCGCGCCGGGACCGCTTCACGCGCCTCGAGGAGATGCGCCGACGCTGGGACGAGGAGCACGCCAAGCTCAAGGCGCTCGTGCTTCGCTACCGCATCAAGGCGGAGTACAACGACGGGATGGCCTCGCAGTACAAGGCAGCCCAGACCCGGCTCCGCAAGTTCGAGGAAGCCGGGCCACCGGAGAACCAACCCCTGACGCAGAACGTCAAGATGCGCCTCAAAGGTGGCCGCACGGGCAAACGGGCCGTGGTCTGCGAACGCCTGGAGCTGACGGGTCTCATGAAGCCCTTCGACCTCGAGGTCTGGTACGCGGAGCGAGTGGCGGTGCTGGGGTCGAACGGTTCCGGCAAGTCGCACTTCCTCCGCCTGCTGGCCGCCGGTGGCAGCGACCCGGACGTCGAGCACCGGCCGGTGACCGAGGTCCCGATCGCGCCCGTGAACCACACCGGCCGCGCCCGGTTGGGTGCTCGGGTGCGGCCCGGGTGGTTCGTGCAGACACACGAGCACCCCGAGCTGATCGGCCGGACCCTGCTCGAGATCCTGCACCGCGGTGACGACCACCGCGCCGGTATGCCGCGGGAGCAGGCGGCCAGGGCGCTGGACCGCTACGAGCTGGCCCACGCGTCGGAGCAGAAGTTCGAATCGCTGTCGGGAGGGCAGCAGGCACGGCTGCAGATCCTGCTGCTCGAGCTGTCCGGGGCGACGTTGCTCCTGCTCGACGAGCCCACCGACAACCTCGACGTCGAGTCGGCCGAAGCGCTCGAAGAGGGGTTGGAGGCTTTCGAGGGCACGGTCATCGCGGTGACGCACGATCGCTGGTTCGCCCGTGGGTTCGACCGGTTCCTGGTCTTCGGCGCGGACGGGTCGGTGTATGAGTCCGACGAACCTGTCTGGGACGAAGGTCGCGTCCAGCGCGCACGGTAGCGGACGGCCACCTGACTTGACGTCGACGTGGCCGCTCGCTGACGGTCCCCCCACCCAACTCGATGTGGGACGGTACGCCGCGAGGCGCGGATGATCCCGAATCAGCCATGACACATATTCGGACGGCGCCTTCCGATACCACCGTTCATCGACGACCTCGAGCGCACCCAGGTGCGCACGGAGGTCCCGAACGGCGGCCGTATGGGATGATCTCGCGTACGCAAACAGGCCAAGGGGGGCTCGACTCCGATGCAGATGAAGCTGGAACTGATCCCGATCCCGGTTTCGGACGTGGACCGGGCCATCGCTTTCTATGCTGACAAGCTCGGCTTCAAGAAGGACTTCGACGTGCAGCCCAGCGAGGGCGTCCGGGTCGTCCAGTTCACACCAGAGGGCTCGGGTTGTTCGGTCGGTTTTGGGACAGGGCTGGACGTGTACGCGGGAGAACCCGGCAGTCTCAGAGGCTTGCACCTGGTTGTGGAGGACATCACCGAGGCGCGTGCCGAACTCGTCCGCCGAGGGGTCGAGGTCGGCGAAATCCAGGACTTCGGGGGCGGCGTCAAAGGAGCCGACTTCTCCGATCCTGACGGCAACACCTTCGAGCTGCAGGAGATGGAGTGGCGCAAGGGCGCGAAGTTCTAGGCGCCTGCTGACTCCGCGGAGGAATCCCCTCTTCGCTCCGCGCAGTCAGAGGAGGCCGCGCGCGACCAGCTCGGCGCGCAACTGCACCGGGTCGGTGAACACGAACGCGTCCAAGCCGGCTCGGCGCGCGGCCTCGACGTTGTCCGCCCGATCGTCGCTGAACGTGCAGCGGGCCAGCGGTACACCGACGCGGTCAGCGAGGATGGCGAAGATCTGCGGATCCGGTTTGGCGCAGCCCTCGTCACCGGACACCACGATGTCGGTGAACGACTGCAGGAAGCCGAACCGCTGGCGGGCCACTGGGAACAGCTCGCCCGGCCAGTTCGTGAGACCGAAGACGGGTACGCCGGCGGCGACGAGCTCCTCGACGACCGACACCGACCCATCGATGGCGCCGAGGAGCGACCGGTCGAAGTGTTCGCGGTATGCCGCGACGTGCGGGTACCAGTGCGGGTGTGTCCGGGCGACCTGCTGCTCGGCCTCCGCAACGGGGACGCCCGAGTCGAGCAGGTGGTTCCACGCCCAGAAGTCGAAGTCGTCCGCCGTCAACAGGCGGGTGGCCTCGTCCGCACCGACGCCGGCGGCGATCGCGGGATGTGGGTCCCAGGTGATGACGACGTTGCCGAGGTCGAGGACGACCGCCTCGATCATCCCGGCGAGCCACCGGTCAGCGGGCGCACCTGCAGTCGCGTGAAGCGACAATGCGTGTCGACCACGCGTAGCCCGACGGAGCCGTGGGTGTAGGTCGCCGTCGCGCACCTCGGCGCGGGCGCCCAGCGACTCCACGGAGATGAGGTCGCCGACGGCCCGGACCGTGAGTGTCTGCTCCTGGGACGTGTCGATGCCGAAGGGAGTCTCGGCGAGGGACGTCCATCCGCTGCCGTCGGTCTTGCCGATCACGAGCGCCCGGCGGTCCATCGCGAAGCCGGCGAAGTAGCCGTGCTGGGCGTCGTACCCGACGGCGGGTCCCGTCGTCCGCACGAGCACTCCCATGGAGCGCGAGCCGTCGACGAGCCGCAGGGTGGTCTCCACCTCGACGTCGACGAAGTCACCGTCGCGCAGAACCACCTTTTCGGCGCAGCGGAAGTTGTTGACCGGGGCGGCCGGTTCGACGCCGAGATCGAGGCCGGAGTCGCTGACCTCGACGAACTGGTGGTGTCCGTAGTAGTCGAACTCGGAGAGGTCGGCCCACGAGCCGAACGCCCATCGGCCGCCCGAGGTGCGCGGCGGGCCCGAGCCGCCAGGTGCGGGAAGGGCCTGCCCGCGGGGGAGCGGCTCTCCGAACGACGGCTTGCCCTCGCCGTCGAAGGACATCGGCTGGACGTGCAGGGTGCGGCGCCATCCGTCGCGCCGGTCGATCTTGGCGTGGAACACGTGCCACCAGCCGTCGTCGAGCGCGACGAAGCTGCCATGCCCGACGCCGTACGTCGCGCCGGTGCCGACGAAGACGGGAGCAGGTGACCGCGACCAGGAGTCCGGCTCCAAGGGATCGTCGCCGATGAGCTCCAGCAACCCGAGCTTGTAGGTGTCGAGCCACGAGGCAGCGCAGGAGTAGACGAGGAAGGTCCGGCCGCCATGAACGATGACGCGCGGTCCTTCGAGCAGGCCGCGTGAGGACGGCCGCTCCTCGGTGCGCTCCCACGGGTGCGCCCCGGCCTCAGCGATCCGGACGCGGCCGCTCGGCGGTCTCGGTCGGGGAGACCAGCTCTGCGGCGTACAGGTGCTGCAGGTCCGTGTCGCCGTCCTCCCAACCCGACCAGATGCCGTAGCGGCGTCCGGCGTGGTCGAGGACGGTGAAGTCGATGGACCAGATGTTGTCACCCGCGGGATCGTCGCCGGTGAACAGTGGTCCGTGCAGGGTGTAGGGCCCCAGCGGATCGTCGGTGTCCGCGACGAGCACCCAGGTCCGGTGATTGCGGTTGCGTCCGTCGGACGCAGCGAAGTAGATGTGCCAGCGGCCGTCGAGCCGGATCAGCTCCGGTGCCCAGACTTCCTTGCTGCACGGACCTTCGTCAGCAGCCATCCAGACCACGTGCTTGGTGCCCATGCTGGTCAGCCGGGGCGACTCCCAGATCGACACGCCGACGTTGCCTTCGGCCTGGCACCACAGGAACCGCTCGCCGTCACGTACGACACTGGGGTCTGCGCCTTCGCCCACCGGGTTGACGAACAGCCCTGGAGCCACGTCACCGGCACTAGGTGCCGAAGAGTCGGCACCGGGCATGGCGACGGGGCGGGGAGTCGGGTGCTGGCCGCGCTCCTTGAGCGAAGAGACGGTCTGCTGTGCCAGCTTGCTGACACGCTTGGTCCATGGCTGCATCGCGCGATTGTCCCACGCTCGATCGGAGAGCTACTTCCAGCGTTCCTCGGCGGCCACGAAGTCCAGCGTGCGCTGCCCGGTGTAGATCTGCTTGGGCCGGGCGATCTTCTGCTCGGAGTCCTCGGTGAGCTCCAGCCACTGGGCCAGCCAGCCGGACGTGCGCGGAATCGCGAACAGCACCGTGAACATCTCTGGCGGGAAGCTCAGGGCTTCGTAGATCAGGCCGGAGTAGAAGTCGACGTTGGGGTAGAGCTTGCGCGACACGAAGTACTCGTCCTCGAGTGCGATCTTCTCGAGCTCGACGGCGATCTTGAGGAGCGGATTGACCCCGGTGACCTCGAAGACGTCGTCGCAGGCCTTCTTGATGATGGTGGCCCGCGGGTCGTAGTTCTTGTAGACCCGGTGGCCGAACCCCATCAGGCGCTCTTTGCCGTTCTTGACTCCGTCGATGAACTGGGGGACGTTCTGCACAGACCCGATCCGGCGCAGCATCTTCAGCACGGCCTCGTTGGCCCCGCCGTGCAGCGGTCCGAAGAGCGCGGCGATGCCGGCCGAGACGGAGGAGTAGGGGTCGACCTGGGACGAGCCCACCGAGCGTACGGCGTTGGTCGAGCAGTTCTGCTCGTGATCGGCGTGCAGGATGAAGAGCACCTCGAGCGCCTTGATCAGTCGCTCGTCGGCCTCGAAGTTCTGCTCGCTCATCTTGAACAGCATCGCCAGGAAGTTGGCTGCGTACCCGAGGTCGTTGTCGGGGTAGACGTACGGCTTGCCCTGCGCATGCCGGAACGCCCAGGCGCCCAGCGTCGGCATCTTGGCGATGAGCCGGATGATCTGCATCTGGCGGACATTGGGGTCGAAGATGTTGCGCGACTCCGGGTAGAACGTCGACAACGCGCCCACCGAGGCGAGCAGCATGCCCATCGGGTGGGCGTCGTACCGGAAGCCCTCCATGAAGCTCTTGACGTTCTCGTGCACGAACGTGTGGAAGGTGATCTGGTGCTCCCACGCCTCGAACTGCTCCTTGGTGGGCAGCTCACCGTGCACGAGCAGGTAGGCGACCTCGAGGTAGCTGGACTTCTCGGCCAGCTGCTCGATCGGGTAGCCGCGGTACTCGAGGATGCCCTTGTCGCCATCGATGAACGTGATCGCGGACCGGCACGACGCAGTGTTGACGAACCCGGGGTCGTAGACGGCGATGCCGGGTTCGTCTTCCTTGATCCGGATCTGGGCCAGGTCGGACGCGCGGACGGTGCCATCGAGGATGGGCACGTCGTACTCCGTGCCGGTGCGGTTGTCGCGAACGGTCAGCGAGTCAGCGCCCGCGGAGCCGTGAGAGTCTGATGACAACTCGGCTCTCCTTGGTGATCGGGGCCAGGGTTTGGCCGGACGCCCGGGGAGGCTGGTCGGCGGAGGGCCGGGTGGGTCCTTGCAACCAGCGCTGGGCGTCGCTTGAGGGGACGTGGATTCACGTGTGTCGTGGGTCCAACCTAAGCCCCCGGCCGGGATTTGGGAAAAGGGCGCCTGTCGCGGCATAGTCGACCCTGTTCCGGGCACGTCCCGAGGCGCACTGCCTCGTTTTGACCCTGAGCGCTTCGCCCCGGTATCCTGGGCGGTCGTTGTGCTCAGGTGGTCTGACACGGCTCGTTCGCCTCGTACGCCGGGGCGCCGAGCGCCGGATCGCAGCCGAACACCGCTCGACTCGAGTCAACGTCACGTCTCATCCGAAATATCCGAACGAACGAAGGTCAACGACCGTGCGCACGTACAGCCCGAAGCCCGGCGACGTCACGCGTGAGTGGCATGTCATCGACGCCACTGATGTAATTCTCGGACGACTTGCCGTCCAGTCCGCGACCTTGCTGCGTGGCAAGCACAAGCCGATGTACGCCCCGCACGTCGACACCGGTGACTTCGTCATCATCATCAACGCCGACAAGGTCGCGCTCTCGGGCAACAAGCGCGAGACCAAGCTCGCCCACCGGCACTCGGGCTACCCGGGCGGTCTGACGTCGACCCGCTACGGCGACCTGCTCGACAAGGACCCCCGCAAGGCGATCGAGAAGGCCGTCTGGGGCATGCTCCCCAAGAACCGCATCGGTCGTCAGATGCTCAAGAAGCTGAAGGTGTACAGCGGTCCCAACCACCCGCACACCGCTCAGCAGCCGCAGACCTTCGACATCGTCCAGATCGCCCAGTGACGCTGGCCGCGAGCCAGTCGCCGTCACCCATTGCAGGTTTGAAGTGAGGAACATCCGTGGCTGAGACCACTACCACCGAGAGCGTCGACCCCGTCGACTCCGCCGAGGTCGTCGAGGAGCTCGACGCGCCGAGCGAGTACACCACCGAGAGCGCGCCGTCTGCCGACGCCCCGGCCCGCGTGGTCAACATCGCCGCCGCCGGCGCCACGGGCCGCCGCAAGGAAGCCGTCGCCCGGGTCCGGATCGTGCCGGGCACCGGCACCTGGACCGTCAACGGTCGGCCCCTGGACCAGTACTTCCCCAACAAGCTGCACCAGCAGCTCGTCAACGAGCCCTTCGTGCTGACCCAGCTCGTCGGCCAGTACGACGTCATCGCCCGCATCCACGGCGGTGGCCTCACGGGTCAGGCCGGCGCCCTCCGCCTCGGTGTCTCGCGTGCTCTCAACGAGACCGACGTCGAGGCCAACCGCCCCTCGCTCAAGAAGGCCGGGATGCTCACGCGCGACGCGCGCATCAAGGAGCGCAAGAAGGCCGGGCTCAAGAAGGCCCGCAAGGCTCCGCAGTACAGCAAGCGCTGACGCGGCGCGTCAGTCGCCGGCGTCCGGACCCATGTCACGACTCTTCGGTACCGACGGTGTCCGTGGCGTCGCCAACGGCGTCCTCACAGCAGAGCTTGCTGTCGACCTCGCGGTCGCCGGTGCCCACGTCCTGGGTCGGGCTGACGCATCGTCCGGCCACCGGCCAGTGGCGGTCGTGGGTCGAGATCCCCGCGCCAGCGGTGAGTTCCTCGAAGCCGTCGTCGTCGGCGGGCTCGCCTCGGCCGGTGTCGACGTACGGCGGCTCGGCGTCCTCCCGACGCCGGGCGTCGCTTACCTGACAGCGGTCACCGGCGCAGACTTCGGCGTGATGATCTCCGCCTCGCACAACCCGATGCCCGACAACGGCATCAAGTTCTTCGCTCGCGACGGCCTCAAGCTCGATGACGACGTCGAAGACGCGATCGAACAGGCGATGGGCCAGCCCTGGCAGCGCCCCACCGGCGCCGGCGTCGGTCGCATCACCGATGAACCGGACGTCGTCGACCGGTATGTCGCGCAGCTGGCTGCCACCGCGTCGGTCTCGCTGGCAGGACTGACGCTCGTGATCGACTGTGCCAACGGAGCCGCTTCGCTCACTGCGCCGCACGTGTTCCGGTCGCTGGGCGCCGACGTCATCGCCATTCACGACCAGCCCGACGGGCTCAACATCAACGACGGGTGCGGTTCGACCCACCTCGACTCCGTACGCCGGACCGTTGTCGACACGAGGCGCAGACGCCGGCTTCGCTCTCGATGGTGACGCCGATCGGTGTCTCGCCGTCGACGCCGACGGACAGGTCGTCGACGGCGACCAGCTCCTCGCGATCCTCGCGCTCGCACTCCGCGATGCGGGTGCTCTGCCGCACGACACCGTCGTCGCCACCGTCATGAGCAACCTCGGTTTCAACCTCGCGATGCGGGCAGCCGGCGTCACGGTGGTGAGTACGGCGGTCGGGGACCGGTACGTCCTCGAGGCGATGCGCACCGGCGGTTTCACGCTCGGCGGCGAACAGTCCGGTCACGTGATCATGAGCGACCACGCGTCCACCGGAGACGGCGTACTGGCCGCCCTCCACGTCGCCCAGCGGATGGTCACGCAACGGGCCTCGTTGGCCGAGCTCGCCGCGGTCATGCGCCGGCTGCCGCAGACCTTGGTCAACGTCGACAACGTCGACAAGGCCCGGGCCACCACCGACGAGACGGTGCAGGCCGCCGTTCGTGCCGCCGAGCACGAGCTCGGAGAGACCGGACGCGTACTGCTACGGCCCTCCGGCACCGAGCCACTGGTGCGGGTCATGGTCGAGGCAGAGTCGGCCGAGCAGGCTGATGAGCTCGCGCACCGCCTGGCGGGCGTCGTCGCCGCCGCCCTGGCGCTCTGAAGGCACCCGTCGAGGCGTCAGGCCTGGGCTGAGGTCTTGCGCGACCGATCCACGCGGTGCCAGACGACGCGTTGCAGCAGCAGCGTCACCGTGCCGGCGATGACGAGACCCGAGAGGTTCAGCGCCAGCTGCAGCAGTGAGCCTTTGGCGTCGGACCAGGTGGTCGTCGCCAGGGCCAGCGACAGGGTTCCCACAGCGGGCACCGTCGTCACCGAGATGAACACTCCGACGAGCGTCGAGGACTTCGACGTCGTGAGCGAGACGATGCCCGCAACGCCGGCCAGCAGCGCGATGACGAAAGACCACCCATCGGGATGGACGATGAAGTCGGTCTGCGGGCCGTCGGTGATCTGTCCGACCGTGAAGCCACCGAAGGCGTACACGACGGCCCAGATGCTCGTGGCGATGACGACGGCAACCACGAATCCGGTCAGCAGGGTGAGGAGTGCGCGCGGCAACAGGCTCGGCCGCGGCCGAGCGATCGCGAAGCAGATCGCCGCGACAGGGGCGAACTCCGGACCGACCACCATGGCTCCGACGATGAGGATGGGCTCATCGAGCAGCCTTCCGACACTGGCGATCAGGGTGGCCAGCGTGAGGAAGGCCATGAATGCCCACGACAGTCGGATGTCTCCGCGGGTCCGGTCCTCGATGAGGTCCCACACCACGCCGTCGATAGGAGTGCCGGGCGCGGCCCGTTCGGCTGCGTCCGCCGCATGGCTGAGCACCGTGTCTGCCTCGCTGATGGCGATCGAGCCGTCGCGCTGAACGCCGATGTCGCGCAGCCGCGAGATGATCTGCTGGGCATTCTCACGGGCGACATCGGCGAGTACCAAGCAGCCGGGTGGCTTGACGAAGGCGTTCGGAATCATGGCGACGTTCGCCACGGTGTCGTCGTCGGTCAGCAGCGCGTCGACCTGGTCGGTGAGCTCGGCCGGGACCCGCAGACGAAGATGGAGCACGTGCACATCATGGCCCAGGCTTCGTGACTCGGCTGACCGGTGCTACGACTACCGGACACTGGTGACCTGCACCCGCTCCCAGGGATCGTTGTCGCTGACAGCATCGCTTTTGCTTGGGAGGTCGCCATGGCGACAGCACGTAGGACGTCACGCAGCGCGTGGATGGCCGGAACATCGGTCGCTGCGGTGACGCTCGCGATCGCGGCTGCGGGGATCACGTCCGCAACGGCCAGCGACTCCGACGTGATCCGGCGCGGCGGCTGCTCCGGTTCCGCCGTGTGGAAGATCAAGGCGAGCCAGCAGGACGGCCGCATCGAAGTCGAGGGCGAGGTGGACAGCAACCGCAACGGGCAGACGTGGCGTTGGCGGATTGTTCACAATGGCAACACCTCGGCACATGGGAAGGCAAAGACCAAGGCTCCGAGTGGCTCGTTCGACGTACGCCGCGTCATCGTCGACATGGCCGGCACAGACAGGATCGGATGGCGCGCGCGTCAGCCGGCGACGGGGCAGACCTGCCGCGGTTCGCTCCGGTTTTGAGGGGTCCCGCCGTCATACTGAGGAGCCCAGCGCTCTGATCGGATGACATCGATGCCGTTCCGCCCATCTACCTCGCGCCGTCGCCCGGGTCTGCCCAGCCCAGGCCTCAACGGCATGGGTCAGGACGGCGGACTGCGACGACTCGTGGTCAACCCGGTGCTGCAGTTCCTCGCGGCCGGCCTGGTGACGATGCTGGTCCTCATGCTCCTGTTCGGATGGCTGAGCGAGCGTGCCGCGACGGACGAGGCCGTCACCGACGCCCGGGCCACCACCAAGTTGCTGGGCCGGTCGGTTGTTCAGACAGCCCTGACTCGAGGGCTTTTGACCGGACAGGCCGCGGCCGTCGACAAGTTCGACCGGCAGATCCGTAGGCGGGTGCTCGTGGGCGACGTGCTTCGGGTCAAGCTCTGGGATCGCGACGGCACGATCCTGTACTCCGACGAGACGCCGCTCATCGGTCAGCAGTTCTCACTCGACGAGGAAGAGGTGGGAGTTCTCGACCATGGCGGCACCGCCGCGGACGTTTCGGACCTGACCCGACCCGAGAATCGCTTCGAGCAAGATTTCGGACGGTTGCTCGAGGTGTACACGCGTGTCAAGGCGCCTAACGGTGAAATGGTCCTGTTCGAGGCGTACTTCTCCTACGAAGATGTGTCTCGGCGGAGCGCAGAGGTGCTCAAGGCCTTCCGGCCGATCACCATCGGTGGGCTGCTCGTCTTCCTGGCCGCGACGGCGCCGTTGGTCTACATGCTGGCGAGGCGGTTGGACGCCGCTGCCGCGAGTCGGGAGCGGCTGCTGCTCGCCGCCGTCGAGGCGTCCGACAACGAGCGGCGCAGGATTGCCCGTGACCTGCACGACGGCGTCGTCCAGGAGCTCGCCGGCACCTCGTTCGCCCTGTCGGCCGCGGCCGCTCGCGACGACCGAGGTCTCCACGGCTCATCGGCGCAGCTCGAAGAGCTTGCGGGCGGCGTCCGGCACAGCTTGCGGGCGCTCAGGTCCCTGTTGGTCGAGATCTACCCGCCCGACCTGCACACCGAAGGGCTTGCCGCCGCCTTCGACGACCTGCTCGCGCCCTGCATCACGGCGGGGATCGAGGTCGACGTACAACTGGCCGAACACGCTGACGTGCCAGCAGAGGTAGTCGGGTTGGTGTGGCGCATCGGGCAAGAGGCGGTGCGCAACGCACAACGCCACGCGCAGCCGTCCCGGATCACGGTGAGCGTGACGCGCCCCGACGGCGGAATCAGACTCGATGTGGTCGACGACGGCGTCGGGTTCGACAACAGCCAACCGGCGGAGGAAGGTCATCTGGGCCTGCGGGGTCTACGCGACCTGGTGCGTGATGCGGGTGGCTCACTCCGCGTCGAATCGACTCGCGGCGCAGGCACCCATGTCATCTTGGAGGTACAGCCGTGATCAGAGTCGTACTCGCCGACGACCACGCACTGGTGCGCAGCGGACTCGAGCAGCTGCTGAACGCCGACCCTGGGATCGAGGTGGTGGGCATCGCAGCGAACGGGATCGAGGCCGTTCGAATCGTGGCTGAGACCCGTCCTGGTGTCGTCTTGATGGATCTGCAGATGCCAGAGCTCGACGGCGTCGAGGCCACGCGCCGCATCGTGGCGGACAACCCCGAGGACCACCCCGCTCAGGTCGTGGTGCTCACGTCGTTCTCCGACACCGAGCGGATCGTGGCCGCGATCGACGCCGGTGCCGTCGGCTATCTCCTCAAGGACGCCGAACCCGAGGCACTGCTCGACGGAATTCGTGCGGCGGCCCGTGGCGAGTCACCACTGCATCCTCGCGCCGCACGGCAGCTGCTCACGGCCCGGACCAAGAAGCGCCCGACCGACACCGTCGACCTGACGCGCCGGGAGACCGAGGTGCTGCAGCTGGTAGTCCAGGGTCTTGCCAACAAGCAGATTGCTCGGCGGCTCGGCATTAGTGAACGCACCGTGAAGGCACATCTGACGTCGACGTTCCAGCGAATCGGGGTGAGCGACCGGACTCAGGCCGCGCTATGGGCCGAGCGGAACGGCATCGCGTAGGAGTCACCCGGCCAGCACACGGACGTACTCGCCGCCGTACATGGCAGGACGGAAACCCATGGCGTCGTTGACCGCGATCATCGGACCGTTGGACTCGGCGTTCCAGGTGTGTACGACGGTCCGCTCCGGGTGTAGTGCGGTGACGCGGCGCAGGTTCTGGATCTTCGTGGCCAGGCCGAGCCGGTGGCCGCGGTGGTCGCGGCGTACCAGCGTGTCGAAGTTGAAGATCTGACCGGGATCGCGGCTCGGCACCGACAAGACGTTGTGGGCCACTGGTACCCCGGTGGTGTCGAGCGCGGCCGTGATGTACTGCGTGCGCCGCTTGGCCCGCGAAACTTGCTCGCGCTCGACAAGGATCTCGGGCGTGACGCGCCCCTCCTCGAAGGTGACGTCACCCGACGGGGCGTCGGTGAAGATGTGGTTGAGCAGCACGCAATAGTCCGCACGCAGCTCCTCGGGCGGCAGCCCGACCCAGTCGACGAGCGTGTAGTCGGTGTGGTGCGCAGCCGCGTCTGCCGCGAGCCGGTCGAGCAACGCATCATCTGCCGGGAGCTCGAGCACCCGGTGGACTGCTCGGCCTCGGAGAGCGTGAAGCCCTGCTTCGCCAGGAACCGCCGTGTCGGGTGAGTCTCGTCGGCATCGAACGGGTAGTCGGCGTCGGCGAGCACCGTCGTACGGCCCTCTTCCCGGGCACGGGTCAGAACCTGGTCGAAAATCGTCGACCCATGGCCCCGCTCGCGATGCGCCGGTAGGACGTTCACGTGCACGAAGGCCTTGTCGAGGTTGTCCACCATGAAGAGCTGGATCAGACCGGTGGCGACGGGAACGCCGTCGACGAGGCCGAGGTAGCCCTCGGTGTGCTCGGACGAGTCGCGGTTGCGGAACTCCTCCTCCCAGTCGGCCGGATCGAGAGGGGTGGGGTAAGGGTTCTCGAACCGGTCGCACGCGTCGCAGATCGCGAAGTAGGCCTTCAGCGCGGCGGAGTCGTCGGGGTCGACGCGTCGGATCTCCATGGTCAGTCCATGCGCTCGAGCTTGCGCAGGAACTCGGCGAGCAGCTCGACGGGCTTGAACCCCATCTGCTCGTTGATCGCGACCATGTGCTGATTGACCTCCGCGTTGGTCGTCATGATCCGCTGGTAGTCGGGATAAGCCTCTTGGACGGCGCGCAGGTTGATCGCCTTGACTGCCATACCGAGCCGATGGCCGCGATGGTCCCGGCGCACGATCGTGCCCCACTGGTAGGCGTTCTCGGTGTCGTCGGCGCCGATACCGATGGTGGACTGGGCGACGACCTCACCGTTCGAGGCGATGGCGACGGTCTCGTAGGTGGTGCGGCCCATCTCCTTCAGCTTGGCGCGGCGGACCTTGAAACCCTCCGGCGTCATCGCCTCGGCCTCGAACTCCAGGTCGCCCGTGGGTGCGTCGAGAGCGAGCTGGTTGTGCAGGTGGACGAGGGAGGGGATGAGGTCGTCGGGGATGTCGTCGACGTAGGTCTCGAGCCGGTAGTCCTTGTGGTGAGGGGCCGACTCGTCGATCCATTGCTGGATCCGGCCGTCGGACACCGGCAGGTCCATGATGCGGCGTACCTCGACGTTGGCCAGTGCGAACCCGCGGTGCTCGAGGAACGTGCGGTAGGGGTGGCTGTCGCGATGCTCGAAGGCGAGGTTGGTCTCGGTGAGCAGCTCGGTGCGGCCGGCTTTGCGGGCCTCTTCGACGACGAAGTCGGTCAAGGCCGAGCCGATGCCGCGCGCCCGGAGCTCCGGTGCCACGTGGACGCCCAGGAAGGCGAAGTTGGTGTTGTCGTGCTGCGGCAGGATCATCAGGGCGTTGCCGATCATCGTGTCCGCGCTGACGGAGCCCTGGCCCTGCGCTGCATCGTCGAAGGCGGCGAACAGGTGATACGTCTCGGTCGGCTCCTCCCGGCGGAACATGACGGCGCATTCGCGCTCGGACCAGTACGGCATGTGCTCGCGTCCGTGCAGCTCGGCCTCGCGCATGATCGCGTAGAACCGGCTGAGCAGCGCGTCGTCATGAATGTCGAAAGGCGTGATCTTCACGTTCCCGAGCCTAGGGAAACGTCGAACCTCCTACCAATGCTTTTCCGACCCACCACGACTCCATGTCCACAAGGCAGGTCCCCAGTCCCCGCCCCGCGTTTGCCTAGTTCACAATCCAGCTGGCTTGTGAACTAGGCAAACGCGGAGCTCGCAGATGGGGTTTGCCTCGCGGAGTTGCTTCGAGCTGTCAGAGTTTCCGGAGACGGACGTAGCGCACGGAGTGGTCGGCGTCTTTGCGCAGGACGAGGGTGGCGCGGCTACGAGTGGGCTTGATGTTCGTGTCGAGGTTGGGACCGTTGATCGTGTCCCAGATCTCCTCGGCCTGCGCGATCGCCTCGGCTTCGCTCAGGTGTGCATAGCGCGTGAAGTATGACGCCGGGTCGCGGAACGCCGTCTCGCGCAGTCGCAGGAACCGCTCGGTGTACCACCGTCGGATGTCGGGAGTCGCCGCATCGACATACACGGAGAAGTCGAAGAAGTCGCGGACCGACAAGGCGGCCCTGCGGTCGGCCGTGACCCGCGGCGCCTGCAGCACGTTCAACCCCTCGATCAAGACGATGTCGGGACGGCCCACGGTCAGCCGGCGGTCGGGAACCACGTCGTACTCGAGGTGCGAGTAGACCGGCGCGGTGACCTCCTCGCGGCCGGACTTGATGTCGATGACGAACTTGAGCAGAGCCCGCCTGTCGTAGGACTCCGGGAACCCTTTGCGGTTCAGCAGACCACGTCGCTCGAGCTCGGCGTTGGGGTAGAGGAAGCCGTCGGTCGTCACCAGCGCGACGTCGGGGTGCTCGGGCCAGTGGGCGAGCAGCTCGCGCAGCAGCCGCGCGGTCGTCGACTTGCCCACCGCCACCGACCCGGCGATCCCGATCACGAACGGGGTCCGCTCCGGCTGGCGAGCGCCCAGGAACGACTCGGTGTCCCGGTGCAGCGCGCCGACGTGGCGTACGTACAGGCTCAACAGCCGAGAGATCGGCAGGTAGACGTCGGAGACCTCATCGAGATCGAGCTCCTCACCCAGACCACGCAGTCGTTCGACCTCCGCCGCCGAGAGCGGCAGGGGCATCGACTCGGCCAGGGCGGCCCAGGCGGCTCTATCCAGCTCGACGTATGGCGAGAGCTCATCCGAGGGCATGCGCGCCATTGTGGCGTGGCCGCCGGGCGCTCGCGCACCGAGGGCCCTACCGGTGGCCGCTGCCGGCGCTGCTCGTGGGTACGCTGAGCGCCATGCGCGGGATCGGCGGCGGGTGGTTCGCGGGAGGCCCGTCGACGCCGACGGATGTCCGAGCCGCATGATCATCGGGGTCGGGATCGACGTTGTCGACGTGGCGCGGTTCGGGGAGACGCTCGATCGCACGCCTGCCTTGCGCGAGCGGCTCTTCACCGCCGACGAGCGGACGCGGTCGTTGGCCTCGTTGGCTGCCCGGTTCGCCGCCAAGGAGGCACTGGCGAAGGCCCTCGGTGCCCCGGCCGGGCTGCACTGGGTAGATGCCGAGGTGCAGTCCGACGACACCGGTCGCCCCTCACTCGTCATGACGGGGTCGGTGGCGCGCCGCGCGGCCGAGCTGGGGACGGGGCGTGTACACGTGTCGTTGTCGCACGATGCCGGGATCGCCTCGGCCGTCGTCATACTCGAAGACTGACTTCGGGCCGTTGCTGGCCCCGTGCCCGACAAGGTGAACAAGCCAAGTGCTGGGTCGACCACCCAGGCTTGCCTTGTTCACAAGCCACCTGGCTTGTGGACTAGGCAAACGTGGGGGTCACGGGGGAGGTGACGGAAGGTGGGCGGGGGTTAGGCTCCCGGGCATGAGTGCCGAGCTGACTGTGCTGAACGAGGGGTATGCCACCGCCGAGGGCGTGGCCTCCAGTGTCACTTTCGTGCGGGACGGAGACATCCTCGTGGTGGTCGACCCGGGGATGGTCCGCGATCCCCGGCTGATCCTCGACCCGCTGATGGCTTTGGGCGTCGATCCGGCCGATGTCACCGACGTGGTCATCAGCCACCACCACCCCGACCACACCTGGCACATCGCGCTCTTCCCGTCGGCACGGGTCCATGACGTCTGGGCGGTCTACCAAGGCGACCAGTGGGACGACCAGCCGGCCGAGGGACGCCGCCTGTCCGAGAACGTGCGGCTCATCGAGACGCCCGGACACAGCCCGCAGGACATCACCACGCTCATCGAGACTGCGGACGGATTGGTGGCCTGCACGCATCTCTGGTGGAACGCAGCAGGGCCAGCTGACGATCCCCGCGCCACCGACCTGCCCGCCCTGCACGCCGGGCGCGGCCGACTCCTGGACCTCGACGTCGTCCGGATCGTGCCCGGCCACGGGCCCGCGTTCGTGCCGGGCCCGTCGACCCCGCGCTGAGTCCTGGCCGCTCTGCGCCAGGGTGCGCAGTTCATGTACCGCATGTTCGAGCAGTTCAAGGCCTGAGCGCGGCGACGGCAGCAGCCGCGGTACGGCGCCGGCTGGTCGGCCCGCTCTGCGAGAATGGGGCGATCGGCCCGAGTCCTTCGGCCGGGTTTGCGGGGAGGCTGCATGCGCCAGGCGCACACCGTCGACGACGTCCGCGCTGCCGAGAAGGCGCTGATGGCGACGCTGCCCGCCGGCGTTCTCATGCAGCGCGCTGCTGCCGGCCTGGCCACCGTCTGTGCCCAGCTGCTGGGCGAAGGCCCTGGGGTCTACGGAGCACGGGTGCTGGTCGTCGCGGGTGTGGGCGACAACGGTGGCGACGCCTTGTACGCCGGGGCCCGGCTGGCGCGACGTGGTGCCCAGGTCGACGCTGTCCTGGTCAGCGGCCGCGCGCACGAGGCCGGGCTGGCGGCGTTGAGGCAGGCCGGAGGGCGCGTCGCCAGCGCCGAGAGGCAGGCGTACGACCTCGTGCTCGACGGTGTGGTCGGTATCGGCGGGCGGCCCGGCCTGGCCGATGACGTCGCGGCGCTGTTCCGGCGGGTGGGCGGCCCGGTCGTGGCCGTCGACGTGCCGTCGGGTGTCGACGTCGACAGCGGATGCATCGAGGGTGAGCATGTCCAGGCCGAGGTGACCGTGACCTTCGGGACCCACAAGGTGGCGCACCTGGTGGAGCCGGCTGCGCTGGCCTGCGGCGTGGTCGAGCTGGTCGACATCGGCCTCGGAGACCACCTCGCGGCTCCGGCCATCGAGGTGCTGCAGACCGAGGACGTACGCCGGCTGATCCCGCAGCCGGATCCGACCTCCCACAAGTACACGCGTGGAGTCCTCGGCGTCGTCGCCGGTTCGCCGCAGTACACCGGTGCGGGTGTGCTGGTCGTGTCAGCGGCGGTGGCGACCGGCCTGACCGGGATGATCCGCTACGAGGGCGCCAGTGACGACCTGATCCGCGCGAAAGAGCCGGAGGTCGTGATCGGGCCCGGCCAGGTGCAGGCCTGGGTCGTGGGATCCGGGCTCGGGCGGGGTCTCGAGTCGCAGGTCGCGACAGTCCTGGGTGAGCGGCTGCCGACGGTGGTCGACGCCGACGGGCTGCGCCACCTCCCGTCTCGGTGCGAGACGCCGACAGTCCTCACCCCACATGCGGGCGAGCTCGCGAACATGCTCGACGTGCCGCGCGCCCAGGTCGAAGCGGAGATGCTCGCTTCGGCGCAGGAGGCAGCCGAACGTTGGAACGCCGTCGTCCTGCTCAAGGGTGGACGATCGGTCATCGCGGCTCCGGACGGTCGGGTCCGGGTCAACACCACCGGTGTGTCCTGGCTCGCCACGGCCGGCGCCGGCGACGTACTCTCGGGCGTCATCGGAGCCTTGCTCGCCGCCGGGCTCGACTGCTTCGACGCGGCCTCGGTCGGTGCCTGGCTGCACGGCTCGGCCGCCGCCTTCGCGTCCGACGGCGGTCCGATCGTCGCCACCGACGTGGTCGGCGCCCTCCGCGAAACGATCCGCCGCACCCTCACCAGCTGACTGGCCATTGGCGTTTGCCATGTACACAAGCCAGCTGCCCTCTGAACAAGGCAAATCCGCCTACGTGTCTAGGTAGGTGGCTTGTTCACTAGGCAAACGACGCGGGGAGCGGGCCGGTCGAGCCTGGCTGCCACAATAGGGACGCCATGACTGCTGCCGCTGCGGACACCCCCGCATCCCGCGCGGACACCGCCACAACTCCAGCGGACTCCCGCCAGCACCGTACAGGCGACCCCGCCCGGGCCGAGGCGGTCGTCGACCTGGACGCGATCAGCGCCAACGTCTCAGCCCTCAGGCAGCACGTCGACGGACGCGACCTGATGGCGGTCGTCAAGGCGGACGGCTACGGCCACGGCATCGTCGAGTCGGCCCGGGCCGCCCGCTCCGGCGGTGCCGGCTGGCTCGGGGTGGCCCTGCTCAGCGAGGCTCACCAGCTCCGGGCCGCCGGCGACACCGGCCCGATCCTGTGCTGGCTCGCCGTCCCCGGCGAGCGGTACGCCGATGCCGTCCGCATGGGCGTCGAGGTGACCGCCTATTCCGTCGACGAGCTGCGGGCGATCGCCGACGGTGCACGGCAGGCGGGCGGGACGGCCGCCGTCCAGCTCAAGCTCGACTCCGGCCTGGGCCGCGGCGGTGCCCAGCCTCACGATTGGGAGGCGCTCGTCGACGAGGCCCTCCAACTGCGCGACCATGCGCTGGTCGATGTCACCGGTATCTGGTCACACCTCGCCTGCTCCGACGAACCGGCCCACCCGTCGATCGCGGCCCAGACCACCGCCTTCGAGAGCGCCGTCTCCCACGCCGTCGACGCGGGACTCGAGCCGCGACACCTGCACTTGGCGAACTCCGGTGGTGTCCTGGCCATCCCGGCCACCTGGTTCACCATGGTCCGGCCCGGCATCGCGATCTACGGCGTGTCCCCGTTCGCCGACGCCTCGTCACCGGTTCCGCTGCGCCCAGCCATGACGTTGCGATCGCACGTCGCCCTGGTCAAACGGGTGGGCCCCGGCCACGGCGTCTCGTACGGTCACACCTACGTCACCGCTGCCGCCACCCGGCTAGCCCTGATCCCGCTCGGGTACGGCGACGGCGTACCCCGACATGCTTCGAACCGTGCCCAGGTCTCGCTCGGCGGCGCCCGGCACACGATCGCGGGCCGGGTCTGCATGGACCAGTTCGTTCTCGACGTCGGTGAGCAGCCGGCTGCGGCGGGCGACGAGGTCGTCCTGTTCGGGCCTGGCGACGACGGTGAGCCCACCGTGCACGACTGGGCCGACGCCGCCGGCACGATCGGCTACGAGATCGTGACACGAATCGGACCTCGCGTACCTCGCCGCTACACCGGGGATCTCACCTCTGCTCCAGGACCGACGTCGTGAGCGAGGAGGACTCCGACCGCTCATCGATGGTCAAGCGGTACGCCGGCATTGCCGGTGCAGCTGTCGGTGTCATCGCCGCCGGAGCTGCCGCGGCCGTCCTCGCCGAGCGCAAGGCGATCGCGCGCCGCCGCGCCGCCGCGCCGGAGCCGCTGGGATCGGTCCGTGGCGACGCTCGACCGGTGGTCGCCGATGACGGCCTCGAGCTCTACGCCGAGCTCGACGAGGCGACCTCGGCCGACCCGGACACTCGGGCCCCCACGATCGTCTTCATCCACGGGTACGCCCTCACGCACGACTGCTGGCACTTCCAGCGGTTGGCGCTGCGCGGGCAGCACCGGATGGTGTTCTACGACCAGCGCTCGCACGGACGGTCGGCACGATCCCGCTCCGAGCACTGCACGTTCGACCAGCTCGGCCGTGACCTCGCCGCCGTCATCGAGCAGGTCGTCGGCGACGGGCCAGTCGTGCTGATCGGACACTCGATGGGCGGCATGACGATCATGGCGCTCGCCGAGCAGCACGCCGACTGGTTCCGCGACCGTGTCGTCGGTGTCGGTCTCATGTCGACCAGCGCAGGCGGGCTCGAGGCGTCGACGCTGGGCCTGCCCGGCCTGCCGGGTCGCCTCGTGCGCCGGCTGTCTCCTGCGGTGATGGCGACGCTGGCCCGCGCTCCGAACCTGATCGAGCGCAGCCGCCGCGTCGGATCGGACCTCGGCTTCGTGGTGACGCGCAGGCTGGCGTTCGGGACACCGGTTCCCACCGAGTACGTCGACTTCACCGACGAGATGCTGGCCGCCACCCCGATCGACGTCGTGGCCGACTTCTTCCCGGGGTTCGACACCCACGACCGCTACCACGCGCTCGACGTGATCGCCCGCGTGGCGACGATGGTCCTCGCGGGTGCGCGCGACCAGATCACCCCGGTATCGCACAGCCGCGAGATCGCCCGCAGGATGCCCGCCGCCGAGTACGTCGAACTGGCCGAGGCCGGGCACATGGTGCTGCTGGAGTTCCATGACGACGTGACCGAGGCCGTGGAGCGCCTCGTCGTACGCGCGAGAAGCCAGCATGAGTGACCTTCAGGTGGTCGAGGCGACTCCGGACGACGCCGCGGTCATCCGGGACGTGATCCACGCCGCCTTCGCGCCGCGCCCGCATCTCGACCCACCGAGCACCGCGCTGGCCGAGACCGCCGAGTCGGTGGCGGCGGCTCTCGACGAGCACGGCGGTCTGCTGTGCCGGGTCGACGGTCTGCCCGCCGGTGCCGTGCTGTTCGACCGGGAAACCGTGGGGGCCACCACGACGCTGGCACTGCGCAGGGTGAGCGCGATCCCACACTTTCCAGGCGCGCGGCGTCGCCTCCGCCATCGTGGGGGTCGCCGAAGAGGTCGCGGCGGCGCGCGGGTACGACGACGTGACCTTGCGGGCACGCACGGAGCTGCCGGCCACCCTGGTGTTCTGGGAGCGGCGGGGCTACCGCGAGGTGTGGCACGAGGGGCCCCAGGTGCTGTTCGGCAAGGCGCTGCCGGTCGAGCTCGTCGCAGGGTCCGCCGACGAGGCCCGGGCGGTGGGAAGGTGCCTGGCGGCGCTGTGCGCGGCCGGTGACGTGGTGATCCTGACTGGCGAGCTCGGCGCCGGCAAGACCACGCTCACCCAGGGGCTCGGGGCGGGGCTCGGAGTGCGCGGCGACGTGACGTCGCCGACGTTCGTCATCTCGCGCGTGCACCCGTCTCTGGGCGATGGACCGCCGTTGATCCACGTGGATGCCTACCGACTCGGTGACGAGGCCGAGCTGGACGACCTCGACCTCGATGCGTACGTCGACGCAGGCGTCACCGTGGTCGAGTGGGGGGAAGGCATCGCCGAGGCGCTGTCGGATGTCCGCCTGCGCGTCCACGTCTCCCGGGCGAGAGGAACACGCGTCGCCGATGGCCCGGATGACACAGATGACCCGCGCACGGTCACCGTCACCCCGCTCGGAGCACGCTGGATCGGTGCCGGCGTCCGGTCGAGCATGCTCGGGTGCCCTGCCTTCACCTGACGCTCACTAGGCTGTCCGCACCATGCTGCTCGCCTTCGACACCGCGACCCACGCCGTCACGGTCGCCCTGCATCCCGGCGGCGCCGGCCAGCACGTCATTGCGCAGCACACCGTCGTCGACGCCCTACGCCACGGCGAGCTCCTCGCCCCCGGCATCCAACGCGTGCTTGCGACAGCGGGCATCACGCCCCGCGACCTCACCCGGATCGCCGTCGGGGTCGGACCCGGCCCCTTCACCGGGCTCCGCGTGGGCATCGTCACGGCTCGCACGATGGCTGCCGTCCTCGACATCCCGGTCGACGGCGTCTGCACGCTCGACGTGCTTGCGGTCGAGGTCGGGGACCAGCCCGACGGCTTCCGGGTCGCCACCGACGCGCGCCGCAAAGAGGTCTACTGGGCGCAATACGACCGAACGGCTCGGCGGATGAGCATGCCCGCCGTCGATCGCCCCGACGAGGTGGCGTACGACGGGCCGGTCGCCGGTCGCGGGCCGCGGCTGTATCCGGACGCCTTCCCCCGGCCCATCGACCCGGAGAACCCGAGCGCGGCGGCACTGGCGCTTGCTGTCGCCAACGGCACGGTCGAGCTGCTGCCGCCCGAACCGCTCTACCTGCGGCGGCCCGACGCGGCCACGCCGGGCCAACGCAAGCGGGTGCTGTGAACGACATCCGGCCTGCCACACCAGCAGATCTCGACACCGTCGTGGTGCTCGAGCTGGAGGTGTTCACCGGCACGGCCTGGTCCCCGCGTGCGGTCGAGGACGAGTTCACCGGACTCGGTGGCACCCGGGGGATCTGGCTCGCGGAGGAGGTGACGGCCGACGCGACGACCGCGGTCGGCTATGCCGTCGGGCGTTTCGTCGACGGTGTCGCCGATGTGCAGCGCGTCGCCGTTCTCCCGAGTCGCCGGCGGCACGGTGTCGGTCGGCGGCTGCTCGACGAGGTCGAAGGGGAGGCGACGCGGCGGGGCTGTCACCGCGTCATGCTCGAGGTCGGCGCCGACAACGCAGCGGCATGCAGTCTTTACGAGCAGACGGGTTTCAGCGTGATCGATCGACGGCCGCGGTACTACCCGGGTGGCGTCGACGCCCTCGTCATGTCCAAGCCGCTCACGCCGGAGGGTGCGCGATGAGCGAGGAGCCGCTCGTACTCGGCATCGAGACGTCCTGTGACGAGACCGGCGTCGGGCTGGTCCGGGGACATCACCTGCTCGCCGATGCGATCGCGTCCAGCGTGGACGAACACGCCAGGTTCGGCGGCGTCGTGCCCGAGGTGGCGAGCCGGGCCCATCTCGAGGCGATGGTCCCCACCATCGAGCGGTCGTGTCGCGAGGCGGGCGTGGCCCTGTCCGACGTCGACGCGATCGCGGTCACGGCCGGGCCAGGCCTTGCCGGCGCGCTGCTGGTGGGGGTGGCCGCAGCCAAGGCCCTTGCACTCTCCCTGGGCAAGCCCCTCTACGGGCTCAACCACCTGTCGGCGCACGTGGCGGTCGACCAGCTCGAGCACGGCCCACTGCCGGAGCCCTGCGTGGCGTTGCTCGTCAGTGGCGGCCACTCCAGCCTGCTGCTCGTCGAGGACGTCACCGTCGGCGTCGCACCGCTCGGCGCCACGGTGGACGACGCCGCAGGCGAGGCGTTCGACAAGGTGGCGCGGCTGCTGGGTCTGCCATTCCCGGGCGGGCCGCACATCGACCGTGCTGCCCGGGAAGGGACGATCTCGATCGACTTCCCGCGCGGTCTCACCAGCGGTCGCGACCTCGAACGACACCGCTTCGACTTCTCGTTCTCAGGCCTCAAGACCGCTGTCGCTCGCTGGGTCGAGGCGCGGGAAGGCGCCGGGGAGCCGGTCCCGGTCGCGGACGTCGCCGCTTCCTTCCAGGAGGCGGTGTGCGACGTGCTGACCCGCAAGGCGGTCGACGCGTGCGTGCGCTCCGGTGCGCACCACCTGGTCATCGGGGGCGGCGTTGCGGCCAACTCCCGGATCCGGACCCTTGCCGAGGAGCGGGCCGCGAAGCACGGGATCGTCGTACGCGTCCCGCGCCCCGGCCTCTGCACTGACAACGGTGCGATGGTGGCGGCACTCGGTGCGGAGGTCGTACGCCGCGGTCGTCCGGCCTCGGCGTTCGACATTCGCTGCTGACTCGTCGATGCCGATCACGACCGTCGTGGCCTGACCCGGCCGCACGCCCGACGTGACGGCCCGTCAGGGGTTGGCGGTCAGCTGGTACGGCGAGACAAGCGAGTCCGTCAGGGCCGGCTGAGGTGACGTGGCCAGCTCGCACCGACCCGACTCCGTGCAGCGCACGATCGCGGAGTTGCCGCGGTCGACGGTGACGATCACGAGGGCGTTGTCTGCCTCGAAGGTGGCCCGACCGAACGTCCCGGGAGTGGTGAACTCCCGGATGATCGCACCCGTCCTGGAGTCGAGGATCGCGGCCGCTCGCGGCCCGAAGCCCTCGGTGTCGGACGAGATCGCGAACACCCGAGAACCGTCTGGCGAGAACTCGGTCGGCCGCCAGGTGCAGCTGCGCCACAGCTCGCTCGCGTCGGAGGTGGAGAGCATCGCACTGCAAGCCCGCTCTCCCTTGCGCATGTCGGTCGTGCGTCCAGCCATGAGCCCGTCGGCCTGGTCGGCGGCCGAGACGGAGACCACCGTCGGCCAGGGCTGCTCGACCGGGGCCGGGGAGCCCTGGTTGAAGTCGGCACGCCCGACCACCTGCTGCCCGCTCGAGGTGGTGGCGTTGAAGAGCGCGACGCCCTGCTCGACGTCCATGACCTGCTTGACCTGGAGCTGGTCCGGGTAGGCGTAGCGCGACGGCCCCCGGAGGTTCTCGGCGTACACGATCGCGTCGCCGCCGGCAGAGGACCCGGTCTGGGCGTCGCTGACGGCGAAGGCGACCGCTCCGTTGTGGTCGATCGCGGGCTGGCTGGTGTGCGGTGAGCTGGGCAGCGCGGACCCGAGCCCGGTCGCCACGGTCGTGGTGCCCGTACGGGTGTCCAGCACGAAGCCGGCCACTCCGTCGGGGAAGGTGGCAGCGTCGAGCAGCATCGAGGAGGGATTCGGGCGGTAGGCGGTTGCCGGCAGACCCGGGATGTCAGTGCTCTGCCCGTCCTGCACGAACTGGGCCTTGAAGATGTACGGCACGCTGGGCTCCGGGCCGCTCGGCAGTCCCTTGAGCATGACGTCGGTCAGCGGCGTCGGCGGCCCCGGTGGTCTCAGAGGTCCCGGCGGTGGTCGCGATCGTGCGGTCCGGGTCAGCGACGTTGGAGGTGCGGGCGTCGTCGAACAGGGCCGTACCAACAGGTATGCCGACGGCCGCCACCGCCAGCACGGCCGCCCCCGAGGCGATCCGCCGGCGCAGCCTGATCCGCCGCGCCCGGCGCAGTGTCGCTGAGGTCAGGTCGATGCGTGGTGCATCAGCGGCGTGCCGCTGCAGACTCTGGCGCATCTCGGCCTCGAAGCCCTGGCCGGGTTCGTCGGACGGGTCGAAGCCGCTCATGCTTCACCGCCCAACAACTCGGGGTTGGCGAGAACCGAGGCGCGCATCGCCGCGATCGCCCGTGAGGTCTGGCTCTTGACGTTGCCGATGGAGCAGCCGAGCACGGCTGCGGTGTCGGCCTCGGTGAGATCTTCGTAGTAGCGCAGGACCACTGCCGCGCGCTGCTTGGCCGGAAGTGTCTGAACGACTTGCCACATCGCGTCCCGCGTCTCGGCGTCGGCGCCCGAGCCGGGCGTATCGGCGGACTCCGGCAGATACTCCGCACTGCGCTCGTTGCGCCGCCAGGCGCGCCGCCACAGGCTGGTGTTCTCGTTGACGATGATCCGCCGTACGTAGGCGTCGATGGCGCCACGGTCGCGGAGCCGGTCCCAGGTCAGGTAGGTCTTGGCCAGCGCGGTCTGGACGAGGTCCTCGGCGGTGTGGTGGTCCGACGTGAGCAGGTAGGCGAACCGCAGCAGCGCATGCTGGCGGGCCTCGACGAACTCGACGAAGTCCGCCTCGGTCTGGTCGATCCCCCGTGTCTTGCTCACGGCAGGTAAGCCTAAGTGCTGGGGTGTGGCGACGATCGTGCTCACGTCTCACCTCCCTCGCCCTGCGCTCAGCGTCCGGCCACTCGCCGGCCGGCTTCTTGCAGCAAGGACGCGGTGACGACGCCGAAAGGTTGCATGTTCAAGGGGGCTGTGTCGGACCCGGACGGAGTCGACGGCTAGGCGGGTCGGGGCTCGACGAGCATGGCGACGGCCGATCCAGGCGTGCGGCTGAGCATGAGCGTGGCCGACTGTGACCCGGACAGGGCCAGCCGTGACCGGAGCGCCTCAGGGGTGACCGCGATGCCGCGCTTCTTGATCGTGAGCGGACCGATGTTCCGGGCTCGCAGGGCGGACCGGAGTGCCTTCTCCTTGAAGGGCAGCACCTCGATGACCTCGAAGGCCCGGGCGAACGGTGTGTGGACCAGCCCGTCACTGCTCAGGTACGCCAGATGGCCGTCGAGCAACCAGCCGTCGACCAGGGCGGCCACAGATGTCACCAGGTGAGCGCGGATCACCGCGTCGTCCGGCTCGTAGACGAACGCGCCAGGCGGCGCCGTGCCCGGCTCCGTGGCGGCATCTCGGTCGGTGAGGCTCGCCGGCTCGGCGTCCCGGCGGAGCACGGTGGCACGCGAGCGGACCGGGTCGTCCAGACAGGACCACAGGGCCGCCTCCTTCAGGTTGCCGCGCCAGCTCACCCATTCGGCCTCGACGCCGGCAGGTACCAGGTCGTGCGGGATTCCCGGCGCCACCTTGACGACCGCTCTTCCGGCCAGCAGCTCCTGCACGAGCGACCACGGGGGCGAGTAGGCGGCCGGGTCGAACGTGCGTCCCCTCGCGGTACGCCGAGCGGGGTCGGCGAAGGCCACGCCGTAGGCGCCTAGGTCGATCTGTTCAGCCGATCCGACCACGACCTCGCCCGGCAGCTCGAAGACCCCAAGGTTTGCTGCAGCCACGGCCGCGGTCAGCGGGTCCCGGTCCACCCCGGTCACGGCCAGGCCGTGGCGGGCGAAGGCGATCAGGTCCGAGCCGACTCCACAACCGATGTCGACGAGGGAACGCGCGACTCCGACCGCATCCAACAGCCGGCCGGCCCGATGGGTGGCTACCGCTGGATGCGTTGCCTGCTCGAGACCGTCGGGCGTGAAGAACATCCGGGCAGCGTCGCCGCCGAACTTGGCCACCGCCTGGTGCCTGAGCTCGACCTGAGTCAGCGCGGCGGCCACCTCGGTCGCGTCGTGGTCGCGGCGCAGTCGGGTGGCCAGCGCCAGCACGTTCGAGCCGTCGAAGGACGCGCCGGCCTCCGCGAGGAGCGCCTGTCCGTCCGGGGTGAGCAGGAAGGCGAAGGCCGCGTCGTCCACGCCTGCATCGTGGCAGACGCGGTCCGCGCTCGACGAGCCGCCGAGCACCGAAGCCGAATGAGCCGTCTCCATCACGGTGGCCGGACGCCTGTCACCCGTCGTTGGCACTCCCCCCATCAGAGTGCTAGATTCGACGTTGGCACTCTCCCCAGGAGGTTGCCAACGGGAAGGTCACGGCACCCGCGACGACGTGAACTCCTCGAACCTGTAACGCCAACCGTCCGATGAGCAACTGCCTCTCTGTTCTCAGTGAAAGGTGAGGTCCAGCACGTGTCTGTCAGCATCAAGCCGCTCGAAGACCGCATTCTCGTCCGCACGCTCGAAGCCGAGCAGACCACGGCCTCTGGCCTGGTCATCCCGGACACGGCCAAGGAGAAGCCCCAGGAGGGCGAGGTTCTGGCTGTGGGTCCGGGTCGTGTCGACGACAGCGGCAACCGCGTTCCGCTCGACATCTCCGTGGGTGACAAGGTCATCTACAGCAAGTACGGCGGCACCGAGGTCAAGTACGCCGGCGAGGAGCTTCTCATCCTCTCGGCGCGCGACGTCCTCGCCGTCATCGAGAAGTAAGCACCACCTTTCTCGACTTCAGGCGCGCCCCGGCCGTCCCACCACCGGGCGCCGGGGCGCCCCTTTTCGATCGCCTTCCGGGCGAGATCAGCCGAGACACACGCACCGCGTATGTCGCGGACCCCGTTCCACCCGTCCGTTCGTGAGAAGGACCCTTCATGCCAAAGATTCTTGAGTTCGACGAGCACGCCAGGCGCGCCCTGGAGCGTGGTGTCGACAAACTCGCCAACACCGTCAAGGTGACCCTCGGCCCCAAGGGCCGCTACGTCGTCCTCGACAAGAAGTGGGGCGCCCCGACGATCACCAACGACGGTGTGACGGTCGCGCGTGAGGTCGAGCTCGACGACCCGTTCGAGAACCTCGGCGCCCAGCTCGCCAAGGAAGTCGCGACCAAGACCAACGACATCGCCGGAGACGGCACGACAACCGCCACGGTCATCGCCCAGGCGCTCGTGCACGAGGGCCTGCGGGCCGTCGCGGCCGGCGCCAACCCCATGGACCTCAAGCGGGGCATCGACAAGGCCGTCGAGGCCGTCAACGAGGCGCTCGTCAAGGCCGCTCGCGACGTCGACTCCACCGAGGACATGGCACACGTCGCGACCATCTCGGCCCGTGACTCGCTGATCGGTGATCTCATCGCGCAGGCCTTCGACAAGGTCGGCAAGGACGGTGTCATCACCGTCGAGGAGTCCAACACGCTGGGCACCGAGCTCGAGTTCACCGAGGGCATGCAGTTCGACAAGGGCTACATCTCGCCGTACTTCGTCACCGACGCCGAGCGGATGGAGGCAGTCCTCGACGATCCCTACATCCTCGTCAACCAGGGCAAGATCTCCGCGATCCAGGATCTGCTGCCGCTGCTCGAGAAGGTCATCCAGGCCGGCAAGCCGTTGTTCATCATCGCCGAGGACCTCGACGGTGAGGCCCTGTCGACGTTGGTGGTCAACAAGATCCGCGGCACCTTCACTGCCGCCGCGGTCAAGGCGCCCGCCTTCGGTGACCGTCGCAAGGCCATGCTGCAGGACATCGCGACGCTCACCGGTGCGCAGGTCGTCACGCCTGACGTCGGTCTCAAGCTCGACCAGGTCGGCCTCGAGGTGCTCGGCACGGCACGTCGCGTGGTCATCACCAAGGACAACACCACGATCGTCGACGGCAACGGTGACGCGGCTGAGGTCGCCGGCCGGGTCAACCAGATCAAGGCCGAGATCGACAACACCGACTCCGACTGGGACCGCGAGAAGCTCCAGGAGCGGCTCGCCAAGCTCGCGGGCGGTGTCTGCGTCGTCAAGGTCGGCGCCGCCACCGAGGTGGAGCTGAAGGAGAAGAAGCACCGGATCGAGGACGCCGTGTCCGCGACGCGCGCTGCGATCGAAGAAGGCATCGTGGCCGGTGGCGGATCCGCCCTTGTCCACGCGGCCTCGGTGCTCTCCGACAACCTCGGTCTCACAGGCGATGCGGCCATCGGCGTACGCGTCGTGCGGATCGCCATCGACGAGCCGCTGCGTTGGATCGCCGAGAACGGTGGCGACCAGGGTTACGTCGTCGTGGCCAAGGTCCGTGAGCACGGTGTCGGCAAGGGCTTCAACGCCGCGACCGGCGAGTACGGCGACCTGGTCGCCCAGGGCGTGCTCGACCCGGTGAAGGTCACGAAGTCCGCGCTGACCAACGCCGCGAGCATCGCGTCGATGCTGCTCACCACCGAGACGCTGGTGGTCGAGAAGCCGGCCGAGCCGGAGCCGGAGGCCGCCGGCGGCCACGGTCACGGTCACGGCCACTGACCCGATAAATCCCAGGGTGCGGTGACGCGAGTCCCACCCGCCCGAGCGAGGGCCCGACAGCAGCTGCTGTCGGGCCCTCGCCGGTAGGTGGCGGCTCGACCGTCGGCACCCCAGGCAACGACGTGGAGACCGTCACCGGCCTATTGGCGCCGATTGCCTGCTTTGTGCGGGGCGACGGGCACTTTTGCGGCGTGAGCACCGCGGGTCTAAACGAGGCTCAGGTGTCACTCGTGCCACTCTTTTCACGTGATCACGCCGGGTTCCCACCAGCTGAGTACCGCTGATCTCAGTGATCTGGCGCGGGCCGCCCAGTCCGGCGACGACGCCCACGTCGAAGCCCTGCTCGAGCGGGTCCGCGTGATCGCCCACCGCTACTCGAGAGCCCGCCTGCACACCTACCCGGGCGGCCAACACCTCGCCGACGACGTCGCGCAGGACATCTGCATCGCCGTGCTGCAGGCCCTCCCGGGGTACCGCGAGCAGGGACGACCGTTCGAGGCGTTCGTCCACCGGGTCGCTGCGCGGAAGGTCGCGGATGCTCAGCGTGCGTTCGCCCGGCACGCCCAGCCGACTGACGAGGTCCCGGACGACGTGGACAGCGCGCCGACACCCGAGGACCTTGCGGTGCAGCTGAGCGACGTCGAGTCCGCCAGTGCCTTGCTTGATCTGCTCCCGGAACACCTGCGCGAGGTGATGATGCTGCGCGTCGCGGCCGGACTCAGTGCGGAGGAGACCGGTGCGGCCCTCGGGATGACGGCCGGCGCCGTACGTGTCGCCCAGCATCGCGCCCTGGTGCGAATGCGCGAGCACGCCGAGAGGCAGCAGCAGACCGTTCGCGACTGACACTGCCCCGGCGGCGCGACGCGCTCCGCCGACCCTCGCCCGTACGATGGGTCCATGGATCTCACGCCCGCCGACGTACCGGCCAAGTTCGCCACCCTTGGCCTGACGTTCGACGACGTCCTGCTGCTGCCGGGCGAGACCGATGTCATCCCCAGCGAGGTCGACACGACGGCGCGGTTGACCCGCGAGATCGACATCCGGATCCCGCTGGTCTCGAGCGCGATGGACACGGTCACCGAGTCACGGATGGCGATCGCGATGGCGCGTCAGGGCGGACTGGGCGTGCTGCACCGCAACCTGTCGATCGAGGACCAGGCCTACCAGGTCGACCTCGTCAAGCGAACCCAGACCGGGATGATCTCCAACCCGGTCACCATCACCCCGAAGGCGACGCTCGAGGAGCTCGACGAGACCTGTGGGCAGTACCGCGTATCCGGACTCCCCGTCGTCGACGAGGACCACCGTCTGCTGGGGATCATCACCAACCGCGACCTGCGCTTCGTGCCGGTCGGGGAATGGGCGACGCGGCTGGTCGGCGAGGTGATGACCCCGATGCCGCTGATCACGGGTCACGAGGGCATCGAGCGCGACGAGGCCACCCGGCTGCTGCGCCAGCACAAGCGCGAACGCCTGCCGATCGTCGACGACTCCGGTCGCCTCGTCGGTCTCATCACCGTCAAGGACTTCGTCAAGTCCGAGCAGTTCCCGCTGACCTCCAACGACCCAGATGGCCGGCTGCTCGTCGGCGCCGCGATCGGCTACTTCGGCGACGCCTGGGAACGGGCCACCACCCTGGTCGAGGCCGGGGTCGACATCCTCGTGCCCGATGTCGCAAACGGGCACGCGCGCTTGATGCTCGACATGATCAGGCGTCTCAAGAGCGACCCGGCCACCCGGCACGTTCAGGTGATCGGTGGCAACGTCGCCACCCGGGCCGGCGCCCAGGCTCTCGTCGATGCCGGAGTCGACGCCGTCAAGGTCGGCGTCGGTCCCGGCTCCATCTGCACGACGCGCATCGTCGCCGGCGTTGGCGTTCCGCAGGTGTCGGCGATCTACGAAGCATCGCTGGCCTGCCGCCCGGCCGGAGTGCCACTCGTCGGAGACGGTGGTCTGCAGTACTCCGGGGACATCGCGAAGGCCCTCGTTGCCGGGGCCGACACCGTGATGATCGGCTCGTTGCTGGCCGGCTGCGAGGAGAGCCCGGGCGATCTCGTGTTCGTCAACGGGAAGCAGTTCAAGACCTACCGCGGGATGGGGTCCATCTCGGCGATGGCATCGCGCGGCAAGAAGTCGTTCTCGAGGGACCGCTACTTCCAGGCCGACGTGGCCAGCGACGACAAGATCGTGCCCGAGGGGATCGAAGGGCAGGTGGCCTACCGTGGCCCGCTGTCCGGGGTCACGCACCAGCTGGTCGGAGGACTGCACCAGTCGATGTTCTACGTCGGAGCGCACACCATCCCCGAGCTGCAGGAGCGCGGCAGGTTCACGCGCATCACGTCGGCCGGGCTGAAGGAGAGCCACCCGCACGACATCCAGATGACGGTCGAGGCGCCCAACTACTCCGCGCGGTAACCGCGTCGGTCGGGCCGATATCATCGGCCGGTGACTGACTTCGAGATCGGGCGAGCCAAGCGAGGCCGCCGCGCCTACGCGTTCGACGACATCGCGATCGTGCCCAGCCGGCGTACCCGCGACCCGGAAGAGGTCTCGGTCGCCTGGCAGATCGACGCCTACCGGTTCGAGATCCCCGTGCTGGCCGCCCCGATGGACTCGGTCATGTCGCCCGACACCGCGATCGCCTTCGGCAAGGCCGGCGGTCTCGGCGTGCTCGACCTCGAAGGTCTCTGGACCCGGTATGACGACCCCGAGCCGCTTCTCGCCGAGGTGGCTGCGCTGCACGGGCACGAGGCCACCCGTCGCCTGCAGGAGATCTACACCCAGCCGATCAAGCCCGAGCTGATGGTCGAGCGCGTCAAACAGATGCGCGACTCCGGGATCACGGTCGCTGGCGCGCTGTCTCCGCAGCGCACCAAGGAGCACGCGCAGTCGGTGATCGAGGCCGGCCTCGACCTCTTCGTCATCCGCGGCACCACGGTCTCGGCAGAGCACGTCTCCGGTCAGGCTGAGCCGCTCAACCTCAAGCAGTTCATCTACGAGCTCGACGTCCCGGTCATCGTCGGCGGCTGCGCGACCTACCAGGCCGCCCTGCACCTCATGCGGACCGGAGCGGCCGGGGTGCTGGTCGGGTTCGGCGGCGGTGCCGCCCACACCACGCGCACCGTGCTCGGCCTGGCGGTGCCCATGGCGACGGCGGTTGCCGACGTGGCGGCTGCCCGACGCGACTACCTCGACGAGTCCGGAGGACGGTACGTGCACGTCATCGCCGACGGCTCGATCGGCAAGTCCGGCGACATCGCCAAAGCGGTCGCGTGCGGCGCCGATGCCGTGATGGTCGGCTCACCGCTGGCACGGGCCAAGGAGGCTCCCGGCCGCGGCTACCACTGGGGCGCCGAGGCCTGGCACCCGACGCTGCCCCGCGGCGAGCGCGTCGAGATCGGCACGGTAGGCACGCTCGACCAGATTCTCCACGGTCCGTCACTGGTCTCCGACGGCACCATGAACCTCGTCGGTGCGCTCAAGCGGTCGATGGCCACCACCGGCTACACCGAGCTGAAGGAGTTCCAGCGCGTCGAAGTCGTGGTGCAGTAGCCATGGCGTCGCAGTCGTTGCGGGTGGCGGCGGTCCAGGCGGAGTCCCGGGCCGGCGACGTCGAGCACAACGTCGCGACTGTTGTGCGGTGGATCGAGCAGGCGGCGACGGAGGGAGCAGCCCTGGTCGTCTTCCCCGAGCTCTTCCTGCCGGGGTACGACATGAAGACCCTGGCTGCGGCGCCTGACCGGTGCGACGTCGTTCCCGACGACGTACGTCTCGAACCGATCGCTACGGCGGCTCGAGACGGTGCGATCGCGGCGCTCGTCAGCGCCTCCGTGCGTCAACCGGACGGCAGCAGATCGCTTGCACTGCTGACCTTCGGCCCGACCTGGCAGCTGCACGTGGCGTACGTCAAGCAGCATCTGTGGGAGGACGAACGCGCGATCTTCACTCCGGGCACGCAGGGCGCTGCCATCGTCCTCGGCGGCTGGGACGTCGGTCTCGGCATCTGTTACGACGGCTGCTTCCCCGAGCACGCACGGGCTGCTGCTGACGCCGGTGCCCTCGTGTACGTCTGCCCCTCGGCGTACGTCGTCGGGAGTGAGCACCGCCGCGACCTCTACTACGCAGCGCGGGCGATCGACAACGGCGTCTACGTCGTGTTCGCTGGCCTCGTCGGGCGCTGCGGGGACCTCGATTTCAGCGGCGGCACCACGATCTATGACCCCCAAGGACGGGTGATCGAGCGAGTCGACTCGGGTGAGGGCATGGTCGTGGCGGACCTGGACAGGAGCCTCGTCGACGAGGCGCGCCGCATCAACCCCTACGCGCGCGACCGCGTAGCACGACGAGGCCGAGCGGCTGGTTCTTACGCTGGAGTGACGGACCCCCGGACCGGGTGGTGTAACGCCTGGCGCGAACGCGAGACTGCTGGGCATGACGGAATACGACTTCAGCAACCTGCGGGCGCTGTACATCAACTGCACGCTCAAGCGATCCCCCGAGAAGAGCCACACCCAGGGGATCGTCGACATCAGCGCCAACATCATGCGCAAGCACGGAGTCGAGGTCGAGGAGCTGCGCGCGGTCGACCACGACATCGCCACCGGCGTCTATCTCGACATGACCGAGCACGGCTGGGAGAGCGATGTGTGGCCCAGCATCCACGAGAAGGTGATGGCGTCGAACATCCTCGTGATCGCCGGCCCGATCTGGCTCGGCGACAACTCCAGTGTCACCAAACGAGTCATCGAGCGGCTGTACGCGAGCTCCGGCGACGTCAACGACAAGGGCCAGTGGGACTACTACGGCCGGGTCGGGGGCGCGCTGATCACGGGCAACGAGGACGGCATCAAGCACTGTGCGATGGACATCCTGTATTCGCTGCAGCACATCGGCTACACGATCCCACCGCAGGCGGACGCGGGATGGATCGGCGAGGCCGGGCCCGGACCGTCATACCTCGATCCCGGGTCAGGCGGTCCGGAGAACGAGTTCACCAACCGCAACACGACGTTCATGACCTGGAACCTGATGCACCTGGCGAACATGCTGCAGCAGGCCGGCGGCATCCCGGCGTACGGCAACCAACGCACCGCCTGGGACGCAGGCGCTAGGTTCGACTTCGAGAACCCGGAGTACCGCTGAGCCGCTTGGCTGCGGGCCGAGGTCGGTTGAACGTTGGGACCGCCCTGACGCCTATCGTTTTCGGCGGGCGCCAGGGCGGCTGGATGAGGCAGGTAGCCACGGGCAGGCTACGAGCGGGTGAGCACCGCCCGATGTGTCTTCCAGGCGGAGCGGTTCTTCACGTTGTCGATCGCCGAGACCCGGTAGATCAGCACACCGACCTCGAGGTGGTGGAACTGGAACGCCCAGGCAGAGGTCGCACCCGGCGACACCTTCGTCACGCTCGCCTTCGACCAGGCAGCGGCGCGACTGGTGCCCGCGCGCACCCACTTCTGGATGGCTGGTCGGTATGCGTACCACACGTTGCCGCGCTTCTCGATGGCGCGCATCCGGATCTTGCGGACACCTGTTCCGAGGTCGGTGGCGCTGCCCTTGAGCGTGTCCCACTTGCTGACGCGGCTTTGCCGTACTTGGCGGTCTTGAGGCGCACCGTCGGTGCGACCGCGTCGACCGTCACGGTGACGTCGACTGACAATCGGTCACCGCCGCGTTGCCCGCCTCGTCGGTGATCGTCACGGTGGGCACGAAGTCTCCTGCCGCCGTGTAGCGGTGGGCCAGCGGCTCAGCCGAGCTCCATGCCTGCTGCTGGCCGTCGCCCCAGGTAAACGGTCTTGCTGATGCTCTCGGGTGCGCTGAGATCGTCCTGGATCGAGAACTGGGTCAAGCGTCACCTTGGTCCAGTTGGCCCATGCAGTGGTCGGCGAGGTGGAGAAGCTGCCGGTCGGCTTGATGATGATCGGCCACAGTCAGCGTGAGCTGGTAGCTGGTCGAGTTGCCCGCCGCGTCGGTCACCGTGACCGCGGGGTGGTAAACCGCCTTGGTGGGTCCGTACGCGTGGATGAAAGACGTCACCAGACCCGTTCCGTGGATCAACGACGTCGCGTCTCCCCAGTTGACCGTCTGGGTGATGTTCGATGCCGTTGAGGTAGTCGTCGCTGAGTGACGTGAGATGGAGCGTCACGAGGCCGTCGCTGGAGTTCTGAGGGCTGATCGTGTACGTCGCGACAGGTGCGGTCAGGTCGGGAAGCACGATCGACTTCGTGGCTGCCTTGCCCCGGCGGTTCCCGTTGAAGGGCACGACCGACAGCTTCACCAGGCTGCCGACCGGAAGTGTGGTCTTGCCCGTGAACGCGGGGACTGTGACCGTCCCCTTGTCCAGCTGCGTGCCGTGAAGCGCTCGTCATGCGTGACGAGGTACCGGGTGGCGTGCGTGGCCGCAATCCAGGAGCCGTGCACGCGGTACGCGTTGTCGGGATGGGTGGCTGAGAGCGCGAGTCCATTGACCTTGCCGGGACGACTTGCTGGCTTCGCGGCGGCTGGCGCTACAGCTCCCAGCAACAGGGTCGCCGAGACGGCGCTTGCCACCAGGGCCAGTCCGGCGCCTCGCACATGCAACTTCATCATCACGGGTGCTCTTCTCGATCGGTGTGCCGGTACCGCCTCGGCGGGTCCCGGCTGGACGTGTGAGCATCAGTGTGCGGACTGATCAGCGCGGAATATCCACGAAAAGTGCGGAGTCATCCGAAGAGTGCCTGAATGCGGACAATCCATCATCCGTTTGGCCGATCCCGAAAAAATGTTAGGACTTTCGCTCGCCTGGGCGTTTGGCTGAGGCTGGTCGCTTCGCTTTGATTGTGGTTTGACGAGAGCACGCGCTTTCAGTATTGCATTGCATGGTAATCGTGCAGTAACACAAAGTCAGACCGTTGTATCCGCAGCGTACGAGAAGGTTTGTGGGTGATAACAGGGTGCGGCAAGCCCGGCCGTCGATGCTCGAGCCACGAAAGTTCGACCGCATTGAAATAGCGACGAGAATGTATATGGGACTCGCACTGCGCGTTCGAAAGAGTTTTATGAGGTTGGGCCTTTATCCAGTGATTAACAGTTCGTAAACGCGTCACTACTCAACGTAGGCATTTGTTTCGCGGACGATCTTCTCAAGAGAGCCATAACAATTTGTATGGAGGTAATTACTTTAAGTAACAGTCGGGTATCGTCCTGTCGTCGCTCGTGGGGCCAGCAGTGGCCGCGCGCCTTGGGGAGCAGGAGGGGCGGGTAGGTTGCCTGCATGGACGCCGGGCTGACCGTGGGAGTCGAGACGACGCGGGAGTATGCCGAAGGGCTCGATCGGGTCGATCCGCTTGCGGTATACCGCGACGAGTTCGTGATCCCGGACGATGACGTGATCTATCTCGACGGGAACTCACTGGGTCGCCTGCCAAGGGCCACCCAGGCCCGGATCAAGCAGGTCCTCGACGACGACTGGGCGGGCCACCTCATCCGGTCGTGGGAGGACCGGTGGATGCAGCTGCCGACGCAGATCGGCGATCTCATCGGCACCGGGCTGCTCGGGGCGGACCCCGGTGAAGTCATCGTCGGAGACTCGACGACGGTCTCGTTGTTCAAGGCGATGGCTGCGATCCTGGACGCGAACCCCGATCGCCGTGCCGTCGATCGTCGAGCGCGACAACTTCCCGACCGACCGCTACCTGGTCGAGTCCTTGGCCGACCATCGGTCGCTCGAGATGCGCTGGGTCGACGAGGTGGGTCCGGACGGCCTCACGCTCGAGCATGTCCAACCGCACCTGGACAGCGACGTGGCGCTCGTCGTGCTCAACCATGTCGACTACCGCTCGGCCGCGATCATCGACATGGGGGTCATCACGGCCGCAGCGCACGAAGTCGGCGCCACCGCCCTGTGGGACCTGTGCCACTCGGTCGGGTCGATCCCCATCGATCTCCACCGCGACGACGTCGACGTGGCCGTGGGCTGCACGTACAAGTACTTGAACGGCGGTCCCGGATCGCCGGCGTTCACCTATGTCCGCAAGGACCTCCAGTCTCAGCTCTCCCAGCCGATCTGGGGCTGGTGGGGCCGGGCCGAGATGTTCGAGATGGCACAGGGATACCAGGCCGAGTCCGACCTGCGCTCCTGGCTCTCCGGCACGCCGGGCGTGCTCTCGATGGCCGGGATCGAAACCAGCGTGCAGATGATCGTCGACGCCGGCCTCCCGGCGCTGCGGGCGAAGTCCATGTTGCTCACCTCTTATGCGGTGAGCCTGTACGACGCCTGGCTGGCGCCGCTCGGAGCCGTCCTGGCCAGCCCACGCGACCCCGAACGGCGCGGGTCGCACGTGACGATCACGCACCCGGATGCACGCTCGGCGATCGCCGAGCTCATGCGCACGGGCGTACTGCCTGATTTTCGTCAACCCGACGGAATTCGTCTCGGAATGGCCCCGTTGACCACGAGATTCGTCGATGTTCACGAAGGATTGCGGCGTTTGCGTGACCTGTTACGGCACTGAAGTGACGATATGGCCCGTGCATGTTGCACGGTTCCCCTCTTGACGCAACAAAGCGTTATAGGGCAGGTTTCCCCTCGGTTCTCGGCGTGACCCACGTCACGTTCGCCACGCCCGAGCCTTCCGATGGCCTCGACCACATCGTCGACGCCGCCTGACCTGGAGGTTGTTAGTGAAACGTCTTGCCACGATCGGAGCGATCGCCGCAGTCACCGCTGCTGGTCTCTCCGCCGCACCATCGCAGGCAGCCACCCCCGCGCCCGCATCCGTTGCTGTCCACCAGCCCAGCACGACCAAGGCAGATCCCCACTTCACCCCGGCAGAGCGGGCTTCCGCCCTGCGTGCTGCCAAGACCGACGCCCGCGCCACCGCGCAGGCGCTGCGCCTTCCGGCGAGCGAGTCGCTCAAGCCGGTCGACGCCATGGCTGACACCAACGGCACGATGCACATCCGCTATGACCGTACGTACCGCGGGATGCGCGTCATCGGCGGCGACATGGTCGTCCACGAGAGCCCTGCAGGCGCGATCAAGGGCGTCGACTACGCATCGACGGCCAACCTCGCGATCCGTCACGTGACGCCCCGGACAGCCAGTCCGGCCAGGGGCGGCACCCTCGTCGTGTTCGCGGCCGACCACAAGCCCGTGCTGGCCTGGGAGACCCACCTCGCCCGGGTGAGCCGCGACGGAAGCCCCGTCCGGCGAGTGACGTACACCGACGCGCGGACCGGGCAGCGGATCATCTCGTGGAACACCGTCGACACCGCGGACGGCACCGGCAACTCGTTCTACTCGGGCTCCGTGCCGCTCAAGACGGTGCTGTCCGGGTCGACCTACCAGCTCACCGACTCGACCCGCGGCAACAGCAGCATCTACGACGCGAACAACTCGACGAGCAGCTCCAAGGGGACGCTGTTCACCGATGCGGACAACGTGTGGGGCACCGGCACCACCTCCTCGCGCCAGACGGCGGCGGTCGATGCGGCGTACGGCGCGGCCAACACGTGGGACTTCTACAAGAACACGTTCGGTCGTAACGGCATCCGCAACGACGGAGTCGCCGCCTACAGCCGCGTTCACTACGGCACCAACTACGAGAACGCCTTCTGGGACGACTCGTGCTTCTGCATGACGTACGGCGACGGCGGCTCGACGTTCAGCGCGCTTGTCTCGCTTGACGTCGCGGGTCACGAGATGAGCCACGGCGTCACGTCCAACACGGCCGGCCTCAACTACAGCGGTGAGAGCGGTGGCCTCAACGAGGCGACCTCCGACATCTTCGGCACGATGGTCGAGTTCACGGCGAACAACGCCAACGACCCCGGCGACTACTACATCGGTGAGGAGATCGCGAAGGACGGGACCTACCTGCGACGGATGGACAACCCGTCGCTCGACGGCGGATCAGCGAACTGCTGGTCGTCCGGTGTCGGCAACCTCGACGTGCACTACTCGTCCGGTGTCGGCAACCACTTCTTCTACCTGCTGGCCGAGGGCTCGGGTGCCAAGACCATCGGCGGTCGGTCGCACAACAGCCCGACGTGCAACGGCTCCACGGTCACCGGCATCGGCCGCGACGCTGCCGCGAGGATCTGGTACCGCGCACTGACGACGTACATGACGTCGACGACCAACTACACCGGTTCGCGTGATGCCGCGATCAAGGCGGCTGTCGACCTCTACGGCACCAGCTCCACGCAGTGCAACGCCGTGGTCAGTGCGATGAACGCCGTCTCGGTCCCGGCCGGCAGCTCGACGTGCGGCGGCACCCCGCCTCCGCCGTCCGGCAACCTCTTCGTCAACCCAGGCTTCGAGTCGGGCAACGTCAACTGGACGGCGTCCAGCGGCGTCATCGGCACGGGCGGTACGCCGCGGACGGGTTCGTACAACGCGTGGCTCGACGGCTACGGCTCGACGCACACTGACACGCTCTCGCAGACGGTGACGATCCCTTCGGGCAAGACGGCGGCCTCGCTCGCCTTCTACTTGTACATCACCACGTCCGAGAGCGGCTCGACGGTGTACGACAAGCTGACGGTCCAGGCCACGAGCGGCGGCGTGACGACCACGCTCGGGACGTACTCCAACGCCAACGCCGGCACGGGGTATGTATCGCGGTCGTTCAGCATGAACAGCTACATCGGCAAGACGGTCACGATCAAGTTCACCGGCACCGAGGACGCCTCGTTGGCCACGAACTTCCGCATCGATGACACCTCCCTGACCGCGACGTAAGGGAGCAGCACGACCTCGCACCCACGAGCAGGGGGCGTCACCCGTTCGGGTGGCGCCCTTTGCCCGTCTTGGGGCAGCGGAAGTCGCGGAGGTGGCTAGTGCTTCTTGGTCGAGGGGATGATCTCTGCTGTCGTCGCGCGGTCGTGCTTGGCCTTCTTGTCGGCGCGCTTTTCTTTCAACGACTTGCCGGACTTCTTCGACATGGACTTGCGGGGGGACTTGTCGCTCATGGCTATTGCTCCCGGGTTGGAAGCCCCGACGGCTCCGTACTCCTGACAGTACGCCATCGGGCCCGCCTCGACCCCTAGGTTACTGAGGGGTAGCCAGTGTGCAGACGGTCGCCTACGCTCGGATACATGAACGCGCTGCCCGGTCCGGAACTCGACGCGCCCGCCGATCCGGAGCATGACCCGAGAGCCTCGTACGCCTTGGATCCCGGCATGGTCCGGCGCCTGACGAGCCGGGTCAGGGCGACCAGCGCCCGCACCGAGACGACCTACGCGCCCTTCACCGGTCAGCCGATCGCGTCGATCCCGGTGTCGACGCCTGACGACGTCGCGCTCGCCGTGGAGTCGGCCCGGATGGCGCAACAGTCCTGGTCGCGTGTCCCACCTGGCGCTCAAACAGCAGATCCTGTTGCGGTTCCACGACCTCGTCCTCGACCGGCAGGACGAGATCCTCGACTTGATCCAGTGGGAGTCGGGCAAGGCTCGCAAACATGCGTTCGACGAGGTCGCCCATGTCGCGATGGCCGCGCGCTACTACGCCCGTACCGCCGGCCGCCACCTGGCGACCCAACGTCGGCTCGGGATCTTCCCCGGGACTGACGCGCGTCGACGTCAACCACGTCCCCAAGGGCGTGGTGGGGATCATCTCGCCGTGGAACTACCCGTTCACGATGGCGTTGTCCGACGGCTTGCCGGCGCTCGCCGCCGGCAACACCGTGGTCCACAAGCCCGACGCGCAGACACCGCTGTCGACCCTGCTGGGCGTCGAGCTGCTGCTCGAGGCGGGTGTTCCGCCGGACGTGTGGCAGGTCGTGTACGGCGATGGGCCGGTCATCGGACCAGCCCTCATCGACCAGGTCGACCACGTCTGTTTCACGGGTTCGACCACGACCGGCCGAGGGGTGGCGGCGCGGGCTGGCCAGCGCTTGATCGGCGCGTCGCTGGAGCTGGGCGGCAAGAACCCCATGCTCGTCCTGCGCGATGCCGACCTCGACCGCGCTGCCGAGGGCGCGGTCCGGGCGTGCTTCGCCTCTGCCGGCCAGCTGTGTGTCTCGATGGAGCGGTTGTATGTCGCCGACCAGGTCTACGACCGGTTCATGCAGAGGTTCGTACGCCGGACCGAGGCCATGGTGCTGTCCACTGCTCTCGACTACTCCGCCGACATGGGGTCGCTCGTGTCGGCGCGTCAGCTCGAGGTGGTCACCACGCACGTCGACGACGCCGTCAGACACGGCGCCACGGTCGTCACCGGCGGACAGGCCAGGCGAGACGCCGGACCACTTTTCTACGAGCCCACCGTGCTGACCGGGGTGACCCCGGCGATGACGTGCTTCGCCCAGGAAACGTTCGGGCCCGTGGTGTCGGTCTACCGGTTCAACGACGAGCAGGACGCGATCGTCCGTGCCAACGACGGCAGCTACGGGCTGAACGCATCCGTCTTCACCCGCGACACCGCCCGGGGCCGCCGCCTCGCTCGCCAGATCCGGTGCGGGTCCGTCAACGTCAACGAGGCCTTCTCGGCGACGTTCGGGTCCATCGACGCACCGATGGGAGGGATGCGCGAGTCAGGGCTCGGCCGGCGGCAGGGCAGTGAAGGCATCCACCGCTACACCGACGAACAGACCGTCGCCACCCAACGCCTGCTGCCGATCCGCCCCGTGCTCGGCATGTCGGAGGAGCGGTACGCGAAGACGATGACCGCGATGCTGCGCCTGCTGAAGAGGCTGCATCGGGCATGAGCTACGACTACGACGTCGTTGTCGTCGGATCCGGGTTCGGCGGATCGGTCTCGGCGTTGCGGCTGACCGAGAAGGGCTATCGCGTCGGTGTGCTCGAGGCGGGGGCACGTTTCGACGAGGCGGCATACCCGAAGACGTCCTGGGACCTCAGACGTTTCCTGTTCGCACCGGTTGCGGGGTGCTACGGCATCCAACGCATCGACGTGCTCAACGACTGCGTCATCCTGTCGGGGGCCGGTGTCGGCGGAGGATCGCTCGTCTACGCCAACACGCTGTACGAACCTCTCGATGCGTTCTACGCCGATCCTTCCTGGAGCCACATCACCGACTGGCGCGACGAGCTGGCGCCGTTCTACGACCAGGCCAAACGGATGCTCGGTGTGACGATCAACCCCACCATGACACCGAGCGACGTCGTCATGAAGCAGGTCGCCGACGAGATGGGTGTCGGTCAGACCTTCCGTCCTACGCCGGTCGGAGTGCTGTTCGGAGACCCGGGCGCTGCGATACCGGACCCGTACTTCGGCGGCGTCGGCCCAGATCGCAGGGCCTGCATCGAATGTGGCGAGTGCATGACGGGGTGTCGTCATCACGCCAAGAACACGCTCGTCAAGAACTACCTCTTCCTCGCCGAACTGGCTGGAGCCAAGGTCCATCCGTTGACGACCGCCACCGAGGTGCGGCCGCTCCCCGGAGGTGGCTATCGGGTGACGACGCGACCGACGGACGCCAAGCGGGGTTCGCGTCGCCGTGCGGGCCGGGTGTTCACCGCCCAGCAGGTGGTGCTCGCGGCGTCGTCGCTCGGCACACAGAGGTTGTTGCACCGGATGCGCGACGAGGCGGTCCTGCCCGGGTTGTCGGATCGGCTCGGTGCGCTGACGCGGACGAACTCCGAGTCGATCCTCGGGGCTGTCGCCGAGGGCCGCGACGTCGACTACAGCCAGGGCGTGGCGATCACCTCGTCGTTCCACCCCGATGCCGAGACCCACGTCGAACCGGTGCGTTACGGGCGGGGCAGCAATGCGATGAGCCTGCTCCAGACGGTCCTCACCGACGGCGGCGGCAGCGTCCCTCGCTGGCGGGTGTGGCTTCGCGAGCTGTGGCAGCAGAAGTGGTCGATTCCCGGTCGGTACGACGTCTCGCACTGGTCCGAACGCACCGTCATCGCGCTCGTCATGCAGACGATCGACAACTCGATCACGACCTACACCACGCGCTCGAGGCTGACCGGACGGCGCCACCTGACGTCGCGCCAAGGGCACGGCGTGCCCAACCCGACCTGGATCCCGGTTGCCAACGATGCCGTACGACGGATGGCCCGCATCGTGAAGGGGACACCCGGTGGCTCGGTCGGTGAGCAGTTCAACAGGCCGCTCACCGCTCACTTCATCGGTGGTTGCACGATCGGCGACTCGGTCGACACCGGCGTCATCGACCCCTACCACCGCGTCTACGGCCATCCCGGGTTGCACGTGCTCGACGGTTCCGCCATCTCGGCCAACCTCGGGGTCAACCCGTCGCTGACCATCACCGCTCAGGCCGAACGGGCTCTCAGCCTGTGGCCCAACAAGGGGGAGGCGGATCCGCGCCCGGTGCTGGGCGAACGCTATCGGCGGCTCGCCGCCGTGCCGCCGAAGAACCCGGTCGTTCCCGAGCACGCACCCGGCGCCCTGCGTCTGCCGATCGTCGAGGTCCGGCAGGGGCCCACGTCGGTGTAGGCCCACGTCGCGCGTGGGGCCAAGGGATGACCCAGGGCCCGGTCGGAGGGAGGGTGGACCGGGCCCTGAGACTAACCGGTGCCGAGCACCGGGATGAGGATCCTGTGCGCAAACTCCGGACCCGCACGGGACAACGACGGTCAAACCCGACAGTTACGGCCGCTGAGGAAAATACTTCGCCGTCGATAGACTGACGTCTCGGTCGGTGCGAGCTGGTGGCGAAGAGCGATCGAACGGCGAGTGAACGAAGCGAAAGGCCCGCCCCTGTGACCGTCGAGCACGACCCCTCCTGGGAGCCGCAGACGCCCGAGCACGACACAGTCCTCGTCGTCGACTTCGGCGCCCAGTACGCCCAGCTCATCGCGCGACGAGTCCGCGAGGCCAGGGTGTACTCCGAGATCGTGCCGCACACCATGTCCGCCGAGGAGATGTTGACCCGACGGCCCAAGGCGATCGTGCTCAGCGGGGGGCCGCAGTCGGTCTACGTCCCGGGTGCCCCGCAGATGGACGAGAGCATCTTCGCCAGCGACGTGCCGGTCTTCGGGATCTGCTACGGCTTCCAGGCCATGGCGGCAGCGCTCGGCGGCGATGTACGTCGGACGGGCGTCTCCGAGTTCGGCCGGACCGTCGTCGACGTGCAGCAGCCGGGCACCTTGCTGGCTGGCATCGACCCGCACCCCCGTGTCTGGATGAGCCATGGTGACGCCGTTGCCCGCGCGCCTGAGGGGTTCACCGTGCTCGCGACGACCGAGTCGACGCCTGTGGCGGCCTTCGAGTCGCTCGAGCGCCGGTACGCCGGCGTTCAATGGCACCCGGAGGTCCTGCACACCGAGCACGGTCAGCAGGTGCTCGAGCGTTTCCTCGTCGACATCGCGGGCTGCCGCCAGACGTGGACGATGGTCAACGTCGTCGACGAGCAGGTGGCGCGCATCCGCGCGCAGGTCGGCAGCAAGCGAGCGATCTGCGGACTGTCGGGCGGGGTCGACTCCGCGGTCGCGGCGGCGCTCGTGCAGCGCGCTATCGGTAGCCAGTTGACGTGTGTCTTCGTCGACCACGGGCTGCTGCGCAAGGGCGAGGCGGAGCAGGTCGAACGCGACTACGTGGCAGCGACCGGAGTCTCGCTCAAGGTGGTCGATGCGTCGAAGACGTTCCTCGACGCCCTGAACGGAGTCCGCGACCCCGAGGCGAAGCGCAAGATCATCGGGCGGGAGTTCATCCGCGCGTTCGAGGGCGCCGAGCGCGAGATCGTCGAGGCGGCGGGCGAAGGCGAGGAGCCGGTGCAGTTCCTCGTGCAAGGGACGTTGTATCCCGACGTCGTGGAGTCCGGCGGCGGAGCCGGCACCTCCAACATCAAGTCGCACCACAACGTCGGGGGCCTGCCCGACGATCTGCAGTTCGAGCTCGTCGAGCCGCTGCGCACGCTCTTCAAGGACGAGGTCCGGAAGGTGGGCATCGAGCTCGGTCTGCCGGCCGAGATCGTCTGGCGCCAGCCGTTCCCAGGCCCCGGTCTGGCGATCCGCATCGTCGGGGAGGTGACCGGCGACCGGCTTGCGACGCTGCGCGATGCCGACGCGATCGCTCGCGAGGAGCTGACCCGGGCCGGTCTCGACCGCGAGATCTGGCAGTTCCCGGTGGTGCTGCTCGCCGACGTTCGCTCGGTGGGCGTGCAGGGCGACGGCCGCACCTACGGCCATCCGGTCGTGCTCCGGCCGGTCACGTCCGAGGACGCCATGACCGCCGACTGGGCCAGGCTCCCGTACGACGTCGTCGAGCGGATCTCGACCCGCATCACCAACGAGGTGCGGGAGGTCAACCGCGTGACGATCGACGTGACGAGCAAACCCCCTGGCACCATCGAGTGGGAGTGAGCCACCAGGCCCTACCCGGGCGTTGGTCAGGGATCGCGAGCGGGTGGTGGCCGCCCACCCGCTTCGACAACGGCATCATCGCCTTCGGCTGGGGGCTGGTCGGTTATCTGGCAACCTGGGCCGCGATCATCGTGATCTGTGCGGTGGATGCTGATGGTGAGACGGCCGTGCTGCCGTCTCCGAGCTCGTGGACGATGCGGGGGATCATGCTCTTCGCCGCGCTGTGCTCGGCAGTGTGGGGATACGCCGCTGCCGTCAGAGCGGCCAGGTCGGGTGCTCGCAAGGATGTCCGCGCCTGGGCCGCTGCCAACACCGCACTGGTTCTGGCGGTGGTGGCGCCCACGTTCCTCTTCGGGGTCGTCCACGAACGACAGTTCGTGTCGCACCTGCCGGCCGGGACTGATAGCTCCACGGCGCTTGTCGACGGTCGGCGGGCCTGCCACTGGTTGGCAGCCCAGCATTGGGGTCGGTCGCCAGGCCCAGAACATCTCAGTGGCGTCGGCGGTTACACGGCGATCCTGTATCGACCTCCGGGGGGTTCGGGCCAAGGGGGATCGAACTCCACCAGCAGGCTCGCCGTGTACTACCTGCGGCACGTCAACTCGCTGACACCGGAGCCGCTCTCCACGTCCGCCTATGAGCAAGCCATCGCCAGGTTCACCGCCCTGGCCTGGAGTGACCTGTGTCCCTTCCAGTACTGGATCCATCGTCCGAAGGGCGGCGGCAACGACTGACGGCAGAGCCTACGAGAGGTCGACTCCGAGTTCTTCGTGGAGACGGCACGGTGTATGGCATCGTCTGGACATGGACATCCCTGACGCCTTCGACCTTCGCGGCCGCGTTGCGATCGTCACCGGAGCGGGTAGTCCGACGGGCATCGGGTTCGCTTCGGCGTTGTTGCTGGGTCGCTTGGGCGCCTCGGTCGTCCTCGCTGCCACGACTGACCGGGCACGAGAACGTGCGGCTGAGCTGCACGCCACCGGGATCGAGGCGCGTGGCTTCGCCGGAGACTTGACCGATCCGATCCAAGCGGCCTCGCTGGTGACGGACGCCGTCGACCACTACGGCAGGGTCGACATCCTGGTCAACAACGCGGGCATGGTGTCGACGTCGGACGATGACTTCCAGTCGGGCACGATCGACCGGATGAGTCTGGCGACCTGGCAGTCCTCACTGCGTCGCAACATGGACACGGCCTTCCTCGTGAGCAAGGCCGCCTTTCCTGTCATGCGCGACGCCGGCTGGGGACGCATCGTGATGGTGGCCAGCGTGACCGGACCGGTGATGGCCATGCAGGGAGACGTGGCGTACGGCGCGGCCAAGGCAGGGATGGTCGGACTGATGCGCGCGCTGGCGATCGACTCGGCAGATCGGGGTGTGACGGTGAACGCGGTCGCTCCCGGCTGGATCGCGACAGGGTCGCAGACCGCGGGCGAGGTGGAGCAAGGCCGGACGACACCCATGCGCCGAAGCGGTGTTCCCGAAGAGGTGGCGGCCGCAGTGGCCTGGCTCAGCTCACCAGGAGCGTCGTACATCACGGGTCAGTGCATCGTGGTGGACGGCGGCAACAGCATTGCCGAGGAGCGAATGCCGGCCTGACCAGTCGGCCGGCTCAAAGAGGCTCAGACAGGCTCGGCGTTGTCGGCCACGGCCTGGAGCACTGACTTCACCTGAAACGGCGTGAGGCCGCGGATGCTTCGACAGGATCAGGGTGGCGAGACCCGCGATGTGCGGGGCAGCGAAGCTGTTCCCCGTCGCTACCGTCGAGCCACCGTTCTGCCACGCCACGTCGACATCGATGCCACGGGCGCCGTACTCGACTGGCGGGTGCGGGTTGTAGGCGATCGCAAACGGGTCCTGCCCCGACCGTGCCGCGACCGACACGACCGATGAGTACTGAGAGGGGTAGGTCGGACCGGGAACGTTGTTTGCAGCACAGACCAGCAGCACGTTGCGGAAGTACGCCTCATCGGCCAGGTCGTGCAGCGGTCCGAACCACTGCTCACTCTTGCTGCTCAGGCTCATGTTCACCACGTGGAGACCGGTGTCGAGCGCCCACTGGATGCCCGCGGCAAACGTGCTGCCCTTGCCGCGGAGGTTCGACCCGAGCACCCGGATGCTGTAGATCTCGGCCTCGGGGGCGAGCAGGTGCACGATGCCGGCGCAGGCGGTTCCATGGCCCACGAGGTCCTCGTGCTCACCCTCCACCGGCAGCGTGGTCCCGTCGGGTTGGATCTCGATCGAGACGGCACCGGCGAGTCCACCGACCCGGGGGTGCGAGCCGTCCACACCACTGTCGATGATGCCGACCTTGATTCCGCGCCCGGTGGCCCCTTCGAACGCCCACTCACGAGCATTTCCGGGCAGTGGCAGCGCCGGGACTCGCGCGAGCCGGTCAGGTTCGAACGAGCCCGACCACGCGGGACCGCTCAACGCCGACTCCGGGCGTACGTCGTGACTTCCTCGAGGACCCGCTGCGCGAGCTGGGCCGCCTCCGGCCCCAGGCTCGCGAGCTCATGGAAGCTCGCAGCCAACGCCGCCAGCTGCCCCTCGTCGCCGGGACCGGCGAGCTCGGCAAGCGCGGCTCCGAAGCCGTCAGGGTCCGCTGCCTCCGCAACCGAACGGAGCAGGGCCACGCCGAGCTGGTCGTACACCTGCGCCAATGTCACGATCGACGAGATCTGGTCGCCCATGGTGCCGAGCAGGTCCAGGAGCTGTCCGGTGTCACCTGACCCCGAGGCCGGGTCGAGCACCTCGAGCACGCCCAGCACGGATCCCTGCTCATCCATGAGGGGGACGGCCAGGATGCTGTCGGGGACGTACTTGGTCGCCTCGGCCACCTCGCGAGCAAACCGTGAGTCGCCTTGCACGTCGCCGAGCGCGATCCCTTGTCCGGACATCACGACCCAACCCGCGATCCCCTTGCCGATCGGAAGCTGTACGCCGGTGATGAGCGCGGCGCCGGCCCCGTCGGATGCGGCGAAGCGCAGGTGTTCGCCGTCCGGCTCGACCAGGGCCACCGAGCAGGCTGCGGCGTCGAACAGGCCGCGTACTCCCGCGGCTGCTCGTTTGAGCTCGCGCGCCAGGGAGGTGGGCCGAGCCGCGCTACCGGCGACATTTCCGATACGGACGAGCAGCGCAGCGAGTTCCGGGGAGGGAGTCGTCATGGCCACAGTCTGGCCTAAGTTGGCGCGTGATTGTGGTTCACTGACGAAGTGGACTGGCCCCTGTTGGCGCCGCTGTCGCCAGAAGACCAGGCGCGCGTGATCGCGGCCGCGCGTCCCCGCCACTATGCCCGCGGCGAAGTCCTGTTCCACGAGGACGACCCCGGTGACTGCATGCATCTGATCCGCAGCGGCCGGGTGGCTATCCGCGTGTCCACGCCGACGGGCGAAACCCTCACGCTCGCGGTGTTGCGGCCAGGCGACGCCTTCGGCGAGCTCGCCGCGATGGGTCGAGAGCACCGTCGAACGGCCACAGCGGTCGCCTGGGAGCCGGTGGAGTCCCTGACAGTGTCCGGAGCGGACTTCGAGGCACTGTGCCGGGAGCACCCGTCGATCGAAAAGCTGGTCATCAGTCTGCTGACCGAGCGCGTCGATCGGTTGAGCCAACGGCTGCTCGAGGCGTTGTACGTCGGCGTGGACCGTCGGGTCTACCGCCGGCTGGTCGACCTGTGCGACATCTACGGCGACGATGGCCCGACCACGATCATCCCGGTGACCCAGGATGACCTGGCCGGACTCGTCGGCGCGAGCCGACCGACCATCAACCAGGTCTTGCAGCGGCTCGACGAGCAGGGGCTCGTCAGGGTGGGTCGTGGCCGGATCGAGGTGCTGGACGCGGAGGCACTCGAGCGTCGAGCGCTGCGATGAGTCTTGACGATGTCACTGGGCTTTCCGACCTGATCCTGGATCCCGACGATCTCGTGGCGGTGTTCGCCCTGACATCTGGCCGGCACGGGCGTTGGACAGAGGTGTTCGCGGAGCGCACCGCCACCAGCACGATCCGGCTGTCCGCAGGCATGGTCTCCGAGATCCGCAGCGATCTGGATCTCGGGGCTTCCGTGCGAGCGTCGTCCGCTCTTCGGGACGGGTTCGCGTACACGAACGTGCTCAACCGGGGTTCGTTGCTCGCCGCCGCTGAGGCGGCCGTCGTCGCAGCCGGCGGTGACCCGGCCGCTGGCAACATCGCGGCCGACCTGCGCAGGCACCGCTTCGTGCCCGTGCAGAGCGCCCGACTGCGCCCGGCCGACGTCGCGACAGTTGCCAAGGTCGAAGTTCTCCGGCGCATCGACGAGGCTGCTCGGTCGCTCTCCGGCGATGTTCGCGACGTGACGGCAACACACGTCGACGTCACTCAATCTGTCCTGATCGCCACCTCCGACGGCGACGTGGTCAGCGACGAACGGGTCCGCACCCGGATCACCTGCCGCGTCACCGCCCGTCGCGACGGTCGCCTGCGGACGGGCTTCGACGGTCCGGGAATCGGCGGCGGGCTCGAGCTGTATGACGCGGAAGAGCCGGAGGCGATCGGGACCCGGGCCGCGGAGCGGGCGCTCCGGGCACTGGACGGGATCGAGCCACCTCGCGGTCCCATGCCGGTCGTGCTGGCGCCGTCCGGCGGAGGGCTGCTCCTGCACGAAGCCTGCGGCCATGGCCTCGAGGCGGAGGGACTCGCGCGCGGCAGCAGCATCTACACACGCTCGGTCGGGCAGCAGGTCGCCAGCCCGCTGGTGACGGCGGTCGACGATCCCAGCGTGGTGGGAGGCTTCGGCTCGTACGCCGTCGACGACGAGGGCTATCCGTCTGCTCGCACGGTGCTGGTCGAGGACGGCGTACAGACAGGGGCGTTGACGACACGGACCGACCAGTTTCCGGCCGGTGGCAGACGGTCAGCCAACGGGCGACGCGAGTCGTACGCGCACCCGCCACTGACCCGGATGAGCAACACCTTCATCCTTCCTGGCTCAGAACCGGCTGACGGGTTGGTGTCGTCCCTGCGGCGGGGGGTCTACGTCGTGCGGCTGAGTGGCGGCGACGTCGATGTCACGACCGGGGAGTTCGCGTTCTCGGCCAGCGAGGCATTCCTGGTCGACCAGGGCGAGGTGGTCGCGCCACTGCTGTCGCTGACACTCCTGGGGAACGGCCCGGCCGCCCTGAGATCCGTCGAGGCGGTCGGCGACGATCTGGAGTTCACGCAGGCCGTGTGCGGCAAGGGCGACCAGTGGGTTCCGGTCAGCTACGGCAGCCCGACACTGCTCGTCAGCGGACTCAGCGTGGGTGGCTCCGGTGGCTGATCTTCTCGATGTCGCAGCACCGAGTCCTGCGGCACGCCGAGCCGGGCGAAGAGGTGGAGGCCTATGCAGCCCATCGGCTGACCACTTCCGTGGAGGTGGGCGAGGGAGCCGTGGTGCGACAGGTGGGCCGAGCCGAGACGCGCGGCGTAGGCGTCCTGGTGCTGGCACGAGGCTGCGCGGGCTACGCGTCGACAGCCGACCTCTCCGATGCGGGCTTGCGCCGAGTGGTCGAGCAAGCGAGGGCCAACGGCGCTATCGCCGACCCCGACGAAGCCGTGACGATTGCGGGTCGGCGGGGTAATCCTGGCGACGACCTCGTGCCGTTCGTGGACCCGGCTCTGGAGGCCATGACGCTGGAGTCGAAGATCGCGATGGTCACCGAGCTGGCCCGACAGGTGCCGGGTGTCGATCCACGGATCCCGAGCGTGGACAGCGTGGATTACCGCGATGAGCTGATCACGGCGGCCATCGCCTCGACGCGCGGCACCCGGGTGGAGCACCGGCGCGGGTTCGCCGAGATGTACGTCGACGTGACGGGACAGAGTGAGGGCGCGGACGCCGGCGAGTACAGCGCCTGGTGCGGTCGGAATCCGTCGACATGTGACCTGCCGTCGCTGGCAGTTGAGGCTGTGGACCGCGCTACCCGCCTGCTCACGCGAGAGGTGGCGCTCCCGGCAGTCGCCGTTCCGGTCGTCCTCGACCCCACGGTCGTGGCTGACCTCCTCGCTGCGGTGGGTCGGGCGTGCAGCGGCGGCCCGGTCTCGTCGGGTCGGACGCCCTTCGCGGGCAGGCTTCACGACGTGGTGGCGAGCGGGGAAGTCACGCTCGTCGATGACGGAATCCTGGCAACGGCGCCCGGCGCGGGCGGCTACGACGACGAAGGGGTGCCACGGCAACGAACGGAGCTCATCCGTGGCGGCGTGCTGGTGGGTACGTTGCACAACTCGACGACGGCAGCGGCTGTCGGTTCCGGCGCGACCTCGACGGGGAGCGCCCGGCGGACGACCCACAAGGCGGTCTCGCGGGCGGCCGCCACAGCCCTGCGACTGCAGGAGAACTGCTCGCTGCCCGACCTTCTCCAGCGCGCAGGAGAGGCCGTCTACATCCAGTCTTTGACCGGTGCAGGCTCGGGCATCAACGCGCTCACCGGCCGGGTCAACGTCGGCGGCATCGGGTGGCTCATGCGCGATGGTCAGCCGATGGGCCGCCTGCCGACAGTACCGGTCTCCACCTCGTTGGAGGCGATCCTGCGGGCCGTCGAGCTGGTGGCCGACGATGCTCGTCCACGAGCAAGCCAGCCCGTCGTCACACAAACAGTGTTGTGTGCGCCGGGCTGGCTCAGCTGGTAGGAGAACCGTCGAACTCGACGATGTGCATCTAGCTAGCGGCGGTCCTGCGACTCGGGGTCCTCCACGAAGATGTGGCCTTCGGTGTCGTCGTCTTCGGCGTCGGCGAAGTTCTTGTGGTGGTGGCCGTGGCCTTCGGTGTCGTCGTCTTCGGCGTCGGCGAAGTTCTTGTGGTGGTGGCCGTGGCCTTCGGTGTCGTCGTCTTCGGCGTCGGCGAAGTTCTTGTGGTGGTGGCCGTGGCCTTCGGTGTCGTCGTCTTCGGCGTCGGCGAAGTTCTTGTGGTGGTGGCCGTGGCCTTCGGTGTCGTCGTCTTCGGCGTCGGCGAAGTTCTTGTGGTGGTGGCCGTGGCCTTCGGTGTCGTCGTCTTCGGCGTCGGCGAAGTTCTTGTGGTGGTGGCCGTGGCCTTCGGTGTCGTCGTCTTCGGCGTCGGCGAAGTTCTTGTGGTGGTGGCCGTGGCCTTCGGTGTCGTCGTCTTCGGCGTCGGCGAAGTTCTTGTGGTGGTGGCCGTGGCCTTCGGTGTCGTCGTCTTCGGCGTCGGCGAAGTTCTTGTGGTGGTGGCCGTGGCCTTCGGTGTCGTCGTCTTCGGCGTCGGCGAAGTTCTTGTGGTGGTGGCCGTGGCCTTCGGTGTCGTCGTCTTCGGCGTCGGCGAAGTTCCTGTGGTGATGGGCGTGACCCTCGGTGTCATCCTGGGGCCGATGCTGCTCTTGGACCTCGGCGTCGTTATCGGGTGTGTCGACGGTGTTGTCGCGCTCGTTCATGATGTTCTCCTGATCATCTTCCGAGGAAGGTCCTCGGATAACCTCGATAGTGCCGTTCGTGAGCTCGCGTGACTGTCGCATTGCTGACACAAGAAGTGAAGCATCGCCAACAGGCCACGTCTATGCCTCGTCACTCCCTTCGGTCGCGAGGAGTGCCGCCCTCGTCAGGCGCATGGACGGATGCGTACGCCGCAGGCGAGACGACGCACCATCGAGCAGCGCCGACGAGGGAGCTGTCTCGGTCAGCGCGCCGATGAGCGCCGCACCGTCGATCCGGAGCAGTTCGGTGTCCGCCAGGGCCGCGACGGTGGCCGTACGCGGGATCTGTTCGATCAGCCCGATCTCACCGAAGTACTCGCCGGCTTCGAGGTCAGCGAGCTGCACCGGTTGCCCTTCGCCGGTGGAGGTGACTCCGACCCGACCATCGACGATGACATAGAAGTCATCGGCGGCCTCGCCCTCGGTGATGACCGTATGGCCGGCCGGCACTCGCTCGGTCTTCGCGGCGTTGGCCAGTTCCTCGATAGCGCCCTCCGACGTCGCGGAGAACAGGTCACACCCGGCCAGCAACCGGACCTTCGGCGCCAACGCTGCACGCCGGACCTCGGACGTGCGATCCATCGCTGTCAGGGCGGGGAGACCCAGGAGACAGAGCGCCGGTATACCAAGGCTGAAGATCCAGATCGCCCCGTCGAGCCCAAAAGCTGTGACGACCGGTGGCGCGACGACAGCGCCCAGGATGACGGCGAGGAGGCTCAGTGAACCGAAGGCACCGAACACGCGCCCCAGCAGCTCCCGGGGGAGGGCGCGCTGCAGTGCAGTGATCGCGAGGACGTCGACCACGACGCTTCCGAAGCCGCGGATGACCTGCGTCGCGAAGCCGACCGGCGGACTCGACACCACCAGGAAGATCAACGTCGGCAAGCAGTACGACGCCGTGAAGATCAGGATCACCAGGCCCAGCCGGGGCAGCCGTTCAAGTCTGGTGACCACCCCGGCAGCCAGGACTCCGCCCAAACCGAGGCCGGCCAGCAGGTAGCCGTAGCCTTCGGAGCCAGTACCGAAGATGTCGCGGGAGAACAACACGAACAGCACGCTGTCCGCGCCGAAGACGAAGGTCGCGATCAAGCACGACGTCACCAGAACGGCCGCGGAAGCGGACGACACGATCGTCGTGACACCCACCGTCATCTGGCGCCACAGGCCGACCGCGCCGCCCTCGGTCACGTCGACAGGTTGACTGCGTGTGCGGATGCGGGAGACCAGGACGGCCGAACCGAGGAACGTCAGCGCGTTCAGACCGATCGCGATCGGCGCCGGACCGATGAGCAGGATCACCGCGCCGATCCCTGGCCCAGCGATCACGCAGATGTTGTCGATCGAGTTGCGGAGTGCGTTGGCGGAGCCGAGATCCCGTTCGCCGACAAGCACGGGAGTCATCGCCGCGACGGCCGGCTCGTAGGCGGTCCCGATCGTGGAGGTGGCCGCTGCGGTCGCCACCGCGAGAGCGACCGGAACGTCGAGCGCAGTCTCGATGGCCAGCGCGCTCATGGTGACGAAAGCCAGGCTGTCCAGGGTGACGAGCAGCTTGACGCGTTCGATTCGCTCGGCGATGACCCCGCTGTAGGGGCTGAACAGGAGTGCGGGAACGAAGCGGAAGACGGTGGAGGCACCGACCCATGCGGCCGAGCCCGTCTGCTCATAGATCCAGACCACGAGCGCGACGTTGTAGGCCCACGAACCGGTGATCGACAAGGTTGCCGCCGAGATCAACAAGCGGAAGTCGCGGTGCCTGAGGCTCGTGGTGAGCCCGGTCCCGAGTCTCATTGCGGGCGGTGGTCCATGGCAGCATCTCCGCATCTCGGCCGAAGTCCTCGCATGCTAGCGCGGTCGCCATGTTCCGGACGGGCATTCACGGATTGCCGTGCACGCGTTGCGTTGGGAGTGATCGAGCGGTCACGTCGGTGAATCCGGTGAGCGGTCGTGAGCGACCTCCTGGCCGTCGGGTCGATCGTCGTCGGGAAGACCGAGTGCCAGACGTGTCCGCCGCGGCAGGACATGCCGTCGCGGCTTGTGTGAGAGGCGTCTGCTGGGCCAGGCGCTCACCGGACCTACGACCGTCAGCAGGGCGGGCATGAGGAGCAGGCGGACGACGAAGACGTCGAGGAGGATCCCGACCAGCATGACGAAGGCCAGCTGGCGGAAGTGGGTCAGCGGAACGATCGCGAGCAGCCCGAAGCTTGCCGCCAAGGCGATGCCAGCGGCTGAAATGGCGCGGGTGGTGCCCGGCATGGCCGCGGAGATGGCCTCGGCCAGGGAGCGGTGCCGGGCTGCCTCCCACACCGAGCCGACTCCGAAGATGTTGTAGTCCGACCCGAAGGCAAGGAGCAACACCGCCGCTGCGAACGGTACGTAGAACGTCAGGCCCTGGCCCGGATCCAGCCAGTCGAACATGAGCGTCGCGAGTCCGAGCGACGCTGACACCGACAGCGCCGAAGCGACCAGCAGGTAGAGCGCGGCGACGACCGCGCGCAGGAAGAGGATCAGCATGAGCAGGTTGGCCAGGATCGCCGCGATCGCGATGCGGACCAGGTCGCGCTGTACCTGGTCCACGATGAAGACGCCCGGTCGCGGTGTCGCCGGCCAGCCCGGCAGTTGCGTCGCCGAGCCCGGCCCGGTCGAGCAGGCTCGGCAGGCTGTGCTGCAGCTCGTCGACGTTCTTGACCGCGGCGGCACCGAGCGGGGGCTCATCGAGGACCACCAGGTAGCGAGCCGCGGACTTGTCACGCGCCAGCAGGACTCCGATCTCCCGGGGCAGCGGTTGATCTCCGGGACCGAGCACGCCGGCAACGCCCGGAGCCTCCTTCAACAGCCCGCCCAGCTTCCGGAGCTTGCCGCGCTTCTCCGTCACCTTGTCGCCCTCGACGAGGACCACAGTCGGGGAGAGGATGCCGGGCGCGAAACCCGTCTGGGCGGCGGCCGCGGCCGCCCGGACCGAGTTGCTGTCGGGCAAGGACTCCACGAACGAGACCCCCAGGCCGAGCCGAAACAGTGGCAGTGCCGCCAGCGCCAGTCCGAGCGTGCAGCTGACGACGATGATGGCCGCCAGGCGACGACTACCCGCGATGACGCTGCTGATCGTACGACGGCTCGGGCCGACCGGCGCCGGATCACCGACGATGGCCGGCGCAGGTCGCGGTCGGGAGGGCCAGAACACCCATCGTCCGAGCACGGCCATTCCCGCAGGGACCAGCGTCACGGACACGATCAAGGCGACGATGACCGTGAAGACGAGGGCCGGACCCAGGGCTCGGAAGAAGGCCGAACCGGCCGCAAAGAGCGACGCCGTCCCCGCGGCGACGGCCAGGCCCGCCACTCCCACGATGGGCCCGAACCGCGCGGTGGCCGCCCGCACGGCATCCTTCACGTCGGCGGTCTGCTCGAGCTCGTCTCGCAGGGCAGAGAAGAAGAAGACGACGTAGTCCGTCACGACCCCCAGCAGCATGGCGACGATCACAGGTAGCAGCTCGCTCGGAGTCGAGAAGCTGAACCGTTCCGCAAGCGCTCCGGACAGTCGAAGGACCAGGACGTAGGAGACGCCGATGATGGCGAGGGCGACGGTGGGAGCGATGACGGAGCGGAATGCCACCCCGGTGATGAGGATGATCGCCATCAACGTCGCCAGCTCCACGGCGGGCAGGTGGTCCTCGATGATCGATCCCTGCGCTGTTCGTGCCGGCACCGAACCGCTGACGCCCACGACGTGGTCGCGAGGCTCGAAGAACCGATCGCCGTACTTGCGAGCCGCGCGCGTCTGGCTGCTGAGGGAGACCCGCGGATCGAAGAACAGGTAGGTCAGCGACGTCGTGTTCCGCTCGTGCGCGGCCGGGAACAGCGACAACTCGTTGGTGAGTGGCAGCGCCCCGAGGATCGGACCGAGGTTGCGGTACTTCTTCTCGTTCACGGCGACTGCGTGCGTCACGCTCCGGGCCTGCGCGTACACCGACAGCCCGGCCGCATCGCGCTGGACCAGCACGGTCCGGGCGAGCAGCGGAAACCCGAAGATCTCCACCGACCGCAGCTCGGTCGTGACGGCGGGAGTGTCGATGTTGAGCAGACCCTTGAGCCCGTCACCACCCTTGGCGTCCGTCAGGCTGGGGAGCGCCGCGAGCACGCCGATCGTCGCGAGCACCCAGAATCCGATGATCCACCAGCGCAGTGCCACCATCGCCCTGGCGTACGCCGCGGAGATCGGGCCTGGTGCGGCATGGGATTCTGAGGGGGGCATCACCGGATGAGCCCCCATGGGTCAGCTCCCCGACCGGTGGAGGCCGAGCCGGGCGAGCTCGGCGTCGGCGAGCGACCTGGCGTCGCTTTCGGACAGGTCCGCACCCGACGCGGCGGTGATGGCCCGGACCTCGGTGAAGGACAGGTTCTCCAGGGCGCGGGCGGCGAGGTAGCGGTCGAGCAGGGGTGCGTCTTCGCGAACCCGCAGCGCCTTCGTCAGGTCGGCACGTTCGCGACGTCGGGCCAGGCGCAAGGGAAGATACATGCCGACGACCGGGGTAGTCGGCATGAACATGATGGACAGGCCGAGTAGCCATGCCAGCTGGTGCAGTTGCTGTTTGATCTCCTGCCCGCGGACGGCGATGTCGGCCGAGGCGCTCACGACGTCGTTGCCGACGCCACCGGCCTTGTCGCCGATGATCGGGAGGTTGCCGATGTGGACGAGGCCCTCGCCGGCGGACTTGATCGCCTGGCCGGAGTTCGTGATGGTGTCGCCGATGTCGGCCAGCTGCCAGAACGTGATGCCGGACCAGGTTCCGATCGTCAACCACAGCACGACCCAGAAGAGCACTAGTCCGTCGGTCAGGCGGATGGTGAGGTCATCGGCCGACATGATGGTGGCGCGCACACCCTGTCTCTACCGGATGTGGCGACGGCGCACAACACTCAGCTCAAGATAGGCTGGCGTCTCTTGGGTACCTGGTGACGCGAGGAGGCCTGTTGTCGTCGATGTCGACGCCCGTCGTTCGCTGGCTGGTGCGTGTGCTGCCGGCCGCTACGTTCGTGATCGGGATCGTCGTCGGCGGGCTCATCGTCGGACTGGGCGGCATCGGCGACGGGTCGAGCAGCTCGGACCCGGGTGACTCGGCTCAGCCCACCACCTCGGTGGCCACCGGTGACACCAACATCGTCATACCAGCGGCGTGCTCCAAGGCGGCCGACTCCGTCGACAAGGCAGTACAGCTGCTCCGCAGCGGCGCCGGAGCCGTGCGGGACTTCCAGCCAGACGTGCTGGTCAAGGTCCTCGACGACCTGGAGACGTTGGACCCGAAGCTGCGCAAGCTGGCGGCTCAATGCTCGGCTGTGGACATCACTCCAGGCCCCACGGAGTCGTCGGCGACAACCGAGTGACCCGCCCGGCTCCCGCGCAGCAGCAGAGCCGTCAGGGTGGCGATCCAGGCCACGGCGAAAACGAGACTGGTGAGCACGTCGGTGAGGTGGTGGGCGCCCTGATACAAGCGCGCGAGCATCACCAGCACTGGTAGGGCCACCAGGGGTGTCACCCACCAGCGCGCTGCGCGGGCATACGTCCACGTGAGGACCACGATGCTGCCGTACAGCGCGGTCGCCGTTCCGACATGCCCGGAGGGGAAGCTGTGGGTCGGCACGAGCCCGGGATCCAGGATCGTGACAGGTGGCCGCGGCCGTGGATCGAGCGTCGATGCGACGAAGTAGATCCCGCCCACCCCCGCGGCCACGAGACCGACGAAGAGACCCGGCACGATGCTGCGGGTCCAGATCACGACGGCGATCGCGAGGATCGGCGCGGCAATGAGCTCGACGATGGTCTCGCCGAGCAACGTGCCGACGTCTGCCACGGCGTCCAGCGTCGCCGTACGCTGATCAGCAAACCACCGTGCCAGGTCGTTGTCGGGAGGCCTGACGGAGTTCTCGAGCGGATGGGTGATCAGCCAACCCAACGCGACCACGATGCCGAGGATGAGCAGCCACGCCGCGACGACCAGAACGGCTGTCCGCCCCCAGGCCCTGAGGGTCTCGGCCGGTTCGGCGCGGAGGCTCGGTGCAACCTGTGACCGCATGCGGGTCATTGTGCTGCGAGGCAGCCCACACGCGCATCCCGACGCATCGTGAGGACGCGGTCAGGCCCAGGTGCCAGAGCCGGTCAGGACAGGTCGTGGGTCTCGGAGTCGGTCGACGCCCAGCGGGATGCGGGCATCGACGTCGTACGCCGTGATGACGCCTTCGCTGTTACGACGTGGCCGACCGAGCGTGATGTCGTCCACGACCCACTCCGGACCCTGGTAGTGGGCCAGCTGCTCGACCAGACGCTCGAGATCGTGAACGGTGGTCTGTGGCGTGACCCGTGCGACCCGCATGCGGAGCCGGAAGGACCGCCGGTCGAGCAGGAAACCGAAGGGGCGGACCCAGACCGGGATCGCGGAAGCAAGTCGCTTGAGATCGTCGGTGTCGCCTTCCCAGCCGACCCAGACGGAGTCGTCGCCGTCCTCGGGGAGCGCCGTGACTCCGGACAGGCGCACCTCCATCGGCTCGAACTTGCCGATCTCCTTCAGGAGCAGCGTTTCGAGGTCGAGCGCGTCACGCAGCGCCACGTTGCCAAAGGTCGCCACCGGGAGCATCCACAGCGTCTGGGGCAGCCAGTCGATCTGTGTCGGCGAGATGCCGACAGAGTCAAGGGCCCGGGCCAGATGCTCGGTGGCGTAGTCGGGCGGCGGGATCGCCGCGTTGATGCGCATGCCCGCATTGTTCCACCCCGAGGGTCCCGGACTGAGTAACTTGGGGATCCTCGTGTGATGTCAGGCTAATAAAGTCCACAATGAGAAATTAATGACGTCTGTGTGATTTCTGTTTTCGTGCCCAGTGATCCTGCAGCCTCGGGGTCGGAAAGGAGGCGGCGTGCGAAGGAAGCGTTGTGCCGTTCTCGTCGCCGTCGTGTCCGGCTGTCTGACGGCGACGGTCTCGGCTCCGGTCCAGGCGGGGGGTGCGTCGCTGGACGCGGGCGTGGCGGGGGTCGCTGCCTCGGGCGTCGCGGGTTGCCACGTCTTCCCGGCGAACAACTACTGGAACACACCGGTGGCGTCGCTTCCGCGCCATCCACGCAGTCGTCAGTGGCTGTCGCACATGTCGCCGACGTCTCGGCTGCACCCGGACTTCGGCCCGAGCTATGGCGCACAGCGAGTGCCGTACGGCATCCCGATCACCGTCGTCGGTACGGCTCATCGCACTGTGCGGGTGCACTTCGACTACGCGTCGGAGTCGGACCGGGTGCGCTACCCACTCGGCCGCGACACCCGGATCGAGGGTGGACAGATGCGGTCGGGGGACCGGCACGCCGTCATCGTCGACAAGGGCGCCTGCCGGGTGTACGAGACGTATGCCACCCGTCGACGCAACGGACATTGGTACGCCGGGTCGGGTGCGGTCTGGTCGCTGAAGGGCAACGCGCTGCGTCCGAACGGCTGGACCTCCGCGGACGCTGCGGGTCTGCCGATCCTGCCCGGGTTGCTGAGGTACGGCGAGGTGGAGCGCAAGCACCGCGTCGATCACGCGATCAGGTTCACCACCGATGTCACCGATCGTCGCCATGTCTGGCCGGCCCGGCACGACGCCGGCTCGGTGAGCAACCATGCGTATCCGCCGATGGGAGCCCGGTTCCGGCTGAAGCCCGGCTTCGACGTCAGCAGCTACCGCTCGGACACCCGGGCCGTGCTGCGGGCGATGAAGCGCTACGGCCTGGTGCTCGCCGACAACGGATCACCCTGGTTCTTCCAGGGCTCAGCCGACAGTCGGTGGCCGTCGGCTCTGCTCGACGAGCTCAAGACGATTCCCGCTCGCGCCTTCGTCGCCGTGGACACGTCGAAGCTGAAGATCCGGCAGAACTCCGCGGCGGCGCGGCAGCCCTAGGCAGCCTTAGGCGGGCTCGTCCCGGTCGCACCGGAAGACGAGGCAGTAGTCGCCGGAGATGTCCTCGGGCTGGCGGTCCCAGGCCAGGTAGCACTCCTGGACGAGGGTGAGGTGTCGTGAGATCACGGTCGCCATGTCCCACGCCAGCGTGGTCAGGACCCCGTGGTGGCGGATGTTGGCGACGTTGACGACGGCGTGGCCGCCAGGTCGAAGCACGGTCGCCACCTGGGCGAACACGTCGCCGATCTCGGCCAGGTAGGACTCGTAGTGCCCGGTGGCCGTGGCGTAGGCGTCGAGCGGGTTCTCGGGATGCTCGTTGCGCGTCATGTACGGAGGTGAGGTCAGCACCAGGGCGACCTCGCCCACGCCTCGGCCCTGCAGGACGCTGACGAGGTGGCGGGCGTCGCCGGTCAGGATGGCCGAGGGGTCCGCCAGACGGTGGGACGTGCGTCGGACGCGGTCGGGGAGTAGCTCGAGGCCGAGCGCCTGGCGTCCCAGGCGCTCGGCCGTCACGAGGGTGGTGCCGTAGCCGGCGAACGGATCCAGGATCAGGTCACCGGGCGACGTGAACTCGTCGATCACGTGCTCGGCCAGCGACGCCGTGAAGTGCACGGGCTCCTGGTCGGCGCTGCGCTGGGAGTCCAGCTCGGCCAACGTCTGCAGCAGGAACCGTTCCACGGCGCCATTGTGGGGCATCGACCCCACCGGCATACCGCCGACATCGGGTCAGGCGAGCGCGTCCAGCCGCCGCATGTCCTCATCGGAGAGCCGCAGGGCGTCCCGCGCCGAGGTTTTCGTGCAGATGGTCGACGGACTTCGTGCCGGGGATCGGCAGGATGACCGGAGACTTCTGCAGGAGCCAGGCTAGGGCCACCTGTGAAGGGGTGGCGTCGAGCTCCTGGGCGATGTCGGCCACCGGGCTGTCCGGCTTGGCGAGGTCGCCCGGTCGCGATCGGGAACCAGGGGATGAACGCGATGTCGTGCCGTTCGGCGTAGTCGAGTACGTCCTGTGCACTCCGGTCCGTGAGGTTGTACAGGTTCTGCACGCTCGCGATCTCGGTGACCTCGCGGGCCGCGGCCAGCTGCTCGACAGACACCTCGGAGACACCGATGTGGCGGACCTTTCCCTGCTCCTTGAGCTCGGCGAAGGCGCCGAGCTGGTCCTCGAGGGCGACGTCAGGATCGATGCGGTGCAGCTGGATGAGGTCGATGCGGTCGACTTTGAGGGCACGCAGGCTGAGCTCCACCTGCTGCTTGAGGTAGGCCGGTCGGCCGACCGGAACCCACGCCCCCGGACCAGTGCGGGTCAGGCCCGCCTTCGTCGCGACGACGAGAGCCGTCGACGTACGGGTGCAAGGCCTCGGCGATGAGGTGTTCGCTCACGGCCGGGCCGTAGGAATCAGCGGTGTCGATGAAGTCGACGCCGGCCGCGACGGCTGCCTTGAGGACTGCGATGGCGCCGGCGTGGTCCGCCGGGGGACCCCAGATGCCGTCGCCGGTGATCTGCATGGCGCCGTAGCCGAGCCGGTGGACGGGGAGGTCGCCGCCGAGGTCGAAGGTGTCGGAGAGGGTGGAGGGATGGGTGGATGAGGTGGATGCGATGGTAGAAGTCATTGAAGGTTCAAACGAAGAGCCATGCCGGTTTCTTCCCTTCTGACCTCTCGATTCCGGCTGTTTTCACTTACCGTCGATGACCTGATCAGCACACAAGGTGATGTAACATGCGTGTCCTGGCGAATCGTGTCCATCGGATGCGGAGCGGTGCCACGCTCTCGATTAGCCGGCGCATGTGGGCGCGCTGTGCACGTTCGGGGAGTCTTGCTGATGCGTCATTCAACTCGCTTGGCCATAACGTCGATTGTCTCGGCAGGAGCGACATCGATCGCGCTCCTGTCCATGGGGCTACCGGCGACGTCGGTCACGACCGCGCGTCCTGACGGACTCACGGTGGCGGCTCCCGCCCATGTCTGCGGCAACCTCAAACCGGACCGGACCTTCACTGTGGAACGGTCCGAGCTCGGCAGGGACCACGCGTGTGAGCATCTCAAGGAACGGCAGTTCCTTGGTACCAAGCAAGCTAAGCGCCAGGAGCAGCGGGCCTACGCGGCCGCCGTCGCCAACCTGAGCACGACCGATCCCGCTGCGATCGGTGAATGGAGTACTCCGTTCAAGCCGGCCACAAACACAGTCGGTATCGCTGCCGTCCTGCTCCACACCGGCAAGGTGTTGATCTTCGGCGGCAAGTTCAAGGCAGTCGACAAGAACACGGCCGCCTACATCTACGACCCCGTGACTGGAGACGGCCACGAGCTCACGACTCCCGCCGCCATCTTCTGTGGCAGCGTGACCCAGCTCAGCGACGGGCGCGTCTTGTCCGTGGGTGGTACAGACAAGGTGCCGACGGGGCTCAAGGACGTGTACCTGTTCGATCCTGCCAGCGAGACCTGGATCCGGCAGCCGGACAGCCCGCTCGGTCGCTATTACCCGACGTCGACACGGTTGGCGGACGGTACGGTCATCATCACCGCGGGTACACAAGCGGACGGCAAGACGCAGAACCCCAACGTCGAGCTCTACTCCCCGCCGGCGACGGGTACGGACGTCGGGACGATGCGGGTCGTCGGACCGCCTCACGCGACTGCGTTCTACCCTCGACAGTGGGTCATGCCTGATGGAAACCTGGTGCAGGTCATAGGGCGCAAGAGCTACCGCCTTGACACCTCGACGTGGCAATGGTCAAACCTGCCCGGCCTCCCCGTGGGAAACGGGGCGGGCTCTGCCGGCGTACTGCTTCCGGGCGCTGCCTCCGGTTCATGGAAGATCTTGATGACGGGCGGGCTGAAGTCCGGAAACGCAGTGACGAGCACAGAGCTGTTCGACTACTCCAACCCGGGTGCTGGGTGGAAGTACGGAAACCCGATGCCGACACCTCGCTCACACATGAACCTTGTGCAGGTTCCCGACGGAACTGCTTTTGGCATCGGAGGTAACAGCTCGGGCCTCTACGGAGTCGGTCAGCCGCAGACCCTGGCCTACAACCCCAACGGTGACGCCTGGACGAACATGGCCGTCCAGTCGCCACGCCGGGCTTACCACTCGACGGCCTTGCTCCTGCCGGACGGACGCATCATGTCCGCGGGAGACACGGGAGCAGGCGGGGGCAGGCAGCTGATCGACTTCTACTCCCCGCCCTACTTGTTCCAGGGTGCTCGCCCCGAGATCACGGCCGCGCCCTCCCAAGTGGGCTTTGGCGCGAGCTTCGACATCGGCACGAGTAATGCGGCGGCAGCAACCCGCGCGGTCCTGATGGCCCCCGGTGCCACCACGCACGCGGATGAGATGAACGCCCGCCACGTGGAGCTGGCGGTGACAAGGACTTCGACAGGCTTCACCGCCACGCCACCCGGACCTCGCGTGGCTCCGCCCGGCTACTACATGCTGTTCGTGGTGACTGCTGATGGCATACCCTCCGTCGCGAAGTGGGTCCACATCGGCTGACGGTCCGGGTTGCCTAGTTCACAAGCCAGCTGGTCAGTGGACAAGGCAAATTCGGCTCAGTCAGTAGGTACTTGCCTCGGCGACCTCGGTCAGCCGTTGGGATCGACCACGATCGGCCGCTTCAGGTCGGTCGCGTGCCAGAGGAAGTCGATCTGCTGCTGCTTGCGCATGATGCAGTGCTCGAGCAGATGCTCCAAGGCTTCGCTGCGGGGTTGCTGACCGGAGTGGGGTATGACGGCGTGCAGTGCGGCGACGGCCTCGGCTTCATGCCGCAGCAGCGCCTTCAGCGCGCGCTGGGTGTCGCCATCGGTGCTGATGTCTGGCACGCGCATCGACGGGTTTCCACCGAGCGCCGAGAGCTTCTCGATGAGTCGGTAGGTGTCCTCGAGCTCGGCGAGCACGAATTCGCGCAGACTCTGTCTGATCGCCGTCGCCTCGACACCGCGAAGGCTGCCGGCCAGCAGCGACATGGTGAGCACGGACTCGGCCTGTAGGTCGATGGCGTGGCCGAGGGTTTCCTGAACCTTGGCCACCTCCATGGCGTCGCCCATCGTGGCTCCCTTCTCGCGTGTCCCGCCGGGTGCGGGCCGACCGGGAGATTCAACCGCACCTCTCGCGGCTCGGCACGTCCAGCCGTCGAGGCTGCTGAGGCAAACTCCCTGTTCCCAAGGAACGTTTGCCTAGTTCACAAGCCACCTGGCTTGTGAACTAGGCAAACGCGGAGGGTCAGAGAGTGGCTGCCCTGGGGGGGTCGGGGAGATCGGGGAGGTCGGGGAGTCGGGGAGGTCGGGGTCGTGGTCGCCGTGCCAGGACTGCCACAGGGCGGCGTAGGAACCCTCGGCGAGAATCAGCTCGTCGTGGGTCCCGATCTCGGAGATCCGGCCGTCCTCGACCACCGCCACCCGATCGGCGTCGTGCGCAGTGAACAGCCGGTGCGCGATCGCGATCACGGTCCGGCCGCGCAGCACCGCCGCCAGTGAACGCTCCAGGTGTCGTGCCGCGCGCGGATCGATCAGTGACGTCGCCTCGTCGAGCACCAACGTGTGCGGGTCTGCCAGCACCAGCCTGGCCAGCGCCACCTGCTGTGCCTGAGACGGCGTCAGTGACACGCCGCCCGATCCGACACGGGTATCCAGACCGTCAGGCAGAGCCATCGCCCAGTCGAGCGCGTCGACCACGGTCAGCGCGGCGATGATCCGCTCCTCACCGGAAGGCTCGACGTCGCCGAGGGCCAGTGCGAGGTTGTCTCGCAGTGTCCCGACGAAGACGTGATGCTCCTGCGTCACGAGCGCGACCTCACCGCGCAGGTCGTCCAGCGTCAGCTCCGTCATGCCCACGTCGCCGATCGTCACCGAGCCCGTGCGGGGTGGGTGGATCCCGGCCAGCAGACGGCCCAGCGTCGACTTGCCCGCACCGGACGGTCCCACCATGGCGATGCGTTCGCCACGCGACACATCGAGATCGACCCCGTGCAGGACGTCTCGGTCCTCGGCGTACGCGAAGCGCACGTCCGCGGCCTCGATGTCCTGATGGGCGGGGCGCCGGCCGGTCACCGTCCGGTCGTCGGGTACGTCGGCAACGCCGAGCAACCGGGCGAGTGATGACGCTCCGATCTGCAGCTCGTCGAGCCACGACAGGAGCCGGTCGACCGGGTCGATCAACGCCTGCACGTACAGGGTGGCCGCGGTGACGTCACCAAGGCTCACCTGCCCTTGCGCATGCAAGTAGCCACCGAACAGCAGCGTGACGACCGTCGGGAGCAGGTAGCCGAGCTCCGCGGACGGGAACCACACCGTTCGCAGGAACAGCGTGTAGCGCTCGGCGGCGTACGACTCGGCGATGTCGGCGTCGATGCGGTCCAGCCGCCGCTTCTCCAGGCGCAGCGCCTCGACCGTGCGGGCTCCCTCGGTCGTCTCGGCGACGCTGGCGTTGATGGCGGCGTACGACGCAGCCTCACGCAGGTAGCCCGCCTTTGCCCGGCGCAGGTACCACCTGCTCGCCGCGAACAGCAGCGGCACACCGAGCACCAGCGGAACGAGCACCCAGGTCCCGACGAGGATGCACGCGCCGATCGAGAACACCGTGGTGACGAACGCGATGATGATCTCGGGCACCGCAAACCGCACGGACCAGCCCAACGTCTCGACGTCGCGCGACGTCCGCGTCAACAGGTCACCGGTTCCTGCTCGCTCGACCGTGCCCACCGGCAGCGCCAGGGACTGCTTCACGAAGTCCTCGCGCAGCTCAGCCAACACCTGCTCGCCGAGCGCGAACGAGAAGTACCGGGCGTACCGCGTGAGGACCGTCTGGGCGAGCAGGAACCCGCCGATCGCGAAGACCGTCTTGTCGACCGTGGACACCGTCGTGCCGGACGAGACCGCTTGCACCAGGTTGCCGATCAGGCGTGGCGCGGCCAGTCCGGCGACCGCCGCCAGCACGTGCAGCGAGACCGCACCCCACAGCCGCCGCGGATGCTGACGCGCCAGCCGCACGGCATACCGGCGAACGGCGGGACCGTCAGCAACCGGAAGCAGCTGCTTCATGAGTCCTCTCCTCTCGCCACGATCCGCCGGTAGCGCGGGTCATCCATCAGATCTCGGTGCCGCCCGACCGCCACGACACGTCCGTCCTCCATCAGGGCGACCTCGTCGGCGTAGTCGAGCATGAGCGGGCTCGCCGTCGTCACGACGGTGGTCCGGCCGCGGCGGTGTTCGTGGAGCCGCGACGCGATCCGCGCCTCAGTATGGGCGTCGACGGCCGACGTGGGTTCGACCAGGACCAGGATCTCGGGGTCGGCCACGAGGGCTCGTGTCAGCACCAGTCGCTGGCGTTGCCCGCCGGAGAACGAGCGACCGCGTTCTTCGACCTCGGCGTCGAGGCCGTCGTCGAGCGCCTCGAGCACGTCATGAGCGGAGGCGGTGGCGATCGCCGTCAGGATCTGGGCGTCGGTCGCGGTGCCGCGTACGTCGAGCTCGTCGCGCAGACGTCCGCTGAAGAGTGTCGCTCCGCTGTCACTGACCACGATCGACTCACGCACGAAGCCACGATCGAGCTCCGACAACGAGACGCCGTCCAGGAAGACCGGGCCGTCGGCGAACCGGCCGAGCCGGTCGGCGAGCGCGGCCGCATCCTGCGGCACCTCGGACACTACGGCCGTCAGTCGTCCGGGCTGTACGCGCAGACCGGAGCGGACGTCGACGAGCTCGCCATCGGTGGACGCTGAACGTGGCGACTCGACGTCCTGCGCCTCCGGTTCGACGGAGATGACGCGGCAGATCCGTCGGCCCGCCACCAGCCCCCGGATCACCTGGTTGACGACTTCGGTCCCGGTGCGGAGCGGGATCATGAGGAACGCGGAGTAGCCGTAGAAGGCCACCAGCTCGCCCGGGGTGATCTGCCCTCGACCGCGAAGCGGGCGCCGATCCACACGACGACCACGACGAACACGCCCGGCAGGAACACCTGAAGTGCGTCGAGGACCGACTGCAGGCGCCCGACCTGGACGCCCGCCTGGCGCACCCGCTGGGACTCCTCGGTGTAGCGCCGGTGGAAGACGTCTTCCCCACCGATGCCGCGCAGCACGCGCAGCCCGCCGACGATGTCGGAGGCGAGGGTGTTGAGCTCACCCATCATCTCGCGCTGAGCCATGCTGCGGCGCTGCAGCGGCTTGAGCAGCGGGCCGAGGATCAGCAGCAGCGCGGGTACGCCGATCAGCACGATCAGCCCGAGCGTGACGGACGCGTTCAGCAGGATCGCGGCGACCACGAAGAACGAGACGACGGCACCTGCGGCGCGGCCCATCACCTCGATCGAGTTGCCGACGTGCGCCAGGTCGGACGACCCGATCGAGACCACTTCCCCGGTCGACACGCGACGGGGCAGGGTCGCGCCGAGCCGCACCGCGTGCCGCGACACGACCTGGACGGTGCGGTAGGCAGCGATCAGCCAGTTCTGCACGGCGAAGCGGTGCCGGAAGATGCCTGCCGCGGCCTGGAGGACGCCGACGCCGAGCAGGATGAGCGCCCACATCCAGAGGCGGCTCGTGTCGTCGGCGCGTACGCCTTCGTCGATCGCCCGGCCGATGATGGCGGGCATCACGGACTGCGCGACCATCCAGATGATGCCGAACGTCATACCGCCGATGACCGTCGGCAGCTGTCCCCGCGCCACCCACCACAGGTAACGACCTGGTGAGCGGACATCGGGGATGCCGGGATCGGACAAGGGGAGCTGGCGCATGACCTCTCAACGGTAGGGATCCGACAGGTTCGGACGCCAATCATTTGATGCCGCCGGCCCTGTCTCGTTCGACTCAGGTTCGACTTGGAGCGGTCGGTGTCGGGATTCGATCGACGTTCGCCTGCGCGTCGTGCGGCTGAGCCTGTCTCGGGTTAGCGTGACCGGCATGCGCCCTTTCGCACCCATCCTGCGCGGAGCCCTGGTCTCGATCGTCGCGACCACGAGCGCTCTCGCCCTCGCACCCACCAGCCATGCTGCCGATCCGGTCGTAGCCGGCTCGTCGTCCTCCGTCGCCGCCAAGCCGCACCCGCTCGTCTCCAAGCCGATCGTCATCGGTCACCGCGGCGCTCCGGGCTATCGGCCCGAGCACACGGTCGGCTCGTATCAGCTCGCGATCCAGCTCGGCGCGGACTACGTCGAGTGCGACATCGTCTCGACCAAGGACCACAAGCTCGTCTGCCGGCACGAGAACGACATCACCGGCACGACCGATGTGGCGGACCATCCGGAGTTCGCCGACCGCAAGACCACGAAGACGATCGACGGCCAGCAGATCACCGGCTGGTTCACCGAGGACTTCACGCTGGCAGAGCTGGAGACCTTGCGCGCCAAGGAGCGGCTGCCCGACGTCCGGCCGGACAACACCCGCTACAACGGCGTGTACCGGGTCCCGACGTTCAACCAGTACCTCAACCTGGTGCAACGGCTCAGCAAGAAGTACCACCGGACGATCGGGGTGTACCCCGAGACGAAGCACCCGACCTACTTCGACTCGATCGGGCTGTCGCTCGAAGAGCCGATGCTCGCGGCGCTCAAGCGCCACCACCTGACCGGACGCCACGCAAAGGTGTTCCTCCAGTCGTTCGAGACCACCAACCTGCGCGAGCTCAACACGATGACGAAGCTGCCCCTCATCCAGCTGTTGAACTCGACCGGCGCGCCTTACGACCTCTCGTCCACGGGTGACCCGCGGACCTACCAGGACCTCGCGACCAAAGCCGGTCTGAAGGAGATCGCGACGTACGCCGACGGGATCGGCCCCAACAAGGACATGGTGATCCCGCGGGACGCGAACGGCTATCTCACCCAGCCCACCGACCTCGTCCGCAACGCACACCGGGACGGGCTTCTCGTCCACATCTTCACGATGCGTGACGAGAACCAGTTCCTACCGGCTGACTACCGGATCGGCACCGACCCCAACCGCAAAGGGGATGCCGCAGGGGAGGATCAGCGGTTCCTGGACGCCGGGATCGACGGCTTCTTCACCGACTTCGCCGACACCGGGGTCTTCGCGCGTGACCGCTGGCTGGACCGTCAGTCAGGCAGACCGGCAGCCTGATCGGTCTCCGGCAAGTCCGGGGAACGTGACCGGGCCAGCCGGGTCGGTCGGCTCAGGCGCTCGCGGCGGTCGCTGCGGACGGAGCGCGGCCGCCAGGCCGACCGCGCCGGCGGCCATCATGATGACCGGGCCACCGATCCAGGCACGGTCGGCCTCGATGGCTCCACTCAACGTCAGGATCCAGACCGCGGTGAATCCGGCGAAGATCGTGCCGGCCACCAGGGAGATGACGTCAGTTGCATGCCGCGGGAACATGGTTGCCTCCTGTCCAGAGCTGGGTGCTGAGGTCTTGAGACCTGGTCTCGCCACGCTGGGCGATGGCCAGGTTGGGACAGTCGAAGCGGAAGATCTCGATCTGCCCGAACGTCAGGTCGACATGGATCACGACGTGTGGGCGGTCGTCGCCACGGGCTTCGATCACGGCCTGTTGTCCGCCGTTGCCGACGTCCTCGGTGACGGCGGCGCCGGTGATCTCACCGCCCGTGACATGCGCCCGGATCTCGGCGTCGACACTGGTCGGCACGATGACCTGGACCTGGCCGACGTGGCTGTCCACGACGATGCTGCGCCCGTCGAGGTCGGTGATGTCGCGGACCTCATCGAGGTTGAGCACCAACCGTCCTGCGCCGTGCTCATACCGACTCTGCACCGCTGCCGCCGTCGTCGGCGTGTAGAAGCGTTCGCCGTACGGGCCGGGGCCGACCACGACGAAGCCTGCCGTCACCAGGGCGCTGAGAAGCCCGATCGGGATGAGCAGCTTGGCCCGGCCGTACCACGAGCCCAAGAGCAGGGCCGCCGCCGAGATCGCCAACACGCTTCCGGGGTAGACCGACGGGTGGATGTCCGCTCCGGCCGCGTCGGCGAACCAGATGCCGCCCAGCGTGATGATCATCAGGGCCAGCGCGATCGGCGTGAGCCTCGACCGGAGGCGCGGGTCGCGCGGCAGTGGCGGGAGCGGAACCGTCGGTACGAAGCCGCCCGGCGGTGTGGAGGATCCACTGTCGTCGGCCCGTTGCCACCATGCCGACACCTCTGCGGCTCGCTCGTCGGGGGAGACGACCGGTGAGGTGGCGGTCGTGGCTGCGTCGTCGGTGTTGTCCGGCGGTGTCAGGCGTACTGCCGGAGACAGCGCCGGTGTACGGCGTCGGCCGCGGTCCGGACGGACGTGGCTGTCCGCCACGTCGGCTGAACAGCGCGAAGAGCACCAACGCGACGAGACTCACCGTGATCACGGCCCATGGCCGAGGTGTGGCGAAGCCGATCGCTCCCAACAGCGTGACTGCACCGGCGATCGCGGCCAGCGACAGCCCGCCCACCATCACACGTTCGGGGTCCTGGCGCAGCGCGCCCGACGCGGGCGAGTCATAGGCGTCGTCGGACGGGATCGTCAGCCACGCGATGAGGTACAGCACGATCCCGGCGCCACCGAAGACGGTCAGCGCGCCGAAGATGATGCGGATGAGCAGCGGGTCGATGTCGAGGTGCCGGCTCAGTCCTTCGGCGACGCCCGCCACCATGCGTGGGTGGCTGGCGCGACGCAAGCGAGACAGGTCGCGGACCTGCTCACGCGTGACGCGTGGTCCGGAGTCCTGGGACGGGGATGCGTTGGTCATGTCAGCAACTGTCGTCGATGTCGGCTGCCTGGCACATCGGGGACGCCCCCGATGTTGTGGCGCGGACCCTGACCCCTGGTCAGGGGCAGGTCAGGGCAGACGCCCATGGTTTCGGGACCGCCATGCGACGATCATGGAACCATGAGTCACCCGATCGCCGCACCCCGTCGCGTGTTTCGCGACTCCGGCGACCGGTTCCTCGCCGGCGTCGCGTCGGGCGTGGCTCGCCATCTGGGTGTTCGGACGAGCATTGTCCGCGTCGCTTTCCTCGTCATGGTGCTGTGGAGCGGCTTCGGAGTACTCCTCTACGCGGCCCTGTGGGCCCTCGTCCCGCTCGACGATCCAACCCTCGACGACGAGCAGGCGGCCCCGGGTCTCGTCGCGGCCAGCCGTCGTGGTTTCCGGGACAGCCCGGCCAGCCGGCTGATCCGCCGACGCGACCTCGGCCTCGCCGTGTCCATCGGGGCGATCGCGCTCGGCGGGATCGTGCTGTTGCAGGTGCTCGGCTTGTGGATCAGCCCCCAGCTGTTCTGGCCGCTGCTCGTGGCGGCCGCCGGTCTTGCGCTGGTCTGGCGGCAGGCCGACGAGAGCGACCGGCAGGAGTGGTTGAGCACGTCAGGTGGCTGGAAGGCCTGGCTGCGCGTCGTCGTCGGAGCCGTGCTGCTGGTCGCCGCGCTCGGCTTCGGCGTCTTCCAGGCGGGCCTGTCGGGTTCGGCCGGCCTCGGCGAGATCGTGGGCGCGATCGCTCTCGCCGTGCTCGGTCTCGGGCTTGTCCTCGGGCCGTGGGCGCTGCGGCTCAACCGCGAGCTGCGCCGTGAACGCACCGAGCGCATTCGCAGCCAGGAACGCGCCGACGTCGCCGCACATCTGCACGACTCGGTGCTGCAGACACTTGCGTTGATCCAACGTCAGTCCGATGACCCGGCCGTCGTCTCCCAGCTGGCGCGCACCCAGGAACGCGAGCTGCGCAGCTGGTTGTTCGACCCGCCGGCAGGCGCCGACGTCACCGTCAAAGCCGCCCTGCAGCAGGCGATCGGTGAGGTCGAGATCGCCCACCAGGTCCCAATCGAGCTGGTCGCTGTCGGGGACTGCCCGGTCGATGCGCGGACCTCGGCGCTCGTAGCGGCGGCACGCGAGGCGATGGTCAACGCGTCCCGGCACTCCGGTGCACCGCGGATCGATGTCTTCGCAGAGGTCACCGACCGTCAGCTCGAGGTCTTCGTCCGCGACCGCGGCCGCGGGTTCGACGTCGATAGCCGTTCCCGACGACCGGCACGGAGTACGGCGGTCGATCATCGACCGCGTCACCCGCCACGGCGGCGAGGCCGACGTGCGCAGCAACCCAGCATCCGGGACCGAGGTCCAGCTCGTGATGCCCCTGACCCCGTCCCCGACCAGCCAGGGAGGCTGACGTGCAGACCCCGAAGAGCGGGAAGTCCCTCCGGGTCGTCCTTGTCGATGACCATGCGATGTTCAGGACCGGAGTCAAGGCCGAGCTGGGTCCCGCGGTCGACATCGTGGCCGAGGCCGCCGATGTCGACGAAGCCGTGTCGGTGATCAACGCCGAGGTTCCCGACGTCGTACTGCTCGACGTGCACCTGCCGGGCGGCGGTGGCACCGAGGTGCTCCGGCGTACGACGACCCGGCATCCGGAGGTGCGATTCCTCGCCCTCAGCGTGTCCGACGCCGCCGAGGACGTGATCGCTGTGATCCGCGGGGGCGCCCGCGGCTACGTCACCAAGAACATCACCGGCCCCGAGCTGGTGGCTGCGATCCGCCGGGTCAGCGACGGCGATGCGGTCTTCTCGCCACGGTTGGCGGGCTTCGTGCTCGACGCCTTCGCCGGTCAGATCGATGTCGCCGACATCGACGAGGACCTCGATCGGCTGACCGAGCGCGAACGTGAGGTGATGCGGCTGATCGCCCGCGGCTACGCCTACAAGGAGGTCGCGTCGACGCTCTTCATCTCGATCAAGACCGTCGAGACCCATGTCTCGAGCGTGCTGCGCAAGCTTCAGCTGTCCTCGCGGCACGAGCTGACCCGATGGGCCAACGAGCGGAGACTGCTCTGAGGTCCGCGTGGCTGAGTTCGTGCACGTCCTGTCCGGCATGTCGTGACGCCCTCTCTGCCCGATCGTGCAACGGTTCCTTCAGAAGCACCGCGACTACGACGACCTGATGGCTCCGACGGAAGGCAGTTGAGTGGACTTCGTGCGGGACGTCCTGCTGTTCCTCCACCTGCTCGGTATGGCCAGCTTGTTGGGTGGGGCGCTCGTGCAGTTGCGCGACGAGACCCAGGTGGTCAACTCCGCGATGCTGCACGGGGCACTCACCCAGGTCGTGACCGGGCTGCTGCTGGTCGGTGTCATCGAAGGACAGAACGACCCTCTCGACCACACCAAGGTCGGGGTCAAGCTGGCGGTTGCGCTCGTGATCACGGTGCTCTGCTGGGTCAATCGGCGCAAGGATGCCGTGCCGCGCGGCCTCTTCATGGGCATCCTGCTCCTGACCGTGGGCAACGTCGGCGTCGCAGTCTTCTGGTAGCCGGGTCGCCTCAGAGCTTCTCGACCGGCGAGTAGCGCAGGAGCAGCCGTTTGACGCCGGTGGAGCCGAAGTCGATCGAGGCCACCGCCTTGTCGCCCATCCCCTCGACCGTGACGACCGACCCCATCCCGAAGGTGTCGTGGACGACACGGTCGCCGGGCTCGAGTGACGGGACCGGTCTCGTCCCCTTGGTCGGCTTGGGCGGTGGCGTCGTGACGCGGCGCCGGGTGATGGTCGTGGAGGCTGGGATGTAGCCACCGGAGTCGACGTACCGGGTCGAGGCCGACGAGCTTCCCCAGGCGGTCTGTGCGGACTCGGTGCGCTTCCAGTCGATCAGCGTCGCCGGCAGCTCCTCGAGAAAGCGGGACGGGGGATTGTGCTGAGGCGCTCCCCAGGCCGATCGCACGACAGCCCGGGAGACGTACAACCGCTGCTGTGCTCGCGTGAGCCCGACGTAGGCCAGACGTCGCTCCTCCTCGAGCTCGGGTTGGTCTCCGAGCGAACGCGAGTGCGGGAAGATGCCGTCCTCGAGCCCGGTCAGGAACACCACGGGGAACTCCAACCCCTTGGCGGTGTGCAGGGTCATGAGCGTGACGACGCCGCCGGACTCGTCCTCGTCGGGGATCTGGTCGGAGTCGGCGACCAGCGCGACACGTTCGAGGAAGTCGCCGAGTGAAGCGTCTTCGAGCTCGTCGGCGAACTCGCGGGCCACCGCCACCAGCTCGCCGAGGTTCTCGACCCGGGTCTCGTCCTGTGGGTCGTCGGACTGTTCGAGCTCGGCCAGGTAGCCGGACTTCGTCAGCACCTCCTCGAGCACGACGTCGGGTCGCGCGCCGCTCTCGACCAGCACCTGCAGCTGTTCGATCATCGCAACGAAGGCCTCGACGTTGTTGAGCGAGCGAGTGGCGATCCCGGGCGCGTCCACGGCGTTGCGCAAGGCTTCCCAGTACGACGTGCCGGTCCGTTGGGACAGCACCTCGACGCACGCCTCGGCGCGGTCGCCGATCCCGCGCTTGGGCACGTTGAGGATGCGGCGCAAGGACACCGTGTCGTCGGGGTTGACGAGCAGCCGGAGGTACGCGAGCGCGTCACGCACCTCGCGGCGCTCGTAGAACCGAACCCCCCCGACGACCTTGTAGGGCAGGCCGACCCGGATGAAGACCTCCTCGAAGACCCTGCTCTGAGCATTCGTGCGGTAGAAGACAGCCATACCGCCAGGGGTCGCGAGCTTCTCGTCGCTGAGGCGGTCGATCTCCTCGGCGACGAACTGGGCTTCGTCGTGCTCGTTGTCGGCGACGTAGCCCACGATGGGCTCACCGTCGCCGGCGTCGGACCACAGGTTCTTGGACTTGCGGCCCTGGTTGCGCGAGATGACGGCGTTGGCGGCGTTGAGGATGGTCTGGGTGGAGCGGTAGTTCTGCTCGAGCAGGATGGTGCTGGCAGCGGGGAAGTCTTCTTCGAACGCCAGGATGTTGCGGATGTTGGCGCCGCGGAACGCGTAGATCGACTGGTCGGCGTCGCCGACGACCATGAGCTCGGCGGGCTCGGTGGCGGGCTGGTCCGGGTCGGGTCCGGTCATCCCTCCGGAGCCGGCGCCGACGAGGTCGCCGTCCGCCGTACGACGGGTGGCACCGGCCCCGCAGAGCTCGCGGACCAGGACGTACTGTGCATGGTTGGTGTCCTGGTATTCGTCGACGAGCACATGGCGGAACCGGCGGCGATAGGTCTCGCGCACCTCGGGAAAGGCCTGGAACAGGTGGACGGTCGTCATGATCAGGTCGTCGAAGTCGAGTGCGTTCGCCGCGCGCAGTCGCGCTTGGTACGTCGTGTAGCACTCGGCGAAGGTGCGCTCGAGGTGGTTGGCGGCCTTGGCGGTGGCGGCCGCCGGGTCGAGCAGCTCGTTCTTGCAGTTGCTGACCCAGTTGAGCACGGCCCTCGGGGCATACCGCTTCTGGTCGAGATCGAGATCACGGCAGACGAGGCCCATCAAGCGTCGGGCGTCGGCGTCGTCGTAGATCGAGAAGTTCGAGCCGTAGCCGAGCCGGCTGACCTCGCGGCGGAGGATCCGTACGCAGGAGGAGTGGAAGGTCGAGACCCACATGATCTTGGCTCGACCGCCGACGAGCTCCTCGACCCGGGCCCGCATCTCGGCGGCTGCCTTGTTGGTGAACGTGATGGCCAGGATCGACCCGGGGTGGGCGTTGCGCTGGGAGAGCAGCCAGGCGATGCGGCGGGTGAGTACGCGTGTCTTGCCGGAGCCTGCGCCGGCCACGACCAGCAGAGCCGACCCCTCGTGGGTGACCGCCTGCCGCTGGCTCGGGTTGAGTCCCTCGAGGAGCTCGTCGGCGGACGGGCGGTTACGTCGGGCAGGAGCGTCGTCGGGGGCGTCGTCGTCCGCGGTCGTGGCGGAGGGGGGCTGAACCAGAGGGGTCAGCGGGAACAGCGCAGACATGTCCCTCACATGTTACGGGGCGGTGCGGACACGGGCCGCGATTGCCGATCAGGTCAGCGGGAGGCCGTGCTCGGCGAAGAACGGAGCCGGGTCGACCGCAGTCTCGAGGTCGGCAGCGAGCCGGTACTCGAAGTGGAGGTGGTAGCCGTAGGCGTTCCCGGTGTCACCGACGCGGCCGATCTCCTGGCCCTTGAGGATGCTCTGCCCCTCGGTCACCTCGATCGCCGACAGGTGGTTGTACCAGACCTGATCGCCGTTCTCGAACTGCAGCCGGATCTGGTTGCCGTAGGAGCCGTCCCAGCCGGCCTGGGCGACGGTCGCGTTGCCGACCGCGACGGCAGGGGTCCCGTAGTCCGTCGCGAAGTCGATGCCGGTGTGGTACCCGGACGACCAGTAGCCCCCACTCTCGCCGAACCAGACGGTGATGTGGAATCCGCTGGTCGGCAGGACCCATTGGTCGCTGGAGAGCTGTTGGGCGTAGTTCTGTGCATCGTTCGCGGCCGACTTCAGCACCTGGTTGCGGGCGCGGGCCTGGATCTCGGCCTGGCTCTGGGGCGACGCCTGTCCCGAGGCGACGCTCGGCCGGGCACCGCCGCGGCTGATCTGGGTGGCGTCCCGACCCGCGAGCGAGGCCGACGAGAGGTTGGCCACATAGCTGCCGTGATGGCTGGCGGTCGGCGTTGGTGTGGTCGTGATCGCCTGGCCGGCGGTGGCAGCGCCGACCGCGGCCGCAAGCAGTGCACCCCCGCCGATCATGGTCGACAACGAGATCCCGACGGTACGGCGAGGGGAGGAGCTGGCCTTGCGCCGACCGCCCTCGGCGTGGTTGATCAGTGAGGCGGAAGGGGAGGAATGTGCCCCTGAGGCGCTGCGCCGAGGGGTCGCCGAAGGCTTGTTGACGCGGTGCTTGGTTGCACGGTGCGACGACACGCTCACGGGTCCTTTCGGCGGGACGAGGGGCACGAAGTTTCGAGGGTAACGGAACGGCAACAGGTTGCGAAACCCAACCCCCATTCTGGCGGGTTGAATCCTGACAAAAGGGGTACGACACGACACCTTGCGTTCAAATACCGTGACGCAGAGTCATCTTTCGCCTGATGCATGGGTCAGGCCGGTGTCCGGCCGTGAAGCTCATCGGCGGTGGACGGCGCTTCTGCCGGCTTGCTCGGCGGGGGCGATCCGGATGACCGGGGCGGCCCCGGCCGATCCGGCCAACGCCGTGCAGGTCTCGTGCACGATGCGGCCGTTGATCGGAAGCGAGAGGTGGCCCACTCCCGGAACCAGCACGTTGCGGACCTCGAGGTCCGGGTGGTCCAGTGCGGCGTTGCGGGCCGGCACGATCAGCTGGTCGACGTCGCTGTAGAACACCAGGAACCGGGTGGAGCAGTCGGCCGGCTCCGCCAGCTCATCCAGCACGTCGCTGCCCGGTCGCAGCTGACGAACGAGGCGGTGGGGGAGAAGCCGGGCGGCCAGCGTGCCGTGATGCGGGCTCCCGAGGGTCACCAGGGTCGACACGATCCCGTCCCCGCCGAGCCGCTGGACGTAGTAGCGCGCGATGAGTCCGCCCAGGGAGTGCCCGATGACATGGACTCGGTCGCTTCCGGTCTCGGCCGCCAGCGCCTCGACATACTCCCCGAACCGGGCGGCGGTTGCGCGGAGGTCGTTGGTCTGTGGCCCGTAGGAGAAGGTGCGGATGCAGGTGAAGCCTCGCCGGCGCAGGCCACGTCGCAGCATGGCGAAGATGGTGCGGTTGTCGACGATGCCGTGGATCAGCACGATCGGGGTGCTCGCCGCCAGCACGTCGGCGCCGAGCAGCCCGCGCTGCGCGAGCGGGAGGTCGCCGAACCGGAATCGTGCGGGGTCGGGATCGTCGCCCCGGTCGCGGAGCAGGCCCAGCGGGTAGATCGCAGCGTGGGCGGTGACCCAGCCCACCTCGACGGCAAGCGCAGACATGGCGCGCACGGCCCGAACGGTCGGCCTCAGCACTTGCCGCTCACACTCCTGTCGCGACCCCCGCACATGGCCGTGGCCATGCGTACCCGTGGGTAGTCAGGGTAGCGAGGAACGGTGCGGTCGGCAGGCGACCGACCCGCCCGATGTCGTATCGCGTCGGATTCGTTACCCTGCAAGCGTTGTACGCAGGCCCTCCCGGGGCCATGACGAGGCGGTGGGCACGTGAGTGAGCAGTCGGCTGAACAGGTGACGGGCCCGATCCGGATCGTGGTGGCCAAGCCCGGCCTGGACGGGCACGACCGCGGCGCCAAGGTGATCGCGCGGGCGTTGCGCGATGCCGGCATGGAGGTCATCTATACCGGCCTCCACCAGTCGCCGCAACAGATCGTCGAGACCGCGCTGCAGGAGGACGCCGACATCATCGGGCTGTCTGTGCTGTCCGGCGCCCACATGACGCTGTTCCAGAAGGTGATCGACCTGTTGCGTGAGCGTGCGGCCGACGACATCCTGGTCTTCGGTGGCGGCATCATCCCCGAGGGCGACATCCCGTTGCTCGAGGAGGCCGGAGTGGCGAAGATCTTCACCCCGGGAGCCAAGACGCAAGACGTCGTCGACTGGGTCAACTCCACCATGTCCGCTCAGCAGTCAGCCGACTGACGCCTGTTCGCAAGGACTTCTGTCACCTCCAGCGCAGCTTCTTTCCCGCAACGGGGAGCCGCAGCAGGCTCGGGCGATCCGGTGCCGTGGTGATGGTGACAGGCTGAGCCGCAGTGTTGCCGGAGTACGCCTGGTCGCTGGCGGCGATGACCACGCGGATGCGGTGGCCGGCCTTGATGCGCTGGACGACACCGGGGAGCTCGATCCGCACCGGCTTGGTCACGTCGGTGACCCGCACCGGTGAGATGAGGCGGTGCTGCAGCACCTGCGTGCCGTCGGGGGCGACGTCGTAGATCTTCGCGAACAGCACCAGGTGTGCACCGGGATCGGTGCCTTGCCCGGCCCGGGCGGCGGGTGCGTGCAGGTGCAGCCGGAGGGTAGGCATGCCGACCAGATGGGCATCCCTGGCCAGCGGGCGCGTGGTGAACGCCGCGTAGGTGCCGGGTCCGTCGCTGGGTGGGTTGTTGACGGTGCCCCCCTCGAGGGCGGAGGTCTCGCTGTAGCTGGTGGCAGCGCCCGGGCTGTTCGTGTACGAGGCGCTGCCGGACGTGACCTGCGACAACAGGGACCGCAGCTGTGAGTCGCCGGAGAAGTAGAGCGGCTGGTCGCGGTCGGCGCCGGTGTAGCGCGCTCTGCAGGCGTATGCCTTCGCCACCGCGCGCCCTGCCCGTCCCGGGGCCGTGTCGTAGTGCACCCAGTCGCGGAAGTAGCAGAACCTGGGCCCGACGGGAGCCTTTCGGACGCCTCTGACGTAGTGATCCATCCAGTCCAGGAACCGACGGCCGAGCAGGCTGTCCCGGATGGACCTGGCGTCGAGGTCGATCTCGCCGGGCGCAGGCGTTCCGCCCGAATGACCCCACGACTGCCAGATCATCCGCGTCGGCGTGCCGTGGGCACGGAGTGAACGGTAGGTGGCGACCGCCTCCTGCAGGTCGAACAACGTGTCGTTCTGCCCCTGGACGACGAGCGTCGGGACCCGGACCTGAGAGACGTAGGACGCCACCGAGGCGTGCCGGGCGAAGGAACGCGTCTGCGCATCGGGGTAGCCCTGTGCGTCGAGCTGGGCCTTGGCCACACAGGCGCGCTGGTCGAAGTTGGGGCAGCCGGTGTTGCGGGCGGGGTCGACGCTCGCTCCGGCAGCGCCGTCTGCGATACCGACGCCGAAGAAGAAGTTGGTCCACTCCTTCTTGTAGACGCCGGGCGTGCCGTAGGTGACTCCTCGCCGCAGCGAGGTGTTGTTCGGAGCCAGCGAGTAGCTGAGGTCGTTCCAGGTGATGATCGGGATCAGCGCGTCGACCCTGGGGTCCTGCATGGCGACGGCGTACTGGATCTCGCCACCGTACGAGCCGCCGATCATGCCCACGCGTGGGTCACCCGGACGCTCCTGCGACACGAATCCGATGCGGACGGGCTTACCGGTCGTGGCGTCGAAGGCCGGCTTGCGACCCGCCAGCACCGTGACGAGCTGTTTGCCGGCCTTCCCGTCGTAGGCGGGACTGTCGAGGTAGATCTTGCAGTCCGATCCCCCGAACCCCAGGCCCGAGTAGCTCAGCACGACGTACCCCTCCTGGGCGAAGCCACGCCCGATGCCCTGCTGGTTGGAGTCGTCCTTTGCGCCGCCGAAGCCGTTGGTCGTCAGGATCGCGGGGGCCGGGTGCTGACGGTCTGTGCCCTTGGGGCGGTAGAGGTCGGCCGCGATCGAGCAGGCGATCTCGCGCTTCGGGCCTACCTTGACCGGGATCGTGACAGCCCGCTTGGTGTACGCCGCGGTCCGGCCAGCTGCGGCGATGTCCGGACGCACGCTGTGGTGCCCGTCGGCCGCGCTTGCGGCTGCTGGTGGAGCCGATGGAGCGGACAATGTCGCCAGGACTGCGAGCAGACAGGCGGCGACGGCGGTCGACAGTGGGGCAGGGCGTGACTGAGGTGCGTGCACGGTTCCTCCGTGGGCTCGCGGGTGGACCTAGGTCCAACGACGAAGCCCTGGTGGAGTTACCGCGAACCGTCGCGGGAGGTGACGAACGAACTGATGAGGCGTGCCACGTCGGCTGCGCGCGTGTGGGGGGCCCAGTGGCCGGCGTCGATCTCGACCCGGGTGAGATCACGCGCGAATCTCGGCAGGTCCCGGTAGAACGCGGGCGTCACGTACTTGTCGCGAGTGGGCACGATCAGCTGGACCGGGATGTCGGTGTACGGACCGCCAGGGACCCTGGGCCGGTGGCCACCGATGTTGGCGCGGTACAGGTTGACGCCCCGTGCTGCGTCGTCGGGCAGCGAGTCCGCGAAGTGGTGCTGACCCGGCTTCCGGTTGGCGATCAGCCTGCGGTTCACCGTGCGGAGCAGGACTTCCGGGAGCACCGGGACCTGGAACGCGAGGATGTACCACGAGTGAAGCGCCTGACCGAGCGCTTCGCGCTTGCGGTCCCACCGACCGCGCAGGGCCGCCCCAGCGAGGGCACTGACATGGTCCAGGCAGGGACCGCTGATCGTCGTGTAGGTCGAGATCCGCCCGGTCAGTCGGGCGTCGGACCTGGCGCGGACGACGGCATCCCACGCCTGGATGGATCCCCAGTCGTGACCGACCAGATGGACCGGCTCGTCGGGCGAGACAGCGTCGATCACGGCGGACAGGTCGGCGCGCAGGTGCTCGAGCCGGTAGCCCTGCCGGCCGGACGGAACGCCGGATGCGCCGGCCCCGCGGACGTCGTACACGACGCAGTGGAAGTCATCGATGAGGTGGCCGACGACGCGGTTCCACACCACGTGGGTGTCGGGGAACCCATGGACCAACACCAGCGTCGGCCCAGTTCGCGGACCCTCCCACACGGCGAGGGGCAGCCCGTTCGACTCGACGGTGCGGAGGGTCATCGGTGGCTCGGCGGGGTCGGGCACGGCGAAGGCTCCTCAGGGAAGGGGTCCGGGACCCCGATTCTGCCAAGCGGGACCGGGATGGCTAGGGTGCAAAGGATTTCCTTCCCAAGCCGACAGGCATCAAAGAACGGCACACAATCGTGGATCTGATGGAGTACCAAGCCAAGGAGCTCTTCGCCAAGCATGGCGTCCCGGTGTCCATGGGCACCGTGGTCGAGAATGCCGAGGACGCCCGGGCTGCCGCTGAGAAGCTCGGCGGCCGCGTGGTCGTCAAGGCCCAGGTCAAGGTCGGTGGTCGTGGCAAGGCCGGCGGAGTCAAGCTCGCGGAGACGCCTGAGGACGCCGTCGCCAAGGCGAACGAGATCCTCGGCATGGACATCAAGGGCCACACCGTGCGCCGAGTCTTGGTCGCGCCCACGGCCGACATCGCCGAGGAGTACTACTTCTCCTTCCTGGTCGACCGCGCCGCCCGCCAGTACCTGTGCATCGCCAGCACCGAGGGCGGAGTCGAGATCGAGGTCACGGCCCACGAGAACCCCGATGCCATCGCGCGTGTGGGCATCGACCCGCTGGTGGGCGTCGACGACGCCAAGGCCCACGAAATCGTCGAGGCCACCGGGTTCGCAGCGGATCTCGCGGACGAGGCCGCCGAAGTCATCAAGAAGCTCTGGACGGTTTTCGTCGAAGAGGACGCGTCTCTGGTCGAGGTGAACCCGCTGGTGCGCCTCGGCGACGGGCACCTCGACGCGCTCGACGGCAAGGTGACCCTGGACGACAACGCTGACTTCCGCCACCCGGACCACTCCACGTTCGAGGACAAGGCCGCCGCGGACCCGCTCGAGGCGCAGGCCAAGGAGAAGGGGCTGAACTACGTCAAGCTCGACGGCGAGGTCGGCATCATCGGCAACGGCGCCGGTCTCGTGATGTCGACCCTCGACGTGGTCGCGTACGCCGGGGAGCGCCATGGCGGTGTCAAGCCGGCCAACTTCCTTGACATCGGTGGTGGCGCGTCAGCGCAGGTGATGGCCGACGGACTCCACATCATCCTGGGCGACCCGCAGGTGAAGAGCGTGTTCGTGAACGTGTTCGGTGG
>CAVQJX010000021.1:0-72050 GCA_963712935.1 uncultured Actinomycetota bacterium
GTGCACCCGATCCGAAGCGAAGGAGACGTCGCACGTGGCACGGATTGGTGACGGTGGCGACCTGCTGAAGTGCTCGTTCTGCGGAAAGAGCCAGAAGCAGGTCAAGAAGCTCATCGCCGGCCCCGGCGTCTACATCTGCGACGAGTGCATCGACCTGTGCAACGAGATCATCGAGGAGGAGCTGTCCGAGGGCAGCGAGCTCGGTCTCGAGGAGCTGCCCAAGCCCCGCGAGATCTACGAGTTCCTCAACGGTTACGTCATCGGCCAGGACGCGGCGAAGAAGTCCCTCGCCGTAGCGGTCTACAACCACTACAAGCGTGTCCAGGCCGGTGTCGGGTCCGCGATGGCCGGCCGCGGCAAAGAAGAAGCCGTCGAGCTGGCCAAGTCCAACATCTTGATGATCGGGCCGACCGGCTGCGGCAAGACCTATCTCGCGCAGACCCTCGCCCGGATGCTCAACGTCCCGTTCGCGATCGCGGACGCCACGGCGCTGACCGAGGCGGGCTACGTCGGTGAGGACGTCGAGAACATCCTGCTCAAGCTGATCCAGGCGGCCGACTACGACGTCAAGAAGGCCGAGACCGGCATCATCTACATCGACGAGGTCGACAAGGTCGCTCGCAAGTCCGAAAACCCGTCGATCACGCGCGACGTCTCCGGCGAAGGTGTGCAGCAGGCGCTGCTCAAGATCCTCGAGGGCACGACCGCGTCGGTGCCCCCGCAGGGTGGGCGCAAGCATCCACACCAGGAGTTCATCCAGATCGACACGACGAACATCCTGTTCATCGTGGGCGGAGCGTTCGCCGGGCTCGAGCACATCGTCGAGCAACGCGCCGGCAAGAAGTCGCTCGGCTTCAGCAACGACCTCAAGGCACGCAGCACGGACTCCGACATCGACTCCTTGTACGCCGACGTCCGGCCGGAGGACTTGCTGAAGTTCGGTCTGATCCCCGAGTTCGTCGGGCGCCTCCCCGTGATCGCCACGGTCGACAAGCTGCAGGAAGACGACCTGATCCGCATCCTCAACGAGCCGCGTAACGCGTTGACGAAGCAGTACCAGAAGCTTTTCGAGCTCGACAACGTCGACCTCGAGTTCACCCAGGACGCCGTCGAGGCGATCGCCGCTCAGGCGATGCTTCGGGGCACCGGGGCCCGTGGCCTCCGCGCGATCCTCGAAGAAGTGCTCCTCAACGTCATGTACGACGTGCCGTCCCGCGAGGACGTGGCCAAGGTCGTCGTGACCGGCGAGGTCGTTTCCGACAACGTCAACCCGACCCTGGTCCCGCGCGAAGAGCCTGCCAAGAAGAAGAAGTCCGCCTAGTCCGCTTGGCCGGCCCGATCTACCCCTCCTGCCGCGCGTTGTCTGCGTGCGCCATTGCCTGCGAGCCGGGCTCCGGAGGTTCGTTCTCCGCAGGCAGCGCACGCGATCCCGGCAGTGCCAGCGAGAACGTGCTGCCGTGCTGTGGCGTGCTGTCGACCCACACCCGACCGCCGTGGGCCACCGCAACTTCCATGCAGATGGCCAGCCCGAGCCCGCTGCCTACGATCGCCCGCCCCCGGGCCGCGTCGACCCGGTAGAAGCGGTCGAAGAGTCGATCGCGCTCCTCAACCGGGATGCCGGGACCCTCGTCCGTCACCGACACTCCCACCTCGTCTCCGGTCCGCCAGGTCCAGGCGCGCACGGTTCCGCCGAGGGGCGAGAACTTGACGGCGTTCTCGAGCAGGTTGATCACCGCCTGGTTGATGCGCTGGAGGTCGGCCCGGACGACCATGGGTTCTCCGTCGGTGTGGACCGTGAGGTTCTTCGCGGTCGCGAGGGGTTCCAGCTGACGGGCCGCGTCCTCGACGGTCGCGAGGAGCCATACGGGCTTCGTGAGCAGGCCGAGCTTCCCCTCGTCGGCCTCGGCCAGCGTGAGCAGGTTGTCCACCGTACGACTCATCCGCTCCACCTCTTCCCGGGTGCTCTCCAGCACCTGGCGGGCTTCGTCGGAGAGCTCGTCCGTGCGTAGGCTGACCTGGATCTCGGCCCGCATGACAGCAAGCGGCGTACGCAGCTCGTGAGAAGCGTCGGCCACCAGGCGGCGCTTGGCCGATACCCCGTGCTCGATGCGGTCGAGCATGTCGTTGAGCGTCACGGCGAGCTGCCCGATCTCGTCGCGCACCGGTGGGGATCGCGACCCGTTCGGCGAGCTGGCCCGCCCCGATCTCCTTCGCGTCCGAGGTCATCTGCTTGACCGGACGCATGGCCTGGTAGGCCAGCCAGTACGCGACAGCGCCGGTCGCGATGAGGGCAACCGGTCCGGCGATGAGCAACAGCAGCAGCGCTCGTTCCACGGCTTCGTCGACCGGGTCGAGGCTCTCGCCCACCACGAGATAGTGCGGCTGGTCCCGCAAGGTGAAGGCCGTGACGTGGACCCGGTAGCGCTCACCTCCGTCGCCGAGCTCGGCCGTGAACGTCGTCGAGCTGCCGGCCAGAGCGGCCGACCGTTGCTGCGGCGTGATGATCGAGGCCGTTCCGGCGGCCGGCCCGTAGCGGATCAGGACGTCACCGTTGGGCCCGATCACCTGAGCCGCGGCCGCCCGATGGGTCAGCGCCGCCCGAGCCGCGCCGGCGAAGTCTTCCACGAACTCGGGGGAGCTGATCGGCTCGTCGGGCGGGGTGTCGCGGTTCTCGTCGCGCACGGCTCGGATGAGCGTCCCGGAGGTCGCCCGGATCTCACCGTCGACCTGGTTCTGCAGGTCACTCCTCAGCTGCCAGACCACGAAGCCACCCAGGACGGCGATGATCACGGCGAGGAGTGCCGCGTACCAGGCCGTCAGCCGGATCCGGATCGGAAGCCTCACGGCGCCTCCAGCACGAAGCCCTTGCCACGGACGGTCCGGATGAGCCGGCGGCCACGGGGCCGCTCGAGCTTCTTGCGCAGGAACCCGACATAGACGTCGGCGATGTTGGCCGCGCCCGCGAAGTCCGCGTCCCACACGGCGGCCACGAGCTCGGCCCTGGTGACCAGCTCGTTGGGTCGCCGGGCGAGCACCTCGAGGACGTCGAACTCGCGCGCGGTCAGCTCGATCTGTCGTCCGCCGCGGGTGACGATGCGCGTGGAGGCATCCAGATGAAGCTCTCCCACCGTGACGAGCGAGGTCTGCCGGGTCGGCCCACGACGGGTCAGCACGCGTAGCCGGGCGAGTAGCTCGCCGAAGTCGAACGGCTTGACCAGGTAGTCGTCAGCGCCGGAGTCCAGCCCCTGGATCCGGTCGTTGACGTCGGTGCGTGCGGTCAGCATCAGCACCGGTGCCCACCGCTCTTCGCGGCGTAGCGCCGCACAGACATCGAAGCCGTCCATCACGGGCAGCATCACGTCGAGCACGATCGCGTCGTAGTCGGTCTCGCTGGCGCGGGTGAGTCCGTCGTCGCCGCTGGTCGAGACATCGACGTCGTACCCTTCCTGGCCGAGCCCCCGCTGGAGGGCGCGCAGCAGCTTCGTGTCGTCTTCTACTACGAGCACACGCATTGTGCCTTCATGGTGACACATTTGGGGGCTTGACACCCTGGAGATCCGCAGGCACTCTCGAATTCAAGATTAAAGAAAACATAAAGACAACTTCAAGAGATTCTGAATCTCCTGGCTGTGCACCCCGGTCGAGGAACACCGACGAGGGAAGGCCATGAGATGACTTGGCTCATTGGATGGGCGCTGCGCTTCAGACTGTTGGTCGTCGTAGCTGCGGTGGGGCTGATGGCGACAGGGTGCGTGCTGCTGCAGCGCGCGTCGGTGGACGTCCTGCCGGAGTTCAGTCCGACGTACGCCGAGGTGCAGACCGAGGCGCTGGGTCTGTCGGCCGAAGAGGTCGAGCAGCTCATCACGGTGCCGTTGGAGGCAGACCTGCTCAACGGCGTCGAAGGGGTCGAGGTGATCCGGTCTGAGTCACTGCCCGGGCTCTCCTCGATCACCATGGTCTTCGTACCGGGCACCGACGTCTACCGCGGCCGGCAGCTGATCGAGGAGCGTCTCACCCAGGCGCACGCGCTGCCGAACGTGTCCAAGCCGCCAACGCTGCTGCAACCGATGTCATCCTCCAACCGCGTGCTCATGATCGGGATGTCGTCCGACGAGCTGAACGAGATCCAGCAGTCAGTGATCGCCCGCTGGACGGTCCGGCCCCGGTTCATGGGCGTCGAGGGCGTCGCCAACGTGGCCGTGTGGGGCATGCGTGACCAGCAGCTGCAGGTCCAGGTGGACCCGCAACGACTCAAGGACCGCGGCGTGACGCTCGGCCAGGTCATCGAGACGGCCGGCAACGCCCAGGTGGTGTCGCCGCTCAGCTTCCTGGAGGCCTCGACACCGGGCACCGGCGGCTACATCGAGACACCGCAGCAACGACTCCAGGTGCGGCATCTCATCGAGAAGATCGCCGACCCCGAAGAGCTCGGCAAGGTTCCGGTCGCCGGCACTGGAGGTCAGCTCCGCCTGTCGCAGGTGGCCGACGTCGTCGTGGGTCACCAGCCGCTGATCGGCGATGCCATCGTGAACGGCGGCCCTGGTGTGATGCTCGTGGTCGAGAAGCTCCCCGATGCCAGCACGGCCGCGGTCACCGAGGGGGTCGAGGACGCGCTCGAGACGTTGGAGCCCGGTCTCACCACGCTGTCCATGGACACGTCGGTCTTCCGACCGGTCGCCTACATCGAGGACTCGCTGCGCAACCTCGGGATCGGACTGCTCATCGGTGGTGGCCTGATGATGCTCGCCCTGGTGGCCATCCGTCATCGCTGGCGCTCGATCGTCATCATCGGCGTCACGGTCCCCTTGGCCATGATGGCGGCGGCGCTCGTGCTGTACCTGACCGGTCAGACGTTCAACGCCGTCACGCTGGCCGGACTCGCAGCCGCGGTGGTCATCGTGGTGGATGCGGCCATCGTGCCCACGGACCTGCTTCACCGGCGACTGCGGGATCCGGACCGTCGCGGCACCGATGCCGGGGTAGCCGCCGTCGTGCGCCAGATCACCGGCGAGGTCCACCGGCCGCTGACCTATGCGACCGTGATCGTGCTGCTCGCGGTGGTACCCGTGGCCGTCATGGCCGGGCGCCCCGGTGCGTTCTTCGGGCCGATGGTCTGGGCGTACGTGCTCGCGGTGCTGGCGGCCATGCTCGTCGCGCTGACGGTTACCCCCGCGCTCGCCGTACTCCTGTTCTCGCCTGTCCTGCCCACGCGGGAGCCGACCGCGGCCGGCCGTGCGTTGCAACGCGCCGACCAGCTGGTTCGTGCCCGCTACCTGGCAGGCCTGCGGGCGTTCAGCAGCCGGCTTCGCCTGGCGCTGGTCGCCACCCTGGCCATTGCCGTGGTCGGACTGGGCGCGTTGCCCTTCCTCGGAACGTCACTGATCCCCACCTTCCAGGACCCGAACGTCCTGGTCCGGCTGGAGGCTCCTCCGGGTACGTCGAACCCGCGGATGACCGAGATCACGACGGACGTGACGAAGCAGCTCCAAGCGGTTCCGGGAGTCGCCAACGTAGGAGCTCACGTCGGTCGCTCGGTGACCGGTGATCGCCTGACCAACGTGAACTCCAGCGACATCTGGGTGGCGCTGGAGTCGGGTGCCGACTTCGACGGCACGATGGGTGCGATTCGCGACACGCTGGCGACGACCCGAGGAGTCGATCACGAGGTCGTCACCTACACCGACCAGAAGATCCGTGACGTCGGTGCGGTCCGTGCAGGCGCCAACGACGTCACCGGGAACGGCCTGAGCCTGCTCACCGGACTCAGCCAACCCGTCGTCGTGCGCATGTTCGGCCAGGACTCGGGCATCCTGCTTCGCCAGGCGGAGCGGGTGCAGCAGATGATCGCTGACATCGACGGCGTCGTCGATCCCACAGTCGACCTACCTGCAACCGAACCGACGGTCGAGATCGAGGTGGACCTCGAGAAGGCCCAGCAGTTCGGTGTCACCCCTGGTGACATCCGGCGGGCCGAGGCCACGTTGTTGCAGGGGATCCAGGTCGGCAGCGTCTTCGAGGAGCAGAAGGTCTTCGACGTCGTCGTTCAGGGTGCACCCACGACTCGTGGCAGCGTCAGCGACATCGAGAACCTGCTCATCGACCGTCCAGGCGGCGGCTATCTCCGGCTCGGTCAGGTGGCAGATGTCCGGGTTGCCGACACGGCTTCGGTGATCAAGCGGGACGCCGTGTCCCGGCGCCTGGACATCCAAGCCGGGGTCAGCGGACGCAGTGTGGGTGCTGTGCTCAGCGAGATCGACAACAGGCTCGCCGAGATGACCTTCCCGATGGAGTACCACGCGGAGGTCCTGCGCGATACGACCGGGGACGAGGTCGGCTACGGCCGCGTGATCGGCTTCGCGGTCGGTGTCCTGATCGCGATCTTCTTGCTGCTGCAGGCGGTCTTCAGGAGCTGGCGGCTGGCGTCGCTCGTGCTCGCCCTCCTTCCCGTCTCACTCGTAGGAGGGATCGTCGCCACCTTGTTCCTCGGGGCCGAAGTCACCCTGGGAACGCTGGTCGGGCTGCTGGCCGTCTTCGGGCTGGCGGTGCGGGCCAACTTGCTGCTGATCGAGGAGATCCGCTGGCGTGAGCGCGACTTCAGCGACGACTCGTGGTCCGACAAGGTGATGCGCGGCGCTCGGGCGCGACTGGGATCTGTCGGCGCCTCGACAGTGGCCCTGGCCTTCCTCGCGTTGCCGTTCGTCGCTCTCGGCGCACGTCCCGGACTCGAGGTGCTGCACCCGATGGCCGTGACCCTGGTCGGTGGTCTCGTGACGACGACGTTCGTGACCTTGTTCGTGCTTCCGTCGCTCTACCTGCACGTGATGGAGGACGAGGATCGCGCTGAGCCGGACGAACGGACACCGTCCGAACCCGCATCGACGTCTGCAGAACCTCGCATCGCTCAGCAGCGGGGGTCGGGATACGTGGTGAGCCGTACCGAGATCGCGGAGTCCTGAGATGGCGGGCCGCTCGCACGCGCGCCGACTCCTCGTCCTCGCGCTGACCGCTCCTCTCGTCTTCGTGAGCCTCGTCGGGTGCAAGGAGGTCGAGACGACCAAGGCAGCCGGCTACCAGCCGGCGACCGTGGAGGAGACGGGCGACGGTGGCGTCGTCGTGACGTTCACCCAGGAGGGCGCTGACCGCCTGGGTCTCCAGACGGAGATCGTCCGTCGTCAGGGAGATGACGTGGTGGTGCCGTACGCCGCGTTGATCTACGACCCGACGGGGGGCACCTGGGTCTACCGCGCGGATGACGGGCTCACGTACCAGCGGGTCGAGGTGGTGGTCGACCGTGCCGACGGCGATCAGGCCTATGTCTCGGAGGGCATCGACGCCGGCGTCGACGTCGTCACGACGGGGTCGACCGAGGTCTACGGGACCGAGCTCGGCATGGATGGGAGCCACTGACGTGACTGACATGGGGATCGTCAACAGCCGAGAACTCGGAATCGTTGGTGCACGGACGCGACAGAGGGGGCAGCTGCGATGATGCGCTGGATTGTGGGGAAGAGCCTGGAGTTCCGGTGGCTCGTGATCTTTGCCGCGACCGCTGCGATGGTGTTCGGTGCGGCGCAGGTCCAACAGACCAAGGTCGACGTGTTCCCGGAGTTCGCTCCGCCGCGGGTGGAGATCCAGACCATCGCGCTCGGCAACTCGTCCAATGAGGTCGAGCAGCTGATCACCGTCCCGATCGAGGAGCAGCTGAACGGCATCGAGGGTCTCGATGAGATGCGTTCCAAGTCAGTCGCTCAGCTGTCCTCGATCACCTTGATCTTCGAACGAGGCACGGACGAGCTGAAGGCCCGGCAGCTGGTTTCGGAGCGGATCAGCCAGATCACCGCGACGTTGCCGACCTGGGCGAGTCCGCCGTTCATGATGCCCGCGCTCTCGGCGACCAGCCGGATCATGAAGATCGGCCTGACGTCCGACGAGTACGACCTGATCGACCTGTCGACGATTGCCTACTGGAAGATCAGGTCCCGACTGCTCCGAGTGCCGGGAGTGGCCCAGGTGGCGATCTGGGGCGAACGGCTTCCGCAGCGGCACGTCCAGGTCGACCCGAAGCTGCTCGAGGAGCACGACGTCACGCTCCAGCAGGTGATGGATTCCGCTGCCGACGCGCTCGATGCCGGCTTGCTGAAGTACTCGGACGGGGCCGTGGTGGGGACCGGCGGCTTCGTCGAGTCCGGCGACAGCCGGTTCAACATCCGGCTCGTGCAACCGATCACCGGACCCGAGCAGCTCGCGGCCGTGCCGGTGGTCGAGCGGAACGGAAAGACCGTCCGCCTCGCTGATGTCGGTACCGTCCTGGTGGACTCGGGTCCGATCTGGGGCGACGCCGTCATCGACGGTGGGCCAGGCCTCATGCTCGTGGTCCAGAAGTTCCGCGGCGCCAACACCATGGAGGTGACCCGCGGAGTCGAGGACGCGATGGCCGCGATGGCTCCCGGGCTGCCGGACGTCACCGTCGACACGACCATCTTCCGGCCGGCGACGTTCATCGAGCAGTCGATCGACAACCTGACCCGCGCGCTGCTCATCGGCGTGCTCCTGGTGATCCTGATCATCGTCGCGTTCCTGTTCGAGTGGCGCACTGCCTTCATCAGTCTGATCGCGATCCCCCTTGTCGCTGGTGTCGGCGATCCTGGTGCTCGACCTGACCGGGTCGACGGTCAACGTGATGATCCTGGCCGGACTCGTGGTGGCCATCGGGGTGGTGGTGGACGACGCCATCATCGACGTGGAGAACATCGTCAGGCGGTTGAGACAGGCCCGTGCCGAAGGTCGGAAGGTGTCCACGTTCAGCATCGTGCTGAACGCCTCCGTCGAGGTGCGCACGGCGATCACCTACGCCACCGTGATCAACATCGTCGCGGTCGTGCCGGTGTTCTTCCTCGAGGGGCTCTCGGGTTCGTTCTTCCGTCCGTTGGCGTTCTCGTACGGCCTGGCGGTCCTCGTGTCGATGGTGGTCGCGCTGACGCTGACGCCGGCTCTCTGTCTGGTGATGCTGTCGCGAGGCCGACTGGTGCTGCGCGAGTCGCCGCTGCTGCGGGTGCTCAAGCGCGGCTACCGCGCGATGCTCACGCCACTCATGCGTCGGCCGGCACCGGCCATGGCCACCGCGCTCGTGCTGTCCGTCGCGGGACTGGCGGCGTTCCCCACACTCGGCAACCAACTGTTGCCGAACTTCAAGGAGCGCGACTTCCTCATGCACTGGCTGACACAGCCGGGCACCTCGGTGGGGGAGGAGACGCGGGTCTCGGAGCGGGCCTGCCAGGACCTCCAGGAGATCCCCGGCGTCCGCAACTGTGGGGCGCACATCGGCCAGGCCTTGCTCGCCGACGAGGTGTACGGCGTCGACTTCGGCGAGAACTGGATCAGTGTCGATGAGTCAGTGGACTATGACGACACCCTCGCCTCGGTCCAGCGAACCGTCGACGGTTACCCCGGCCTGTACCGCGATGTGCAGACCTATCTGCGCGAGCGAATCAAGGAGGTGCTCACGGGCACCAGCGAGTCCATCGTGGTCCGCATCTACGGGCCGGACCTGGCGGTCCTGCGGGAGAAGGCACACGAGATCGAGGGTGTGATCGCCGATGTGGACGGCGTGATCGACGCTCACGCGTCGTTCCAGACCGACCTTCCGCACATCGAGGTCGAGCCCGACCTGACCGCGGCCCGCAAGTATGGGCTCACACCCGGCGACATCCGTCGTCAGGCAGCCACCATGATCGCCGGTGAGGAGGTCAGCGACATCTACTCCGGCGGCCGGGCGTACGACGTCCACGTGACCTCGATCCCGTCAGCACGCGACAGCGTCAGCGACGTGGAGAACATGAAGATCGACACGCCCGATGGTCGCCGGGTCCGACTCTCGAAGCTGGCCGACATCCGGGTCGCTCCAACGCCCAACGCGATCGAGCGCGAGCACCAGTCGCGTCGTATTGATGTCGGAGCGAACGTCGAGGGCCGGGATCTCGCCTCAGTCGTCGACGAGGTCGAGGACAGGTTGGCCGGGGTGACCTTCCCGCAGGAGTACCACGCCGAGGTGCTGGGGGAGTCGACCGAGCTCAACGCCGCCCAGGACAAGCTCTTCTTCTTCGGTGCGTTGGCGCTGCTGGCCATCCTGTTGTTGCTGCACGCTGCCTTCGGGAGCTTCCGTCTTGCGGTGCTGACGTTCCTGTTGCTGCCCATGGCGCTGGTCGGTGGTGTGCTTGCGGCGTTCATGACCGGTGGTGTGCTGTCGCTCGGCTCCCTGGTCGGCTTCCTGGCCGTTTTCGGTATTGCGGCCCGGAACGGGATCTTGATGATCAGCCACTTCGAACGCCTCCAGCGCGAGGACGGCATGCCGTTCGGACCTGAGCTCGTGCTGCGGGGTGCCAGTGAGCGGTTGGCCCCGATCATGATGACCGCGCTGGCGACCGGTCTGGCCCTGGTTCCGCTGGCTGTCGCCGGCAGCATCCCCGGTCACGAGATCGAGCACCCCATGGCGATCGTGATCCTCGGCGGCCTGCTCACGGCGACCTTGCTGAACCTCTTCGTGCTGCCTTCGCTGTACCTCCGGTTCGGACGCGGTCGCCGAGACAGGACCCCCGAGGTGGCGCTCAGCTAGAGGACGGCGGAGCGGCGGGTGGGGCGGCGGTCAGCGAGCGATGGCGCGGACCGCCGCCCCGAACGCTGGTGGCAGTAGCTGCGCTCCGGGCACGATCAGGCCCGCCGTCACCCGGTGGTTGCGCGTCCACAGCAGCGACTCGGTGATCCAGCGGTAGCGACGACTCACGCGCAGCCACGCCTTCTCGTACGCCGCGGGATCGTCGGCGGCCACGGCCTCGACGAGGACGCGGGCGGAGGCCAGCCCGACCGCGATGCCCTCGCCGGTCAGGGCGTCGACGTAGCCGGCGGCATCACCGACCAGCAGCACCCGGCCGGCGGCCCGGGCTCGGCTGCGCTGACGAAGCGGACCGGCGCCGCGGGTAGCCGTGACCGGGTCCCGGCCGCCGCCCAGACCGTGCCGCGAGCTCCGGGAAGGCCGCGAGCTGGTTCTCGAACGGCTCGCGGCGGCTCGTGAGCAGGGCCAGGCCGACCAACCGGTCGCCGACCGGTGTCACGTAGGCCTCCAGGTCACGGCCCCAGTGCACCTCGACGAGGTCGGTCCAGGGTGCGACGGCGAAGTGTCGGCGAAGACCGAAGCGGGGTCGGGTGGCGGGCGGCAGGTCCAGCCCGCTCAACCGGCGTACTGCCGAGTGGAGGCCGTCGGCGCCGACCAGGTAGCGGGCGCGCTGGCCACCCGCACCCACCGAGTCGGCACCCTGCTCGATGGTGTCGACCGTCGCCTGCACGATCTCGATGCCGCGGGCAGTGACCGCGTCGGCGAGGGCCGCCTGCAGCGTCGTACGCCGGACGCCGAGTCCGGAACCGTTGCTGAAGTCGGCCTGCGCAGACCGCGAACCGTGCACGTAGCGGATGCCGCGGAAGGGGCGACCGTCGGGCGTCACGTCGAGCTCGTGCAGGGCCGTCACGGCGCCGGGCATCAGGCCCTCGCCGCAGGCCTTGTCGACGGGTGTCGAGCGCGACTCGACGACGATGGCCGACAAGCCGGCCCGGTCGGCGTACAACGCGGTGGCCAGCCCGACCGGACCGGCACCCACCACGATGAGGTCACGCATGCGCCGCCTCGGGGGCTGCCGAGGCCAACGCGGCGTTCTCGACGCGGATCCGTACGGTCAGCAGGGCGGCATTGAGCACGGTGAAGGTCGCGGCCGTGATCCAGGCCGTGTGGACGAGCGGCAGCGCGACGCCCTCGAGCACGACCGCGACGTAGTTGGGGTGGCGGACCCACCGGTACGGCCCGCCGCTCACGAGGGGGCGGGACGGGGCAACGATGACCCGGGTGTTCCACTGCTCGCCCAACGTCACGATGCACCACCACCGCAGCGCCATCGCCACCACCACCACGGCCAGCATCGGCCAGCCGAGGAGCGGGACGAAGGGCCGGTCAGCGACGGCTGGTTCGACGAAGCAGCCCGCCAGCAGGGCGGCGTGCAACACCACCATGGCCGGGTAGTGTCCGGCGCCGTACTCCACGCCGCCGCCGGCCCGCATCGCTTTCGCGTGCCGAGTGGAGACGACCAGCTCAGCGAGTCGTTCGACGCAGACCGCGAGAACGAGGATCTGGTAGGCCGTCATGGCTGCTCCGCCGCGTGTGGTTGCGTCACCATCGCAGCAGGACCAGCTCGGAGCAGAAACCCGGCCCCATGGCCAGCAGAAGTCCGGGCGATCCCTGCGCCAGCTCGCGCTGGTCGAGCGTGTCGCGCAGCACGTGCAGGACCGACGACGACGACAGGTTGCCGATCCGGTCGAGGGAGCGCCACGTCAGGGCAAGCTCGTCGTCGGCGAGACCGAGCGAGTCGCGCATGGCATCGAGCACCTTGGGACCGCCGGGATGGGCCACCCAGGCAGCCACGTCGTCGACGGCGAGGTCGTGGGCCTTCAGGAACTGCCGGACATCCTCGCCGAGGTACTCCGTGACCAGGTCAGGAACCTCGGCGCCGAGCACGATCTTGAGCCCGGAGGCGCCGATGTCCCAACCCATCGCACGCTGGGTGTCGGGATAGAGGTGCGCCACGCTGTCGACGATCGTGGGGCCCGGCTCGGGCCGCTCGTCGCCCACCGCCACGACGGCCGCTGCGCCGTCGCCGAAGAGGCCGCTCGCGACCAGGTTGGCCGTGGACGGGTCGTCGCGCTGGACGGTCAGTGAGCACAGCTCGACGGACAGCAGGACCCCGACGGCGCCCGGGTCGCCGCGAAGCAGGTCGTGGAGACGGGCCAGACCCGATGCGCCGGCAACGCAGCCGAGACCGAACAACGGGATGCGACGGACGTCGGGCCGAAGCCCGATGACGGTTGCGATGCGGGCCTCGATCGAGGGGACGGCCGCCCCCGTCACGGTGGTGGAGATGACGTAGTCGACCTCGTCCGGCCGTATCCCGGCCTCGTCGAGGGCTCCCAGGATCGCCTGGCCGCCCAGCTCGACGGCGACCTCGATGAACGCGTCGTTGGCGGCGCCGAACCCGTCGAGCTCGGGGTACCGATCGATCGGCAGTGCCAAGTGGCGCGTCGTCACGGAGGCGCTGCGGTGCAGCCGGCGCAGGAGTCCCTGTTTGGTGGCGCTGGCGGCGGTGCCCGTGCCGAGGCAGTAGTCGGCAAACCGCTCGGTGATCTCGGTCTGGCTGTAGACGTGCTCGGGGAGGACAGGGTGCACGGCCGCGATCCGAGTCATGCGGTCGAGCCTACGTGGCGCCGTCGTCGGCGGCCTCGGGTGTCGGCTCGCGCGGATCAACGCACGGAGAAGCGGCGCTCACCCCGTGCAGGCTCTTCGTCGACGTCGACCGCGAGTACGCGGGCGGACGGAGGACCGGTCCGGCACCAGGCGACCAAGCGTTGCACGGCGTCGGGAGATCCCTCGAAGACCGCGATCACGCTGCCGTCCGGTTCGTTGGACACCCAGCCGGTGACGCCGGCCTCCTGAGCCTGCTGGCGGCAGCTGTCGCGGAAGAAGACGCCTTGGACACGACCGCGTACGACGACCCGGCGCCGGATCACGTCCTCAACCATGATCCCGACCCTAAGCCCCGGAGACGCAGTCCGACCCGACGTGTTGGCGCCGGCACGGAGCAAGCGGACCCCATCGGCCCGTTGTCAGGAGGGGGCTGGTGACAGTGCTGGGGCTTGCGGTGAGAAGGCGTGGATGAGCTCGTCGAGGATCGAGTCGTCGCCTTCGAGGTGCACGCCGTCACGGCGACCCTCGATGACGAGGTAGTAGAAGCTGGTGGGGTCGGTCTCGACGAGCAGATCAAGGTCGTCGGCGATGCCGGCCACGACCTCGCCGTTGACGAGGGAGGCCTCGTCCGCTCCGATCCGGAAGCCGATACGAGCCCGCGGGGACACCGGCGACAGGCCGAGGTCGAGCGCGTGCTGGAGCCAGTTGTCGTCGAGCGCCTCGGGCGGTGGCGGCCCGATGAGCCGGGCGCCGAAGCGGGCGAGCTCGTGGAGCACCGGGCGCAGGAGCCGGCCCTCGTCGGTCAGCTCGTAGACGGTGGAGGCGGCCGGGGGCGGGAGCCGGCGCTTCTCGATGAGCCCGTTCGTCTCGAGCTCCTTGAGCCGGGCGGCCAGCACGTTGGTGCCGATCCCCGGGAGGCTGTCGACGAGGTCGGTGTAGCGCTTCGGGCCGTAGAAGAGCTCGCGTACGACCAGGAGAGTCCAGCGCTCGCCGACGAGGCCCAGCGAGTGGGCGACCGGGCAGTACTGGTCGTAGGTCTTCATTACTTCCTAGTTTGCATCGGGCACTACTGGATTGCAAATTAATCACTTGTGTTTTGAAAGTAGCGACTGTAACTTCGGAAGCATTCGCTCTTCAACAGAAAGTTTTCAAGCCATGATCACCTCGCCTCACCTCAAGTGGTTCGGGCTGGCGCTGCTCAGCGCGGTGCAGTTCATGGTGGTGCTCGATGTCGCCATCGTGAACGTCGCGCTGCCCTCCATCCAGACGGACCTGAACTTCTCACAGGCCAACCTCCAGTGGGTCATCAGCGCCTATGCACTGGTCTTCGGCGGCTTCCTCCTGCTCGGCGGTCGGACCGCCGACATCCTCGGCCGACGGCGGGTCTTCGTCGCCGGCATCCTTGTCTTCACCCTCGGCTCACTGCTGTGTGGGCTCGCTTGGTCGGAGCCCTCGTTGATCGGGTCCCGCGCCCTCCAGGGGCTCGGAGCCGCGGCAATCTCACCGGCTGCGCTGTCGATCCTGATGACGTCCTTCAGGGAGGGCCGTGACCGCAACATCGCGCTGGGCGTCTGGGGCGCCGTGGGTGGCTTCGGCGCGGCCGCGGGAGTGCTGCTCGGCGGCGTGCTCACCGACTCGCTGTCGTGGGAGTGGATCTTCTTCGTCAACATCCCCGTCGGGCTGGTCGCCCTCGGACTGATCCCCGTGCTTCTCAGTGAGAGCCGGGACTCACGTGTCCGCGGCTTCGACACCCTGGGTGCAGCCCTGATCACCGCTGGACTGAGCACGCTGGTGCTCGCGATCACGCAGGGCAACGAGTGGGGCTGGGGCGCTGCGCGGACGCTGGCGATCTTCGCCGTCGCAGCCGTGCTCCTGGTGGGCTTCGTACGCCGGGAGACCCAGGTAGCCGAGCCCTTGATGCGGTTCGGAATCCTGCGGACGCGCACGGTGCTCGGCGCCAACGTGGCCGGCTTCATCCTGGGCACGGCGCTGTTCTCGATGTTCCTGATGCTGACGCTGTACATGCAGGAGGTGCTCGGCTACTCAGCCATGAAGACCGGCTTCGCTTACCTGGCGGTTGCCGGCACGTCGATCATCTGGGCGAACGTCGCTGCCGCGCTGGTCGGTCGGGTCGGCGTACGGCCATTGATCGCCACCGGGATGGCTTTGCTGGCGGCGGGGTTGCTGTGGTTCACCCGGATCGACGTCGGCGACTCCTACGCCACGGCGCTGCTGCCTGGCTTCCTGGTCGTGGCACTCGGCATGGCGCTGTGCTTCGTGCCGATCTCGATCGCCGCCCTGGCCGGCGTACGCCAGGAGGAGGCCGGACTCGCCTCCGGGCTGATCAACACCTCACAGCAGATCGGTGGCGCTGTCGGCATCGCGCTGCTGTCGTCCATCGCCATCTCGGCGACCAACGACAAGCTCGGCTCGGGGGTCCAGGTCCCGGACGCACTGGTGTCCGGCTTCCAGGCCGCGTTCTGGGCCGGAGCCGCGATCGCGGCCGTCGGCTTCGTGGCGGCGCTGGTCCTGGTGCGCGACGAGGAACTGGTGTCGATCACGCTGGCGGAGCCGGAGCCGGAGCCCGTGCTGGACGCAGTCTGACGGGTCGGCATCGACGGGTCGTGCCGGCGTGGGCGCTGCGAGGGGAACGTCCAGGCCGGCACGCCGGTCACGTGGCAGGGGCGGGGACCAGCTCGGCGGTGACGACGAGTCGGTCGTCGTCACCGTCTCGCGGCGTCAGCACCACCTCGCCCACGATGCGGCCCGCGGCCCTGAGGTCGGCGAGGCCGCGCTCGATGAGATTGAGCCGGGCGGTCGGTCCGGTGATCGTGGCGGCTGAGACCTCGGTGCGCATCGACACCTTCGCAGTCGACTTCGCGCCGCGGATGCCGGCCAGCGCCTCGGCCACCGCCACGAGCAGGTCGGGGTCCTGCGGGACGCTGGGCAGGTCGTCATCCTCGGCCGGCCACGGTGCGCGGTGGATCGAGCCGGGTGTTCGACCACGACCACACCTCCTCCGTGACATACGGGAGGAAGGGCGCCAGCAGCCTGAGCTGCACGGAAAGGGCCGCAGTGAGCGCGACCCGGGCCGAGTTGGCCGCATCGTCACCTCGACCGCCGTACGCGCGCTCCTTGACGAGCTCGAGGTAGTCGTCGCAGAACGTCCAGAAGAACTTCTCGGTCGTCTCGAGCGCGGTGGTGTAGTCGTAGGACTCGAAGGCGCGGGTGGCCTCCTTGATGACCTGGCGGAGTCGCCGGATCATCGCGAGGTCGACCGGGTCGGTGATGCTCATCGTGTCGCCGTGTGCCTCGCCCATGCTCAGCACGAACTTCGACGCGTTGAGCACCTTCATCGCCAGCTTGCGACCGACCTTCAGCGGCTTCTCGTCGAACGCGGAGTCCTGCCCAGGCCGGGACGACGCCGCCCGCCACCGGATGGCGTCCGATCCGTACTGCTCCAACAGCTGCGACCGGGGTAATGGCATTGCCCTTGGACTTCGACATCTTCTTGCGGTCGGGATCGAGGACGAAACCGGAGATCATCGCGTGCCGCCACGGGGCGACGCCGTGCTCGAAGTGTGAGCGGACCACCCGCGAGAACAGCCAGGTGCGGATGATGTCGTGAGCCTGTGTGCAGAGATCCATCGGGAAGACCCGCTCGAACAGATCAGGGTCCTGCTCCCAGTGACCGCCGATCTGCGGCGTGAGCGACGAGGTCGCCCAGGTGTCCATGATGTCGGTATCGCCGACGAAGCCGCCGGGCTTGCCGCGCTGCGACTCGTCGTACCCGTCGGGGATGTCGGTCGACGGGTCGACCGGGAGGCGGTCCTCGCTGGCGAGCAGCATCTCGTCTGACAGCACCTCACCGTCGGAGTCGAGGCGGTACCAGACCGGGAACGTCACGCCCGAGAACCGCTGGCGCGAGATCAGCCAGTCGCCGTTGAGATCTTCGACCCAGTTCGTGTAGCGATGCTCCATGTAGGGCGGGGTCCAGGTGAGCTCGTGCCCCGCGGTCGACGAACGCCTGGCGAGAGCTCGGCCTCGCGTCCGCCGTTGCGTGATGTACCACTGCCGAGTCGCCACGATCTCGAGCGGCTTGTCGCCCTTCTCGTAGAAGTTGGTCATCCGCGTCGTGGGTGTCGGTTCGCCGACGAGGTCGCCGGAGTCGCGCAGCAGCGGTGACCATGGCTTCGCGGCTGCTGAACATCGTCTTACCGGCGAGCTCGGCGTACGCCGCCTGACTGGCTGGGTCGGTGACCCAGTCCGGGGTCTCGCGCTGGATGCGGCCGTCCCGGCCGATGATGACCCGCACCGGGAGCTGCAGCTCACGCCACCACTGCACGTCGGTCAGGTCGCCGAACGTGCAGCACATCGCGATGCCGGCGCCCTTGTCGGGCTCGGCTGCGGGGTGGGCGAGGACCGGGAAGCTCGACGCCGAAGATGGGGGAGCGCACGGTCGTGCCGAACAGAGGACTGGTAGCGCTCGTCGTCGGGGTGGGCGATCAGCGCGACGCAGGCCGCGATCAACTCGGGGCGGGTTGTCTCGATGTGGATCGGGCCGCCGTCTCCGTGGAAGGCGATGCGGTGGTAGTGACCGGGATACTCGCGTGCCTCGAGCTCTGCCTGGGCGACCGCTGTCTGGAACGTCACGTCCCACAGCGTCGGGGCCTCGGCCTTGTAGGCCTCACCGCGGGCCAGGTTGCGCAGGAAGCCGCGTTGGGAGATGGCGCGAGCTTCGGTGCCGATCGTCGTGTACAGGTTGGACCAGTCGACCGACAGGCCGAGCGTGCGGAACAGATCCTCGAACGCGACCTCGTCGATGGCGGTGAGCTGTTCGCAGAGCTCGATGAAGTTTCCCCGGCTCACGGGGACCTGCCGCTTGGCATCGGGCTTCTCCGGCGGGGTGAAGTCGGCGTCGTACGGCAGTGTGACGGGTCACAGCGGACGCCGTAGTAGTTCTGCACGCGGCGCTCGGTGGGCAGGCCGTTGTCGTCCCAGCCCATCGGGTAGAAGACCTCTTTGCCGCGCATGCGCTGGAAGCGCGCGATCAGGTCGGTCTGGGTGTAGGAGAAGACGCTGCCGAAGTGAAGGGTGCCGGACGACCGTCGGCGGAGGCGTGTCGATCGAGTAGATCTCGTCGCGGGTCTTGCTTCGGTCGAAGGCGTAGACCTGCTGGTCCTCCCAGATCTGCGACCACTTGGCCTCCAGACCCTCCAGCGCCGGACGCTCGGGTACGACGGCCGCGGTCGAGGCGGCCGGCGTGTCAGGAGCGTTCGGGTGGAGTGTGTCAGTCATAGCCGGAAATCTTACGGGGCCCGACGAGCGGCATCGCGAACCCATTCCCAACTCGACATTGTTCTAGTACGATGCAAACTATGCTGATCCGCGTCGACCCCGACAGCGCGATCGGGCTCGCCGAGCAGATCGCCGGTCAGATCCGGGGGGCGCTGGTGGCCGGTGAGATCGAAGCAGGGGAGCGGCTGCCGCCGGCCCGTGAGCTTGCCGCCGGGCTCGACGTCAACATGCACACCGTGCTGCGGGCGTACTCCGCACTGCGCGACGAAGGGCTGATCGACCTGAGACGTGGTCGTGGGGCGCAGGTGCGCGCCGGCATCGACCTGGGCGTGACCGAGCTCGAGCAACAGATCGACGAGCTGTTGCGGTCCGCCGGTCGCCTCGGCATGTCACGCGACCAGCTGGCCGCACGGATCAAGGGGGAGTCGGCATGACCGACGATGTTCCGCGCTCGCGGCCGTTGATAGCCCTGATGCTGATCGCCGCCGCGCCCGTGACGGTGGCGCTCACGTATCTCGTCGTCCGCGGCACCCTGCCGGACAACATCCCCCACGAACCGAGCTGGTGGGGATGGCTCGCGACAGAGGCGCATCCCGGGTCAGTTGCCTTGTCAGGGACATCGTTTGCTGCGTTCGTCTCTGGGGTCACCCTCGTGATGTACCTGCGTGGCTACAACCGCGATCGCGGCTACACCTGGATGAAGGCCGCGGTGTTCCTGAACTGGCTGACACCGGGCGCGGCCATCGCGACGCTGATCGCATCGGTGGGTGCGCCGAGCTATGACGCTGCAGTACACCGGTGGTGGGCGTTTCCGCTGCAGTTGGCGTTCCTTCTCGTCCCCATGATGCTTGTCAACAAGATCATCCATGCCGTCCCGGTCTCGACCGGCTACCTGCCGATCCCCGACTCGTCCCTTCGGCTGGAGGCCGACGAGCGAGCCGTGTGGACGGGATCGGCGTACTCCATGACCGCCTATTTGTCAGGGCTGATGCTGGCTGCCGTCGGACTGGCGTGCATGGTGGTCTGGCCCCTTGTGGGGACTGTCGCTTTCCTTGGTCTGGTGCGGGCGAATCAGAGCCTGGTTCGGGTGCGAATCGACGGGCACGGCGTGCACCCACGATCGCGATGGCTGAACACCCGCTTCGGAGACATCCCTCTCGTGGCCATCGCCTCGGCGGAGGTGACCAACCACCTCACCCGCTGGCAGGACTACAACCGCGTCGACTGGGAGAAGAAGGATCGGGAGGTGACACAGCTGCTGGTGCGACCGGGTCCCGCGCTGTCGCTCAGGCTACACAGCGGCAAGCGCCACTCGATCTCCCTCGACCACGCTGACGCAGCTGCAGACGTGGTCAACGCCTTGGTGGCCCGCCATCGCCGCCTCACGGTCGAAGCTCCGGCAGCCGCAGAGCCAGGCCAGGGGCGTCGATAGACTTCCGAGCACGATGCCCACCTCCCCTGAATCGTCGGCAGCGGCCGACGTCGACGAGCTGTACCGCGATGTCGAACGCGCCATGCTCGACCGCTGGCCCGAGACCAAGCTCGACCCCTCCCTCGACCGGATCGCGGCGCTCTGCGACCTGCTCGGCCAGCCGCAACGCGCCTACCCCGTCATCCAGCTCACCGGCACCAACGGCAAGACCACCACGGCCCGGATGGTCGACACGCTCGTCCGTGGGCTCGGACTTGCGCACGGGCCGGTTCACCAGCCCGCACGTGGAGTCGATGACCGAACGCATCAGCATCGACGGCGAGCCGCTGAGCAAGCAGCGGTTCGCCGAGGTCTACGAAGAAGTCCTGCCGTACGCCGCGATCATCGACCGCTCCGGCGGGATCTCGATGTCGTTCTTCGAGCTGGTGACGGCGATGGCCTTCGCCGCGTTCGCCGACGCCCCGGTCGACGTCGGGGTCATCGAGGTCGGCATGGGCGGCACCTGGGACGCGACCAACGTCGCCGACGCGGCCATCGGCATCATCACGCCGATCGGCGTCGACCACGAGCGCTATCTCGGCGACACGCCAGCCGACATCGCGGTCGAGAAGGCCGGCATCCTCAAGTCCGGCACGGTCGGCATCATCGCGCAGCAACCCGTCGAGGCAGCCGAGGTGCTGATGCGCCACGCCGCTCAGGTCGGGGCCACGGTGGCGCGCGAGGGGCTCGAGTTCGGCGTACGGGACCGGGTGCCTGGTGTGGGTGGCCAGATGGTCACCTTCCAAGGACTTCGAGCGACGTACGACGAGGTGTTCCTGCCGCTGCACGGCGCCCACCAGGCACACAACGCGGCCTGTGCGCTGGCCGCAGTCGAGTCCTTTGCCGGCGGGGCAGGCGCCGAGGGGGGCCTGGACCTCGAGCTCGTGCGGCAGGCGTTTGCGCAGGTCACCTCCCCGGGCCGGCTCGAGATCGTACGCCGCTCGCCGACGGTCGTCCTCGACTCGGCGCACAACCCGCACGGCGCACGCGCGAGCGCCGAAGCCGTGCAGGAGGCGTTCGTCGTTCAGCCCGCTCATCGGCGTCGTCGGGGTCATGGCCGACAAGGACGTCGAGGGCGTGCTCGAGGCCTACGAGCCGGTGATGTCGCACATCATCTGCACCCAGAACTCCACGTCGAGGGCCATGCCCGCCGAGACGTTGGCGGACATCGCCCGCGGCATCTTCGGGGCGGACCGGGTCGACGTACAGACGCGGCTCGACGACGCCATCGAGGCGGGGATCGGGATGGCGGAGGACTCCGGCGGTGACGGGTTCGCGCTCGGCGGGGGAGGCGTCCTCGTCACCGGCTCGGTCATCACTGCCGGTGAGGCACGCACCCTGTTGGGTGGCGGTCGCTGATGCGGTCGCCGCGCCGGATGATGTGCGCGTCCGTGCTCGGTTTCGAGTGCGTCGCGCTCGGTCTCATGACGCCAGTGCTGATCACCGTCGAGGACGTCTCGACAGGAGTCGCGGTCGCGATCGGCGTCGGGTTGGCGGTGTCGGCCCTGGTCGTCGCGGGTCTGCTGCGGTTCGAATGGGCGTACTACCTCGGCTTCGCGATCCAGGTCGCGGCGCTGGCCATGGGAGTCCTGCTGCCGGCGATGATCGTGCTCGGTCTCGTCTTCGGGGCCTTGTGGACCACGGCGTACGTGCTCGGCCGCAAGATCGAGGCCCAGCAGGCCGGGTTAGCCGCCCGGTCGACCGGCGGCTGAGACGTCGAAGGTCGAGTACGCCGGCTGGGTCCGGTCCTGGTTAGGCTGCACGCCATGACTCAGCGCTCTCTCGTCCTGCTCAAGCCCGACACGGTCCGACGCGGACTGGTGGGGCAGGTGCTGTCGCGGTTCGAGGCGAAGGGCCTGACGATCGTGGCCATGGACCTGCGCAGCATCACAGGAGAGCAGGCCGACCAGCACTACGCCGAGCACGTCGACAAGGACTTCTACCCGCCACTGCGCGCCTTCGTGACGAGTGGCCCGATGGTCGCGCTCGTGGTCGAGGGCGACGAGGCCGTCGAGGTCGTGCGCGCTCTGAACGGTGCGACCGACGGCCGCAAGGCGGCTCCGGGCACGATCCGTGGCGACTGGTCACTGTCCAACCGTGAGAACCTCGTCCACGGGTCTGACTCTCCCGAGTCCGCCGCCCGCGAGATCGCCCTCTGGTTCCCCCACCTCTGACCTTCGTTGAGCCGCGGGTTGTTGGGTGTTGAGCCGCGGGTTGTTGTGTCCGTTGAGCCGCGGTTTCTGGTGTGTTGGGCCGTGGGTAGTGGCCCGTTGTGCCGCGGGTTGTGGTGTCAGGCGCTCGGAGGAGTTGCCGCCACGGCCTCGACCTCGACCTCGACGAGCTGGTCCGGATAACCCAGCACGGACACGCCCAGCAGGGTGCTCGGTGCGTCATGCTCACCGAAGTACGCCGCAACCTCTTGCCAGACGGCCACCAGGTCAGCGCGCGACGACGAAGCGACATACACCGTGGTCTTGAGAACATCTGCGACGACCGCTCCAGAATCCCGCAGAGCAAGATCGAGGTTCTGCAACGTGCGACGGGCCTGCGCCACGAAGTCACCGGGTGCGACGGTATTGCCGTCTGCATCGAGCGGGCACGCACCGGCAGTGAACACGATGCGAGACCTGGTGTCGACTGCGGAGGCGTAGGCGTACCCGACCCGGTCGGTGAGGCCGGGGCTTCGGAGCAGGATGTACCGGCGAGGCTGAGAACGAGGCACGTGCACACCCTAGGCGGACGCTGTCGGCGTCTGCCACCGCTTAAACACCACCACAACCCGCGGCTCAACACCACCCACGAACCCGCGGCTCAACACCCCAGAACCCGCGGCTCAACACCCCAGAACCCGCGGCTCAACGAGTGGGGCGGTTGGGGACAAAGTTACGGTCGTGTCGAAGTGTCTCCCTCATCTGGGGGACCGCGCGACCTAGCCTGAACTCGCGGTGGCGACAGCCTCCGAGCTCGGGTGTCCCTCAACGGCGTTCCGGTGCGCGGCGGCCGTCAGGACGACGAGGGAGCAGAAGGGACCGGCAACCCGATGGCAAGCAACATCATCGGCCGCGACATGGCGGTCGATCTCGGTACCGCCAACACGCTCGTCTACGTCCGCGGCCGCGGGGTCATGCTCAACGAGCCGTCCGTCGTGGCCATGAACGCCCAGACCCGCGAGATCCTCGCCGTCGGCGCGGAGGCCAAGCGCATGATCGGGCGTACGCCGGACAGCATCACGGCCATCCGGCCGCTCAAGGACGGGGTCATCGCGGACTTCGAGGCCACCGAACAGATGCTCCGCTTCTTCATCCGCCGCGTCCATCGGCGCCGCTCCTTCGCCAAGCCCCGACTGGTCGTCTGCGTGCCGTCCGGCATCACACCGGTCGAGCAGCGCGCCGTCAAGGAAGCCGGCTACCAGGCCGGAGCCCGCCGCGTCTACATCATCGAGGAACCCATGGCCGCCGCGATCGGCGCCGGGCTCCCTGTGCACGAAGCCACCGGCAACATGGTCGTCGACATCGGCGGCGGCACCACCGAGGTGGCGGTCATCAGCCTGGGCGGCATCGTCACGAGCCGCTCGATCCGCACCGCCGGTGACGACCTCGACCAGGCGATCATCACGTGGATGAAGAAGGAGTACTCCCTCATGCTGGGGGAGCGCACCGCCGAGGAGATCAAGATCGCGCTCGGGTCGGCCTTCCCGCTGCCGGATGAGCCCGAGGCCGAGATCCGCGGTCGCGACATGGTCAGCGGGCTGCCCCGCAACGTCGTCATCTCGTCCGCCGAGGTTCGCCAGGCCGTCGAGGAGCCCGTACACGCGATCATCGACGCAGTCCGTTCCACGCTCGACCAGACCCCACCGGAGCTCGCCGGCGACATCATGGACCGCGGCATCGTGCTCACCGGAGGCGGCGCCCTGCTCCGCGGACTCGACGAGCGGCTCCGTCACGAGACCGGTATGCCGATCCACGTGGCCGACGGTCCGCTCGACTCGGTCGCGCTCGGCGCCGGCAAGTGCGTCGAGGAGTTCGAAGCCCTGCAGCAGGTGCTCGTCTCCGAGCCGAGGCGCTGACCGTGTCACCCGATCCCGGTCGGTCGCGGACCCTGCTGGGCCTCCTGGTCCTCGCCTCGGTCACGATCATCACGCTCGACGCCCGTCATGAGACCGAGGCGTCGCCTGTCGACCCCCTGCGGACCGCCGTCGGCTCCGTGCTCGGCCCGGTCGAGCGCACCGCGACCGATGCGTTGCGCCCGTTCACCAACATCCCCGACCACTTCCGCACCGTCGACGGTCTGCGCAGCGACAACGCCGCACTGATCGCGGCCAACAAGGAGCTCACGCTCCAGCTCCGGGCCGCGCAGGCCAACGAGCACCGGTCCAGCGAGGTCGCCGGCATCTCGGCACTCGCCGACACCTCGGGCTTCGACGTCGTACCCGCCCAGGTGATCGGCTTCGGCTCAGCTCAGTCCTTCTCCCGTACCGTCACGATCGACGCTGGTACGGCGGACGGGGTGGTGCCCGACCTCACCGTCATCAACGCCGACGGCCTGGTCGGACGCGTCCTCGAGGCCACGAGCAGCACCGCCACCGTGCTGCTGATCGTCGACCGCAAGTCGACGGTCGGCGGTCGGCTCGGCGAGTCCATGGAGCTCGGGTTCCTCGACGGCGACGGCAGCCTGTCCGGTGACGGATCCCTCGACCTGAGTCTCGTGGACCACACCACGTCCCCGCAGGTGGGCGATGAGGTCGTCAGCTGGGGCTCCCGCAACAACGCGCCGTACGTCGCCGGGGTCCCCATCGGGCGCGTCGTGAGCGTCCACTCGTCGCCGGCCGAGCTGACCGAGACCGCGACGGTCGACCCGTACGTCGACTTCTCCGCCCTCGACGTGGTGGCCGTGGTCACCCGGGCTCCGCATCGATCCACCGACCAGGCCCGGGGTGCGGTCGACACCAACGCCGGAACCGCCACCGGTGGAGGTGGCCGATGAACGCCGGCCTCCGGCTCGCCGCCGTGGCTGCTCTCGTCGTCCTCACGGTCACGCTGCAGATCAGCACGTTCAGCCACTTCGCGATCGACGGCGTCGTGCCCGACCTGGCTCTGCTGCTGGTCATCGCGGCTGCCTTGGTCCGCGGACCCGACTACGCCGCGCTGGTCGGCTTCTGTGCCGGGCTGGTGCTCGACCTGGCTCCGCCCGCCGACCACACGGCAGGGCGCTGGGCGCTCTCGCTGGTGATCGTCGGCTACCTCACCGGACTGGTCAAAGGCGAGACGACCAACGCCCTCAGCACGATCGTGACCGTGGCCGCGGGCGCCTTCATCGGTACGTCGGTCTTCGCGCTGACGGGGTTGGTCCTTCAGGACCCCGGAGTCTCGGTGGGAACTGCGCTCGAGGTGGTGCCGATCGCCGTGCTCTACGACGTGGTGCTGACGCCGTTGGTCATCCCGCTGGTGCTGATCCTGTTCCGCCGCCTCGAACCGGCGGAGCGCTGGTGAGCGGCGCGGAGTCCCGATGCTGAAGTCCCGGTCACGGCTGCGCCTGCTGGTCGTGCAGGTGATGGTGCTGTCGCTGTTCATCACGCTGTTCGCCCGCCTCTGGTACATCCAGGTGGTCGGTGGCGAGGGCTACCAGGCGGCCGCACAGGACAACGCGGTCCGCGACATCGAGGTGCCGGCGCCGCGTGGCCTGATCGTTGACGCGATGGGGCGTCCGTTGGTCGCCAACCGCACCTCCTGGGTCGTCACCGTCGACCGTGATGTGTTGCAGAAGCTCGGCGACGCGACCAGCAACGCGGTGCTCGCGCGACTGGCCAACCGGCTGGGCCTGACGCAGAGCGAGCTCGAGCGGCGTACGAAGACGTGTGGCGAGGACGGCGCCGCCAAGCCCCCGCTGTGCTGGAACGGGTCGCCGTACGAACCGGTGCCGGTCGCCGAGGACGTCACGCAGTCACTGGCCGCCAGCATCCTCGAGCAGAGCGAGGACTATCCGGGCATCACGGCGGCGCCCAGCAAGGTGCGGGCTTACCCGTCGCCGTTCGGCATCAACGCCGCCCAGGTCCTCGGCTACATCTCGCCCATCACCGAGCAGGAGCTGACCAAGGCCAAGAACAGTGGCGACTCCACGGTCAGCCCGCTGTCGCTGGTGGGTCGCTCCGGGCTCGAGTCGGAGTACGACAGGTACCTGCGTGGCAGGACCGGGGTGCAGAAGGTCGCGGTGGACTCGATGGGCCGCGTCCTCGGGTACGACGGCCGGGTCGCACCCAAGCCGGGCGACACGCTCGTGACGAGCATCGACGCGAAGGTGCAGGCCGTCGCCGAACACGAGCTGCAGCGCTCGATCATGGTGGCCCGGCAGACCACAGACCCGGTGACGAACCGCAAGTACGTCGCCGACTCGGGCTCCGTCGTCGTGCTGGACGCGCAGAACGGGCGCGTGGTCGCGATGGCCAGCTACCCGACGTACGACCCGAACCTGTGGGTCGGCGGGATCTCGTCGGGTGACCTGGAGCGGCTGTACAGCGCGGCTGCGAACACGCCGCTGCTGAGCCGGCCGATGCAGGGCCTCTTCGCACCCGGGTCGACGTTCAAGCCGTTCACGACCGCCGGCGCGCTGACCCACGGCTACACCACCAGCGACCGGCTGGACTGCTCGTCGAGCCTGACCGTCGGCAGCCGCGTCTTCAAGAACTACGAGTCCGCGGCGTACGGCCCGCTCACCTTCGCCCAGGCGTTGCAGCTGAGCTGTGACACCTTCTTCTACCGGATCGCGTACGCGAAGTGGCTCGCGTCGGGCGCGAACGACAGCAACGTCCACATCAAGGACGACCTCGTCGAGAACGCCAAGTCCTTCGGCTTCGGCAGCAAGACCGGCATCGACCTCCCGGGCGAGGTGAGCGGGCGTATCGCCGACCGCAAGTGGAAGCTGGCGTACTGGAAGGCCAACAAGGACTACTACTGCAAGCTCGGCAAGAAGCCGGGCTCGGACTTCCTGCACGTGTTCGCCCGCGAGTTCTGTACCGACGGCTACCGCTACCGCGCCGGTGACGCCGTCAACTTCGCGATCGGGCAGGGCGACACCGTCCTCACCCCGCTGCAGCTCGCGGTCGCGTACGCCGCGATCTCCAACGGCGGCACGCTCTGGGAGCCCCGCGTCGCCAAGGCCGTGGTCAACGCGAAAGGTCACGTGATCAGGCGGATCCCGCCCAAGGCCAAGGGGCACGTGCCGGTACCCACCAAGGACCTGCGCTACATCGACCGGGCGCTCCTGGGCACTGCCAAGGTCGGCACGATGGCCTGGAAGATGGTCGGCTTCCCGCTCGACAAGGTGCACGTCCGGTCCAAGACCGGCACGGCTGAGGTCTACGGCAAGCAGACCACGTCCTGGGTCGCCAGCTACGACAAGCGGTACGTCGTGATCATGCAGATCTCGCAAGGGGGCACCGGATCGGGAACCTCCGGCGACTCGGTCCGCAAGATCTGGGAGGCGCTGTACGGCGTCCACGGCGAGAGGGTCGACATCGCCAAGGCCGCGGAGCCGGGCGCGAAGCCGCCCGTCGGTCTGCCGGTCTTCCGCAAGGACGGAGAGATCACGCCGCCGGTCCTCCGGGCGCCCGCCCGTCGGTATGACGTGCGACCGAGTCCGTCGACACACGCCTCGACGGCCGCGCCGGCGCGTCGAGACCGAGGCGGTCCGCCATGGTGATGACGGCTCCGGTCGCGACGAGCCGGACCTCCCGCCGGGTCAACGTCACCGAGCGGCGGTCCACCTGGCGCCGGCTCGACTGGGCGCTGGTGACCTCGGCTGCGGCGTTGCTCGCCATCGGCACGATGCTCGTCTGGTCGGCAACCGCCGGCAACGAGGCGCTCACGGCAGGGGACCCGACGGCGTACGTCTCGAAACATGTGATGAACGTCGCGATCGGCCTCGCGCTCTCGTTCCTGATCGCCGCCACGGACCACCGGTGGGTGCGGATCTGGGCGCCGCTCGTGTATGCCGGCGCCGTCATCGGGCTCGCGCTGGTGCTGTCGCCGGTCGGCGCCGTGATCAACGGGTCGCGCTCGTGGATCCTGATCGGCGGCATGTCGATCCAGCCGGCCGAGTTCGCCAAGCTGGGTGTCGTCGTGGGGCTCGCGCTCGTGCTCGCCGAGAAGACGGAGCACCGCAGAGGACTGTTGCAGCTGCGCGACCGCGACGTGATAGCCGCGCTGCTGATCGTGGCGATCCCGGCGGCCCTGATCATGGCGCAGCCCGACCTCGGCACGATGCTGGTGCTGACCGTGACCGTGTTCGGCTTGTTGGCGGTGGCCGGGACGCCCAAGCGCTGGCTGTTCGGGATGGCGGGAGCGGCGCTGCTGGCGGCGTTCGCTGCCGTCCAGCTCGGGGTGCTGAAGGGCTACCAGCTGCTGCGGTTCGAGGCGTTCATCGATCCCACGCTCGACCCGCGCGGGGCCGGCTACAACACCACCCAGGCCCGGATCGCGATCGGCAACGGGGGACTGTTCGGACAGGGCTTGTTCCACGGGTCGCAGACACAGTCCGGTTTCGTGCCCGAGCAGCACACCGACTTCGTCTTCACCGTGGCGGGTGAGGAGCTGGGGCTGGTCGGGGCGGGCGCGATCATCGCGCTCTACCTCGTGTTGCTGTGGCGGGCGGTGCGGATCGCCTCCCTGGCCGACGACATGTTCGGACGGCTGGCGGGCGCCGGCATCGTCTGCTGGTTCGGCTTCCAGGCGTTCCAGAACATCGGCATGTGTCTGGGCATCATGCCGGTCACCGGTGTTCCGCTGCCGCTGGTGTCGTACGGGGGCACCTCGATGTTCGCCTCGCTCATGGCGATCGGGCTGTTGCTCAACATCCACCTGCGGACCGAGCGTTCGCTCGGTCTCGGAGTGGTCCTCCGCGGCCGAATCGCCCGTTCCCGCCGCATCTAGCTGGCCCTCCGCGTTTGCCTAGTTCACAAGCCAACTGGCTTGTTCACAAGGCAAACTTGCCTTGGGAAGTGGGTATTTGCCTGGCGAACTCGTCACCGAATGGCCGCACGCGGCCCCGGGAAGGCTTGGCTCCACTCGTACCCTGAAGGTCTCATCCGGCGTACGACGAGAAGGGCACGGCCATGGCACAACGCAAGATCGCGGTACTCGGCACCGGCAACGTGGGCCAGACCCTGAGCCGACGCCTCGCCGGACTGGGGTATGACGTCATGGTGGGCGCGCGTTCCCGTGACTCCGAGAGCCTGGCCCCCTTCGCAGCGATCGAGGGTGTCCAGACCGGATCGTTCGCCGACGCCGCCGCCTTCGGCGACCTGGTCATCAACGCGACCAACGGGCAGCGTTCGCTCGACGCGCTCGACCTGGCCGGCGCGGACAACCTGGCTGGCAAACCACTGCTCGACGTGTCGAACGACCTCGAGCCGGTCGAGGGGGGATTCCCCAAACCGGTCGCGACCAGCGACAACTCGCTTGGCCAGCGCATTCAGTCGGCGTTCCCCGACGCCCACGTCGTCAAGTCGCTCAACACGATGACCAACAGCGTCATGGTCGAGCCGGCCAGCGTCCCAGGCGACCATGTCGTGTTCCTCAGCGGCGACCGGGCCGAAGCCAAGGAGGCCATCGTCGCTCTCCTGTCCGACTTCGGCTGGCGACCGGAGCAGGTCTTCGATCTCGGCGGCATCGACACCGCCCCGGCCGTGGAGATGGTCATGGCCCTGTGGCTGCGGGTGCTGGCGGCCCGCGGCATGAATCCGCGGTTCAACTGGGCGATCCACTCCGGCGCCTGACTCGCTCGCCCCCCAACCGCCCCGGGGACACCCGCGGTTTTGAAGACCCGGACCCCGCCCGCGTACCCTGAGGTGTTGTCCCCCCACCACTTGGAGTCTGCCCCCACATGCCTGTCGAGTCCGTCTTCGCGAAGCTCGAGCCGCTGCTGCCGACCGTGCAGAAGCCGATCCAGTACGTCGGCGGCGAGCTCAACTCGACCGTCAAGGACTGGGACGGGGCCGCGGTGCGCTGGGCGCTGATGTACCCCGACGCCTACGAAGTCGGGCTGCCCAACCAGGGCGTGCAGATCCTCTACGAGATCCTCAACGAGCGCGACTGGATCCTGGCCGAGCGCACGTATGCCGTGTTCGCCGACATGGAGCAGGTCATGCGCGAGCACGGCATCCCGCAGTTCACCGTCGACGGACACCGTCCGGTCGGGGACTTCGACGTGCTCGGTCTGTCGTTCGCCACCGAGCTCGGCTACACCAACATGCTGACGGCGCTCGACCTGGCCGGCATACCGCTGCGAGCAGCCGACCGCGACGACAGCCACCCGATCGTGCTGGCCGGCGGGCACTCGGCGTTCAACCCCGAGCCGATCGCTGACTTCATCGACGCCGCCGTGCTCGGCGACGGCGAGGAGATCGTGCTCGCGATCAGCGACCTGATCCGCGAGTGGAAGGACGAGGGGAGCCCCGGCGGTCGCGACGAGGTGCTGATGCGGCTGGCCAAGTCCGGCGGTGTCTACGTCCCGCGGTTCTACGACGTCGACTACCTTCCCGACGGACGGATCAAGCGGGTTGTCCCCAACCGGTCCGGAGTCCCGTGGCGTGTCCACAAGCACACGCTCATGGACCTCGACCAGTGGCCCTACCCCCGCAAGCCGCTCGTCCCGCTCGCCGAGACCGTCCACGAGCGGTACTCCGTGGAGATCTTCCGCGGCTGCACGCGGGGTTGCCGGTTCTGCCAGGCCGGGATGATCACCCGCCCGGTCCGTGAACGTTCGATCAAGACCATCGGCGACATGGTGCAGAACGGCATCGAGAAGTCCGGTTTCGAGGAGGTCGGCCTGCTCTCGCTCTCGAGCGCCGACCACAGTGAGATCGCCGAAGTCGCCAAGGGGCTTGCCGACCGGTACGACGGCACGAACGTGTCGCTGTCGTTGCCGTCCACCCGCGTCGACGCCTTCAACATCACGCTGGCCAACGAGTTCTCCCGCAACGGTCGTCGCTCCGGGCTGACGTTCGCCCCCGAGGGTGGGTCCGAACGGCTGCGCAAGGTCATCAACAAGATGGTGTCCGAGGAAGACCTGATCCGGACGGTCTCGGCGGCGTACTCCCACGGCTGGCGGCAGGTGAAGCTGTACTTCATGTGTGGTCTCCCGACCGAGACCGACGAGGACGTCCTCGAGATCGCCGACCTCGCGAAGAAGGTCATCGCCGTCGGTCGCGAGGTGTCCGGGAAGCGCGACATCCGTTGCACCGTGTCGATCGGCGGGTTCGTGCCGAAGCCGCACACGCCGTTCCAGTGGGCGTCACAGCTCGACCACGAGACCACCGACTCCAGGCTGCAGAAGCTGCGCGACAACGTGCGCGCCGACAAGCAGTACGGCCGCGCGATCGGCTTCCGCTACCACGACGGCAAGCCCGGGATCATCGAAGGCCTGTTGTCGCGTGGTGACCGACGGGTCGGCCGCATCATCGAGGAGGTCTGGCGCGACGGCGGTCGGTTCGACGGCTGGAGCGAACACTTCTCGTACGACCGCTGGGTGGCGGCCTGCGAGCGGGCGCTGGCGGCTGAGCCCGTCGACCTCGACTGGTTCACCGTGCGCGAGCGCGAGTACTCCGAGGTGCTGCCGTGGGACCACCTCGACTCCGGGCTCGACCGCGACTGGCTCTGGGAGGACTGGCAGGACGCGCTCAACCCTGATCCGGTCGAGGTGGAGGACTGCCGGTGGACGCCGTGCTTCGACTGTGGCGTCTGCCCCGAGATGGGCACTGAGATCCAGATGGGCCCCACCGGCCATCAGCTGCTGCCCCTGTCGGTGGTCTGAACGCTGCGGCCGGCCGCGCGAAGTTGTCCGGCGCGATCAGTACGGTACCGCCATGAGGACCAGAGATCTTGTCTTGCGCTTCATCTCGACGCTGGACGCGCGTGACTGGGAAAGCTGGATCGACACGATGCAGCCCGACGTCGTTTACGAAGTCCCTCAGACCCACGAACGCATCCGAGGACGCGACACCTACCTCCAGTTCAACCGCGAGTTCCCGGGCGACTGGCATCTCCGACCGCACGTCGTGATCGCCGACGACGACAATGGTGTTGGCTGGTTCCGCTGGCGGGTGGGCGACCAGCCTGAGGAGGACGCGATGGCGTTCTTCACCTTCCGCGACGGACTGATCAGCTCGGTCACCGACTTCTGGCCGGAGTCGTACGACCCGCCTGCCGGCCGCGAGCACCTGGTCGAACGCTGGTGAGCCTGCGCATCAGGACCGCGAGTCCGGGGGACTCCGCGGCAGTTGCGCTCGCTGCGGCGCGCGTGGACCGAGGAGCAAGCCGGCGAGCCGATCGACGACGACGGCTTCGACGCCGAGTTCGAGTCCTGGTTCGCCCGGGAGGCCGACCAGCGCGTGACCTGGCTCGCCGAGGACGGCGACGATCCTGTCGGCATGCTCAACATGCTGGTCTTCACCCGGATGCCGCGACCGCGGAGCGCCAGCGAGCGTCGACCGAAGCAGTGGGGGTACATCGCGAACTTCTACGTCCACGCGGCCTGGCGAAACGCCGGCGTCGGCCGGATGCTCCTCGATGAAGCCGTGGAGTACGCCGACGACCACGGCTTCGCCCGGATCGTGCTGAGTCCGAGTGAGCTCTCGGTCCCGCTGTATGCCCGGGCTGGTTTCGTGCCGGCCACCTCGCTCATGATCAGGCACGTGTCGGCCGACGATCGGCCGGTCCAGCGGCGTACTCGCTGACGAATCGGGGCGGCTCGCACGGCCGCCGGTCTCGGTAGCCACCGCGGGGGACCACCGCGTTGTTGCGAAACGGCATCGCTGCCACCCCGCCACGGCGACCTCCCAAGGCAGATCTGTTGTTCCCAAGGGAAGTTTGCCTAGTTCACAAGCCAGCTGGCTTGTGAACTAGGCAAACGCGCGAGGGTCAGGTGGGCAGGGGGGTCGGGGCGGGAAGATCGAGCTCGTCCTCGAGGTAGCGGGGCTTGGAGACGAGAACGCCCGCGACAGCCTGGGGCACCAGCAGCACGACAAGCACCACGAGAGGCACCGTCCACCCGCCGGTGACGCCGTACACCGCACCCATCATGAACGGTCCGATCGCCGCCAGCAGATAGCCGACGCTCTGCGTGAAGCCGGACAGCGCGGCTGTCCCGTCGCTCGTCCTCGAACGCAGGCCGATCAGCGTGAGGGCGAGGGGGAACATGCCGGTCCCGATGCCGATGAGCAGGGCCCACGCCAGCGCACCGGCGGACGGCCACAGGATCAGCCCGAGGTAGCCCACGGCATAGCTCGCGCACAGCGACAGGATGAGCGGTGCCTGGTTCGTCAGGCGTACCGCGACCGACGGCAGGACGAACGAGATCGGGATGGAGATCGCGGTCGACGTGCCGAGCAGCAGCCCCGCTGTCTGGGCGGAGAAGCCCGCGTCCCGGAAGATCTGCGGAAGCCAGCCGAAGACGGCGTACGCCTGCATCGACTGGGCGCCGAAGAAGATCGCCATCGTCCACGCCAGGGGAGACCGCGCTGTCTCGCGGGCACTGATGCCCCGGCTGCGCCCACCCTCAGGTTTGACGTCATGCCGCACCAGCGCCAGCCACGGCAGCGCAGCCACCAACGCGGTGGCGGCCCAGATCGCCAGCCCCCACCGCCAGGAGCCGAGCGCGTCCGCGACGGGCACGGTGAGCACCGAGGCGAAGGTGAGGCCCACCGACAGCGCCGTCGTGTAGATCGCGGTGACGAAGCCGATCCGGTCCGGGAAGTGCAGCTTGACGAGCGAGGGGAGCAGCACGTTCGCGGTCGCCATGCCGGCCAGTGCCGGGATGGTCGTCAGGACGAACAAGGCCGAGGAGTCGACGGTCGAGCGCACCGACAGGGCCAAGGCGGTGAGCAGGAGCGAGCCGAGCATCACCCGATGCATCCCGAACCGGCGACCAGCCCAGGGCGCCAGGCCGCCGAACCCGGCGAAGCACAGCACCGGCAGCGTCGTCACGACGCCCGCCGTGGTCGTCCCCATGGACAGCCCCGACCGGATCTCGTCGAGCACCGGCCCCACGCTGACGGCCGGCGGTCGCAGGTTCACGGCCAGCACGGTGAGCCCGATGAGGAGGAGGAGCTGCTCAGCTCGTCGCGTGATCACGATCCCTGATTCTGGACCTGTCCGGCTCCGACCTGTCGGCCGGGGAGTTCAGGCGCGAGAGCGGACTGCGTAGTACCGGCTCGCGTCCGGCCGATACAGGTACCACAGCGCTCCGATCGCGATCACCAGGTTGAGCACGGTGAACAGCACCGACAGCGGCGTGCCGTTGCCGGCGACCAGGGTCAGCAGCGAGAGCAGGATGTTGAACGCGCCCAGGACCGTGGCGGTGGTTCGGGCCCATCTCTTGCCCTTGCCGTTGGCCGAGGCCATCCACAGCCACAGGGCGATGCCGATGAGGCCGAAGACAACCACCGAGATGAAGTAGGCCGTGAAGGCGGTGTCGAGCTGAGACTGGGTGTAGTTGGCGTCGGATTCCTGCAGTTGACTGCGGATGTCGTCCTTCAGCGACCCGACGAAGATCAGCGTGGCGACCAGGTAGATCGCGCTGAGACCCGCACCGGCGCGCATGAGCATCACGGCCGTCCGCATCGAGGGCGGCTGTTCGGCCGGCGGGGCCAGGGCGTCGTGTTCCCGGCTCGCCGCATCCTGGGGGTAGGGCTCGAACGGGTCCGGGGACGGCGGCTGGTGCGGGGGCTGGTCGGTCACCCGTCGAGCCTAGAGGACGGCTCCAGAGACGTTTCAAGCCGTTGCCGAAGAAGATTTGAGAGGTTACTCTCGAAAGATGTCTCTCACGAATCGTCTGGGCGATGTCGAGATCACCGATCCGCGCACGATGCGAGCTTTGTCGCACCCGGTACGCCTGGCGATCCTGAGTCGCCTGCAGCGGCACGGACCGGCCACGGCCACCCAGCTGAGCCCACACGTCGAGGCCACCCCCTCGGTCACCAGCTGGCACCTGCGGCATCTGGCGCAGTTCGGCCTCATCACCGAGGCGGACAGTCCCGACCACCGACAGCGCTACTGGCAGGCGGTGTCGCGCGGCTTCCGCTTCGAGATGCCGGACGACCCGGTCGGCCGGGCCGCCGGCCACCAGCTGAGAGAGGCGATGCACGCCGCGAACCTCCAGCAGATCGTGACCTGGTCGCAGCAGGCCGCCCCCTACCTCGACCCGACGTGGGACCGGGTCGCGGGCGCCTCCAACACCGGAGTCGATGTCACGGCGACGGAGGCGGCCGACATCATCAACCAGATCGAGGAGATCCTCGTCCCGTACGTCAACCGCGCGGACGCGGACCTGCCCGCCGGTGCCCGCCCGATGCGGTTTCTCCGCTACTACATGCCTGCGGTCGAAGATGTCGACTGAGCCCGAGACCGCCGCCACCTCTCCGGGGCGAGCCGACGCGCCCCCGGTGTCCGTGTGGCGCAACACGCGCTTCCGGCGCTTCTGGTACGGCCACTCGGTCTCCCAGTTCGGCGACCGCATCACCGAGCTCGCCCTGCCCCTCATCGCCGTCGTGGTCCTGGACGCCACGCCCGGCGAAGTCGGCATTCTCACGGCCGCGGTGTGGATGCCGAGCCTGTTGTCGATCGTCGTCGGGAGCTGGGCCGACCACCACCTGCACAAGCGTCGGATCCTCGTGTACGCCGACCTGGCGCGCGCGCTGGTGCTCGTGACCGTGCCGGTGGCGTACGCGTTCGACGTCCTCACGCTGCCGCTGCTCTTCGCCGTTGCGTTCGCCTCAGGGCTCGGTCAGGTCTTCTTCAACACGTCCTACCCGCCGTTCTTCGTGAGCCTGGTCCAGCGGCGCGAGTACGTCGATGCCAACGCGAAGCTCAGCATCAGCCGGTCGGCCTCGTTCATCGCAGGTCCCGCGGCCGGGGGAGCGTTGATCCAGGTCCTGACGGCCCCGATCGCCATCGTCGTCGATGCCGTCTCGTTCCTGTACTCCGCCTGGGTCATCGGCAGGCTCGACGTCGTCGACCAGCCCGTAGACCCGTCGGCTGGTGAGTCCTGGCGACGGCGCGTCGCCAAGGGCGCCCGGTTCGTGCTCGGCAACCGCTACCTCCGCGCGGGTCTCGGCTGCTCGACCACGATCAACTTCTTCACGTTCATGTCCTTCGCCCTGCTGGTGTTGTTCGCGAGCCGCGACCTCGGCCTGTCTGCCGGCGTGATCGGCGCCGTCTTCGGCGTGGGATCGATCGGTGGACTGCTCGGTGCCGCGGTGGCGCCGCGGTTGTCGAGGCGCTTCGGCGTCGGGCCGATGGTGGTGGTGGGCGCGGTGCTCTTCCCGGCGCCGCTGGCGCTGATCGCCCTCGCGGGGGGTGGCCACTGGTTGTCGGCGTTGGTCCTCGCTGTGGCGGAGTTCCTGTCAGCCCTCGGCGTGATGGTCTTCGACATCAACCTCAACTCCATCCAGGCGTCCATCACCCCGGACGGGATGCGTAGTCGGGTCGCCGGGGCGTACACCACCGTCAACTACGGCTGCCGCCCACTCGGGGCATTGCTCGGTGGCGTGCTCGGCAGCACGATCGGGCTGCGCGAGACGTTCGTGCTGGCCGCGGTCGGCGGCGCGCTCAGCGTCGTGTTCCTGGTCGGCTCACCCATTCCGGAGGTGTGGACGGTCGACGACCTGCAACCGGCGTCTGCCTAGCGTCCGGTTACCGTCCGGCGGCCGGCCGCGGCTATCGTCGCCGGGTGCGCGAACAACCCGAGCAGCAGCCGCCTCCGGTGCAGAAGCTGCGCATCCGGTACGCCAAACGGGGCAGGTTGCGCTTCACCAGCCACCGCGACTTCGGGCGCGCGTTCGAGCGGGCGGTGAGCCGAGCCCGGCTGCCGATTGCCTATTCCTCGGGATTCAACCCCCATCCGCGCATCTCCTACGCCAACGCGTCGCCTACCGGGGCCGCCAGCGAGGCCGAGTACCTCGAGATCGGGGTCACCCGCGCCTGTGACCCCGACGACGTACGCCGAGTGCTCGACGAGGCGATGCCGGACGGTCTCGACATCCTCGACGTCGTGGTTGCCGCACCCGGTGCCCTCGCCGACCGGCTCGAGGCGGGGGAGTGGACCGTCGCGCTTCCCGGCGTCAGCGAATCCAGCGCCGCCTCGGCGGTCGACCAGTTCCTGGCGCGCGATGCCGTCCAGGTCGAGCGGATGACGAAGAAGGGGGTCCGCAGCTTCGACTGCCGTGCTGCCGTCGTGTCGCTGTCGACGCGTGGCGGCGAGTACGACGGGCAGGAGTGTGCGATACTGAACCTGGTTGTACGGCACGGAACACCAGCTGTGCGACCCGACGACATCCTCGCCGGGCTCCGTGAGATCGCTGGCCTCGTCGCACCGGTTCCGCCTCTGCAGACCCGGATTGCGCAGGGTCCACTCGACACCCAGTCCGGCCGCGTGGATGACCCGTTCGGTCACGATCGCGACGCCGCCGCACTACCGGGCGACGACCGCTGAACGGTCGGACGATCACCACGTGCCATCACCGGCGGACGTCGTCGTCGCCTCGGTAACAGGCGGGTCGCGTCGCGACTCGCACACGACCGGGACGCCATCGCAAGCTTGCGCTGCGACGCGGTCGAGACGACCACGGCACAGCGACCGAACCGCCTCCGCGCGGCGCTCAGCGCCCGGAGGCACCTGAGGAGCGCACGTGCTCAACGAAGAATCCACCACCACGTCCGAACCCACGGCGGCTGCCGGCGAACAGGCCGCCGACTCCGGATCGGGCTCGCCGTCGGCCAAGAAGGCGCCGGCCAAGCGGGCCGCCGCCAAGAAGACGGCGAAGAAGGCCACCAAGAAGGCGGCCGACAAGGTTGCCGAGCACACGGCTGACGGCACCTCCGCTGCGCCCGCTGACGCTGACGGGGCAGGAGAGCCGAAGACGGCCAAGAAGACGGCGAAGAAGGCCACCAAGAAGACCAGCAAGAAGGCGGCGACCGACGGAGCCGCGGACGGGTCCACCGCCCAGTCCCAGGCGGGTGCGACGCTCGAGCCCGGCGTCGGCCAGTCGACGGTCAGCGCGCTCAGCATGCCGCTGTTCAAGGCACCCGACCCGGAGGCAGCCACGCCCCGCAAACGGGCCGCCAAGAAGGCCGCGGAGCAGCCAGCAGAGACGGCCGACGACGGCCGACACCAGCAGTCACGACGGCTCCGGGCCGGGCGCCGACCGGTCAGACGACCAGGGCGATGAGGGTGGCTCCAACCGCCGACGTCGCTCCCGCGGCGGGCGCAACCGACGCAAGTCCGGCGGCGAGACCGAGCCGGACGGTGCCGCGGCCAAGGGCGGCGGCGACAGCAAGGCTGACAACAAGGTGACGACAAGGCCGACAACCAAGGGCGACAGCAAGGCCGACAAGGCCGACGAGCAGGCTGACGACGCAGCCGGCGACGAAGGCGGTACGTCCCGCCGTCGCAGGCGCAGGCGCCGCCGCGGCGAGGACGCCGGCGACGACTCCGCGGGTACGACCACCCGGGTCCGGCAACCGCGCGCCAAGAAGGAGACGATCACCTCGGTCGAGGGGTCGACCCGGATCGAGGCCAAGAAGCAGCGGCGACGCGAGGGCCGGGAGGCCGGACGTCGACGCCCGCCCATCCTGAGCGAGTCGGAGTTCCTGGCCCGCCGTGAGTCGGTCGAGCGCGTGATGGCCATCCGCCAGCGTGGCGAGGTCACCCAGATCGCCGTACTCGAGGACAACATCCTGGTCGAGCACTACGTGGCGCTGGAGTCGCAGAGCTCGATCATCGGAAACGTCTACCTCGGTCGCGTGCAGAACGTGCTGCCGAGCATGGAAGCCGCGTTCATCGACATCGGCAAGGGCCGCAACGCGGTGCTGTACGCCGGTGAGGTCAACTGGGACCTCCGCGACGACCGCAACCAGCCACGTCGCATCGAGAACGCGCTCAAGCCCGGCCAGTCCGTGCTCGTGCAGGTCAGCAAGGACCCGATCGGCCACAAGGGTGCCCGCCTGACCAGCCAGATCAGCCTTCCCGGCCGCTACCTCGTGTACGTCCCGGGCGGCGGCACCAGTGGCATCAGCCGCAAGCTGCCCGACACCGAGCGCAACCGGCTGAAGAACCTGCTCAAGGACATCATTCCCGAGGAAGCCGGCGTCATCATCCGCACGGCGGCTGAAGGTGCCAGCGAGGACGAGCTGACGCGCGACGTCACCCGTCTCACGGCACGCTGGGAGGACATCGAGAAGAAGTCCACGAACGGCCAGGCTCCGCAGCTGCTGTACGCCGAGCCCGACACCACGCTGAGAGTCGTCCGTGACCTGTTCACCGAGGACTTCGCCAAGCTCGTCATCTCCGGTGACGACGCCTGGGACATGGTCGACGGCTACGTGCAGCACGTGGCGCCCGACCTGATCGAACGCCTCGAGCGGTTCGAGGGCGACGGCGACGTCTTCTCGAGCTACCGGATCGACGAGCAGATCGCGAAGGCGCTCGAGCGCAAGGTCTGGCTGCCCTCGGGTGGATCGCTGGTCATCGACCGCACCGAGGCCATGACGGTCGTCGACGTCAACACCGGCAAGTTCACCGGCTCGGGAGGCAACCTCGAGGAGACCGTCACCAAGAACAACCTCGAGGCAGCCGAGGAGATCGTCCGCCAGCTCCGGCTCCGCGACATCGGCGGCATCATCGTCATCGACTTCATCGACATGGTGCTCGAGAACAACCGCGACCTCGTGCTGCGTCGGCTCGTCGAGTGCCTGGGCCGCGACCGTACCCGTCACCAGGTCGCCGAGGTCACCTCGCTCGGCCTCATCCAGATGACGCGCAAGCGCATCAGCACCGGCCTGCTCGAGGCGTTCAGCCACGCGTGCGAGCACTGCCAGGGCCGTGGCGTGGTCATCGAGGGCGAACCCGTCGGCGCACGCCAGGACGACCACCAGCAGGGCTCAAACGGTTCCCGCAGCGGGTCCAAGCGGTCGAGCAACCGTCGTCGCGGCGGCAAGCGTGGCAGTGACGACAACGGCCATGACCACGGCCACGATCAGGACAAGAGTCAGCCGCAGGAGTCCGGCAGCGACGCTCATGACCGGAGCGACCAGGCGGACACCCCCGCTCAGGCTGATGAAGGCACGTCCGGCCGACCACCCGATGTCGAGCGGCAACGGCGCCCCAGTCCCCGGTGCGGGATCGGAACCGGGCGCCGCTTCGGCCGAGCCGGCACCCAGCCGGACCGACGACGGAGCCGACCATCCGCGCGAGCAGCACGAGGGCGCACCGGAAGCCGGTGCCAACGGCTCCGGGCGCGACCAGACCGCCTCCGACAAGTCCGCGCAGCCCCGTCTACGCCCCGTCTGACGCGCCTGCCGCCGCTCCGCGCGGCCGTCGTCGCCGCCGGGCATCACGGCCGACGGGCGCTCCGGAGGCGGCGAGCCCCGCCATGGCGGTCGTGGCGGTCGGTGGGTCGGACGAGGAGTAGCAGACCACTGGCCACCGTTTTGACCGCAGTGGGGTCCGATCCGTAGACTTGACCCTCGGTGTGCCGCGGCATGCCCGTCCATCCGGACGCCTCGTGCCCCCGGGCGCAGGGACCGGCTCGTCGTACCTCTCGGGGTAACACCCGAAAGTGCGACCGGCGCCGACCCACACAGAGTTTTCAGCGAAGTTCGACGTCCTACCGAAGAGAGCGAGTCCAGGCGTGTACGCGATCGTGCGCAGTGGCGGCCAGCAGCAGAAGGTCGCTGTCGGCGACGTCATCCAGATCGACAAGGTGTCGACGGCGCCGGGTGAGAGCCTGTCGCTGCCGGCCGTGCTGGTCGTCGACGGTGAGACCGTGACGTCCGACGCCGACGCGCTCTCGAAGGTCGACGTCCAGGCTGAGGTTCTCGGTGCCACCAAGGGCCCCAAGATCCACATCCTCAAGTACAAGAACAAGACCGGCTACCGCAAGCGCCAGGGTCACCGTCAGCACTACACGCAGGTGAAGGTCACCGCCATCAACACTGCGTCCGGCTCCACGAAGTCTTCCAAGTAACCGAGGCGAGGTTCAGTCATGGCACACAAGAAGGGCGCGGCCTCCACCAAGAACGGCCGCGACAGCAACTCCCAGCGCCTCGGCGTCAAGCGGTACGGCGGTCAGCTCGTCAACGCCGGCGAGATCATCGTCCGCCAGCGCGGCACACACTTCCACCCCGGCACCGGTGTCGGTCGCGGTGGCGACGACACGTTGTTCGCCCTCATCGGTGGCAACGTCGAGTTCGGCACGCGGCGTGGTCGTCGTGTCGTCAACATCGTTCCAGCGGCGGACTGAACCGCCCGTACGACGCATGAGGGGCGTGCCGCGGGAGCGGACGCCCCTCGTCGCATTTCCCACCCGCCTTCCCGCGAATTGCGGGAAGGCGCAGGCTCCGACCGGCGTGTCGACCTGAGCTTTCCCGCAATTCGCGGTGGGGGAGCGGGACCGAGACCGGAGGAGGCAGGTCGTGGCGATACCCACGTTCGTCGACCGTGTCGTCCTGCACGTCTCGGGCGGTAAGGGTGGCAACGGCGTCGCCTCGGTGCACCGGGAGAAGTTCAAGCCGCTGGGCGGTCCCGACGGTGGCAACGGTGGTCATGGCGGCGACGTGATCCTGCGCGTCGATCCCGACGTCACCACACTGGTCGACTACTACCACGAGGCCCATCGCTCGGGCACCAACGGCAAGCAGGGGATGGGCGACAACCGCGCCGGCGGCAACGGGTCCTCGCTCGTCCTGCCCGTTCCTGACGGCACGATCGTCTCCACGCAGTCCGGAGAGGTGCTGGCCGACCTGGTCGGAGCCGGCACCGAGCTGGTCATCGCCGCAGGTGGACGCGGCGGCCTCGGCAACGCCGCCCTGGCCAGCAAGGCGCGCAAGGCGCCCGGCTTCGCGCTGCTCGGCGAGTCGGGCGAGTCGCGCACCGTGGTCCTCGAGCTCAAGGTGGTCGCTGACGTCGGACTCGTCGGCTACCCCTCGGCCGGCAAGTCGAGCCTGATCGCGTCGATCTCGCGGGCTCGTCCGAAGATCGCCGACTATCCGTTCACGACGCTGGTGCCCAATCTCGGCGTCGTCACCGCCGGCGAGGTCACCTACACCGTCGCCGACGTGCCCGGCCTGATCGAGGGCGCGAGCGAGGGACGTGGGCTCGGCCATGACTTCCTGCGCCACATCGAGCGCTGCGCAGCGCTCCTGCACGTGATCGACTGCGCCACCCTCGAACCCGGGCGCGACCCGCTCAGCGACCTCGACGTCATGGAGGCCGAGCTGGCGGCGTACGGCGGTCTCGAAGACCGACCGCGCCTGGTCGCCCTCAACAAGATCGACGTCCCCGACGCGCGGGAGCTCGCCGACATGGTGCGCCCGGAGCTCGAGAAGCGCGGCCTCGACGTCTACGAGATCTCCGCCGCCTCGCACGAAGGTCTGCGCGAGCTCACCTACGCGATGGGTGAGCTGGTGGCGTCCTCCCGGTCGGTTCCCGGCGACGTCGCGCCGAAGCGCATCGTGCTGCGCCCCGCTGGTGACGCCGACGACGAGTTCACGATCCGTCAGGTCGACGGCGCCTGGCACGTGCGCGGTGAGAAGCCGCAGCGTTGGATCAAGCAGACCGACTTCAGCAACGACGAGGCTGTCGGCTATCTCGCCGACCGGCTCAACCGGCTGGGCGTCGAGGAGAAGCTGCTCGCGCTGGGCGCCCAGGTCGGCGACGACGTGGTGATCGGCGATGACGACAACGCGGTCGTCTTCGAGTTCGACCCCCAGGTCCAGGCCGGCGCCGAGACGCTCCTGGGCCGACGTGGTCAGGACTTGCGGCTCGAAGGTCGCTGACCGTGTCGTCGTATGGCACCGAGGCGATGGCCGGTGCGCGTCGCGTGGTCGTCAAGGTCGGTTCGTCCTCGCTGACCACGTCTGGCGGCGGCATCGATGACGCCCGGCTGCGGTCCCTGGTCGACGCCTTGGCCGTACGCCGGCTGGCCGGTCTCGAGATCGTGCTGGTCTCGTCGGGCGCCATCGCGGCCGGTCTGGCGCCGCTCGGGCTGCGCACCCGGCCGCGTGACCTGGCCCGGCAGCAGGCGGCGGCCAGCGTGGGGCAGGGCCTGCTCATGCACCGCTACACGGCGGCATTCGAGGACCACGGCATCCGCGTGGGGCAGGTGTTGCTGACGGTCGACGACGTGACCCGGCGTGCGCACTACCGCAACGCCTACCGCACGTTCGCGAAGCTGCTCGAGCTCGGCGTCCTGCCCATCGTCAACGAGAACGACACCGTGGCGACCTCCGAGATCCGCTTCGGCGACAACGACCGGCTGGCGGCGCTCGCCTCCCACCTGGTCCACGCGGATGCGCTCGTGCTGCTGTCGGACGTCGATGCGGTCTACGACCGGGACCCGGGTCATCCCGAGGCGAGGCGGCTCGACGTCGTACGCGGCGAGGACGAGCTGGCCCACGTCGACGTGGCGGCGGTGGGCGCCTTCGGAACCGGCGGGATGGCGACCAAGCTCGAGGCCGCCCGGATCGCCACCGGTGCGGGCATACCAGCTGTTGTCGGACATGCCGAGGACGTGGCACGCGTGCTCGAAGGCGCGGTGGGCACCTGGTTCGCGCCGACCGGCAAGAAGCGCTCCACCCGGCAGCTGTGGCTCGCGCACGCCACCGAGGCCAACGGTGAGCTCGTGCTCGACGCCGGTGCGGTGCGTGCCGTCACGACGCGGGGAACCTCGTTGCTGCCGGCCGGCGTCGTCGCGGTGCGTGGGACGTTCGTGGCCGGCGACCCGGTCGACCTGGTCGACGAAGCTGGCCTGGCCGTGGCCCGCGGCCTCGTGAACTATGACTCAGGGGAGATTCCGGTACTTTTGGGGCGTACGACCTCTGAGCTGGCAGCCTCGCTGGGCGAGTCCTACGAGCGTGAGCTGGTTCACCGCGACGACCTGGTCCTCGTGCGGCGTTCCTGACGCGCAGCGGCGCCGTGGACACACCGAGTTAGCCAATTCGCGTGCAGCGAGGCGTCTGGAAACGGCAGACTTGACAGGCACCCGACCCCCTCCGGCCAGGAGTCTTCGTGACCCTCCCCATTCGCCTGTGGCACGTCACTGTGACCGTTGCCGGTGAACCGCACCCGCTCTCTGAGACCCATGACGCGTTGACGCGGCTGGTCGAGGAGCGCCGTTTCCTGTCCTCGTTGCGCTACGACACCGACCGCGCTGAGCTCAGCTACTGGGAGGAGGGCGAGGAGATGGTGGACGCTGCGTCGCTCGCGCTCCGGCTGTGGAACGAGCACCGCGAGTCCGCCGATCTGCCGCCGTGGAAGGTGGTCGGGCTCGAAGTCGTCGAGCAGGAGACCTACCAGGCCCGCAACGTGGTCACCCCGCTCGCCACCGCCGACGCGAGCCCCCGCCGCTTCACCCGTTGAGCCGCGGGTTGTGGGGTGTTGAGCCGTGAGTTGTGGGGTGTTGAGCCGCGGGTTGTGGGGTGTTGAACCGCGGGTTGTGGTCGTGTTGAACCGTGAGTTGTCGCGCCCGAACGAGCCGTCGTGGTTGCTGAGACACAGCTCGTCGGCCGGGCCGAGCGCCGTACTCTTGAGGTCATGAGCCAAGCCGACGTCCACGCCGCGGCCGAGCGAGCCCAGCGAGGCGTCGCTGGCCCTGGGGACGGCGACCCGGGCGGTCAAGGACGCCGCTCTCATCGCCATGGCGACGGCACTCGAAGCGCACGTCGGCGACATCCTGGCTGCCAACTCAGACGATGTGATCGCGCAAACCTCGGCGGGTACGCCGGAGGCGATGATCGACCGACTCCGCCTCACGCCGGACCGCGTCACGGGGATGGCGAACGGGCTGCGCGACCTGGCGACCCTTCCGGATCCGGTCGGTGAGATCGTCCGCGGCTCGACCCTCGCGAACGGGCTCGAGCTGCGCCAGGTCCGGGTGCCGTTCGGGGTCGTCGCCATGATCTACGAGGGCCGCCCCAACGTCACGGCCGACGCTGCTGGGATCTGCCTCAAGAGCGGCAACTCCGTCCTGCTCCGCGGCTCGTCGTCGGCACGCGCGTCCAACGCCGCCATCGTCACCGCGTTGCGCGAGGCCGTGGATGAGGTCCGGGCTGCCTGCCGACGCGATCCAGCTCGTCACGGGCGATCGCGACGACGTCGGCCATCTGATGCAGGCCCGCGGCCTCGTCGACGTGATCATCCCGCGGGGCGGGGCCGGGCTCATCGAGCGGGTCGTCACCGGCTCGACAGTCCCCGTCATCGAGACCGGGGTGGGCAATTGCCACGTCTACGTCGACGAAGACGCCGATCTCGACATGGCCGAACGCATCGTCGTCAACGCCAAGGTCCACCGTCCGAGCGTCTGCAACGCCGCCGAGTCGCTGCTCGTCCACGCCGCAGTGGCCGACGAGTTCGTCCCCCGCATCGTCAAGGCCCTCGCGGGCGAAGGTGTCACGGTGCACGGGGACGAGCGGGTACGGCGCGCCAGCCCCGACGTCATACCCGCGACGGAGGAGGACTTCGGGGCAGAGTACCTGTCGCTCGACCTGTCGGCGGCGGTGGTCGGATCACTCGATGAGGCAGTCGCGCACATCCGCCGCTACGGCACGGGCCATACCGAGGCGATCGTCACGCGTTCGCAGCAGGCGGCCCGACGGTTCACTGCGGCTGTCGACGCGGCCGCCGTGGTGGTCAACGCATCGACGCGGTTCACGGACGGCAGCGAGTTCGGCTTCGGCGCCGAGATCGGCATCTCGACCCAGAAGCTGCACGCACGAGGACCCATGGGCCTGCAAGAGATGACGTCGACGAAGTACGTCGTCACCGGCGACGGCCAGATCCGGCCCTGACACGCGACGCGGCCTGGCGCCGCGAGTCATCGCTCTGCCGATGATTTGGGCGGCCGGGCGACGTCATACGGGCATGACGACACCACGACAAGCGGCCCGACGATGACCCGATCGACGGCGCGGGACTCGAGGCTATCGCGCGATGAGCGAGAATCGCGGCGTGGAAGCCGCGACCTTCGATGACGAACGCACGTTCAGCGACGCGGCGGATCGACACCGGCGTGAGCTGCATGTGCACTGCTACCGGATGGTGGGCAACTTCGAGGAGGCCGAGGACCTGGTCCAGGAGACGTTGCTGCGGGCGTGGCGATCGAGGGGTTCGTTCGACCGGGGCACCGCGTCCGGCGGAGGGGGGAACTTCCGGGCCTGGCTGTACCGGATCGCGACCAACGCCTGCCTCGACTCGTTGCGCGGATCGTCGAGCCGACGGGTGACGTCGTTCGACTCCTTTGCCGAGGTGCCGTGGCTGCAGCCGTACCCCGACCGGTTGCTGGACGAGTTGGTGACCGAGCAACGAGCCCGAGGCGGCCGCGTTGTCCCGGGAGACGATCGAGCTCGGCTACGTGGCGCTGATGCAGCTCCTGCCGGCGAGACAGCGGGCCGCGCTGGTCCTGCGGGACGTGCTGGGCTGGTCGGCGGCGGAGACGGCCGACCTGTTGGACATGTCGGTGGCGGCGGCCAACAGTGCCCTGCAACGGGCCCGCGCGACGCTGCAGCAGAACCCGCTCGAACGGGACCGTGCCGCGAGCGCGTGGGAGCCCACCGAGGACGAGAAGCGGCTGCTGGAGGGCTTCATCGAAGCTCACCAGCGGGGTGACTTCGCGGCTTCGATCGCGCTGATGCACGAGGACATTCGCGTGACCATGCCGCCGCACCCGATGGTGTACGACGGCGTTGCGGCGATGCGCGGTCTCATGGAGAGGGCCTTCGGCGCCGAGGGCATGGGGGAGTGGCGTCTGGTGCCGGCGTGGGCGAACCGCCAGCCGGCCGCGTTGAGCTATCTACGTCGTCCGGGCGACGCGGAGTTCCGGGCGTTCAAGTTCGACGTATTGCGCTGTGCCGACGGGACGGTCAGGGAGATCACCACTTTCGACGCTCGCCTGTGTGCCGCCTTCGGCCTCCCCGAGGTCCTCCCCATCCCGGGTTGACCCCGCTGGCCGCAGACGTTTGCCTAGTTCACAAGCCAGGTGGCCTGTGAACTAGGCAAACGTGCCTTGGGGACAGGGGGCTTGCCTCGGCGACCCGGGCGCGCCCTAGTCGCCCGTGACGCCGTCAGCCAGCTCGCGCAGGATGTCGAGGTGGCCGTTGTGCCGGGCGTTCTCCTCGATGAGGTGGCAGATGATCCATCGGAGGGTCGGCCTCTCGCCGGTGTTCAGTTCCCTGGCTGACAGGTCGTCGAGCTCATGCTCGGCGATGATCGCATCAGTCCTGGCCCGTTGCTCGTCGTACTCCGCAAGGGTCTGCTCGATCGGCGTGGCAGCACCCAGCGAGAACTCCCTGTCGGGCTCAGCCTCCGTCCAAGGACCGATGTCGGGGCCGCCCAAGAAATCCCCCTCGATCCAGGAGTTCTCGACCCAGCGGATGTGGTTGACCACACCGCCGATCGACATGAGAGGTGACGTGGTCAACGGGGCGGCACCGACGCCGCCCACTGCCAGCGCCTCGCACTTGGCCCGCACGGTGTCGCGTGTGTAGTCGAAGAAGGTGAGCAGGGTCGTGCGTTCGTCCCAGGTGGTGGGCACGTCGGTTCGTTTCATCGCGGAGCAGTCTTACTCCTTTCGCCCGGCCTGTCGATGGATTTCGTCGCCATACGCGGGCGGGCGGAGGAGTCCCAGAGGCAGCTCTGTTGTTCCCAAGGGAGATTTGCCTAGTTCACCAGCCAGCTGGCTTGTGAACTAGGCAAACGCGGAGGGCCAGGGAGGGCAGGCAGGTGGCGCGGGGAGAGTGGGCAACCGATAGCCTGGGGGCATGGCACTGATCTCGCTGGCGGCTGAAGAGAAGCTGCGCGACCTCCCGGTTCCGCCGATCGTGATCGGGCTCGTCGCCTTCGGCGTCCTGCTCGCCCTGATGGCAGGCCTGCTGATGTTCGGCAAAGGCCGGCCGCATTCCTGATGGCCCCGCGTTGATGGATGTGCCCTGATGGTCCAGCGCCCCCGCCGAGTGGGGGTGATGGGTGGCACGTTCGACCCGATCCACCACGGTCACCTCGTGGCAGCGTCGGAGGTCCAGGCCTGGTTCGACCTCGACGAGGTGGTCTTCGTGCCGACGGGCCAGCCATGGCAGAAGTCCGACCGGGAGGTCTCCCCGGCCGAGGACCGTTACCTCATGACGGTGATCGCCACCGCGTCCAACCCCCACTTCTCGGTCTCGCGCGTCGACGTCGACCGCAGCGGACCGACGTACACGATCGACACGTTGCGCGACCTCCACGCGTCCAGGCCGGGCGCCGAGCTCTTCTTCATCACCGGCGCGGACGCGCTGGCGCAGATCCTGACCTGGCACGACGCCGAGCAGGTCTTCGAGCTCGCCCAGTTCGTCGGTTGCACCCGGCCGGGTACGACGATCGACGATTCGACGTTGGCCGGCCTGCCGACGGACCGGGTCACGATTCTCGAGATCCCCGCGTTGGCGATCTCATCCACAGAATGCCGCGCCCGCGCCCACAAAGGGGAGCCGGTCTGGTACCTCGTCCCCGACGGTGTCGTGCAGTACATCGCCAAGCGCGGCCTCTACCAACCACCCAGCGAGCCCACGACCCCCGCGCCCGGAGCCACCGAACCCACGACCACCTCACTGACACCCGCACCCCGCACGTCCCCCGCAACCCAAGGAAACCCGTGACCGCAACCGAGCGGGCCGTCGAGCTCGTCGTCATCGCCGCCGAGGCGGCCTCCGACAAACTGGCCCAGAACATCATCGCCTTCGACGTCTCCGACCAGCTCGTCATCACCGACGCGTTCGTCCTCTGCTCGGCGCCGAACGACCGGCAGGTCAAGTCGATCGTCGACGAGATCGAGGACCGGCTGCGCGTAGTGGGCGCCAAGCCGATCCGTCGCGAGGGCGAGCGCGACGGGCGTTGGGTGCTCATCGACTACGGCGAGATCGTCGTGCACGTCCAGCACGAAGAGGAGCGCGCCTACTACTCCCTCGAGCGGATCTGGCGCGACTGCCCGGCCATCCCGCTGCCCGACTCGGTCACCGACGGACAGAGCGTCTCGGCCGCGGCCGACACCGGCCAGGCTCCAACGCCTTCGTCGACGACGTGATCGGGCTCGTCGCCGAGGGACACGAGGTACGCCGGCTGGTGCTGTGGCGGCACGGCCGGACCGAATGGAACAAGGTAGGGCGCGCCCAGGGCCATGCCGACGTCCCTCTCGATGACCTGGGGCAGGTACAGGCGCAGCGCGCGGCGGCTCTCCTCGCCACGTACCGACCGGCGTTCGTCTGGTCCAGCGATCTGTTGCGCGCGCGGCAGACGGCGACCGAGCTGATCACGCTCACCGGGCTCGACCTGGTGCTCGACCGACGGCTGCGTGAGTATGACGTCGGGGCGCGCCAGGGGATGACCCGCGACGAGTTCCGGGCCGCGTTCCCCGACCTGTTCGCCCGCTATCTCGCCGGCGAGGACGAGGTTCAGATCCCGGACGCCGAGGTCACGGCAGACGTGCGTACCCGGATGCTCGCCGTGCTCGAGGAAGCCACGAAGGCCGTCGGGCTGGGGGAGACCGGAGTCCTCGTCGGGCACGGCGCCGCCCTGCGCACGGGCGTGCTGGCCTTCTTCGGCGTCGAGGTCGGGGGCGACGACAGCACCCCGGCCGGACGTCGTCGCGAGATGCTGGCGGGGATGGCGAACTGCGCGTGGACCGTGCTCGAGCAGCATCCGTCGTACGGGTGGCAGATCGTCGACTACAACGCCCAGAACCTGCCCGAAGCCGGTGTCGCTGGACGACTCACCGCTCGCGCACTGACCCCGCGAATTGCGGGGAGGTGCATGCTGCGAGCGGCGTGTCGCCCTGCACTTTCCCGCAATTCGCGGGGGAGGGGGAGGAGGGGGAGGCGGGGTCAGGCGGGGTGCAGCCTAGACGAGCGCCGACAGGCCACGCTTGGCGAGCTGGTCGGCGATCACGATCCGCTGGATCTCGCTGGCGCCCTCCCAGATGCGCTCGACCCGGAGCTCGCGGGCGAACCGCTCGGCCACGTTCTCGCGCATGTAGCCACGACCACCGAAGATCTGCACCGCGCGGTCCGCAACCCGGCCGGCCATCTCCGACGCGTAGAGCTTGACCATCGAGCAGCGTGCGTGCGCGACCTTGCGATCGATGCCGTCGTCGATCGAGCGGGCGGTCTCGTAGACCATCGAGCGCGCCGCGAACAGCTCGGTCAGGCTGTCGGCCACCATCGCCTGGACGAGCTGGCGGGAGTAGAGGGGTTCGCCGCCCACCATGCGCTCCTGGGCGAACGCCGTCACCTCCGACACCAGCCGTTCGGCCGCGCCGAGGCACCGGGCCGCGATCATCAGTCGCTCGAAGCGGAACCACTCGTACGAGAACGCCATGCCGTCCCCCTCGCCACCGACCAGGTGGGAGGCCGGCACCCGGACGTCCTCGAACGCCACGATCGGGTGGTGATGCGCGATCGTGTGGGTGTACTCCGGAGTCCGCACCACGCGCATGCCGGGCGTCGGGATGTCGACCACGAAGAGCGCGTGCTCACCGGCGTGGTCGCCGTCGGTCAGGATCCCCTGGAAGAAGACGTACGCCGCTTCGTTGTACGACGTCACGTGCCACTTCTCACCGTTGAGCACGTACTCATCGCCGTCTCGGCGGGCCGTTGCCTCGAGAGCGGCCACGTCCGACCCGGCGTCAGCCTCGGTGATGGCGTAGCACTCAGCCATGTCACCGCGCACCGTCGGGATCAGCCAGCGGTCGCGCTGGTAGTCACTCGCCACCTCGGCCCACCAGGCGGGCGGCGTACCCATCACCCAGGCCAGTGCGTTGGTGACCCGTCCGGCCTGCTCCTGGACGAGCACCTGCTGCACCGTCGTGCAGCCCTGGCCTCCGACCGAGGTCGGCATGTTCGTCGCGAACAGACCGAGCTTGATCGCCCGGGCGCGCTGTTGTTCGACCATGCCCTCGGCCAGCTCGCCATGGTTCAGCTCTGCCTCCACCTCGAACGGGATGAGCTCGTCGGTGAAGGCTCGCGCCGACGCTTGGAGGGTGAGGTCGGCGTCTGACAACCCGTACATGGCACCTCGGTCTCGTGGGTCGGCGGGCCATCCCCGATGGCTTGACTGACTGTTCAGTCTATGCCAGCGTTGGGTGCTGTGACCAGCACGAGCGGACTGCCGAGCTCCGCGGACGCCGTGGTGGTCGGCGGCGGCACGATCGGCGCGTGGTGCGCCTGGTTCCTGCGCCGAGAGGGCCTCGACGTGGTGTTGCTCGAGGCGGAAACGTTGGGCAAGGGTGCCAGCTCACGGGCCGCCGGCATGGTGCGGGCACAGGGCGGTACCGAGACCGCGGTCCGACTCGGCCTGTTCACCCAGGACTTCTATCGCCACCAGCGGGAGTTCCTTCCGCTCGACTCCGGCTTCGTCGAGCAGGGCTACTTCATGCCCTGCTTCGGTGCTGACGACGTGGCGGTCGCCAAGGCCCGGATCGCCATGCAGCAGCGAGCTCGGTGTCGACGTGCGCTGGGTCGAACCGGCCGAGGTCGACGCCATGAACCCGGCGATGGCCCCAGGCATGACGCTCGGAGCGTCGTACTCCGCCCACGACGGCTACATCGACCCACCCACCAACGTGCTGGCCTACACCGCCGCCCTCGTCACCTCGGGCGTTCGCGTGCACGAACGTACAACGTTCACCGGGCTCACCGCCCGGCAGGGAGCGGTGACGGCTGTCCACACGTCAGCAGGCGAGATCGCCACCGAACGGGTCGTGCTGACCGGTGGGCCGACCCTGGCGGCCGTCGGTCGAAGCGTCGGCGCGAGGATTCCCTCCGGCGGTGCTCGTCACCAGGTCGTGGTGACCGAGGACCATCCCGACCTGGCACCGGAGCGCCTCCCGATGGTCTTCGACGTGGCGTCCGGGATCTACTGGCGTCCGGAGGAGGGTGGTCTCATGTGGGGCATGAGCAACCCCGCCGAATCGCCCGGCGTCGCGCACGAGTTCGACTGGGCGTACTACGAGCAGGTCCGCCGACGCATCAGCGCGCTGCTGCCCGTGACCGCGAACCTCGGGTTGCGCCGCGTCTGGGCGGCGACCATCGACTTCACCCCCGACCACCTGCCGATCCTGGGCCCGGTGATCACCCCCGAGGGACCGATGTCCGGCACGACGGTGGCGGCGGCCGGCGGTCACGGGATGATGTGGGGACCCGGTGTCAGCAGGGCCGCAGCCGACCTGGCGCTCACCGGCGCGACCGACGTCGTCGACACGACCGACCTGGGCCTCGACCGCTTCGACGAACACGGTCGGAGCAGGTTGCAGGCCGACCCGATCGCCCTGCCGTTCCCCGACGTGGTCGAACAAGCCGTGACCAGCTGACTCAGCCGGTCGAGCGACCGACGACGAGGCAGTCCACTGCCACCGCATCCGTCTCCCCGCAGATCAGCGGGTTGACGTCGAGTGCCTCGAGCGAGTCCCCCAGCTCGAGCGCCAGCTGGCCCACGCGCCACGACGGCTCGCTCCACAGCAGCGCGATCGACGTTCGGCTGTCCACGGACGCCACGAAGCAGCGCGGGCAAGGCAGGCAATCCGTCGAGCACAGCGGCCGCCGTGGACATCGAGAGAGGTGGCAGGGCGACCTGGCGCTGGGCGAGCACCTCGACGAGCGTGCCCCCGATCGCCACGACGACGAGTGGGCCGAGCAGCGGGTCGCGGACCAGGCCGAGCGCGAGCTCGATCCCACCCTCGACCTGCGGCTGCACCACCACGTTCGGACCGAGCCGCTTCGTGACCTCGTCATACGCGCGCGAGACAGCTGCATCGTCGAGCAACCCGACCCGTACGCCGTCGACGTCGCTGCGGTGCTGGATACCGGCCGCGTCGGTCTTGAGCACCACCGGAAAGCCCAACGTCCCCGCGGCGTCGCGCGCTTCCTCCGCGGTCGACGCCGGAATCGAGCGGGTGACGGTGATGTCGTAGTCGCGCAACAGCTCGAGACTCGTGCGCGCATCCAGGTCGCCCGCTGCGAGGCGTCCCCGCCAGTCGGCGCGACGTGCTTCGTTGACGACAACCGGGGGACGGGGCGCTACCGGCACGGCCTGGTCGAAGAGGTGGCGCAGCGCGCGCAGACCCGATTCCGTGCCCTCGAGGACAGGTACGCCGAGTCCGCGTAGCCGGGTCGCCTGCTGCTGGTCGAGCGCGGCCGCCACGTTGGACAGCACCACCACCGGCTTCGTCGTTGCGTCCAGCACCGTCTGGATCGCGAGCGGGTACGAGTCGTCGCCGTCGTACTCCTCGACCAGATCGAGGCCGACACCGACGACGCCGACACCCTCGTCGTCAGCCAGCGCTCTCAGGCAGGTCTCGAAGAGCCGCCGCGTCTCGGCGCCACGGCCCCAGACGTCAAGCGGGTTCGTCGGCACCAGGCCGGGGTCGAGGACCGCGGCGATTCTCCGCTGGGTGGCGGGGGAGAGGGCCGCGAAGGTGACCCCCAGGGCATCGGCGCGGTCAGCGATCAGGGCTCGCTCGCCGCCGGAGTCGTGCACGGTCGCCAGCGTGCGCGGTCCGCCGGGCTGCACCCGCCTGCCGATGGCGAACAGCTCGAGCGTGTCGACGAGCTCGTCCAGGCTGTCGACCCGGTGCACGCCGTACGCCGAGAACAACGCCTCCCACGCCGCGTCGTCTCCGGCGATCGCACCCGAGTGGGCGGCGACGAGAGACCGTCCGGTCGGAGAGCCGCCGGCAGTCAGAGCGACTACGGGGATGTCCAGCTCGGCGGCGCGGGCGAGCCCCGCCTGGAACCGCTCAGGGTCCCGCATGGTCTCGGCGAACAGCCCCACCACCCGGGTCTCTTCGAGACCCAGGGCGTAGTCGAGGTAGTCCGCCGTCGTGGTGACGAGCTCCTGCCCGGCCGAGACGGCTACGGAGAGGTCCAGCCGGCGATGCGTTCGCAGCAGCGCCGAGAAGATCGACCCCGAGTGCGTCACGAAAGCCACCCCGCCCGGAGTCAGCGGGAACCGCTCGACGTACCCGATCGCCCGGACGCCGCGGGCGACGTTGATGTAGCCCATGCCCCCACCGCCGCAGAGCGCCATCTCCGCCTCGCCGGCGATCGACGCCAGCTCCGGCCCGAGCCCGTGGGCGCTCCCGAAGATGAGCCCGGCGCCGTCGCCACGGCGCGCCGCTTGGCGGAGCTGTTCGGCGAGGACACCATCGGGGACGCCGAGAACGACGAGGTCCACCGGCCCGTCGAGGTCGATGAGCGAAGGGACGCAGGCATGGCCGTGCACGGAGGCGTAGTTGGGGTTGACCAGCGACACCTGTGGCCTCGACGGGCTGCGCAGGATCTCCGTCGTCATCCGGTCACCGAACGAGCCCGGGCGCTCGCTGGCGCCGACGACGGCGATCGAGCGAGGCTCCAGGAGCTGGCGGAGGCGGGAGGTTCGGTCAGTGGCCACGGGTGCCCGTCGCGCCGCCTCCGAGGTCGTACTGCGAGCTGGTCATCCGGTGGCACCCCTCGGCAGAAGCTATGTGCTGACTGACTGTTCAGTCTAAGGAAGTGATAGCGTTTTCGACAAGGTTCAGCCGACGTGAGAGGTCCCATGGCAGCCAGGAGCGACGAGAACGGTTCAGGTGGCGAGATCGTCGACCGACGTCGGGAACAGATGCTTCATGCCGCTGCCGAGATCATCGCGGAGCGGGGTTTCTCCGAGACTCGAATCGCCGACGTGGCTCGGCGGGTCGGCGCCTCGCCGGCCCTGGTCATCTACTACTTCGGCACCAAGGACGACCTGCTGACCGAGGCGCTTCGCTACTCGGAGGACCGGTTCTACATCGTGTGTGCCGAGATGCTGACCACTACGACGTCGCTGCGCGACCGACTCGAAGGCCTGGTCCGGTTGACCTGTGTGCCGGACGGGGACGACCAGATCCCGGGGGCGTGGGGACTGTGGTTCGACCTCTGGTCGCAAGCGTTCCGTCACCCGCTGGTCGCCAAGGACAGGCTCGAGCTCGAACGACGCTGGAGGTCGACGATCGAGGGTGTCGTGGCCGACGGCATCAAGGCGGGCGAGATCAAGAAGGTCGACGCCGAGGACTTCGCGGTCACCTGGGCGGTCCTGCTCGACGGCCTGTCGATCCAGGTCGCTCTCGACGACCCGATCGTCGACAGCGAACGCGCTTTCGACATCGCGATGACGTTCGCCGAGCAGGCACTCGACCTCGCCCCACCGAAGGTTCCCGCCCGGAAGACCAAGAAGTCGGCGCGAGCCAAGGCGCGACGCTAGACGCTGCTGCCTTCGGCGAGCTCCGCTTCATTGGACGCCGCAACGCCCGACTCCGCATCAGGAGGGAGCAGCCGCACTGCGCTGGTCGAGATCCGCACGGTCACGTCCCGGCCCTCGTGCAGCCATTCCTGCAGCTCGCCATGGACGTTGGGCAGCTCGGCAATGACCAGACAACTGCCGACTCGAACGTTGACATGCGTGTGGGCACCCATGAACACCAGGTGCTCGACCCGCGCCGAGTAGACGTTGGCGTCCAAGGTCGATCGAACGTCCTCCGGCGGGCTGATCTCCACCCGCTCCGGCCGGACGGCCAGGCTGACGTTCTGTCCCGGCGTGACCACGGCCGTCGTGCTGGCTTCGACGTCGAGATCGCCGATGCGGCACCGTGCGCTGCCGGCATGGACCTCGGTCACCTGGGCCTCGTAGAGGTTGGCTGTGCCGAGGAAGCCCGCGACGTACGCCGTCGCTGGTTGTGAGTAGACCTCGCTCGGCGTACCCAGCTGCTCGACCTTGCCATGGCGGATCACCGCGAGGCGGTCAGACATCGTCATCGCCTCTTCCTGGTCGTGCGTGACGTACACAAAGGTCGTCTGCACACGGCGCTGCAAGAGTCGCAGCTCGAGCTGCAGCTGCTTGCGGAGCTTGGCGTCGAGAGCGCCGAGCGGTTCGTCCAGGAGCAGCACCGTCGGCTCGAGGATCAGCGCGCGGGCGAGGGCGACGCGCTGTTGCTGGCCGCCGGAGAGCTGGTGTGGCTTGCGCTTGGCGTACTCCGACATCTCGACGAGGTCGAGCGCTGCTCCGATGCGGCGCTGGGACTCGGCACTGTCGACCTTGTGGTAGCGGAGGCCGAATCCGACGTTGTCCGCCACCGTCAGGAACGGGAAGAGGGCGTAGGACTGGAAGACGGTGTTGACCGGCCGCTTGTGCGGCGGTGACTCGACCAGGTCGACTCCGTCGAGCATGATGTGGCCCTCGTCCGGACGTTCGAATCCCGCCACCATGCGCAGGGTCGTCGTCTTGCCGCAGCCGGAGGCGCCGAGCAGGGAGAAGAACTCCCCGGCACCGATCTCCAGGCTGAGCCGGTCCACGGCCACCGCCTCGTCGAACCGCTTGACGAGGTTCTTGATGCTCAGCTGGCCGAGTCCCGTCATCGCCTCATCCTTCGTCCGGCGCGTTGACCAGCCGATCCGCCAGTGTCGCGACGTTCCGGACGAACCGGTCGACGTCCTCGTTGGTGTGCTGGACGGAGATCAACCATTGCTCGATCTTGCCCCATGGCGGCAGGAAGACGCCGCCGTTGTGCTGAACCAACCAGTGCGCGTGGCCATAGCGGTCGTCGACGGTGAGGAAGTCGCGCAGGTTGCGGGTGGGCTCGGCCAGGAACGTGATGCACCCCTTCGCGCCCGCTGTCGTGACGTGCCACGGGAGCTGGTGCTGCTCGATGATCGCCTCGATGCCAGCCGTCATCCGGGCGCGGAGAGCGGCGATGTGCTCGTACGCCGCATCGTCCATGATCTCGGTCAGCGTGGCCCGTGCCGCCGCCATCGCCAGAGGATTGCCGTTGAACGTGCCGACCTGTTCGTACCGTCCGTCGGCGATGAGCCCCATGACCTCATCCGTGCCGCCGATGGCGGCGGTGGAGATACCGCCGCCGACCGCCTTGGCCAGGCAGATCAGGTCGGGCCGCACATCGTGGAGTCGGGTGACGCCACCGGGGCCGACCGTGAGCCCGGTCTTCACCTCGTCGAACGTCAGCAGGGAACCGTGTGCGTGCAGGAGGTCTCGGAGACCGGCGAGATAGCCAGGGTCGGGGTGGATGATCCCGGCGTTCATCATGATCGGCTCGACGATCATGCCCGCAACCTGGCCGGGGTGCGAGGTCAGGACCCGCTCGACGGCGGCGAGGTCGTTGAACCCCACGACGCACACGAGGTCACGGATCTGGTGGGGGATACCGCTGTTGCCGGCGACGTTGTGCGGGGCGTCGACGGGACCTACCTCGTCCGCCTCCGGAAGCACGGAGACCTGCACCGAGTCGTGGTGGCCGTGGTAGCACCCCTCGACCTTGATGATCAGGTCGCGCTCGGTGTATGCCCGCATCAGGTGGACCGCATCCATCGTCGCCTCGGTGCCGGAGTTGGCGAACCGCCACTGGGGAAGTCCGAACCGGGCGGCAAGGTTCTCGGCGACGACCACCGCGTCCTCGGTGGGCTGGGCGAAGTGTGTGCCCAGCCGCACCCGGGCACTGACCGCGGCGACGATCGCCGGATGAGCGTGACCGACCAGGTTGACGCCGTACCCGCCGTGGAAGTCGCTGTACTCGCAACCGTCGACATCGAAGATGCGAGGGCCCTGCCCGTGACTCATCCAGACGGCCTGTGGCTCGGCGATCTGCCAGTTGGAGGTCGCGCCACCGGGGAGGACATGCATGGCTCGGGCCGCCGCCTCATGGCTGCGCGGTTGACGATCGGCGAAGACCTTGGTCTCCTCCGCAATGACGTCGTCGAGCGCAGAACTGCGGATGGTGTGCGTCGTCGACGCGGTCACTGGAACTCCTCGTAGTGGTTGAGAACGATGCGGTCACGGTCGTTCGTCAGGTCGTTGACTGATCGTTCAGTCTATGCGACGGTGTTGCGAAGGGACAAGGACTCGAGACGGCAAGGAGTGTTGGCATGGCTCCGATGAGACGCCCGAACAGACCGTCAGATCCTGCTTTCTTCGCACAAGCTTCGCTGAGCCACCAGCTCAGTCGGCGTACCCTCCTGAAGGCAGCTTTGGCGGGGATCGCCGCGCCCGGGGTTGCGGGGCTGCTCTCCGCCTGCGGCTCCAGCAACACCGCGTCGTCACCGGGCGGCGTCAAGGAGACCATCCCGGCACCGGACAACCCGGTGAAGTGGCCGATCAGCACGAAGAACCCGCCGATCAAGTCGGGCCTGATGCCGGAGAAGGGCAGCAAGCTCCGGATCTACAACTACGCCGACTACCTGGCACCGGGAGTCATCAAGGCGTTCGAGAAGGAGTTCGGCGTCGACGTCCGGGTCTCGACGTTCAACGACGCGGACGAGGCGCTGAACAAGGTCGCGTCCGGCGATCTCGGGTTCGACCTGTACCTGCCGAGCTACGACTCGCTGGGTCGGCTCGTGCAGGCCGACCTGCTCCGCCCGTTGAACCACGACTACATCCCGAACATCGACAACCTGTGGCCAGTGTTCCTCGATCCTTGGTACGACCAGGGCTGGGAGTACTCGGTTCCATACACGGTCTACACCACGGGGATCGGGTGGCGCACGGACATGATCTCTGAGGACATTGCCGCCCGCGCCAACCCGTACGACGTGTTCTGGGATCCGCAGTACAAGGGCAAGCTCGCCGTGATCGACGACTTCCACACCACCATGGGCATGGTGCTGCTGCGTGACGGCATCTACGACATCAACACGACGAACCCCGACGACATAGCGCTGATGCGCAAGGATCTGCTCGCCCTGAACAAGGAGACCAAGCCGGCCGTGACCGTCTCGATGTACACCGACCTGCCGGCGGGGCAGTTCGGGCTGTCGGAGATGTGGTCCGGCGACATCGTCAACGCGCAGTACTACCTGCCGAAGGGTCAGTCGTCCGACATCCTGCGCTACTGGTTCCCGGAAGACGGCCGTGGCATGGTCGACAACGACCTGATGGTGGTGCTGGCTCAGGGTCAGAACCCGGTCGCGGCGCACCACTTCATCAACTACCTGCTCGACGACGCGAACTCGATCAAGAACTTCGGTTTCACCGGCTATCAGCCCCCGTTGAAGAGCATTTCGCCGGAATTGATGGTGAGCGACGGCTACATCCCGGCCAACCTCAAGAGCGCGACCGTGCTGGAGAGCTACTTCACCGACGGTGTCCGTCTGCTCCAGCTGCCGGCCGCGACAGACATCGAGTGGCACCAGATCTGGCAGGAGTTCAAGGCCGGTGGCTGAGCGGGGCCGCGGGCCTCGGTCGGGACGACTGTGGCCCCTCCTCGCGTTGCCAGGCACGGTATGGCTGGCTGTCTTCTTCGTCGCCCCGATGTACTTGGTGCTGGCAATCCTGTTCGGCGGTGTCGATCCGATCCTCAGGCAGCCCGTTCCGATCTGGAACCCGGTCCAGTGGGACACCACCCAGTTCCGCTTCGTGCTGGATCGCATCGTCGGGCAGAACGCCTTCTTCGGTCCGGCGCTGCTGCGGACGCTCGTCTACGTCACGATCGCCAGCCTGCTCTGCCTGCTGATCGCGTACCCCGTGGCGTACTACACGGCCAGGTTCGCGGGACGATACCGAGGACTCCTGCTGGCGGCGCTCATCGCGCCGTTCTGGATCTCCTACATGATGCGGCTGCTGGCCTGGGTCAATCTGCTGCAGACCGAGGGGCTGCTCAACAAGGCGCTCAGCTTCGGCGGGATCTTCGACGTCCACACCAGCTGGCTGTCCGGTCGACCCTCCACGGTGATCCTGGGTCTGGTCTACGGCTATGTGCCGTACATGATCCTGCCGCTGTATGCCGGGCTCGACCGCATCCCGAAGGCCACGCTCGAGGCGGCGCGTGACCTCGGGGCCAGTCGCTTCGAGACGTTCCGTCGGGTCACCTGGCCGCTGAGCCGCCAGGCCGTGGTGGTGTCGGTGTTGGTCACGACGCTGCCGATGCTGGGTGACTACTTCACCAATGACCTGCTCTCCGGCTCACCCGAGACGTCGATGGTGGGGAACCTGATCAACAACTCCGTGCTCACGCCGGGCCAGACGGGACAGGCGGGCGCCTTCGTGCTGTTGATCCTGCTCGTGTCGATCGTGCCGATGGTGATGTATGTGCGGGCTGGTCGCAACGCCGAGGACGTGAAGTCGTGACGGCCGCTCTCGCGACTGGAGGACGTCGACCGCCGGCACGTGGAGTCCGTGGTTGGTGGCGCGACCCCTGGCGCAAGCCGCGCATCCTGCTCGTCGTGACGCTGCTCTATGTCGCGTGGTCACTCCTTCCCGTGCTCATCGCGGTGCTGTTCTCGTTCAACGCGGGTCGCTCACGGACCACCTGGCAGGGGTTCTCGACGCGCTGGTACTACGGCGACGACCTGCGCTCGGTCTGGAGCGATGCCAGCCTGCACACCGCTCTCACGCACACCCTCTGGCTCGGCGTCCTCGTCACGGCGATCACCATCCCTCTCGGGGTGGCGATGGCGCTGGGTCTGGATCGGTGGCGAGGAAGGATCCCAGCCGGCGCCAACCTTGCGGTGCTGGTCTCGTTCGTGCTGCCGGAGATCCTGCTGGCGGTGTCTCTGCTGTTCGTGGCTACGGTCTTGTCCACTCCGCTCCACCTGGGCACCTGGGGCCAGGTGGTCGGCCTCGTGACCTACCAGCTGTCCTACCCCGTGGTCATCGTGCGCAGCCGGCTTCTCACGATCGGGCGCGACTACGAAGAGGCGGCGATCGACCTCGGCGCATCACCGGCCGGCGCCCTGCGCCGGGTGCTGCTCAAGATGCTGCTGCCGGCGATCTTCGCGAGCACGGTGCTGGTCTTCGCCGACGTCATCGACGACTTCGTCATCGTGCGCTACCTGTCCGGTGACTCGTCAACGGAACCCGTCTCCGTCAAGGTCTACAACAGCGCACGCGCGGCCCCCACACCCGCACTCAACGCCTTGACGACGCTGCTGCTGCTGGCGTCTCTCCTGTCCGTTGTGATCGGTTATGCCGTCTATCGGCGCCTCACGAGGGGTGAGCGGGGGACGCGGTCACTCGATGTGTTCACCGGGGAAGCGTGAGCGTCCCGGATGTTTACGCGCCCCAGGGATCTGGCGTAGTCTGACTGTATGTTCAATCAGAGACTGACGCCTGCTCCCATGGACCAGGGTGACCTCGCCCTGGCGCTCAAGCCCTTCGGGTCGAGCCGGATGCTGCCCAAGGCGGCGTACGTCGATCCGGACGTGCTGGCTTGGGAGCGACAGCACGTCTTCTCCGATTGGATCTGCATCGGCCGCGCCTCAGAGGTTCCCGAGCCGCGAAGCGCCAAGGCCTTCGACCTGGGTGAGTCCGGCGTCCTGGTCGTCCGAGACCAGGATGGAGTCCTGCGGGCGTTCGAGAACGCCTGCCGACACCGTGGCCATGAGCTCCTGCCGTGCGGCTCGACCGCCGAGCCCCGCATGATCATGTGCCCGTACCACGCCTGGACCTACGAGCTCGACGGGTCGCTGAAGAACGCTCCGCACTTCAAGGACCACGGCGACTTCGACAAGGCGGACTTCGGCCTGTTCACCATGCCCGTGACCGAGTGGCACGGCTGGCTGTTCGTGGACCCGAGCGGCCAGGCGGGTTCCTTTGCCGACCACGTCGGTGAGCTCGAGGACGTCGTCACGCACTACGACGGAGCCACGCTCAAGACTCCCGTCACCCATACCTACGACGTCGCCGCCAACTGGAAGGTGATCGTCGAGAACTACCAGGAGTGCTACCACTGCTCGATGATCCACCCGGAGCTGTGCAAGGTCAGCCCGCCGACCAGCGGTGAGAACATCGACCGCAAGGGTTCCTGGGTCGGTGGCTGGATGGATCTGCGCGAAGGCGCGGAAACCATGTCGCTGGACGGCAAGAGCGGGGGCGCGATGATGGCCCGCCTCGACGAAGAGGAGCAGCACACCGTGATGTACATCGCGGTGCTCCCCAACCTGCTCATCAGCCTCCACCCGGACTACGTGATGAGTCACCTGCTCGTCCCGATCACCCCAGACCTGACGCGGATCTCGTGCTCGTGGTCGTTCCCGGCCGACGTCGTCGACGCCGAGGGTTTCGACCCGTCGTACGCGGTGGACTTCTGGGACCTGACCAACAAGCAGGACTGGAACGCCTGCGAGGGCGTGCAGCGAGGGATCAAGGCCCCGAGCTTCACTCCCGGACCGCTCGCGCCGGAGGAGGACGGGGTCTATCACTTCGTCAGCCTGATGGCGCGGATGTATGCCGGGGAGTCTCCGGAGTGACCCTCGGCTGAGCGGTACCTCGATTTCGCGATGCCGACACGGGCCCGCTAAACTCGTCGGGCCCACCAGGGTTCCGGCTCGGCCGAACCTGCGGGCGCACCGCACAGCGGGGCTATGGCGCAGTTGGTAGCGCGCCTCCATGGCATGGAGGAGGTCAGGGGTTCGAATCCCCTTAGCCGACACCGTGGGCATGAGCTCCTGCCGTGCGGCTCGACGGCGGAGCCGCGCATGATCATGTGCCCGTACCACGCGTGGACCTACGAGCTCGACGGGTCGCTGAAGAACGCCCCGCACTTCAAGGACCACGGCGACTTCGACAAGGCCGACTTCGGCCTGTTCACGATGCCCGTGACCGAGTGGCACGGCTGGCTGTTCGTGGACCCGAGCGGTCAGGCGGGTTCCTTTGCCGACCACGTCGGTGAGCTCGAGGACGTCGTCACCCACTACGACGGAGCCACGCTCAAGACCCCGGTCACCCACACGTACGACGTCGCCGCCAACTGGAAGGTGATCGTCGAGAACTACCAGGAGTGCTACCACTGCTCGATGATCCACCCGGAGCTGTGCAAGGTGAGCCCGCCGACGAGCGGTGAGAACATCGACCGCAAGGGTTCTTGGGTCGGTGGCTGGATGGATCTGCGCGAAGGCGCGGAAACCATGTCGCTGGACGGCAAGAGCGGGGGAGCGATGATCGCCCGCCTCGACGAAGAGGAGCAGCACACCGTGATGTACATCGCGGTGCTCCCCAACCTGCTCATCAGCCTCCACCCGGACTACGTGATGAGCCACCTGCTCGTCCCGATCACCCCGGACCTGACGCGGATCTCGTGCTCGTGGTCGTTCCCGGCCGACGTCGTCGACGCCGAGGGCTTCGACCCGTCTTACGCTGTGGACTTCTGGGACCTGACCAACAAGCAGGACTGGAACGCCTGCGAGGGCGTGCAGCGGGGGATCAAGGCCCCGAGCTTCACTCCCGGACCGCTCGCGCCGGAGGAGGACGGGGTCTACCACTTCGTCAGCCTGATGGCGCGGATGTATGCCGGGAGTCTCCGGAGTGACCCTCGGCTGAGCCGGTACCTCGATTTCGCGATGCCGACACAGGCCCGCTAAACTCGTCGGGCCCACCAGGGTTCCGGCTCGGCCGAACCTGCGGGCGCACCGCACAGCGGGGCTATGGCGCAGTTGGTAGCGCGCCTCCATGGCATGGAGGAGGTCAGGGGTTCGAATCCCCTTAGCTCCACCCGAACTGTCAGCCGGCGGCTGGGCTCGCTGGCGGCGAGCAGCCGCTGCCCGATGACCCGGGCAGCCTCCTGGACCTCGGGACACTGCACGATCCGGTAGGACGCCGGGATCCGGGCCAGCTGCTCGGCGTACCAGCTGGGGTTGCTCGTGCTGCCGACCAGGCGCGAGGTCTGTGGATCGACGGGTTCGAGTCGTCCGATCGCTCGCGGGATGCACCGCGCAACTGTCTCGAACGGGGCGTCGATGACGACCTCGATCTCGTACTCCCAGCCGACGGCGAGATGCTCCTCGAGCATGGTGACCGGGTCGAGGTCGAAGGGCGGGCTGAAGGTGTCGTTGAGCTCATCCACCGAGCGGACCCGGTCGATCCGGTAGGCCCGGAGGTCGCCGGTGGGGTGCGTCCTGCAGAGCAGGTACCACCGGCCGTGGCGTACGACGACGGCCCAGGGCTCGACGTCGGTGCGCCACTCCGACCCGGCCTCGGACCGATAGTCGAGGCGAACCAGGCGGTGGTTCGAGCAGGCCTGCACGAGCGCAGTCGTCGTCGCCGGGTCTGGCCGGGCGGCGGAACGGTCAGGTGCTGGCGCCGTATGCCGGCGGACGGCGTCGGCCTGCGCGGCCACCGGCTCCGGGAGGGCACGCACGATCTTCGCGAGTGCACTGCCGACCAGGTCGGTGGGATCGCTCGCGGCGTGATGGCCGTCGAGCACGGCCATCACCAGGCCGAGCGCCTCCGCGGCGCTGAACGTGAGGGGTGGCAGGCGCAGCCCGCGGCCCAACCGGTAGCCACCGTAGGGTCCACGGACGGAGTCGATCGGGATCTCGGCCTCGCGCAGGATCCCGACGTACCGTCGGGCTGCTCGCTCCGAGACGCCGAGCTTGTCGGCGAGTCGCTCCGCGGTGATGCCGGGGCTGCTCTGGATCAGCTCCAGCGCCAGCAGTGCTCGTGCCGCCGGGCTCGTGTCAGGTTTCACCGCATGCCTCCCTCAATCCGGTGGCCGAACGTCCGGAATGGAGCCTAGCGTCGCAGCCATGGCCGACAACCGCCGATCTCGTCGCCCGTGCCCTCGGCCCGCCACGCCTATCGTGTTCGCATGAACCTGCAGTTCAGCGGCCCGGTGTGGTTCTGGAAGGGGCCGGCGCCCTGGCACTTCGTGACCGTGCCTGAGGACGAGTGCGGTGAGCTGGAAGCCACCTCGGCCTTCGTCACCTACGGCTGGGGCATGATCCCGGTCTCGGCTCAGGTCGGGGACACGGCCTGGAAGACGGCGCTGTTCCCCAAGGACGGTCGGTACATCGTGCCGGTGAAGACCTCGGTGCGGCAGGCCGAAGGCATCGAGGTCGGCGACGTCGTCACCATCCGGCTGGACGTCGATGTCTGAGCTGCCACGTGGCTCTGGAAGGGCTGAGGCGCTGCGTCGCACAACAGTTCTGACCTTCCCGCGGGCTCGACGCGGGAGCATACGCGGCGGCGTTTGCGTCGAGCAGACAACTGGGAAGAGGCGAGCAGTCATGGCCCACGAACATGGCAGGACCATGCGGAGCCGCACGCCCATCGCCATCGTCATCGCCGCCGCACGCGTGACCGTTGCGTGCAGCGGGACCGGCCCGTCGAGCAAGCAGACCCCCGACCTCACCCATCCGGTGGGAGTCATCGCGCTCGGGCATTCAGGACTCACGGGAGAAGGAACGGCCGGGACGTTCGAGCCCGCTCTCGAGAACTCTTATGCGACTGGCACGACGCCAGAGGTCAACAGCGTCTATCTACGGCTCATCAAGATCCGTCCGGAGACCGCGGGCCACGTTGCCAACACGGCCGTGGGTGGTGCGGTCGCGTCCAGCCTGCCGGATCAAGCCGAGCAGGCGTTGGCTCTGGTGCCCATCCCCGCTCTGGTGATCATCTCGACGATCGACAACGACATCCGTTGTGATGGTACGGATGGCGAGCACATCCCCGAGCTCGGGCAGGATGTCCGTGCCAGGCTCGACATCATCACCACGTCGTCGCCGAATGCCCAGGTGCTGATCGTGGGTCAGTTCGGACGGCCCGACCCCGTCGTTCATTCGACGGCTGGTCGGTCACGACTCGAGCGTCAAATCCGCGTTGACCGGTACGGGCATGTGTGACTTCTTCAACCCGCGGGGCCGTCTGGTCACAGCGCATTTCGAGACGCTGAGTCGGTAGCGGATCACGGATCGCTGACGACGCCTCGGCACGACGAGGCCCTGGCTTCCCGAAGGCCCCGGTCCCCGCCGCTGACTCAGTCGACACAGAGGCAGAACGGGTGCCCGGCCGGGTCGAGGAACACCCGGAAGGTCGTGCCAGGCTGATGCGCGTGCTTGGTCGCGCCGAGCTCGACCACGGCCGCTTCGCCGACGTCGAGGTCGTCGACGATCACGTCGACGTGCATCTGCTGCGGTACCTCCTGCCCGGGCCAGTCAGGTGCTGAGTAGTCCGCCACCTGCTGGAAGCAGATGCACTGACCGTAGTCGGCGCGGACCTCGGCCCAGTCGGGTTCGATCTTGACCTCCCAGTCCAGCAAGGCGCCGTAGAACGTCGCGAGTGCGCCTGCGTCCGGGCAGTCGAGGACGAAGCATGGGTAGCGTGCGATAGCCATGCTCGGCACGCTAGCCGCGGACACCGACAGCCGCTGGTCGACCGACGTCGGACCGGCGTCGGCTCATCGGACCATCAGCACGACGTTGCCGGTCTTCTGGTGCGAGTCGACGTATCGGTGTGCGTCGACGACGTCCTCGAGCGCGTACGTGCGGTCGATCACGGCACGGTACCCGCCACGCCCGAGCAGATCCGCGACCACGAGAAGATCTTGCCGGCGGTATCGGACGATCCCCAGCTTCGCCCGCTTGGCGAACACCGAGACCGCCGCGTCGTGCCACATGAATCCTGGATCGGTCGTGATGTAGGTTCCGTCCGGCGCGACCGAGCGCCGACAGCGCAAGAAGGAGTGCGTGCCGACCGCGTCGAAAACGATGTCGTAGGTCTCGCCGTTCTCCGTGAAGTCGGTGGTCAGGTAGTCGATGACGGAGTCCGCGCCGAGTGACCGGACCAGATCGACGTTCGGGGTGTTGCAGACGGCGGTGACGCGCGTGCCGTGGTGCTTGGCCACCTGGACGGCGCCGACGCCGATCGAGCCCGAGGCACCGTGGACCAGCACGTGGTCGTCCTTCGCGACGGCTGCCTGCCGCAAGAGCGACATGGCGCTGAGCGCGCCGTCGGCGACCGCGGCAGCCTCCTCGTTCGTCACGGTCTCCGGGATGCGGGCGATCGCGGCCGACTCGGCTACGCACACATACTCCGCGTTCGCACCGGTGCGGATGCCGAAGACCCGGTCACCCACAGCGAAGTCGGTGACCGCTGTGCCCAAGGCCTCGACCTCGCCGGCGAACTCGGTCCCGACCCGACCGTGCTTGGGTCGGAGGAGGCCCGTGGCGAAGCGGGAGACGAAGTACTCGGCCTTGCGAAGACCGGCGTCGCTCCTGGTGGCCGTTGTCGCGCGGACGCGGACGAGCACCTCGTCCTGCTTCGGCACGGGACGCGGGACGTCCTCGATGCGCAGCACTTCCGGCGGCCCGTACCGGGCGAACGTCACGGCCTTCATGCGTCGCTGCCGTCCGACCCGCCGGCAGCACGTCCCACGAGTCCGTGATCGACGGCATAGAGACTGGCCCCGACCCGACTGCTGACCCCGATCTTCGTGAAGACGTGCTCCAGGTGGTTGCGAACGGTCTTTTCCGAGAGCGACAAGGAGTGGGCGATGTCCTTGGTGCTCTGCGCCCGCGCGACCAGCCGCAGGATCTCGACCTCGCGGTTGGTCAGTCCGTCCGGCCACGTGCCCCGGCGCGCCGGAGACTCTCCGGCGGCAATCAGGACGGCTTCGACGGCGTCGCCACGCAGCTGCTTGGCCGCCACGGCGTCGCGAAGGCGTTGGACCGCGCCGGCCCGGTCGTACGCCGCTCGGTAAGGCCGGAACTCGAGCGAGGACTGGAAGAGCTCCGCCGCTGCCAGCAGCTGGTCCTGCATGCTGAGCTGCCCACCGGACAGGCCGCGTGGATATCCGCTGCCGTCCAGCCGCTCGTGATGGTTCGCGGCGAGAGCGGACTCGCTCGACAGCCCGGCCACTTTGCTGAGGATCCGGCCGGTGAGATAGGGGTGCATGTTGATCCGCTCACGCTCTGCAGCGCCGAGCGGAGCAGTCTTCTCCCAGATCAGGTTGGAGACTCCGATGCGGCCGAGGTCGTGCACGTGACCGGCGCGCGCGAGCAGGTCCACGTCCTGGGCAGGGATCCCGGCACGGCTCGCCGCTGCGGCGACCAGCTCCGCGACGCCGCGTGAATGACCAGCCGTGTACGGACTCTTGAGGTCGACGAAGTCGCCGAGTGCGGTCATCAGCTCGGTCAGCTCGTGGGGCTGCACCGGATGCCGAGCATCCGGCGCGCGGTCGGCGGCCTCCCGCCAGACGTCCATCGACGGTGGCACGAGGACCTCCTCCGGCGCGAGGACCAGGGCGTCCACCACGGCCGGGTCGAACTGCCCCCCGCTTCGTCGACGGGCGTTCTCGATCGCGCCGGCCGTGCCGTGCAGTCGGTGGTAGACCTCACTGATGTCGGCGACGTGCGCGATCCGCATCGAGACCGGGATCGCCTCTCCACTGACTCCCTGGGGGAGACCCTTGCCGTCCCACCTCTCGAACGTGAACGCCAGTGCGTCCCGCGTAGGGGCGCCCAGCCCGATCCGCTCCGCGAGCAGCCCAGCCGAGGTGCAGTGCGAGCCCACCATCCGGGCCAGGTTGCCCCGAGTGTTGCGCAGCAACGCGCCGGCGATCATGATCCGGTGCGGGAGTGGCTGACCGCGCCCGAGGTTCTGGAGAAGGAACCGCGCGTAGGGGAAGCCGTTCCAGTCCACCAGGTAGGAGTCCCGCCGGACGGCGATGTCGTCCCCGAACCACCGCGAGTACTCGTGGGAGTCGGCATGGCAGCCCACCCACATCACCAGTGTCACGTAGAAGGCGGCGGCGCGTTGTTCCTCGTCGCAGCCCAGTCGGTCCGCCAACCGGTCTGCGATCAGCGCGCTGCGCAGCACATGCTCCAACGGCAGGCCGAGGCCCAGGTCGATCGCGAGGGAGAGTGCTCCCAGGATTTCGGCGCGAGTGGGTGTCGACGAGCCCTGGGCATCCTCGCGAACCCGCTCCATGGCCCCATCGTGCCACCCGCCTCGCGTGCGTCGCGAGATACGAGAGACGTCGCCGTGTCAGTAGCTGAAGGTGGTCGCCGACTCGTCGCCGATCCACTCCCAGAGCTGGACGGTTCCACCCAGGGTCGCGTTCTCGACCAGGGTGTCCGGGTCGAGCGAGCGTGCGTCGAAGCAGATCGGGCAGGCCTGGAGCACGCCGCCTGCAGCCGAGAACCTCTTCATCAGGGACGGCAGGTCGGGGCAGCCGTCGCAGGCGGTACCGACCGCGACTCCGTCGGTGGCGAGCCGGGTGGCTTCCTTGGTCAAGAACATCAGTGTCGGGCGACCGGCTTCGGCGGCTCCCACCGCGACGAGCAGGGCGACCGTGACGCGCTCGGGGTCCTCGAGCCCGGTGGTCAGGCTGATGGCTGCTTTGTTGCTCATGGCTGTTCCTTCCTCGGGGTGGGTGGTCAGTCGTGCTGCGGTTCGGGCCGGAAGCCGCTGCACATCAGGTCGAGCTGTCCGACGCCGCCGCTCGCGGCCAGGTCGGCCAGGACGTGCTGCTCGATCGTGAGCCAGCCGTCGCCCTTCGCGGGCTTGATGACGCGAGCGCGCCAGCGCAGCACCGTGCGGCCGGCGATGTCGCCGATGGTGGCGTCGACGAGCTCGAAGGCTTCGACGTCGCCGAACCAGGTGCGGAAGGCGGCCGCGACCTCGGTGGCCCCGGCGTACTCCACGAAGCCTCTGGGCAGCAGGGCTCGCATCCGGACGTCGGGGTCGAGCGTGGTGGCGAGCAGGTCGAAGTTCTGCGCGGCAATGGCCTTCCACGAAGGTGCCTGCCTGCGCGAATCTGCCGGTGTCCGACGCGTCGCGGGTGACGCGGAGGCGTCGGTCGTGCGGGTTTCGGTATCCATGTCTCAGTGATACGCGGGAGGAGTCACCGCCGTCGTGAGGCAGGACCCGCCAGTGCAGCACGGTGCGGCCGGCGATGTCGCCGATGGTGGCGTCGCCGAGCTCGAAGTCGTCGACGTCGCCGAACCAGGTGCGGAAGGCGGCCGCGACCTCGGTGGCCCCGGCGTACTCCACGAAGCCGCTGGGCAGTAGGGCTCGCATCCGTACGTCGGAGTCGAGCGTGGTGGCGAGCAGGTCGAAGTTCTGCGCGGCAAGGCCTTCCACGAAGGCGCCAGCCTGCGCGAATCTGCCGGTGTCCGACGCGTCGCGGGTGACGTCGGAGGCGTCGGTCGTGCGGGTTTTGGTATCCATGTCTCAGTGATACGCGGGAGGAGTCACCGCCGTCGTGAGGCAGTTGCCCCATCTTTGTGGTGCGCCCTGTCCCTGCCGTGGGCCGCCCGGCTCGGGAAGGGCGTCAGAAGGTGGCCGACTGCCCCGGCGTGAGCAGCACGAGACGGTCCTCCTCGCCCGCAGCGGCGAACGCGTCGACGATCGAGTCAGGGCCCTGCTGGAAGTGCTCCCAGCCCTCCGTGTGCAGTGGGACGACAGCCCTCGCTCCGAGAATGCGCGCCGCTTGTACGGCCTCGACGCTGCCGAGCGTCAGCTCACCGTCCAGGAGCGGTGTACGAGCGGCGCCAGCGAACAGCAACGCGACGTCGACAGGGCCGCACCTCGCAGCCACGGCTCGAACCACGTCCAGCGAGGCGTTGTCGCCGCTGACGTAGACCGTCGGGAGGTCCGCTCCCGTGAGGACGAAGCCGGTGACCGGTCCGGTGACGTGCTCGCTGCCGTCAGGTCCGTGCTGCGCCGGTACGCCGGTGACGTGCAGCGGCTGTCCGGAGGGACACGTCAGGTCGAGGCGCTGCCAGGGTGGCAGCGCTCGGGCTGTCCCGCCCAGCCGCTCTGCGGCCACCGACGTGGTCAGAGCGAGGGGTACGTCTGCGAGTACGGCGCGGCCGCTCGAGTCGAGATTGTCGGGGTGCTGGTCGTGTGAGAGCAGGACCGCATCGACAGGCCCGATCTCAGCCGGGGTGAGCGCGGGGCCTTCGGTCTTGACCAGGGTCCGTTGGCCGACCGGATGGTCGCCCGGTCCGTCGAAGGTGGGGTCGGTCAGGAAGCGGAGCCCGCCCAGCTCGATGACCGCTGTCGGTCCACCGATCACCTGCACGGTCAGCTGGCCGGCGGCCGCGGCCGTCGAGGCGCGCTGCGTCGTGGTGGCCGGGCCGGCGGGTGGAGTCGTCGTCATGGCAGCGATCCTGCCCTTCTGGCGCCTATGATCGTGAGTGTCCTGATGGATGTGTATCGATCAATTCAAGCCATCGAGGTGGGTGCATGGGCAGGGACGGCTCAGCGATCGCGGTCCTGATGTTCGATGGCGCGCCGATGTTCGAGATGTCGGTGCCGATCAGCGTCTTCGGGATCGACCGCACCGCCAGCGGCGCACCGGCCTTCACTGTGCTGCCGGTGGCAGCGGAGCCGGGGACACTCACGAGTACGAGTGGGGTCGAGCTGCTTGCGCCGTACGGACTCGATGCACTGGGGCGGGCCGGGATCATCATCGTGCCCAGCTGGCGCGATCCGCTCGAGCTGCCGCCGACCTCGGTCATCGAAGCGTTGCAGGCGGCCCATGCCGACGGAGCCGTCCTGGTCGGACTGTGCATGGGGGCGTTCGTGCTCGCAGCCACCGGAGTGTTGGACGGACGACGTGCCGCCACGCACTGGTTCCACGCCGCGACTCTGGCCGCTCGCTACCCGGAGGTGAAGGTCGACGCGTCCGTGCTGTACGTCGACGAGGGTGACATCGTCACCAGCGCCGGGACCGCCGCCGGCCTCGATGCGTGTCTGCACCTGGTTCGCCGGGCGTGGGGTAGCGAGGCTGCTGCGGCGATCGCCCGTCGGATGGTGACGCCGCCGCACCGAGGAGGTACTCAGGCGCAGTACATCGACCAGCCGGTGCCAGAGCCGGCCGCCGGAGACGATCTCGCCGAGGTGATGACGTATGTCCTCGAGCACCTCGACGAGCCGCTCGACGTCGGCGTGCTGGCGGCGCGCGCAAACCTGAGCCGTCGGCAGTTCGACCGGCGTTTCCGGAGCCGGACCGGAAGCTCTCCGCTGCAATGGCTGTTGCAGCAGCGGATCACGCACGCGCAGCGATTGCTCGAACAGACCGATCTGACCGTCGACTCGATCGCGCGACACGTCGGTCTGTCCGGCGCGGTGTCGCTGCGCCCCGGCTTCCACCGCCTCGTGGGCGTCAGCCCGCAGCAGTACCGCGACACCTTCGCCGCGCGCTGAGCCGGCAGCACTCCGCGAACTGCGGCCCCGCAATTCGCGGTGCCGTGGTTG
>CAVQJX010000022.1:0-72570 GCA_963712935.1 uncultured Actinomycetota bacterium
GAACCGTTGGCCCCATTCATCTGGATCGAGTCAGTGGAAGTCACGTCGTCGACACTAGCGGTCACGACGGACGAAGCCACGGGAGATCGGGCCGTGTTCGCTGTGGGCGCACTCCGGCCCTGTGCTTGCCTAGAATGCCGAGGGTGTCCGAGTCCTCCGACGGTCTGCCGTTCCGCCTGAGACCAGCCGCCGCTGGGCCGGCTCCCGACGGGCTACGCATCCGGCCCGCAGCGAGGGCGATCGTGATGGACTCCGACCACCGCGTCCTGCTCGTGCACTTCGACTTCGGCCCCGACAACCTCCCCACCGGCCTGTGGGCGTGTCCTGGCGGAGGCATCGATCCTGGTGAGACGGTCGAGCAAGGGCTGATCCGCGAGCTGCGTGAGGAGATCGGGCTGGTCATCGACGACACCGGACCCGCCGTGTGGTGGAAGGAGCACGTGTTCCCGATGACGCGCTGGGACGGGCAGCAGGACACCTTCTTCTGGCTGAGGGTCGAACCGTTCGATCCACGCCCCGCCTTCACCGAGGCCGAGCTGCGGGCCGAGAAGCTGGACGGCATGCGCTGGTGGTCCTACGACGAGATCCAGCACGCGCAGCGGCTGTACGACGAGCAGCGCGTCGACGACCCGGCCTACACGACGTTCTCCCCGAGACGCCTGGGCCACCTGCTCGAGGACCTGCTCCGCGACGGCCATCCGAGCGAAACCGTGCTGCTCCCCCCGGAATAGGGCCGCGCAGCGGGTCCGGAGATCGCGTCCACCGGGCGCGTGAACCCCGTCGGGGCGACTCCCAGACGAATGCCGAAAAAAGGGCGCGCACGTTTTGTCCGTTGAGTCGCTCCCAGGACGAGAAGTCCCTTATTTTGGTCGCTTTCCGTGACTGTTGTCTCACGGTGTGGTGACTTGAACCGCGTGTCCTTGCAGGACGGTCGGCACCACGTCACCATGCAAGAACCATGTCGAACGGTTGGCTCATCCCCACGGTCTTGGTCGTCGCGTTTGCGGCGGTCGTGGCCGTGCTCGCCATGCGCAAACGCATGCGGCGCAACGCCATGGCTCGAGTCGCCAAGACGCTCGGTCTGCGCTACAGCGCGGGCGACCCGCTGGGTCTCAGTCGAGGGCTCGGTGCCGATGTGTCCGACACGATCTGGGGCCGCTTCGAGGGTGCCGACATCGCCATCGCCACCGCCTCGCGCAGCATCGTGCGACCCGACAGCGAAAGCTGGGTGACCAGCTCGGTGGGGGTGAGTCTCAAGGTCAAGGTCGTGCGCGGTCTCGAGATCGCGCAGCAGGCGGCCGGACCCTCCGCCCAGGTCGGGCTGACGACTGACGGCCGCCTGGCCGTGCGGACCCGCGTACCCAACCAGCGGTCCGCCTCGCCGGTGGTCACGCCACACGATCTCCCGAGCCTGCTCGAGGCCACGGCGCGCGCCGCACGCTCGCAGTCGGTGTGATCCAGGCCTGCTGACGCTTGGATCCGCAGGCGAGGTCCACAGCCTGACCGTTCACACGCTGAGCGCAGCCGACACGACGTCGGCGAGGTCGTCCCGGGTCCACCCTGGGTGGCAACCCGGCCTCGTGAGCAGATACTCGACGATCGCCAGGCTGTCGAGTCCGTGCGCCTCCGCCAGCCCGCGCGCCATCATCGTGAGGTAGGCCGGGCGCGGCGCGTTGAGCCTGAGCTCGTCGGACGGGTGTGACGAGAACGTCACGACCGGGACCTCGTCGATGTCTCCCACGACGTGCAGGGTCTCGTAGCGGCCCGGGCCCAGCTCGAGACTGCCGGTCGCGGCGAGGGCGATCAGGTCGAGGGGATCGCCGCTGGGCTCGCGGTGCATCTCCTGACTGGCCACGTCGGCGAACTGCTCGAGCGTGAGCTGGTAGGCCCGGCCGTACGTCGTACCGGCGACGTCGGGATCGTAGAAGGCGATGCCACCGCCCCAGGTGGGCGACTCCCACGCGAAGCTGACCGCGCCGTCGAGCAGGATCGGCTCGTCGCCAGTCGGGTCGGCGCTGTCGCGGGCTCCCGGCAGGACCCTGGCGGCTCCGTCCGGGCGCCCTCCCCTCAAGTAGCAGCGGAACCGCGCCCAGGCCAGGTTGGAGCCGTAGCTGGCGTACCACACGCGGTCCATCGGTCTCCCTTTCAGCCTGGTTCACAGATTGCCGTACGACAGCGGCGGCCGCGATCGTAGGTAGGGTCACGAGGTACTCCGACATCCGCTGCTCACGGGTCGGCGGCTCGGACCGAGGAGAGCCATGGACGACGCGCCCGACGACCACCACCAGGACGATCAGACCTCGCACATCGGTCGTCGCGACCTGACGGCCTGGCCCAGCGCGGTCGGTCGGGCCGCAGTCCGGGTCACGGCCAAGGCGGTCGCCGCATCACGACGGTGGCTCGACGATCGGTCGATCCCGGTCGTCGTGCTGCTGGTGACGGCCGGGCTCGGTGTCCTGGTCGCCGGCGTCTTCACGCGTGTTGAGTGCCCAGATCTACGAGAGCGTCACCGACAAGGCGGGCGTGGCCGGGTTGGACCGGCCGGTGCTTGACTGGATGATCGCCCGCCGAGGCGCGGGTCTCAACACCGCGGTCACCGACTACACGAACCTGGGCGGGACCGTGATCATGCCCGTCATCGCCACCGTGGCGGCGGTGGCGCTGGCCCTGTGGTGGCGGCGGTGGACGCCGATCCTGTTGATGGCCGTCGCGGCCGGTGGCTCGGTCCTGCTGACCGTGATCGGCAAACACAGCATCGACCGCGCCCGGCCGCCGCAGCGGTTCGCCGTGGCCCCCTTCGAGACGTCCCCGTCGTTCCCGAGCGGTCACACGCTGAACAGCTGGGTCATCCTGCTGCTCATCGCCTATCTGATCAGCTGCCGCGTCGAGTCACGTGGCTGGCGGATCACCGTGACGACGGTCGCCGTGGTACTGGCTGTGGCGATGGGACTGAGCCGGGTCTATCTCGGGCACCACTGGCTCACGGACGTCCTGGTGGGCTGGACGCTCGGCTCGGCCTGGCTGATCGTGGTGGTGACAGGTCACCGACTCGCGCTGACGATGGCGCGTCAACCCCCGGACAGACCTGTGGCTGAAGGCCCGGGCGACGCATCGCGCGGACCTTCAGCCACAGGCTGAGGTCGGACCGGGTCTACTTCGCCTCGTCGTCGGCGGCGACCAGGTAGTCGGTGGTCGCGACAACGTCGGCGGCCGCATCGGTGGACGGCGCTGCGGCTGCCGCCTGCGCCTGAGCCGCGGCTTCGGCCTGAGCGGCGAGCTCCTCAGGATCGGCGTAGGTGCCGTCGGGCTGCAGGGTCTTGAGCTCGACGACGTTGCCGGAGGCGTCCTTGACGGTGGCCGCCTCGACGATGTGGGCGAGGGCCTTGCCACGGCGTACCTCGGAGACCATCTCGGGCACGTGGTTGTGCTCCATGATGTGCTTGATGTACTCCTCGGGGCTCTGGCCCGACTGCTGCGCCCGGCGCAACAGGTGCTGGGTGAGCTCGCCCTCGTCGACGCCGAGCGCTTCTGCTGTGGCGATCTCGTCGAGGATGAACTGCGCCGCCATCGCGTCGCGGACTCTCTTGTCGAGGTCGGCGGCGAACTCGTCCTCGGTCTGACCCTCGGACTCGAGGTAGTCGGCCTCGGTCATGCCGGCGTACGCGAGCTGCTGCTCGATCGAGTCACGGCGGGACTGCAGCTCGTCGGCAACGGCGGCGTCGGGCAGCGGGATCTCGACCATCGTGAGCAGCTTCTCGAGCACGGCGTCACGTGCGGCGCCGGCCTGCTCGAGCCGGCCGTTACGGATCAGCCGGTCACGTACGTCGGCGCGCAGCTCGTCCATCGAGTCGAACTCCGACGCCTGCTGGGCGAAGTCGTCGTCGAGCTCGGGCAGCTCCTGCTCCTTGACGGCCGTGACCTTGACGGTGACGTCGACGCTCTGGTCCTTGAACTCACCGCCGACGAGCGTGGACTCGAAGGTCGCCTCGTCGCCGGCCGACATACCGATCAGCGCATCGTCGAGGCCCTCGAGCATCGTGCCGCGGCCGACCTGGTAGCTCATGCCGGTCGCCTGGGCCTCTTCGATCGCCTCGCCGTCCTTGGCGGCGGACAGGTCGATCGTCACGAAGTCGTCCTGACCTGCTGCGCGCTCGACCGGGTTGAGGCTGCCGAAGCGCTCACGGAGGCTCTCCAGCTGCTCGTCGACCTCGTCGTCACCGATGGAGATGTCCTCGACCTCGACCTCGATGCCGGTGTACTCAGGCAGCGTGATCTCGGGCTTGGTGTCGAGCTCGGCGACGAACGTGATGTCCTTGCCGTCCTCGACCTCGCCGACCTCGAGCTCGGGCTGGCTGAGGGGAACGATGTTGTTGTCCTGCAGCGCCTGGAAGTACAGCTGCGGCAGCGCCTCGTTGACGGCCTCACCGATCACGGCTTCGCGGCCGACCCGCTGGTCGATGACCATCGCGGGAACCTTCCCCTTGCGGAAGCCGGGGATGTTGATCTGCTGCGCGATCTTCTTGTAGGCCGCGTCGAGGCTCGGCTTGAGCTCCTCGAAGGGCACCTCGACGGTGAGCTTGACCCGCGTCGGGTTCAATGTCTCGACGGCGGTCTTCACAGGCGTGTCTCCTTGATACGTGGGGTGATACGGCGGGGCAGCGCCCGGATGCGGCCATGCCAGGGCGCGGGCGGTCTGCTGAGGCAGACGGCCAGCCTATCGGGGCGTTTGCCGAGCGTGAAATCGTCCGCGTCTCCTGTGACGGAGGTGACGCGAGTGCCGCCACTCCCCCGCGGTTGGAACGATCTTGCGGCCGGATGCGTCTTCGGACAGCAAGAACGTTCCAACCGTGAAGACGCGAAGGTGTAGTCACGGGTGATGCGGATCTCGTAGCGTGCTTGGGGTGAGGGAGTGGCCCGAGGGTCGATGGAGTAAGTGGGGCGTCGCGGTCTGCTGCGGCGTCCTCGGCTATGTGGCCGCGTGGTTCGCGATTTCAGCAGTCTGTCTGGGGCGCGCGATGAGTGAGTCGCCTAGCCGGTTGCCCACGCCGGCCACGTGGACGATGCGCTCCTTCATGCTCGCCGTGGCGATCCTGGGGGCGGTGTGGGGGTATGCCTGGGCGAGAAAACGGGAACAGCGTGCCGGAGCGGGCATCCGTAGATGGGTCGTCTGGGCTACCGGTGCCTTGCTCATCATGACCGTGCCTGCCTTTGTGGGGGGAGTGGTCCACCAGCACGATTACCTGTCTGACGTTCCTAATGGCGTCAACAAGACATCCGCGCTGAAGTACGGCCGGGAGGCATGTCGCTGGTTGTCGACCAGGCCTTGGGGCAATGCGCCCGGCAAGACTGAATACTTGTCCGGATCCTTGAGCTATAGCCAGCTGATCCAGCCGTATCGACCCGACCATCCTCACGGCAGCAGCAAGTCGGCTGCCCGGCAGATGCTCTTCTACTGGCTCCACGTGCAGGCCCAGACTCCCGAGAAGTGGTCACAGGTCGACCTGGCCAAGAGCAAGGTCGCCTGGATTGCCTGGAGCGATCTTTGCCCTCGACAGCTGCAGCTGCATCAGACCCTCAGCAATGCTGGCGGCGACTAAGCCGACAGGTGCTGCCTTGTGAGACAAGCCTGTGACCTGCGGATATGCGGTCGGGGCGACAGGACTCATAACAGCCGGCGCTGAGTGAGTTGCGGCAGCATCACCTCGCGCATGGCAAGTTGCTGGCACAACTGCTTTGCCCGATGAGGTCGACGCTGCATTGCCCACGCCGGCGCAGGCTCGAGGGCGGAAGGCGGCACAGACCCGCTGGGCGGCCCAGAGCGGAAAGAAGCGGGTTCGTGGCTCGGCGTCGTGAGCAAACTGCCCGGCCCAGCGACGACGACGTCGAGCTGATCCTGCCGCGGGAACTGGTCGAGCCATTCCGTATGACAACCGGGCCAACGCTGAACGTCTGCACCGTCAACGCGCGGCCAGGCACGAGTGGCTTGCCGAGCATGGCGTCGATGCGGGCGACGCCATCCGGCGCCGCCGCTGCATCATCCGCGCTTCCGAGGTCGCCCACGGAAATGTCAACTCGCACCGACGCATCGTGATCAAGAGTCATCTCTAGGTTGAGTAGCCCCTCGAGATTCTGTTTCCAGGAGATCGCCTAACGGGTTGGATAGGTTCCGGCGGCGCAGACGGCATAGTAGGTCACGGTCTCCGTCTGACTGCCGTCGTTGACGCCGGTGCTTCGCCAGGACCTCGGCTCCCCTGCCAGGGCTGCTGGGTAGCTCCCGATAGGACGAATGCCAGCGTTGACAAGCGGGACATTCATGCCGCCGCTGATAGCGACCGAGCCGATGCCGCAAGTCGCTTGGCCGGAGAACCAGGAGCCGGGCGGGACGTCATGTGTGGCCGTTGCCACCGTGAAGTGCCCAAGAGCCTCCGCACCTGCGGGGCCTGCCTCGCCCTTAGGTCCATCCGCCCCTGCCGGGCCCGTTGCACCCGTTGGTCCTTGCAACCCGGCCTGGTTCCATGGGAGTTGGGTCTCGGTTTTCGCGCACTGTCCTCCGGGAGATATCACCCGGAGGGCACCCTTGTGTTTGGTGTCCACGCAGCCGGTAATGACCCCCTGGGAGTTGACTAGTGATGTCGCCGCGAAAGCGACACCGGCGCCGAGAAGACTGGCTCCGATGACACCAGCGACTATGCCGACCTTGAGTGAAGACTTCATGCCCGTCCGTTCATGTGCCTTAGATGAGAGAGCTTGATTGCTAAGCGAGGCGTAGCAAGCGCGCCGCAGACCGCAAGGTTGCTCCCTGTCGACCTCGTGGTCCATGCGCGCGGTGAGCAACGCCGACTTAGTAGAACTCACCACCGACAAGTGATGTGTAGTAATCGCTCATGTGACGGCAGACAGACTCGATAATGACTAAACCGAACTAGGGGTGACTTCCGGGCGGGCTACCAGACATGCCAGAGCAGTGGCCACGAGCATGCTGGTCGCCTCAACGTTCAGCGCCAGGACCACGCGAACGAAACCGCCGCGGCGGTCAAAACTCCGGCAAGGATGCCAGCCAACAACTGTGCGTACCAGGGCAGTCGCGCGATCATGGCTGGGGGGCGAAAGATCATCAGGCGCTCTTCTCGGTGTATCCGGTCACAGTAGTCAAGCGATTGACTCTGTCCGCTCCTTCATTGCCTTGTCCTGGGACGCGCGTCCCAATGCTCCTTCGCCTATGGCGCTGGACGTAGCCGGGCATCGTCGATCCACTCGAGCTTGTTATGCCGACGCCGATCGAGGAGGCGACGAACCCTCGCCAGGCGACTGTTGTACCGCCAGCGCCGGAGCAGCCCAGAGCGGCGCCCAGACGTTGTCGACGAGCAACTGGACCGGCTTAGGCGGGAGCACGTCAATGAAGGCCATGCACTCATCATGCTCATGTCCAGGGCACATTGGGGGCACGCGTGCTAGTTGTTGAAACAATAAGCCTCTGACCTGCGGATATGTGGTCGGGGCGACAGGACTCGAACCTGCGATCTCCTGCTCCCAAAGCAGGCGCGCTAGCCACTACGCTACGCCCCGGTCTCAGCGGGCCGGATCGGCTCGACTGAACGCCGCATGAGTCTAGGCCATCGACGCGCGGCCTCCCACCGGCCGTCGAGTCAGGCCTCAGACCCGTCAGAGGCTGCGGACCAGGCGGACCTCCTCCAGCGGCGTCCCGGCGTCGTCCCAGTAGCTGGTGGTTCCGTCCGCTCGCCAGCCGTGCGCGGCGTACCAGCGTCGGCTGCTCTCGTTGTCACGCAGCACCCAGAGGGCCGCGTGCCGGGCTCCCTGATCGCGTAACCAGGCAAGGGCCGCGTCCTGCACCGCTCCCCCGGCGCCGCGCCCCTGCCGTTCCACCTCCGTGTAGAGCGCGTACACCTCGCCCCACCCGGTCATGTCCTCGGTGGGGTCGGCGTCCTGCTGCGGTCGGTAGGGGCCGACGCTCGCGTAGCCGGCGACGTGACCATCCACCTCAGCCACCCAGGACGAGATGCCCGGGTGGTCAATGGTCAGCCGCCCCCGCCAACGGTTCTCGAAGTCGTGCACGTCGAGTCCGTCGAGGTACGCCGCCGGCACGATGCCGGCATACGCAGCCCGCCAGGTGTCGACGTTGATGCGAGCCAGCCGGGGCACGTCGTCGGGGCCAGCACGTCGCACGAGCACGGTCACGCCGGAATCGTCTCAGCAGGCTGGGTGCGTTGGCATCCCGCACCGTCGACTACAAGCCCGAATTCGCCCGGTCAGGTCACGCCATGGCACCATAGACGCCGCGCCGGGTATGTCGCTCGGCGCACGCGGGTGTAGCTCAATGGTAGAGCCCCAGCCTTCCAAGCTGGCCATGCCGGTTCGATCCCGGTCACCCGCTCTACCTTTCCCCGGCCACGGCGGTTGCACCTGTCGAATCGAGCACATCGACGGATCCTCGAGCTCGGCACCGCACCCTGGGATCAGCCTGGGGAAACAAGACAGCGGTGGCCCACCGGGGGTCCCCCCGGTGGGCCACCTGGCTTCTGTCTGGGGCTCAGCCCGTCAGGACGAGGTCAGTCGCCCTCCGAGCCTGGCAGAGCCGCGCCCGGCACCTCGTCGGGGAGGTAGATCCTCGGGTCACCCGGGTAGGGCAGGTCCCAGTGGTGGGCGTCGTACCACGTGTAGCGGTTCATCAGCTCCGTGTTGGCGAAGTCGGGCTGTGGGTGCTTGCCGCTGAAGTGCTGCCCCGTGGCCCACTTCTTCCAGGCCGTCACGTAGGAGACGTACCTGCCGGGAACAGGTGACGGTCTCGCCGACGGCCCGCCGTTCGCCGGTGTGTCGAGACCACACGAAGGTGGGGTCGCGATGTTCTCGGTGAGCGAGATTCGGTTCGGCTCCGCGGTGAACGGCGCGTAGTCCGGCTTCGACTGGAAGGCGTCGAACATCGGGGTCGCCGCAGCGACCTTCTGGTTCAGCGGTTCCGCTCCGAGGATCTGCTCGATCGTGCGGACCATCGAGATCTGCGAGTAGTAGGTCGAGATGGTCTTGCCGTGCGCAGCCCACGGGCTGATGACCTGGATCGGGGCGCGGTGGCCGTCGACATGGTCCGCACCGTTCTGGCTGTCGTCCTCGAGGACGAAGATTGCGGAGTCTTTCCAGTACCGGCTGTGCGAGATCGTCTGGACGATCTTGCCGAGCGCGAGATCGCCGCCGGCGACATTCGAACGCGCGGACACCGGGCCGCCGGTGTGGTCATCGGACAGCCACACCATGTTGAAGTCGGCAGGGCCGTTCTTCAGGAAGTCCTGCTTCCAGATCTGGTAGCGGTACAGATCGGGGATTCCCAGGTCGAACATCGGCGCATCGTGGTTGGAGATGTCGTCCAACGACGGGATCGGCGACCGAGTGTTGAGGCGGATCGAGGGGTCGTACAGCTGCCCACGGTCACCGCCGTCCTCGACGGATCGCGCGGCACAGTAGTACTGCTGCCAGGTCGCACCGGCCGGCTTGTTCTCGAAGATCATGAACTCGCCATAGTTCTTGGCGGTGTGGTGCGCGGACTGGACGGCGGTCCAGAGGAAGCCGGAGCGCTGGTGACCGAGTACATCGTTCTCCGTGTCATAGGAGCGGATGTACTCGCCCGCGCTGGACTCGCTGTACTCGGGGTCGTCGCCCTGCATGATCCAGTTGTGACCCTCGGCTGAGTTGGTGCCGACATCGTAGGTGTTGTCGTACAGACTGAACTGGCGGGACAGTGCGTGGATGTTGGGAGTGACCTGCTCGCCGAACTGGGCCAGGGACCCGTCACCGTTGCCCTCGGGCATGTCGCCTTGGACCTGGTCGTAGGTCCGGTTCTCCTTGACCAGCATGAACACGTGCTTGATCGTCGAGGGGTCGCCAATGCGTATGGGCACCGGAACCGGCGGCACATGCTTGCCCCGGTTGCCGTTGGCATGCCTGACGTCGGTCTTCCCGGGACCCCAGCCGTTCTGGGCGAAGACCGTCGGGGTGTAGTTCTCCCTGATCTCGCCGTCCCCCGGCAAGGTGAAGCGGGTCAGGGACGCCGTCGTGCCGTGCGTGCCGTGGCCGGTCGCCGGCGTGGTGCCGAAGCCCTTGTTGAAGGTGATGAGTGGGCCCCGGGCGTCGATGCCGCGGCGGTTGGCCACGAGGATCTGGTCGCCGACGGGGAAAACGTCCTCGGGGTAGTAGTCCGTCGGGACGAGGCCGACGTAGCTCACCGGGTCAAGCGCGTTCGTGCCGAGCTTGTAGACCGCAATTGCGTTGGCGCGGCCGAGGCTGACGAGGAGCCGACCGTTGTGGACCGTGACCGCGTCGGGCTCGTAGCCGATCGCGGAGCCCTTGTACGGCTGGGTGGCGATCGTCTGGACGACCTTATCGGCTGTGGTGTCGACCACAGAGACCGTGTCGTCGTTGGTGTTGGTGACGTAGAGGACGCCGTCATCGACGTGCATGGCGGTTGGGTGGAGCCCGACCTTGATCTGCCCGACGGGCGCGGCGGTGTTGGACGTGTCGATGACGCTGAGCACGCCGGTCGTCGAGGTTCCGAGGAACTGGTCGGACGGGACCTGGGTGCCGTAGGACTCGATGGTGTTCTCTCCCGGCTTTGCCTGGCGACCACCCTCGTCGCTGACGTAGAGCTTGGAGCCAACGAACGCCAGCTGGCGGGGAGCGATGCCGACGTCCCAGGTCTTCGTGATCGTGCCAGCGGTTGGGTCGATCGAGACGACGGTGTTCTGGCCGTTGACCGCCGCGTACAGGGTCGAGCCGTCGGGAGCGAACGCCATGCCTGCGGTCAACGCCTGCCGCCCGCCCACTGTCGGGATGTTGACCTTGGTGCCGGCAGCCAGGGTGCCGTCCTCGTTGACCGGGAACCGCGTGATGCCGGTCGCATTGGGCATGAACAGGAACCTGCCGTCCGGAGAGTAGAGGGGCCCCTCCTGGCCGACTGTGTTGTCCGACAGTCGCATGTCGACGCCGGACGCCGTGCCGCCGCGCCAGATCAACGTGTACGACTCCAGGTCGAAGATCTGCAGCGAGACCGAACGGTCGGTGGCCGTGGCGGCAAGGAAGCGCCCGTCGGGGCTGACGGTGGAGCCCATGAACTTGCCGTATGGCGTCGTGAGCCGCTCGCCAAGTGGCTGCAGGATCTGGTTGGACGAGATCTGTAGGCCGTTGGGGTACTCGTTGCCGACCTGATTCTGGCCGAAGCCGATGGTCGAGCCGTAGACAACACCACCGGAGACTGCGATGGCCAGTACCCCGGCGATGATGCCGACCGTGAACTTTCTGGAGATGCGCGCAGACTTCACCACGCGGGTGCGCGTGACATTCATGCTGATCCTTTCGTTGAGTTGTCGAGCACGTCGATAACGCCGTCGAACTGCCATAGCGGGTTCGGAGCGTCACCAGTCGGAGTGCGGATCTGGAAGAAGCCGTTGACTTCCTTCGGCCCGTCGCCGTCGGCGGCGTACCGTCCGTCTGCCGCCACATCGAGCTGGTAGATCGCGTTGCCGGTCGCGGTCGTACCGGGCAAGGTCCAGGTGACGACGCAGCGCCAGTCGGCGCCCGGACCCACGTCCTCGACCCGATCACCACCCTTGTCGCACGTGGCCGTGGCCTTCAGCTGCTCCTCGGAGAGCGCAGGGCGGTTGAGCTCGCCGGTCTGTAGCACGTAGAGGTGAGAAAACGCCGTCGCGAGCGCGGACTCGAGCTTCGGCCGGTCGATCCCCGAGCCGGAGGCACCGGTCACCGAAGCAACGACGAGAGCAGTTGCCGCGACCAGGCCGGCGAGCGGAGCCAGACCCGCGATGACGAATCGTCGACCCGAGCCGTCATATGCCGGATCCGTGAAGTCCCGTCGCATGAAGAGGCGGTAGCTCAGGAACGTGGCGAGCGCGGTCCAGGAGAGGCTGACGACGAGCCCGATCCAGAGCGACAAGAGCTGGCCCGGCGTCGTGAGGAGACCGCGGTAGCTGGTGAACGCGTTCATCGGCAGCGCGACCCGGAGTGCCACCGGCACGGGCATCAGCTGGACGCCTTCGAGCACGAGCGCCAGCGCGACCGGCATCAGTAGTCCGAGGGGCGAGCGGCCCAGCGCGACAGAGCCCAGCAGGCCGACCCCCGAGAACGCCAAGGTTGGCGGCACGAGTGTCAGCCAGGCCAGCAGGACCGTCCGCGCGAGCTCACCAGACCCCATGCTGTGCCCGTCGAGCCCCGGCAGGGGGTGGCTGCCGATCGATATCAGCCCCCCAGCGATCGACGAGACGGCGAGGGCTGTGAGGAGCACCACGGTCACGGTGTAGGCGGCGAGCGCCTTCGACAGGAAGATCCGGCGGGGTGAGCGCACGGCGACCAGCAGCAGCCGCCACGTGCCGAGTCGATCCTCCATGGCGAAGATGTCGCCGGCCACGACGCTGGTGAGCAGAGGCAGGACGAGCGTGCCCATGAAGACGAGGATGACCAGGGAGCCGGCCCATCCGGACTGGTTCATCCAGCGGCCGTAGAGGGCGTCCGTGGGCAGGGAGCTCTGCTGACTGATCACGGCGGCGTAAGTAGCCGGAGCGAGCAGGCAGGTCAGGAACACCAGCCGGAGGCGCCACTGCGATACCAGCTTGACCAGCTCGAAACGGTAGCTACGACACAGGACGATCCGGTGCGGCTGGGCGGGTGCGTCGACCGTGGCGGCGGTCATCGGACGGACCTCGCTCGGAGGGTGCTCGACTCAGTGTCGGCGCCGGTCAACGCGAGGAAGGCGGCTTCGAGCGGTGGTACGACCGGAGCGAGCTCGCGTATCGCGATACCCGCGGCGACCAGCCGTACGACCAGGTCGTCCATGGCCGCCTCGGGCCCACGTACGACGAGCGCCTCGTCGTCCTCCTGCGACCTCGACATGTGGCCGGCCACCTGGCCCACGGCAGGCGTCGCCCCGGCGACGCGGCGGGCGCCGTTGGCGTCGGAGGTGACCAGTCGATAGTCGAGGTGACCGCTCTCGGCAGCCAGCTTGCGCACCGGACCCGAGAAGACGACCCGGCCTTCGGAAAGCAGGGTGACCTCGTCACACAGAGCGGCAAGATCGTCCATGCGGTGGCTCGAGAGGACGACGGTCGCACCGTCGTCGGAGAGGTCGGTGAGAACCCGGTGGATCTGCCGCTTGCCGGCAGGATCGAGACCATTGGCGGGCTCGTCGAGTACCAGCAGACGCGGCTCGCCGAGCAAGGCGGCGGCCAGCCCCAGTCGCTGCCGCATCCCGAGGGAGAACCCTCGGACCTGGTCGTCCGCCACGTCAGCGAGTCCGACTCGGTCCAGCAGCTCGTCGACGTCGGCGGAGCGACCGTCTGTATCGACGCGGAGAGAGGCGAGAGCAGCGAGGTTCTTGCGCGCCGTCAGCGTGGGGTAGAGACCGGGGCTCTCGACGAAGCCCGCGACCCCCCGGGACACGGCAGCCGCGCGACCGACCGGCGTGCCGAGGACCTCCAGGGTGCCGCCGTCGGCAACCGACAGTCCAAGCATGAGCCCCAGGAGCGTGGTCTTGCCAGCACCATTGGGCCCGACCAGGCCGTGGATCCGTCCGCGTGAGAGGTCAAGATCGACACCGTCGAGGGCGACGACATCCCTGAACGTCTTGGTGATCCCGCGCGCCCGGATCGCAGCGGTCGGTGTCATCGGGCTCCTCCCTCTGTCGACAAGGCCGAAACACCAGTGCTCTCGGCAACTCCCACGACCGCGACGCTAAAGGGCACCAGATGACCTGAATGGTCCCTGTTTGTCAACCTTATGACGAACAGGGACCATTCGCTCACCATGACGCCGCGCGGCCGCAGCCCGCGGCAGCCCGCGGCCGCAGCCGGCAGCCCGCAGCCCGCAACCCTCGGGATTCTGGCTCAGCTGGGCACGATCTACGGGGCACCGGTCCATGCCGCTGAAAGTGGGACGGTTCGCCCCAGATGCGGTGAAGTATCCGGATCGATAACGTCGGAGGCGATCGCACCCACCCCGACGTCCGCGGGTCTCAACCACTGCAGCCTGCCGACGTCGCGCACTTGGCGGAGGTACACATGACCGTTCAGCTGGCTCGCCCCTTCTTGTCCCGAGGCCGCGTCCTGCTCGCCCTGACGGCCCTGGCCGTGTCGAGCACCGGCCTGGTGGTGACCGATAGGACCGTCGCCTCGGCCGGCACACCGCCGTCGGGGCCGGTGCAGCACTCGGCGCAGGCGGCACGGCCGGCGTACCGGAATCCCGACCTTCCGGTACGCGAGCGCGTGGCCGACCTGCTCTCCCGGATGACCCTCGAGGAGAAGGTCGGGCAGATGACCCAGACCGAGCGCTTCCAGGTGTTCGACGACGCGACCCCGATCACGACGTGGAAGCTCGGAAGCCTCCTGTCCGGCGGCGGCTCCACCCCGCCCGGCAACACTCCACAAGCCTGGGCCGACATGGTCGACAGGTTCCAGCGCGCCGCCCTCGACACCCGGCTCGGCATCCCGCTGCTGTACGGCGTCGACTCCGTCCACGGGCACGGCAACCTCCAAGGGGCCACCGTGTTCCCGCACAACATCGGCCTCGGCGCCACCCGCGACCCCCGGCTGGTCGAGCAGATCGGGCACATCACGGCCGAGGAGACGCGCGCAACCGGACCGCAGTGGGCGTTCGCGCCCTGCATCTGTGTGGCGCGCGATGACCGATGGGGCCGCACCTACGAGAGCTTCGGCGAGTCACCACGCCTGGTAGCCCGGATGGAGACCATGATCGACGGCCTTCAGGGCCGACCCGGCGAGCTGGCCGACCCCGACCATGTCCTCGCGACGGCCAAGCACTTCGCCGGTGACGGGCTCACCCGCTACGGCACCGGCAACGGCGACTACACCATCGACCAGGGAATCGACATCGTCACCCGCCACGAGTTCGCACGGCTGGCTCTGGCCCCGTACCGGCCCGCCGTCCGCATCCATGACGTCGGCTCCGTGATGCCGTCCTACTCGAGCGTCGACTGGACCGGCGACGGTATCGGCAACCCGATCAAGATGCACGCCAACCGCCAGCTCATCACCGGCGTCCTGAAACACGCGATGAGGTTCCACGGGATCGTGGTCAGCGACTGGGAAGGCATCCACCAGATTCCTGGCGACTGGCCAACCCAGGTGCGGACAGCGGTCAACGCCGGCATCGACATGTTCATGGAGCCGAACTCCTATCAGGACTTCATCACCACGCTGATCGATGAGGTCCATGCGGGTCAGGTGTCGATGCGGCGCATCGATGACGCCGTCACGCGCATCCTCACGGCGAAGTTCGAGCTCGGGTTGTTCGAGCACCCGTTCACCGATCGGCGCCATATCGATGAGATCGGCAGCCCCGCCCATCGAGCCGTCGCCCGGCGGGCCGTTGCCGAGTCACAGGTCCTCCTGACGAACCGCCACCACACGCTCCCCCTCGATGCGCCGCAGTCGATCTACGTGGCCGGGTCCAACGCCGACAACATCGGAAACCAAGCCGGCGGCTGGACACTGACCTGGCAGGGCGGCTCGACCAACACGTTCCCCGGGACGACCATCCTCGACGGGATCAAGGCGGCCGCCGGTCCCAGCGCCGATGTCACCTACAGCGAGGACGCGTCAACGCCGGTGCCCGCCAGCTCCGTCGGCATCGTCGTGGTCGGTGAGACGCCGTACGCCGAAGGGTTCGGCGACGTCAACGGACCCCGCTGGGCGTACGACCCGGGCGACCACGGGGCACCGCGCCCGGAGAAAACCATGAAGCTCTCGTCCGACGACAAGCAGGCCGTCGACGCTGTCTGCGCACAGGCATCGTCCTGCGTCGTCGTGATCGTGTCCGGTCGTCCCCTCGTCATCGCACCGGAGCGACTCGCGCGGATCGATGCTCTCGTCGCTGGGTGGCTTCCGGGCAGCGAAGGAGCCGGCGTCGCGGACACACTTTTCGGCAAGCGCCCCTTCACTGGTCGCCTGCCCGTGTCATGGCCCCGGTCGGTCGCGCAGGAGCCCATCAACGTCGGTGACCGTCACTACAACCCGTTGTTCCGGTTCGGCTTCGGCCTACGAACCCCCGGCAGCGGCTGACCGCCCACCCACGGCTGACTTTGCGGCGGTGGCTTGCTCGTGGTGAGCGTGATGGCGCACCACAGCCACCGGAACCTGCGACCTCGCGACCAACTGACGGGTCACGCCCCCGACCGCATCAGGGTCGTCGTGAGCCGCGTTTCCCACCACGAGGAGCGCGGCGTCGGTCGCGTGCCGGAGCAGCGCATCCACGGGCCACCCACTCTCGACCACGCGCTCGACGGGCACGTCCGGGTACGCCGTGACCAGGTCGGCCACGGCCTCGTCGAGGATCTCGTTCGCCTCCTGGTCGCGCAGGAACCACGGGCCGTGACCCTCCGGGCCGTGGATCGGCCAGGCACGAACCAGCGTGACTCCCGTCTTGTGGCGAGCCGCCTCGGCGAACGCGAAGCGCAAGGCCTCGTGGGAGTGCTGGGACTCGGCGATCCCGACGACGATCGCGGTCGTCTCGGGTGGTGACCCGTCGGGCGGCACCACCACAACCGGACACGCGGCCGCGGGGACGAGTCCCATCACGAGACTGCTGGGCTGAGGTTCGTCGTCGTCGGGCAAGGCTCGTCGCCCCACGACGACGACGCTGGCTCCGTGAGACGCCTCCGCGAGGACGCCGGACGGTCTGCCCTCACTCAGGACGACGCCGATCGGCGCATCCGTGTGACGTCGCAGATACTGGGCCGCTTCGCGCAGGATCCGATAGCCGTCGTTCTTCATCGCGGCTGCCCCAAAGGACTCGTCTGCCGTCGCCTCGACGAGCGGTCGGAAAGCGTGGATCAGGCGCAGACCACATCCGAGCTCGGCGGCTACCTCTCCCGCGTACTCGCAGGCGCGGAGCGCTGCCGCGCTGCCGTCCACGCCCACAACCACGGGACGCACCATCGGTTCTTGCACCATCACGATCGCCTCCTGCGGCCGGCACGCACGGACGACCTGGTTCCAGCGTGCGCCGTCCGATCGACCTGGCAGAAGGGGCTTAGGTCGCGTTCGACGGGACTTCTGCTCCCACAGGGATAGCTGGACAGCGGCCGAAGGGTGTCCTAGTCAGGCTGACCATCGTCCACGTGGCGGAGCGCCTCGAGCACCGCGAGCACGCGCCGATGATCCGTGGGTTCGTCATGCAGCCCGAGCTTGCTGAAGATGTTCGCAATGTGACTCTCGACCGTCTTGACCGAGACCACGAGGCGTTGCGCGATGGCGGCGTTCGACCTGCCCTCCGCGATCAAGGTGAGCACGTCGCGCTCACGGTCGGACAACGCGTGCACCGGGCTGCGGTGGTCGTGAGCCCTCATCAGGCTCCGGATGATGTGCGGATCGAGCACGGTGCCACCTGCAGCGACTGTCTCCAGCGCCTGCGTAAGCATCGAAACGTCCACGACACGGTCCTTGAGCAGGTAGCCGAAGTGGTCCGCGTGCCGCTCGAGCAGCTGAGCAGCGAAGTGAGTCTCGACCGCCTGCGACAGCAGCAGGATGCCGAGATCGGGATAGGTGGACCGCAGCTCGACTGCGGCGACGGCGCCCTCGTGGGTGAACGTCGGCGGCATCCGGATGTCGACGACGGCAACGTCGGGACGGTGCGCCCGGACAGCCTCAGCGAGCGCCGACGCATCGGCCACGGTCGCGCACACCTCGACGCCCGACTCCGTCAGCAACCGAGCGAGACCCTCGCGCAGGAGAGCCGAGTCGTCGGCGATCACGACACGCATGGCAGCCTCGCTTCGACGATCGTCCCGTGCGGCCGGTTCTCGCGGACCTGCAGCGTCCCGGCCAGCGCCGCGACACGGTCCGCAAGACCCTGCAGCCCTCGGCCCTCCGGTTGGGCGCCCCCGAGCCCGCAGTCGGCCACCGTCACGCATACGCCGGCTGGCTCGGCTCTGACCGCAATGGCCACCTCGTCGACGCCGGCGTGCTTGACGGCATTGGCGACCGCCTCGGAGATGACGAACCAGGCGGCACCTTCTACGCCAGCCGGAAGTCGCTCATCCATCACGTCATAGGTGATGGTCAGCGGGATCCGGCCGGCCAGATCAACGACGGCCGCCAGGAGGCCACCACCCGTGAGGGCGGCTGGATGAAGACCCGCGGCGAGGTCTCGCAGCTCCTGGACGGTGAGGCCGAGGTCGGCCACCGCGCGGTCGATCTCCGCGCGAAGCACGTCAGGACGCCCGTTGACCTGCGCTGCCTGAAGCTGGAGGGCGATCGCAAGCAGCCGCTGTTGGGCACCGTCGTGCAGGTCACGCTCGATCCGCCCGCGCTCCTCGAGCTGCGCCCGGGCCAGCCTCGACCTGGACTCAGTGATCAGCTCCAGCTGCTGGGCAAGCTGCGCCCGCAACGCCACGTTGTCGATCTCGGCCGACGCCTCGCGCGCGACTGAGTCGACCACGCGTCGATCGGTGAGCCGACTGTCGAACTCGATCCTGGCGGTCAGCTGACCGTGCCGGCGCACGTCGACCGCACCGAGGGCAGGGATGACTGTCCGCCCGTCAGAAGTCACCCAAGCACCACCTTCGGTCGGGTAGAGCACACGTGACGTGGGGTCATGCAGCGCGAGGACGAGAAGCTGGTCGAGGTCCGGCGTCACCTCGGCCAAGCCGGTCCGGACGGTCTCGACCGCGTCGAACTCCGTGCGATTGACCCGGCGACCGACCGCCCGGCGCGTCCAGACGTAGGAGATCCGCGCCGCCCCGGCGCCTGCCAGGGTCGCCAGGATCGTCGGAAGCTGTGAGCCGGGGTCGATGGGTGTGGTCTTGCTGATGACCACGACGACGACGATGAAGATCACGATGACCGACGCCGACGCCAGGGCGTAGGCGGCGGAGTCCGTCACCACCCGCTCCACGTCGTACAGCCGGTAGCGGAGAACCGACAGGGCAGCTCCGGCTGCCAGCGCCACGATCGCCGCGCTCATGAGGTATCCGGCCCCGTCGTCGTGACCCGCGTACGACACCGCGAACGACGCTACGACGCACGGCGCCAGGGGCAGTGCGCCGGCCACGAGCCACAGCAGCTGCTGTCGCAGCTCGCCCCTCGCACGACGCCAGGCAAGGACCAGTCCGACCGCAGACGCGATCAGGCACAGACCCGTGACGATGATGGACACCGAAGCCACCACCGCCGCCGGCCCGCTGAGCGAATCGATCGCCCAGGGGCTGCGGAGATGGTCGTATGGCGGGCCCAGTGCGGTCGACCGAAGGAGAGCGCCCACCTGGTAGCCGATCCCCGCTGCGATCGTGATGACGGGCAGCCTGTGCCGAAATCGGGTGCGCGCCACTTGATCGGCGGGGGTGAACTGCAGGGCCAGCGCCAGGAAAACGAACCACCAGACGTAGCTCGTGTCCCCCAACGTCGCCCACAAAGCTCCGGCTGGCAGGTCTGAGGGCGAGGTCAGCGCACGCTCGGCATACGCATCACACCAACCGCTCCACGCCAGGGCCGTCCCGAGACCGAGGAAGGCCCAGCCGGCCGGTTGGCCTACAACCCGTCCCGTCAGCACCACACCGACCAGCCAGCACGCGACCGTGGCGACGAGGTAGGGAACGTCACCGGCCGTGACGAGAGGCCCGGCCGAAGCACCTCGGGGCGTGAGCAGAACGCTATCGGCGACCAGGAGCGCCGGCGCCAAGGGCCAGGTCAATGTCCTGCCCAGCACACGTGCCGTCGGCCTCATTTGCCCATCGTGGCAGGCCAGGACCCCTGTGGACTCAGGGCCAGCCCTGATTCGAAGACTGGTGCCTGCTCCGTCGCGCCACCGGCGTCATGCCGAGACGCTGGCCGGACAGTCCTCCACACCACCAGGAGCTCATCATGTCTGCCACGCAAACCCGCCCACCCACCGACGTCGTACCCAGCACATCGTCCTCGGCCCGCACCGTTGCGGCGATCGCCGCCGCACTCTTCGGAGTTGCTCTCTTCATGACCGTGGCCAGCGTCGACGTCCCCCATGAGCCGACGGACGCCGAGCTCCTGCAGTGGTGGCAGCAGTCGGGTAACCGCATGTCGGGTCTCGTCTCCGGTATGTCTGCGATCGCTGCCGCTGTCCTCCTGCCGATCGTCCTCAACCACCTCCGCACCCTGACCCGGGCAGCGAAGTCGCCTCAATGGCTCGCGTTCGCACGATCCATGGGGGCTGCCGTGACCGCCGTATGGCTGGTGACCGGAGCAACCCGAGCGTTGGTCAGCCACCTCGTGGACGTCATGCACGAGCCGCTGCCGCGCGTGGACGTGCTGCGGTTCGCCACCGGGCTGAACTACACCTTGCTCGGCGTCTCGGGCATGACCGTGCTGGCTCTCTGCATGCTCGCGGTGTCCGTCGTCGTCCTGCGCACGCAGGTCCTCGGACGCTGGGTCGGGTACGTCGGAGCGGTCTGCGGAGGGATCACCTTGATCGCGTCGCTGGCCCAGCTCGGTGCCTTCGCGACCTTGCTGGCGATCCTCTGGTCGTTCTGTCTGGCCGTAGCCATCTACCGCCAGCCCACCGCTTGAGCGGTTCTCAGGGGATTCGGATGTCGGGGTGCGCCGCGGCCGCGGCGCGCTCCCTCTCCGTCAGCTCGGTCTCGCGAACGGGGACCACGAGGCTCCAGTGGTTGCCCACCGGACAACGCTGCAGCCTGAACCACCCGAGCCGGACACTCTTGAACGACGCCCCGGGCACCCAGATGGTCGTGAACAGGTGGCCCTGCCGGCACCGGACGGTGACCCGGCCTCCGAGTCGATAACCGAGGCGACGCGCCACCGCGGTGCCGGCCGCGATGACCACGACAACGACACCCAACGGACCGATCGATTTCCACGACATGTCTCCATGGTGTCTGTCTGTTGGCGGTGCGCCAGAGCCATTCGACCTCTTTTCAGGATCTCGAGGCTTGCGCCGCGACGGCGTCCAGGAGCACCTGGACCCCCGCCCGGTAGACCTCCGGGTCCTCGAGCGACTCCAGCTGGTCTCGGACCGCGGCGATGGCAGGGTAACGACTCCGGTGCAGCGCCGGCGACCCACCCACCCACCGTTGGTCGGCAGCGTCCTCAGGCGAGCCGGCGGCCAACACCGTGCCCGCCTGGGCGCTGCAGAAGGCCAACAGGTAGGAGGAGAACACCGCGTAGAAGCGAACGACCGCCTCCTGGTCCAGGCCCGCCTCGGCCATCGCCTCGATGATGAGCTCGACGGCCGCCAGCTCGCCGTCGCCTCCGGTGGTCTGGCTGGCGGCGGCGGCTCCGAGTGTCGGATGGGCGCACAGGAGGTCGAGCGAGGCGTCTGCGAGCTGCGTGAGCCGGCTCCGCCAGGGAGCGTCCGGATCGACCCGCGCCACGCAGTCAGCGATCAGTCGGTCGATGGCCGCCCGCACCAGCTCGTCCTTGTCCCGGAAGTGCCGGTAGATCGCCGTCGGGTCAGCCCCCAGCTCGGTGCCCAACCGGCGTACGGTGAGCGGCTCTGCAGTGTCTGTCACGGCGAGTCGCAGCGCCGCCTCGAGGATCGTCGATGCGTCCAGTCTCGGCCGCACTCGACCTCCGCCCGTTCGCCCGGTTGGGGCGGATCGGCCGGCGCCGCCATCGGCCGTACCGACGGGATCAGCGGGCATCTCTCCTCCTCGTTCGACAGGCCTGCGCGTAGCCGGCAGTGCCGCAGCAGTAACTAGTCACGGCCCGGGACCTGACCGCGGCATGAGTCAGCGCACCACACGCTGCGACCTAAGTCAACACCATTGACATCGATGTGGACTAGTCCTAGGCTCCCCAGCAAGCCAGCCCGGCACCGCACCCGGTCGGCGCCTTCTGCCGGAGGGACACATGAACGACAGGATCGACACGCTCTTCGTCGGTGGATCCGTATTCCACCCGGGCGCAGCCTCGCCCGTCCTCGCCGACGTGGCCGTCACCGACGGGCGCATCGCGGCGGTAGCAGGTGCCGGCGAGCTGCGTGACCTGACCGTCGCGGCCACGGACGTCGTCGACCTGACCGGTCGGCTGGTCATCCCCGGTTTCCAGGACGCCCATGTCCACCCCGTCATGGGGGGCATGGCGATGCTCCAGTGCGAGCTGCACGGCACGTCCTCAGCCCAGGAGTGCCTCGACATCGTGGCCGAGTACGCCGCGAACCATCCCCACAACGAGTGGATCGTAGGCGGCGGCTGGTCGATGGAGTTCTTCCCCGGTGGCACGCCGACTCGCGCGGCGTTGGACTCCGTGGTGAGCGATCGACCTGTCTACCTGACCAACAGGGACGGCCACGGCACGTGGGTCAACACGAGGGCGCTCGAGCTCGCGGGTGTCGACGCCTCGACGCCCGACCCAGCGGACGGCCGCATCGAGCGCGAGCCCGACGGGACTCCGTCAGGCACCTTGCACGAGGGCGCTGAGGCCCTGGTGGGAAGGCTGCTCCCCGAAACGGGCGCCGAGGAGCTGCTGGCCGGGCTGCTCAAGGGGCAGGAGCTGCTGCTCTCGCTGGGCATCACCTCGTGGCAGGACGCGGCCGTGGGCGGGCTGTTCGGAGGCTCCGACATCCTGCCGATCTACCTGGAGGCTGCGCGGTCCGGTGCCCTCACGGCACGCGTGATCGGCGCCCTGTGGTGGGAACGCGACCGTGGCGCCGACCAGATCCCGGACCTGCTCCACCGCCGCGCCGAGGGACGCGTCGGTCGTTTCGCCGCAACGAGCGTCAAGATCATGCAGGACGGCGTTGCCGAGAACTTCACCGCGGGGATGCTCGAGCCGTACCTCGACGAGTGCGGTCACGCCAGCACCAACGCCGGCCTCAGTTTCGTCGACCCCACGCAGCTGCGCGAGCATGTCATCCGCCTCGACGCCGAGGGCTTCCAGGTGCACTTCCACGCCCTGGGTGATCGGGCCGTCCGCGAAGCCCTCGACGCGATCGAGGCGGCCCGCGACGCCAACGGACCGACTAATGGCCGTCACCATTTGGCCCATCTCCAGGTCGTGCACCCCGACGACATTCCGCGTTTCGCACAGCTGGGCGCGGTGGCCAACATCCAGCCGTTGTGGGCTGCCCACGAGCCGCAGATGGACGAGCTGACGATCCCGTTCCTCGGTGACCGCCGGGCGTCCTGGCAGTACCCCTTCGGTGACCTCTTGCGCAGCGGAGCCACGCTCGCCGCCGGAAGCGACTGGTCGGTGAGCAGCCCCGACCCGATCATGGGCATCCACGTCGCGGTGAACCGGGTGGCACCGTTCACAGACAACCAGCCGCTGTACGCGCACAACCGCATCACGCTGGCCGAGGCACTGACCGCCTACACGGCCGGCAGCGCCTATGTGAACCACCACGACGACGTCACCGGCCGCCTCGAGGCCGGATACCTCGCCGACCTCGCGGTTCTCGACCGTGACCCCTTCGCCACGCCCCCGGAAGAGATCGCCCAGACGCGGGTGGTCTCGACCTACGTCGAAGGCGAACTCGTCTATCAAGCCGACTGACCCCTCTTTTTCACAACCGTCGTACGTCCGGAGGCAACTGCCATGACCGTCACCCCGTACCGCCGCCGCGCCCTCCTCACCAGCGCGGTCTCCGTGGCCGCTCTGCTCCTGGCTGCCTGCAGTGGCACGGCAGGCTCGTCGTCACCCGGCGACACGTCGACCGGAGCCGCATACAAGCTCTCGACCAGCACGCCCCAGCCGGTGGCCGACATCGACTCCTTCACCTGGTCGGTGTACGCCGAACCCCTCTCGCTCGCGTACCCGTACGCCTTCGACTACCCGCCCAACCAGATCCTGTCCAACGTCTGCGAGAGCCTGCTGCGCTGGAACGCCGACCTGTCGATCTCACCGGGACTGGCGAGCGCAGTCGCCAACCCGGACCCCACCACCTGGGTCTACACGATTCGCGACGGCGTCACCTTCCACGACGGCTCCGCGCTCACCGCGGACGACGTGGTGGCTTCCCTCAACCTGCACCTGAACCCGAAGGTGGGGTCCTACTGGGCCAGCGTGTTCCGCAACGTGAAGTCCATCGACAAGACCGGTCCCATGGAGGTGACCGTCACGCTGACCCAGCCCGACTCGATGTTCAACCAGTACATGGCGGTCTCCCCCGGCACCATCGAGTCGAAGGCGTTCCTGGAAAAGGCCGGCGCCGACTACGGCAACCCGAGCACCGGGGTCGACTGCACGGGTCCTTTCGCGTTCGACAGCTGGAAGTCCGGTCAGAGCATCACGCTCAAGCGCTACGACAACTACTGGGACCCGGAGCTGCGAGCCCGAGCCGGTTCCGTCAAGTTCGTGTTCATCCAGGACCCGACGACGCGCGTGAACGCGTGGCAGCAGGGTGAGGTGGACGGCGGCTGGCAGGTCCCGTCGAACGCCTACGCCCCGCTCCAGAACGGCGGACCAGGCACCCTCTACTACGGCCTCAACACCACCGTGGTGAGCCAGATCGTGTCGAACCTCAAGGGCCCGCTCGGAGATCCGAAGGTGCGGCAGGCGCTGCTGATGGCGATCGACCGCGAGGGCATCATCAAGGCCGGTGAGTCCGGGGTCGCCGAACTGGCCGACTCGCTCGTCACCAAGAACACCTGGGGCGGCGTGTCCAGCGACCAGGTCGACTCGATCTACGCCGACCTGCCGCGCTACCCCTACGACGTGGACAAGGCGAAGGCCATGGCCGCCGAGGCCGGCGTCAGCGGTCAGAAGATCGTCATCGCGACCAGCCCCGTGGCCGTCTCGGCCGACGTGGTGGCCCAGGCCACGGCGCAGGCCGCCAAGGACATCGGCCTCGTCCCGCAGATCAAGACGATCTCGCCGGATCAGTACACGGCAATGTTCAGCGACGCGGCCGCACGCAAAGGCTTCGACCTGTTCTTCACCGCGTGGTACGTGTCGCTGGCGGACCCGATGGAGATGTACGGCGTGCTGCGGACGGGCGAGTTCAGCAACTACGGCAAGTGGTCCGATGCGTCGTTCGACGCAGACACCGGGACGGCCATCGCCGATCCGGTCGGCGACCCGGCGCGGGTCACGGCCGAGGCGGCTGCCCAGCAGACCGCCATGGAGCAGCTGCCGTGGCTGCCGCTGTACAGCCCACCGACCAGCCTGTGGCTCGGCGATCGCATCACCGGGGTCGTGCCGTCGATCTACTACATGTACTACCCGTGGGCGGCCACGATCGGAGCCAAGGGCTGATGAGGGAGCTGCACTATCTCGGCGCCGGAGAGGCCATCGACCTCTTCACAAGACGGGAGCTGTCACCGGTTGAGCTCCTCGACGCGGTCCTCGCCCGCATCGCCGCGGTCGAGCCCGGCATCAACGCGCTGACCGAGCAGCTGGTCGACGCTGCATTCGTCGCGGCGAGAGAGTCCGAGGCCCGGTATGCCCGCAGCGACGGATCCGCCCGGCCGCTCGAAGGAATACCTGTGCTCCTCAAGGAGGAGCAGCCGATAGCCGGGCACACGCTCGAGGAGGGATCCCTGCTGGAGAAGGGCGTCATTGCCGACGTCACCCACCCTGTCGTGACCCGGGTCCTCGAAGCCGGGGCGGTTGTCCACGGTCGCACCACCACACCGGAGTTCTCGTGTGCGCCGTTCACCCACTCGACGTTGTGGGGCGTGACGCGCAACCCATGGGACACCGACCTGAGCCCCGGAGGTTCGTCCGGCGGTTCGGCGGCTGCGCTGGCCGCGGGCGAGACGGTGCTGGCGACCGGCTCCGACATCGGCGGCTCGATCCGCATCCCGGCAGCACTGTGTGGCCTCGTGGGCTTCAAGCCGCCATTCGGCCGGGTGCCCGGACTACCCCCCTTCAACTCCGACACCTACTGCGCCGACGGCCCGCTGGGCCGCAGCGTCGCGGACGTGGCACGGCTGCAGAACGTGCTCACGGGTCCGCACCCGGGCGATCAGGCGTCGCTGCGACCGGCGTACGTCCTGCCGGAACAGTTCGAGGACGTCCACGGTCTGCGCGTCGCTCTGTGCATCACGCTCGGCGACTACGTCGTCGACCCGGAGATCGAGGCCAACACCCGAGCAGCGGCAGCGGCCCTGGCTGCCGCCGGGGCGGTCGTGACCGAGGTCGAGCTGCCGTGGTCGAGAGACCAGCTAGCAGCCGCGGCCTGGATCCACTTCGGTGCGATCTTCGGGGCTTCCGTCAACGCTTTGGCTGACGAACATGGTGAGCAGCTCATGCCCTACACGCGCGACTTCGCCCAGCGCGCCGCCAAAGCCATGGGCGAGCCGGGTGCCTACCTCACCGGACTGGCAGCCGAAGCCGAAATCTACGCCCCGCTCGGTGGCCTGCTCGCGCAACACGACGTACTGCTCTGTCCCACGGTCGCCGCCCCCGGCCTGGCCGCCGGTGAGGACTATGTCGGACGGCTGGTCACGGTGGGCACGACCGAGGTTCCCTGGACTGACGTGCTGATGACGTTGCCGTTCAACGTCGTCGGTCGCGTGCCGGTGCTCGCCGTGCCGTCCGGCCGCACCGACGAGGGTCTGCCGACCGGCGTGCAGCTGGTGGGACGCACGTATGACGACGTGTCGGTCTTCCGCGCCGGCGCGGCGTTGGAGGCCGCGCTCGGCCTGTGGTCGGACCCCACGTGGCGTCCGGGGCTGTGACAGGGGGCGCCATGGCCTGGTTCATCGCCCGCCGACTGGTCGGCATGGTCGCCACCTTGTTCGTGACGTCGTTCCTCGTTTTTGCTTCCCTCTACCTGGCCCCGGGCGATCCGATGAGCTTCCTGCTCCAGGGCCGCAGCCCGACACCTGAGATGGTCGCCGCGGTATCCGCGGAGTACGGACTGGACCAGCCGTTCCTGGTCCAGTACTGGCACTGGCTCGGCGGCGTCCTGCACTTCGACTTCGGGCGTTCCCTGCAGTACCGCGAGGACGTCGGGACGCTGATCGCCTCACGCGTTCCGACGACCCTGGGACTGATCGCCATGTCCGCCGTCTTGATCTGCGTCTTCGGGCTGGCGGCCGGGATCATCGGCGCGCTCCGGGCCGGACGGACCGCCGACAAGGTCGTGCTCGTCGGTGGTTCGGTCTTCGCCGCGATCCCGTCGTTCGTCGCAGCCATCATCCTCATCTCGGTGTTCGCCGTGCGCCTGGGCTGGTTCCCGACGTTCGGGGCCGGCAGCGGATTCGTTGACCGGATCTACCACCTCTTCCTCCCTTCGATTGCGTTGTCCCTCACCTTCATCGCCCTGGTCGCGCGGGTGACCCGCTCCTCGATGCTGGAAGAGCTCGGTCGCGAGCACGTCGAGGTGGCGCTGAGCCGCGGCATGTCCACCTCGTCCGTCGTACGCCGGCACGTTCTGCGCAACGCTCTCGGCCCGATCCTCACGATCACCGGCCTCCTGGTTGCCGGGCTGCTGGTGTCCAGCGCGATCGTCGAGTCGGCCTTCGGACTCAACGGCATGGGGTCTCTGCTGGTGCAGTCGGTCGACAAGCAGGACTTCGCGATCGTGCAGGCGATCGTGCTGGTCGTGGTGTTCGCGTTCGTCGTGGTGAACACGATCGTCGACATCGCCTACCCGTTCATCGACCCGCGCGTCACGGCGGGAAGTGCCATGCGATGAGCATTCTCCTGGGGATCGAGTCGAAGCACCGACGCTTCGAGCGGCTGCGTGCGTTCGGCGGCGGCTGGCTGTTTCTCGGCTCGTGCGTAGTCCTGGTCGGCTTCGTCGTCCTTGCCGCCGCGGCACCACTGGTGGCGCCGTACGCCCCCGACAACACGGACCTGCTCAACTCGCTCGGGCCGCCCAGCGCGCAGCACTGGCTGGGCACCAACCAAGTGGGGCAGGACACCCTGTCCCGGATCTTCTACGGGTCGCGCACCAGCCTGATCGGGCCGCTGGCCGTTGTCGTGATCTCGACGGTGTGCGGGGTCCTGCTCGGACTGTGGGCGGGCTGGCGAGGAGGTTGGATCGACGCGGGGCTGAGCCGGATCTTCGACATGATGTTCGCCTTTCCCGGGCTGCTCGTGGCGATCCTCGCCGTCGCGCTCTTCGGGAAGGGACTGTTCGCGCCTGTCGTCGCGATGGCGATCGCCTATACGCCGTTCGTGGCGCGGCTCGTGCGGAGCCTCGTGCTCCAGGCGAAGGCCCGGCCCTACGTCGCTGCCTACCGCGTGCAGGGGTTCGGCCCCGTGCACATCGCAGTCCGCCGGCTGCTGCCGAACATCGCCCCGACCGTGCTGGCGCAGTCGACCCTGAACTTCGGGTATGCACTCCTCGACCTGGCTGCCCTGTCCTTCCTCGGCCTGGGCATCCAGCCGCCCACCGCGGACTGGGGCGGCATGATCAACGAGAGCCGAGGCGCTGTGCTGGCGGGCGAGCCGCTGTCGGCCGTGGCACCGGCGCTGGCCATCGTCATCGTGGTGGTCGCCTTCAACATCGTCGGCGAGGAGCTCGCCGACCGGATCTCGGGACGGGACGGCTGATGGCTCTCCTGGAGATCGACCACCTGTCGCTACAGCTTGCGGGAGGCGCCGAGAGGTTGGTGCTCGACGACGTCTCGCTACGCGTCGACGAGGGTGAGGTCGTCGGGCTGGTGGGTGAGTCGGGCTCCGGCAAGTCGGTGACCGCCCGTACGGTCCTGGGCCTCCGGCCGGACGGTTCTGAGGTGGCGGGGACGATCCGGGTGGGCGATTGCGAGGTCCTCACGGCGAGCCGTGAGCGGCTGCACGAGCTGCGCCGATCAGAGGTGTCGATGATCTTCCAGGACCCTCGAGCCGGCATCAACCCCATCCGCCGCGTTGGCGACTTCCTCACCGAGTCACTGCGTCTCAACCACCACTGGTCCGGAGGACGCGCCCGCACCCGCGCCGTGGAGCTCCTTCGCGCTGTCGGCCTCGACGACGCCGAACGGCACCTCCGGCAGTACCCGCACGAGCTGTCCGGCGGGATGCTGCAGCGGGTGATGATCGCGGGTGCGTTGACGGTCGATCCGGGGCTGCTGCTCTGCGACGAACCCACGACGGCGCTCGACGTCACCACGCAGGCCGAGATCGTGGGCATCCTGCGCCGCCTCCAGAGCGACCGCGGCCTGGGCGTGCTCTTCATCACCCACGACCTGGACCTCGCTGCCGCGGTGTGCGACCGGGTCTACGTGATGTACGCCGGCCGCATCGTCGAGAGCGCGACAGCCGACACCGTCTTCGGGCAGCCGGCCCACCCCTACACCGCAGGCTTGCTGGCGTCCACGCCGGATCTCTCGGGCGACCGGCAGCGTTTGGTACCCATCCCTGGCGCCCCGCTGAGCCTGCTCGAGCAGCCCTCGGGGTGCGCTTTCGCGCCCCGCTGCGCGTTCGCCCTCGAGGGGTACTGCGACACGACGGTCCCGGAGCTGGTGGACTCGGGCGGACACGCCGTCTGCTGTCTCCGTCACCCCAGCATCGCGCCACAGCTGGCTGCCTGGGCCAAGCGGCCGGGAGGTTCGACGTGAGCGGCGTGCCGCTGTTGCAGGTGACCGACCTGCGGAAAACCTACGTGACCGGAGGGACCACGGTCACGGCGGTGGACCGGCTGTCGTTCACCCTCGCCGCCGGAGGTTCGGTCGGGCTGGTCGGCGAGTCAGGTTCCGGAAAATCCACGACCGCCCGGATGCTGGTCGCGCTGGAGCAGCCGGACTCAGGCGAGATCCTGGTCAGCGGCCATCGAGTCGACCTGACCGCCCGCGGCCGAGACGCCCGGCTCGCCCGTGCTCGCAGCGTCCAGATCGTCTTCCAGGATCCCTACCTTTCCCTCGACCCCCGCGTCCGTGTCGGCGCCTGTATCGACAGCGTCCTGCGCCTGCACACCGACCTGGACAAGCCGGGTCGATCGGCCAGGGTCGACGAGCTCCTCGGCCAGGTCGGGCTGGGGGACCGCGAGGCGGCCGCACTCCCCCGCCGACTGTCCGGTGGTCAGCGACAGCGAGCGGCGATCGCGCGAGCCCTCGCCGTCTCCCCGCGGGTCCTCGTCCTCGACGAGGCGGTGTCCGCGCTGGACGTGTCCGTGCAGGCTCAGGTCCTCAACCTGCTCGATGACATCCGGCGCAGCACCGGGGTCGGACTGGTGTTCGTCAGCCACGATCTCGCGGTGGTCCGCTACGTCTGCGACGAAGTGCTGGTCATGCGGCGGGGCGTCGTGGTCGAACAGCGGGCGACCCGCGACGTCCTCGAAACTCCAGATCACCCGTACACCCGCCTGCTGATGGCCTCGGTGCCGAGGCCGGGGTGGGATCTCGACGCGATCTCGCGGCTGAGAACCGAGGCGACGGCCGAACCTTGATCCCGGCGACCGGGCCCAGATCACGAAGACCCGCGGTTGGACGTCAGCCGGCACACGGCACCTGAGGCCCTGAAGGGCGGGCGCTAGTCCCGATCGTCCCGCGGCGCCAGCCCGACCACGAGCAGGCCGATCCCCAGGGACGTGAGCAGTGCGAAAGTCGACCCATTGCCCTCGAGCCAGTTCGTCGACCGGCCGAACTGAGCCAGCTGGAGGAGCCCCGCCACCACATAGGCAGCACCCGCGACGACGACAACCTGCCGTCGCGCCATCAGGCCGCCGGCCAACGCGATGAGGCCCAGCAGGGGAAAGACCAGCAGCGCCGGCCCGGTGACCTTGACGAAGTTGTTGTTCGAGCTCGTGGTGAGCGAGAAGACCAGGCTGGCGACCCCGGCAGCACCGAGGGTGGCCGCCGCCCGATCCAGCGACTCGCGGGGCATGACGGTCATGATGCCCTCATCAGCGCGCGTGACACGCGACTGTTCGAGGTCCGCCAGATCGGTCGCATCACCGCGTCCAGGCCGTAGTAGCGACCGGCCGCGGTCGCCAGCAGCGCCAGGTTGGCCAAGAACATCAGGTAGTAGGACCACTCCCACTCGTGCGGCCCGTTCAGGACCGACATCGTGATGGCCAGGGTCTGACCCATCCCCACCAGTGCCCAGAACCGGGTCGCCAACCCGATGAGCAGGAACGCCCCGATCGACGCCTCCAGCAGAAGGGTCATCCAGGCGAAGAAGGTGAAGTTGGGGAGGACCACGTGTTCGACGAGCCAGGTGAACGGCCTGACCACGGGATAGTCGACGGCGTAGTTGGTGTACTTGCGCAGCGATCCGAAGTTGGGTGGTGTCTTCCAACTGACGTTCTCGATCCACAGGATCGCGACGCCGATCCGGAGGAAGGCGAGCAGCAGTTTCGTGGTCCGCGAGTCCAGGCCCGGAGCTGTCCCGGTGTCGCCGCGGTCGACATGTGTCGCCATTGCCGTCCCTCCGTCAGAGGTGTAACCCCCTCAGCCTAGGTCTCGCATCCCGCGGAAGCCGGTCGGCGGCACGAACGTCACCCTTGCGTAAGAATGCTCACCACACCCGGGTCCGGCCCGCTAATCTCCTGGAAGGTGCGCCCGCCTACGAGGCACGCCTCGGGACGCAGGCATCCGGCGTAGGCTCTGCGTGGAGATACGCGACCAAAGGGCGCCACGGACAGATCGGCAACAGTCGACGACGAGGGACAAGGACGACGATGACGCGCAACACCAACCGTGCATTGAACACTGACGACCTGGAGCGATTCACCAAGCAGTTCGAGTCCAACGCCGCCTACCGGCTGGCTCAGAACGCCGTCACCACGACAAGTCTCGAGGACGTCGCACTGGACCGCTCCGTGGTCAATCAGATGGCCACCTCGATGTCGACGCTCCTCGACGACTGGGAAGCCACCAACCAGAAGCAGAGCGGTCGCTGCTGGCTCTTCGCAGGTCTCAACCTGCTGCGCGCCGGCGCCGCCAAGGCGATGGACATCAAGGACTTCGAGTTCTCGCAGAACTACCTCCTGTACTGGGACAAGCTCGAGAAGGCGAACTTCTGGCTGGAGGCGATCATCGAGACCGCAGACCGTGAGGTCGATGACCGCACCGTCGCGCACCTGCTCGCGAACCCGGCGGAGGACGGCGGCCAGTGGAACATGTTCGTCGCGCTGATTCGCAAGCACGGACTGGTCCCGAAGGCGGCCATGCCCGAGACCCACTCGTCCTCCAAGACGTCCAGCATGAACCGCACGATCAGCGAGCTCCTGCGGCGGGCCGCTCGTGACCTCCGCCAGCAGGCAGCCAATGGTGCGTCTCAGGAACAGCTCCGCGAGGTCAAGCTGAGCGCCGTCGAGGCGATGCACCGCGTCCTCTGCATCCACCTCGGCACGCCGCCGACCAGCGTGCAGTGGCAGTGGAACGACAAGGAGAAGGTCTTCCATCGCGACGACACCGTGTCACCGCAGGAGTTCGCCCAGAAGTACGCCGGCCTCCCCCTCGACGACTACGTCTGCATCGTCCACGACCCCCGTGAGTCCAGCGAGGTAGGCCGTACCTACACCGTGGAGTACCTCGGCAACGTCGTCGGCGAGCCACCGGTGGTCTACCTCAACGTCTCGATGCAGCTCATCCGCGACCTCACGATGGCGGCACTGCGTGACGGCGAGCCGGTCTGGTTCGGATGCGACACCGGCAAGATGGCCCACATGGACCTCGGGTACTGGGACGAGCGCCTGTTCGACTACGAGACGGTGTACGACGTCGACCTGTCCCTCGACAAGGCCGACCGGCTGCTGCACCACGACACCCTCATGACCCACGCCATGCTCTTCACCGGCGTCGACGTCGTGACCGGGCCGGGCGGGGTCGAGGTGCCGCGGCGCTGGCGTGTCGAGAACAGCTGGGGCAGCGACAAGGCCGACAAGGGCTTCTGGACGATGAACGACAACTGGTTCGGTGAGCACGTCTTCGAGGTTGCCGTTCGACGCTCGGCCCTGCCGGCCGAGTTGCAGGACGCACTCGACCAGGAGCCCGTCGTGCTGCCTGCCTGGGACCCCATGGGTGCGCTCGCCCGCGGCTGACCGTGCGCTGATGGTGGTTGTCGGCGTGGCTGACTAAGTTTCGGGCCATGGCACTGAACTTCCAGGTCACGTTCGACTCCACCGATCCCCACACGCTCGCCGACTGGTGGGCCGACGCCCTCGGCTGGGAGGTCGAGCCCTCAGACGAGGCCTTCATCCGCGAGATGATCGCCCAGGGTCACGCCACCGACGAGGACACCGTGACGCACCGCGGTGTCCTCGTGTGGAAGACCGGCGCGGCGATCCGCCACCCCGACCCAGATGCTCGGCCCGGGGCCAGGATCCTGTTCCAGCAGGTGCCCGAGGCCAAGACGGTCAAGAACCGGTTGCACCTCGACGTACGCCTCGCTGGTGCAGACCTCGATTCGGCAGTGTCGCGACTCACCGACCGCGGAGCCACGGTGCTCCATCACGGCCGACAAGGACCGCACACGTGGATCACGTTGGTCGACCCCGAAGGCAACGAGTTCTGCCTCGGTTGACCGCCCACCGTTGCGCTCCTCGAGATCAGCGGCGGTGCAGGAGCAGAAGCGCCCGGTCGTCACCCTCGGACTCGACGCTGGCCACGAGTTGGTCGGCACCGTGCATGAAGCCGTGCTGCACCAACCGTTCAGCCTCGCCGAGCAGCTTGTCGATCCCGTAGGTGATGTCCTGCTTGGGGGTCTCGACCAGGCCGTCGGTGTACAACAGCAGCGCGTCACCGGGCATCATCCGACCGCGGTGTGCCGTGAAGTCGGCACGGCTCACGACGCCCAGCACCGGCCCGTCGGTCCAGTGCACCGCCCACCGCCCCGAGCCCGCGTGGAACTGCAGCGCCGGCGGATGGCCCGCCGTCCGCACCTCGAAGACGCCGTTGCGCAGGTTGATCGACAGGTGCACGGCGGTGGCGAAACCCTCGCTCCACTCCTGCCGCATGAGGTACTCGTTGGCGGCAGGCAGGAACTGCTCCTGCGGTAGCGAGCCCAGCAGCCCGCCGAAGGCGCCGGACAGCAGCAGCGCGCGCGATCCGGCGCTGACCCCCTTGCCCGAGACGTCGACGACGGCCACTTCGAGGATGTCCCCGTCGAGTGACTTGGCCGCCACGATGAAGTCGCCCGCGAACGACGCTCCTCCGGCGGATCGCATCACCGCCTCCGCGTACCACGACCTGGGCAACGCCGGCAGCTGGCTCTGGCTGGCGAGGCGGTCGCGCAGGTCGATCAGCATGGACTCTCCACGCGTCGAGGCGACCCCCAGTCGCTGCCGGTCCCGGGCGTACCAGAGGACCAGCAGCATCACGAGCCCGATCACGCAGAGCGCACCGAAACGGAGCTTGGTCAGCGGATCGACGAAAACCACCGAGGCGGTCACCGAGCCGATGACAACGACGTAGAGAAGCAGCAACCGGCCGAGCGACAACACGCGCACGGACAGCACGACCGGGAGCACGAACCCCGCCAGCGGCCACCAGTCGGGGATGGCCGCGAGCAACAGGGTGTTGAGCACCGACACCGTGCTGAGAAGGACCAACCAGGCGGTCTCGGCCTCGCGCAACGCACGACCTAGGGCACCACGAACACGGCGGACCCCCCGCGCAAGCGGGTTCCGCGTAATCCTGACGGCTCGTGGGGTGCTTGCCACGGTCAGACAGTAACCAACGAGTAGGTTCCACGGACCTGAACCCCGAAGGTGGTGGACAGACCTCGCCGCGGCTGCGCCAGCAGGCGTCGCAGGTCGGTGCACGTCATCGGCGGCGCTGGCAGGTCGGGCACCAGAACAGGTTGCGGCCCTCCAGGATCTTGGTCCTGACGATCGATCCGCAGACGAAACAGGGCTGGTCGTGGCGGCGGTAGACGTAGACCTCGCCGCCGTGGTCGTCCACGCGCGCATCCCGGCCCATCGCCTCGGGCTCGTGCTCCGGGCGGACCGTGTCGATGCGACCGGTCTGTACGCCGTACTCCATCAGATCGACGAGGTCGGCCCAGATCGCGTCCCAGCGACGCCGCGTCACCTTGACTCCGGGCGTGAGCGGGTTGAGCCGAGCCCTGAACAGCGACTCGGCCCTGTACACGTTTCCGACGCCTGCCAGGACCCCTTGGTCCATCAGCAGGGCCCCGATCGACTTCTTGCTCTTGTGGATGCGCTGGAACGCCTTGTCCGGGTCGGCGTCGGCCCGCAGCGGGTCGGGTCCGAGCTTGGCGAGGATCGTCCGCATCGTGTTCTGCGACATCAGCTCACACGTGGTGGCGCCGCGCAGGTCCGCGTAAGCCGCCGCACCGACGAGGCGCACCCGCACGGCGCCGACGGCCGGCGGCGCCGGCCCGTCCTCGATCGTGAAGGCGCCGATCAGTCCGAGGTGGATGTGCAGGATCGTCAACGCACCTGGGTCGTCGGCAACGTCAGGACCCAGATCGAAGCGAACGAAGAGGTGCTTGCCGGCGGACTCGGCGATCTCGAGCACGTGGCCGTCGAGCAGGGCGGCTTCGTCCCTGAACCTGCCCTGCGGGCTCGTCACCTCGACGACCTGTCCGCCGAAGGCGCTGCTGAGATCCGCCGCGAGCCGGAAAAGAGTGTGCCCCTCCGGCATCAGAGCGTGGGGTCGCTCGTCGGGGTGCCCCGGTCGGGAACCGGGGAAGGCGGGAGCACTCCGGTGGCTTCGTAGCCGGAGAGCAGGCCGATGCGGCGCACATGCCGCTCCTCGCCGGTGAACGCGGTGCTGAGGAACACCTCGACGAACCGGGTCGCCTCGTCGACCGGATGCATGCGCGCCCCCACGGACACCACGTTGGCGTCGTTGTGCAGGCGGGCGAGCTCGGCCGTCTCGTCGGACCAGGCCAGCGCAGCGCGAACGCCACGCACCTTGTTGGCCGCGATCTGCTCGCCGTTGCCCGAACCGCCGATCACGATGCCGAGGCTGCCGGGGTCGTCGACGACGGACTGCGCCGCGCGCAGGCAGAACGGGGGGTAGTCGTCCTCGGCGTCGTACTCGTAGGGGCCATGGTCGACCGGCTCGTGGCCATGACCGGAGAGCCAGCCGACGAGGTGGTCCTTCAGCTCGAGCCCGGCGTGGTCCGAGCCCAGATGAACGCGCATGGCGCCGATCCTGTCAGACGAGTCGCCTGCGCCAGCAGGGTGATCGGACTGCGTCACCGACCCGCGCCCCCGGTCGGTCCGACAACCCCGTGGAGAAAGCCGGCAAGCTGTCCGACCGCCACGTCCGCGGCATCGAAGAGCTCCGGCCAACGCCAGAAGCCGTGGATCATCCCCAGGTACCGGGTCGCGGTCACCGGCACCTCGGCCGCCGCCAGCCGTTCGGCCAGCCGCTCACCCTCATCACGCAGCGGGTCGTGCTCGGCCGTCAGCACCAACGTGGGTGGCAGGCCCCGCAGGTCGGCGGTCAGCGGATGCAGTTCCTCGCTCGACAGGTCTGCGCCGGTGAAGCGCTGCCAGTACCAGTCCATCTCAGCCGCGGTCAGCCCGCCTGTCTCCGTGCGGTACGACGGCTGAGCGCCTCGGGGATCCACACACGGATAGACGAGGCCGATCGCGGCGAGTCCAGGATTGCGGCGGGCCGCCACCAGGGCCAGCTGCCCACCGGCGCTGTCGCCGACCACAGCGACGCGTGACACTGTCGACGTCGAGCGCTCCACCCTGGTCACCGAGCCAGGCGAGCACGGTGTCCACGTCATCGCTTGCCGCCGGGTAGACGTGCTCAGGCGCCCGGCGGTAGTCGACCGCAAGGACCGCCCAGCCGGTTCGGTTCGCCACCCGACGCCAGTGCGCGTCGTGGGTGTCGAGCTCGCCGAGCACCCATCCACCCCCGTGCAGCGCGACCAGGACCGGCGCGCCGGGCCGAGGGCGGTACAGCCGGCACGGGACGCCGTCCGCATCCACCTCGACCACGCTGTCGACCTGTTCGCGGTTGTCGAGCCGGGCTTCGATGAGCGCCTGCGCTCTGTGCTCCTCGAGGTCGAAATCTGGCTCGCCGGGCCGCGGGTCCAACGTCCAGAGCGCCATCGCGCGCTCAGCTTGTGGATGCAGCATCGGCGTCATTCGAACGTCGGGCCCACGAGGCGGGACCGCTTCAACTCGTAGAAGCCCTGGACGCTCCCCAGCAGACGGAACCCGTCCCAGAGCCGGCCGGCATCCTCACCGCGCGGGATCGGCGTCACGACCGGACCGAAGAACGCGAACCCCTCAGTGGCGATGACGGGCGTGCCGACGTCGTCGCCGACCTGATCCATCGCGGCTTGATGCGACTTGCGCACCGCATCGTCGAACTCGGTGGAGTTCAGAGCGGCAACGAGATCGACGTCGAGATCCGCGGCTGCGAGTGCCGCCGAGATCGTGGCGACGTCCCGCTCGCGACCCTCGTTGTGGAAGCGGGTTCCGAGCTCGGTGTAGAGCCGATCGAGAACGGTCGGGTCCTCCTCACCGTGGCGATCCAGGGCCGCCTCGAGGACGCGCACCGGGCCCAGGGCCGTGGCCAGGAAGGACTGGTAGCCATCGCTGATGCCCTGCTTGTCCTCGTTGAGCACCGCGAGGCTCATCACGTGCCAGGAGACCACGATGTCGCGCACCTGCTCGACCTCCTTGATCCAACGGGAGGTGATCCAGGCCCACGGGCAGGCCGGGTCGAACCAGAAGTCGACGGGGGTTGGTTCAAGCGAGCGATTCGCGGTGGTCGTGGTTGTCGCTGGTGCGGTCGACATGGGTCTCCTCAGCTCTGCGAGTAACCCGGCCCGGGTGGGGGCTCGAGGGAGTTCTTTCAACTTGGTTGCAACTGCCAAGCCCGATTCTTCATTCCCCATCCGTCATGCAAAGATTGCCCCCATGCCTGGGATCAATCTCACTCGGGACGAAGCCGCCGAGCGTGCGCGTCTCCTCCATGTTGCGACGTATGACATCACGCTCGACCTGACGACGTCGGACACCACGTTCGGATCGACCACCGTGATCCGCTTCTCCTGCCGTGAGCCCGGCGCGGCAACGTTCGCCGACCTCGTCGGTGCCCAGGTGCACGAGATCACCTTGAACGGTCGGATGATCGACCCGGCGGCGTACGTCGACAGCCGGATACCGCTCGACGACCTGCAGGCCGACAACGAGCTCCGTGTGGTCGCCGATTGTCGCTACAGCCACACCGGCGAGGGCCTGCACCGTTTCGTCGACCCCGCCGACAAGCTCGTCTACCTCTACACCCAGTTCGAGGTGCCGGACGCCCGTCGCGTCTACACCACCTTCGAGCAGCCCGACCTCAAGAGCGAGTTCGTCTTCCACGTGACTGCACCCTCCCACTGGCAGGTGGTCTCCAACTCCCCCACGCCCGAACCGGAGGACCTCGGGCTCGGGAAGTCCGTCTGGCACTTCGAGCCGACCAAGCGCATGTCCACCTACATCACCGCACTCGTCGCCGGTGAGTACGCCGTGGTCCGCGACACCTACCGCGGCAAGCGCGGCGAGATCCCGCTCGGCATCTTCCTGCGCGAGTCGCTCCTTCGGCACCTCGACGCCGACGACATCTTCGAGGTCACGAAGCAGGGCTTCGCGTACTTCGAGGACCGCTTCGACATGGCCTACCCCTTCGGAAAGTACGACCAGCTGTTCGTGCCGGAGTACAACATGGGCGCGATGGAGAACGCCGGTTGTGTGACCTTCCGCGACGAGTACATCTACCGCAGTCGCCAGACCCGGGCGGCCTACGAAGGCCGGGCCAACACGATCCTCCACGAGATGGCGCACATGTGGTTCGGCGACCTCGTCACGATGAAGTGGTGGGACGACTCTGTGGCTCAACGAGTCGTTCGCCGAGTGGGCGTCACACCAGGCCGCCGCCGACGCCACCCAGTACGACGAGTCGTGGACCAACTTCTGCAACGCCCGCAAGACCTGGGCCTACCGCCAGGACCAGCTGCCGTCCACCCACCCGATCGCGGCGGACAACTTCGACCTCGAAGCCGTCGAGGTCAACTTCGACGGCATCACCTACGCCAAGGGCGCCTCGGCCCTGCGGCAGCTCGTTGCCTGGGTGGGCCAGGACGAGTTCTTCGCCGGGCTCCGCGTCTACTTCCAGCGCCACGCCTACGGCAACACCGAGCTCGATGACCTCATGAAAGCACTCGAGGAGACGTCCGGTCGCGAGCTCGGCTCGTGGACCAAGGAGTGGCTGCAGACCTCCGGGGTCAACATCGTCCGCCCTCGTTTCGAGGTTGACGCCGACGGCGCGTTCACGTCGTTCCACATCGAGCAGTCGGCTCATCCTGAGCACCCGACGCTGCGACGTCACCGGCTGGCGGTCGGGCTGTACGACCTCGCCGAGACCGGCCTCGTCTGCCGCTCGAGCGTCGAGATCGACGTCGCCGGCGCCGAGACGGAGATTCCCGCCCTGGTGGGAGAGAGGCAGCCTGACCTCGTCCTGCTCAACGATGGCGACCTGACCTACGCCAAGGTGCGGCTCGATGACCGCTCCCTCTCGACGATCGTCGAACACATCGACACGTTCAGCGAGTCGTTGCCGCGAGCACTGTCGTGGAGTGCTGCCTGGGACATGACGCGCGACGCGGAGATGCGGGCCAGCGACTGGGTCGACCTGGTCCTGGCCGGCATGCCGATCGAGACCGACCTGTTTGCCGTGCGCTCACTGGTCGCGCGCACCGGTCAGGCGGTCGACGAGTTCACCGCCCCCGAGAACCGGGATGAGGTCGGCTCCCGCTGGGAGGCCGGACTGCTCGCCCTCGTGCACGCGGCCAAACCGGCGAGCGACCAGCAGCTGGCGTTCGTGCGTGGGCTCGCCCAGGCGGCGCGGCACGACGCGGCACTCGACCTGATCAGCGGCCTGCTCGACGGCTCCCGGACGCTGGAGGGTCTCTCGGTCGACACCGACCTGCGCTGGCAGCTCCTGCACGGCCTGGCGCGTGAGGGCCGCGCTGACGAGGAAGCCATCGATGCCGAGCTCGACCGCGACATGACGATCTCCGGCCAGGAGTACGCCGCCGCGGCCAGGGCCGCCATGCCGACCGCCGAAGCGAAGGCCTACGCCTGGCGCGAGGCGGTCGAGAACCTCGACATCGCCAACGAGACGCTGCGCAGCATCGCGCTCAGCTTCAACCAGCCCGGCCAGGCCGAGGTGCTGCGGGACTACCTCCCCCGCTACCTGGAAGTCGCGGACACCATCTGGGAGAAGCGCGGAGTCCACGTCGCATCGACCATCCTCGGCGCGATGTACCCCTCCGCACTGGCCTCTCAGGAGATGCTCGACACCACCGACGCTTGGCTGACGACTACCAAGGCCAACCCGGCTGCACGTCGACTGGTGTCGGAGAACCGCGATGACGTCAAGCGTGCGCTCGCGGCCCAGGCTCGCGACCGGCAGGGCTGAGACGCGACCGCTCCGCGGTCCCGCGACCAAGACGCCTACGGCGTGTCGGTGTGAAGCGACCGCACCGGCTTGGCCAGCGCACCGAGCTGCTGAAGCCCGGCCATCAGGCCACGGGTGAGATCGCCGGTGGCGAAGGCGGACTGCATGTTGATCGCCGCCAGCGCCGCCTGGTGGTTGGTCAGGCTGCGGCGTACGTGCGAACCCGTGACGATCTCGAGCACGTGAGCTGCCGGGTCGACGTGGATCAGCACGCTCCTGGGCGGGTCGTGCAAATCCGCATGCAGCCTCTCGGCGTACGCGCGCGGGTCACCTTCGGAGGCGCCGACGTGCACCGAGAACGTCTGCCCGGAGACCCGCTCGGCGTCGGCGACGGCCTTGGCGATCTCGTGCCTCTGTAAGGCCGTGAAGGCGTCACCAGCTGGCACTGGCTCCCCCTACGTCGTCGCGGGGCTTGTCCGTCGGCGTCTGGGCGGAGGCGATCGCCCGCTGTTGGGGGTCGGTGCCTTCGACGCCCGGAGCGCCGAACCACTCCGACTCGGCCTCCCACTGCTGGCTGGGCCGGTAGCGCGGGCCCTTCGCCAACGATGGGGCCATCACGAGCAAGGTGATGCCCACGATGATCGCCAGCGTGATGCCGCCGAAGAAGAGCAGGGCGTGCAGGGGCGACATCGGGTTCGGGTCGTTCCAGCTGTCGGGGATTTCAGCGAGGGTCACGGCGCACACATTACTGCGTGAACCCGACCGACCCGACTCCGACCGGGGCCGACAGCCTCGGTTGGGGACTCTTGTACGGTCTAGTGGTGTCACCTCGGAGTGACTGCCCGGATCGCCCCCTGAACGACGAAGGATCACCGTGGCTGCAACTGATGCCTGTGACACCGGCGACGACCTCTGTCGCTACGTGGCGAAGGTCACCGGAAGCGAGTGGCTGGCAACGGCGTCCAACTGGCTGATCGCCAAGCCGGCCGCGATCCTCACGCTGATCGCCATCGGTGTGGTCGTGCGCTGGATCGTGCACCGCGCCGTCGACAGGCTGGCCAAGCGAGCGGCAGAGGCCACCGTCCCCGGCGTGATCGCGCGCGGACGGGTGCCGCAGATGTTCCTCGAGCACAACGTCGCGCTCGCCGAACGGCGCCAGCAACGCGCCGAGACGATGGGCGGCATGCTCAAGAGCGTCACGACGGGCGTCGTGATGACGATCGTGGTGTTCATGGCGGTGTCCGAGCTCGGCTACAACATCGCGCCGCTGATCGCGAGTGCGGGCATCATCGGGGTCGCGCTCGGGTTCGGTGCGCAGAGCCTGGTCAAGGACTTCCTGAGCGGCATCTTCATGATCCTCGAGGACCAGTACGGCGTCGGCGACTCGGTCAACCTGGGCAACGCAAGCGGCATCGTGGAGGCTGTCGGGCTGCGCGTCACCCGCATCCGTGACGTCAACGGCACCGTCTGGTACGTCCGCAACGGTGAGATCCTCGCCGTCGGCAACATGAGCCAGAACTGGGCACGTACGGTGCTCGACATCCCGGTGGCCTTCTCCGAGAACCTGGCCCGCATCAGGGAACTGCTGCGCGAGGTGGCGCACGACCTGTGGGAGGACCCGGAGTACCGCGGCGACATCCTCGAGGAACCCGAGGTCTGGGGTGTCGAGCGGTGGGACGCCGACGCCGTCGTGGTCCGGGTCGTGCTCAAGACGGCACCGCTGCAGCAGTGGTCGGTGGCGCGGGAGATGCGTGAGCGGATCAAGGACCGGTTCGACGCGGAAGGTGTCGAGATCCCCTTCGCCCAGCGCGTGGTCTGGCACCGCAGCGGTCCCCCCGGCGACCCCAGTCCGGCTGCTGCCGCGGAGGCGAGCCCCCGCGGCAGCAGCGACGGCGACTAGTCCTGCTTCAGGGCGGCGTCGAGCGTGATCGGCGTCGCCTTCAACGCCTGCGAGACCGGGCAGTTGGCCTTGGCGTCCTCGGCGGCAGCGACGAACTTGTCGTCGCTGAGGCCCTCGACGCGGGCGCGAACCGTCAGCCGGATCTCGGTAATGCCCTTGCCGGGCACGAAGTCGACCTCCGCCTTGGTGTCGAGCTCCTGGGCAGGGTTGCCACCACCGGCCAGCACGTTGGAGAGCTGCATGTTGAAGCACGACGAGTGCGCCGCGGCGATGAGCTCCTCGGGGCTGGTGCGGCCGCCCGGGGTCTCGGTGCGGGCCGCCCAGGTGACGTCGAACGTGCCGAGGTTGGACGAGTCCAGGGAGACGGTGCCGGCGCCTTCGAAGAGGGTGCCTTCCCAGTGGGCGTTGGCGGTGCGGGTCGTAGCCATGCTGATGACCTCCAGGTCGTGATGCTGCGTGAGAGTACGGGTTTACGTCGCTCGGGCAGAGCGCTTGTCGATGCACCAGGGACACTTGACACAATGGTGCGGTGACGGCATCTGAGCAGACTGAACAGTCCTTCTACGACGCCGTCGGCGGCCACGACACGTTCGTGCGGCTCGTCGACCGATTCTATGCCGGAGTTGCCACCGACCCAATCTTGCGACCGTTGTATCCCGAAGAGGACCTCGGGCCGGCCGCTGAGCGGTTCCGGATGTTCCTCGAGCAGTACTGGGGCGGCCCCACGACGTACTCCGACACCCGCGGACACCCGCGACTCGGGATGCGGCACGCGCCCTTCGCGGTCACCCCGACGGCCCGCGACCGGTGGCTCACGCACATGCACGCGGCGATCGGCGAGTCGGGCATGTCTCCCGAGCACCAGCAGCAGTTCTGGGAGTACGTCTCCCGGGCGGCGCACTTCCTCGTCAACACCTTCGAGGACGACCCGCCGGCCGGCGGGTCGTCGCTGCTCTGACGTGGGAGCGGTCAGACGACTCCGGCGTCGGCCATGAACTTGTTGAGCACCGCGCGCTCGACCTCGTTGAGCCGTCGTGGCGCTCCGGTCTCCATGTCCACCGGAGCGAGCACGGTGGAGGCCCGACCGTAGAGGATGCGCTTGCCGTCGGGTCCCGGCTCGGCGATCTCGTAGCTGACCGTGAAGGAGGCGCCGCCGACCTTCGAGACCCACATCTCGATGGGGTACGGCTCCTGGCGAAACACCATCGGGCGTCGGTAGTCGATCTCGGCACGCACGACCAGGACGCCCTGGGCGAGACCTTCGGCCCCCCGTGCGGGCGCGTGCACGAACAACATGTCCACCCGCGCCTCTTGCAGGTACTCCAGCCAGGTCACGTTGTTCACGTGGTTGTAGGCGTCGAGGTCTGACCACCTAGGCTTGAGGTTGAACACGTGTCTGGTCACGGTTCATCTTCGCAAAGCGCCTGACTGCGGGCTACCCGGCCCGTACCAGGGCGGCGTACCACGGCCAGGCGAGCCCGCTGAGACCGGAGGTCCTCATGCCCGAAGCCGTCATCGTCGCGACCGCCCGCTCCCCCATCGGACGTGCCGGCAAGGGTTCGCTGGTCGACCTACGCCCTGACGACCTCGCCGCCTCGATGGTCTCGGCCGCCTTGCAGAAGGTGCCCGAGCTCGACCCGGCCGAGATCGACGACCTGATGCTCGGCTGCGGGCTGCCCGGCGGCGAGCAGGGCTTCAACATGGCGCGCGTGGTGGCGGTGCTGCTCGGCTACGACCACCTGCCCGGCACCACGCTGACCCGGTACTGCTCGTCCAGCGTGCAGACCTCCCGGATGGCCTTCCACGCGATCAAGGCGGGTGAGGGTGACGTCTTCGTGTCGGCAGGTGTCGAGACGGTGTCCCGGTTCGCGAAGGGCAGCTCCGACAGCCACCCGGACACCAGGAACCCCGCGTTCGGCGAGGCCATGCAACGCAGCAAGGAGGCGGCCGAAGGCGGCGGCGAGCGCTGGCACGACCCTCGCCGCGACGGCGCCGTCCCGGACATCTACATAGCGATGGGTCAGACCGCCGAGAACCTCGCGCAGTCGCGCGGAATCAGCCGACGAGAGCTCGACGAGTTCGGGGTCAGGAGCCAGAATCTCGCCGAGAAGGCGATTGCTGCCGGCTTCTGGGAGCGTGAGATCGTCCCGGTCACGACACCCGACGGCACGGTGGTCAGCCAGGATGACGGCCCCCGGGCCGGGGTGACCTACGAGGCGGTGTCGCAGCTGAAGCCGGTCTTCCGACCGGACGGTCTCGTCACGGCGGGCAACTGCTGCGCCCTCAACGACGGGGCCGCAGCGGTGGTGATCATGAGCGACACGAAGGCGGCCGAGCTCGGTGTCACGCCGCTGGCCCGCATCGTCTCGACAGGTGTGACGGCGCTGTCGCCGGAGATCATGGGCCTGGGCCCGGTAGAGGCGAGTCGCCAGGCCCTGTCCCGGGCCGGTATGACGATGGACGACATCGACCTGGTCGAGATCAACGAAGCGTTCGCGGCGCAGGTCGTGCCGTCGTACCAGGACCTCGGGATCGACCTCGACAAGCTCAACGTCAACGGCGGCGCCATCGCAGTAGGTCACCCGTTCGGGATGACCGGTGCCCGCCTGCAGGCGACCATGCTCAACTCCCTGGATTTCCACGACAAGACCACCGGCCTCATCACGATGTGCGTCGGCGGCGGCCAAGGCATGGCCATGATCGTCGAACGCCTTCGTTGACCCGTGGGTTCCGGGGTGTTGACCCGTGAGTTCCGGGGTGTTGACCCGTGGGTTCCGGGGTGTCGACCCGCGGGTTCCGGGGTGTTGACCCGCGGGTTCCGGGGTGTTGACCCGCGGATCGCCGCGCGCCGGTCAGGTCTGGAGGACGGCCTCGACGGCCAGGACGACGGTGATCTTGTCGCCGATCATGAGCTTGTCGCCCTCGAGCGGAATGTTGAAGTCGATGCCCCACTCCTTGCGGGACAGCGTGGTGGTCGCCTCGAAGCCGACGCGCTGGCCGCCCCAGGGGTCGCTGCCGCCACCGAGATAGTCCACCGCGAGGTCGACCTGCTCGGTGACGCCGTTGATGGTCAGGTCACCACGGGCCACGATCTGGTCGCCGTCCACGGAGATCTGTGTGCTGGTGAAGGTCATCGTCGGGTTGCTCTCGACGGAGAAGAAGTCGCTGGACCGCAGGTGGTTGTCGCGGTCGTCGTTCCGGGTGTCGACGGAGCTGAGGTCGATGGTCGCCGTGACCGACGACTCGAGCGGGTTGTCGGAGATGGCCAGGGTGCCCTCGAACGTGCGGAACTGGCCGCGCACCTTGCTCATCAGGTGCCGGACGGTGAAACCGACCTCGGAGTGAGTTGGGTCGATCACCCAGGTGCCGGAAGTGAGGCCGTCGAACTGCGGAAGAAGTGTGGTGGTCATGGGATGCCATCCTCAAATAATTGAATCTTCAACGTCTAACACACCATACAACATAGTTGAAGAATGAACTATTCCAGGGATACGATCCTCGTATGACGACCCGGTGGCTGGACTCGAACCAGCAACGCGCGTGGCGGGCCTACATCGTCGGGACGACACTGCTCATGGAGCGCCTCGACCGCGACCTGCGTGAGAGCCACGACCTATCGCTACCAGAATACGAGATTCTGGTGCGATTGTCCGAAGCGCCGGACCGCATGTTGCGCATGGCCGAGATCGCGGACGCGGTGAAGAACTCCCGGAGCCGCATCACCCACACCGTGGCCAGGATGGAACGCAAGAACCTGGTTGACCGCCGTCAGTGCGCGACCGACGGCCGGGGCGTGCTCGCAGCACTCACCGACAAGGGCGCCGCGCTGCTCCTGGACGCGGCGCCGGTCCACGTCGAGTCCGTGCGGGCCGGCCTGATCGACGTCGTCGACCCCAGCGACCTCGAAGCCATCGGCCGTGCCTTCACCACCGTGGTGGAGGTCCTCGAGTCGGGACCGCGCGACCCGATCCTCACCCCGTCCTGCTGACCGTGGCACCAGTCAGCAGCCGCCGGGGCGGTCAGTCGCGCGTCAGGCGCCGGTGGGTGACCCGGTGCGGCCGGGCCGCCTCCGCGCCCAGGCGCTCGATCTTGTTCGCTTCGTAAGCCTCGAAGTTCCCCTCGAACCAGAACCACGTGCCTTCGTCGTCGTCCGTGCCTTCCCAGGCCAGGATGTGAGTCGCCGTGCGGTCGAGGAACCACCGGTCGTGGGACGTGATGACCGCGCAACCCGGGAACTCGAGCAAGGCGTCTTCGAGTGACTGCAGCGTCTCGACGTCGAGATCGTTGGTCGGCTCGTCGAGCAACAGCATGTTGCCGCCGAGCTTGAGCGTGAGCGCGAGGTTGAGGCGGTTGCGCTCTCCACCGGAGAGCACGCCGGCCTTCTTCTGCTGGTCGGGACCCTTGAACCCGAACGACGCGATGTACGCACGGCTCGGCATCTCGAAGTTGGCGACCTTGATGAAGTCGAGTCCGTCGGACACGACCTCCCACACGTTCTTGTTCGGGTCGATCTGGCCACGACTCTGGTCGACGTAGGAGATCTTGACCGTCTGGCCGACCTTGAGGTCACCATCGGTGGGCTTCTCCTCGCCGATGATCATCCGGAACAGCGTCGTCTTGCCGACGCCGTTCGGACCGATCACGCCGACGATGCCGGCGCGCGGCAGGGTGAAGTCGAGATCGTGCATGAGCACCCGGTCACCGAAGGACTTCCCCAGGCCACGGGCCTCCAGCACGACGTCACCCAGGCGCGGCCCGGCGGGGATGTTGATCTCACTCAGGTCGACCTTGCGGTTGCGGTCCGCCTCGGCCGCCATCTCCTCGTAACGCGCGAGACGTGACTTGCTCTTGGCCTGCCGGGCCTTCGGGTTCGAGCGCACCCAATCGAGCTCGCGCTCGAGCATCTTGGCCCGCTTCGCGTCTTTCTGGCCCTCGATCTGCAGTCGCTGCTGCTTCGTCTCGAGGTAGGTCGAGTAGTTGCCTTCGTACGGGTGGGTCTTGCCACGGTCGAGCTCGAGGATCCACTCCGCCACGTTGTCGAGGAAGTAGCGGTCGTGGGTGACGGCCAGCACGGCACCGGGGTATGACGCCAGGTGACCCTCGAGCCACTGCACGGACTCGGCGTCGAGGTGGTTGGTGGGCTCGTCGAGCAGGAGCAGCGACGGCTGCTGCAGCAGCAGCTTGCACAACGCGACCCGGCGGCGTTCCCCTCCGGAGAGCGTGTCGACGATCGTGTCGGGCGGCGGGCACCGCAGTGCATCCATGGCCTGGTCGAGTCGGGAGTCGAGGTCCCAGGCGTTCGCGTGGTCGAGATCGGTCTGGAGGTCACCCATCTCGGCCAGCAGCTTGTCGTAGTCGGCGTCCGGGTCGGCGAGCTCGACGGAGATCTCGTTGTAGCGGTCGAGCTTGCCCTTGATCTCGTGGACGGCCTCCTCGACGTTGTCGAGGACCGTCTTCCCCTCGGTCAGCGGCGGCTCCTGCTGGAGCATGCCGACGGTGGCGCCCGGGTCGAGGATCGCATCGCCGTTGGAGGCGTGCTCGAGCCCGGCCATGATCTTCAGCAGCGTGGACTTGCCCGTGCCGTTGGGGCCGACGACGCCGATCTTGGCGCCGTGCAGGAACGACAGTGTGACGTTGTCGAGGACGACCTTGTCGCCGTGTGCTTTTCGCACGTTGCGCAAGGTGAAGACGTAATCAGCCATGATCGGCAAGCCTACGACGACCCAGGTGGCTCGTCCCAATCCACCTCCTGTCCGTCGCTGCCCGGAGCGCCGGATACGCGGCCGCGCTCACGACACAGCTGCAAGCCCCTCCCCCGGGTCGCCGACGTCGTCATAGCCCACCGGCTCGACACGCTCGATCTCCTCGAGCGCCTGCCGCACCTCACGCGCATCGTCGCTCGCGACGTCGACCTGCCGCGGCGCCTTGCGGAAGGCGCTGACCCCGCGGGTGAGGTCATGCCCGACGCTTGTCGCCTCCAAGACGATCCGAGAGTTGCGGACGTCATCCTTGGTCCACTCCTCGGTCTTGAGCCGGCCGATCACGAGCACCGGGTCACCTCGTCGGATCGAGTCCCGGACGTGGGCCGCCAGGTTGCGCCAGCACTGCACGGTGAACCAGGTGGTGGTGCCATCGACGTACGCACGCTGTGCCCGGTCCCACCGGCGAGGGGTCGTCGCCAGTCGGAACGTGCTCAAGTCAGTGCCTTCGCCGACCTTGCGATGGTCGACGTCGGTGCCGACGTGCCCGATGACGTGCAGAACGGTCTCGGTCATGGCTGCTCCTGTCGCTCGATGTCCAAGGGGCCACCCTGCCCACCGCAGACCGACAGCCGTCCCCGAGCGGAGCCGCCCTGTGGACCGCCGCCGTGACACCCTTCGGCTGGGGAAACAGGCGCTGCGCGCGCAGTTCCGGCTTATGTACCTTGACGGGTACGTAACTGCCCTGGTACACATATGCCTTGGAAGCCGCACTGTAGAGCCTCCGCACCGAGACAGCACGTGGCAAGCGTGCACGAAGGAGCACCCGATGACCATCAACACACCTGGAAGCGTGCGCACCCTAGGCACCCTGGGAGCAGCCGACGGCACAGGCATCGTCCGTCTGGAGGACCGGTTCGACACCGACAGGGACGACCTGTGGTCAGCCCTCACCGACCCTCGCAGGCTCGCCCGCTGGCTCGGCGAGGTCGAAGGCGATCTGCGCCAGGGCGGTGAGTTCCGCGCACGCTACTTCGCCAGCGGATGGGAAGGCACGTGTCACGTGGAACTGCTGCGAGCCTCCCGAGCGCCTCAAGATTCTGACCGCGATCGCCAGACGAACCGAACGGCGTCGTCGAGGCGACGCTGACCGCTGACGGCGACCACACCATCCTGGTCATCGAGGACCGCGGCCTGCCCCTGGAGCAAATCGCCGCCTACGGGGCCGGCGACCAGATCCACATCGAAGATCTCGCCGCCTACCTCGCGGGCCGCCAACCATGCGACGCACGGGCTCGCTGGCAAGAACTCCACCCCTCGTATCAACAGCTGGCCGCCGATATCGCCTAGCGCCGCAGGGAGACCCAGACCCCGTCGCGACAGCGGGTGTAGGCGTCGACCTCGTTGCGCATCGGCTCGATGATGAGCTGGTCGATCACCTCGCGGATCGCGGCTCGCAGTCGCGCCCGCGCACGGGCCGCGCGGCGTTTTGCCGAGATCCGCGCGGCGTACCGGCTCAGCGCTGCGAACCCCGCGCCCACGGCGGCGCCGCCGTACAGCATCAGGGTGGGCACCGGGACACCCCAGCGATTGAGCCGTCCCGGCTCGGGCAGCTGGAGGAACGCGAAGACAGCAAGGGTCCCGAGCCAGAGACCACCTACCACCGCCACGACAAACAGCAGCCACTGCAACGCACGTCCGGCCCGCCACCAGAAAGGGTCTCGCCGTACGCCGAGATCGGTCGCCGCGACCGCCGTGTCGAGCGTGGCGGCCACGTCGTCGAGCCGCGACATCGACGCCGCGCGAACCGCGGAGACCCACGGCTTGGCCATCCCGTCGGCCACCGAGTCGGCAACGGCCCGGACGGCGGCATCTACGCGGGCGCGCTGCACCGGGCGACGGGGCGGGCAGTCGGCCACGGATCATGCGGTTGCGTTCGGCCCGGGTCATCCGGCTGGGCCGGACAGCTGCGGCCGCCGCGACGTGCAGCCGCCGCTGCGGGTCCGGTTTGAAGCGGACAAGCCACTTCGTCAGCGGCCAGCCGGTCGCTGCTCGTGCCCGCAACAGTGACGCCGTCTCGATCGCGTCGACCAATGCCGGCACGCCGGCGGCGTCGGCGCAGGCGTCGACGAGCTCCTCACGGGATGCGCCGGACAGGTCGCCGGGCTGACCCTCGCCCGTCTGCTCGGCGATGCGGGCGGCCGCTGCCTTCACGTCGGCAGTCAACCGCTCCCGCGCGTACTTCTTCTGCGCGACCCGCTCGACCAGGGCAGCCCGGAGGATGTCGATCCCATCACCACGTGTGGCCGACGTGGCGAACAACGGGACCTTGTCCAACCCGTCCGCATTGAGGAGTCGGCGTACGTCGCCGAGAGCCGGTTCGAGCTGGTCGGCCCGGATCTCGTCGATGTGGTTGAAGACCACCATCATGACGTCGGCGTGGGTGCTCAGCGGCTTGAGGAACCGGTCGTGAATCGCTGCGTCGGCGTACTTCTGCGGGTCGAGCACCCAGATGAAGACGTCGGCGTAGCTGACCAGCCGCTGGACCTCCAGATGATGCGACACCTCGGTGGAGTCATGGTCGGGAAGGTCGAGGAGCACCAGTCCGTTCAGATCGCGGTCGTCGGCCGTCTCGTCGAGGAGTCCGACGCGGCTGATCTGGTGCCGTGGCGGGATGCCGAGCCAGTCGAGGATGTCCGCCGCACCGTCCGGACCCCATGCGCAGGCCAGCGCCCACGAGGTCGTGGGGCGCTTCACGCCGACAGCGGCAAGATCGAGTCCGCAGATGCTGTTGAAGATCGACGACTTTCCCGAGCCTGTGGCGCCGGCGATCGCGACCACCGTGTGGTCGCCGGACAGGCGGAGTCGGGCGGTAGCCCGTTCGACCACCTCGGCGCCGGAGTCCACGAGCGAGTCATCGAGGCGGCCACGCGCAGCCGAGACGGCACGCTCGAGCCCGTCGAGGCGCTCGACCACGTCAGCGGGCCGTCCCACGACCCGCCGTAGCGTCTCGACCACGGTGCTCATGCCTGCGTGCCTGCCCAGCGCATGTCGTCGACCTGACGTGACAGCGCGCGGACCAGGTCAGCCCCGTCGGGCGCGACCGCCGCCGCGTCAAGAACGTCGAGGAACCGTTGCAGCTCCTGCATCCACAACAGCTCGACGCGTCGGTGGAGGTCCTGGCGCGCCTTCTCAGCGAGCCTCCGGACCGCCTGATCACCGAACACCGCCTCGAGGATCTTCTGACCGACCGCAGCCGTGCCGCCGAGGATCCCGATCTCGGCGCCCGTGAGGCCAGCGGTCGACGTGAAGACCGTGATCATCAACGCGACGCCGAGGCCGTTGACGCCATAGGCCAAGAACCTGGCGGAGGCTCGACGGTCGCTGCCCTCCGTACGCACCATGTCGAGCACGGCGGTCTGCCAGTCGCGGATGGCGCGCTCGGTCTTGGCCCGCAGGTCACGTGAAGCCCGGTCGATGTCGCCCGCCGCTGTCTCCAGCAGCCGTTGACCGGCTGGCAACGACTGCCATGCCAGGGCGGCGCGCTCGGCGGCAGACTCGGCGTGCTCGATGATCAACGTCTCGAGGCCCGACTCGACCGCCACGGTGAGCTTCTGCGCAGGCTGGGGCTTACCGCGGGCCACGCTGAGCACGCGGTCGCGTAGGCGCCCCACGCGGTCCTCCAGGCTGCGGGTCAGCTCGCCCGTGCCGACGAACTCCTGCCAGCGAGTCAGCACCTCACCGCGGAGCAACGTGCCGTCCTGGGTAGCGGCGTCGACGGCGGCCAGCTGGTCGGCGTAAGCCGTCATCGCGTCTCCGCGCAGCTGTGCCGTGATCTGCTCCTGCGTGACGAGGGCCGCCGCCACGAGGCGGGTGCGGTGACCGAACGAGCGGATGGTCCCGTCGAGCGTCTTGCGTACGACGACGGAGCGGGCGTCGCTGTCGGCCGCCAGCGCGTCGAGCCACCCCCGGATCGAGGCCACTGTGGACGCGGGCAGCAGTCCGTCCTCGTCGACCGGTGACTCCGCGACCGTGAACAGGGGCGAGTCGCCGAGTCCGCGAGACGTCAGCATGCGGGCCAGGTGGCTGCTGACCTCGCGGACGGCGGTGCTGTTCGTCCGGTCGAGCACGATGGCCACAGCAGCACTGCGACTCGCGGCCTCCTTGAGGAACTCCCAGGGCACCTGGTCGGCGTACCGGGCCGCCGACGTGACGAACAGCCACAGGTCGCCCGCGGCAAGCAGCTGCGCGGCCAGCTCGCGGTTGCGTTCCTCGACCGAGTCGACGTCGGGCGCATCGAGCAGGGCGAGGCCGGGCGGGAGCTCGGGCGCGGCTACGAGCTGGAGCGACCCGTGGTCACGCGTCGGCCGATCGGTGCGGACGAGCTCAGGCAACAGCCGGTCGGTACCGAACCAGCGTGCGTCCTCGGGATTGTGGACCAGCACCGGTGACCGGGTGGTGGGTCGCAGAATGCCTGGTTCGCTGACACGGCGGCCGACGAGGGAGTTGACCAGTGTGGACTTACCGGCGCCGGTGGATCCGCCGACGACGGTCAGGAGTGGGGCCTCGAGCTGGACCAATCGCGGGATGACGTAGTCGTCGAGCTGCTTGATCATGGCCTGGCGCTCGTTGCGGGCAGGCTCTGCGTCGCCGGCCTCGAACGGCAGGGCATGGTCGACGAGAACCTGCCGCATCCGGATCAGCACTCCCAGGAGCTCGGTGGGCGGCCCGAGTTCACTCACGCGCTCTCCTGTCGCTGGGGGTCGTCGTGACGGCGGCGTGCGTCGGGGAAAGTCTAAAGCGTAAGTCGAGGTTGGGTCGTTCGCTCACCAGCTGGATGGTGCACCGCTCGGTCGGTCCACCGGAGTTTCGGAGATGCCAGGCAGCATGACACGACCGCGGAAGTCGCGCATCGCCTCGATCAGCTGCCGTTCGCGCGGCAGCTCGCTGGCGCCGGCCACCCCCCGCACCATCCGGTCACGCAGCAACCCGAGGTCGACACCCGTCCGTTGGAACTCGCGCACCCGCCGCAACTCCGGCTTGCCGAACTGACGGGCGTGCGCGCGGGCCCTGCGACGGGCGGACCGGCCCACGATGAACTCGATGTGCTCCGGTCGGAGCCAACCGAACGAGGTGTAGTCGTGGAGTCGGGCGGTCACCATGCGCCGTTCCTGTCGCCGCGCCACGAAGACAAGGGTGAGCACGGCGACCAGCGTGGGGAGCAGGATCGGGACGTAGACCGCCGTCAGGTTGCCCTGGGGCACGAACGACGCGAGCGCGTTGTAACCCATGTGGAGCAACACGGCGGCGCAGAACCCCGCGACCGGAGCCAGGATCCGCACGCCGACGTGCCGGTAGCGGACGGCGATGCCGATGCCGAGGCCCGTCATCATCGTGAACATGGGGTGCACGAAGGGCGCCGCGAGTCCACGCCACCGGAACAGTTCCTGCACGGCGTCGAGCGCCTGGCCGTTCGCGGCGCCGGACCGGAGGACGTTCTCGAAGACCTGGCCGTAGTAGACGATGTTCTCGGTGAAGGCGAACCCGATCCCGGCCAGTCCGGCGTACACGACTCCTGCGGCCACCGCGTTGAAGTCGTGACGACGCCAGAGCACCAGGACGAAGACGATCGCGCCCTTGGCGAGCTCCTCGACCCAGGGGGCCACGAAGACGGCGGCCCGCGGAGTGGCGCCGTACACATCGCCGATCTGCTGGGTCAGCCAGCCGTTGAGCTTCAGGGCTCCGTACGCCGCTGCGAGCGCACCCCACAGCAGCGCCACGGCCAGCAGCGCCGCCGGCTCGGGACGGAACCGGTCCAGCCAGACGAGGACAGCCGCCAGGGGTAGCACCGGCACGAAGGCGAACAGCAACGCCCAGCGAAAGGCCCGCCACCCCATGGCCTGGTGGAGGTCCTGGTAGAGCGCCCAGACCAGGATCGAGCAGACGATGACACCGGTGATCCCGGCGATGATCGCGCCGACGCGACGCCGCACGCGCAGATCGGCTGGTTCTGACGCGGCCGGTGCGCGCTCTGTCAGCGTCCCGGCAGCGATGGTCACTGCATCAGGCTACGCGGCAGTCCCATCCGAACTCTCGCACCAGGTTCTGCGTGCGCGCAGTGGTGGGCCGAGGCGGACTCGCCCACGCCAAATGAGACCAATTCTGTGACAGATGACGCGTCGTTGGTGCACCATGATGGGTAGACACCGGCCGAAGGTCCCCTGCTTTCGTCCGGTGTCCCTTTTCTGCCTGGCTCCTGTGCCTCGGAACAGGATTGCGGTGGCGACCCGATCTGAAGCACAGCCCCGTTCCGAATCAGCTGCCCGATATCGGCTACTTCAGCGGACACCGCACACTGATGCGCCGCTTCGAGCAGTCGTCGCCGAGGATCCCGGACCCGGCCGCCTTCACTGTCGCCGCACGCACCGAGGCGGACCTGTGGACCGTCTGGTGGGCCATCGCTGTGGGACTGACCAGCAGCACGGCCGTGACCCGCTCCGTGATTTTTCGGGCGCACAGGGCACCGGTGGCCACGGTTGGAACGTTTTTGCACCGTCGACCCCACCGCGGCTGCAACAACGTTCCAACCGTGGCGTCCGGCATACTGACCAGCGGATCATGCAGCACCCGCGGGCCGAAACTGCACGGACGTCATCGCGACGTTCCGCTCAGGTTTCGATCCAACGCGCTCGTAGCTCAGCTGGATAGAGCAGCGGACTTCTAATCCGCCGGTCGCAGGTTCGAATCCTGCCGGGCGCACAAATCGCACAAATCGCACACTTCCTGGCGCACCGATCCCGACAGCATCCGAACCTTCGGTTGCTGGACGCTTCCCGTGCACCCGGCGTCAGGCGATCAGCAGGCGAGCGCCGAGTTCGGCCGCGTCGAGATCGACGAGATCACTGTTGCGTTCGGCCCAGCGACCTGAGCTGAGGTCCTCGCGGAGGCTGTGCACGGTCCTCTGCTCGGCGTCCGGCCCGGCACTGGACCAGACGGATACGCCGCGCCGGACATTCTCGTCGAGGTATGCCTCGGGCCGGCGCCAATGCGCCTCGAAGAAGCCGTCGGCGCAGTCCCAAGGGATGAGCACCGGTTCCATCCGCGCTCCGATCGCGCCGGCCAGCTCGGGCAGCGATGCCAAGACCTGACAGGATCTCAAGGCAGCGAACTCCGGCAGGTAGTCACGAGTCAGCCAGAACTGGGACGGGTCACTGGTGTCGAACAGAAACACCACCACGCGGCGGGCGACGCGCCGCATCTCGCGCAGGCCGGCGATCGGGTCCCGCCAGTGATGCACGGTGCACACCGCCATGGCGGCGTCGAAGGACTGGTCATCGAACGGCAGGTTCTCGGCAGAGCCTGCCAGGCACGGAGCCGCGTCCGGAGAACGCTGCGAACGCATGAGCGCTGACGGTTCAACCGCAACGACGTTGCGGTCTGGAGGCTCGTAGGACCCGGTGCCCGCGCCAACGTTCAGCACGGTCTTGGCATCTCCGAGCGCAGCCCAGATCCGGGCCGCGATGCGCGGTTCGGTGCACCGGGTCGTGGTGTACGTGGCTCCGATGGTGTCGTACAACTGTGCGCTGGAGTTCATGACCATGGCAGGAACCAGTATCGCAACGGCGTCTTCGTGTCCGCGACCGTATAAAGGTCCCGCGTGTACTGCGACAGGTTCGCCGGGTCTCGGGTGAACGACACGCCCTCGGTGTTCTTGCACGAGATCTGGTCCCTGACCGGCAGGGTCGAGGTGATGGTGTCGGCCACGGTGGTGCCCGCGGAAGCGGTCCACCGGTACAGCTCGCACGGCTTCACCGCCGTGGGGGGACTGACGAGGACCACGTCGGTGCCGTTCGTGTCCGCACCGGTGAACTTCGAGCCCGCCGAGCCGGGGACGACACCGACGTACTCCGAGCTGGGTGCATACGGCAGTGTCGACGACGGGTCGACCGGCGCTGCCTCTGGGTCACGCCCCGAGCCCGCCTCGAGACTGCGGCTGAAGACCTGTCCGCCGTTACGGGACACGATGTACGCCTGCGGCGCTCCGCCCGCATCAGGCGCCTGCAGCAGCGCCTCGCTGTTGCAGCCGACGACCCCGTGCGTCCCGGCATAGTTCTTGATGTCGAAGATCTTCCACGGCGACCAGGAGGTGACGGTAGGGTCCGTGACGTTCGGCTCCGTGAACTCGATGAGCCGGCGGGTCTTGCACGTGATGTTCTTCCCGCTGGGATCGCGTGCTGGGTTGGCGTTGGAGTTGCCGGTGGCGCCGATGATGATGTTGTTGACGACCGACCCGTCAGCATTCGTCCGTGCGGGGCCGATCGTCATGTCCTCCCAGTCGTTGGGCTGCGCGACGTAGGGGTTGAGTGCCCAGCTCGGGTTGCTGATCGCGAACGACCGCACGGCGGTGATCGCGTGCGAAGCCGGGTCGATCCGGAGGGCCCACACCCGCGCCCGTTGGACCTGCTGGCAGTTGTGCAGAGCGAGCGCGGCCAGTCCCGCACAGGCGGCGAACTTGTCGTTGTTCTTCCACACGTCCGAGACGCTCCAGAACCAGTTCGGGTACGTCGGCGAGGGGACGAGGTCAGCAAGCTCCACCGCCTCGGGCGCCGCGGTACTCGTGTACGCCAGCTCGTTGCCCATGGTGTACGCCGCGTCGGCGCCGGACCACGGCACCAGTGCAACGGCAAGGACGCCGACGACCAACGTGGCGATGACCCGGAAGTGCGCCCTGAAGCCGGCCCAGGCACTGCGTTTGTGCATCTGCTCTCCTCGACGGCTGCCCGGGTGCGAACGCTTCCGAGGAGGCAGCCAAGAGCAGACCCTACGGATGACCGACGAATCCGGACATGATCAACCCGCCCCATCTTGGGGGGTGACCTGACTACTTCGTACTAGTCATGTCGGGGTCACCCGATGGTGAGCTGCACCTCGTCGATACGCCCGGGAGTGCCGTCCTGCTGGCCGTACTTGGACCCGATCGCCAGCGCCGAGATGTTGCTGATCTTCTTCAGCGGAACCGTCTTGGACCGCGTCTGGCCGTCGACCAGCACGCTCCAGGTCGACCCGACGAGACTGCACCCGATCCGGTGCCAGCGCCCGTCGGCAAGGGACGTGGTGCGTGCCGGGATCCGCGCAGTCAGACCGGTCGAGTCCTTGGCGATGCAGCGGACACTCCCGCTGTGGACGATCTCGAGCTTGTACTCACCGCCCGCGGTGAAGCTGAGGCCTTTGCGGATGACGTCATAGGTGCCGCCAGCTCCCGGCGCCGTCGTGAAGTTGACGTACGCCGAGAACGCGAAATCCCTCCAGCCGGGGTTGAGATCGGGATGCGTCGGGACCTCGATCCGCGCCTGGTTGGCTCCGAAGCCGTACGCCAGGCCTTGCTTTCCGGGCTCACCGAGCTGAGCGGAGTAGATGTGGCCGTGGTGTCCGAGGCCCGAGCTGTCGTGGGCCACCGTGCCGCTGGTCTCGTTGAGCGCCCACTTCCCCCGCAGGCTCGGCCCGAACATGGCCAGGTAGGGCTCATTGTTGTTGGTGCCCTGCGACCGCACGCCGGTGAAGCTCCCACCGGCGTACAGCCTCGTCGAGGTCGCCGCCAGCGCCCAGACGCCGGGGTATGGCGTGACCATGCTGCGGGTGGAACTTTGCGGTTGACCTTCCCGGTCGCACGGACGAACCGCCGCCAACAGGGTGTCGCTTCTTGCTGGCGTTGCCGACGAACTGGCTGAAGTGGCCGCCGAGATACAGCAGTCCGTCGGGGGCGATGGCGAGCGCCTGCACGTCTCCGTCGGCGTGCACGAGCCAGTTCCGCTTGCCCGACGAAAGGTTGTAGGCGCCGACGTTCCCGCCCGGTCCGGACGACGCCACGTACGCCCGGGCGTCATCGACGACGACGTCCCAGTACGTCGTGCAGGTGGCGCAGACCCGATTCGGCGACCAGGACGTGAGCTTCCCCTTGCTGAGGCTGACCGCCGCAAGTGAGGCGCGGAGCTTGCCGTTCACCCGGATGAACCTGCCCGCGATGATCAGGTTCTTACCGCTCCTGGCCAGTGACTCCACTCTCAGGTTGACCCGGGCCTTGAACGCCCTGACACGTTGGCCGGTACCGGCGTAGACGGCAGCCAGACCGCGCTGCTGGTGCTGTCCGATCGAGTCGAAGCTCCCACCGATGTACAACCTCTTCCCGACGACCAGCAGGTCGTGGACCGCGCCACTCGTCGAGGGTTTCCAGGAGCCGATGACCGAACCGTTCCAGGACGTGAGGGCTACCAGACGCTTGTGCTGGGTGCCGTCGACGGTCTGGAAGAGACCGCCCGCGAACAACCGCCTGCCGTTCTTGGAGACGGCGAGGGCCCGGACGTCGGCGTCGGTCGCGACCTGCCAGAGCAGCTTCCCGCTGGACGGCTTGACCGCCGCGATGACGCCACCACCTGACGAGGTCTCGCCGGCGACGTAGACCCGCTTCGACGTTGCCAGCACAGCGTGCACAGGACCGGGCGGGGTCCAGGACTGGGGCGAGGGCTCATTCGGGTAGACCGCCGACGCCGGGCTGCTCAGCAATCCCAGGCCGAGCACTGCCGCCAGCAGTCCGGTCATGATCTTCGGCGTCATCGCGCGTGGTACCGCCACCGTTTCCTTTCGTGCACCTCGTGCATGCATGGTCGTCGATCTCCGCGGGGTCTTCGTCGACGATAGGTCCCTCACGCCCCAGGACCAAGAGCCCTCGATCAATGCGCCGCCGGTGACTACACTGGGTGACGAGCTCGGGGCTAGCGAGAGGCGCTCACATGACAAGGCGATCTGACCGAGCCGACGTCGGATCCGACGACACCGGCACCCCTGCCACCGCGCCGGGTGGTCCGCCGAAAGGCGTTTGGACCGCGGTCACGATCGGCGTCGTGCTGGTCGTGTTGCTGGTGATCTTCATTGCGCAGAACACGCAGGACGCCAACGTGTCCTTCCTCGGCTGGGACTTCAGCCTGCCGCTTGCGGTGACCCTGCTCGCCTCGGCTGCCGCGGGGGCCGCCGTCGTGCTGCTCGTCGGCACGATCCGGATCACGCAACTGCGACTTGCCGAACGACGCCAGCGCAAGGCTGCCGGCTGACCCGGTAACTCAATCCGTCAGGGCCGAGCCTCGTGACCCGGTCGGCCGTGCGTACGCCGGTCCTCCTTCATCTCCGCCTCGAACACGTGCCTGCGGCCTTGGATGAGCTCGTCGCGGGCCAGCTTCTCGAGTGCGGTGAACGTGGCGTAGTAGCCGTCGTCGTACTCCTCGACGATCTGGAAGGTCCACCGACCGGGGAGGACGTTCATGCCGATCAGCTCCGTCTGGATCCGATCAGCCAGCTCGGCGTGCCCGGCCTGCCGGAGCTGCTCCACGCCCTCACCCAGGGTCAGGTCGGCCGACCCGGTGAGCTGATGGAAGCTGTAGAGATGACCACGGGCCTGCTCGACCGTCTCGAGAGCTTCGGTGATCTTCCCGACCGCTTCGACGGTCGCGGAGTCGATGCCGGGCGGTCGGGTGTGCTCGACAGCGGGCTCGCCGTCGCCGAGCCGCCGGTGTGCTGCCGCGTCTGGTGAGCTCGTCATAGCGCTCGACTACCCGTAAGCATGCGGACCAACCTACGCTGGCGCCCCGCGTCCACGTAGGGTGGCGGACGTGAACGACAAGCTCGTGTGGATCGATTGTGAGATGACGGGGCTCGACCTGGGGGCCGACGCGTTGATCGAGGTCGCCGCGCTGGTGACCGACTTCGATCTCAACGTGCTCGGTGACGGCATCGACATCGTCATCAAACCTGGCGCAGCCGCCGTGGAACAGATGAACGACGTCGTCCGCACCATGCACACGAAGTCGGGCCTGCTCGACGAGCTCGACGGCGGCGTCGACCTCGCCACTGCCGAGAAAGCTGTGCTCGACTACGTGCGCGAGTACGTACCCGAGTCCAACAAGGCCCCGTTGGCGGGTAACACCGTCGGGACCGACCGGCTGTTCCTGTCCCGCGACATGGCGCAGCTGGAGAGCTACCTCCACTACCGGATCGTGGACGTCTCCTCGATCAAGGAGCTGGCGCGGCGTTGGTTCCCCCGCGCGTACTTCGCCGCCCCGGCCAAGGGTGGCAACCACCGCGCGCTGGCCGACATCCAGGAGAGCATCGAGGAGCTCCGCTACTACCGGGCGGCGGTCTTCGTCCCGTCGCCTGGACCTGACTCCGATGCCGCCAAAGAGCTGGCTCTGCGCCATGGCGGCTCCCTCACGGCCCCTGCTCCCCCGGTGGACTGAACAGCCCCTCAGAACAGGTACACTCCTTCTCGCTGCTGACGCCCCTGTCGGGGGTGCAAGCACGACACGGTGGGTGTAGCTCAGCTGGTAGAGCGCCGCGTTGTGGTCGCGGATGTCGCGGGTTCAAGTCCCGTCACTCACCCCACGTCCCCGCAGGTCAGGGGCACGCTTCGGGCCGGGGCCCCTGATAGGGGCACCGGCCCTGTGCTTTGGGGGGCAGCGATTGCCGAAGGCACCCGAGCGTGGGCTTCTGTTTCGGACGTCGCCTTGGCAGGCTTCATCCGTGACTGACTTCGTGCCTGGGCTCGAGCTGAGCCGGCAGTTCTACCACGGGCTCGTCCGGCCGATCCTGGACGCCAGATTCCCCGGGCTTCCCCATAGCGCCGCACTGCTCGGGCGGGGGTCCGAGGTGCTGGGATTCGACGATGAGATGTCGAGCGATCACGACTGCAAACCGCGCGTCCTTCTTTTCCTCCACGAGAATGACCTGGTTCGCCACGGCCCTGGGATCCACGACATCCTGCAGCGAGAGCTACCGCCGACCTTCCGGGATCGTCCGGTCGATCACGAGATGCACACCGTGCGTGGCTACTGCCTGGAGCAGCTGTCCGTCGACCCTGACGGCGAGATTCGGGCGGCCGAGTGGCTCACCTTTCCCGAGCACGGACTCCGGATGTTCACGGCGGGCGAGGTCTACCACGACGAGGTCGGCCTGCAAGCCGCCCGTGACCGCCTCGCCTTCTATCCGCGCGACGTCTGGCTCTACCTGCTCATGGCGGGTTGGTGGCGTCTTCATCCGGAGGCCAACCTCGTCGGCCGGACTGGCGCGGTCAGGGATGAGCTCGGGTCGGCGCTGATCGGGTCGCGACTCGTCACGGACCTGATGCGACTGTGCTTCTTGATGGAACGGCAGTACGCGCCGTACTCGAAGTGGTTCGGCACGGCGTTCTCCCGGTTGGCGTGCGGCCCTCGACCTGACGCCGACACTGTGGAGCGTCGTCCAGGCGGAGACCTGGCGCGACCGTGAGGACGCGCTGCTGGTGGCGTACGAGAAGCTGGCGGCGATGCACAATGCGTTGCAGCTGACCGACCCGGTCAGCATGCGCGTGGAGCGAATGTGGGACCGGCCGTTCAAGGTCGCCTGGGCTGACTTCCCAGACCTGCTGCACGCCAAGATCCAGGACCCAGCCGTCCTGAGCATCGCTGACAGGTGGCCGGTCGGTCCTGTCGACCAGTTCCGTGACTTGCTGTGGCCGGGCACGAACCGCCGCAGCCTGCTCAGGGTCTTCGACCAGGAAGGCTGACGACTCCCACGTCGTGCCGACTCCGAAGCTGACGTTTCACGAGGGTATGCGCTTGCCACACCGGACGGACAAGCGGCGACGCGGGCTCTTCGACTCAGCTGATGTATGCCGCGGGCGGTCAGACCACCCAGCGGAGAAGCAGCCCGGTCGAGTCGGCCAGGTCGGGATTGTCGGACTTCGACTCGGCTGCGGACACAAAAGCCTTCAGTCCCGCCATCAGCGACTTCTGAGCAGCCGGGGGCATCGCATCGACCACGCTGGCCAGGACCGCCTGTCGCTCGGCCAGGACGTCCTCGACGAAGCGACGACCGCGCGGGGTCAGCGTCAGGGCGACATGCCTCCTGTCACTGGCAGCGTCACGGCGATCCAGCAACTTCGCCAGGACGAGTCGGTCACAGGTGCGGCTGGCGCTCGAAGCGTTGACCCCCAGCCCTTCAGCCACGCCGGTGAGGTTCATGGCGCCCTGGTCGTGCAGCATGACGAGCACGCGCAGCCCCGGCACCGAGACCTGCTCGTCGACGGCGGCCAGGGAGTGCGCGACCGCAGCGGAGATCACCTTGCTTGCCTGGAGCAGGGTGTCGTCGTCGCGAACCGGCGGCGCATCGCTCTTGGCAGGAGTCATGCCCGCCATCCTAACCATTGCACTGTGTCAACGGTTGCTACGGCGCCACAGCATGGCGGATATCGGCACCCGCCGTCAGAGCGATGGCGCCAAGGTGTGGTCGATCAGAGTCTTCGCGCAGGACATACACAGCATGGTTCGGGTCTCGCCGGGATGGGGAGACCCCACCGTGCCGTGCTGGTCGAGGGTTCGGTCCCGCGTCTGCACACACTCCGCACACACCCCGGCTCCGCACCTGCGGCAGACGGCGACCGAGCGGTGTTCGAGTCCTTGGGTTGCACAGTCATAGCAATTCATGGCGTCTCCTTCGCTGCTGCGGCCGCCCAGCTCAGCGGCATAGACAACCGCATACAATGATTGCTCAACAGCAATGATAGCCCCTCTACAAGAATTGTGGACAGCCCAGCACCTTTCCCGGCTCCGGGGCCAGGACCGGCGGCGCCGGCGGCGCCCGGATCGAGTCGAACAGGCGCGACAAAAGTCGCTGATCGCACATTTCAACCTAGTCACTTCGGTCCATGATTCATGGCCTCCTCGGACCATCTTCGGCGCCGAGGGGTTTCAAGGCAGGCCTACCGGGCAAGAATGAAGCGGTCGTGGCGCCCCTGTCGCCACGGCCAGACAGACGCCCTCTCGTTATGAAGTCAGCGGGAGGGCGCACCTGTGCCCGGCCCCGCTCGGGAAGCTGTACCTGCATCAGCTTCCCGAGTCGGGGTACGGGAGGTACATGACGACCTCACCCAGCGAACCCGTCGACAACGCGCAGCCGGATGACGACGACACCAGCGCATCCCACACCGAAGGCATCGACGACAGCCAGCTGCCGGAAGATCTGCGGCCTGGCCCGGACAACCCGCTCGCCAGCGAAGACAGCGACCTCAGTGACGGGGAACGTCCGGGAGACAAAGAAGCTGTGCCCGAGGGCGAACAACCTCCCGGCGACCCGTCGATCGGCTGACAGCCCAGCTCACCGGGGGCTGCCCTTTCAGACGCGGACAGCGCCGCCCTGCCGCTGCCACCACTTGGCCGCCGCTCGGACGTGCTCGGGTTGCGTGCCGTCGTCGGCGACCATCGACAGCTCGGTGGCCTGCCGCATGCCGAGCCCGTAGAGCAGCGCCCGGTCCAGGACTGACCGGTCCCCCTTGATCAACGGCACCATGACATCCAAGGGCCGGTCACTGGGCAGATGACCGAGCGTCAAGGCCATATCGCGGCCGACCTGAGCGGGTGCGTCCGGAAGCCAGCCGAGCAGGGCCTCCTCCTGAGCCGGCCCAGCGACGTACCGCAACAACCGCGCGAACCGCGGTGCCAGCGGATCATCGAGACCTGCTGTGGCGATCTCATCGGCGAGGACAGCAGCGAGGTACGGCCGGAAGGGACTGCCGACGAGCGCGATGCTCGAGAAGTGCATCCGGGTGCTCAGCGCCGAGAACAGCGCCTCCCGGATGAGCCGCGGCGTCATCTTGTCCTCGTCGTACAGACGGCTCGCCGGCAACTGGGAGCGGATGCTGTCCGCAATCCGTTGCGAGACGCGGCGAGTCGTGTCGGGGCTGAACCGCTCGCCGTGGGCCGCCACCTCGGCGAGCTCGTTGTGCCCGGTGATGCCCCTGGAGCTGGCGAGCAACCGCGCCTGAGAATCCTCTGGCAACGCGTTGATGAGCTCCTCGAGGCCGCGGGCCGTGGCATTCGGCCCGGCCAGCTTGGCCAGCACCACCTGCTCGATGCGGCGAACGTCCTCGGGTCCGTAGAAGTCGTCCTGGATCTTGATCGCGGCGGCGTCGACAGCCGCGCCGAAGACATCGTCCGACTTGGTGCGCAGGAGCCGGTCGAGGATCACCTCCGCTGCCACCGGCGCCGGGGAGATCTCCAGGACCCCCATCGGGTCGTTGATGATCTGGACCGCGTCGTCGTCGAGGAAGTCGCCGACGGCCTTGAGCAGCCACGGGTGCGCCACCCGATGCTCGAGCAGGAGCCGGACGGCCTCGAGCCGTTGCAGGTAGGCGACACCGACGCTGCGGGCCATCTGGTTGATGAGCTTGCGGGACAGGGCGTCCCAGACGTCGCCGTGGACGTACATGCCGTTGGTGGCGGCGACGTGGTGGCCGAGCGCGGTCCACTCCGGACCGGTTGCCGGCCCGTCGAGGATCGCATCGAACAACCCGTCCAGGCGCTCGTGGAAGCCGGCTGAGCGGGAGTCGAGGATCGGCATCCAGGCCGGAAGTCCCTCGCCACCGAGCGCGCGACGAAGCGCGTTCACGACACTCGTGAGCTGGCCGGCGCGCAGCCCGAGCGCCTGCTCGTAAGCCACCAGAACGGAGTACCGCGGCGTGACCTTGCCCGACTCCCAGCGGCTGACGGCGCTGCGATCCGCCTGGAGCCCCACCGCGCGCAGGGCCGCGTTGAACTGGTCACCAAGGGCAAGGTCTGGGATCCTGGTGGTGCAGCCGCGACATCAGCAGCAGCCAGCCGACCCGGGCATCGACGTTGACGGCACCGCCACGCAAGGACGTCGTGTCCTCGGGCACCTGGTAGGGACGACCCCGTCGTCCTGCCGCCATCTGCAACGTCCCCCTTGCAAGGTGCTCGATCCGGGCCATCCGGCATCGGGTGGATCTGGAACCAGTTCCGAGCCTGAGAGTACGGGGCAATTAGTGTCACGAGGCAAGCGGGGCACAACAATACGGCCGCAGGCCCGTTCCGGTCGAGGCTGCGGCCGCTGCTGTGGATCAGACCCCGGTGACCGGACGAGTAGGGCGGTCAGTTCTGCGACGTGGTGATGTCGGTGCCGAGGCCGTGCACAGACGGGATCTGACCGAGCCGACCTTGCTGGAAGTCCTCGAAGGCCTGCATGACCTCCGCACGGGTGTTCATCACGAACGGGCCACCCCACGCGACGGGCTCGCGGATCGGCCGCCCACCCAGCACGATCACGTCGAGCGAGGGGGTGCGGGTCTCCTGGTGGGTGGATGCGGCGACCTCGATCTCGTCGCCGGCTCCCAGCACGGCCAGTTGTCCGGTCTCGATCGGCTGACGCTTCTCACCGACCGTCCCGCGGCCGGCCAGCACGTACACCAGCGCATTGAAGTCCGGTCGCCACGGCAGCGCCAGGTCGGCGCCGGCGGCCAGCGTGGCGTGCACCATCGTCATCGGCGTGTACGTCGAACCGGGCCCGGCCACCCCCGCCACCTCACCGGCGATGACGCGGATCAGGGCTCCGGCGTCCGGCGTCGTGACGAGGCCGACGTCACCGCCACGCAGGTCCTGGTAGCGGGGGTCGACCCACTTCTGCGACCGCGGCAGGTTGACCCAGAGCTGGATGCCGTGGAAGAGCCCGCCGGCCTGGACGAGCCACTCCGGCGGCTTCTCGATGTGCAGGATCCCACCACCCGCGGTCATCCATTGGGTGTCGCCGTTGCTGATCGTGCCGCCGCCGCCGTGGTTGTCCTGGTGGTCGAAGACGCCGTCGAGCATGTAGGTGACGGTCTCGAAGCCGCGGTGCGGGTGCCACGGCGTGCCCTTGGGCTCGCCCGGTGCGTACTCGACCTCACCCATCTGGTCCATGTGCACGAACGGGTCGAGCAGGGCCATGTCCACGCCGGCGAAGGCGCGGCGCACGGGGAAACCCTCACCTTCGAGGCCCTTGGGACCGGTGGTCACCGACACGACGGGGCGGACGACGGTGTCGGGAGACCGGACCGGCACGCGGGGCAGCACGGTCAGGTCGTCGACGGTCACAGCAGGCATTGCAGACTCCTCGGGTCAGGGCGAGCATTCACCTACCGTCAACACTAGTTGAACACTAAACCTTCCCGGTAGCCCCGAGCGACCCTTTTTTGAGCCCAAGCTCGCTCTCGGCGTGGGCCACGGACCACCGCAGCACGGCCCCGCGGTCCAGGTCGACCCGGTGAGCCACCGTCTGCAGGGCCAGGCCGTCGAGCAGGGAGAGGATCCGCCAGGCCGCGCCGTCAGGGTCGTCGCACACGAAGTCGCCCGTGCGCACCCCCTCGCTCGATCACCTCGGCCAAGAGTCGCTGCCAGGCGACGTTGAGCCGTTGCGACGTGGCCCGGACCGCGGGCCGACGGCTCGCCTCGGCCCACGCGTCCAGCCACAGCTGGAACGCCCAGTCCTGCTCGGCCCGGATATAGGTGGCGAAGAAGCTGCGCATCTGATCGACCGGATCGGTGCAGCCGCGCATCGACGCCGCGGTGGCGTCGAGGTCGAGCGTGGCGGCCTGCTCGAACGCTGCGGCCAGCAGCTCGTCCATCGAGGCGAAGTAGTGGTGGACCAGACCACTGGAGCTGCCCATCTCGTCGGCGACGTCACGCACGGTCGTAGCAGCCATCCCACGGCGCAGCATCACCTGCAGCGCCGCGTCGACGATCGCTTCGCGGCGTTGGGTCGGGCTCATCCGAATCGCCATGTTGGCCAGTGTGGACTATTGCGCAAGCGTCCAACAAGGTCCTAGGCTGACATTGCTCTGCATGCCTTCGGCGTACGCACGAGCATTCGGCGATGGGAGCCACACCGTGATCAAGACAACTCCGTTCCACCCCCGCTTGAGCGAGCTCAACACCACCGGACTGTGGGGTCACTGGTCCGGCTACCTCTCGGCGCTGCGCTACGACCACTCGGCCAAGCACGAGTACTTCGCGGTGCGCAACAGCGCCGGGTTCTTCGACACCTCACCGCTGTACAAGTACTGGATCCGCGGCAAGGACGCGGAGAGGTTCCTCGGCGGGGTGATGACCCGCGACATCCGGCTGTGCCGGCCCGGCAAGGCGCAGTACACGCTCTGGTGCGACGACCGCGGCTTCGTGCTCGAGGACGGCGTGGTCTTCCGCCACTCCGACACCGAGTTCCTGCTCACCGCGGCCGAGCCCAACGTCGGCTACCTCCGCGACCTGGTCGGGCGGCTCGACGTACAGATCGAGGACGCCACCGAGGAGTACGCGATGCTCGCGGTCCAGGGTCCGCGGTCGCGCGAGATCCTGAGCAAGGTGGCTCCGGAGGTCAACGACCTCGCCTTCTTCGACCACACCCAGGCCAAGATCGGCTCGGCCCCGGTGACGATCTCGCGCACCGGCTACACCGGCGACCTGGGCTTCGAGGTCCGGGTCGGCGCCGACGACGCTCTCGGCATGCTCGACGACGTGATGGAGGCCGGCGAAGGCCACGGCTTCATCCCGTTCGGCGAGGAGGCGCTGCTGATGACGCGCATCGAGGCCGGGCTGGTGCTCATCAACGTGGAGTTCTCGTCCAGCCGGTTCGCCTTCACCGACCACGAGCGGGTGACGCCCAAGGAGCTCGGCTTCGGCTGGATGCTCAAGGGCATCGACGCCGACGACCGCCCGTTCATCGGCCGCAACGCGATCCGGCGTGAGCTCGCCGACAAGACGTCCCGGTGGGCGAGCGTGGGGCTCCTGATCGACTGGCAGGACTACGACCAGCTCTACCGCAACGCCGGACTGATCCCGCCCAAGGACGAGACTCCCCTCGACTACGAGTCCATGTTGTACGACGACAAGGGCGAGCGGATCGGCTACGCCACCTCCCTCATGTACTCCCCCGTGCTTCAGCGCCACATCGCGATGGCGCGGGTCCGACCGGATCTGGCAGCGGTGGGATCTCGCGTCAACCTCGAGCTCACCATCAACCACCACTACGAGACCGTGGCGGCGGACGTGGCTCGGCTGCCCTTGTTCAAACCCGAGCGAAAGACGGCCTGACATGGCGACCAAGACCAAGACCTACGACGCGATCGTCGTCGGCGGCGGCCACAACGGCCTCACCAACGGCGCCTACCTGGCCAAGTCCGGCCTCAAGGTGCTGATCATCGAGCGCCGCCCCTTCGTGGGTGGTGCCGCGATCACTGAAGAGCTGCGGCCGGGCTTCCACTTCACGACGTTCTCGTACGCGCTGAGCCTGTTGCGGCCCGACATCATCCACGAGCTCGATCTCGTCAAGCACGGCTTCATGCCGATCCTGATGCCGTCGTCCTTCGCCCCCATGGAGAACGGTGACTACCTGCTGCTCGGTCAGGACCGGGACGAGAACATCAAGGAGATCATGCGGCACTCGCCCCATGACGCCGACGCGATGGACCGCTACGAGTACGACGTCGAGCGGGTCTGCCAGGTCATCAAGCCCCTGCTCGACAAGGTGCCGCCGAACCTGTTCGGCAAGTCCCCTGAGGACCTGGCCGGAGTGGCCGAGCTCGTCGCGCACCTGTCCGGAGTCGAGCAGAAGGTCATGCACGACACCGTGCGGCTGCTGACCGGAAGCGCTGCCGACTTCCTCGACGACTACTTCGAGAGCGACATCCTCAAGGGCTACATCGCGTCGTCGGGCATCATCGGCACCAAGGTCGGGCCGATGTCGCAGGGGTCCGGCCTCGTGCTGCTCTACCACTCGCTCGGTGAGCACGACGGCCACTTCGGGGCGTGGGCTTTCCACAAGGGCGGCAACGGTGGCTTCACCCAGGTGCTCGCCCGTGCGGCGCAGGCCTATGGGGCCGAGATCCTGCTCGACTCCCCTGTCGCGAACGTCATCACCAAGGACGGCAAGGCGGTCGGCGTCGCCCTCGAGGACGGCACGGAGTTCAGCGCGAACATCGTCGTCAGCGCGCTCGACCCGCGGCGTACGTTCACCCAGCTCGTCGAGCCTCGTGAGCTGCCGGGTGAGCTGGTCGAGAACATCAACCGGATGAAGTTCCAGGGCACGTCGGCCAAGGTCAACTTCGCGCTCGACGGGCTGCCGAAGTACCCCGCCCTCGGCGACCGCTCGGACCAGTACCGCGGCTTCACCAACATCGGACCGTCGATGGAGTACCTCGAGCGGGCCTTCGACGATGCCAAGTACGGCTGGTACAGCCAGCGCCCCTACATCGACTGCGCCATCCAGTCGATCGTCGACCCGGACATGGCACCTCCGGGCAAGCACGTCATGTCGTGCTTCGTGCAGTACGCGCCGTACCACCTCAAGGGCAGCGACTGGGACACCGAGCGCGAGAAGTTCGGCGACACGGTGCAGGCCACGTTGGAGTCGTTCTTCCCCGGCTTCGGCGACCTGGTGCTCCAACGCGAGATCGTCACGCCGCTGGACATCGAGCGGGTGGTCGGGCTGACCGAGGGCAACATCTTCGCCGGCGAGTTCTTCGCCCCGCAGATGTACTTCTTCCGGCCGGCGCCGGGCTGGAGCCAGTACCGGACGCCGATCGACGGGTACTACCAGTGTGGCTCCGGCACGCACCCGGGTGGCTGTGTGATGGGCGCGCCCGGCAAGCTGGCGAGCCAGCAGATCATCCGCGACCGCAAGGCCGCCGACGCCTGAGCCCCCGGACACCCCCAACCCCCCGTTTGCCGGCTTCTCGGGCCCCAAAACGGGGGGTTGGGGGTGTCCGGTCAGGTGTCGAGCTGCTTGACCAGGGTGGCGGGCGCGACGGTCCGGTAGGCGTCCTGACAGATCTCGGCCAGCTCGTCCTCGTCGACGGGGCCGTCCAGCCGCAGACCGAGCCAGCCCCGGTGGCCGACGTACGGAGGCCGGAAGAACCGGTCGGGCTCACTCGCGACCAGCTCCTGCTGGGCACCGGGTGGGGCGGCGCACCACAAGTGCGCGAAGGTCTGGTCGTGGTGGCCGTGCGTCCACACGGTGACGAAGGTCTTCTTGCCGCGCACGAAGAAGGTCGGCGTGCCGTGGCTGAGCCGCTCCTCGACTTCCGGCAACGCGAGGCAGATCCGACGGATGGTTTCCGTGACCCGTTCGGCGGCGGCTTCGTCGTGCTCGCTGGGTACGTCCTGGCTGGTCACGGCTCGATTTTAGGCCGAGTGGTGTCCGCTGATAAGGTTGCACCCGCTTCGGCGCCATTAGCTCAATTGGCAGAGCAGCTGACTCTTAATCAGCGGGTTCGGGGTTCGAGTCCCTGATGGCGCACCCTCACTGACCTGGCCGTTCGCCTCTCCTGGCGAGCGGCCTTCGTCGTTGTGGTGGGCGTGTGGGAACGATGTGCGAACAACACTGCGCGGCAGCAGTGCATAGCTGGCGTCCGCGGCAGCGGTCGAGGTCTCCGCGAACAGGTGTTGGCAACGGTCCGCGGAAAAGGAAGTACGAGGAGTGCCCCGCCATCTTTGCTCGCGGTCGGATAGCGGTACGCCGGCAGCAGCCCACAGCGACAGGGCTCCGTGGCGCAGGTCATGCAGCCGGATCTTCGGCAACCCCGATGCAGCGACGAGGCGGGCAAGGTCTTGGTGATCCCGTCGGGGCGAAGAGGCTGCCCGTCCTCGCGGGCAAAGACAAGGCCATGATCGGTGTAGGCGTCGGCCCAGTCGTCGCGCTCGGTGTTCTGCGAAAGCCGGTGCGGGAGCAGCGAACTGTCCCGGTGCCCAGTCGTCGTCGGTCGAGTCCCGTTGACCGAGTAGAACCCGACCCCGCACCTGGCCGCCGGGCCGCTTGAGTCAGCTCTGCGGGATCCGCATGGTGATTTGGACATGGTTAGCCGCCAGCGCACCCGCATACCCGGGCAGGAGACGCGGTGACTGCTGGCATCGCTGAATGGGATGGTGCGTAACAGCCTGTTCTCGTAGCGGTGCCGGTACAGCGGGTGAACAGCATGAAGTCGGTGCCATCGGCGCGATGTGTGTCGATGACCGCGAGGTCCCGGCCGGTCTCAGGCCGGATCAGCTCAACGAACCAGAACCTGACCCCTAAGGCCGGCTTCGTCCCCAATCTGGCTCCGCCTACCGTCAGCGACCCGTCAGCCTTCCTTCAGCGGCGGCAGCCACCGTGGTGTCAAAGCCCGCTCCACCGTGAAGGAGGTGAACATCATGACCCGTCTGACCCGTATGGCCGCCCGCGTGGCAGCCGTTGCCCCGTTGGCGCTGCTCGTCGTTCTCGTCGAGACCGCCGGCATTTACCACCCGTGCGGGCACCGTGTTGCCGAGCGTCACCCGGCACGCCCACCCCGACGCACCCGGGGGGGGGTCCAGACCCCGACCGGGCCGCACCCACCAAGACCAACATCAGCTACCCGTGATTTCCGAAGGAGAAGCTCATGTCATCGACCATCACTCCATCAGCCGACCCCCAGGGTCGTAGCCGCGCGCCGACGGGTCGACGTGCGCGTCCTCGGCTGGGTCGCATCCCTGACCGTCGCCGTCGACCAGGCCACCAAGGTGGTCGCCGAACTGGTGGGCCCTATCCGGGCGGGCGTGGTCATCTAGCCGATCCGCAATCCGGCCCTGAGCCTGGGCATCATCCACACCCACCAGTGGCTCCAGACCGTGTTGATGTCGGCGCTGCTGACCCTGCTGACGGCCGGCTTGCTGCTGTTGCACCGGACCGGACGGCTGCCGGCGTGGCCGGTCGCCCTGACCGTGGCCGGCGCCGTATCGAATCTGGTCGACCGTGCCGTGCTCGGCTCGGTGCGTGACTTCCTCGTCGTCGGGTCGGTCGTCATCAACGTCGCCGACGTCGCCGTCATCATCGGACTGGTGACCGCCGTAGCCATGTGGACCATCGGACAGCCAGACCCCGACCTCGACCAGCACACCGACGAGTCGAGGCTCCACGACCGAGGGAGGAGGTGAACATCATGATCCGTCTGACCCGTATGGCCGCCCGCGTCGCAGCCGTCGCCCCGTTGGCGCTGCTCATCGTCCTCGTCGAGACCGCCCCCCGCATCAACTTCCACTGAAAACGCGTGCGATGCCCTGCCCGTCGTCTTGGGCAGGGCATCGGCATGCCGTCCCGGGGCCGGGCCTTGGTGTCGTGGCTGGACATATGGGCGCACACTGGGAGCAGAAATGGCGAGGCCGGGCGGTCCGACACATAGCAGGGGCTGTGCGCACCAACCGGTCCTCGTCGCGCGGGGGACGACGTTAGGCGGGCTGCTGGAGGTGTCGATGGCGACGTTGCCGATGGTCGGGGACGAGTTCGCCGGTTACCGGTTGTTGGCGGTGCTGGGCCGCGGCGGGATGAGCGTGGTGTTCCAGGCCGAGAACCCGCGGCTGGGCAGTGTGGTCGCGTTGAAGGTGCTGGCGCCCGAGCTCGCCACCGATGACCTGTTTAGGGCCCGGTTCCTGCAGGAGTGCCGGATCGCGGCGTCGTTGAACCATCCCAACGTGATCCCGGTCTACGACATGGGCAGCCACGACGACCTGCTGTACATCGCGATGCGGTACGTGTCCGGCCAGGACCTGCGCAGTGTGCTCAAGCACCGGCAGCGGCTGCCCGGGGACCAGGCGTTGTACGTGGTCGCGCAGATCGGCCGTGCGCTGGACCATGCGCACCAGCACGGGCTGGTGCACCGTGACGTCAAACCGGCCAACATCCTCATCGAGGCCGCCGCCGACGCGGAGGACCACGACCACGTCTACCTGGCCGACTTCGGCATCACCAAACGGTCCGCGAGCCGCACCGGCCTTACCGACTCCGGCGAGTTCATGGGCACCGTGGACTACGTGGCACCCGAGCAGATCCAGGGCCGCGACCTCGACCATCGAGCAGACGTTTACGCGCTGGGCTGTGTGCTGTTCGAGACC
>CAVQJX010000023.1:0-166984 GCA_963712935.1 uncultured Actinomycetota bacterium
GTGCTTGACATCGTCCGGCCTGCTGCCAGACTCCGGGGATGACGCGCTACGGCCAGCAGTTCGGTCCGGATTTCACGTTCCTCGGTGTCCCGATGTGCGACCTCGACGATCCGGCGTCGTACGCCGACGCGCAGGTCGTGATCCTGGGCGCCCCCTTCGACGGCGGCACCTCGGCCCGGTCAGGCGCACGGTTCGGTCCGATGGCGATCCGGATGCGCGACTACCTTGCCCACGACGGGTCACGACCGAGCCTGGCGCTGCGGACGGATGGTCTTGTCGACCTCAACGTCGTCGACGCCGGCGACGTGGAGATGTACTCCGGCGACATCGAGGTGGCGCTTCCTGCTCTCGAGGCCGCGGTCGAGAAGGTCGCCCGATCCGGAGCCATCCCCGTCATCCTGGGCGGCGACCACTCGGTCACGTATCCGGACGCGAAGGGCGTCGCGAACGTGCTCGGACACGGTCGCGTGTCGATGATCCACTTCGACGCGCACGCCGACACCGGCAACATCGAGTTCGGGTCGTTGTGGGGACATGGCCAGCCCATGCGGCGGCTCATCGAGTCCGGGGCGTTGCGAGGTGATCGCTTCCTGCAGATGGGGCTGCGCGGATACTGGCCGCCGCCCGAGACGCTCGACTGGATGGCCGGCAAGAAGATGCGGTCCTACGAGATGACCGAGATCGTCCACCGCGGCCTGACCGACTGTCTGACCGAGGCGTTCACGATCGCGATGGACGACTGCGACGGCGTGTTCCTGTCGGTCGACATCGACGTCTGCGACCCCGGGCACGCTCCGGGCACGGGTACGCCCGAACCCGGCGGCCTGACGGCGCGTGAGCTGCTCGACGCCGTACGACGGATCTGCCTGGAGCTGCCGGTCGTGGGCGTCGACGTCGTCGAGGTGGCCCCGCCCTACGATCATGCGGATATTACCGCTGCCCTGGGCAACCGCGTCGTGCTGGAGGCTTTGTCGGCCATCGCGCGGCGACGCCAGGACGAGCGGGACGGGACCACCTGGGACCCGGCGACGCCCCTGCTCGCTGAGCGGGAGCCCGCCGTCGACGAGTCCCACTAGCGCCAGACATGTGGTCCCATGGCGTCACCGCGCCAGCGGGCTCGCCGATGTCACGACAAGGATGGCGAGAGACCGTGCACGAGCACTACTCCCGGACCGAAGGATGACCGACCTGCTCAGCCTGTTTCCCCGCGGCAGCGTGCTGGCTGAGGACGGAATGCTCGAAGTCGGCGGCTGTCGGGCAGACCAGCTCGCCGATGAGTTCGGGACGCCTGTGCTGGTCGTCGCCGAGGACGCTCTGCGGGCCAGGGCGCGGGAGTACGTCGAAGCCCTCTCGGCCCGTTGGTCGAGCGGCCGGGTCGTGTTCGCGTCGAAAGCCTTTCCAAGTACGGCAGTGCAGCGGGTCATGGTCGAGGAGGGGCTCGGTCTCGATGTTGCCGGCGGCGGCGAGATCCTCAGCGCGATGAAAGCCGGCGTCGATCCCCGCCTGCTCGTCCTGCACGGCAATGCCAAGACCAGCGAAGAGATTGCCCTCGCCGTCGAGCATCGGGTCGGCCTGGTGGTCGTCGACAACGCGGATGACGTCGACCGCCTGGAGGCGATCGTGCCGGCCGGTCGACCACAAGACGTGCTGTTGCGGATCATCCCCAACGTCACCGCGGAGACCCACGCTCACGTGCTGACCGGACACGCAGGCTCGAAGTTCGGGGTCAGCCCAGCGGCGGCACCTGCATTGATCGCTCGCATCGAACGAAGCGCGCGGCTGCGGATGCAGGGTCTGCATGTGCACGTGGGTTCGCAGATCCTCGCCGTCGAGCCGTTCGCCCTGTCAGTGGCGCCGCTCGCGCGGTTGGGGGAGTTCCCCGTCTACGACCTGGGCGGAGGCCTCGGCGCCCGCTACACCTGGAGCGACGAGCCGCCGACTGTGGACGCCTATCTCGACGCTTTGGTGGGTGCTGCCGGCGAACACCTGCCGGCGGAGTCGCAGCTGATCATCGAGCCCGGGCGGAGCATGGTCTGCGAAACCGCGACGACGCTGTACCGGGTGACGACGGTCAAACGAGGAGGACCGACGACGTTCGTGGCCGTGGACGGCGGAATGGGGGACAACCTCGACGTCGCCTTGTACGGTCAGCGGTTCGAGGCGGGGATCGTCGGCCGGTTCCACGGCGCCGACCTCGAGAACGTCACGGTCGTCGGCCGGCACTGCGAGAGCGGGGATGTGCTGATCACCGACTCGGCTCTCTCGGATCCCCGGGTGGGTGACCTGCTGGCCGTTCCGGCGACCGGCGCCTACTGCTACACGATGTCCAACACGTACAACGGAAGCCGCCGCATTCCTGTGGTCTTCGCGCGTGACGGACGAGCGCAGCTCGTCGTACGACGCGACACCTGGGCCGACCTGCTGGCGCGTGACGTGGATGCGCCTGACGAGACTGCCTGACCTCGACAAGCCCGGTCGGCGACGGCGTCGCCGTGGGATAGTACGAACGCGTCACCTGTCCCTATCTCCGTAGGAGCCGTCGATGGTGCATCCGCTCGAACCCCTCAACGAGCAGGAGTTTCGGCTCACCACCGCTGTCCTGCGCAGGGAGCAGGCGTTGACCGATGCATGGCGGTTCGCCTCGATCGAGCTCGACGAGCCGGCCAAGGCCACGGTCAAGGCCTGGCGGCCCGGTGACCCGGTGCCGCGGCAAGCGCTGGCAGTGCTCTGGAACCGCGAGGACAACCAGACCTGGGAGGGCGTGGTCGACCTGAGCGCGGAGTCGGTCGAGTCCTGGACCCATGTGCCGGGCGTGACGCCGCACTTCACGACCGACGAGTACAACGAGGTCGACACGGCGATGAGGGCGCATCCTGACGTGATCTCGGCACTGGCAGAGCGCGGCATCACCGACATGTCGCTCGTGACGATCGAGGTGTGGACGTACGCCAAAGCCCTCATGCCGGAACAGTGGCGCGACCGCAGGCTCGGGTGGTGTGACATCTGGTACCGCGAGACTCCGCAGGGCAACCTCTATGCCCACCCTGTCTCGGGGCTCAAGGTGGTCGTGGACGTCAACACCCTGGAGCTGCTCGAGCTGGAGAACGACCACGATCACGGGCAGCCGGAGGTCGATGCGGAGTACGTGCCCGGGGTGTGGTCCGGCGAGCAGCGCACCGACCTGACCCCGTTGCACATCACCCAGCCGGAGGGGGTGTCGTTCACCCTGGACGGCACGGAGCTGCGCTGGCAGAACTGGACGATGCGGCTCGGGTTCAACTACCGCGAGGGCCCGGTCATCTACCAGGTGGCCTACGACGACCACGGCACCCGGCGCGACATCGCCTACCGCATGTCGCTCGCGGAGATGGTCGTGCCGTACCGCGATCCGTCGTTCGACCACTACCGGCGCACCGCGTTCGACATCGGTGAGTGGGGTCTCGGTTTCATGACCACATCGCTCGAGCTCGGTTGTGACTGCTTGGGCGAGATCCGGTACGTCGACGCGATCCTGCACGACACGAAGGGCGAACCGTTCACGATCAAGAACGCCATCTGCCTGCACGAGGAGGACAACGCCGTCCTGTGGAAGCACGTGGACCATGCGTTGGGCGCGGAAGTACGTCGGATGCGGCGGATGGTCGTGTCGTGCCACGCCACCGTCGCGAACTACGAGTACCTGATCTATTGGCGGTTCTACCAGGACGGCAACATCGAGTGCGAGGTGCGCGCGACCGGCCTCATGGTCACGACTCCGTACGCCGAAGGCGCCGACGCGCCACGGACGGGCACGGTCGTCGACAAGCAGACCTACGCACCCTTCCACCAGCACTTCCTGGTCGCCCGGCTCGACCTCGATGTCGACGGAGACGACAACACCGTGATGGAGGTGGACTCGAAGGCGCTGCCGGTCTCGCCGGACAACCCCTACGGGCTGGCGATGGTCACCGACTCGACCCCCATCAGGTCCGAGGCCGACGCGGGGCGTGATTTCAGGTGGGAGACCCAGCGCACGTGGAAGGTGATCAACCCCAACCGGACGAATGCCGTGGGGACGAACCCGGCGTACAAGCTCGTCCCGACGGCCTCGATCCCGAGCCTGATGGACCCCGAGACGCCGCAGTTCCTCCGGGCGCCGGTCATCGGGCACACCATGTGGGTCACCCGACAGCACGATGACGAACGTTGGCCGTGCGGTGCGTACCCGACCCAGTCGACGCACGATGACGGGATGACGCGGTGGATCTCCGACGACGAGTCGCTGGAGAACACGGACGTCGTGCTCTGGTACGTCTTCGGCATCCACCACATCACCCGCGTCGAGGACTGGCCTATCATGCCGTCCGACACGATCGCGTTCTGGCTCAAGCCGTTCGGCTTCTTCGACCAGAACCCGTCGATCGACGTACCACCCACGACGAAGGTGGACGGCGACCACTGCCACACCGGCGCGGACCCAGCCGAGCACGGGCACGACCTCTGACAGTGGTCAGCGGCTGCTGGTCAGCTCCCGCGGGGTGTTGTGTCCCCGTGCTGCTCGGGTCCAGAACACCCGCTGGCTGCGCTTCATCCGGGCTTCACGTGCGCCGAGCATCGTGGACGTCATGCGGTGGAAGGGCGCAGGTAGCGGCGACGGAGGCCGCAGCAGCCCCCGGTGGCAGTCCAGCGCGCGTTGGTTTGCCGGTCCGGTCGGGAGTACGGCGACCGCCGCGTTGCTCGCCGTTGCCCTCCGGCTTCCCTTCCTGTCGTTACCGCTGGCGCCGGACGAGGGCGGCTACCTGCTGGTGGCCTCGCACTGGCACGATGACGGGCCGTTCTCGTACGGGCGACTCTTCGTGGACCGTCCGCCGCTGCTGTTGCTGATCTACCGGTTGGCAGCCGCCTTCGGCGGAGCCGTCGCGCTGCGAGTTCTCGGCTGCGTGTTCGTCGTGATGATGGTTGCGGCCGCTGGCTGGGCGGGCTGGCTGATCGGTGGTCGGCGCGGCGTGCAGTGGAGTGCCTTCACGGCGGCGGCCCTGATGACCACCCCGTTGCTCGGGACCCATGAGATCGATGGCGAGCTGCTCGCGGCGCCCTGGGTGATGCTGAGCTGCGCCCTGTTGCTTCGGGCCCTGCAGCCCTGCACACGCCGCTGGCAGTCCCTGGCGCTCGCGACGGCCGCCGGTATGTCGGGAACCCTGGCCGTGCTCGTCAAGCAGAACTTCGTCGACGGACTCGTGTTCGCCGCCCTTGTGCTGGTGGCGGTGCGGCTCTCGGGTCGCGGCTCCGCGATCAGGCCGAGCGCGCTGTTCGCGGCGGGCTCGCTCGGCGCCGCGCTTCCCCTGGCAGCCGCCGCTTTCTGGGCGTCGACCTCGGGTTCCGGGCTCGGTGGCCTTCTCTACGCCGTCTACGGGTTCAGGTCGGACGCCGTCCGGGTTGTGCTGTCGCAGAGCCTGCTGGCTCCGGTCCAGCGTGCGCAGGGTCTCGGGGTCCTCGTGGTGGGCAGCGGGATGCTGCTGGTCGCTGCTCGCCTTCGTGTTCTCACCTGGCGGGACCCGCAAGGATCCGGTTGTCATAGCGATCGGTGTCATGTTCGTGACGGCCGCAGCCAGCGTGGCCCTCGGCGCCAGCTACTGGAGCCACTACCTCATCCAGTTCGTGCCGGCAGTGGCCCTGGCCAGTGCGCAGCTGAGCCGCAGCTCGCGGCCGTCGCTCTGGGCGCCGCGCGTCGCCGTGACCGTGGTGGTGATGTCGAGCCTGGTCTCCTCCGGAGGTGCCATGGGTGCACCGCAGGTGTCATCCGAGGATGCGCTCGATGCGGCCGTCGTGGGTTGGCTGTCCGAGGCAGCGCGACCGCACGACTCACTGCTGATCGCCTACGGGCACGGCACGATCTTCTACGAGACCGGCCTGCGACCGAGCTATCCGTTCGTGTGGACGTTGCCCATGCGCACCCTGGACCCAGGGCTGACCGTGCTCAGAGACCAGGTCGAATCACCTCACGCCCCGGTCTGGCTGCTGGAGTGGAGCAGCCTGGACACGTGGAGCCTTGCTCCGCCGGGCTCGCTACCGGCGACGGTCGACGCCCACTACCGGCAGGTCCGGGACGTCTGCGGTGTCCTGGTGTTCCTCCACAACGGCCTGCACCGGTCGATTCCTGCGACCCCGCCGTGTCCGACGAGCTGACGGCGCGTCAGTGCGCAGGATGGGCGCTCTCGCCGGCACGGACGACTCCCGGCTGCGCCAACGTGTGCAGGACGTCGTCGAGCAGGCGCGGACCGGGAACGCGACCGACCTCGCGGAACCACTCGTAGCGGAAGACCCGACGGAACACCGGACGCGGGAGCCGCAGGAACAGCGCCAAGGTGCGGACTCCCGCGTCGGACTCGGTCTGGGACACATGCGCCTGCATCGCCGCTCGCTTGGCTCGCCACTGGTCTCGCACGTCGATGCGGTGGGTGAGCTCGGAGCGGGCCGTGTAGATGGTGCGCGGGTCGGGGAGCTGGGGGAGCGTGCCCAGGTGCCTGAGCGCGTGGAGCAGCCGACCGACGCGCATCAGGGCCGTCCGGTCGACCGTAGCCTCCAGGACGACCCGGGTGCGAGCCAGCTCAGCGGCGCGTATGCCGACCCGATGCACCTGGACATGGTCCGGGTGCCCGTAGCCCCCGTTGGGGTCATAGATCGTGAGGATGTCGGCGTCCTCGTCGAGCAGCACGCTCGCGAGTCGTTCCGCGGCCCGCTCGACCTCCTCATCGGCGAACGCGCACGGTCCGGCCGAGCTGGGTTCCCCGTGGTGCCGCGGCCGCGGTGGCCGCGGGTATCCGCTGTCGGCGTACCCGAGGTGGATCACCGTGGAGACACCGATCGCTTGCGCCGAGGCGCGCAGCTCTTCGCCCCGGGTCGCCGCCAGGGCGTCGCCGCGGCCGTGAGAGGACACGGCGAGTCCGGCTTCACCAGCGGTGGCCATGACCAGAACGACCCGATGACCTGCGGCGCTGAGCCGGGCGAGGGTGCCGGCCGTGAGGATGGCCTCGTCGTCGGGATGGGCGTGAAACGAGACGATCGTGACCGGCCGCTCTGCTGTCCTCATGCCGGCACCTCGGTGTTCACCGCGCGAACCGCGTCGGTGTGGGCCTCCTGCAGCTGCCGCTCGGCCAGCTCGTAGAGCCGTGTTGCACCGTCTACCGCCGCTGTCCACGTCGCCGTCGGGCTGACCGCTTGGTTGTGCAGGGCCATGCTGCGACGAAGCGCCGGGTCTGTCAGCAACCTGTGCATGGCAGCAACCATGTCACGGTCCGACGAGCCCAGGAGACCATCGATCCCGTGCGTGACGAACTCGCCGACTCCACCGCGTGAGCTGGCCACCACGGGAAGGCCAGCGCAGCGTGCCTCCAGAGCGGCGATGCCGAAGGACTCCATCTCGGCGGGCGCGACATAGACATGCGAGGAGCGGAACACGTCCAGGATCTGCGGCCGCTCGAGCCGCCCGAGCAGGACTGACCCACCCGTCCATCCGGTGCGCCCGAAGGAAGCGCTCCATCGCCGGTCGTGCCGGGCCGTCCCCGATGATGACGACGCGGAAGTCGATCTCGTCGGGGACCTGTTGACGCAACCGCCGCAGCATGCGCAACAGCGGCATGGGTCGTTTGCGACGCGCGAGGCGCATCACGCAGGCGATCGTGAGCTGGGTGTCGGACGGTTGGGTCTGCGGCTGCCACTCGTCCGGGTCGACTCCGTTCGGAACCGAGACGACGGTCGCCGTACCGCCGAGCGTCTCCTGCAATGCCGCTGCCGCCACGGTGCTGACTGCTGACCACACGACCGGCCACGTCCGCAGCCGCAGGAGCGATTCCAGCATCGGGGGAACCGGACCGAGGGAGGACCAGAGAGAGTGCACGGTCACCACGGTGGGCACGCGCCGAGCTGCGGCTTGACGAGCCGTCGACATCGACAAGGGCGAGATCACCGACACATGCGCGTGGACGACATCGAAAGGCTCGCCCAGGAACACCTCTTCCACCCGTCGAGTGGCGGCAAGGGAGCGCCCGATCCCCGTGGGAGTGCGCCCGTCCAGGCGGCGTACCCAGGTGGGGTCGACGACGTTCCCGCCGGGCGTACTCGTGAGGACGTGCACGTCGTGGCCGGCACGGCGTTGCCGCTCGGCCAGGTCGTGGACATGCATCTCGATGCCGCCGACCTGCGGCAGATAGCAATCCGTCACATGCAGGATGCGCATCAGCGGGGGAGCCTCTCCGTTGGCGGTCACGAGCGCGCGTTGAGGCTCGACCGGATGGGGGCTGAGGCGAGGGGCGCGACGACGCATCCACACCCAGCCGGCCAGCAAGCGTGCCGCCGACCGGGATCTCGAGCAGGAACGTGAACGCGCGGTACAACAGCACCCCCGCGACCGTGCCGACCGGGTCGCCGCCGGCCGCGACCAGGAAGCCGGCGAGACCGACCTCGACGACTCCGGCACCACCAGGGGTCAGGAACGCCAGCGTGAGAAGGCGTTCGACGGCGAAGCCCGCCAAGATCTGCGACGGCGTCAGACCGCTGCCCGTCAGGCGCAGGCAGCTCCACAGCAGAGCCAGGAGGAGCGCGGCGTACGCCACGTGGGCGGCGGTGAGGCGGGACCAGGAGATTCTGATGCGGTTGCTGCTCCGTGCTCTCAGGTCGAGAAAGCCGCTCATGACATCGACGTGTGCCGGCCGTCGGATGAGGTACAGCACGCCGCTCACGACCCGATCGATCCCCCGGGCGACAACGCGTGCCGCCGGCTCGCTCAACACGACGGTCAGCACGACCAGCAGCAGCGCGGCCAACGTCGCCATCGTGACGACTGCCGTATAGGTCATGAGCCCCTGGGTCAGCCGGGACTGGGTGACCAGGGTGGCGAGGATCACGGCCGGGATGAGCAGCTTCGACATCACGTCCCAGAGGTTGGTGACGAACGTGAAGACCACGAACTCGGCTCGACTGAAACCCCAGACGCGACTCATGTGGTAGTTCAGACCGATCCCGACTGCGCCTGCCAACGGACTGACGTTGGAGACGGCGCTCCCCGTCAGGCTCAGCGTGAGAGCGCGGCGGTGGGACAGCGGCGGCATCGCTGCGGTCAGGGCCACGGTGTGCACGACCAGTCCGCTGATCCACAAGCCGGTCAACAGGACAAGGTCGAGCAGAGAGACCCGGCTCAGGGCCGTCGGTAGCTGAGACCAGGTGGCACCGACGACGAGGGGCAGGACGAAGACGAACATCACGACCACGAGCGCGACAGACGCCAGCTGCCTTGAGGCACCAGAGCAGCCGCCGCTGGCCGTCCGAGCGCACGTCCTGTTTCATGAGACGCTCACCGCCCTCGTGGAGGGGTCGTGGGGCGCCCAGCCGCGCTGCGCGCCCAGACCGTGATCGCGCAGCGGCCCTGGCTCGAGCCCCCGCGAACGGATCTCGGCTATCAGCCCAGGAAGGGCCGCCAACGACGCCGTCCACGACCGTGGCGCGGACGTGCAGTCCGAGTCGTGCAGCAAGACGGTCCCACCCGGGGCCAGCCGGCCCCGTACATCGGCAGACACCGAGTCGGCGGTTGCCCTGGCCCGCCAGTCGCGGCCCCAGGTGGTCCACAGCACGGGGGCCAGATCCAGACGTCGGGCGGCCCTCAGCGAGGCCATGGTCAGGACTCCGTAGGGCGGTCGGTACCAGCGTGGCGCCAACCCGGTGATCGTCGTGATGACCTCGTGCGCACGCGCCAGGTCGTCATACGTCGATCGAGGGCTCCGAGCCAGGAGGCATCGGTGACTCCATCCGTGGACGCCGATCTCATGGCCTGACTCGATGAGGTCACGGGTCAGGTGCGGCGACGCCGCGGCCATCCGGCCCAGGACGAAGAACGTTGCCGACACCTCGTGATCGGCCAAGGTCGCAAGGAAGGCAGGCGTGGATGCTGGATCCGGCCCGTCATCGAACGTCAGGGCGACGTGGTCGCGTCGCCCGCGGCCGGTGAGCTCGGGCCAGACCCTGGCCGTCAGTGTCGTCCAGGCGGTGACGGCCGGGGCGGCGTGAGCCACGGAGAGTCCCAATCCGGCGACCGCGCAGGAGGCAAGGAGCGTTGGGGCCGGGCGAGCGGTCATGCCGACACCACCAGGTCAGGAGGTCCGAGCGCCGCGTCCGCCGGCCAGGCCGTCGGTGCTGCCACGGGGCTCAAAGCCAGTGCCGCGGTCAGGACCGCGGTCAGCTCGTCACGGGACCGCGCCCACCAGGTCCATCCCGCTTCCTCCAGCGCCGACGCGTTCGTCGTGCCGTGGCCGTCGAGAGCACGATAGGTCACCACGGGCAGACCACTTGCGCGACCTTCCAACGACGTCAGACCTCCCGCGTTCTGGACGAGTACGTCGCAGGCCCGCATGAGGGTCGGCATGTCGGACACCCATCCGAACGAGATGATCCCGAGGGCGAGCAGCGAGCGGTGCAGCGCCGCGTTCTGACCGCACACGACGATGGGGAGCGCGAGTCCGGTCGTCGCGACGTCGCGGACGGCGTGCGTGATGTCGCCGACTCCCCAGGAGCCCGCCACGACGAGAGCCAGGGGGACGGTGTCCGGCAGGTCGAAAACGCTGCGAGCGAAGGTCCGCTCCTCCGGGCAGCCCGGGCGGAAGGTCGGCGAGACAGCCGGACCGACGACGCGTACGTCGACCGCACCCAGAGACCGTGCCTGCCGGGCGGGGACCTCGTGCAGGGAAAGGTGGAGGTCGACCCCTTCGGACACCCACAGCGGGTGGACGCTCATGTCGGTGAGGAACGTGGCCACGCGGCAGCCGATGAGCTGCCGGGAACGGAGCGTCCCCAGCGCTTGGCTCGCCAGGGGGTAGGTGGAGACGACGAGGCTGGTGTCCGTACCGATCTCGGCCCTGAGTCGGCGACGCGCTAGCCAGGAGAAGACGTGAGAGACCAGGTGCAGTGAGCGCTGGTGCTCGAGCAGGCTGAGCAGCCATCCCCAGCTGCGGGGTGCCGCCTTCAGCTGCCACCGGTAGAGGACCCGCAGCAGCCATCCGATCCGGAACGGCAACAGCGTGAGGAAGTCGCAACGATCGACCGTCAGCCCCAGCTCGGTCCCGCGACGCGCCAGCTCGGTTGCGACGCCGTCGTGTCCGGCGCCAATGCTTGCGGACACGATCAGGATGCGGCTGCGCTCGGACGGCTGGCTGGCCTCCATCACGGCTCCTTCACGGTCACGACGGACCGGTGGTGGTTTGACAGCTCCGACGCTACGAAGCAGACGTGAAGGTGGGATGAAGGCGGCATGGCCGTGGCGTTCCCAGGCCGTCAGCGCTCGTAGCCGATGTACCGCAGCCGGTCGAGCTCGGCCTCTCGGTCGGCCGGTGCGAAGGCGGCCGACAGCCCGGGCTGGCGCCGGAGCCACCCGGTCAGCTCGGCGAGCGGCGTACGGAGGAGGAGCCAGGACAAGAAGGCCACGGCCCCGCCGAACGCCAGACCTGCGACGACGTCCCAGGGGTAGTGGGCCGCCACGTACACGCGGGCGAACGCCATGAGCACGGCTGCGGCCGCTGCAATGAGTCCGAGTCGGCGGGACACGAGAAGCAGCCCGACGGCCACGGCGCCGGCCATCACGGAGTGATCGGACGGGAACGACCAGTCGGTCGTTCGAGCCACGAGCACCAGGACGTGAGGGTGGCCGTCGTAGGGACGAGCCTCGTGGACGGCCCGGCTCAGCGGCTGGTTGAGAGCGACGGCCAGCAGGGTCGCGACCGGTGCCCAACCCGCGGCCGCCAACGTCTTGTTGTCGAGATGACGGGCCATCAGCAGGCCGACGACGAGCAGTCCTGCGAACAGGATGACGCCGAACCTCGCGTAGTCGCTCATCGGCGTGTGCAACCAGCCGGTGTGCCGCGCCAGCGAGTTGACGGCGCGGAAGAGCCGGTCGTCGAGTTGGCGGAGGAAATCCACGAGTCTCCTCGGTCCTGGGGTCGGGCGCCGCTCGGCGTGTCGCGGGCACCTGCCTGTTCGCGTATGACGCTAGGGAAGGCGCATGAAGGGGACATGAAGACGAGCGTGACCTTCATTCCGCCTTCACCTGGCTTGACTACGCTGCTGTCATGAACCCAACCGGTGATGAGAGGCCGGCGTGCGCGTCCTGATCGCTGAGGACGACGAGCGCCTCGCCACGTTGCTCTCCCAGTCCGCCACCGAGGCAGGCTGGGACGTCGAGGTGCAGCACGACGGACTCGAGGCGCTGAAGGCGGCGGCCCCTGGGGGCCCGTCCGGTGAGTTCGAAGTGATCCTGCTCGACTGGATGCTGCCGGGCATGGATGGCATCACCGTGTGCCGCCGGCTGCGGAGCCTGGGATCACGCACTCCCGTACTGATGCTGACCGCGCGGGGCGCAGTCCATGACCGGATCGCCGGTTTGGATGCCGGCGCCGACGACTATCTCGGCAAACCGTTCGACCTCGACGAGCTGCTGGCCCGGCTGCGCGCGCTGCATCGTCGGTCGATCGGCGACGTCGACGACCAACCGCTGCTGGTCGGCGGACTGACGGTCGAACCATTGTCGAGGCGCGTGTACCGGGACGGACAGGAGATCGGCCTCTCCTCGCGCGAGTTCGACATCCTGCACCTGCTTGTCGCCCGAGCCGGACAGGTCGTGAGCCGCTACCGGATCCTCGACGACGTCTGGGACGGTGAGACCGACATCCGCAGCAACGTGATCGACGTGCACATCGCGGCTCTGCGCGCCAAGATCGACCGGCCCTTCGGCACGAACACGATCACCACGGTCCGCAACGCCGGGTACCGCGTGGACACCGAACCTTCACGATGAGGCTTGTCGGGCCTGTCGGCCGGTTGTCTCTGCGGGTTCGCCTGGTCGCAGGGTTCGCCGCCGCCATGCTGGTCGTCCTCGCCGGGGCCGGGACGTTCGTGTACCTGCAGGTCAGGGCCGCGTTGGACCACGAGCTGAACTCGGAGCTTGCGTTGACCGGATCGCGCCTGTCTGCCCAGATCGATCAGACGGGGAAGCTTGCGGGTCTCTCTGATCTCTTCAGCGGTGAGCGCTACCAGGTCTTCGACTCGGCCGGCACTGTCCTGGCGCAGAGCCCGTATCCGTCGGCGCGGCCGTTGCTCTCACCCGCAGACGTCGCAGCGGCGCTCGAAGGACCCATCTGGCGTGACAGCGGCAGAGTCTTGCTCGAGGACAGTGAAGCGACCCGCGTCTACGGTGTCGCGTTGAAGCCTGGCGCCGGAGGGTCGGCGGCGGTCGTCGCCGTGGCAGCGTCGAGAGACCAGCGCGACGCGGCCCTGAGAGAGGTGTTGTTCCAGCTCTCCGTCGCTGGGCTCGTGACCCTACTGCTGGCTGCGTTCGTGGGTGATCGGTTGGCGCGGGCTGCCCTGAGGCCGGTCGAGCGCTATCGGCGGCAGGCGATCGAGGTCACCCAGGGCGCGAGCGGCGTACGGCTGGACGTACCGCCTGACAGGGATGACGAGATCACGCGGCTCGGCCACTCGCTGAACCAGATGCTCGAAGCCCTGGAAGGGGCGCTCGAGCACGAACGCAGGTTCGTCAACGACGCCAGTCACGAGCTGCGTACTCCGTTGACGCTGATCGGCACGAGGGTGCAGCTGGCGCGCCGGCGCTCGCGCACGATCGCTGAGCACGAGGCCGTCCTGGAGGAGATCACGGTCGACATCGAACGCATCTCGAGGTTGGCTGACCAGCTGCTCGAGATGGGGGTTGCTGACGGAGATGCGAGCGCGTCCGAGGTCACCGACCTGGCGTTGGTGGCGCGCACCCAGGCCGAGCGTCACGGCGCGCTGGTGACGTCCGACGGTCTCGGGTCGCCGGCGGTGACGCTGCAGGTCCTGACCGGTGGCAGGACACCTGTGGCCGTCGACCACGTCCGCCTCGAGCGGGTCGTGGTCAACCTGCTCGACAACGCGGTGAAGCACGGCGCCCCACCGATCACAGTCGCGGTCGACCGGCTCGGTGATGTGGCCCGGCTGACGGTCACCGACCACGGTGCCGGTATGGATCCGGCGACGCTGGCCGCGGCCCCCGATCGTTTCGTGCGAGCGCCCGAGGCACGCAGCCGCGCGGGGTCGGGCCTGGGTCTGGCGCTGGTGAAGGCGACCGTGCTGACGGCCGGGGGTGAGCTGCGGCTGTGCTGCGGCGGCAGGCACGAGCGGTTCGGCGAGCGGTTCCCTGTCGAGTGCGACCACACGGAGGGCACCGTGGTGACGGTCTTGCTGCCGTTTGCGGGTGCTCCGCCTCGTGACGAGGCCCCCTGAGACGGCCGGCCACACCGTCGTACAGGCCCACCGCCCCTGAACGTCTCGCGCTCGAATCCGGCTCGTTCTCAGCGCTGGCACAGCCGCAGCGAGGACAATGGCACCGACGAGAACCCGGAGGTGTGGACGGTGCGCGTGCTCGTGGTCGAGGACGAGGTTCGGCTGGCAGACGCGATTCGTCGCGGGCTCGTCGCCGAGGACTTCGTCGTCGATGTCGAGGCCACCGGGCCTGACGGTCTCTGGGCCACGCAGAGCAACAGCTATGACGTGATCGTGCTCGACATCATGCTGCCGGGGCTGAACGGCTACGACGTGTGTCGCCGCATCCGGGAGGCCGAGAACTGGACGCCCGTGATCATGTTGACGGCCAAGGACGGTGACCTCGACCAGGTGGACGCCTTCGACCTGGGCGCCGATGACTACCTGACGAAGCCGTTTTCCTTTGCCGTGCTGGTGGCGAGGCTGCGCGCCCTGGTGCGCCGGGGCGCTCCCGCCCGTCCGGTCGTGCTCACCGCCGGAGACCTCCAGCTCGACCCTGGCGCGGCCGCCGTCCGGCGTGGCGACACCCCGATCGCCCTGACCCCCCGGGAGTTCGGGCTCCTGCACTTCCTCATGCGTAGGACGGGCGAAGTGGTCAGCAAGACCGACATCCTGCAGAACGTCTGGGATGCGTACTACGAAGGCGACGACAACGTGGTCGAGGTCTACGTGGGGTATCTGCGCCGCAAGATCGACCATCCGTTCAACCGGCACGCGATCGAGACGCTGCGTGGCATGGGTTACCGGTTGGCGGCCGATGGTGGCTAGCCGCCGCCCGTTGGCCGGCGTCAGGGTCCGGACGTCGTTGACGGCGACGCTTCTCGTCGCGGTCGTGCTGGTGCTGGCGGGCACGGGGTTCGTCCTGGTGCAGGAACGCCAGCTGCGCAACGCGATCACCGCGTTGACCGAGCAGCACGCGCACGACCTGGCGATCCAGCTCGACTCGGCCGGACTCTCGCGCAACCGGCTCGAGTCGCTGGTACGTCGCGACGAGGCGATCGTCCAGATCGTGAACCCCGACGGCTCCGTCATGGCTGCCAGCGACTCGATCGAGGAGTCGCCGCCCGTCGTCGCCGCACGCCCGGCGCCGGGCTCGACGGCGGTGGTGTACGTCGACAGCCTGCCCGAGGAGCACGACGACTCCTACGTGGTGGTGGTCCGAGGGGTCGCGACCGCGGACGGGGACGCCGTCATCATCACGGCGGAGAGCCTGGCCACGGTCGAAGAGGCCACCGGCGTCGTGGTCCGGTTGCTGGCCGTGGGGCTACCCATCGTGCTCGTGCTGGTCGGCCTGATCTCGTACTGGCTGACGGGTCTGGCCCTCGCCCCCGTTCGGCAGCTGCGCAACCGGGTAGCCGAGATCACGGCCCGCGACAGGTCGGCACGGGTCCCGGTCTCACCTGCCGGCGACGAAATCACCCGGCTCGCCGAGACCATGAACGAGATGCTCGAACGGCTGGAGGCTGCCTCGGCCCGGCAACGACGGTTCGTGGCGGACGCCTCCCACGAGTTGCGCAGTCCGCTCACCGCGATCCGGACCTCGCAGGAGATCGCGCTCGCGCACCCGGACGAACACCGATTGGCCCGGCACGAGCCGGGACACCTTGGCCGAGCTCGAGCGGCTCGAGCACCTCGTCGCAGACCTGCTGCTCCTGGCCCGCTTCGACGACAACGACCCCGGACAGCTTGTCGTCGATGTCGACCTCGACGACATCGTGCAGACCGAGGCCGCCCGGTTGCGCCGGCTCGGGAGCTGGGAGGTCAGGTCGGCGGTCGAGCCGGTGCGGCTGCGCGGAGACCAGCACCAGGTCAGCCGGTTGGTGCGCAACCTGGTCGACAACGCCACCCGGCATACGAGCTCGATCGGTGTCCCTGCGGCTGCGTCGCGAAGGCGCCATGGCGGTGCTCGAGGTCGGGGACGACGGGGCCGGCGTGCCAACGGGCGAGGAGGAGCGCATCTTCGAGCGGTTCGTCCGGCTGGACGAGAGTCGCGAGCGGGGAACCGGCGGGACCGGGTTGGGTCTGTCCATCGCCCGCGAGATCGCCCGCCGCCATGGCGGGGACGTGACCGTGGTCTCCGGCAACGGGGCCGGGTCCGGCGCGCTGTTCGTCGTCCACCTGCCGACACCAGCCCCCGACCTGGACGCTTAGTCTGTCGTCGTGACCGCTGCCGACTGGGCCTTGCTGACGTCCACGTTCGTCGCCTCCTTCGTGGAGTGTGTCGAGGCGTTGACGATCGTGTTGGCGATGGGAATCACCCGCGGCTGGCGTGCGGCGGCAGCCGGCACGGTGGCGGCGCTGCTCGCGTTGGCGGCATTCACCGTCGCGGCGGGCTATGCCCTGGCGAACTGGCTGCCGACCGCAGCGCTCCAGCTCGTGGTCGGCACGTTGATGTTGATCTTCGGCCTGCAGTGGCTGCGCAAGGCGATCCTTCGATCGGCCGGGCTCAAGTCCCTGCATGACGAGGAAGCGGAGTACGCCGAGCAGACCGCTGCGGCACGAACCGCCTCGGCGCGGACGATCCTCGGTGTCGACGCCTTTGGCTTCATCGTGTCGCTCAAGGGCGTCTTCCTCGAAGGCGTCGAGGTCGTGTTCATCGTCATCACGTTCGGGTTGAACGCCGACAACGTGCCCCTTGCCTCGGCGGGTGGGGGTGCCGCCGCCCTGGTGGTGTTGGTGCTGGGGCTGGCTGTGCACCGCCCCTTGTCGGCCGTCCCCGAGAACACCCTCAAGTACGGCGTCGGGCTCATGCTGACGACCTTCGGGACGTTCTGGTCGCTCGAGGGGCTCGGAATCTTCCGGTCGGGACGCGAGAGCCTGGCGTGGCCGGGTGCCGACTGGGCGATTCTCGTCCTGCTCGCGGCCTGGTTCGTGTGGAGTCGCGTGCTGATCGGCTGGCTGCGCCGGGACGTCGATGACCGGCGGACGAGGACGGAGGTGGCCGCATGAACGCCCTGCGCGCAGTCGGGGAATTCTTCTTCGACCTGATCATCGGTGACGACCCCAAGATCGCGGCAGCGGTGCTCGTGGCCTTGGGCCTGGCGGGGCTCGCGCTGGCCGCCGGCGCCGCGGCGACCGTGGTGACCGTGGATCGGGGCGGTGGCGGTCGTGGTGGCGTTCACCGTGAGCCTGCTGCTGGACACCCGCCGATGAGACGGCGAACGCTAGACGGCACGGCGCTTGCCGGGTGCGGTCGGTGGTGAGTCCGAACGTGGAGGTCCCGGTTCACGGAGAGGGCATCCGGCTCGGCCAGTTCCTCAAGCTCGCGAACGCCGTCGACCAGGGCAGCGACGTGAAGTTCCTGCTCGCCTCCGGTGAGGTGGGCGTGAACAGCGAGGTCGAGACCCGGCGCGGTCGCCAGCTCGTGATCGGCGACGTCGTCGAGCTGGACGGAACGTCATACGTCCTCACGAGGGGATGAGTCGGCGTCCACGGCAGTCCGCCCGGTGGAGCGGGCAAGGCAAGTCCTCAGTTCATGCGGCAAACCTGCCTAGTGCACAAGCCAGTTGGCTTGTGCACTAGGCAAACGCGGAGGGTCACTTGACGTCGACGAGGTCCACCACGAACACGAGGGTTTCGCCGGGGGCGATGGCGGAGCCGGCCCCGCGGTCGCCGTAAGCCAGGTGCGGCGGGATGACCAGCTGCCGGCGGCCGCCGACCTTCATGCCGGCGATGCCCTGGTCCCAGCCGGCGATGACCTGGCCCACGCCGAGACGGAACGACAGGGGCTCGCCCCGGTTGTAGGACGCGTCGAACTCCTCGCCGCTCGAGTGGGCGACGCCGACGTAGTGGGCGAGCACGGTGGATCCGGCCGTCGCCTCGGCGCCGTCACCTTCGGAAATGTCGGTGATGACGAGGTCGGACGGGGGAGGGGAGTCAGGGAAGTCGATCTCGGGCTTGTCAGTCATGCGCTCCACCCTAGAGCGCATCCGATGGGCCCCGCCGACCGGCCTACTGGGCGTTCGAGACGTACGACGTCAGCTGGTCGCGCTCGAACTCCAGCTCCCCGATCCGCGACTTCACCACGTCTCCGATCGACACGATCCCGTGCAGGCCCTCGTCGGTCAGCACCGGCACGTGGCGGATCCGGTGCTCCGTCATCAGCTTCATCAGGTCATCGACGGAGTCGTCGGGCTTCGCGCTGCGGACGTTGGAGGTCATGATCGTCGAGACGTCGCCCTCCAGCGCCTGGACGCCCGAGACGAGACAGCGCACGATGTCGCGTTCGGAGACGATGCCGGCAACCGGGTTGTCGTCGGTGCTCACGATCACGGCCCCGATGTTGTATTCGGCGAGCAGTGCTATCAGGTCGTGCACGCTCGTGTCCGGGCGGACGGTGACGATCGCCGCGCCCTCCCCTTTGCCCTTGAGTACGTCTTTGATGCGCATTCGCGGCCTCCCGAGAGTCTGGGGCTTGCTGTCCCTCGACCCTAGCGGGCTGCCGCGGGCGGGGACAGTGTTCTCTCGGTGTGGCTCGGTTCGTGACCTGCGAAGATGGGTCGGTGACCGCGATCTCGACCTCGACGCGCCTGCGTGCGGCCGCAGCCACCCGGCAGGACCCAGCCCACCCAGGGTTCCGCGCTCATCGTGGGAGTCGTCGTCGGCTGGATCACCCTGGTGCTCCTCATCGACTCCGGCTCGACCCTGGGCGTCCAGCGCCTTCTCGGCCTCGGGACATGGGCCGTCCTGCTCATCCTCCTGGCCCGCGAGGCACCACTCGTCCGCGTCCAGACCGCGGTCGTGGTGGTCTTCGCCTCGGCGGTGGAGTACACCTTCTCCCCGTTGCTCGAGGTGTACCTGTACCGCTTCCACAACGTGCCGGCGTACGTGCCACCCGGTCACGGTCTCGTCTACCTGGCTGCCCTGGCGATCGGTCGGTCGATGTTCGTGCGCGCCCATACGCGTGCGTGCATGACGCTCGTGCTGGTCGTCGGTGGCGCCTACGCCGCCTACGGTCTCGTGGTCGCGGACCGGAGGGACGTGCTGGGCGCGTTCTGGTACCTGTGCCTCGTCGGGTTCTTCCGGTGGGGCCCCTCCAAGGGCCTGTACGTCGGCGCGTTCGTGGTGGTGACCTATCTCGAGCTGACCGGGACGGCGCTGGGAACCTGGGCCTGGCAGACCCATGATCCGACGGGGCTCGTCGCGATCGGCAACCCACCCTCAGGTGCGGCCGGCGGCTACGGCTGGTTCGACCTGGCGGCACTGCTCACCGCGCCGTTGCTCCTGGCGCGCTGGTCGGCGAAGCGCCGCGAGGAGGACGTCAGTCCTCCGGAGCCGACTCGGACTCGTTCGGGCTGAGGCGCATCCGGCGCTCGTTCAGGTCGTGCACGCTCCCGGGGCTGCGGTGCGCGCCGCCGGGTTCGTCGGGCAGCATCCCTACGAAGGCCAGCGTCTGGTCGTGCAGTCGACCGTTCGTCGCGAGCGCGCTTCCACTCTGCGGGCCGGGCGTTCCGTCGAGACCGCTGAACCGGCCACCTGCCTCGTCCACGATCACGGCCAGTGCCGCCATGTCGTACAGGTGCAGCTCTGGCTCGAGGGCGATGTCGACCGCCCCCTCGGCGACCAGCATGTAGGACCAGAAGTCGCCGTACGCGCGGGTCCGCCAGCAGCGACGGGTGAGTGCGATGAAGTCGTCCTGCCGACCGCGCGCCTCCCAGCCGTGCATGGAACTGTAGGACAGCGAGGCGTTCTCGAGAGTGCCGACGTCGGAGACGTAGCAGGCGGTCGCCGAGAACAGTGACTTGCCGGTCCAGGCGCCGCCGCCCTTCGACGCCCACCACCGACGGCTCAGTGCAGGAGCCGAGACGACCCCGGCGACGACCTCGTCCTCCTGCATCAACGCGATCAGCGTGGCCCAGACCGGGACACCGCGGACGAAGTTCTTGGTGCCGTCGATAGGGTCGACGACCCACCGGCGTGGCCCCCACCCTGTGGAGCCCTCCTCCTCGCCGTAGAACGCGTCCCGCGGTCGGGCGCGGCTGAGCGTACGACGCATGGCCTGTTCGACCGACTGGTCAGCATCTGTCACCGGTGTGAGGTCGGGCTTGTTGACGACATGCAGATCCTGGGCCTTGAACCGGTCCATCGTGAGCGAGTCCGCGTCGTCGGCGAGAACATGCGCCAGGCGCAGATCGTCCGTGTGGTCCGAAGGCATAGCGCTCAGCGTACGGCTCCGTCGTCCTCCGGCTGAGTTCAGGCTCGCGGCGGCGCCTCGACGAAGCTTGGCGGGCAGGGACGTCGAAACCCGGTCTTGCCCGGACTGGACGCCATACTCGAAAGTGCGTTGGGGCCGTGTGTGCAGAGCCGCCACACCGGAGGGGACAGGCCCCGCCGGGTTCCCCGGCGCCGTCGAAAAGAGGTCGTGCATGTTCAACGAGGTCAACGGGTTGCCCCTGCATGCGCTGGCGATCCACGCGGGCGTGGTCATCGTCCCGCTGGCTGCACTGCTGGCGCTGCTGTTCGCCCTGCCCCGGACGCGGGCGTGGTCACGGCTCCCGCTGCTGGTCGTCTCCGTGGGCGGTCTGGCCTCGGTCTTCGTGTCGGTGCAGAGCGGCAAGGCCCTGGACCGCGCCTTGAACCTGCAAGGTCCGGTGCGCGAGCTCATCAACACTCACCGGCACCGGGCCAACCAGCTGCTGGTCCTCATGGTCGTCTTCACGGTGCTCGTCGTCGTGGCCTACGTCGTCACCCGCTCGGCCGCGCTGGACGCCACGGTCACGCATTTGCTCGCGGCCCTGTTGGTCCTGGGTGCGATCGCCCTCAGCGTTCAGGTGTACCGGGTCGGAGATGTCGGCGCTCGCGCCGTGTGGAACCCGACCGGCCAGATCGACTACAGCGGTGACGGCACAGGCGGCTGACCTCGGTTTCCCAGCCGAACAACCGGGTGCGCCGCAGCGCGGTCAGTCGCCGTCGGTGCGTTCGCGGCTGGCGAGGAGTCGGCGGAACGACTCCACGCGCTCGGCCTCGACCCGGCCGTCCGCGACGGCTTCATCGAGAGCGCATTCGGGTTCGGTCGCGCCGTGCTTGCAGCCGCGGGGACAGTCGACGGTGAGCTGGGCCAGGTCGTCGAAGGCGTTGATGAGGTCTCGCGGATCGACATGAGCGAGGCCGAACGACCGGATCCCCGGAGTGTCGATGACCCACCCGCCGAAAGGCAGCTCCAGGGCCAACGCAGAGCTCGAGGTGTGGCGGCCACGCCCGGTCACCTCGTTCACGTGACCGGTCAGCCGGTCGCTGCCTGGCACCAGGGCGTTGACCAGCGTCGACTTGCCGACGCCCGAGTGGCCGACGAAGACGCTGACCTGGCCGCGGAGCTTGTCGCGCACGGGATCGAGGTCGCCGCCGCGCTCGGCCACCACGAACGGCACGCCGAGTGGACGGTAGGTCGAGAGCAGCGTCTCCGGGTCGGCCAGGTCGACTTTCGTCAGGCACAACAGCGGGTCGAGCCCTGCGTCGTACGCCGCCACCAGGGCGCGGTCGATCAGTCGGGGGCGGGGCTCAGGGTTGGCGACCGCGGTGACGATCACGAGCTGGTCGGCGTTGGCGACGAGGATCCGCTCGACCGGGTCGTCGTCGTCCGACGTACGCCGCAGCACGGTGTCACGTTCGGCCACCTCGACGATCCTGGCCAGGGCGCCGTCGGCACCGGAGACGTCACCGACGATCCGGACGCGGTCGCCAACGACGACACCCTGGCGGCCCAACGGGCGCGACTTCATGGCCATCACGGTGCGTTCGGGTTGTCCCGGTGGTGTGGCGCGGACGGTGTACCGCCCGCGATCGACGGTGATGACGAAGCCTTCGACGGCGTCGTCGTAGGTGGGTCTCTCCTTGGTACGGGGGCGGGTCCGGCGCCGGGGTCGGTCGAAGTGGCTGGGATCGGGTTCGCGATAGGTCGAGCTCATGTGACCAGGGCCTGCCAGTCCGCGGCGAAGTCGTCGTGTGTCTTGGACGTCGTCGCGATGTCGTCGACCGCGAGGTCAGTGACGCGCAGCCCCAGGACGGCGCCGGCCTGCGCCATCCGGTGATCGTGGTAGGTCCCGAAGACGCCACCGTGCAGGAGACGGGGATGGATTTCGAGGCCGTCGGCGGTCTCGCGCACGTCTCCTCCGAGCGCGTTGATCTCCTGCGCCAACGCCGACAGACGATCGGTCTCGTGGCCGCGCAGGTGTGCGATGCCGCGCAGCCACGAGGTTCCGTCGGCCACGGCGCAGACGGCGGCCAGCACCGGGGTCAGCTCGCCGACGTCGTGCAGGTCGAGGTCGACACCGGGGATCTCGCTGCCGCCGGTGACCGTGAGACCGGTGGCGTCGAGGTCGGCGGCGGCACCGAAGTGCGGGAGGATCTCGCGCAGCGCGTCGCCGGCCTGCGTCGTGCTGGTGGGCCAGCCGGTCACGGTGACCCGGCCGCCGGTGACGACGGCGGCCGCCAGGAAGGGGGCAGCGTTGCTCAGGTCGGGCTCGACGCGAACCGGGATGCCGCGGATGTCGCCCGGGTGGACCCGCCACCGGTTCGGTTCGTCGTCATCGACCCGGACGCCACGCTCGCGCAGCATGGCCACGGTCATCGCGATGTGCGGCAACGAGGGCACCGGTTTGCCGTCGTGGCGCACGTCGACGCCATCGTCGTACCTGGCTCCGGCCAGGAGCAGGGCTGAGACGAACTGGCTGGAGTCGGACGCGTCCAGGGTGACGAGCCCACCGCGAACGCGGCCGGTGCCGTCGATGGTGAACGGCAGGGAACTGCACCCGGCCGGCACCTGGACCCCGAGCGTGCGCAGGGCTGCGAGCATCTCGCCCATCGGTCTTGCTCGTGCTCCGGGATCGCCGTCGAAGGCGACTGGTCCCTCGGCCAGGGCGGCGACGGGAGGTACGAAGCGCATCACTGTGCCGGCCAGCCCGCAGTCGACGTCTGCTGGTCCGGAGAGCGCAGCGGGCGTGATGTCGACGTACCCGGGTGCGGCGGCGACACCGGTGCCGAGCCTGGACAGCGCGGCCATCATCAGGCGCGTGTCGCGGGCGACCAGCGGTTCGACGAGACGTGACGGCTGGTCGGCGAGGGCGGCCAGCAGGAGGGCACGGTTGGTGATCGACTTGGACCCGGGAACGGTCACGCGTCCATTCACCGGCCCCGAGGCATAGGGCGCCACCCACGGAGCGACCACGGGAGTGGTCACGCGGGCGCCCTGGCAGTCACGCCCAAAGCCTACCGAGCCACCCGCTCATGAAGCGTTCCGCCACAGACTGGGAGCCTGCGCAGGGCTGGGCGCGCGGTTGGCCCGCCCAACCTCCCAGCTGGTCGTCGCGGCAGCCGCTGATCGCACGCCTCGGTCACCGCAAGCGCTGATCCCACCGCCGAGGGGTGGCCGACCGTGGAAGGGGTTGGTCAGCTGGAGAGCGGGTTGATGTCGTCGACGCGATCACGGGCGCGGCTCGCGCCGTGCTTGGCCCGCCAGGCGAGGCCGGGCTTGCCGGCCGTGTCGACGCTGGCGAGCAGCAGGCCGCCGAGCATCGAGACGTTCTTGAAGAAGTGGATCTGCTGGTTGGCCCGCTGGGTCGGGTCGGACTCCTCCCAGAATCGGTGTCCGGCCCAGGTCGTGGGCACGAGCGAGGCAGCCAACGCGAACGCGGACAGCCGGGGGAGACGGCCGGTCGCCAGCATCAGCCCACCCACCACCTGGACGGCAGCGTTCAGCTGCACGATCTGCTTCTTGTCGAGGTCAAAGGGCATCGAGTCGGTGGCCTTGTCGATGGCCGGCTTGAGCGCGTCGATCTCGGGCTCGGCGATCTTGACCCGTCCTTCCGGGTCTCGCAGGGCGTTGATGCCGCCCTGCACGAACATCGAGGACAGCATGGGCCGGGCGATCCGTCGAACGAGAGTCATACCTCTTTCTTACCTCATGGAGACAGTCGGTGCAGATCCCGGGGGAACAGGGTGACCTCCCGGATGTTGTCTGCTTCGACGAGACGACCGGTCCAGCGCTCGAGACCGATGGCGAACCCGCCGTGCGGAGGTACGCCGTAGCGGAACGTGTCGATGTATCCCTCGTACGGCGCCTGCGGTAGGCCGCGTTTCGCGAGCGTGGCGACGTAGTCGTCGTACCGGTGCAGCCGCTGGGCGCCGCTCACCAGCTCGATGCCCCGGAAGATCAGGTCGAACGAGCGCGACCAGTGCGGGTCGTCGGGGTCGGGGTGGCTGTAGAACGCCCGGTTGTCGGTCGGGTAGCCCTCGACGACCACGAAGTCGCTCCCGTGCTTCTCCTTGGCCCACTCGCCGAGAGCGCGCTCGTGGGCGGGGGCGAGGTCAGGCTCGTCGGCCGGTGCGCCCGCGATCTCCAGGGCCTCCCGGAAGTGGAGCAGCGGGAACTCGTCGGGGACGGCCGGCACGTCGATGCCGAGCAGCTCGACGGCCCGCGGCGCGCGTTCGTGGATGCAGTCCACCATCGCCGCCACGACGTTGCGCAGTACGGCCACCACGTCGCGGTGGTCCTGGATGAAGCCGAGCTCGACGTCCAGCGAGACGTACTCCGCCAGGTGCCGGACCGTGTCGTGCGGCTCGGCACGGAAGACCGGGCCGACTTCATAGACCCGTTCGAAGACCCCGACCATCACCTGCTTGTAGAACTGGGGTGACTGGGCGAGGTACGCCGCTCGGCCGAAGTAGTCGACGCTGAAGACGTTGGCACCGGACTCCGTCGCCGACTCCACCAGCTTGGGACTGTGGATCTCGGTGAACCCCGTGTCATCGAGCACCCGCCGGAAGCCGTGCAGGGATGCCGCCGCGAGCTGCCACTTGGCCTGCTGCAGCGGGTGCCGCCAGGTCACCTGGGCGTGGTCGAGCATCGTCGGCAGGCCGGCCGTGATCGTGGGCCGCCACAGCTCGATCGGAGGAGTTGCCGCGGGGTCGGTGAGCGGCGTGAACACCGGCTGGACGACCTCGACGCCTCCGGGCGCCTGCGGGTTCGGGCTCGCGACGCCGACCACGTCGACCGTCGTCTCCTCGGTGAGCGTCTCGACGAGCGCGAGCGTGGCCTCGTCCTTGACGACGACCTGGGCGGTCCCCGTCCGGTCGCGGAGCACGACGAACGAGAGGCCGGACAAGCGGCGGCGTCGATGGATCCAGCCACTGAGCCGGACCGGTTGGCCAGGCTGGTCGGCGTAGGGCGGACAGCTCGGCTGTGAGCGTGCGTGCGAGGGGTGTCGACGGAACGGTCGACGAGGGGGATCCCGTCGGTGCGGCGGATGCGTTGGGTGCGGCAGACATGGGTTCACCTCCTGGGTCGGTAGCCCCGGAGGTGTGGGCGACGGGCAAGTTCGCTGTGCCACCACACCTTCGCCGACGTCGTCGTCGGCCTCTGGTCGTGCTCAGCTCGGAAGTGTCTTCGCCACGGGACCGACGTCCGCCTTCTCAGCTGGGGGCGGCTCTCTGTGCGTGCGGTGACCGCGACTACTTGGCTTCGTCGTCGCTGCGGCCGCCATTCTAACCGCGAACGATCACGGCCACGAATCGGTCACTGAGGTGGCGCCTGGCGCCGACAACGTGGCCGACACGTACCCCTTGTGCCAACGCCATCCAGTGAGGACCAGCGGGTCAGGCGAGTCTGCGTTACTCGTACACGTGTACTCGCTGCTGGGCCACTTCTTGTCGCAGACCCAGTCGAGCGATGTGGCAGTCCAGAAGATCGCATCCTGGCCGTCCAACGTCAGGGTCAGCGGGCCCGAGACATCGCCGCGGGTGACAGCCACATCGATGTTGAAGACGTCGAGCGGTGTCAGCGTGCCAGTGATCGAGACCCCCAGTCCAACAGGTACCGGCGACGTCGTGGTGGTGGTCGTGGTGGTGGTCGTGGTGCTGGTCGATGTCGTGCTCGCCGAGGTCGTCGTCGGGTCAGTGGACGTGCTCCCCCCGGACGTGGTCGTCGTCGTGGTGGTCGGCCCGCTGCTGGTGGTGCCGGACGAGCTGCTCGTCGTGCCGGTGGTTGCAGATGACGTGGTTCCGGTGGACGTACTCGACGTCGCTGTCGTCGGCACGGTGCCGGTGGTGTAGGTCGTGGTGCCCGTCGTGGTGTCGACCACGGTGGTCGACGTTTCTCCGTGTCGGTCGACGACGTGGTCGCATCGGTCGTCGACGTCGCCGGGATCAGGACGGTCGGGAACGCGCTACCGAGCGGCGGCGCCAGGAAGCCCGGCCCCTTCGACGGGGGTGTCCCACCAGGAGTCTGCGGGCTCTCACCCGTGGACGCGCCTGGGTCGCTGCTCGCCCCCGAGCTCGACGGAGCCGGGATGATCACGCGCGGTACGTCGGAGGCGGTGTCGCGCTGCGCGCCACCGGTCGCGTTGATGATGACGACCGTGGCGACCCCCACCGCGACGACGCTGGCGGCCGTGGAAGCACCGGCCACGCCGCCATGCGTGGTCAGGAAGTGCCGCGCTTTGAGCAGGAACCCGGACACTCCCACGGCGCTGCCGCCACCCGACGACAGGTAGCCGGCGGCGGCTGCACCCAGCAGCAACGGTGCCAGGATGCCGGACAGGTTGGAGTTGACCTCGGACAGCTCGAGATAGACCGCCGAGCAGCGAGCGCACTCGTCAAGGTGCTCGTCGACCTTGGCGGTGTCGCGACGGGACAGGCCATTCCTGACCCGCGCGCCCAGTCGTTCGGTCACCCATCGGCACTCCTCGGCCGCGGTGTCGGCCATGTGCATCTGCAAGTAGGCCTGGCGCAGACCTTCACGGGCGCGGTAGGCGAGCGCGGACACGCTGTTGGGCGACATGCCGAGCAGCACAGCGACCTCGGCGGGCTTCTGACCCTCGACCTCGACGTGCCACAGCACGAGCTGCCAGCGCTCGGGCAGGGAGGAGAAAGCTTTGGATGCCGCCAGGTTCTCGAACTCCTGCACGGCCGGGTCCATGAAGGGGACGCCCGGGTCGAACGACTCGAGCTCGTCGGACGGTCGAACCCGGGCGTTGTGCCTGATGCGGTCGACGTGCAGTCGACGGACGGCAGTGAGCAGGTAAGGCCGGAAGGCGAGGTCGGGACCGCCACCGGCGGTCAGGACCTTGAGGATCTTGACGAAGGCGTCGGAGACGAGATCGTCGGCGTCGCTGGCTCCGGCCAGCTGACGGGCCAGGCGCAGGGCCGAGGTCCGGTGCCGTTCGAACAACATCCCGTAGGCGTGCCGGTCACCACCTCGAACGGCCGCGATGAGCTCGCCGTCGCTCGGGGCGTTCAGGTCCGACGCCATGGGACTACTGTTCATGCGGCAATTGTGACTCTACGTCACCCTTTCCTGACACTGTGGTGTGTCGAGAGTATCTCGCCGGCACTTCCGCGTCATAGAAACCATAAACCGCCGTCTTCTCCTCGACTAGACAGTTCCTCGCGGAAGGGAACGGCCGAATGGTGCTGTTCGACATATTGCAGCGAAAAGGCTCATCGGGCTCGGCAGCGGCGCGCATCCCTGCCGGTTTCGAGCCGCTCGCGGACGCCCTCCGCTACAACGGGGCGATCATCGCCGCTGCCCAGGAGATCGGCCGGTTGGCCGCCGGAGACGGCGCCACCCTTGACGATGTCCTGACCGACGTGGCGCTCACGTACCAGAGCGTGTCGAACGCCGGTGAGCCCGAGTTCGAGGTGGTCCGGGCCATCTCCACGGCGTGGGCCGACGCCTCGCTGCGCTTCCTGCATGCCGTGTCGTGCGAGGACCCGCTGACCGGGCTGGCGTCGATGGCGCACGTGCGCTCGAAGGTGCTCGAGATGTACCGCGAGCAGACACGCACGGGTGCGACCACCGCGTCCCATGCACTCATCGTGGTCGATATCGACCCCGCCTGGAACCCCATGTCGCACTTCGATCGAGTCCTCCGGCTGGTCGATGTCGCCGAGTGTCTGCGCCGGGTCTACACCGGTGATGAGTCCATCGGCCGCGTCACGTTGTCGCGGGCCGTGGCTGTGGTTCGCCGCGACGACCGCCTCGGTGCCGGCCTGGCCGCCTTGCGGGGCCTGCTCGAAGACTGGCACGCCGAGGGTGGCCTGGCGACGCGAGTCTGGGTCGAAGGGACTTCCGGCGACGCAGGAGTCGGCCGACATCGTGCTGGACGAGCTGGCTCGCTGAGCCACCTGGCGCATCGCTTGGGTGTTCTACCGAGGCAAGCCGCGCCACGGAACGCTCCCTGCTGTCGTCGGAGCCCTGTGACAGGCTGTCTCCATGTGCGGTCGATACGCGTCGAGTCGACGACCCGAAGACCTCGTCGAGGAGTTCGAGGTCGACCACAACATGGTCAAGGAGTCGCTCGAGCCTGACTACAACGTCGCGCCGACCAAGCCTGTCTACGCCGTCATGGACCGCGTCCCGCGTGACGCGCCGCAGGACAGCCCGGCCGAGCGCCGCCTCACGACCGTGCGGTGGGGACTGATCCCGTCCTGGGCCAAGGACATCTCGATCGGCAACCGGATGATCAACGCCCGGGTCGAGACGCTGAGCCAGAAGCCCGCCTTCAAGCGCGCGTTGGCCAAGCGGCGCTGCCTGCTCCCGGCCGATGGCTACTACGAGTGGTACCCGACCGAGCGGCTCGGCAAGTCCGGCAAGCCGCTCAAGCAGCCCTTCTTCATCCACCCCTCGGACGGAGGCATCATGGCGATGGCCGGCCTCTACGAGATCTGGCGCAATCGCGAGGTCGACGAGGACGCGCCCGACGCCTTCGTCTGGTCAGCGACCGTGATCACGACGACCGCCGAGGACTCCGTCGGGCACATCCACGACCGGATGCCCATGCTGGTCGAGCCGGTCCGGTACGACGCCTGGCTCGACGCGACGATCGACGACCCCGGTGACCTGGCCCGCCTGCTGGTGCCTGCCGCGCCTGGTCGGCTCGAGGCCTACCCCGTGGCCACCGACGTCAACAACGTGCGCAACAACGGTCGCAACCTCACCGAGCCGATCCCGGTCGAGGGGATGGAGGCGGTCCACGCCTCGGGTGGTCGATGAGCACCGAGACGCGGGTCGTCGAGACCGCGCACGGCGACGCCCGGTTGCACGTCGACCGGGCGCGACGCCCGGTCGTCACCCTCGTCCTGGGCCACGGCGCCGGCAGGGGAGAGGACTCACCCGACCTGGTCGCCTTGGCCGAGGCGCTCCCGCGGCAGGGCATCTCGGTCTTCCGGATCGAGCAGCCCTGGCACGTGGCCGGCAAGAAGGTCGCGTCCCGGCCGGCGGTGCTGGACGACGCGACGCGTAGCTGCCTCGATGCGATCCGGGTGCGGACTCCGATCGTGTTGGGTGGGCGCAGTGCCGGGGCCAGGGTGGCCTGCCGCTCCGCGCTGTCCCTCGGGGCGGTCGGGTGCCTGGCGCTGGCCTTTCCCTTGCACCCTCCTGGTCGTCCGGAGGCGTCCCGCGTGGCCGAGCTGCTGGGCGCCGGCGTACCGACGTTCGTCGTGCAGGGCGAGCGCGATGCGTTCGGGTCGCCCGAGCAGTTCCCCGATGGCATCGAGCTCACCGCGATCCCGGAAGCCGATCACAGCTTCAAGGTCCCGAAGGGCGCCGCGCTGTCACAGGACGAGACGTTGGCCCTGCTGGTCGAGGCGGTCGTCGAATGGGTGACTGCGCGGATCGCCTGACCAGTCCCCGGGAATGATCGGGCGTCGCAGCTGGTTGGCACTCTCGCGGATCGATCGACATCCTGAGGAGGCCAAGTCATCATGCTCAGCGTGGCCGACGTCCCGGCGCCCATCGGGCGTAGCCGGGTCGACGGAGTGCTCGAGGAGATCGAGCGTCGGGAATGGCCGCTAGGCTTGCCCGTGATGACACCCTCACCCGAGACCGACGTCGAGACTGTCGAGCAGCGCACCGCTCGGTTCGAGCGCGACGCCATGATCTACATCGACCAGCTCTATTCCGCCGCGATGCGGATGACGCGCAATCCGCATGACGCCGAGGATCTCGTTCAGGAGACCTACGCCAAGGCGTTCGCTGCCTTCCACCAGTTCAAGGAAGGCACCAACCTCAAGGCGTGGCTGTACCGGATCCTGACCAACGCGTTCATCAACGGCTACCGCAAGAAGCAGCGGCAGCCGATCCAGGACTCGCACGAGACGATCGAGGACTGGCAGCTCGCCCGCGCCGAGACGCACACGTCCGCCGGCCTGAAGTCTGCTGAGGCCGAAGCGCTCGAGCACCTACCGGACAGCGCCGTCAAAGACGCGTTGCAGGCGATCCCCGAGGACTTCCGCCTGGCCGTCTACCTCGCCGATGTCGAAGGTTTTGCCTACAAGGAGATCGCCGAGATCATGGGGACGCCGGTCGGCACCGTGATGTCGCGCCTGCACCGCGGTCGTAACCAACTCCGGACGCTGTTGGGCGACTATGCCCGCGAGCGCGGCCTGGCCGAGCCGGAGCGCGAAGCGGAGGTCACCTCATGAGTTGCGGAAAGCATCACGACGTCGACTGCAGTGAGATCCTCGACCGGGTCTATGTCTTCATCGACAACGAGCTCGACGGCGCCAGCTGTGAGCAGATCCAGACGCACCTCGACGAGTGCGGACCGTGCTTGCGCGAGGTCGACCTCGAACGCATGGTCAAGGCACTGGTGGCGCGTTCGTGTGCCGAGCACGCGCCTGTCGAGCTCCGCCAACGGGTGATGTTCTCGATCCGCCAGGTGCAGATCGAGATCGGCGAGGGCCGAGACCTCGACCTCCACTGACCCCACGACGCTGCGCTGAGACTGGGCGCTTGAAACGATCCGATGGCGACGCGGCCGGACGAGAAGAGCCCCGCTCCCTCAGGGGAGCGGGGCTCTTCGACGTCGTACGTCAACGGCCTCAGATCAGGCGTTGGGGCGCTTGCCGTGGTTGGCCTTGTTCTTGCGGCGGGAACGGCGCTTGCGTCCGGTCTTGCCCATCTGGTCCTCCTCGTTGCGGAATGTGGTGCCAGGTCTCGGCGCTGCTCTCGAGACAGGTCTGTCCCGCTAGTGTCGCAGATCCACCACCCGAAGGAGGAATCGGCGATGTCCGTAGCGCCTGGCGACTCGCTCCGCCCCGGTCTGACCGCGGCGGCTGAACACGTCGTGACCGAGGCCGACACGGCGGCCTCGCTCGGCTCCGGTGCGCTCGCCGTGTTGGGGACTCCGCGGTTGTTGGCCTGGCTGGAGGAGGCCACCTGTACCGCGATCGCGGCGTACGTCGGCGCCGACGAGTCGTCGGTGGGCACCCGGATGACCCTCGAACACGTACGGGCCACCCCGGTCGGCGGCACGGTCGTGACCCGGTGCGAGCTCGTCCACGTGGACGGTCGGCTGCTGCGCTTCCAGGTCGAGGCCGCCCAGCCCGATGGCGTGGTGGTTGCCCATGGCGAGATCACCCGCGTCATCGTCGCCACCGCCCGCTTCCTCGCGCGCTCCGCGTTTGCCTAGTTCACAAGCCAGCTGGCTTGTGAACTAGGCAAACGTCGGTAGGGAAGTAGGTACTTGCCTTGGCCAGCTAGCTGTGATGCCCAGTCAGCCGCCAGCCAACAGGCCGCCGCGGTGGCCTGCCCGGTCAGCGGCGAACCGGCGAGACCATGCTCCGACCGAACCGGGTGGTGCACTCCTGCTGATCCCACCTCAGGTATGACGAGGAGGCGGAGCCCACGCGGACCCGGATCTGGTGAGCGTTGTGAGCCAGGCAATCGATGCGGGGGAAGTTGCCCGGGTCTGGGATCACGAGCACGGTCCTCGCCGCCTGGCCGGCAGCCAGGATGTGCGGGTGATGCTTCATCCGGTCGCGACCGGCCGGCCAGCCGATCATGTGGTGATGACGGTTGACGTACTCCAGCAGCGGATAGCCACCGATGCGGCAGGTGGTCGTCCCGGTGTTCCGCAGCCGGACGGTCTGGTACGTCGACCCGGCGGCTGCGCCAACGCGACCCAGCTCGGCCCGGATCGATGTGCAGGCCGTTGGCGAGGTCGTACTGCCGGCGGCCGAAGGCGCCGACCCAGGCATGAGGATCGCCGTGGCGAGGGCGAACGCCCCAGCGACGGCGAGCGCCGGACGATGGCGAGCTGACACTCGCGCTGCGCGGTGGATGTTCATGCTCTCTCCTCGAGAAGTGGTGACATCCCAAGGACGTAAGGGCATGAGCGCCGGTTGCCCGGCTCAGGCTGAGAATTCCGCGGCCGCGTCGGGCTGCAGGTTGCGCCGGTAGGCCAGCAGCACGACATCTGGAACCGGGGTCCAGTCGAGCGCCGGGTCGCGGACGAACCCGAGACGCTCGTACAGCCGGTGCGCCGTGGTCATCTCGCGCATCGAGCAGATGACCAGCTCGGCGAGACCGAGCTCCAGACTGCGCGCCACGCACCGCTCGACGAGCGATCGGGCAACGCCGCGCCCTCGGGCGGCCGGCGACACCGCCAACATCCGGAACTCCGCCTCGCCGTCGCGACTCAGCTCGCGCAGCGGCGAGCCGGGTGGGCAGAACGTCACAGTCCCGACGACCTCACCGTCGACGACGGCCACGAGCAGCTCAGCATCACGTGACCGGTGCGCTGCGTCGACGAGCTCGGCGGCATACTCCGCATCGACGCTGAGGAGGCCGTCGTGGACGTAGCCGTCGAGCGTGAGACGTCCCACCGCGTCGAGCTCGTCGTCATGCGCCAGCCGTATCTCGACCTTGTCAGACACCGGTGGTGCTCCGCGGGTAGGCAGCTTCTGGATCGGTGAGCACGTTGACAAGGTAGGGGATCTTCGCGTCGAAGGCACGGTCGAGGGCCGGTCCGATCTCACCCGGCTTCGACACGGTCTCGCCGTCGCCGCCCAGCGCCTGCACGATCTTGTCGTATGACGTGTGCGGTGCGAGGTCAGCCGCCACGTCATACCCGTAGAGGAAGCGCATCGGGTGCTTCTCCAGGCCCCAGCAGGAGTTGTTGCCCACGATCATGACGACCGGCAGGCCATGCCTGACCAGCGTGTCGACGTCGATCAGCGACATACCGGCCGCGCCGTCGCCGAGCAGCAGCACGATCTGTGCCGACGGTCGGGCGATACGTGCGGCCATCGCCGCGCCCAGACCCGCCCCGAGGCATCCGTACGGTCCGGGGTCGAGCCAGCCGCCGGGCTGCTTCGGCTCGACGAACTTGCCCGCGAACGACACGAAGTCGCCGCCGTCGCCGATGACCACCGCGTCGTCGGCGAGCCGCGGTACGAGCTCGCCGTAGATGCGGGCCGGATGGATCGGGTCGGCGTCCGCGGCGAGCAGGAGGGCGTCCTTGGCCGTCGCCGCCGCCACCTGGTCGCGCAGCGTCGAGGTCCACGTCGCCCAGTCGGGCCTGGTCGAGGCGGACTGGACGGCTTCGCGCACGCCGTCGAGCAGCAGGGACAGATCGCCATACGCCGAGCCCGCCAGCGTGGCATGGGTCGACACCTGCGCCTGGCTGTCCGCGAGATGCACGACCTGGGCGGGCGCGACGCCCTCCTTGCCTCCGAACACGCCGTAGCCGAGCCGGAAGTCCAAGGGGGTGCCGGCCACAACGGCGAGGTCACACTGCCCGAAGGCCATCGAGCGCGCCTTCGTCACGAGCAGCGGGTGGCCACCGGGCACGATCCCGCGCCCCATCCCGTTCGTGACGACAGGGATGCCGGTCTCCTCGACCAGTCTCAGCGCTGCTCCCTCGGCACGGTCGGACCAGACGTCGGTGCCCAGCACCAGGACCGGCCGGTTGGCGGCCGCGAGCAGCCGCCCGATCGCGGCGACGGCATCGGCGTCGGGCTGCGCGAGCTCGTGTGCTGCCACGGGGGGCGGCGCCGACTCGCAGCGGGCGAACAACTGGTCCATCGGTACGTCGACGAAGGTCGGGCCCCGGTGCGGCGACGCAGCCACCGTGAACGCCTTGTCGATCCCCTCGGCGATCGCAGCCGACCTCGAGGATCGTGCTTGCCTGCTTGGTCACGGGCGCGAGGATCGGCGGCTGATCGAGCTCCTGCAGGGACCCCATGCCCCAGCGCTGCGTGGGTGCCCGCCCACCGACCACGACCAGGGGCGACCCGGCGAACGACGCCTGGGCCACGGCGCTCACGCCGTTGGTCACCCCCGGTCCAGCCGTGAGGACGGCGAGGCCAGGAGTCCGCGTGAGCTTTCCGGTTGCTTCGGCGGCGAAGACGGCGGACGGCTCATGGCGGACGTCCACGAGTCGCATGCCGGGGTCGCCCTTGACGGCGGCGTCGTACATGGGGAATACATGCGCGCCGGACAGCGTGAACATGGTCTGGACGCCGTGGGCGGCCGCGGCGGCGACGGCATGATCCCCACCGTGCCCTTCGCGGACAGACGTGGGTGCGGGTGTCCCGGCGGGTTCGACGTTCTCGTTCATACCTGCAGGCTACTGACGGGTAGCGGGGGCCGTGAAGGGCCCTCAGCGGTGATGCGGCCTGGGTGGGCGGCCGAGCCGGCTACGAGGCGTCTGCGACGCGACGACCGGAGTACATCCACGGCGTGAAGGTCGGGATCGCGCGCAGCAGCGCGAGCAGCAGGTCGGAGCGGGCCTCGGGGGGATCGGCGAACGACACCTTGTCGTGTGACGGTGCGATGCCGATCGCGAGGTGCACGTGCAGGGCGCGGAGGAACGCCGACGTGTTCTTGGCCGCAGGTGTCGGCCACGTGTGGTCGGTGAGGTGTCCGCGCGGCCGGGCGAGCGCTGCCGCCAACGTCGAGACCCACTCGTCGAGCTGCTCGGCGTCGACCAGGTTGCGATGCACGATCGACAGTGCTGCGTACGCCAACCTGTCGTCCTCGCCGTCCACGAGCACAGTGGGAGTCGGCGCGACGAGCCGCTCGGCGATAACGTCGAGGAGCACGCCCTGGTGCAGAGCCTGCAGGTGCCGCGATGACGACAGGACGCCGAGCAGGTCGGCCCCGTGGGCGACGGTGTGGGCCCAGCCCTTGCCGGGTACCCACCCGCGGAGGTCCTGCTCGCGGGTGTACCAGCCGATCGCACGCTCGGCCCAGTTCAGGACGACGTCGACGGGCAGGATGCGGGCGACGTTGTCGCGCCGGACGCACTCGGCGAGCACGAGCGCTGAGAAGCTGCGTCGGAAGACCGAGTCGTCGAGGGACTTCCCGAGCCCCACCACCAGGCCCTGCGCGATCGAGTCACCGAAGCTGACCAGCAGGTCGTCGTAGACGCCCTCGCCCAGCCAGGTGGCGAGCAGCGGGTACGCGGTTTCGTCGCGTTCGACCGGATTGGTCGAACCCAACATCGTGACCAGCTCGGCGGTCAACTCGTTCAACGGCCGGTCAACCGGAACGGCCATATCGGACTCGAGCACCTGCTGCCAGAAACCCTGCGGCATGCCGCCCATCCTCGCACAAACCTCGCTCTGTTCAGCAAACCTGGATGCCGTTGCGCGCGCGTCTTTCGGACCGGTGTCCGGAACATCACACCGCGTTGCCCTACGGTGGCTGAGTGCCCTCGCTGGATGACGTCGCCAAGGCTCACACCGACCTCGGCACGCATGACATCGCCTGGCTCCACCTGCTCATCGCCGACTGGCAGATCATCGCCGACCTGTCCTTCGCGGACCTCGTGCTGTGGCTGCCCGACCGGGAGGGCATCGGCTTCTGGGGCGGCGCCCAGATGCGTCCCACCACCGGCCCGACCGCCTTCGTGGACGATCTGGTCGGCTCGTTCGTGCCCCGGGGCCGACGACCGCTGCTGGATGCGGCGTACGACGACCAGCGCATCGCGCGCGAAGGCGACCCGGAGTGGCGGGACGACGTTCCCGTGCGGGTCGAGACGATCCCCGTCGTGCGTGCCGGCGCGATGCTGGCGGTGATCGCCCGCAACACCAACCTCCTGGGAGTCCGCACCCCCAGCCGATTGGAGCTGTCCTACCTGCAGACCGCCAGCGACCTCACCCGCATGATCAGCCGTGGGGCCTTCCCGATCCCCACCGAGCGGCGGGCCTGGACGTCATCACCCCGCGTCGGCGACGGCTTCGTCCGGACCGACGCGGCCGGCGTCGTGACGTACGCCAGCCCGAATGCGCAGTCGGCGTACCGTCGCCTGGGCCTGGCCGGGGATCTGGTCGGGGAGTCCTTTGCGGAGACGACTGAGTCGCTGCTTCCGCCGCCGGCCCGCCCGGTCGACGAGGCGATGACGCTGACGCTGTCCGGCCGGCATCCGCGCGAGACGGAGTACGGGAATGACGAGGCGACGGTCGCCGCGCGGGTCATCCCGTTGTCACCGGACGGGGAGCTTGCGGGCGCGCTCGTGCTGCTGCGCGACGTGACAGAGCTGCGCAGCCGCGAACGCGAGCTGATCACGAAGGACGCGACCATCCGCGAGATCCACCACCGGGTCAAGAACAACCTGCAGACCGTCGCGGCGCTCCTTCGGCTGCAGTCGCGCCGGATGGAAGTCCCAGCGGCACGGCTGGCCCTGGACGAGGCCGTCCGGCGGGTGGGCTCGATCGCCATCGTGCACGAGACGTTGAGTCAGGCGTTCAACGAGCACGTCGACTTCGACGACGTGTCCGACCGGCTCGCGGCGATGATCACGGAGGTGGCGGCGGATCCGGCGGCGGTGGCGACGGTCCGAAACGGATCGTTCGGCGAACTGCCCGCCGACGTGGCGACGCCGCTCGCCATGGTGCTGACCGAGGTGCTGCAGAACGCTGTCGAGCACGCCTTCCCCGACGGGTCGGGCCGGATCTCGGTGCGCGCGCTGCGTCTGGCAGGTCGGTTGGAGGTGGTCATCGACGACGACGGCCGCGGTCTACCCGAGGGTTTCGACCCTGTTTCGTCGGGAAGCCTGGGGCTGTCGATCGTGCGGACGCTCGTGGAGTCCGAGCTCGGCGGCGTGATCTCGTTCGGTGCGAATCCGGACGGGGGGACCCGGGTGGACCTCGACATTCCGGTCCGGTGAAGCAGGGTCAGGCGCGGATCTTGGCCCGCGCGTTACGGCGCTTGAGCGCCCGCCGCTCATCTTCGGACATGCCGCCCCAAACGCCATGATCCTGGCCGGCTTCGAGCGCCCACGCGAGACACTGCTCGCGTACCTCGCAACGGCGACAGATGGCCTTGGCCTCCTCGATCTGGAGGATGGCAGGGCCGGTGTTGCCGATGGGGAAGAACAGCTCCGGGTCCTCTTCGAGGCACGCGGAGCGGTGACGCCAGTCCACGGCGCGGCTCCTCTTCGTTCTGGCGGTCACAGGGGACGTGATCGCGGTGCTGGGCTGCTCGTGAAGGTTTTCACGAGCCCTCTCGTCGACCTCGCTCGAGGGAGCGCGCGGGGTGTCGAGAGACGTGCAGCGCATTGCAGCGCACAAGTGCGACATTGATCGTCGCAAGAGATCTCCGCCCGCACAACCCCTCGACCCGTGTCAGTTTCCTCACAACCTGGACGAGGCGGACAGGCAGCTGAACCCTGCAATCAGTCTAGAGGTTTTCGTTGCCAACCGTGAGCCCTGGCGTGCCAGGGTGTCCACCATCACGTGCAGCGTACCGCTGCCGGGCCGACATGGGCAGTCGTTAGGGTCGGTGCATGAGTTCTGACCACCCCACTGCGGACAACTCGGAGGGTGCCGAGTCGCATTCGCTCCCTGGGCGAGGTATCCGGCTGGCAGCGGGTCTCGTCGGACTCGAGGCCCTCGGCCTGCTCGGACTCGCCGTGACCGAGCTCATGAACGTCAACCCTGACCGTCCGAGTGTCGGCATCACCACCGCCGTGTTCTTCGCGCTGTACGCGGCTCGGGCTCGGTGCGTGCGCGCGCGGCCTGCTGCTCCTGCGGAGCTGGAGCCGCGGCCCGGTCGTGCTCGCCCAGCTCATCGAGCTCGGTGTCGCGTGGAGCTTCCGAGGCGGCAGCACCACGTGGGTGTCGATCCTGCTGGCCGTGCCCGCCGTCGCCGTGCTGGCCGTGGTGTTCTCCCCGTCGACCACGCAGGCTCTGTTCGGAGAGCGGATGAGCGACCTCGAGGCCGAGGGCGGAGACGCCGGCCCAGGTCGCACGCGCTGACGCCGAACACCGGCTCGCGGTCGAAGTACGCCTCGTCAATGCCGCAGGCCCGCACCGCTGGCGGGCGGTACGGGCCTGTCGAGGTCTTGGCGGAGTCCGCGGGTCAGCCCTTCTTGGTCTCGGCGAAGATGTCGGCGATCTCGTCGATCTTGGCGAGCAGCTGATCGGCCTTGGCAGCGTCCATGCTGTCCTTGGTGCCGGCGGCCCCGGCCAGCTTGGTGGCCTCGTTGAAGAGGGTGTGCAGCTGGGGGTACTTCTCGAAGTGCGGCGGCTTGAAGTAGTCCGTCCACAGCACCCAGAGGTGGTGCTTGACGAGCTCGGAGCGCTGCTCCTTGATGATGATCGCCCGGGTGCGGTAGTCGTGGTCGTCGTTGTCGGCCACCTTGCCGATGATGGCCTTGATCGACTCCGCCTCGATCCTGGCCTGTGCCGGGTCGTAGACCCCGCACGGGAGGTCGCAGTGAGCCGAGACGTCGATGGTCGGTGCGATGAAGCGACGCAGCATGAACTGGTCCTTTCTGGAGCAGGCCGGGGAGTTGCCACGCTCGTGAAGGCGTGATGCAACAGTGTCTACAGCAACTAGTTCCCGACCCTACTCCGCCCAAACAAGGACTCCGCAGGTGCCCAAGTCCCCTCTCGTCGGACTCGCTGTGGTGCGCGGCCGGTCGATGGAACCCACCCTGCGGGACGGCGATCGCCTGATCGTCAGGTATGGCGCTGAGCCCCGACCGGGTGCCTTGGTCGTGGTGCGGCTCCCCGACCGCCCCGTCGCGGTGAAGCGAGCCACCCGGCGTACGGCTCACGGCTGGTGGGTCGAGCGCGACAACCCCGACGAGGGCGTCGACTCCTGGCAGGTGGGGGAGATCGCCGACCGTGACGTCCTGGGCCGGGTGGTCCTGCGCGTCTGGCCATGGGGGCGACGCGGCCGGCGCCGGTGAACCATCGGCGGGGCGCCAGCGAGGTGAGGTAGGTCGCACGGTCGACTGGACCAGGCAGGTTCATGGCAGACTGTGCGTTCCGGGAGACCCCCGGGAGACGTCGTTCCTGTACCGCAGCGCGGTCCGATCGTGACCGCCCACCGAGCGTCCGCCGTGGCCATCACACCCCGGCAAGACGCGTGGCGAGGCGCAGACTCCCCGGAATCAGGTGACATCGATGACGACATCCAGCATGCCCCAGCAGCCTCCACCGTCGCGCCCGGCCCCAGCGCCGTCGGCCCTTCCCCTGAGGGAACACGTCGGCGATCCCGTCTTCGAGCTTCACCGCGGCGGCAAGATGCACATCGAGGCCAACGTCGAGCTCACCGGTGTCGATGACCTCTCGATGGCCTACACCCCGGGCGTGGCGCGGGTGTGTCAGGAGATCGCCGCGCATCCGGAGGCCGTCCGCGACTACACGTGGGTGTCCAACACCGTGGCAGTGGTGACCGACGGCACGGCCGTGCTCGGCCTCGGCGACATCGGCCCGGCGGCGGCCATGCCGGTGATGGAAGGCAAGGCCATCTTGTTCAAGCAGTTCGGAGGTGTCGACGCCGTACCCATCTGCCTGGACTGCACTGACACGGACGAGCTGGTCGAGACCATCGCGAGGCTCGCGCCGAGCTTCGGTGGCATCAACCTCGAGGACATCTCGGCCCCGCGCTGCTTCGAGGTCGAGCGACGACTCAAGGAGAGGCTCGACATCCCGGTCTTCCACGATGACCAGCACGGCACGGCAGTCGTCGTACTCGCGGCTCTTCGCAACGCGCTGCGGATCGTGGGCAAGGAGCTGGCTGACGTGCGCATCGTCGTGTCCGGTGCTGGGGCCGCCGGGGTCGCGGTGACGAAGATGATGCTGGCCGCGGGCGCACGCAACATCGCGGTGGTCGACCGGGGCGGAATCATCAGTCCGGCCCGGACCGACCTGAATGCGGTCAAGCTCAGGCTGGCTGAGCAGACCAACACCCGCGGCGAGTCCGGGCAGCTGGCCAGCGCGCTCGCCGGGGCCGATGTGTTCATCGGCGTCAGCGGCGGCAATGTCGAGGAGTCCGCCATCGCCTCGATGGCGTCCGAGGCGATCATCTTCGCGCTCGCGAACCCTGACCCGGAGGTTCAGCTCGACGTGGCGCACCGCCACGCCCGCGTCGTGGCCACCGGCAGGTCGGACCACCCCAACCAGATCAACAACGTGCTCGCCTTCCCGGGGATCTTCCGCGGGACGTTCGACGCTCGCGCACGCCGGATCACCGAGGACATGAAGCTGGCCGCGGCGGTTGCGCTGGCCGACCTGGTGGCCGTCGACCTCGACCCGACACGAGTGATTCCGTCGCCCTTCGATCCGCGGGTGGCACCGGCGGTTGCGGCTGCGGTGGCGGCCGTCGCGGGACGGTAGCCCGGATCGGACGGCGCGGTCGTTGCCGTTCGCCGTGGGCGGGTGCCGGTGGCTTGCTGCTGCGCCCCTAGGGTGAAGGAATGTTCGCTGCGTATGCCGAGTCGATCCACCCCGACGCACCCCTGGACGGGCTTGTCCTGGGCGAGCAGCCCGAGCCGAGTCCGCCCGCCGACTGGACCGTCGTCGAAGTCAAGGCGGCGGCGCTCAACCGCCACGACCTGTGGTCGCTGCGCGGGGTCGGTCTGGCCGAGGACCGCCTGCCCATGATCCTGGGCTGTGATGCCGCAGGAATCGACCAGGACGGCAACGAGGTCGTCGTGCACGCGGTCATCAGTGACCCGGACTGGTCCGGGGACGAGACGCTCGACCCGAAGCGCTCGTTGCTCTCCGAGCGGCATCCCGGCACGCTGGCCGAGCGGGTGGCCGTGCCGCGGCGCAACGTCCTGGCGAAGCCGCCGTCGTTGAGCTTCGAGGAGGCGGCGTGTCTGCCCACCGCCTGGTTGACGGCATACCGGATGCTCTTCACCCAGGGTGGTCTCAAGCCGGGAGACAGCGTGCTCGTGCAGGGTGCCGGTGGTGGCGTCGCCACGGCGTTGATCAGCCTGGCGTCGGCGGCCGGGTTGCGGACGTACGCGACGAGCCGCGACGAGACCAAGCGCAAGCGGGCGGTCGAGCTCGGCGCGAGTGAGGCGTTCGAGACGGGCGCGCGGCTGCCGCAGCGCGTAGATGCCGTGATGGAGACCGTGGGCGCTGCGACCTGGAGTCACTCGATCAAGGCGCTACGGCCTGGGCGGCACGGTGGTCATCTCCGGCGCGACGTCAGGCAACCAGCCCGACAACGCCGAGCTGACGAGGATCTTCTTCCTGCAGCTGCGCGTGCAGGGATCGACGATGGGCACCCGCGCCGAGTTCCAAAGCCTGCTCGACCTGCTGGACGTGTCGGGTGCGCGGCCGTTGATCGACCGGACGCTGCCCCTGGACCAGGCCCGCGAAGGCTTCGCGGCGATGGCCGAGGGAGACGTGTTCGGCAAGGTCGTGTTCACGGTCTGACGTCGGTCGGCGTCCGATGCCGTCAACACCCGTCGAAGGGAGTCGCCCGTGGACCGGGTGCAACGAAGCGACGATCACACGTTCGCCTGGACGGACCTGCACGGTGGCCGCGGTGCCATCGCGGTCCGCCGCTACTTCGAGGGCTCGGTGCCGTGGCCGGTCGAGGTGGAGACGTGGGAGGTTCCCGTGGGCGGGTCCGAAGGGGTGCACCGGCACGACGCCGCCGACCCGGACGTGTACGCCGGGACCCGGGAGTGCTACCTGGTCGTCGACGGAACAGGCCGGTTCACGCTGGGGCCGGAAGTGGTGGACGTCGGTCCCGGAGACGCGGTGCTCGTGGATCCGCAGACCGACCGCGGGCTGGTCAACACCGGAGACCACCCGCTGCGGCTCGTGGCGCTGAGGGACCCACCGGCTGCGAGCCCGTGAGGTGACCCGTTCGCGCATCTCGGCTGCCGTCATACGGTCGGGATGACGGGACGGGGGAGCGGACGGGATGGGGCGAGGCAAGTGCCGGGTCCCCAAGGCAGAAGTGCCTAGTCCACCAGCCACCTGGCTTGTGAACTAGGCAAACGCGGACGGCCAGATGGTGTGGACAGGGGAGAGGAGTCGGGTCAGTCGAGCTCGGAATCGGGGTCGTCGAGGCGGGCCAGCCAGGTGGCGAGGCGTTCGACGGGGATCTCGAACTCGGGGTTGAGGTCGACGAACTCCTGCAGCCGATCGGCCAGCCAGTCCAACGTGACCTCTTCGTCGCCGCGTCGCTTGACCAGCTCCTCGATCCCGCGGTCAGTGAAGTACATGCATCCTCCAGTCCTCGCTCAGTCGCTCGGGAACGGTATCGGGCCAACGCCTTGCCTGCTCGGGCTGTGGGACGTCGCGATGGTGCAGCGTGGCTCGTCGGTGGGAACCGCGTCGGCCCTCCGCACCCAGTGGCCTCGCGCCATCAGACGTGGCGACGCGTCAGCGGAAAGCGCCGTCCAGAATCGCCTGCAGCTCTTGCTGGTGCACCGACGTCTGACCCACGGACGGGGCAGCCGACTCCTCACGCGAGACGCGGTGGAACGGGATGTCGCCCAGCTCGGTTGCCAGGTTGAGCTTCATGTGCGGCCACGGGCCCATGTTGGCGGGCTCGTCCTGCACCCAGCGGATCTCGCGCAGGTTCGGGTACTTTGCCATCTCGGCCTTCACCTCGTCGACGGGACGGGGATAGAGCTGCTCGAGCCGGGCGATCGCCGTCCGGCCCTGGTCGTCCTCGCGGCGTACGCGTTCGGCGAACAGGTCCCAGGAGATCCGTCCAGAGCACAGGATCAGGCGCTCGACCTTCGACGGGTCGGCCGCGTCGTCACCGATCAGCGGTCGGAACGTGCCGGACGTGAAGTCCGCGGGCTGCGACGCTGCGTCCTTGCGCCGCATCATCGACTTCGGTGTGAAGACGATCATGGGCCGGTGTGCGCTGCCGAGGGAGTGCTGCCGCAACAGGTGGAAGTAGCTTGCCGGCGTCGACGGCTGCGCCACCGTGAACGCGTCGCCGGCAGCGAGGGTGAGGAACCGCTCGATGCGGGCAGAGGAGTGGTCAGGGCCCTGGCCCTCGTAGCCGTGCGGCAGCAGGAGCACGACACCCGACTGCTGCTGCCACTTCGCCTCACCGGCGGAGATGAACTCGTCGATGACCGTCTGGGCACCGTTGACGAAGTCGCCGAACTGAGCCTCCCAGAGCGTGAGCGCCTCGGGGCGGGCCACCGAGTAGCCGTACTCGAAGCCCATGGCGGCGTACTCGGACAGGAGCGAGTCGTAGACGTAGAACTGCGCCTGGTCCGACGACAGGTTCTGCAGCGGTGTCCACTCGGCGGCGTTCTGCCGGTCGATGATCGTGGCGAACCTGCTGACGAAGGTGCCGCGGCGCGAGTCCTGCCCCGCCAGCCGCACCGGGCGGCCCTGCAGGAGCAGCGACCCGAACGCGAGGATCTCACCGGTTCCCCAGTCGATCGGACCCTCGGTGATCGAGGCGGCGCGACGCTGCAGCTGGGGGAGGACCTTCGGGTGGACGGTGAAACCCTCCGGGGGCGTCACGTGAGCCTCGGCGATCCGCTTGAGGATCTCCGAGGTGACGGCGGTGTCGGCGCTACCGGAGGCGGCCCCCTTGGTCGGGTAGTCCGGCACGGTGACGTAGTCGATCGGTTCGCTCTCGGTGCTGGCGTCTCGCACCTCGGCGAAGACGCGCTCGAGCTGCTGCTGGTAGTCCTTCAGCGCCTGCTCCGCCTCTTCGACCGTGATGTCGCCACGGCCGATCAGAGCCTCGGTGTAGAGCTTGCGCACCGAGCGCTTCTTCTCGATCAGGTCGTACATCAACGGCTGCGTGTACGACGGGTCGTCGCCTTCGTTGTGGCCGCGACGGCGGTAGCAGACGAGGTCGATGACGACGTCCTTCTTGAAAGCCTGGCGGTACTCGAACGCCAGCTGCGCCACCCGGATGCAGGCCTCGGGGTCATCGCCGTTGACGTGGAAGATGGGCGCCTGCACCATCCGCGCGACGTCGGTGCAGTACAGCGAGGAGCGTGACGAGGACGGCGACGTGGTGAAGCCGACCTGGTTGTTGACGACCACGTGGATCGTGCCGCCGGTGCGGTAGCCGCGCAGCTGCGAGAGGTTGAGCGTCTCGGCCACGACGCCTTGACCGGCGAACGCCGCGTCGCCGTGCACGAGCAACGGGAGGACCGGGTAGGCAGCGCCCTGGTTGAGCAGGTCCTGCTTGGCCCGCACGATGCCCTCGAGTACCGGGTCGACCGCCTCGAGGTGGGACGGGTTGGCGGCCACGGACACCTTGATGGTGCTGCCGTTGCCGGACACGAACTCTCCCTCGGCCCCGAGGTGGTACTTCACGTCGCCGGAGCCCTGGACCGTACGTGGGTCGATGTTGCCCTCGAACTCGCGGAAGATCTGGGAGTACCGCTTGCCCACGATGTTGGCGAGCACGTTCAGCCGGCCGCGGTGCGCCATGCCGATCGTGACCTCGTCGAGCGAGTGGTCGGCAGCCGCCTCGCAGATCTCGTCGATCAGCGGGATCGTCGTCTCGCCGCCCTCGAGGCTGAACCGCTTCTGTCCGACGAACTTCGTCTGCAGGAAGGTCTCGAAAGCCTCGGCCTGGTTGAGCTTGTGGAGGATGCGCAGCTGCTCCTCGCGCGGCGGCTTCTTGTGGGGCCGCTCGACCCGCTCCTGGATCCACCTGCGTTGGTCGGGGTCCTGGATGTGCATGTACTCGATGCCGGTCGTACGGCAGTAGGAGTCACGCAGGATGCCGAGGATGTGGCGCAGCTTCATGAAACGTTCGCCGCCGAAGTTGCCGGTGGCGAACTCGCGGTCGAGGTCCCACAGCGTGAGCCCGTGGGTGCCGACGTCGAGGTCGGGGTGGCTGCGCTGCTGGTACTCGAGCGGGTCCGTGTCGGCCATGATGTGGCCGCGCACCCGGTAGGCGTGGATCATCTCGAGGATGCGTGCCTGCTTGCTGACCTCGTCCTCATGGCTCGCCGAGATGTCGGCAGCCCACCGGATCGGCTCGTACGGGATGCGGAGGGCCCGGAAGATCTCGTCGTAGAAGCCGTCCTCACCGAGGAGGAGGCCATGCAGGATGCGCAGGAAGTCACCCGACTGCGCCCCTTGGATGACCCGGTGGTCGTAGGTCGACGTCAGCGTCATGATCTTGCTGATCGCGTTGCGGCTCAGCGTTTCCTCGGACGCGCCCTGGTACTCCGGCGGGAAGTTCATGGCACCGACGCCGACGATGCAGCCCTGGCCGGACATCAGTCGCGGCACGGAGTGGTTGGTGCCGATCGTGCCGGGGTTGGTCAGGCTGATCGTGGTGCCCTGGAAGTCGGCGACCGCGAGCTTGTTGTCACGCGCGCGGCGGACGATGTCCTCGTACGCCGACCAGAACTCCGCGAACGACATGTTCTCTGCGGCCTTGATGGACGGCACCAAGAGCTGACGTGAACCGTCCGGCCGTTGGATGTCGATGGCGAGCCCGAGGTTGATGTGGTGCGGCTTGACGAGGTTGGGCTTGCCGTCGATCATCTCGAAGCCGTAGTTCATCTCCGGCGCCGAACGCAGCGCCCGGACGAGGGCGAAGCCGATGATGTGCGTGAACGACACCTTGCCACCGCGGGCTCGGGCGAGGTGGTTGTTGATGACGACGCGGTTGTCGATCAGCAACTTGACCGGGACCGTACGGACGCTCGTGGCGGTCGGGACGGTGAGGCTGACGTCCATGTTGCTGACCGTGCGGGCGGAAGCTCCTCGCAGTACCACATGGTCAGGCTGCTCCGCCGCCTCTGCAGAGGCGGAGACCTCGGGTTCCTTCGGGACCGGGCGCGCCACGGCCTGGGCGGTGGCGGGCGAAGCGGCGGGCGTCGCCTTGTCGGCGGTCTGGGAAGGAGCTCGCCGACGAGGCCGCGGCCGAGCCGGTTGTCGCAGCGGGACTGGGGCTGGGCTCAGTAGCCTTCGGGGTCGGTGCCGGACCCGGGGTCACCACCTGCTGGGTCGGTTGCTTGGAGGACGTCTCGGCCGGGGGATCCGCAGAACCAGCGTCAGCTTGTTCGGTCGCCGGTTCGCGCCCGTTGACCGTGCCGGCACCGTCGGTCGGGGCGTGCCTGGACTTGAAGAGCTCTTGCCACGCCTCGTCCACCGACGAGGGATCGTCCAGATAACGGTCGTACATCTCGTCGACCAGCCACTCGTTGGCCCCGAAGTCCGCCTCGGGGTTACCGGACGTGTCACGGGCAGTTGACGTCGATCCTTCTTGCGGGGATTGTGACACGGCCTGGGTTTCGCCTCTTCCGCTGCAGTGCTGTGGTGGGTCGACTCCCAGGCTATCCCCCGTCTGCGCGATCGCGCAGGCTGGCTGGCGCGTCGCCGTGTTGTCGCCGTCACACCCGACCGATCCGATGGTTCACCGCCGCTCAGCCACATTGGCCGCGCGTTCGTCGAGCGTGGCCGGTTGAGATGGGCGTCCGCATTGTGCATGCTCGACCGGATGCACCTCACCCACGTCCCGCGCGCACCTCGTCTGGTGCTGGTCGTCGTGCTGACGACCGTTCTCGCGACCTCTCTCGCCGCCTGCACGCACGACAGCTCCCCGACGCCCCCGACCGGGTCCTCGACGAGTGCCGGGGCCACCACCGCCGGGGCGCCCACCCTCGAGAAGGCCAACGCCAGGCTCAAGGCAGCGATCGCCCAGATGCGCGGCGGCGTCAAGAAGAGCCGGCGCGCCTGGATCACGCGCAAGATCTCCAAGCCGATCCAGGGCTGGATGGATGCGGCATACCTGCAGGGCAGCTTCCCCCGCTCGGGCGGTTCCTCCTACGACAGGTCGACGTTCGTCGGGTGGACGGACCGGGCCGCCCGGATGGCGCTGCACGACAGGCGTGTCACGACGAGTGCCGCCATCAGCGACAAGGTGGTCCGGGTCGTCGCTGACGAGCGCTCCGCCCGGCTGTTCGTCTTCGCCGTCGGTGGCCGGACCGGTGGAGCGACCGCCCGCATCCACCTCAAGATGACGGCTGAGAACAAGAGCGGGGTCCGGAAGTCCTTCGTCGTCGCGAGGTCAGCTGCTCCTGACGCGGAAGGCCGACCGGTGGCGGATCTTCGGGTACGACCTGCACAGAACGGCGGTGCGCTGATGACCTGGCTTCGTGGATGTCTCCGGATCAACCCTCGTCCCGTGGGGTCCGGGCGCGCACAGGTGGCGTTGCGTCGGGTCAGACGGGTGGCGGTTTTCGGTGTCCTGCTCGCCCTTCTGGGGGTGGTGGTCCCGAACGCCGGACACGAGGACGCCCGGTTCGCGCTGATCAAGCTCAACCAGGTGCATGGCGTCGATGCCAGCGACCACGTCGTGTGGATCCTCGCGCTCGGTTCCGACGCCCGCCCCGGTCAGCCGTTCCTCGGCAGCCGTTCCGACGCCATCCAGCTCGTGGGCATCAACGCGAAGACCCACCACGCGGTGACGATCGGTGTGCCGCGCGACTCCTACGTGGAAATCCCCGGGCACGGTCGCGACAAGATCAACGCGGCCATGGTCTACGGCGGTCCGCAGGCGACGGCCGCCGCCGTGGCCAACCTCGTCGGCATCCGGCCCGACTACGTGTTCGTCACCAGCTTCAAGGGCATGATTCGCATGGTGGGAGGAATCAACGGCATCAGGGTCAAGGTCACCTACAACATGAACGACCAGGGTCAGGTGTTCCACCCAGGCATGACCGAGCTGTCCGGAGTCGAGGCACTGGCGTTCTCGCGCATCCGCCACGGGCTGCCGCGGGGAGACTTCGACCGCTCGTACGACCAAGGCCAGGTGCTCAAGGGCGGACTGGCGACGGTGAAGAACAAGTCCGCGCGCAAGGGCTTCTTCGAGCGCGCGCTCGAACGGTTCGCGCGCTACACGGACACCAACCTCGGCCCCATCGAGCTGTACCGACTCGCGCAGACCGTGGTCCAGGTGAACCCGAAGCTGGTCCGGACCTGCGTGCTGAACGGTGGCATCGGAACGGCGGGTGCCGCCAGCGTGGTGTTCCCGAACGTGGCCGCCGCGCATGCGCTCGGTCGTGACGTGCGGCACGACGCCACCGTCAACCGAAGCTGCTGAACCCAGCAGCCGGGTGGTCGGCTCGAACGTCGTGGGTCTCAGCGGTTGCGGTCTCGTCGCCGGCGGACGAACTTCAACGCCGACCAGGTGTCGTCGACGGCGGCGACCTTGACGTCCACGACGCCGGCGGCCAACCCGATGGCGCGCACCGTGTTCTCGTCCAGGTCGGTCTGGAGCCCGGAGCTGCGCTTCGGCCACGACACCCAGACCATGCCGTCGACGTCGACGTGGTCGATCAGGGGCACGATGCGACGCTCGAGTCGGGCCCGGTCGTAGCAGAAGGTCCACGCAATGTGGACGGGCGCACGGGTAATGCGACGGCTGACCTGCACCTCGTCCGGCCAGGTCAGGTCGACGTCCTCAGGAGCGTTGTCGAGGCAGACCCGTTGCCCCTCCCGGACGCCGATCTTGCGCATCAGGGGGGTCCCGGAATATCCCGCCATCGACATACCTCCTGGTGTGCCGGCCGGGCGCGTGCCGCCCGGGCAGGTTCACCCGCAACAAGATCCAGTATCCGGGCGAGCGGAGGATGGTGTCAGTACACCGGGGCGGCGGCTTTCCACCCGGTCGGGCGCCGCCGTCTCCGGCTTTCATGCGGCGACCTGAACGGTCGGGGATCGGTGAGTCGGAGCACACATGGCCGGACCTTTCCTCGGGGTACTGACTCAGCGTGATGGTCATGCACCTGAAGGTGACAACGAGTCGTGCGCCGTGAGGTCACGGTCCGGCTCATCCCCACCTCTCGGCCGCGACTAGGATCGGCGCATGCCTGGATCGCCGCACCCGTCGCTGGTCGCAGTGCGGAGCACCCGTCGGACCAGGTTGATCGGCAAGGCGGCCCGCTACACCGGGGGCTCCGTGATCGCCGCGATCTGCAGCGAGCTGGCGTTCGTGCTCATGTACGGCGTGGTGCACGCGACGCCGGTGTGGTCCTCGGGAGTGGGCTGGCTCGCCGGTGCGCTGCCCAACTACTGGCTGAACCGAAGCTGGACCTGGCGTCAGCGGGGTCGCCCGAGTCTGCGTCACGAGGTACTGCCGTACGTCGCCATCATCGTGGCGACAGTCGTGCTGGCGATGGTCGTGACCCACGCAGTCGATGGCTGGCTGCAGGGCTCGGCGGTGTCGTCCGGCGTCAGGGTGATCCTGGTAGCGGGTGCCTTCCTGGGCGTGTACGTCGTCATGTTCCTGCTCCGCTTCTTCCTCCTCGACCGGATGTTCGCGCGGTTGGACCGAGTGACGGCCGGCGGAACCGCCGGGTCCGTGCCGCGCTGATGCGGGTTCGCCCGGCTGCAGACAACCGAGCTCAGGCTCAACGAGAAGGGAACACTGTGACAGAGACGAGTGGGGCCGGTGCGTTCCATCAAGCGACCGGCAGGGGTCTCGAGGACAGCTCGGGCAAGAACCAGGAGCGCTACCGCGCCTACCAGTTCGGTCTGATCGCCCGACACTGTGGACCTTCGGTCCTCGAGGTCGGGGCCGGCCTGGGCGAGTTCGCGTCGCAGTTCGAGGGTCTGGAACGGCTCGTCGTGACCGATGTCGACCCGGACTGTGTCGCTTCGATGGCGCGAACGTTTCCACGACCGTCCGGAGGTGCAGGCCCGCCAGCTCGACCTGGTGCACGGGCCGTTCGACATCGAGCCCCGCGTCTCGACCGTGATCGCGATCAACGTCCTCGAGCACATCGAGGATGACAGCGCGGCGCTTCGTCGGCTGGCCGGCCTGCTCGAACCCGGTGGCCGGATCGTCTTGTGGGTCCCCGGTTACCAACAGCTGTACGGCGACTTCGACCGTCGCGTCGGCCATGTTCGTCGCTACACCCCGAACACTCTGCGATCCGCGATCGTCGGGGCGGGCCTCACGCCCGCGGACGTGCGACCGGTCAACCTGCTCGGTGGGATCGCCTGGTGGCTGACGGTGCGGCGTGGCGGCGTCGGCAGCCCGCGACCCAGCCTCCTGCGCCTCTACGACCGCGTGGTCGTACCGAGCACGAAGCTGTTGGAGAGCCGGCTGACGCCGCCGTTCGGTCAGTCCGTGCTCGGGGTGGCTGTCGCGCCCGACTGACGCTCGCCACGCAGGCGGGTCCAGCCGAGGGCAGCCGCCACGGGCAGCAGCACCACGGCAGGCAGCTGATACCGCCAGGTGAACTCGGCCGTGGCGTCAGGCAGGAACATCAGCATGACCGCGACCGTGGTGGTCAGAACCGCCAGGGGGCGGGTGGGTAGAGCGTTACCTGGTCGTCGCGCGAAGATGCCCGCGAGCGCCACCAGCAACAAGGCCAGCAGCAGCGGACCCCAGACATAGACCACCATGCCGTAGACCTTCAGCAGTTCCCCGAACGGCTGCCGCGTCTCTGGCTGCGTGCCCCCGTGGGCGGCGTACGCCGGCCGGGTCCAGTCGGTCGACTCATAGCCGACGTAGTGGTCGAACGACCACTTGGACGCGGTGCTGTACTCGAACAGGTCGATCCGCAACGGGGCGAAGTTGAGCCCGACGTCGCGCAGCACCGTACGTACGTAGTCCCATGGCTGGGCGCGGATGGCCCGGAGGGCGAAGTCGCGCAGAGCGACGTTCTGGCTGATGCCCGGTGGTGGCTCGAGAGCGGGGAGCGTCGTGGCGTCGTGCCACCCGTAGTAGGTGGGGTCGCGGCGCTCGCCGAGCGGTTGGTCGGGACAGAGCTCGCGCTCATACGTCGGCACGGAGATGGTGGCGCAATCGACGAAGGTCGTGGTGCGCATGTAGAGCGCCGTGCCCCCGAACTGCGCCAGCGCCCAGACACCGCGCTCGTGGTGGTACCACGTGGCGTACGCGCCGATTGGCACGAGGAATGCGATGCAGACCGCCAAGGAAGTGACGATCCGGCGGCGCCGGGACGTCGAAGCCATGAGGCAGAACAGGACTGCCGCCACGATGACCGGCTCTCCGACCAGCCGCGTCACCACCGTCAGTCCGAGGACGACTCCGGCGATGGCTGCTGCCGCGGGGCTGGGGTTTCGACGCCAGGCGAGGATCGCGATGCCGAGCACGAGCAGGAAGTCGAACAGCACGTCGCTCAGCACGCTGTGTTCGAGAACCAGTTGCATGCCGTCGAACAGCACGGGCACGGTGGCGAGGGTGGACAGACGGGCAGAGACTCCCCATCGCCGCAACAGCGCATAGATCATGACCGCCGTGGCCAGACCGAGCACGTGCTGCGTGACCGCGACCGCCGTGACGTCCCGGGTCATCCAGGAGAGCGCACGAAGCAGGAAGCCGTAGCCGACGGGACGGTCCGGTGAGGGTGTCAGCCGATCTACGAGCCCGAGGTAGGTCGGACCGTCACTGAAGACGAACGCAGGCGGAAACGCCACCTGGACGAGGGCGCGCAGCACGGCACCGGAGATGAAGGCGATGGCGAAAGGGCGGTGGCCACGCCACAGTCGAGACACTGGCGACGTCGGCTGCGTCGGTGTCGCTGCCGGGGGCTCGTCGGTGACGACGTCAGGTTCGCTCACGCGCACGTTCGATCCTGCCTACCAGGGCCGGCGCGGATTCGGTCACGGGTGAGGGGCAGCCCTCGCGCCACCAGGTGCCGATCACGACGCGTGCGTAGCGGAACCCGTACACGAGGTTGCGCCCCTTCTTCGTCGCACCAGCCGATCGTTGGTGCATGGTCCCGGGAACCTCGGTGACGGTGAAGCCGTGCGAGAACATGCCGAGGAGCAGCTCGGAGGACTGGTACTGCGGCTGGTTGAGCGTGACGACCCCCGTCGCGTCGGCCCTGAACGCTCGCAGGCCAAAGGACGTGTCGGTGATCCGCTGTCCGACGAAGGCGCTGACGATCCACGCGAAGACGTGCACCCCGGCGCGCCTGACCCGGTCATAGGTGTGCTGGTGTCCGAGCCGGCGCGACCCCGTCACGAAGTCGGCCTCGCCTGCGATCACGGGGGCGAGCACGCGGGGAAAATCTGCGGTGTCGTACTGGCCGTCCGCGTCGGTCGTGAGGATGTAGCGGGCGCCGTGCGTCCGCGCGATGCGGTAGCCGAGCCGCAGGGCTGCACCTTGGCCGCGGTTGACCGGGGACGCCACGACGTACGCACGGGGGTTGCCGCGGGCTACGGCGCACGTCTCGTCAGAGCTGCCGTCATCGACGACGACCACATCGGTGAGCAAGGAGCAAACCTCGTCGGGGATGCGGTCGAGCACCGTCGGGAGACCCGCCGCCTCGTTGTACGCCGCGATCACGACGACCACCGGGCCGAGCCGGGGGCTGGCGTAGGCATCGTCAAAGGCCAGGGTGGCCTGCCGATCGACCTCGTCGATCTGTGGACGCGCTGCGCTGCGTCCGCGTCGACCGCGGACCATGGCCATGATGCCCAGCGCACCGGCGGCCGGCCAGAGCATGAGTGCGAGCAGCGTGTCGCCCCAGGAGGGTCCGCTCGACGCCATGGAAACGGCCAGGACCGACAACGGGAGGATCGCGAGAGCGCCGCAGACAGCCCGCATCGGAGCCGGAGCGGTGCGCCCAAGACCAACCGCGCCGGCCAGACCGAGCAGGAGAGCTGCCAGGAGGAGGGGAACCGTGGTTTCGAGGCTGCCCGCGATCCGCGCCAGCCCGGCAGCGGGTGGGTGGATCGAGAGCGGCCGCAGCCCTCGTTCGTAGTAGGGCGTGGCATCCACCGTCGACTGTTGGTCGATGTAGCGGTCCAGCTGCCACCGCGCGGTGTGGCTGATCGAACCGTCCGCCCACGCAGAGACCGTCGATCCGACTTCGGCCAGAGTGGCGCGCTGCTGGGGAACCCCGGAGATCGCGGTCACGGGGTAGGTCCCGGACTCGTCGTGCTGCCAACCGAGGTAGGCGACGAAAGGCAGTCCGAACCCGACGACGACCGCGACGAGGCTCACCAGGCGTGCCTCGGACGTGGCGGCCGCGAGCACAGCGAAGGCGATGGCGACGGGCAGGAGCGCGACGCCTACGGGCAGCACGGTGGAAGCAACGCCCAGCAAGACACCGAACGCGAAGACGGCGACGGCTGGTGGCCTGCTGCGCCAGCCCACGACGAGCATCGCTGCGGTCACGAGTGCGACGAACAACGTCTGGGGAAGCAAGAGGTGCTCAGCGGTGACGACGCGCAGGTCGAGGAGCGCGGGTGCCGTAGCCAGCGCGGACAGCCACCGCCAGGCCCCCCAGCGGAGCAGCAGCACGTACAGGGCGATCGCGATCGCAACGCCGATCAGGTGCTGGATCGCCACGGCCATCGAGAGCGAGCCACCGATCGACGACAGCGGTCGCAGCTCGAACAGGGAGTAGCCGAGAACGGGGAGGCCAGACGGCGACGGCGTCGCGCCGAGGAAGGGCTGCGAAGAGTCGGTCAGAAGCAACGGCCGCAGCCCGCATCATCGTCGCCACCCGGAGCCCTGTTCCGAGCGCGACGAGGGTGATGAAGAGCAGATGTGGTGTCGACCACCACGGTGACGGGGGTCGCCGCGAACCGGCGCGTCGGGGCACGAGCGGCAGGTCGCCAGCGGTTGAGGACGGCTCGGCCGTCGCCGTCGTACTGGGCTGCGCCAGCGCCGCCGAAGCACCCCGGTCAGGTGAACCCGGGCCTCGCTGTTCGCCGGTCATCGACATGGCTCAGGCGGTGGACGAGGGCGTGAAGTCTGCCCACGCACTGCGGATTCCCTGCGTCAAGGTGACGGCCGGGTCGTACCCTCGGTTGCGCGCCCGCGAGATGTCGACGACGACCGCGGGCATCTCACCCGGCTTGGCGGCGACGAGGTGCCCCGGGATCTCAGATCCGGTTGCCTCCCGAGCCGACTGTGCCAGGTGTTGAACGGAGTGCGACTCGCCGCTGCCGATGATGACCGGCCCACTGGGCCAGTGCTCCACCGCCTCGGCCACCGCCCACGCGACATCGCTGACGTGGACCAGGTCACGCCGTTGCTGCCCATCGCCGTAGATCTGCACGCCCTCGCCGACGGCAGCTGCCCGGAGCAGCCGTGGAATGAAGCTGTCCTTCTCGCGCATGCCGGTGCCGTAGACGTTGGTCAACCGCAGGACGGGCGTGCGCAGGCCGTAGGCACCGGAGTAGCCGGACAGCAACATCTCAGCAGCCGCCTTGGTGGCGCCGTACGGTGTCAGCGGAGCCAGCGGAAGATCCTCGCTGATGACGCCATCATGCGGACCCACGACTGCGTTGGTGGAGGCGAACACGAAGGCTCCGACGTTGCACTCGCGGGCCAGCTCGAGAAGCGCCGCCGTCATCTCGACGTTGGTGCGGTGCACCAGCGCAGGCTGCTCGATCGAGCCCAGAACCGAGGTCTCGGCCGCGAGGTGCACGATGGCGTCCGTACCTGGGGTCACCGCCCGCTCGCGGATGTCGTCCCTGCAGAGGTCACCGCTGACGGTGGCGACCTCGGGGTCGGGGAACTCGACGCGATCGGCGACCGTGACCAGGTGGCCACGATTGCGCAGCTCCGACACGACGTGCCGGCCGATGAACCCTGAGCCGCCCGTGACGAGGACGCGCAACGTGGGTTGGATCACGACTGCTGACTCAGCGGACTGCTCGTCTGTCGCCACTGCACGGTGGGTCGGAGCATGTTCACGTCGATGCGGTCGCGGTGCTGCTCGATGATCCCGAACATCGACGTCAGCAGCGTGTCGGAGAGCAGGTGTGGCTGCAGGCCCAGCGACTCCAGGGCGGTGTGGGTGAAGGCGTAGTGGTGGTTCTCGAGCTCGACGCGCGGGTTCTCCAGGTACTCGACGTCGACCTGGCCCGGGAACGAGTTGGCCACCGTCTTGGCCATCTCGGCCAACGAGAAGCTCTCCGTCGCCTGGTTGAACACCCGGAACTCACCGGCGGACGCGGGATTCTCGCAGGCGAGGCGGATGCACTCGACGGTGTCGCGGATGTCGATCACCGCACGCGTCTGGGTGCCGCCGCCGTAGATGGACAGCGGCAGCCCCAGCACGGCCTGGATCGCGAACCGGTTGAGCACCGTACCGAAGACCCCGTCGTAGTCGAACCGGGTCGCCAGCCGTGGGTCGAGGGCAGCCTCTTCGGTCTGCTGACCGTAGACGACGCCCTGGTTCAGGTCGGTGACCCGCAGCCCCCAGATCCGGCAGCCGAACTCGAGGTTGTGGCTGTCGTGGACCTTGGACAGGTGGTAGAAGCTGCCCGGCCGTTTCGGGTACAGCACCCGGTCGGTGCGGCCCTTGTGGGTGACCTCGAGCCAGCCTTCCTCGATGTCGATGTTGGGGGTGCCGTACTCGCCCATGGTGCCGAGCTTGACCAGGTGGATGTCGCGATCGAGCTCGCCGATGGCGAACATCACGTTGAGCGTGCCGACGATGTTGTTGGTCTGGGTGTAGACGGCGTGCTTGCGGTCGATCATCGAGTACGGGGCAGCACGCTGCTCAGCGAAATGCACGATCGACTCGGGCCGGAAGTCACGGATCGCCTGATAGGTGAAGTCTGCGTCGTTCAGGTCACCGTGGAAGACGTCGATGTGCTTGCCGCTCAGCTCCTGCCATACACGCACACGAGTGTGCAGCGACTCGATCGGGACCAGGCTGCCCGAACCCAGCTCGTGGTCGTAGTGGCGACGGACTGAGTTGTCGAGCACGCCGACATCGTGTCCACGCGCCGACAGGTACATGGCCGTAGGCCAGCCAAGGTAGCCGTCGCCACCGAGAACAAGAATGCGCATCAGAGGTCGCCTTTGCGATCAGAGAGCAAACTGCGCCACGGGCGCAGTGTTGATGTCGTCGTACAGGTGTACCCGGAGCATATAGCCGTTCGGGTCAGGGCGAAACGCGAGGCCGATGTCGGTGGGGTCACGTTCTCAGGTCCGCACGCACCGGAACGGTACGGACCTCAGGAATGGTAGGTAACCGGCGCCTTCGAGGGCCTGGAAGCGACGCCGGTCTTCGGAGTACACGCACACGGTGGTGACTCCGAGCGCTTCGATGGCGCTGCGTCACCTGCCCGATGCGCCAGCGTCCGGAGTGGTTGACGAAGTCGACCAGCGTGATCCGGGCGGGATACTGAAAGGTTGGATCGTCACGCAGGTAGTCCATGAAGTAGTCACGCGGAGCGACCGTCTTGATGTCGGTCGTGGTGACGTCCAACGTGATGGCCAGGTCATCAGGCGCGAGAACGAGGTCACCGGGCGCACTGCTGCGCGATCACCGCCGCCGCCACTGCGCGCGTCGCATCATTGCGTTGCCAGTGGAACGGTGCCGCCCAGGAGGCACCGCTGCCGCTGCCCCAGATGGGCGTCCCAAAGGCGACCATGAGCGCCATACCGGTCACGCCGGCGACGATTCTCCAGGAGGGGCGGCTCAGCCGACCAGCGGCCGAGCCCACGAGCACGCCGACGAGCGCCGCCACCGTCGCAGCCCACGAGACGCGCCACAGCGTCGGGCCGAGGCCGACCGTGTCGTACGAAAGGTGCGTCACGCCGGGGATGAACGTCACGCCGGTCACCAGGACCAGCAGGCCCGTCGTCAGGCGGGCATCGCGATGCGGCACGAGCACGGCACCGAGCAGCACGGCGCCGACCGCCACCAGGGCCAGCAGCCCGGTCAGGAAGATCGCGTGGCCGAACCAGGAGGGGTCGAACCGGTAGAGGCGCCGCCCGGCGAAGTCGTCGGCTGACCGCCCTCCCATCGCCTTGGTGACGATCCCCGCCGCCAGCGGGTACGCGGCCATGGCAGCGAAGCCGAGGAAGGCCTTGCGCGGAGCGCGGCGGAGCAGCGGAGCGGCACCGGCTGCTGCGATCAGCGGAACGAGGAACATCGCCGTGGTGGACAGGCCCACGGCGGCAGTCCCGCCGGCGAACAGCCAGGCCGCTCGCGATCGCGTCGGCTTCTCGACGTAGCGCAACGCGTACACCAGGAGCAGCGGGACGAGCAGGCAGAGCAAGATCACCTTGCCCTGCCACAATCGCGTGAGGAACAGGTTGCCCGGCGGGGCGTACGACGAACCGCCGTCGAAGAGCAGGAAGACCATGGCGGCGGACAGCGCCACGCTGATGTTCGGGACCCGCCAGGCGCGCAGCAGCCGCCACAGCGCCAGCACTGCGAGCAACGTCGCGATGGGCGGCACGACCATGTAGACGACCGCACCAGCCTGAACGCCGGCCAGGTGTGCCGCAGCACCGACCAAAGGGTCGTAGGACGCCACGGGCGGCCAGTTCGACATCGGAAACACCAGGTCGGAGAAGATCGTGTCCCGGGTCGGGAAGGTGCCGTGTGCCGCGACCCACTGGGACAGGTTCACGTAGTACAGGTCGTCCGGGTTGGGACGGATGAGCAGCGTCGACAGGACCGTGAGGGCCACGGTCCACAGCGCCACGGTCGTGCCTTCCCAGGGGTCACCACCGGTCACCGGCGCCGGGGAGGTGGACGGTCTGCGGATCGCCAGCGCCGATCCGGCGCCGCCCGCTACCAGCCAGCTGACCCACACGAATCCCCACGGAAGACTGGTCGCCATCGCGATGGCTGCGACGACGGCGGCGCCGACGGTGATGAGCAGCAACGGGGGCGGGTTGCGTAGGGAGAGCGGTGCGTCGGAACCCTGGACGTCGGCGGGCCGAGGGGGCGTGGACGACGCAGGACGGCGCCGCATGGCGAGCCACAGTCCGGTGAGCGCGACGATCTCGAGCACGACCGCCCAGGGAACGCCCAGGCCGAGCACGAGGCACACGTGGTAGGTCACGGTCCAGGTGGCGAGGAGGATGACGGTGCCGTCCAGGAGACGATCACTGACGCGTCGCAGCCGGCCGACCGGGAGGCGACGATCAGGCGCAGGCTGCGGGGCGGCTTCGCTGATCCTGACGGCGGCGGTCACGCCCTTATGTAACCACTGTCGTCACGAATGTTCTGGCGCCCCCGGCAGGATTCGAACCTGCGCACCCGCCTCCGGAGGGCGGTGCTCTATCCCCTGAGCTACGGGGGCTCCGTGGAGATGCGCGATCACCCTAGCAGCGGCTTCGCCCTCCCCGACAATCGCGGATTGCGGGCCAGGACGGGCCGGAACGGCTAGCGTCTCCTCGTGCCCGCACCCCCCACCGTCCTGGTCGTGGACGACTCCGACGTCATCAGGTCGCTGATCGTCCTCAACCTCGAGCTCGAGGGATTCTCCGTGCACGAGGCGCGCGACGGACAGGAGTGTCTCGACGTCGTCGAAACGGTCAGGCCCGATCTGATCACCCTCGATGCTGCGATGCCGAGGCGAGACGGGTTCAGCACGCTGGAAGCGTTACGCACCAATCCCGCGACGAGCTCGATCCCGGTCGTCATGGTGTCGGCGCGCGCCCAGGGCTCCGACGTGGCCAGGGGAAAGGCGCTCGGCGCCGACGCCTACATCACGAAGCCGTTCGAACCGGAGGACCTGGTGCAGACCGTCCGCTCCTTGACGACGCAGGACTGAGCCTCCGACCTGGCTCGATACGATGAGCCGGTGACCCCGGAGCAGCTCTCTCAGATCATCGTCGACGCCCTGGCCGCCCTCGAGCAGCGCGGTGTCCTGACGCTGCCCGCAGGTGCTCCGCGCGAGGTGCGCCTCGAGCGGCCGAAAAGCAAGGAGCACGGCGACTACGCCACCAACGTCGCGTTGCAGCTCGCGAAGCCGGCCGGTCTGCCGTCACACGACTTGGCCGAGCTGCTGGCGACGGAGCTGAAAGCGGCCGCGGGGATCGCCTCCGTCGCGATCGCCGGGCCCGGATTCATCAACATCACGGTCGAAGCAGCAGCCCAGGGCGAGATCGCCCGCAGCATCGTCGATGCCGGCGCCGCCTACGGCGCGTCGGGCTTGTTCGCCGGAAAGCGAATCAACCTCGAGTTCGTCTCGGCCAACCCGACCGGCCCGGTGCACATCGGGGGAGCGCGGTGGGCTCCGGTCGGGGACAGTCTGGCGCGCATTTTTGCGACCCTGGGTGCTGACGTCACGCGCGAGTACTACTTCAACGACCACGGCGCCCAGATCAACCGCTTCTCCGGCTCGCTCCTCGCCGTTGCGAAAGGCGAGGAGCCCCCTGCGGACGGCTACGTGGGCTCCTACATCGGTGAGATCGTCGAGCAGGTGATCGCGGCGAACCCCGATGTCCTGACCCTGCCCGATGAGCAGGCGCGGGAGATTTTCCGCCACGACGGGGTCGAGCTCATGTTCACCCAGATCAAGCAGACGCTGCACAGCTTCGGCGTCGACTTCGACGTCTACTTCCACGAGCAGTCGCTGCACGACAGCGGCGCCGTCGACCGTGCCATCGCGCGGCTCACCGAGATGGGCAACACCTATGAGGCAGATGGTGCCCTCTGGTTGCGCACCGAGCAGTTCGGCGACGACAAGGACCGGGTGCTGGTCAAGTCAGACGGCAACCCGGCGTACATCTCCGGCGACTGCGCCTACTATCTCGACAAGCGCGAGCGTGGGTTCGACCTGTGCGTGATCATGCTCGGCGCCGACCACCACGGGTATGTCGCCCGGCTGATGGCCATGTGCCGCGCGTTCGGGGACCAGCCGCACGAGAACCTCGAGGTCCTGATCGGCCAGATGGTCAACCTGGTGCGCGACGGCGAGCCGCTCCGCATGTCGAAGCGCGCCGGCACCGGCCTCACCATCGACGACCTCATCGACGCCGTCGGAGCGGATGCAGCCCGGTATGCATTGGTTCGTTACTCGAGCGACTCGACCATCGACCTCGACCTCGACGTGTGGACGAGGGCTTCGAGCGACAACCCGGTCTACTACGTCCAGTACGCCCATGCACGGCTCTGCTCGATCCTGCGCAACGCCGGCGAGCTGGGTCTGGCCCCGGCGGGGGCCGAGTTCGAACCCGCCCTGCTGGCGCACGAGCGTGAGGGCGACCTGCTGCGCGCCCTCGCCGAGTTCCCGGCCGTCGTCGCGTCGGTCGCCGAGCTACGCGAACCACACCGGCTGGCACGCTACCTCGAGGCCACGGCCGCGACCTTCCACAAGTTCTACGACGCCTGCCGGGTGCTTCCCCGCGGAGACGAGACACCCAGCGAGCTGCACCGTGCGCGACTCCTCCTGGTCGACGCGACGCGAGTCGTCTTTGCTCGAGGGCTCGACCTGCTCGGCGTCACCGCGCCCGAGCGCATGTGATGCGCGCCCACGAAGCGGGAGCCCTTCATGCTGAAGCCGGTGGCCGGGGTCCGTCCTGGCTGCTGGCTCCAGCGGATCCGAACGTGCTGGTCGAGTCGCTGTGGCCGAGCCACGTGCGCAAGAGCGAGGCGGGTGAGCTCGAGGTCGCCGGCGTCTCTGTCGGAGACCTGGCCGCCGAGTTCGGCACTCCGGCGTACGTCATCGACGAGGACGACTTCCGACAGCGGGCGCGGGCTTTCCGGACCGCCTTCGCCGGAGCCGACGTGTACTACGCCGGGAAGGCGTTCCTCTCGCTGGCCACCGTCCGCTGGATCGCCGACGAAGGGCTGAGTCTCGACGTCTGTACCGGCGGAGAGCTCGCAGTGGCCCTGCGCGCCGGGTTCGATCCCGCGCGGATCGGGTTCCACGGCAATAACAAGAGCCGGGACGAGCTGAGGCGAGCCGTCGAGGCCAGGGTGGGACGGGTCATCGTCGACTCGCCGACCGAGATCGAGAGGCTGGCCGAGATCAGTGCGGCTGCCGGTGTGCGTCAGCGGGTTTTGTTGCGGGTCACGGCCGGCGTCGAGGCCCACACCCACGAGTACATCGCGACGGCCCATGAGGACCAGAAGTTCGGGTTGTCGATCACCGAGGGCGACGCGTTCCAGGCGATGGAGGCGATCACGTCGCACCAGAGCCTGGACCTGGTGGGACTGCACTCGCACATCGGCTCGCAGATCTTCGATACCTCCGCGTTCGAGGTGGCCGCCCGTCGCGTGCTGACGTTGTTCGACCGCGGTTGCAGGGCGGGAATGGCCTTGACCGAGCTCGACCTCGGCGGTGGTTTCGGGATCGCGTACACGACGCAGGACGACCCTGCGACCGCGAAGCAGCTGGCCGATGGGCTCCTGGCCATCGTGACGCACGAGTGTCGTGCCCTCGGGATCGACGTACCCCGTCTCTCGATCGAACCCGGCCGAGCCATCGCGGGGCCGTCCACCTTCACGCTGTACGAGGTCGGCACGGTCAAGAAGGTGGCCCTGGACGCCGGGGCGAGTCGGCTCTATGTCGCCGTGGACGGTGGGATGAGCGACAACATCCGGACGGCTCTGTACGACGCTGACTTCTCGTGCACGCTGGCCTCGCGCCGGTCCGACACTCCGCCCCTGCTGGCCCGCGTCGTCGGGAAGCACTGCGAAAGTGGCGACATCGTGGTCAAGGACGAGTTCCTGCCCGGCGACGTGAGCGCGGGAGATCTGATCGCTGTTCCGGCCACCGGCGCCTACTGCCGGTCGTTGGCCAGCACCTACAACCACGTGCCCCGAGCCGCGGTCGTCGCCGTACGTCAGGGGCAGGCACGACTCGTCGTACGCCGCGAGACCGAGGACGATCTCCTGCGGCTCGAGGTCGACGGTGTCTGAAAGGACCGCCGGGACCCACAGGGATCAGGGGTTCGTCTGCGTCGGCATTCCCCGTGCGGGCACACTGGGGCGCGATCTCGCCCTCGTCCCGGAGAGGACCCCATGAACCAGCCCGTTCGCGTCGCCCTCCTCGGCTGCGGAGTCGTCGGCAGCGAGGTCGCGCGACTGCTGACCGAGCAGGCGGACGACCTGGTGGCCCGGGTCGGTGCCCCGCTGGAACTCGTCGGGATCGCAGTCCGTCGCATCGACCGCAGCCGTGACGTCGACCTGCCTCGCGAACTCTTCACGACTGACGCCGAGGCGCTCGTGACGCGTGGAGACGTCGACGTCGTGATCGAGGTGATCGGCGGCATCGAGCCCGCGCGCTCGCTCATCCTGGCTGCTCTCGAGTCGGGTGCTTCAGTCGTCACGGCCAACAAGGCGCTGCTGGCCGAGGACGGGCCAACGGTGTTCGAGGCCGCCACCAAGGCAGGGTCGTGACGTCTACTTCGAAGCCGCTGTCGCCGGCGCGATCCCGATCATCAGACCGCTGCGTGAGTCGTTGGCCGGCGACAAGGTGCGACGTGTCCTCGGCATCGTCAACGGGACGACCAACTACATCCTCGACCAGATGGACACGCTCGGCGCGAGCTTCGACGACGCGCTCGAGCAGGCACAGTCGCTCGGGTACGCCGAAGCCGATCCCACCGCTGACGTCGATGGTTTCGACGCAGCCGCGAAGGCCGCCATCCTGGCCAGTCTGGCCTTCCACACCCGTGTCACGGCTGCCGATGTTCATCGAGAGGGCATCAGCGACGTGTCGGCCGGCGACGTCGCGTCGGCCAGGGAGATGGGGTGCGTGGTCAAGCTGCTCGCGATCTGCGACCGCGAACCGAGCGAGACAGCCGGCTCACCCGACACGGTGTCGGTTCGCGTGCACCCCGCCATGATTCCGCGCTCTCACCCGCTGGCGAGCGTCCACGGTGCCTACAACGCCGTCTTCGTCGAGAGCGACGCGGCCGGCCAGCTCATGTTCTACGGCCCGGGGGCCGGGGGAGCGCCGACCGCGAGCGCGGTGCTCGGCGACGTGGTGACGGTGGCACGGAACAGGCTGGCTTCGGTGACGGGATCGGGTGAGTCGACCTACGCACAGTGCGAGATCGCGCCGATCGGAGAGACGATCACCCGCTACCACGTCGGAATCGACGTCGACGACAAACCAGGCGTGCTGGCGACTGTTGCCGACCTGTTCGCCCAGCATGGTGTCTCGATCCAGACCGTCCGCCAGGAGGGGCGGGGTGAGGACGCGCAGCTCGTGGTGGTGACGCACACGGCCCCGGACGCTGCGTTGTCGGCCACCGTGCGGGCGTCTGCGATCGATGGACATCGTGCGCGACGTCAGCTCGGTGATGCGGGTCGAAGGAGCGTCCGAATGACGCTCGACGCCACGCCTGCCTCGCGCGTCCATCAGTGGCGAGGTGTCATCGAGGAGTACCGGCGATGGCTTCCGGTGAGTGCCGAGACGCCTGTGATCACCTTGCGCGAGGGTGGGACACCACTGGTCGAGTCGGGCTGGCTCTCCGAGCTCACCGGATGCGCGGTGTGGTTGAAGGTCGAGGCCAACAACCCGACGGGCTCGTTCAAGGACCGCGGGATGACCATGGCGGTGTCCAACGCGGCAGAGCAGGGTGCCGAGGCGGTCGTGTGCGCGTCCACCGGCAACACCTCGGCCTCGATGGCCGCGTACGCCTCGCGCGCGGGGATGACGCCGATCGTGCTCATCCCGCAGGGCAAGATCGCGCGCGGCAAGATGGCCCAAGCCATCATGCACGCGGCCCGGATCATCCAGGTGCGTGGGGGTTTCGACGACTGCCTCGAGATCGCTCGAGGCCTGGCCAAGGACTACCCGGTCGTGCTGGTCAACTCTGTCAACCCGGTCCGGATCGAAGGACAGAAGACTGCGGCCTTCGAGATCGTGGACTTCCTCGGTGACGCCCCCGACATGCACGTGCTCCCGGTCGGCAACGCCGGAAACATCGCGGCGTACTGGAAGGGGTATGTGGAGTACTCCGACCACTCCTACGCGACGCGCCGCCCGCAGCTGTGGGGGTTCCAGGCGGAGGGGGCAGCGCCACTGGTCCACGGCCGCGTGGTCGTCGCGCCCGAGACCGTCGCCACCGCCATCCGGGTGGGCAACCCGGCGTCCTGGTTGCTCGCGGAGGCGGCACGTGACGAGTCCGGCGGCCTCATCGAAGCGGTCACGGACAACGAGATCCTGGGTGCGCAACGCGACCTGGCCGCGCACGACGGTGTCTTCGTCGAGCCCGCCTCGGCAGCCGGTGTGGCGGGCCTGGTCAAGAAGGCCGCGGGTGGTGAAGTCGACGCCGGCAGTGTGATCACCGTGACCGTGACGGGGCACGGACTCAAGGACATCGACACCGCGCTGGAGTTCCGGGGCATGCCCGCCGATGTCGTCGTCGACAAGGACGTCGACCAGGCGGCTGCTGCGGCTGGACTCACAGATGGGTGAGGCCTCGGCCCTGGCGGGTCGCCGCGCGGTGGCCCGCGTCCCGGCCACCAGCGCCAACCTCGGTCCGGGCTTCGATGCCTTCGGCCTCTGTCTGAGCCTGTACGACGACCTGGCCGTGACCACCACGGCCTCGGGCCTGGCCATCCAGATCTCGGGCCAGGGAGCCGAAGGCGTGCCCACCGACGAGCACCACCTGGTCGTGCGAGCTCTGCGGGCCACCTTCGACACGATCGGCGTCGACCAGCCCGGGCTGTCCCTGGCCACCGAGAACCGCATACCCCACGGGCGAGGGCTCGGCTCGTCTGCGGCGGCCATCGTTGCGGGCATCCGGCTGGCTCAGGCGCTGGTCCCGGGTCATGGCATGTCGGAGCAGGCGAGTCTCTCGCTCGCGCACGCCATCGAGGGTCACCCCGACAACGTCGCGGCATGTCTGCTCGGCGGCTTCACGATCGCGTGGACGGACCAGATCGGTGCAAGGGCAGTCAGGCTCGCCGTGGACGAACGAATCCATGCGGTGGCTCTCATCCCGGACGACGCCTTGTCCACTGAGGTGGCGCGAGGGCTCCTCCCCGGCCAGGTCCGGCACGCCGATGCCGCCGTCAACGCCGGCCGCTCCGGCCTGTTGGTGGCGGCCCTGACCCAGCAACCGGAGCTGTTGCTCGACGCGACAGAGGATCGTTTGCACCAGCGGTTCAGAGGGTCTGCGATGCCGACGTCGCTGCGTCTCGTCGAGGAACTCCGAGCGGCATCGGTCGCCGCGGTGATCTCAGGAGCCGGGCCGACCGTGCTGGCGCTCGGCACGGGTGACGTCCTGGCGCGCGTGCAGCCGTTCCTGCCTGCGACCTGGCAGGCGCTGGCGGTGGACGTCGACCAGGACGGAGCGGTGGTCCGCAGCGTGTCATCGGCTTAGTGGACGACAGATGTGTGCCGCTCAGCCAGGCGACACCGGCGTTGCTCGGCGCCAGGATCGACACCTGGGTATCTCGTTCCGGGAAGTAGATGGACGTCCAGACCCGGCGAACCCAGGTGCGGTCGCACGGATATCGAACCTTGCCCGTCGCCCGGATCACCCAGGCGGGGTGCCCGTCGACGACGGCGTCGAAGTCGAACCGCGGCCAGATCGCCGGCTGCTGGCGGGATGGCGGCGGCTGCGCGATCCAAGGCGTCCACCTGAACCGAGCCGACGGGATCGGAACGGTCGCGTAGCGCGGCGACACGAGAATCTCCCACAGTGGACGGCCATGAACGCGGACGGCACACGCGGCATCCGAAGGGATGGTCCCCGCCAGCGGCGTGAGCAACGACCGAAGGCAGGGATGCTGCCAGGCGTTGAAGCTACGGTCCGGACCCTTGTCAGCGGTGAGCTCGACGTGGACTCCGGTGAATGCCATGTCGACGTGACCGAGCTGGAGCGCTGATCGGTCTGCCTGGCCGGACTGCTCGGATGTCGGGTAGGGCAGGGGTCCTGCTTCCGCCAGCAGCGTTTGTGGCCCTAACACGATGACCGAGATCGTCAACAGCGAGACCAAGAGGGTGAAGCCTGCGACCACCACGATCAGGAACGCTTGACGCAGTGTCGACGGCCGCTGTGGCGCAAGACGCAGCAATTGGTTGACCACGGTACCGGCGGTCGGTGTGCGCGCAGCTTCCTCGGCGAGCTGCTTCCTGATGACTTCCTCGTTGCGGGACATCGCGGCCGTGCACTACGCGACGTAGATCGTGCTGGTCAGCCAGGCGATCGCAGCAGGGTTCGGGGCCAGGAGCGACACCTGGATCCTGTGGTCGGGGAAATAGATCGTCGTCCAGGTTCGGCGCACCCAGCCGCCACGCGGGCACGGAATGCGGGTTCTGCCGCCGACACTCGATCGATGCCCCGCGTCGTCAGGCGCATGGGTAGTGGGCCAAGCCTCTGACCGTGGTGAGAATCGCCGCCCGCTCCCCGATCGCAACGTAGTCAAGGGGAGTCCGATCGAGGCCACACTTCGGGAGACTGGCGTCAACCACGTGAAGCGCCGAGGCTCGAGTGTCACGTGGGACGAGGCGGGCGCTACCAGCACTTCCCACCGCGGGTAGTTGCCGGCTTCGTCCGGCGCATGCCGTCTGCTGGCTCAGCTGGCTGCGCCTAGGGGTGCGAGCAAAGAGCCCTGGCACGGCAGCTGCCAGGATCGCCACGGGTCGCGTCCGGACGAGCACCGCGCCGGTCGAGCGCGACGTGGACACCTTTCACTTGCAGGTCGACATAGCCCGGTGGAATCGACTGTCGTGCACTCGTCGGGCTGCTGGTCAGGCTCTCCCGGCCCGATGACAGTCCGTTCGGTGGATCTCGTTGCAGCACAGGAACCGCGAGCATGGTGGCGGCGAGAAGCACGACTGCCGACGTCGCCATCGCCGGCCATGTCAGTGTCGCTCTCCGGTTTGGTTGCGGGCGCTCACCCAGCAGACGCGCAACCGCGTTGTCCGCGACCGAGGCTCGCTTGGCCTCCTCGCTGAGCACCTCGCTGACGGAAGCCTCGACAGGCTTCATCCCATCGACCTTGCCGATCGGACCCGGATGGCCGAGGTGGCTCGGCTGTCCACCCGTGCCGGTCGTGGACAGGGGGCAGCTCCCTCATGGACATGCAGGCGCGGTCAGCCAGGGCCCGGACGCGGTCAGCAGTCAGGTTGAGAAGGGACGCGATGCTCTCGTCATCGAGGTTCTCGAAGTACTTCAATACCAGCACGACACGTTGTTCGGGCGACAGGTCGCACAGCAGCTGGCGGGTCTCGACCGGAGGGCGCTGCATGGGCATTCGGTGGGTGTCCCCAGCCTCGCCGAACGCGACCAGTTCGTGATCAAAGGACGTGAAGGTCCTCGTTGCCAACGAGTGGTGCGTCGCCAGGTGGGTCCGGATGAGAACGCGTGTCACATGGGCTCGGCGCCGCTCTGGTGTGTCCGAGGGTTCCCAGTTCCTCAGCTCTCCCAGCATGACCTCTTGGACAAGGTCCTCCGCCTGTCCGTTGTCGCAGGTGAGAAGAAATGCCAAGCTGCAGCAGATGTGCGGTGGTCTCGCGCACAAAGGCTTCGACGTCGCGGTCTCTCATACCAGCCCCCTGGCCCTCTTACGACTTGTACGCCGACACCGGGAACAAGGCAATCCTCGGAAGGGTGATCTGGACCTCATTGACTGCGGATGTGCGCGTCGGCCCAGCGGAGCCTGGCCGGCAAACCTGTTAGGTGAGGTAGATGTAGTTCGTCAGCACCGGATGTCGGAACGGGTCGCCGCCAGCATGGAGACGTGCATGTCCTGTTCCGGGAAGTACACGGCAGAGAAGAAGCGCCGCGTCCACGTCCGGCAGTCGCGACCACAGGAGTGGTGGACCAGGCCGGTGAGGTTGGTGACGATCGCGGACGTCTCGCCGACGGTCGACCGGGTGGGGCCAATGGAGGTCGTTCTGCCAGGACAGGACGACGTAGCCGACCAGTGCCACCGCCACGACAATGCCGAGCGACCGAAACCGCTGCGACCGCGGAGGTTCAGCACGTGGCGGCTGGTTGCCGAGGATCCGGTGGACGACGCTCGCTCTGCTTCGGCCGCGAGCGCACGCCTGAGCATTCCATGCAAGCGCTGCATCTCAACCGCCGTGGCGGTCAGCGCCGCGCATCGTCCTGACAGCCATCACACGGTGGTCGAGCTCCGGTTCCGACATCGTTGGCCCCTGCTCCTCCTTCGAGTCGTACTCCGCGCGCCCGAGACAAAGCAAGTGCACCGCCGCGTGCAATGGGCGACTGCAGTTGTCGCGCCGCGCATCAACCAGGCCAGGGAATAGCAGCCGGCGCGTTGACGTTGGGTGGGTATCAGGACAGGTGAACGCACATAGTGCTACTGTCGTAACCGCATCGCGTCGCACCGCGAACGATGCCTTCTCAGCGGATCGCAGAGATCGCTCAGCATTTCTCCCGTGGATGACCTTTTGGCGTTTTCAACGCTCCTACGGCTGAACGCATCGCATCGAGCCCGCATGAGCAAGTTCACTTCTATCAGGGCGCAATTTCTGACATGCGCACCAGACGTGGGAAGGACCTCACGTGACTCAGACATCCGAAGCCACGACTGATCTCGCCGGCGAGGCAGCTGCCAAGCCGGCGCGAAAGAAGTCGGGAGGCCTCAGCGGCATGCTCCTGCCTGAGCTCAAGCAGCTCGCCGGCAGCCTGGGCATCAAAGGGACCGGCGGGATGCGCAAGGGCGCGCTCGTCGAGGCCATCAGCGCGGCGCAGTCCGGTGGAAGCCGTTCTGCCGCTGCTGCTGAGGCTGCACCCGCCGCCTCAAGCGATCGCGCCGGCACCACCGACCGGGTCGAAGCCCGGGAGGCGCGTCGCGACAACACCGCAACCTCACCGCGTGAAGAGAAGTCGGACCAGCAGTCCGACCGCGCCGACAATCGCAACCGCAGCGACAATCGCGGTGCCCGGAACGACAACCGCAGCGACAACCGTGGTGACCGCAACGACAACCGCAGCGACAACCGTGGTGACCGCAGCGAGAACCGCAGCGACAACCGTGGTGACCGTAGCGACAACCGCAGCGACAACCGCAGCGACAACCGTGGTGACCGCAGCGACAACCGCAGCGACAACCGTGGTGACCGTAACGACAACCGGACCGACAACCGTGGTAACCGCAACGACGAGCGCGGCGGCAGCCGCAACTCGCGCCGTCGCAACCGCAACCGAGACCGCGACCGGGACCGCGACCGTGGGAATTTCCGTGACCGCGGCAACCGGCGCGAAGAAGCCGAGCCGCAGATCAGCGACGACGACGTGCTCATCCCTGTCGCCGGCATCCTCGACCTGCTCGACAACTACGCCTTCGTCCGGACCAGCGGCTACCTGCCGGGTCCGAACGACGTGTACGTGTCGCTCTCGATGGTCCGCAAGTTCGGGCTGCGCAAGGGTGACGCCATCACCGGGTCGGTCAAGCAGTCCCCGGACGGTGGTGACCGCCGCGAGAAGTTCAACCCGATCGTCCGGATCGACACCGTCAACGGTGGCGAGCCCGAGGCCTCACGCAACCGTGTCGAGTTCACCAAGCTGACGCCGCTGTATGCCGCCGACCGACTCCGGTTGGAGACCGACCCCGGCAACCTCACGACCCGGCTCATCGACATCGTCGCGCCCATCGGCAAGGGCCAGCGCGGCCTGATCGTCGCACCGTCCAAGGCCGGCAAGACGATGGTCATGCAGGCCATCGCCAACGCCGTGACCACCAACAACCCCGAGTGCCACCTCATGGTGGTCCTCGTCGACGAACGGCCCGAAGAGGTCACCGAGATGCAGCGGGCCGTCAAGGGCGAGGTCATCTCCTCGACCTTCGACCGCCCGGCCGACGACCACACCACGGTCGCCGAGCTGGCGATCGAGCGGGCCAAGCGGCTGGTCGAGATGGGGCACGACGTCTTCGTGCTGCTCGACTCGATCACGAAGCTCGGCCGTGCCTACAACCTGGCGGCACCCGCCAGCGGGCGCATTCTTTCCGGTGGTGTCGACTCATCTGCGCTCTATCCGCCGAAGAGGTTCTTCGGAGCTGCGCGCAACATCGAGGACGGCGGATCGCTGACCATTCTGGCAACGGCGCTCATCGAGACCGGGTCCAAGATGGACGAGGTCATCTTCGAGGAGTTCAAGGGCACCGGAAACATGGAGCTGCGGCTGCGCAGGGAGTTCGCCAACAAGCGGATTTTCCCCGCCATCGACGTGGACGCCTCCGGCACCCGCCGCGAGGAGCTGTTGATGAGCAAGGACGAGCTCGCCATCGTCTGGAAGCTTCGCCGGGTTCTGTCGGCCCTCGACGGTCAGCAAGCCCTCGAGCTCCTGCTCGAGAAGCTCAAGCAGACCAAGACCAACGTCGAGTTCCTCATGCAGGTCAACAAGACGACACCGACCGCCGCCGGCCTCCGTGGCCGCAACGGCGACGACGACGACTAGCCACCCACGTTGCGTCGCTTGCGGCGGGAATGCAGTGCTTGGGCATGACGTTGACCACGGCTGGTGCCGATTCGCCTCGTGACGGGGCGGGATGGCACACTTGTTCACCGGTTCCGGTTCACGTCCACACGGCCAGCGGGCCTCGGACGACCCGGCGACCATCGAGAGTGAGGAAATCCATGAAGAAGGACATTCATCCGGAGTACGTCGAGACTCAGGTGACCTGCACCTGCGGCAACTCCTTCACCACCCGCAGCACCGAGACGCATGGCACCATGCACGCCGATGTGTGCTCCAACTGTCACCCCTTCTACACCGGCAAGCAGAAGATCCTCGACACCGGTGGCCGCGTGGCCCGCTTCGAGGCTCGCTACGCCAAGAAGGCTGCTGCAGCCAAATAGCTTCTGCCCGACGCCGACCGACGCGCACAGCCGCGGAGGTCGGCGTCGTTGCATGACCAGGTGGCCGCCGCGCAGGAGCCGGGCGGCACACCTGGGTGGACCACCTCACCTGTCGGGTTCCTCGAGGAGGCGCTGATGTTCGAGGCCGTGGAGAGCCTGGTCGACGAGCACGCCGCGCTCGAACGTCGACTCGCGGACCCGGACGTGTTCTCCGACCTCACGCTGAGTCGTGAGCTCAACCAGCGGTACGCCGTCCTCACAGCGGTGGTCCGCACGTACGCCGACTGGCAGAGCACGCTCGATGACATCCAGGCCGCGAAGGAACTCGCGGCCGAGGACGAGACGTTCCTGGCCGAGGCCGAGCGTCTCGACGGTGTCCGGCTCGAGCTCGAGGAGCGGCTTCGTCGGTTGCTCGTGCCGCGCGACGAGGCTGACAGCAAGGACGCCATCCTCGAGATCAAGGCAGGCGAAGGCGGTGAGGAGTCTGCACTGTTCGCGGGCGACCTGCTCCGGATGTACATGCGGTACGCCGAACGGCGCGGCTGGAAGACCGAGGTGCTCGACGAGACACCGAGCGATCTCGGCGGGGTGAAGTCCGTGACCGTTGCCGTCAAGGCGAAGGGCACGCCGGAGCCCGGCGAAGCCCCCTATGCACTGCTGAGGTTCGAAGGCGGCGTTCACCGCGTGCAGCGCGTGCCGGTGACCGAATCTCAGGGGCGGATCCATACCTCGGCTGCCGGCGTGCTGGTGATGCCGGAGGCCGAGCAGGTCGATGTCACCATCGACGAGAACGACCTTCGCGTCGACGTGTTCCGCTCGTCCGGACCCGGCGGGCAGAGTGTCAACACGACCGACTCGGCCGTTCGCATCACCCACGTCCCTACGGGGATCGTGGTGTCCTGCCAGAACGAGAAGAGCCAGCTCCAGAACCGCGACCAGGCCATGCGCGTGCTCAGGTCGCGGCTGCTCCAGCTCGCGCAGGACGAACGCGACGCCGAGGACTCCGACGCTCGTCGCTCTCAGGTCCGTACGGTCGACCGCTCCGAGCGGATCCGCACCTACAACTTCCCCGAGAACCGCATCACCGACCACCGAGTGGGTTACAAGTCCCACAACCTCGACCACGTCCTCGAGGGTGACCTCCAGGACGTCATCGATGCGTGCGTGGGTGCCGATCTGACTGAACGGCTGGCGGCGGTCGAGTCCACGTCGTCATGAGTGGCATCCTCCGGACATGACCATCGACACCCGGTCGCTGCTCGCGAGTGCGGCGACGCGGCTCGCCGGCGCCGGAGTCCCCGCACCGCAGCACGATGCCGAGGCGCTCCTTGCGCACGTTCTCGGCATTGCGCGGGGAACGATTCCTGCCATCGACCAGGTGGCGGACGCTGACCGGGCGACCTTCGACCTGCTGCTCGGCCGGCGAGCCTCCCGTGAGCCCCTCCAGCACATCACCGGCCGTGCTCCGTTTCGCTACCTCGAGCTCGAGGTCGGGCCCGGGGTCTTCGTGCCCCGACCCGAGACCGAGGTGATGACGGGCCTCGCTGTCGACGAGCTCCGTCGGGTGGCCGCTGCCGGGAACGAACCTGTCGCGGTGGACCTCTGCACCGGCTCGGGGGCCGTGGCGGTTGCCCTGGCAACCGAGGTGCCTGAGGCCAAGGTCGTCGGGATCGAGCTGTCAGCGAAGGCCGCCGCCTACGCCGAGCGCAACGCGAGTGGAACCGGTGTCGACATCCTCGTCGGTGACCTGGCCGACGTCCCGAGCAGCCTCGCCCACCTGGCGGGAGCGGTCCATGTCGTGACCGCCAATCCGCCGTACATCCCGCTGGCCGCATGGGAGAGCGTCGATGAGGAAGCTCGCACCCATGACCCGGGGCTGGCCCTGTGGTCGGGCGAGGACGGGCTGGACGCGATCCGGCAGGTAGCGGTGGTCGCCGCGACACTGGCCGTCGACGGCGGACTCGTCGCGTGTGAGCATGCCGATGTGCAGGGAGAGGCGGCACCGGAGGTCTTTGTCGCAACCGGATTGTGGCGCGAGGTCCGTGACCACCCCGACCTCACCGGCCGGTCGCGCTTCGTGACCGCGCGCCGGGTGACGAGGCCGTCGACCCGGCCTGGCACGATAGGCCCGTGAGCGAGCCCGAACCGGGCCAGTTCGACGAGCCCGACGCGTCCGAGCAGGCCTCCACCCCCAGCGTCTACGACCTCAACGACCCGGCGCAGCGCTCCACCGGGTTTGCCGAGGCGAAGCGGGCACTGGCCCGCAGCGGCCTCGTGGTGATCCCGACCGACACGGTCTACGGACTGGCGGCGGACGCCTTCGACCCGACAGGTGTCCGACGGCTCCTGCGCGCCAAGGGTCGCGGGCGTGACATGCCGACGCCGGTGCTCATCGGCAGCGCCGACACGCTCCGCGCCCTCGCTACCAACGTGGGCCCGGAGGCGCGCGACCTCGCCGACGCCTTCTGGCCCGGTGCCTTGACCCTGATCTGCCGCCAGCAGCCGAGCCTGCGGTGGGACCTCGGCGACACCAGGGCGACGGTCGCACTACGGATGCCTGATCACGAGGACACGATCGCCCTGCTCTCCGACAACGGGCCGTTGGCCGTGAGCAGCGCGAACGTCACCGGCTTGCCGGCCGCTACGACAGTCGAGGAGGCGCTTGGCATGCTCGGCGACGCCGTCGACGTGTACCTGGACGCGGGTCGCACGCCGGGCACGGTCGCCTCGACCATCGTGGACTGCAGCGGGCCGATGCTCCGCGTGGTGAGAGCGGGTGTCATCACCACAGCGCGGCTTCGCGAGGTCGTTCCCGGCATCGTGGTCGCTGAAGACACCACCACCTCGCGGTCTCGTCGCAGTGAAAGCGCTGGCCCCGAGGAGACCGATCGAACGACGGAGCCGCAGGAGCCGACCGAGCCTGACGGTAAGGACCAGCCTTCGGCGGATCTCGAGGACCGCGGTCCCGCCTGATGCGCGAGTACGTGCTGATCTTCGTGGTCGCGATGGCGGTCACGTACCTGTTGGCGGTGGTGGCCAGAGAGCTGGCGATGAAGTTCGGTGCTGTCGCACGAGTGCGCGACCGCGACGTCCACGAGATCCCGATCCCGTACTTCGGCGGGGTCGCGATGATGGGCGGCCTCGCGGCGGCATACCTCGTCGCGACCCAGCTGCCGTTCCTCGGCCAGCGGCAGCTGATCGTCAACGACGCGCGAGCGGTTCTGCTCGGGGGTCTGGTGATCTGCCTGGTCGGCGTGATCGACGACATCTTCGAGCTCGACGCGATCACCAAGCTGGCCGGGGAAGTCATCGCCGCCGGAGTGGTAGTGCTGCAGGGCGTCCAGATCCTCTGGCTGCCACTGCCTGGGCAGCGGTCGATGTCGACGTTCTCCCTCGGCGGCTCCCAGTCGGCCCTGCTCACCGTCCTCATCATCATCACCACGGTCAACGCCGTGAACTTCATCGACGGGCTCGACGGGCTGGCGGCCGGAGTCGTCGGGATCGGCTCGGTGGCGTTCTTCTCCTACGCGGTGCTGCTGGCGCTGGTCAACGACCAGACCCGAGCATCCACGGTGGCGATCCTCACCGCCGCGCTGGCCGGTGTGTGCTTCGGCTTCCTGCCCCACAACTTCTTCCCGGCCCGCATGTTCATGGGTGACTCCGGGGCGCTGCTCATCGGCTTCATGCTGGCCTGTTCGGCGATCAGCCTCACCGGCCAGTACCCGACCAGCAGCATCGACCAGGGCTTTTTCGGCGCCGACGCGAGCCTGCTCGCTGCGCTGCTGCCGCTCATCCTGCCGTTCGCGGTCCTCGTCGTACCGTTCCTCGACCTGGTGCTTGCTGTCGTACGACGCACCCGCGCCGGCCGGTCGCCCATGGCACCCGACAAGAAGCACCTGCATCACCGCCTACTCGAGATCGGCCACTCCCAGCGGCGCGCGGTCCTGGTCATGTACCTCTGGGCCGGGCTCGTCGCCTTCGGCGTCGTCCTGATCAGCCTGTTCTCGGGCTGGTGGTCCGCGTTGGGGCTGTCGTCGATGGCGGTCGTGGCACTGCTCGTGACCTTCGGTGTTCCGGGCCATAGCGGGCTCATCAAGGCCGAGGACGCCTGACCGCAGCGCTCCCCGTCCGCCAGCGAGAACAGGCTGCGGTCCAGCCACCGAGTCGGTCGAATTGCCCTCCCGCCCCGGGCTGGTTAGCCTCCCTGATGAGAAAGTTCTCAGGACCTTGTGCTAAGTTTCACAAGCACAGCAGCCAGGGACCCACCCCCGACGTTGAGGACGGCGCCCCACCATGATGAGCGACGCGATGCAGGCCCTTCGCGCCCGTCGTGGCCGGGCTCTGGAAGCCTCACCTGCCTGTGATAGCGTCAGCGTCTCGCGAGCGTGGATCCATGACGTACGCGTGCACGATGACGGGAGCCGATCAGGTGATGACCGGTGACGACGACAACACTCTTCGTGGGCGAGACCTCGCCGGACTCGGTGGTCTTCTCGTGGGTGCGGTCGTCGCGGGGCTTGTCATCGGGCTCGTGGTCGACGACAAAGCAGGCACCTCGCCGACGTTTTCTCTCGTGGGTATCGCAGTCGGCATCGTTGCCGGTGGCCTCGGCTTCTGGATGCGGGTTCGTTCCGTACTCAAGTGAGAGTGGCGGCGGACGTAGTCGCGTCACTCACAAGGCAGGTGGCACCGATGGATGAGATCAAGAAGCCCACATTCGGGACTGTGCTGCGCGACCAGCGTCGCGTGCTCATCGTCGCCCTCTGCTTGTCGGTCGCCGGTTTCTGGATCTTCGGTCCGATGAACGACTGGGACATCGCCGCCTTCCTCGCGGTCGGCATCCTGATGGGCCTGGTCAACCACGTGGCCACCGAGTACTCCCTGCTCAAGATGATCTCCTCAGGTGCCGAGCTGACCCGCGGTGAGATCGCGGCCAGCGCTCTCGTTCGCCTGCTGTTCGTGGCCGGCGCCGCTGCTGCGGTTGCTGTCATCTTCTGGTCCACCGGCATCGTCGCCCTCATCGGGCTGGCCCTGTTCCGGCTCCTCACCCTGGTGATGACCGGCATCCCCCTCTTGAAGGAGCTGAGCAAGGCATGAGTGGCTCGTTGGTCATGGCCGAAGGCGCCTCGATCGAGATCGGCAACCACACGACGGGCACCATCTTCGGGATGACCGTCAACCTCGACACGGTCTGGGCGACGGCGATCTCGGGCATGATCGTGATCGGGCTCGGTCTCTGGCTGCGATCGAAGGTCACCAGCGGCGTACCCAGCAAGATCCAGATCTTCTGGGAAGCCATCGTCAAGGAGGTCACGACACAGGTCGAGGCCAACCTCGGCCGCGTTCACCCGTTCGTGGTTCCCCTGGCGATCGCGCTCTTCCTCTTCATCCTGTTCTCCAACTGGCTGGAGCTGATCCCCAGCGGAGAGCACCCCAAGCTGCTGCCGGCTCCGACGGCTGACATCAACACCACGCTGTCGCTCGCATTGCTGGTGATCGTCGGTGTCTGGGTCTACGGCATCCGCGAGAAGGGTGCCAAGAACTACTTCAGGCACTTCATCCAGCCCTACCCTGCGCTGCTGCCGCTGAACATCCTCGAAGAGATCACCAAGCCATTCACCCTGGCGCTGCGGTTGTTCGGCAACATCTTCGCGGGCGGCATCATGATCGCCCTGATCGGCTTGCTGCCCGTCTACGCCCTCTGGGCGCCCAACGTCATCTGGAAGCTGTTCGACATGTTCATCGGCACGATCCAGGCGTTCATCTTCGCGTTGCTGACCGTGCTGTACTTCGGCGCGGCCGGCGCCCACGACGAGAGTCACGACGAGGGTCACGACAAGACCGACAAGACCGACAAGGCCGACCGGCCGACGAGCGACACCGAGACCCGCGAGGCGCAGCCCGAACTCGTGCACTGATCACCTGACCGGTCGCGCGACCGATCAGAAACCCGATGCGTCGGACCCCCGACGTGAAGTCAAGGAGAGACATGGCAACGGACGCAGCAAACCTCGACTCGGCCATCAAGACCGCCGGCGCGTTCATCGGCGGTGGCCTGGCCCTCGGCGGCGGCGCCATCGGCGGTGCCATCGGTGACGGCCTCGCCGGTAGTTCCTACATCCAGGGTGTGGCCCGCCAGCCCGAGGCCCAGGGTCGCCTGCAGACGATCTTCTTCTTGACGGTCGGTCTGTGTGAGGCGTTCTTCTTCATCAACCTGGCGTTCATGGCCCTGTTCGTCTTCGTGCTCGGTAAGTGATCTGAGCTCAGACGAACCCAAGACAGGATTCAAGTGATGCAGATGGCAGCCAGCGAGTCCCACATTCCCATGGCCGCGGGGGAGGGTAACTTCCTCGTCCCGAACGGCACCTTCATCGTCGAGCTGATCGCGTTCGGGATCATCCTGTACGTCCTCGGCAAGTTCGTCATTCCCTTCGTCAACAAGGGTATGACCGACCGCCAGGACTCGATCCGCAGGCAGTTCGAGGAGCTCGAGGAGGCCAAGGCGAAGGCCGAGGCAGCCGAGAACGAGTACCGCGCGCAGCTCGTTGACGCACGCCACGAGGCGTCGCGCATCCGCGAGCAGGCACGTGAGGAAGGTGCCCTGATCATCGCCGAGATGCGTGAGCAGGCGCAGGCCGAGTCGGCCCGCATCCTTCAGCATGCTCACCAGCAGCTCGACGCGGAGCGTCGCCAGGTCGTGCAGCAGCTGCGCACCGAGGTGGGCAGCATGGCCACCACGTTGGCCGGCCGCATCGTGGGCGAGTCCCTCGAGGACGACGAACGGCGCGGTCGGACGATCGAGCGGTTCATCTCCAGCCTCGAGGAAGCTGACAGCGTCGACCACTCCGGGGCGCGCTGATGGCTTCAGGGTCCGCACGTTCGCGCAGCGAGTTTCTCGATGAGGTCGAGGCGACGATCGACAAGGCGTCCTCGGAGCGGCTCGGCGAGGAGCTCTTCCTCGTGGTCGGCGTGCTCGACCGAGAGCCTGCGCTCCGACGTGCCCTGACCGAACCTTCGGTCCCGGCCGCCGCCAAGCAGCAGGTGCTGGAGTCGGTGCTCGGGGGCAAGATCGGCAAGCCCGCCGTCGACGTCCTCAAGACTGCCGTCACCAAACGGTGGTCGGTGAGCGGCGACCTGACCGACGCCGTCGAGCAGGTGGCCATCGTGGCCACCGCCGCGTCGGCGGAAGAGGCCGGGAAGCTCGACGAGATCGAGAGTGAGCTGTTCAGGTTCGCGCGGATCCTCGATGCCGAAACCCAGTTCCGCGAAGCGCTGTCCGACCCAGCCGCGTCGCTCGAGGGGAAGCGGTCCCTGCTGCACGACGTGCTCGGGCGCAAGGTCGGCAAGGTGACCAAGGACCTGCTCGTTCAGCTCGTCGTCGGACGGCATCGCAGCCTGACCCGCGGCCTGTTGCACTACCAGCAGGTGCTGGCGGCGCGCCACCAACGTCTGCTGGCGACTGCCTGGGTGGCCACCGAGCTCAGTGAGCAGCACCAGCGAAGGCTGGCGAAGGCCCTCGGTGCCATGTACGACATGCCAGTGCACCTCAACGTCGTCGTCGACCCCGACGTGCTGGGCGGTGTGCGGATCAAGGTCGGCGACGACCTGATCGACTCGAGCATCGAGACCCGACTCGCCGACGCGCAGCGTCAGCTGACCGGTTAGCCCCCAGACCCATGACTCACGGAAGTGGCGGCGGTTGCACCACCGTCCCCGACCAGCACCAGAAACCTACGGAACGTCCGAGTAGCACAGAGTCCCAGGAGAGCAGAGGCACACGCAGATGACGGAGCTCACCATCCGGCCGGAGGAGATCCAGGAGGCGCTGCAGCGCTTCGTGTCGGACTACAAGCCGGACGAAGCCAGCCGCGAAGAGGTCGGCACGGTCGCCGAGGCGATGGACGGCATCGCCCGCGTCGAAGGCCTGCCCTCGGTCATGGCCAACGAGTTGCTCGAGTTCGAGGACGGCACCCTCGGTATCGCGCTGAACCTCGACGTGCGCGAGATCGGTGTCGTCATCCTCGGTGACTTCGCCGGTATCGAAGAGGGCCAGCAGGTTCGCCGTACCGGAGAGGTCCTGTCGGTGCCCGTCGGCGACGGTTACCTCGGCCGCGTCGTCGACCCGCTCGGCAACCCTCTCGACGGCCTCGGCGAGGTCGAGACCGACGCGCGACGTGCCCTCGAGCTGCAGGCACCCTCGGTGGTCCAGCGACAGAGCGTGTCCGAGCCCATGTACACCGGGCTCAAGGCCATCGACGCCCTGACGCCGATCGGCCGCGGCCAGCGCCAGCTGATCATCGGCGACCGCCAGACCGGCAAGACGGCCATCGCGATCGACACGATCATCAACCAGAAGCGCGCCTGGGAGTCCGGTGACCCGACCCAGCAGGTGCGGTGCATCTACGTCGCCATCGGCCAGAAGGGCTCGACCATCGCCGCGGTTCGCGGTGCGCTCGAGGAGGTCGGTGCGCTCGAGTACACGACGATCGTCGCAGCGCCGGCCTCGGACTCGGCCGGGTTCAAGTACCTCGCGCCGTACACCGGCTCGGCCATCGGCCAGCACTGGATGTACGACGGCAAGCACGTGCTGATCATCTTCGACGACCTGACCAAGCAGGCCGAGGCCTACCGCGCGGTGTCGCTGTTGCTGCGTCGTCCGCCAGGCCGTGAGGCCTACCCCGGCGACGTGTTCTACCTGCACAGCCGGCTTCTCGAGCGTTGCGCCAAGCTCTCCGACGACATGGGCGCCGGCTCGATGACCGGACTGCCGATCATCGAGACGAAGGCCAACGACATCTCGGCGTACATCCCGACCAACGTCATCTCGATCACCGACGGCCAGATCTTCCTGCAGTCCGACCTGTTCAACGCCAACCAGCGACCGGCCATCGACGTCGGTGTCTCGGTGTCCCGCGTCGGTGGTGCCGCACAGGTCAAGGCGATGCGGAAGGCGACCGGGTCGCTCAAGATCGACCTGGCTCAGTTCCGCGCGATGGAGGCGTTCGCGATGTTCGCCTCTGACCTCGACGCAGCATCGCGCCAGCAGCTCGACCGTGGTGGCCGACTGATGGAGCTCCTCAAGCAGCCGCAGTACGCGCCGTTCCCGCTCGAGGACCAGACGGTCTCGCTGTGGGCAGGCACCCGCGGCAAGCTCGACCTCATCCCGACCGACGACGTCCGGCGGTTCGAGCGAGAGTTCCTCGACTACCTGCGCCACGAGCACGGCGGCATCCTCGACGGAATCCGTGAGTCCCTCGACTTCACCGAGGACACCGAGTCGGCGCTCGACAGCGCCTACGACGGCTTCCTCGACCGCTTCGAGACCAGCGACGGCAGGTCTCTCAAGGCCGGTCGTGAGGAGTTCGAGGCACTCGAGGACGAGGACATCGAGCAGGAGCAGATCGTCAAGCAGAAGCGAGGCTGAGCATGGCTGCATCGCTGCGTGAGCTACGCGCACGGATCAAGTCCGTCCAGGCGACGGCGAAGATCACCCGTGCCATGGAGCTGATCGCTGCCTCGCGGATCATCAAGGCGCAGCAGCGCGCTCAGTCCGCCGCGCCGTACGCCCGCGAGCTGACTCGTGCCGTCTCAGCGGTCGCCACCTACAGCAACGTGGACCACCCGTTGACGTCGGAGCCCGAGAACCCCACCCGGGCGGCGATCCTGGTCGTGACCAGCGACCGTGGGCTGGCCGGGTCCTACTCCTCCAGCGTGCTGCGCGAGGCGGAGCGGTTGCGCGAACGGTTGAGCTCGGAGGGCAAGGACGTCGACATCTACGTCAGCGGCCGCAAGGGAGTGCTCTACTACTCCTTCCGTGACCGGCCGATCGTCGACAGCTGGACCGGCTTCTCCGACACGCCCACCTACGAAGACGCCGAGGCGATCGGCGAGGCGGTGATCGGCGCCTTCGTCGACACCGAGAGCGAACATCAGGTCGATGAGGTGCACGTCGTCTACACCCGCTTCCGGTCGATGCTCGTCCAGGAGCCGAACGACATCCGGCTGCTCCCCCTCGAGGTGGTCGAAGGCGAGGAGCAGCCCGAGTCGGCGGAAGTTCTGCCGCTGTACGAGTTCGAGCCGTCAGGTCCTGAGGTCCTCGACGCCTTGTTGCCGAAGTACGTCCAGAGCCGGATCTTCTTCTGCTTGCTCCAGGCCTCGGCCTCGGAGCTCGCCGCCCGTCAGCGAGCGATGAAGTCGGCCACCGACAACGCCGAAGAGCTCATCAAGAGCTACACCCGAACTGCCAACCAGGCCCGACAGGCCGGCATTACCCAAGAGATCAGCGAAATCGTCGGTGGCGTCAACGCCCTCGCCGATGCCAACGCCGGGAGTGAGTGAGAGACCATGACTGCCACCCTTAGTGACGCCAAGGCCACCGACGAGGCAGGTGCTGTCGGACGGGTCGCCCGTATCAACGGCCCGGTCGTCGACGTCGAGTTCACGTCCGAGTCGATGCCCGAGATGTACAACGCGCTGAGCGTTGACATCGAGCTCGGCGGCGAGACCAACTCGATCATTCTCGAGGTCGCCCAGCACATCGGCGACGGCATGGTCCGCGCCATCTCGATGAAGTCCACCGACGGCCTCGTGCGCGGCGCCCCGGTCACCGACACCGGAGGCCCCATCAGCGTGCCCGTGGGCGATGTCACTCTCGGACACGTGTTCAACGTGATCGGCGACTGCCTCAACCTCAAGGAGGGCGAGCAGCTCGAGATCACCGAGCGCTGGCCCATCCACCGCAAGTCGCCCCCCTTCGACGAGCTCGAGTCCAAGACCGAGATGTTCCACACCGGCATCAAGGTCATCGACCTGCTCACCCCTTACGTGCAGGGCGGCAAGATCGGCCTGTTCGGCGGTGCCGGTGTCGGCAAGACCGTGCTGATCCAGGAGATGATCGCCCGGGTGGCGCGCGACCACGGCGGTGTCTCGGTGTTCGCCGGTGTCGGCGAGCGCACCCGTGAGGGCAACGACCTGATCGCGGAGATGACCGAGTCCGAGGTCATCGGGCAGACCGCCCTGGTCTTCGGGCAGATGGACGAGCCGCCGGGCACGCGGCTCCGGGTGGCGCTGTCGGCGCTCACCATGGCGGAGTACTTCCGCGACGTCCAGAACCAGGACGTGCTGCTGTTCATCGACAACATCTTCCGGTTCACGCAGGCCGGCTCGGAGGTGTCCACGCTGCTCGGCCGGATGCCGTCCGCTGTGGGTTACCAGCCCAACCTCGCCGACGAGATGGGTGTCCTCCAGGAGCGCATCACCTCCACGCGCGGTCACTCGATCACGTCGATGCAGGCGATCTACGTGCCGGCCGACGACTACACCGACCCGGCACCGGCGACGACGTTCGCCCACCTCGACGCGACGACGGAGCTGTCGCGCGAGATCGCCTCGATCGGTATCTACCCCGCGGTTGACCCGTTGACGTCGACGTCACGGATCCTGGACCCGCGTTACATCAGCGAGGACCACTACAACACCGCCGTCCGCGTGAAGCAGATCCTGCAGCGCAACAAGGAGCTGCAGGACATCATCGCGATCCTCGGTGTCGACGAGCTGTCCGAGGAGGACAAGATCGTCGTGTCGCGAGCCCGCCGCATCCAGCGGTTCCTCTCGCAGAACACCTACGTGGCCAAGCAGTTCACCGGTATCGAGGGTTCGACGGTGTCGCTGGACGACACGGTCGAGGCGTTCACGAAGATCTGCAACGGCGACTACGACCACGTCGCCGAGCAGGCCTTCTACATGTGCGGTGGCCTCGACGACGTCGAGCGCAAGTGGTCTGAGATCCAGAAGGACCTCTGATGGCAGACAACCTGCAGGTCGAGCTCGTCGCGGCCGACCGGGTGGTCTGGTCCGGCGAGGCGACGATGGTGGTCGCCCGCACGACCGATGGGGAGATCGGGGTGCTCAAGGACCATGCGCCCGTGCTTTCGGTGCTGCTCCCGAGCGCGATCGAGGTCCAGACGGTCAAGGACGACCGGCAGTACGCCGTGATCGACGGAGGGTTCCTGTCCGTGGCCAACAACCGGGTGTCGATCCTGGCCGAGCGCGCCACGCTGGGGGCCGAGGTCAACCTCCAGGAGGCGCGGCAGGAGCTCGATCGGGCTCAGGCCGAGGCGGAGTCGCCGCAGGATCCGGCTCTGCTGCTGGCTCAGGCCCGCGTCACCGTGGCAGAGAAGTCCAGCTAGACCTGATACCGCCGGGTGCGAGCAACCGCTCGCACCCGGCGTTTTAGGATCGGGGGATGTCGGCGCCCATCCGAGTGCGCCGCGGCTGAGAGGTGACGATGGCGTGGTGGCAGGCGATCCTCGACAGCCTGGGGCTGATCGCGTTCGTCGTCCTGCTCGCGTTCCTCTTCCTTTTCGTGCGGCGGCGGGTGATCAGTCGGTCGGGTGGCACCTTCGAGTGCAGTGTCCGGATGCGGGTGTCCGCCAAGGGTGGGGCAGCAGCCATGGCCCGAGGGTGGTCGCTCGGACTGGGTCGCTACACCGGCGACCGGCTCGAGTGGTTCCGGATCTTCTCGTTCTCGCCGCGACCGCGTCACGTCTTCGACCGCTCGATGACGGTGGTGACGAGCCGGACTCCGCACGGGGCCGAGGCTTTCTCGTTGTACTCCGGCCACGTGGTCGTCGCCGTACGCCTCGACACCGGGCGCACGATCGAGCTGGCCATGAGCCGCAACGCCCTGATGGGCTTCCTCTCGTGGACCGAGGCAGCCCCGCCGGGATACGACCGCACGATGATGACCTGAGGAGGTCACTGTGACCGACGGAACGCGCCTTCAGCACATCGTGCTCTTCAAGTTCGCGACATCGCTCACCGCGGAGCAGGATGCGCGGATGCGGGAGATGGTCGCGGAGTGGCCGACCGCGATCGGCACGATGAGCGAGCTGCGGTTCGGCGGTGACCTCACCGAGGCCCGATCGCGCGGCTACCAGTACCTGCTGGTGACGGTCTTCCCCGATGCAGCTGCGCTGGCCGCCTATACCGCTCATCCGGTCCACCAGGACTTCGTCCGGTTCCTCGATGAGCACGACTGCGAGCGACTGGCGTTCGACTATTACCTCGACACCTCCACTGAGTTCGTCTGAGGCGTCGCGATGAGGATCTGTGTCTTCTGCGGGTCGTCGCCGGGTCGCGGCGACCGCTACCGCGAGGCCGCCGCTTCGTTGGGGAGCCTGCTGGCGGAGCGCGGTATCGGTCTGGTGTTCGGCGGTGGCCATGTCGGGTCGATGGGCGTCGTCGCGGATGCAGCCCTTGCCGCTGGTGGCGAGGTCATCGGCGTGATCCCGCAACAGCTCGTCGACCGGGAGCTCGCCCACACCGGCCTGACCACGCTGCACGTGGTTGCCGACATGCACGAGCGCAAGGCCATGATGGCCAGGCTCTCGGACGGCTTCATCGCCATGCCGGGTGGGGCGGGCACGCTCGAAGAGCTCTTCGAGGTCTGGACGTGGGCTCAGCTCGGCCTGCACCACAAACCACTCGGCCTCCTGGACGTCGACGGCTTCTACGAGCCTCTGGTGGTGATGCTGGACCACATGGTCGGTGAAGGATTCCTGACCGCCGAGCACCGCGACATGGTGGCGCGCAGGTCAGATCCCGCCGAGCTGCTCGACCGATTGGCCGCGTACGAGCCTCCGAGTCACAAGTGGGCCACGACCTGACTTGTTGAGCCGGTCCCGGCGACTTCGTCGCCCGGGACCGGCCGTGTCCGTGTTGGCGTCCGGGTGGCTTGTTGAGCCGGTCCCGGCGACTTCGTCGTCCGGGACCGGCCATCCCTGTGTTGGCGTCTCGGGTGGCTTGTTGAGCCGGTCCCGGCGACTTCGTCGTCCGGGACCGGCCATAGGCTGACGCCATGGTCAACCTCACCAGGATCTACACGCGCACGGGCGACGCCGGCACCACCCGGCTCGGCGACATGAGCGAGACGGCCAAGACCGACGCGCGCCTCGCGGCGTACGCCGACGTCGACGAGGCGAACTCGCAGATCGGCTGTGCGATATCCCTCGGTGGGCTGGACGAGGACGTCGTGGCAGTCCTCGTTCATGTGCAGAACGAGCTCTTCGACGTCGGCGCGGACTTCTGCACCCCCGTCGTGCCGAACCCCGAGTTTCCGCCCTTGCGGGTCGAGCAGGAGTACGTCGACCGGCTCGAGGCCTGGTGCGACCACTACAACGAGGACCTGGAGACGCTGCGCTCCTTCATCTTGCCCGGTGGTGAGCCGGGTGCGGCGCTGCTGCACGTGGCGCGCACCGTCGTACGCCGGGCCGAGCGGTCGGCCTGGGCCGCCTACGACGAGTACTCCGACACCATGAACCTGATCGCCCTGACCTACTTGAACCGGCTGAGCGACCTGCTGTTCATCCTGGCCCGGCATGCGAACCGGTCCCGCGGCGACGTGCTGTGGCGACCGGGTGGTGAGCGCACCGAGGCCGCTCGTTAGTCTTCCGGGCATGCAGATCGAGGACGTCGCGGCCGTCGTGTCCGGTGGAGCCTCCGGCCTGGGCGGCGCCACGGCAGCAGCCCTTGCCGCGCAGGGCGTCCAGGTGTTCGGCCTCGACCTGGCTGCCTCGATCGAGGCAGCACCACGGGTCGACGGCGTCACGCTCGTCGAGGCAGACGTGACCGACGAGGATCAGGTGCGGGCCGCCATCACGCAGGCAGCCGAGGCGGCTCCGTTGCGCGTCGTCGTCAACTGTGCGGGGATCGGCACCGCAGGTCGCATCCTGTCCAAGAACGGACCGCATGACCTCGCCCTCTTCCGCAAGATCATCGACGTGAACCTGGTCGGCACGTTCAACGTCCTGCGCCTCGGTGCCGAGGCGATGACCAAGACCGAGCCGGATGACACCGGCCAGCGCGGAGTCATCGTCAACACTGCCTCGATCGCTGCGTACGACGGCCAGGTCGGACAGGTCGCCTACGCAGCGTCGAAGGGGGGCGTCGTCGGCCTCACACTGAGCGCAGCCCGTGACCTGGCGAGCTTCGGAATCCGCGTCGCCACGATCGCGCCGGGCATCATCGACACCCCGATGCTGGCCGGGGTCAACGACGAGTTCCGCGCGACTCTCGCCGAGGGGGTGCCGTTCCCCAAGCGTCTCGGGCGCCCCGACGAGTACGCCGAGCTCGTGTTGATGATCGCTCGACACGACTACCTCAACGGTGAGGTGATCCGGATGGACGGCGCCTTGCGGATGGCCCCCCGCTGACCCTGCCGACTCGACTCGGCGTCGTACACGCCCGACATCCCCGGAAATGACGTATCAAGCGTCTACCCTCTCACTCCTGGGGTACGTCAGGACCTGCTGAGCCCGATACGTGATCGTTACCGAACAGACCGGTAAATGTTTGGACACGGTCACCTGGGTGGGACAACCTTTGGGGTACTCAGCACGTCGTACTCAGTGGAAGGGTCCACACCCGCGGGGAGGTGTCATGGTCGTCAGTTCGACCGTCACGAATCTGGTCAAGATCGGCTCTCACCTGGACGTGCGCAACGTCGGCGAGGTACGCACGATCCTCAACGACGTGCTGGAGTCCGTGACAGGCTCCTCGTCGGTCATCGTCATCGACATGGCCGGTCTCGAGATCATCGACGCCGCTGGGTTGGGGATGCTGACCGCGGCCCATCTGCGCGCCGAGCGGTCCGGACGTCACCTCGTGCTGCGCAACTGCTCCAACGAGATCCGGCGCGTGCTCGCCGTGACCCGGCTCAACCGCATCCTGCACGTCGACCGCCGCCACCTCGGCCTGTCGGCCTGAGCCAGCCGTGGCCGCCGCCTCCGGCCCGTCCGGGGGCACGACACGCCGGTCTGTGTGACCTAGTCGGGTGGTGACGGGGGTAACACGGGCGCCACCGGTCAGGGCAGGTCGCCGTACGCTCAGCACATGGCTGACCAGCAGCAGGGCACCGACCAGGCCAAGCCACGCCGCGACCACCCCTGGGTGATGCGCACCTACGCCGGGCACAGCTCGGCCACTGGGTCCAACGCGCTGTACCGACGCAACCTGTCCAAGGGCCAGACCGGGTTGTCGGTGGCATTCGACCTCCCGACCCAGACCGGGTACGACCCGGATGCGACCCTCGCCCGCGGTGAGGTGGGCAAGGTCGGGGTGCCGATCCCGCATCTGGGTGAGATGCGCCGGCTCTTCGACGAGATCCCGCTTGCTGAGATGAACACGTCGATGACGATCAATGCGACCGCGATGTGGCTGCTCGCGTTGTACCAGGTGGTGGCGGAGGAGCAGGGAGCCGACCCTCGAGCGCTCACGGGCACGACCCAGAACGACATCATCAAGGAGTACCTCTCGCGCGGCACCTACGCGTTCCCGCCGGAGGACTCGCTGCGCCTGACCACGGATCTGATCGCGTACGCCGTCCACGAGCTGCCGAAGTGGAACCCGATCAACATCTGCAGCTACCACCTCCAGGAGGCGGGTGCGACGCCAACGCAGGAGATGGCGTTCTCCCTGTGTACGGCGATCGCCGTGCTGGACGCCGTGCGCGACTCCGGACAGGTGGAGGCGGATCGCTTCGACGAGGTCGTGGCCCGGGTGTCCTTCTTCGTCAACGCCGGTGTCCGCTTCGTCGAGGAGATGTGCAAGATGCGCGCGTTCGCGCGGATGTGGGACACGCTGACGCGCGAGCGCTACGGCGTCACCGACGCGAAGAAGCGGCGGTTCCGGTATGGCGTCCAGGTCAACTCGCTCGGCCTGACCGAGGCACAGCCCGAGAACAATGTGCAGCGCATCGTGCTGGAGATGCTCGGCGTCACGCTGTCCAAAGACGCCCGGGCCCGTGCCGTGCAGCTGCCGGCATGGAACGAGGCGCTCGGCCTTCCCCGTCCGTGGGACCAGCAATGGTCGCTCCGGATGCAGCAGGTGCTCGCGTTCGAGTCCGACCTGCTCGAGTACGACGACATCTTTGCCGGCTCCCACGTGGTCGAGGCGAAGGTCGCCGAGATGGTGGCGGCCGCCCAGGTCGAGATCGACCGGATCCAGGCGATGGGTGGCGCCGTGGCCGCGATCGAGTCCGGCTACATGAAGCACGAGCTGGTTGCCTCGCATGCTCGCCGGCGCGCCCGGATCGAAGCTGGTGAGGACCAGGTCATCGGCGTCAACGCTTTCGTCGAGACCGAGCCCTCGCCGCTGACAGCCGATCTCGACACGGTGATCCAGGCTGCCGAGCCCGAGGCGGAGGCGGCTGCTGTCGCCTCGACGGTGGAGTGGCGCGCCGAGCGTGATGAGGCCGGCGCTCAGCAGGCGATCGAGCGGCTGCGTGCGGAAGCGAAGACGACGGCCAACCTGATGCCGGCGACGCTGACGGCTGCCCGCGCCGGCGTCACCACGGGGGAGTGGGCCGGGGCCTTGCGCGATGTGTTCGGCGAGTATCGCGCCCCGACCGGCGTCACGGGCACGGTCGGGACCACCGACCCCGGCGCCGACCTCGCGGCCGTCCGGGACGCCGTCCGGCAGACGGGGGAGGAGCTCGGCGGACGACTGCGGCTGCTGGTGGCCAAGCCCGGACTCGACGGTCACAGCAACGGCGCCGAGCAGATCGCGGTTCGTGCGCGAGACGCGGGTTTCGAGGTGGTCTACCAGGGCATCCGGCTCACGCCCGAGGAGATCATCGCTGCGGCGGTCGCCGAGGACGTCCACCTCGTCGGGATCTCGATCCTGTCCGGGTCGCACATGGAGCTCGTACCGAGCATCGTGGACGGGATACGCGCCCAGGGGCTGGACGACGTGCCTGTGGTGGTCGGGGGGATCATCCCGACCGGAGACGCCCGGGTGTTGCTGGAGGGGGGTGTCGCGGCTGTGTTCACGCCGAAGGACTTCGGGCTGACCCAGATCATGAGCCGCTTCGTCGAGGTGATCCGGGTCGCGCACGACCTCCCACCCCTCATCCCCTGACCCCACGCCCCCGCGCATTGCGGGAACGTGCAGCGCTCGACCGGCGTGTCGACCTGCACCTTCCCGCATTTCCGGGGGCTGCCACGATGGAGGGCATGGCTGACGCACCTACCCGCTCCGACCGCCCGTACGACGTCGTGCTGTTCGGGGCGACCGGCTTCACCGGTGGGTTGACCGCCGAGCGGCTCGCCCTGGACGGCCCCGACGACCTGCGGTGGGCGATCGCGGGTCGGGACGAGAGCAAGCTCGACGCCGTACGCCAGCGGCTCACCGCTCTGGGCAAGGCCGGGGCGGCGGTCGAGATTCTCCGCGCCGATGTCACCGATGACGCCTCTCTGCGCCACCTCGCTGAGCAGACTCGGGTCGTCGCGACCACCGTCGGCCCCTACCTGGAGTACGGCGAGCCTCTGGTGGCCGCCTGCGCCGACGCCGGGACGGACTACGCAGACATCACCGGAGAGCCGGAGTTCGTCGACCGGATCTGGCTGGCCCACCACGCCCGGGCGGTCGAGACCGGCGCGCGGCTGGTGCATGCCTGTGGCTTCGACTCGATCCCGCACGATCTCGGTGTCTACTTCACCGTTCTGCAGCTTCCGGAGGACGTGCCGATCACCGTCTCGGGGTACGTCCGGGCCGGAGCCACGATCTCCGGCGGGACCTATCACTCGGCCGTACGGGCGTTCTCGCGGGCCAGGCTCTCGACGGCCGTGGCGGCGAAGCGTCGCAAGGCTGAACAGCATCCGCACGGGCGCCGCGTGACTGCCCTGCCGCAGCGTCCAGCACGTGCTCCGGACGGCAAGGGCTATGCCCTGCCGCTCCCAACCATCGATCCCGTCGTCGTACGCCGCTCCGCTCGGGCGGTGGAGCGCTACGGTCCCGACTTCCGCTATGGCCACTATGCGCTGGTGCGGTCCCTGCCGACCGCCGTCGGTGCGCCGCTGGTGCTCGGCGGAATGCTGGCCGTGTCGCAGCTGCCGCCGGGTCGCGACCTGTTGCTGAGGCTCCGGACTGTCGGTGAGGGACCCAGTGCGGAGCAGCGCGCCCGACACTGGTTCAAGGTGCGGTTCGTGGGGGAGGGCGGGGGGCAGCGCGTCGTCACCGAGGTGAGCGGTGGTGACCCGGGCTATGACGAGACCGCGATGATGTTGTCGCAGTCGGCGCTGTGCCTGGCGTTCGACGAGCTGCCCGAGACCGCCGGCCAGGTGACCACGGTGCAGGCGATGGGTGATGCGTTGCTGGCCCGGGTGCGGGCCCACGGGCTGCGGTTCGAGGTGGTCGAATGAGCGACCTGTTCTGTCCGGCCACGGTCATCGTCGCCCGTCACGGCGAGGCGGAGTACGACTCCGACCACGTCTCCGACGACGGCGGTTCGCTGACGGTCGCCGGTCGCTCCCAGGCCATGGAGCTGGCAGAGTCGCTGCGCGGCCGTCGGGTCGCGGCCGTCTGGTGCAGCGACATGGCCCGCTCGGTGCAGACGGCGGAGATCGTCGCAGGAGTCCTGAGCGTCCCCGTCCGCGTGCGGCCCGGTCTTCGGGAGTTCTCCGTCGGTGGCCTGGCCGGTCTCCCGGACGGCTGGCCCGCGCTCGACGCGGTGTTCGCCAGGTGGATGGCCGGCGACCTTGCCGCGTGTTGCCCAGGCGCGGAGTCCGGCGTCGATGTCGTGCGCCGCGTGCGCGCCGAGCTGCAGGCGCTGGCCGACCAGTTCAGGGGCGAGACGGTGCTGGTCGTCAGCCATGGCGGGGTGATCGGGCTCGTCCTGCCACAGCTGGCGGACAACGTCCGCCCGGACCACTCCGTCGGTCGAGCCATGGCGAACTGTGGAACGTGCGAGCTCACCGCCGACGCCGACGGCTGGGTGCTGAAGAGCTGGAACGGTCAGCTGCTGGCGGACCCTGCCGGGCATTGAGCCGTTCGAGGTTGCCGGAGCCCCTGCGTCGTACCGGGGAAGTTGACAGACTGAGGCCATGCGCGTGCTCGTCGTCGGTGCCGGGGTCACGGGGCTGACCGTCGGCGTCCGGCTCGCCGAGGCGGGGTACGACGTGAACCTTCTCGCCCGGGAGCTGCCGCAGGAGACGACGTCGGCGGTGGCGGCGGCGATCTGGTACCCGTACCTGGCTCAGCCCGTCGATCGGGTGCTGGGATGGTCGCAGGTGGCGCTGCGCGAGTTCACGACGTTGGCCGACGGTGACGCGGACCACGGTGTCGTGATGCGCGCGGGGGCGGAGCTCCTGCGGAGCCGAACCGCCGACCCCTGGTGGGTGGCCGCCGTGCCCGACTGGAAACGGCTGGACTACCCACCGCCGCCCTACCGTGACGGTTGGAGCTTCACGACCCCGGTGATCGAGATGCCGGTGTACCTCGCGTGGCTGCAGCAGCGGCTCGAGAACGCCGGGGGCACCCTCACCCGTATGGCGCTGGCGGGGCTCCCCGATCGCGCGGACCTGGTGGTGAACTGCTCCGGTCTCGGCGCTCGACTGCTCGGAGGCGACGACGAGGTGGTGCCGGTTCGCGGCCAGGTCGTGCGCCTCGCCCAGGTGGGGCTCGACCGCTGGGCTTTGGCCGGCGAAGGTCCGGACGGGCCTACCTACGTCGTCCCGCGGTCGCACGACATCGTCGTGGGCGGCACGGACGAGCGGGGCGAATGGGACCGGCGACCTGACCCCGACCTGGCCCGTCGCATCGTGGCCCGGGCGACCGCACTCGTGCCCGAGCTGGCTGACGCGGCGATCCTCGGGCATGGTGTCGGGCTGCGACCGGCCCGCCCGACGGTCCGGCTCGAGCCCGAGAAGCTGGAGTCCGGGCACCGGGTCATCCACTGCTACGGGCACGGCGGCGCCGGCGTGACGATCTCGTGGGGTTGTGCCGACGACGTGTTGGCCATGGTGGAGGGATTCTGACCTGGGCCGCCCGCTCACCTAGGCTGACGACCTGACCTCCTGAGGAGGACCGCATGGAATGGCTTGTCATCGGGCTGATCGCGCTCGGCGTGTTCGCCTACAGCCGCAGCCGGCAACAGGCGGGGAGCACGAGGGCTGGAGGGGCGCAGCGCCGTTCGCGGTTCTCCGCTGGCGACCTCGCCGCCGTACGACGCACGGCCGAGGAGGACGTCACTGTCTACGGGGAGGACCTGCAGCGGTTGGACGCCGACCTGGCAGGTCACGAGCTCGACGAGGGTGCCCGCCAGGACTACCAGCGCGCACTGGACGCGTACGAGGACGCCAAAGCGTCGCTGGCCAGGGTCACCCACCCGGACGAGATCCGCCACGTGACCGAGATCCTGGGCGACGGTCGCTACTCCGTGGCGTGCGTACAGGCAAGAGTTGCCGGGGAGCCGTTGCCGAGCCGCCGGCCGCCCTGCTTCTTCAACCCGCAGCACGGGTTGTCGCTGCGGCACGTCGTGTGGACACCCGAGGGCGGGACAGCCCGGGCCGTCCCGGCATGTGCGCTGGATGCCGACCGGGTCGATGCCGGTGCCGAGCCGGCCTCGCGGCAGGTCATGGTGGGGACGCGCCGGATGCCCTACTGGCAGGCCGGGCCGGCGTACGCGCCGTTCGGTGCAGGCTACTTCGGGGCCTTCGGGTTGATGGAGGGCTTGTTCATCGGCACGATGCTGGGTTCGTCGCTGGATCTGTTCGACGGAGGGTACGACTCGGCTGAGGGAGCCGGTGACGATGGCGGAGGTTACGACGGGGGAGGCGACTTCGGGGGAGGCGGCGACTTCTGACCGAACACCCCCATCCGCCCGTTTCGGCCCCCGATCGGCCTCGATTCGGGTGAGTCGGGGTGTCCGGAGGTCAGAAGAGCCGGGCGGTCGGGTCGTCCATGCCGCGGAGGGCGTCGTAGTCGACGGTGACGCAGGCGATGCCACGGTCGGTGGCGAGCACCCGGGCCTGGGGCTTGATCTCCTGGGCGGCGAAGATGCCGCGCACGGGTGAGAGCAGCGGGTCGCGGTTGAGCAGGTCGAGGTAACGGGTCAGCTGTTCGACACCGTCGATCTCACCGCGCCGCTTGATCTCGACCGCGATCGCGGCCCCGTCGGGGTCGCGGCAGAGCAGGTCGACCGGCCCGATCGCGGTGGGGAACTCGCGGCGTACCAGCGTCAGCCCCTCGCCCAGCGAGGCGGGGTGGTCGGCGAGCAGTTCCTGGAGGTGCTTCTCGACCCCGTCCTTCTGCAGGCCAGGGTCGATGCCGAGCTCGTGGGATGAGTCGCTCACGACCTCTTCGAGAAGAATCCGCAGGGTGTCGCCCGACTTCGCCTCGACGACCCACTCGACGGTGCCGTTCTCGTCGATGCCCTCGGCCAGGGTGCACGGCGGGGACATCCAGTTGAGTGGCTTGTACGAGCCGCCGTCGGAGTGGACGAGCACCGAGCCGTCGGCCTTGACCACGATCAGCCGGGTGGCCATCGGCAGGTGGGCGGTCAATCGCCCGGCGTAGTCGACCTGGCAGCGGGCAATCACGAGACGCACCCCGTGACCCTACCGAGTTGTCAGAAGTGGGGGCGGCTATAGCCCTTCCTACTTCTGACAACTCGGCCATGGGAGACTCGGGGCCATGTCTCGAGAGTTCTCCACCATCGGAGTGGTCGGCCTGGGCACGATGGGTGCGGGCATCGCCGAGGTGTTCGCACGCAACGGGTTCACCGTCGTCGGTGTCGAACAGACCGATGAGCAGGTGGCCCGGGGCCGGGCGCACGTGCAGCACTCCACCGATCGGGCCAAGAAGCGCGGCAAGCTGACCGAGGAGCAACAGGCCGAGATCTTCGAGGCGCTCACGTTGACCACGACGTTGGCCGACCTCAAGGACTGCGACCTCGTTGTCGAGGCCGTCGTGGAGAACCTCGACCTCAAGCGCACGATCTTCCAGCAGCTCGACGAGATCGTCCGGCCGGATGCCGTGCTGGCGACCAACACCTCGAGCCTGTCGGTCACCGAGATCTCCGCGGCGACGTCCAACCCCGGTCGCGTCATCGGCATGCATTTCTTCAACCCCGCTCCGGTGCAGCAGTTCTGCGAGGTGATCAGCACGGTCGTCACCGAGCCGCACATCGTCGAAGAGGTCCAGGACCTGGCCCGCCGCCTCGGCAAGAACCCCGTGAGCGTGGGCGACAAGGCCGGCTTCATCGCCAACGCACTGCTGTTCGGGTACCTCAACCACGCCGTGTCGATGTATGAGAACAACTACGCGAGCCGCGAGGACATCGACGCGGCCATGCGGCTTGGGTGTGGCTACCCGATGGGCCCGCTGGCGCTGCTCGACCTCATAGGCCTGGACACGGCGTACGAGATCCTCGACACGATGTACCGGCAGGGCCGCAACCGCCTGCACGCACCGAGCCCGATGCTCAAGCAGATGACGACCGCGGGGTTGCTGGGCCGCAAGACCGGTCGCGGGTTCTACACGTACGAGGCGCCCGACAGCCCCATCGTGGTCGACGACAAGCAGACCCCGGGCATCGACCAGCAACCGAGCTTCCAGCACGTTATCCGGCGGGTCGGCGTGGTCGGTTCCGGCACGATGGCGACCGGGATCGTCGAGGTGTTCGCGAGGGCGGGCTACGACGTCACGTACGTGACGCGCAGCCAGGAGAAGGTCGACAACGTGCGGGCCGGCATGGGTCGAAGCCTCGAGAAGGCCGTCCAACGCGGGAAGCTCGACGCGGGTGATCGCGACGCGGCGCTCGGACATGTCACCGGATCCACGAACCTCGAGGACCTGTCCGGCGTCGACATCGTGGTCGAGGCGATCGCCGAGGACCTCGCCGTCAAGACGGCGTTGTTCGACAACCTCGACGAGATCTGCCGTGAGGGCGCCATCCTTGCGACCACGACCTCGTCCTTGCCGGTCATCGAGCTCGCCTCGGTCACCCGCCGGCCACGCGATGTCATCGGCATGCACTTCTTCAACCCCGCGCACCTGATGACGCTCGTCGAAGTGGTGTCGACGGTGGCGACCGATGACGACGTCGCCGAGACGGTGCGGGCGCTGTGCCTGGCGATCGGCAAGCACCCGGTGTCGTGCTCTGACCGCGCGGGCTTCATCGTCAACGCGCTGCTGTTCCCCTACCTCAACGACGCCGTGCGGATGCTCGAGGCGCACTACGCCACGGCCGACGACATCGACACCGCGATGAAAGAGGGCTGCGCGTTGCCGATGGGGCCTTTCGAGCTGCTCGACGTCGTCGGGAACGACGTGTCCCTCGCGATCGAGCGGACCCTGTTCCTGGAGTTCCGGGAGCCCGGGTTTGCTCCGGCGCCCCTGCTCGAGCATCTCGTGACAGCGGGCTATCTCGGGCGCAAGACCGGCCGCGGCTTCCGTGACTACACGTCGCGCTGACGGCGCAGGCGGCGTACGACGTGGGTGAACCGGCGCGCATCCGAGCCAACTCCGTGCTGCCCGCGCGTCGCGAGCCGCTCACCTTGCACACCGCCGACGGGCTCGAGCTCGTTGGCGAGCTTGCCCTGCCGCTCGAGGGCGACCCCGTCGCGACCATGGTCTGCCTGCACCCACTGCCCACGCACGGCGGCATGATGGACAGCCAGGTCTTCCGGAAGGCGTCGTACCGGCTGCCGGCGCTCGCGCAGATCGCGGTGCTGCGGTTCAACACGCGGGGGACCAGCAGCGCGCAGGGCACCAGCCAGGGCAGCTTCGACGACGGCATGGGGGAGCGGTACGACGTCGCGGCCGCTATCGAGTACGTCGAGTTCGCCGAGCTGCCGAATGTCTGGCTGGTCGGCTGGTCCTTCGGCACCGACCTGGGTCTCATGTACGGCTGCGACCCCGGTGTTGCCGGCTTGATCGTGTTGTCGCCGCCGTTGCGGTTCAGCCAGTCCGAGCACCTGGAAGTGTGGGACGACTCGGGCAAGCCGGTCGTGGCGATCGTGCCGGAGTTCGACGACTACCTGCGGCCTACGGAGGCGCGGGAGCGCTTCGCGGCCATCAGCCAGGCAGAGGTGATCGGGGTCGAGGGTGGCAAGCACCTGTGGGTGGGTCAGACCGAAGAGGTGCTCGACCTGATCGTGGCGCGGCTGAACCCGGCCGCCGTACCCCTGCCGGACACGTGGGACGGCCCGATGGAGCACGAGACGCCGCAGATCCTGAACCCCTGAGTACCCCATCGCGCGGTGGTTGGGCCGTTGGGCCGTCGCTAGGTCCGGCCGCGGCGCCGTCGCTCACTGGTGCCGACCGCCGTACCCACGAGTGGCCGAGGCAAGTGTGGGGTTGCAGCGTCGCGTTTGCCTAGTTCACAAGCCACCTGGCTTGTGAACTAGGCAAACGCGGAGGGCCAGGGCTGGCTAGGCGCGGTCTTGACGGGGAAGGATGATCTCGCGGAAGAGGAGAAGGGCGGCAGCGGCGGTCGGGATGGCGAGCAGCGCGCCCACGACGCCCAACAGGGTGCCACCGATCAACACCGCGATGACCGTGATCACCCCGGGCACGTTCACCGAGGAGCGCATCACGCGGGGGTAGATGACGTAGTTCTCGATCTGCTGGTAGACGACGTAGAAGATGATGCAGGCGATCCCGATGCCCGGCGAGGTGGCGAACCCGATGATCGTGACGATCGCGGCGCCGATGGTCGCACCGATCAGCGGGATGAAGTCCAGGATCGCGACGACGAGCGCCAGCGCCAGCGCGTACTGCCCCAAGCCCGCGAACTCGAGGAACACGAACGATGTGATGCCCGCCGTCAGCGCCACGACGAAAGCACCGGCCACGTATCCACCCACGCGGCGCAGGATCTCGTCGCCGAGGGAGGTGACGCGGTCCCGCCTCGACGCCGGCGCCAGTGAGTAGCAGGCGCGCTTGATCTGCGGCAACGCGGAGAGGAAGTAGAGCGTCAGCACGAAGATCAGGAACGCGTTGAGCAGCGCGTTGAGCACCGCGAGCCCGACCGTGAAGACACTGCCGAAGACCTGCTGGGCCAGCTGCGGATCCTGGAGCTTCTCCTTGGCCTTGTCGATGACGTCGTACTTCTTGTCCAGGTCCTCGATGGTGCGGTTCGTCTGCAGCTTGTCCAACCAGTCGGGTGCACTGGCGATCAGCGCAGTGATCTGGTCACGCAGCACCGGCACGAGCGCGACGACGAAAAGCGTCAACAGGCTGAGGACTCCCAGACTGACCACAAGGACGGCCCAGCGCCGCCGTAGCCCGCGGTGCATGAGCACCTCGACGAGCGGGTTGAGCCCCACCGCCAGGAACGCGGAGACGAGAACGAGCACGAGGACCGACTCGATGTGTCGGAACGCCAGTCCGAGGAACAAGGCGAACAGGAGGCCCAGGCCTCCGAACAACCCGATGTAGAACGGTGAGTGCTTCGACACCGGCGGCCCGGGGACTCCGAACGGGTTCTCGTCTTCGGGATCAGGCTCGTCATCGGGGTGGATCAACAGTTCCGAGGGAACCGCCTGAGACTCCACGTGAGCGGCTCGGGCGGACCTGGCGACACTGCCTGAACTGCCGCTGGCGGCCGCTCCGGCGGCCTCGTCACGGGCGTCGGTGGCGGCGTCCCGTGCTTCGATGGCCTCGTCACGGGCGCCCTCGGCCCGGTCGGCTGCGCGGCGGGCGGCGTCCGCGTCGCGGTCTGACATGGCTCACACCTTGTCACACCACGGACCGGTCGGCCTCTTCAGCAGCGCACGACACACGGGAGCCGTGCGGGTGCGGCTCAGGGACTCCTGCCCGGCGGAAAGCCGCCGGTGGCGATCGGTCCCCACCGTTCGATGCTGATGCGGATCAGACACTTCTGCTGACGCGTCATCGCGGCACGGTACTCGTCCCAGTCCGGGTGTTCACCCGACAGCGACCGGAAGTACTCCACCAGGGGCTCGAGCGCGTCCGGTAGGTCGAGTACCTCGCCGCGGCCGTCGAGGTGCACATAGGGGCCGTCCCAGTCCTCGGACAGCATGCAGACGGAGACGCGTGGGTCGCGACGGACGTTGGCGGCCTTGGCACGTTCGGGATAGGTGGAGATCACCAGCCGGCCCTCGACGTCGACACCGCACGCGACCGGTGACGACTGGGGCCGCCCGTCCCGCCGGGTCGTCATGATCACGGCGTGCCGACGGGCGCGCAAGAACTCGATCAGGGTGCTGCGGTCGGGTCGTGTGGTCGTGGCGGTCGAAGGAACCATGCCTTGACCGTATGACGGCTCCGCCCCGCCCGCAGTGGGGTGCCGCAGTTGTCCGGTGGCTAGCTGGCCTTGGTCTGCGGGTCGCCCTCGTCGTCGCTGGTGTCGGCTGCTGGGGCACCCTGCGAGGCCGGGGAGGTGTCACCGGCACCGGCCGGCTGACCCTTGGCCTTGCTGTCGGTGCCCGGGGGAGCGACCTCGGCAGCGATGCGGGCGGCCACCGCGGAACGGCCTCTCGTCGGCCGCGACGCCGGAGTCTCGGGGCGTGCCGACGGGGACGCGGTCCCGGACTTGGCAGGGGCAGGCGATCCGGTCCGGGTCCTGTCCGCCGCGGTCTGGGAGCTACTGCCGCCCTTGTCCGTCGCTGCGGGCGCTGCGGGCGTCCCGCTGGTCGACCGCGGGTTCGACGGCTCGCTGCCCTGGTCGGTGGTCGCCACGGCCTGCGCCGACGGTCGGGTCGGCCCCTTCGGCGGCTCGTCGCCGCCGGGTGTCGCCGGTGTCGCCGGTGTCGCCGGTGAAGCTGGCTACCAGGTCGCGCAGCTGCGCCAGCTGGGCGACGATGCCGTCCCGCTGCCGTCGGAGCTGGGTCACCTCGTCGAGGGCCGCCGCGCTCTGTCGCTCGGCGTCAGCCCGGGCGTTCGCCACGATACGTTCGCCGGATCGGCGTGCGGTGACCGTGAGCTGCTCGGCCTCGCGACGCGAGCGGGTCAGCGTCCGCTCGCTCTCGGCGATCGCCTGCTCGCGGTGCTTGGTGGCCGACTCCATCGCCTCGCGGGCACGTTCTTCGGCGGCGGTCGCCCGTGCCTCCGCCTCCTCGATGATGCGGCCGGTCTCGGCCGTCGCGGTCGCGTGGCGCTCGGTCGCCTCCTTCGTGAGTCGCTCCTTCTCGACCGCGAGCGTGCGTCGGGCTTCGATGACCTCCCGGTCGACGGCAGCTCTGGCCTGCTCGACCTCCCGGGCCGTGGCGGCCCGCAGAGCATCAGTCTCCTGTTTGGCACCGAGTCGGAGCTGGTCGGCCTCACGCCGCGCCGAGGCCAGCATGTCGTTGGCCTGTGCCTTGACGAGAGCACGCTCCCGGTCGGCCTCGAGCAGCGTCGTGGCCATCCGCTCGTCGATCTCCTCGAGCCCGACCGTGCGGATGTCGTCGGCCTCCTTCTGTGCCTCGGTGCGCAGCGCCTCGGCTTCGCGCAGGCTCAGTGCCCGCGACTGCTCGGCGGCCTTGCGCGCGTCGGCGCGGACCTGGGCGGCCTGCTCCTCGGCCAGCCGCAGCATCGCGGCAGCGTGGGCACCGAGGCCGGAGTACGTCGGGGTCTCCTGCTCGGCGACCTGCCGGACGAGCTCTTCGACGCGCGCGGAGAGCCGGGCGTTCTCCTCGCGGAGCAGCACGAGCGCCGAGCTGCCTTCGACCTGGCTGACCTGCACGCGGGCGAAGAACTGGTCGACCGAGTCCTTGTCGTACCCTCCACGGCGTACGACAGGAAAGCTCGGCGGCTGGGCCGACTGCGTGGGGAACGAGATGCGGGAGACCGCCCCGGAGGACTGTGAGCCGCTGTCCTGACCGCTCGGCACCACGGGTATGACCTGAGTCGCTTCCTCGGGGTCAGCCGACTGGGAGGTCGTCCGTTCGTCCTCCGCGTTGTCAAAGATGGACAGTCCACGCTGTGCGTTGCCGGGCTGGTCGGTCATGGTCTGTCAGGTCCCTCGTTCCTGTCGGGAGGCTCCAGGTCAGACGACCCAGGAGCCTCATCCTTTCTCATGCACCACGGAAGCGGTTGATGGCGTCGATGTGCTGGCCGCGTAGCTCGTGGTCCCGCACCCCGAGCCCCTCTTCCGGTGCTAAGCAGAGTACCCCGACCTTGCCCTGATGTTGGTTCCGGTGAACCTCAAAAGCAGCCTGTCCCGTCTCATGGAGTGGATAGGTCTTGCTGAGAGTGGGATGGACCAGCCCTTTGGCGATCAGTCGGTTGGCTTCCCAGGCCTCCCGGTAGTTCGCGAAGTGAGATCCGACGATGCGTTTGAGGTGCATCCACAGGTACCGGTTGTCGTATTCGTGCTGGAAACCGGACGTCGACGCACACGTCACGATGGTGCCGCCGCGGCGGGTTACGAACACCGAGGCACCGAAGGTCTCGCGCCCGGGGTGCTCGAAAACGATGTCCGGATCGTCCCCGCCGGTGAGCTCGCGGATCCGGGCGCCGAGGCGTCGCCACTCCTTCGGGTCCTGGGTCACCGGGTCCTTCCAGAACCGGTAGTCCTCGGCGCGACGGTCGATGATGAGCTCGGCGCCCATGGCTCGGCAGAGGTCGGCTTTGTCGTCCGACGACACGACGCACACCGGGGTCGCTCCACCATTGAGCGCGAACTGCGTGGCGTAGGAGCCAAGACCACCCGACGCACCCCAGACCAGCACGGTGTCGCCCTGCTTCATGTCCGCACCGTTGCGCGAGACAAGCTGTCGGTAGGCCGTGGAGTTGACCAGGCCGGGGGCGGCGGCCTCCTCCCAGCTCAGATGACGGGGCTTCGGCATCAGCTGGTTGGACTTGACCAGGGCCAGCTGGGCCAGCCCCCCGAAGTTCGTCTCGAATCCCCAGATGCGCTGCTCCGGGTCGAGCATCGTGTCGTTGTGCCCGTCGGAGCTCTCCAGCTCGACCGACAGACAGTGCGCGACCACCTCGTCGCCGGGCGACCAGGAGTGGACACCGGGACCAGTCCGGAGGACGACGCCGGCCAGGTCGGAGCCCACCACGTGGTACGGCTGGTCGTGCTGCTTCGACAGCGGCGACATCCGGCCGTAGCGCTCGAGGAAGGAGAACGTCGAGACCGGCTCGAAGATCGAGGTCCAGACGGTGTTGTAGTTGATCGCTGACGCCATGACGGCCACCAGCGCCTCACCGGGACCGAGCTCGGGGGTGGCGACCTCGTCGAGGTGGAGACTCTTGCGTGGATCCTTGTCCGCGGACTCGAGCCCGTCGAACAGCTCCGTCTCGCTCTTGCGGACGGTGATCCCCTGGTAGGACGTCGGCACCGGCAACGATGCGAAGTCAGCCGCCGCCGTGTCGCCCGCCAGGATCGCGTCGCGGATGTTCGTCAACTCGGGGGAGCCGAGGTCAGCCATGGCAGGGCCCTTCGTCGATGACTGGCGGGTCGGCAGCCGTCGGCCCCGACGACTGCTTGGTCGGACCCTAGCGAGAGTGGTGGGTCCTCGGGTGATTCTGTGACTTACACCATGGCAGCCGAGTCAGCAGGGGGCCGGACCGGCCGGTTCGACCAGCTCGACGAGCACCCCGCCGGCGTCCTTGGGATGGATGAAGTTGATCCGGCTGCCGGCCGTGCCGCGACGCGGCTGCTCGAACAGCAGGCGCATGCCGCGGTCGCGGACCGCGGCCATCGCGTCCTCGATGCTGGAGACGCGGTAGGCGAGCTGCTGGATGCCGGGCCCCGAGCGGTCAAGGAACTTCGCGATCGCCGACTCCGGCCCGATCGGGGCCAGCAGCTGGAGACAGGTGTCGGAGCCGCCGACGGTCAGCATGGCCTCGCGCACGCCCTGCTCCTCGTTGACCTCCTGGTGCACGGGCACGAAGCCGAAGTTCTCCCGGTAGAAAGCGATGGCCTCGTCGAGGTCATACACGGCGATCCCGACGTGATCGATGGCGGTGATGGGCAGCGGTGCAGGGTCGGCGGTCATGCTCCCATCGTCGCGGTACGACGAGACGACGCTCCAGCGGGTGTGACCTGTTCGACACGTGGCGGGGTCACGGCGGCGTTCCGCTCGACGCGATGGCTGGGTAGTGTTCAGACGAGATATTCCACCGGAGGAGGACTGATGGCCGGGACTGTCATTGTCGCGGGTGCTCGGACGCCGATCGGGCGGCTGCTGGGCGGGCTGAAGGACCAGGCGGCAACCGATCTCGGTGGCGTCGCCATCAAGGGCGCGCTCGAGAAGGCCGGTGTCGGGGCCGACCAGGTCGACTACGTGATCATGGGCCAGGTGCTGCAGGCCGGCGCCGGACAGATTCCGGCCCGCCAGGCCGCCGTCAAGGCAGGCATCAGCATGAACGTGCCGGCCCTCACGATCAACAAGGTCTGCCTCTCCGGGATCAACGCGATCGCGCTCGCCGACCAGCTGATCCGCGCTGGGGAGTGCGAGGTGGTCGTCGCCGGTGGCATGGAGTCGATGACCAACGCTCCGCACCTGATGACGAAGTCCCGCGAGGGCTACAAGTACGGCGACGTGACCGTCCGCGACCACATGGCTTACGACGGGCTGTGGGACATCTTCACCGACCAGGCGATGGGCGGTCTCACCGAGACCCGCAACAGCGACGTGGAGTCCCTCACCCGGGAGGAGCAGGACGCCTTCGCGGCCCGGTCGCACCAGCGCGCCGCCGAGGCGTGGAAGAACGGACTGTTCGCGGAGGAGGTCGTGCCTGTCGAGGTTCCGCAGCGCCGGGGCGACCCGGTCGTGGTCGCCGAGGACGAGGGCATCCGGGGTGACACGACGACCGAGTCGTTGGCCAAGCTTCGCCCGGCGTTCGACAAGAGCGGCACGATCACGGCCGGCTCCGCGTCGCAGATCTCCGACGGCGCGTGCGCCGTGATCGTGATGAGCAAGGCCAGAGGCCGAGGAGCTCGGGCTCACCTGGCTCGCCGAGATCGGAGCCTCGGGTCAGGTCGCGGGGCCCGACTCGTCGCTGCAGAGCCAGCCCGCCAACGCGATCAGGAAGGCGTGCGACAAGGACGGCATCGAAACCTCGTCCCTCGACCTCGTCGAGCTCAATGAAGCCTTTGCCGCGGTCGGCATCGCGAGTGCGCGCGAGCTCGGCATCAGCGAGGACAAGGTCAACGTCAACGGTGGCGCGATCGCGCTCGGTCACCCGATCGGCATGTCGGGCGCCCGCATCGTCCTGCACCTGGCGCTGGAGCTCAAGCGTCGGGGTGGCGGCCTCGGCGCCGCCGCTCTGTGCGGTGGCGGCGGCCAGGGCGACGCCTTGATCATCCGCGTCCCCGCGTGACGGCTGACGACCTCGCTCCTGCCACGGACTCGCCCCGGCCGCCGGTCGGCCGGCGCTCCTCCCGCGGCCAGCTCGGGGTCCCGGCGCTCGTCGAGCGGGCCCAGGACGGTGACCCGAGGGCCGTTGCGCGGCTGATCTCGCTCGTCGAGGACGCCTCGCCGTTGCTCCGGCAGGTGGCGGCGCTGCTCGCGCCGCACACGGGCCGTGCCCAGATCATCGGAGTGACGGGGTCTCCGGGCGTCGGGCAAGTCGACGTCGACGTCCGCGCTCGTGACGGCGCTGCGCCAGTCCGGCAAGCGCGTCGGGGTGCTGGCGGTGGACCCCTCCTCTCCGTTCTCGGGGGGAGCGCTGCTCGGTGACCGGGTCCGTATGCAGGAGCACGCGACCGACCCCGAGGTGTACATCCGTTCCATGGCCAGCCGCGGGCACCTCGGTGGGCTGGCCTGGGCGACTCCCCAGGCGCTCCGGGTGCTGGACGCCGCCGGGTGCGACGTCGTGGTGGTCGAGACCGTCGGTGTCGGCCAGTCGGAGGTCGACGTCGCGGGGCTCGCCGACACGACCCTGGTGCTGCTGGCGCCGGGAATGGGTGACGGCATCCAGGCCGCCAAGGCGGGCATCCTGGAGGTCGGCGACGTGTTCGTGGTCAACAAGGCGGACCGGGACGGCGCCGACCAGGTCGTTCGCGACCTGCGTTCGGTGCTCAACCTGGGAGCCGCACCTGAAGCCTGGCGACCGCCGATCGTCAAGACGGTGGCCCAGACCGGCCAGGGGATGGACGACGTGGTGGCGGCGATCGAGAAGCACCGCGCTCACCTCGACGCGTCCGGCGAGCTCACGGCCCGGCGCGAACGGCGGGCTCGGCACGAGATCGAGGCGATCGCGGTCACGGCCCTACGGGAAAAGTTCGGCGACCTCGGTGGCCACGCCGACCTGGAGTCGCTGGGGTCGCAGGTGGTCGCGGGGCGGCTCGACCCCTACAGCGCTGCCGACCGCCTGATCGCTGCCCTCGCCTGACCGTCCCTCGTCTGACCGTCCTCGTAGGCGTGGCCGAGGCGTTTGCCTAGTGAACAAGCCAGGTGGCTTGTGAACAAGGCAAACGCGCCTCAGTCACAGGGCATCTGCCTCTCCCACCTCCCGTACGTCGGCGACCGGTCACCCTGGATCGCCACCCACCGGCCGTACAACCCCACCACCGGCCACCCACCCGAACTCAGGTCGCGCCTCTTCGCCGGCCCGGCAACGGGGCATCCCGGTCACAAGCGGCTAACGACGTGGCTGCGCGTGTTGCCTTGGGCCAGATGATTGCGGTTTGCTCCTCCAGGGACGATGGGTAGGGGGAGCGGTGACGCGGGATCTGACGGCCGAGCTGCCACGCGAGGATCCTCCGGTGGACGAGCGTGGGCTCGGCGCCACCGGAGGCGGCCTCGGGCTGCGCTGCCGCGGCGTGGTCCACCTGTACCGGACCTTCGAAGGGCACGACGTCGTCGCCCTCCAAGGTGTCGACCTCGACATCCGCGCGGGCGAACGCGTGGCGTTCCTGGGACCGTCCGGGTCGGGGAAGTCCACCCTGCTGACCCTGTTCGGCGGAATCCAGCGGCCCTCGGCGGGCAAGATCTTCCTGGGTGATCAGGAGATCTCCCGGATGAGCGAGCGGGAGCTCACGAGACTGCGCGCCCAACGCGTCAGCACGATGCTGCAGGGCGCGAGCCGTAACCTCCTTCCGTACGCCACCGCCCGGCAGAATCTCGCGTTCGCTCGGGTCTCGGTCGGCCGTACCGACCGGGTCGCAATGGACGACACCGACCTGTTGGCGCGGGTCGGACTCGGCGAGCAGGCGCACCAGGTCGTGCGGACGATGTCAGGAGGCCAGCAGCAGCGACTGGCGTTGGCCTGCGCTGTGACGTCCTCACCCCAGCTGCTGCTCGCGGACGAACCGACCAGCCAGCTCGGGCACGAGGACCGCGACCACATGCTCGAGCTCATCCACGGCCTCGGCGATGAGCTCGGTACGACGATCGTGGTCGTCACCCACCAGCCCGAGGTGGCCGACACGTTCCAGCGCACGATCACCATGAAGGGTGGCCGGGTGGGCTCGGAGGGCCGCGATGGAGCGGAGTACATCGTGATCGGCGCCGAGGGGGTGCTGCACCTCCCGGCTCACCTCACGGAGCAGTGGCCGCAGGGCACCCTCGTCCGGATCGAACCCGAGGACGTCGACTCGCTGCTGCTGAGCCGACCCGACGGCGTCACCCGTCGGCGGGAGACACCATGAGCGGCCCCTTGGTCCTCCACGAGATCGAGCTCATCATCGGCGGGCGGCAGATCCTGCATCCCCTCTCACTCACCTTTGCGCCCGGCGAGGTCACGGCCGTCTCGGGACCGTCAGGCTCAGGAAAGACGTCGCTGCTCACGGTCGCCGGGGGTCTGCTGCCTCCCTCGCGCGGCACAGCTGAGTACGACGGGCGATCGACCTGGCAGGGCGATGGCGACCCGCGCCCCGAAGTGACGTTCGTGTTGCAGGTCTACGGCTTGGTGCCGATCTTGTCGGCCCACGAAAACGTCGCCATTGCACTGCGCGCCCGGAAGATCCCGGCCCCCGAGGTCCAGGCTCGGGCGTTGGAGGCGCTCGACCGGTTCCACATCGCCGACCTCGGTGACCGCCAGGTCGAGGAGCTCTCCGGTGGGCAGATGCAACGGGTCGCCTGTGCGCGCGCGTTCGTCGTGGGCGCGGAGGTCCTGCTGGCCGACGAACCCACCAGCGAGCTCGACGAGTTCACCCGGGGACAGGTGATGGCCGAACTGCATCGTGAAGCGCAACGAGGTGCTGTGGTCGTCGTGGCGACGCATGACCTGGCCGTCGTCGCGGCGGCGGACCGGCACGTGGTGATCGACGAGGGTCGGCTGACCGACCGGGTTGCACCTGTCGCGTCGGCAGGACGGTTCCGCGCGGGCCAGAGCTGGTGAGCCTCGGGAGGTCCGGATGAGCACGCTCGTGCGGGGGATCATGTGGCGCAAGGGCCAGACGTGGACGCTGTTCCTGCTCGGTACGGTGGTCGTGGCCGGTTCCCTCGTGGTCGAACAGTTCAGTGGCCTGACCGACACACCCGTCGGCTCGGTCGGCGTACTGCTGCTGCTCGGGATCGTGGCGCTCAGCGTGCAGGCAGCCGGCACCGCACGCGCCCGCCGCCCAGAGATCGCGCTCGCACAGATCCGGGGCCGCCACGGGTTCGCTCTGCTGATCTACCTGCTTGCGGAGCCGCTCACGGTGCTCATCGTGGCTGCCGGATCGGGTGCCCTGATCGGGCGGACGGTGACGTCGTTCGCCGCTGACCGGTGGCTGCCTCCGGGGGTGCCCGACCCAGGTCGGATCGGAGGACTCGGCTGGTTGACCGTGGGGGTCGCGGTGGCCGTGAGCGGCTGTGCCGTCGCGGCCGGAAGCTGGCGCACGATCAGGGAGCCGCTGATCCAACAGCTGGACACGTCGTACCGTCCCCGGCCGGGGACCACACTGGTGCTGTTCGGCCAGACGATGATCATCGTCGCCGCCGCGATCTCGGCCTTTCAGGCCACCCAGCTGGCGGGCTCACGCGGAGGCTGGGCGGGACTGGGAAACCCGGCCCTGCTAAGTCCGGTCCTGCTCGGGCTCGCGGCCGCCGAGGTGGCCGCCGTGGCCATCCGGGCGGGGGCGGCGTTGTCGTCTCGTCGCGCAGGTGCGGGCGGTGGGAGCCTGGCGGGCTTCCTCGCGAGGCGGCGGATGGCGCGCCGCTCCAACAGCGTCTTCGGTACGCGGCTCGTGATCGCGGCGGCGGTGGTCACGGCCGTGACGTCGAGCACGAGCACAGCCGTCGCCGACTGGCTGGCGGAGTCGACGAAGCTGGCGGTAGGGGGACCTCTCCAGTACACCGTTGCTGCGGGGCCGCTCGCGGCCTACGACGCGACCCATCGGATCGACCCCGAAGGCCGCTGGCTGATGGCCATGGTCGAGGCGCCGGACAAGTCCGAGCCCTACCGGCGCGTCTTCGCGGACACGGCGCGTTGGAACGCCGTCGTCGGTGGTTTCCTGTCCGACACCGGCGCAGGGCAGGTGTCGCCGCAGCTCTCTCGCCTCCAGCTGGGCCAACCGGTGCAACCTGCGACCGGTAGCAAGGTCAGCATCACCTTCACGAACGCGTCCCTGCGCAACGTGAACAAGTCGGTCGTGACGGTCTTCTATGCGACACCGGGAGGCTCCGTCGACCAGGCCTTTGTCCGGCCCCCGCGTCAGCCACCTCTCGACCCGGCCGGTGTCACTACGGTGTCGAGCAGCCTCTCCGGTTGTGGATCAGGGTGCACAGTGACCCAACTGCTGGTCGAGGGGTCCCTGCGCGGAGCCGGACATCCGCCGTACCTCGTCATCACTGGCGCGAACTTCGGAGGACAGGAACTCCTTCAGCAGACGACGTGGGAGGCACCTGCCGGAGGCGGCAGTCCGCGTGGCACGGTGCAACAAGGCTCAGTCCTCCGGGTGAAGATCAGCCGCTTCGGCGGCCTGACCAACCTCAAGGCTGCCGAGACCAGCCAGCGGCTTGCGGTGCTGACCACGCCGGGCCTGGCCGTCGCCCGTGACAAGGGGAGCCCCATCGGGTACGCCAGTGATGGATCCGAGCATGGGGTCGTGCTCGCCGGGCAGGTCGAGGCGCTGCCCTTCGTCGGCAGCCAGGGGATGCTCATGGACCTACCGCGGGCCATGGCGGGCGGCAGCACCGTGATCCCGACGGCGACCACGTACATCCTCGCAAGGGCCGACACCCCCGGGTCCGTCCTGCGCGAGCTGCAGGGCAGTGGCGTGGTCGGCGCCTCCCGGGACTACGTGACGACACTGGACGCGGCCACACGCCGAGCTGATGTCCAGGGGGTGCGGCTCCACACGCTGCTCAGCCTGTTCGCGATGGCTATCGGATTGGTCGGGTTGGCAGCCGCCGTCACCGGACAACGGGACGAACGGCGACGGGAAGCGGCCAGCCTGCGTCTCTCGGGCGTCACCGCTGAGCACATCGCGGCGGCCTACCGGGTCGAGGCGGGATGGCTCGCGATCAGCACCTTCGTCGTCGTCGCTGCCACGGGCTGGCTGGCAACGCGAGTCGCGGTACCCGGATTGGCGCTGGTCCCGCAGACGCCTTATTCCCCGGCACTGCACGGCGAGCCTCGACCGGTGAGCCTGCTGGTTGTCGCAGCTGGTGCCGGACTGATGGTCGGCGTGGTGACCTATCTGGTCAACCGTGGTGTCGCGCGACGTTCTCCGCCGAGCATGCTGCGGGACGAGGTGCGGTGATGCGTCATCGCCACGGTGGTCTGACGCTCCTGGCTGCCTTGCTGCGCGGTCTACGTTCGCGCGCCACGTTGACGTTGGGCGCCTTCGTGCTGGCGGCGGTGGCGGTTGCCTCCGCTGTCGTCGGGCCCGCCTACCAGGCCTCGTCCGCTCAGTCTTTCCTGGTGACGCGGCTGCAGCATGCGCTGCCCGTCTCGACCGGTGTCTCGATCACCTACCGGCCCTCGGGCGACACGACGAGTCTCGCGGACGAGCTCCGGCACGCCGCCACGGTCGGAACTGAACATCTGCGGGGACTGTTCGGTCCCGCCACCGTGTCGGTCGAGTCCTCCCCGGACACGGTCCGCCACCTGTTCGGCTTTCCCTGGAGCGGCACTACGGTCCTCGCGGCCAAGGCCGGCGCCTGTGCGCATCTCGTGATCACGGGATCGTGCCCTCGGCAGCCAGGCGACGTGATCATGCGTGAGGCAGCCGCTGTCTCGGCCCACGTCAAGGTCGGGGATCGCCTGCCCTTCACGGGGTACCCCGGCAGGCTGCGGGTGGTCGGGGTGTACTCGTTGCCCAACGATCCCGCAGCCTTCTGGTTCGATGAGAGCCGGCTGACGTCGAGCGCGCCGCAGGCGGCCCGAGGCGGAGCGATCCTGTTCGAGCCGGGGCCGATCATCACCGACTCCGCCACGATCGGACGGCTGGCGTCAGAGAGCCTGACGTTCCACATCGACCGGAGTCTCTCGGTGGACGCGCAGACCACCGCTGACGACGTACGGCGCGCGCGGCAGGCGGTCGTTGACCTGCCTCAGTACCTGACGACGCTCCATGACGGTCGGTACAAGGCGACCGAGGACAACAGCTTGCAGTTCGTGCTCGCCGACATCGAGCAGAATCGTGGCACGGCGCGCGACACGGTCACGCCCGCCGTCGTGTCGCTCGTCCTCGTCGCGCTCGCGTTGCTCGCCCGGCTGCTCGGTGCTGCTGCAGACCAGCGGCGGCACGAGCTGGCACTGGGCTCCCTGCGGGGGTTGAGCGCGCGGCAGATGTGGGCCTTCGGACTGGCCGAACCCGTCCTGCTGCTCCTCCTGGCCACTCCCGCGGGTTTCGCACTGGGTTATGCCACCACGCTCTGGTTGTCCCGGCGGTGGCTCGTCAGCGGCATTGCCAGTGTCGCTGGGCACCGGAAGCGCCATCGCCGGCGCGCTGGTCCTCCTGGCGGCCGTGGCGGCGAGCGTCCTCGCGGTGTCCGGTGCACTCCGCGAGCCGCTGTCGGCACAGCTCGCGGGCGTTCGGCGGCCGGGGCGGTCAGGACGCTGGGTGGTCGTGACCAAGGCGGCTCTCGTCGCCGCTGCCGTCGTCGTGGTCGCCGCCAGCCTGACTGCTTCGGGCCGGTCGGCGCCACGGTCCACCGACCTCGTGCTGCCGCTCCTGCTTGCCGGCGCAACCGGACTGCTCGTCACGGCGGGCGTGGTGCAGTTGGCGCGGTGGTGGGCACGGCGTACGTCTGGGCGCCCTGGTGTGACGGGCTTTGTCGCATCACGGGCCGTGAGCCGGCGCCGCGAGGGCAGCCTCGTCATCCTGCCGTTGACGGCTGCTCTCGCGATCGCGGTGTTCGCAGCCGGCGTGTACGGCGCAGCCGATGCGTGGCGACGGAGCACGGCGGCGACGGAGGTCGGAGCGGCGCAGGCGTACCGTTCGGCCGCCCCACTCGACCAGACGGTCGCGCTGACGCGAGAGCTGGACCCGCAGGGCAAGTGGTTGATGGCGGCAGGGGTGATCGTTCAGGGCTCCTACGGCGAGAAGCTCGTGCTCGACACCTCTCGGCTGGCCCGGGTAGGAGTGTGGCCCAGCACGTGGACGCCGGGTCTCGATGCGGCCGCGGTCGCACAGGAGCTGGGCCCGCACGGCCCGGGTGTATCGGTGCAGGGACGCTCCTTCAGCCTCGCCCTCGACAACCAGGTGAACGCAGGCACGGACGCGTTGGGTGTCTCACTCCAGGTCCAGACCGCCGGCGGCGACAGCAGGACGATGTTCTTCGGGCCGTTCAAGTCCGGCGAGTCCACCGCGACGACGAAGGTCTCCTTCTGTCGGCAGCGCTGTCGCGTCGACGCGCTCCTGATCGGAGGTCCCGCGACGTCTGCCACGACACTGAGCGGTTCTGCGAGCCTGCTGGCGTTCACCGAGGACGGTCGAGCCGACAACCCGCTGCTCGACGCAGGTGCCTGGCGACCGGTGACCTCGCCGCTGGGGCTCAGCGCCGGTTCGACCCAGGTCAGTCAGGAGGGCCCTCGCCTCGTTGTGCGGGTCGACACGGGTGACAGTGTCGGGATCGGCGGGATCACGCCGAGCGACGTACCTGCCTATCGGCCCGTGCTGATGGGGCGGACCGAAGCGACCAAGATCCTGGGTGGATCGGGAGATCACCTGGTGGCCGAGACCGACGCGCTCGAGGGCCTGCCGATCACACCGGTCGGGGTGACCGACTCGATGCCGTTCCTCGGACCTCGCGGCTTGCTCATCGACTACACGATGATGACGCGCGACCAGTCGATCCCGCCCGCTTCGACTGACGTGTACGTGCTGGCGCGCGGTGACACCCCGGCGAGCGTGACCAAGGGCGCTGACCGCCCATGGTGCCTCGAGCCCAGCATCGCTGTCAGCGGCGAAACAGGTGCTCGACCAGGACGCCTATGCGTTGTCGCTCAACCTCTACCTGGTCGCAGCCCTCGCGGCGGTGGCGCTGGCCCTGGCGGGCCTGGCGGTCAACCTGGCGGTGCAGCTGCCGGACCGACGACGCGACGCGGCCTCGCTACGGGTCGTGGGCGTCCGCCGCCGACAGATCGTACGTGCGATCTTCGTCGAGCTGTCCGCGGTCCTCGGTGCGGCTGGAATCGCCGGCATCCTCGCCGGCTCGGCTGCGCAGTACATCGTCGTGCGTACCGTGACGCTCGGCGTCATCGGCGACATCCGTACCCCTCGGGTCGTGGCCACGCTGGACGCGACTCGGCTGGGCGTCCTGATGGCCGTCGTGCTGCTGGCGCTCGTGGGCGTGTCTACCTTCGTGGCCGCCGTGACCGTTCAACGGGCCCGCGCTGCCACGCTGCGCGAATCCCCCCGCTGACCCCCGCCCCGCGATTGCCCCGTGTGGCCGAGGCGTTTGCCTAGTGAACAAGCCAGGCGGCTTGTGAACAAGGCAAACGCGCCTCAGTCACAGGGCATCTGCCTCGGTCACCCGCCGACGGGATGGCCGGCGGATCGCCCTGGGTCGCTACAGTCTGGCCATGGCGCGCCACATCCCGTTGTCCTTCGACCCGATCGAGGAGGCCGCGCGCCAATGGGGGCTGCGGTGGTCCGCCGTCCCGGAGATGCGGGCGGTCACCAGCCTGATGCGCGTCCAGCAGCTCGTCCTCGCCGAGCTGGACGAGATCCTGCGACCACACGGCCTCAGCTTCGCCCGCTACGAGGCACTGGTCCTGCTGACCTTCTCGCGTCGCGGCTCGCTGCCGCTCGGCAAGATGGGCGAACGGCTGCAGGTGCACCCCACGTCGGTCACCTCGATCATCGACCGGCTCGAGGCCCAGGGGCTCGTACGCCGCGTCAAGCACCCCACCGACGGCCGCGCGATCCTGGCTGAGATCACCGCCTCCGGGCGCAGCCTGGTGGGGGCGGCCACCGCCGACCTGGTCTCGGCCGACTTCGGCGTCGGGGCACTCGACGCCGACCAGCTCGACCAGCTCTCCGACCTCCTCCGCCCCGTCCGCGTCGCCGCCGGCGACTTCAACGACCAGACCACCCCGGCGACCTGATGCCCGCAGTCACTCGACTCCGGTCCACTACCACCCGTCTGACCTGCGAGTTGGTCGACAAGACGCCTTCCGCGTACCCTTTAGTTGGACGTCCAACTAAGTTGCTGGAGGGCAGATGACCGACGCACGCGACATCGAGGCCGGGCGCGCCCGCTGGCAGCAGCGCTACGACGAGTCGCGAGTTCGCGACGCCGACTTCACCACGCTGTCGCAGATGGAGGTCGACCCCGTCTACGGTCCGCCCGAGGGAGCCGGCATCGACGGCTTCGAGCGCATCGGCTGGCCCGGCGAGTTCCCCTACACGCGCGGCCTCTACGCTACCGGCTACCGCGGTCGCACCTGGACGATCCGCCAGTTCGCCGGCTTCGGCAACGCCGAGCAGACCAACGAGCGCTACAAGATGATCCTCGGCCACGGCGGTGGGGGTCTCTCGGTCGCATTCGACATGCCGACGCTGATGGGACACGACAGCGACAGCCCGAAGGCGCTGGGGGAGGTCGGCCACTGCGGCGTGGCCATCGACACCGCAGCCGACATGGAGACGCTGTTCGACGGCATCCCGCTGGGCGACGTCACGACCTCGATGACGATCTCCGGACCGGCCGTCCCCGTCTTCTGCATGTACCTCGTGGCCGCCGAGCGCCAGGGCGCCGACGTCGGAGCTCTCAACGGCACGCTGCAGACAGACATCTTCAAGGAGTACATCGCGCAGAAGGAGTGGCTGTTCGGTCCTGAGCCGCACCTGCGCCTGATCGGCGACCTCATGGAGTACTGCGCCGAGAGCATCCCCGACTACAAGCCGCTCTCGGTCTCCGGCTACCACATCCGCGAAGCAGGCTCGACGGCTGCGCAGGAGCTCGCGTTCACCCTGGCCGACGGGTTCGGGTACGTCGAGCTGGGTCTCTCGCGCGGCCTCGACATCGAGACCTTCGCACCCGGGCTGTCGTTCTTCTTCGACGCCCACGTCGACTTCTTCGAGGAGGTCGCGAAGTTCCGCGCGGCCCGCCGCATCTGGGCCCGTTGGATGCGCGATGTCTACGGTGCCACGACCGAACGCGCGCAGTGGCTGCGTTTCCATACCCAGACGGCAGGTGTCTCGCTGACGGCCCAGCAGCCCTACAACAACGTCGTTCGCACCGCGGTCGAGGCATTGGCCGCCGTACTCGGGGGCACCAACTCCCTCCACACCAACGCCCTCGACGAGACGCTCGCCCTGCCGACCGAGCAAGCTGCCGAGATCGCGCTGCGCACCCAGCAGGTGCTGATGGAGGAGACCGGCGTGGCCAACGTCGCTGACCCGCTCGGCGGCTCGTGGTACGTCGAGGCACTGACCGACAAGATCGAGGCCGAGGCGACCGCCATCTTCGACACGATCCTCCAGCTCGGCGGCTCGCCCCTGCGCTCGACGGACACCGAGGCGCTCGCCGACCAGGTCCGTTCGAGCACCCGCGAGGGTGTCTCGGGCGTATGGCCGATGACGCGCGGCATCCTGCGGGGCATCGAGGACGGCTGGTTCATGGCGGAGATCGCCGAAGCTGCCTTCCAGTACCAGACCGCGGTCGAGAAGAAGGACAAGCGAGTCGTTGGCGTCAACTGCCACACCTCGACGGTCTCCCACGAGCTCGAGATCATGCGGGTGTCGCACGAAGTCGAGACCGTTCAGGTCCGCGAGCTGACCGAGCGCCGTACGGCGCGCGACCAGGCGGGCGTGGACGCTGCAATCGCCCGGATGATCGAGGTCTCCCGCACCGATGCCAACATGATCCCGGCCATGATGGAGGCGGTCCGGCTCGAAGCCAGCCTCGGCGAGATCTGCGACGCCCTGCGGGCCGAGTGGGGCGAGTACCGCGAGCCCGCGCGCTTCTGATCGCGAGGGTGCAGGTGGTTTTTGAGTCGGTCCCGGCGACTCCGTCGCTCGTGACCGTCGCCTTTCGTGAGTGCGCGTGGTGATTGAGCCGGTCCCGGCGACTCCGTCGCTCGTGACCGTCGCCTTTCGTGAGTGCGCGTGGTGATTGAGCCGGTCCCGGCGACTCCGTCGCTCGTGACCGTCCATAGGATGTCCGCATGACCGTTCCACAGTTCTCGCGCCCGGGAGCAGTCGACCTGTCCGCTCTGCGCCAGCCCGCCAGCTGCGACCGGACCCGGCGCCGCGCCTGGCGGGAGCGGCCCGGGCTCGGGCGCCTACGTCGTCGAGGTTGCCGACGAGCAGTCGTTGCGCACCGACGTGGTCGATCGGTCCCTCTCGGTGGTCGTCCTCGTCAGTTTCTGGTCGGCCGCCGAGCCGGCGTCCGTCGAGATCAACGCCACGCTGTCGAGGCTCGCTGACAGGTTCGAAGGACGCTTCGTGCTCGCCACCGTCGATGTCGGGAGCCGCCCCGAACTCGGCCAGGCACTGGGCATTCCACCGGGGCCGCTGGTCGTGGCGGCACTGCGTGGCCAGCTGGCCCCGTTGCTCCAGGAGTCGCTGCCAGAAGCAGAGATGCAGGCCATGATCGAGCAGGTGCTGCAGGCGGCTGTCGCCAATGGCATCACCGGCCGGGCCGACCCTCTCAACGTCGCACACGCCCACGCGGAAGGCGCGGACGACCTGACCGAGGAGCCCCTGAGCAAGTTCCCGGCAGCCGAGGAAGCACTCATGTCCGGTGACCTCGACACCGCCGTCACGGCGTACGAGGAGGCCCTCAACTCCGCCCCTGGCGATCCCGAGGCTCTGCTCGGGCTGGCACAGGCGAAGCTGCTCAAGCGCACCGCAGGCCTCGACCTGACCGCAGTACGCGAGGCGGCTGCCCAGAATCCCAGCGACGTGGCCGCGCAGGCCCTGGCGGCCGACCTCGACCTGATGGGGGGCCACGTCGAGGACGCTTTCGGCCGGCTCATCGACCTCGTACGACGCACGAGTGGCGACGAGAGAGACGCAGCGCGGCGCCACCTCGTCGACCTCTTCGCCGTCGTCGGTGACGCCGACCCACGCGTCCTGCGCGCGCGTCAGCAGCTTGCCTCAGCGCTCTTCTGACCACGCCCCGAGCGATCGATCAGTCCGCTTGGGCAACGCGCCGATAGCGCTCGCTCTGGTTCAGGTCCATGTAGGGAACGGCCCTCTGGTCAGGCTTGGTCCGATGCAAGACGTCCGCAAGCGCGGCGGCCCGTTCACCGATCATCTTTTCGGCGACCGGCGCCCACTGCGGGTTCGCGCACGGCGTGGTCTCGCCCTCCCCGAGGACCCCGTCGTCATAAGGCAGTACCCCGCGTGGCGTGAACTCTGCCCAGGCGTCATCTTCGGGGGTGTCATGCCGCCAATAGGTGATCGGCGAGACGTACGTGTGCCCGACCTCCAGGCGCGGATAGCCCCACCAGTAGGTCTTCTCCCGCCCGTGGGCGTCGAAGGTCCAGCCAGCCGCCGACCAGGTCATCGCGGCCGGAAGTCTCGGCGCCTTCGCACGAGACCAGAGGACCTTGTTCACCTGCACGGTCACCGAACGCGCCTGGACGCCTGTGGCGGGGTCACCGACATCGGTGTCCTTGGCTCCCGGCGTTTCAGCCGTGACGTACACGATGGCCAGGTGGTCGGCGTAGGTGACCCAGTCGCGAGCGGTGCTGTCCGGCGCGGTCAGGTCGAGGTTCGCCGGGGTGCAGTCCGCCCCGGCGGCTCCGGCCTGGCGTTCGGCACAACCGCCCACCAAGAGGGATGCGGCGCAGCCGGCGACGGCCAACGTGGTCAATGTCCACAACCGACGAGAACCCGGCCGGAATGCGCTCATGCCAACTGTGACGCGCCCGTCCGGCGGCAGGTTCCCTCGACGCAGAGGATCTATTCCTCGGCGGAGCGATGGGGGCAAACCGTGAACACGAGCTCGAGGACGTTGGTCAGCGGGGATCCGGTCCGGAGGCGGCTGCGGGTTCGTCCGACGGCATGCCAGACGGCGTCCAGCGAAGCCAGACCGTGCCCAGCGGTGGCAGTTGGATCGTGGCGGACGCCGGTCGGGCATGCCATGACTCAGCCGTTGCCTCCACCGAGCCGAGGTTGCCGACCCCCGAGCCGTAGTAGGTCTCTGCGTCGGTGTTGAGGACCTCCTGCCACGTGCCGACCTTCGGCAGTCCCAGGTGGTAGTCGTGGTGCGGCACCGCGGAGAAGTTGGCGACACAGGCTACGTGTGATCCGTCGCGTGCGGTCCGCAGGAAGCTGAAGACGTTGTTGGTGCTGTCGTTCGCGTCGATCCAGCTGAACCCGGCCGGGTCCTGGTCCTGGCTCCACAAGGCCGGACTGTCGCGGTAGGCGCTGTTGAGGTCGGCGACGAGGTCGTGCACGCCCCGGTGCTCGATGTGGTCGAGCAGCCACCAGTCCAGCTCACGGCTCTCGGCCCACTCGGCCTCCTGCGCGATCTCGGTGCCCATGAAGATCAGCTGTTTGCCGGGGTGGGCCCACATGAAGCCGAGATAGGCGCGCAGGTTGGCCAGCTGCTTCCAGCGGTCGCCGGGCATCTTGCGCACCATCGACCCCTTGCCGTGCACGACCTCGTCGTGCGAGATCGGCAGGACGTAGTTCTCCGCGTACGCGTACATCATCGAGAACGTCAGCTGGTGGTGGTGGTACTGCCGGTAGATCGGGTCGTGCGCGACGTACCCCAGCGAATCGTGCATCCAGCCCATGTTCCACTTGAATCCGAACCCCAGGCCGCCGAGATGCGTCGCCCGGGTGACACCCGGCCAGGCGGTGGACTCCTCCGCAATCGTCACGATGCCGGGCGCACGCTTGTAGGCGGTGGCGTTGACCTCCTGCAGGAACGACACGGCCTCGAGGTTCTCGCGGCCGCCGTACATGTTCGGGGTCCACTCGCCGTCCTTGCGTGAGTAATCGAGGTAGAGCATCGACGCCACGCCGTCGACGCGCAGACCGTCGGCGTGGAACTCCTCGAGCCAGTACAGCGCGTTGGCCACGAGGAAGTTGCGCACCTCCTTGCGGCCGAAGTTGAAGATGTACGACCCCCACTCCGGATGCCAGCCACGCTGCGGGTTGGGGTCCTCGTACAGGGGCGTCCCGTCGAAGTTGACCAGCGCGAAGTCGTCGGTGGCGAAGTGCCCAGGCACCCAGTCGAGGATGACGCCGATGCCGGCCTGGTGCATCCGGTCGACGAAGTAGCGGAAGTCGTCGGGGTTGCCGAAGCGCGCGGTCGGCGCGAAGAACGAGGTGACGTGATAGCCCCACGAGCCGCCGAACGGGTGCTCCATGACCGGCATCAGCTCGACGTGCGTGAAACCGAGGTTGGCGACGTAGGGGACGAGCTGGTCGGCCAGCTCGCGGTAGCCCAGACCACGTCGCCACGAGCCCAGGTGGACTTCGTAGACGCTCATCGGGGCATCGACGGACTGGCGCTGCAGCCGGTCGGCGAGCCATTCGTCGTCGCTCCAGGTGTACGACGACTCGAACACCGCCGAGGCGCGCTCGGGTGGCACCTGCGTGTGTGCGGCCATCGGGTCGGCCTTCTGACGCCAGACGCCGTCCGCCCCGAGCACCTCGTACTTGTAGAGCGAGCCCGACCCGATGTCGGGGACGAACAGCTCCCACACGCCCGACGATCCGAGCATGCGCATCGGATGGGCTCGGCCGTCCCAGTAGTTGAAGTCGCCGGCAACCCGGACCCCGCTGGCGTTGGGAGCCCAGACTGCGAACGCGGTGCCCATCACCGGGCCGGTGGCCGACTCGTAGCGGTGCACGTGGGACCCGAGCACGGTCCACAGCTCCTCGTGCCGGCCTTCGTTGATGAGGTGCTGATCCATCTCGCCGAGTGTCGGGAGGAAGCGGTAGGGATCATCGACCCGCTGGGTCTCGTGCCCTTCGTAGGTCACCTCGAGCCGGTAGTTGCCGACGTCGGACTGAGGCACGACCGCGACCCAGATGCCTTCGTGCTCATGGGTCATGGGCACCGAGGTGCCGGAGGCGAGCACGGTGATCGACGCGGCAAGGGGGCGTAGCACGCGCACCGTCACGTGGAGGTCGGCCTCAGCCTTCCCGTCAGGCGGCACGTGGGGTCCGAGGATGTCGTGGGGGCTGTGATGGGTACCTGCCACGATCCGGTTGAGGTCGTCCTGGGACACCGGGACCGGGACAGGGGTTGTCTGCGGGCTCATCTCACTCCTCCGCGGCGAACCGCTCGATGGCGGCCATCGGGATCGACAACCAGGTCGGCCGGTTGCGGGCCTCGTACACGGCTTCATAGACTGCTTTGTCGGACTCGTACGCGCGTAGCAGGACACGATGCACGGAGACGTCGTAGCCGATCTGCTCCGAGTAGCCGCGCAGGAAGGCAGCCCGGTTGCGCTGCGCCCACTCGTCGGCGCGGAACCGAAGCTGCACGCTGTGCCCGAAGTCCTGCAGCGTCGCGCCGGCTGCGTAGTCGAACGACCGCAGCATGCCGGCGACGTCGCGCAGCGGTGAGTCGAGAGCGAGCCGCTCGCTGAGGACCTTGGCGGGCTCACCCTCGAAGTCGATGATCTTCCAGCCCTTGACCGTGCGCAGTGTCTGACCGAGGTGAAGGTCGCCGTGGACCCGCTGAACCGGGACATCTTCGGTGAGATCGTTCACTGCGTCGTACGCCGCCTGCAGCGTGTCCTGGAAGTCCTTGAGCTCAGGGACGACCGAGACGGCGGACTCGAGGCGCGCGCGCATCCCCGCGGAGAGCTCCGCCAGCTGGGTCGGCGTCGAGGTCGCGGTGGGGAACAGCTCGGCCAGGTCGACGTGGACCGCGGCAGTGGCCGCACCGAGGCGTTCGGCCTCACTCGCGAAGTCACCCCCGACCTCGTCGGCGCGCAGATCCTCCTCGACGAGCAGGTCGCGCACCGACGCAAGGGCGATGTCCCAACCGTCGGTGGCCGTCCGGAGGAACACCTGGAGCATGCCCAGGTGGCCCTCGACGTGCCGCCCCTCGAGGTCGATCCAACTGCCGTCAATCCATCCGAGCAGGGGGGCCACGTGATCGCCGCCCCGCCGGGTCAGCGCCTCGTGGATCTCGATGTCCGGGTTGTCGCCGGCGCTGATGCGCCGGAACAGCTTGAGGATGGCGTCCTCGCCGTACGCGATCGAGGTGTTGGACTGCTCGGCCGTCATGACGAGCCCGGGCGTCTCCACCGGGGGAAGCTCGGCGCCCTCGACGAGGTGGAACGACGTTGCGTGATCAGCGGTGTCGCGCTCGCTCAGCCCCGCATGGAACGCGCCCAGCAGGACTTCAGCGGCGTCCTTGAGGTAGACCGCGTCATAGGCCACGACCATCCCGCTCGCCCCCTCGTCAGGATCCGGCACCTGCCCGATCAGGGCATGTGCATGCTCGGGGTCGATGGCGTCGACGTAGACGATCGGCACCTGGTAGGTGTCGCGGGTCCCGTCCTCGTACTGCACGGTGACCGCCTCGATACGGACGCGGGGGAGCTTGGACAGCCAGGGCAGCGCGTCGATGTGGACGACAGTGAACTCGCGACCTTTCCCCGCGAACCAGCGGCGGCCGACCATGTAGCCGGCGAGCGGGGCGGACAGGTCCTCCCAGGCGCGCAGCGGAGGCAGCGGACATATCGGTGTCGGCAGGGCTCATGAGCTCGGCCCCTCCGCCGCGCGAGAGATCAGGAACCAGTAGAAGCCGTGACCGGTCAAGGTCAACAGGTAGGGCAGCTCACCGATGCGCGGGAACTTGACGTGGCCGAGCATCTCGATCGGTTCGCTCGACTCCCAGCGCCGCAGGTCGAGCTCGACCGGTTGCGGGAAGCGCGACAGGTTGTTGACACAGAGGACGGTGTCGTCGCCGAAGTCACGGCTGAACGAGAAGACGCTGGGGTTGCTGCCGCCGAGGTCGGAAAACGACCCCATGCCGAAGGCCGGGTGTTGCTTGCGCGCATTGATCATGCGCCGGGTCCAGTGCAGCAGCGATGAGGTGTTCTCCAGCTCGGTCTCGACATTGACCCGTTGGTACCCGAAAACCGGGTCCTGAACCGGGGGCAGGTGCAGGCGCCCAGGGGTGGCCGTGGAGAAGCCGGCATTGCGGTCGGGGGTCCACTGCATCGGCGTCCGGACCCCGTCACGGTCACCGAGCCAGATGTTGTCGCCCATGCCGATCTCGTCGCCGTAGTAGAGCACCGGGGATCCCGGCAGTGACAGCAGCAGCGCGGTGAAGAGCTCCATCTGGTTGATGTCGTTCTCCAGCAGCGGGGCCAGCCGGCGGCGGATGCCGATGTTGGCCTTCATCCGCGGGTCCTTGGCGTACTCCGACCACATGTAGTCGCGGTCCTCGTCGGTCACCATCTCGAGCGTCAGCTCGTCGTGGTTGCGCAGGAAGATGCCCCACTGGCAGTGGTCGGGGATCGACGGGGTCTGCTCCAGGATCTCGGAGATGGGGTAGCGCGACTCGCGCCGGACCGCCATGAAGATGCGCGGCATCACCGGGAAGTGGAAGCACATGTGGCACTCGTCGCCACCCTTGTCGAACTCGCCGAAGTAGTCGACGACATCGGACGGCCACTGGTTGGCCTCGGCCAGCAGCACCCGGCCGGGATACTCGTCGTCGACCGTCTTGCGGACGAGGCGAAGGAAGTCGTGCGTCTCCGGCAGGTTCTCGCCGTTGGTGCCGGGTCGCTCGTACAAGTACGGCACCGCGTCGAGCCGGAACCCGTCGATCCCCATGTCGAGCCAGAACCGCAGGGCGTCGAGAATCGCCTCGCGCACCCGTGGGTTGTCGAAGTTGAGGTCGGGCTGATGGCTGTAGAACCGGTGCCAGAAGTACTGCTGACGTACCGGGTCCCAGGTCCAGTTGCTCGGCTCGGTGTCGACGAAGATGACCCGCGCTTCCTCGTAGAGCTCGTCGGTGTCGGACCAGACATAGAAGTCGCCGTAGGGCCCGTCCGGATCGGACCTCGACTGCTGGAACCACTCATGCGCGTCGCTGGTGTGGTTCATGACGAAGTCGATGATGATCTTGATCCCGCGTGCGTGCGCGTCGTCGAGCAGCGCCTTGAAGTCCTCGACGCTGCCGACCTCGGGGAGCACACCCTCGAAGTCGGCGACGTCGTAGCCGCCATCGCGCAACGGTGAGGTGAAGAACGGTGGGATCCACAAGCAGTCGACGCCGAGCCACTCGAGGTAGTCGAGCTTGTCGCGCAGGCCACGGAAGTCGCCTACGCCGTCGCCGTCGGAGTCCTTGAACGAACGCACGAGGACCTCGTAGAAGACCGCCCGCTTGAACCAGGTGGGGTCGTCACTCATTCGCCTCAGCCCTTTCGGATGGCGAGGATGTGAGCCGGCTCGAACGACGGGTCGAGGCGCACGAAGTTGTGCTCTCCCCAGCGCCACTGGTCCCCGGTGATGAGGTCCTCGACGATGAAGGTGTCATGCCAGTCGTACCCGAGCGCGGGCATGTTGAGGTTGACCGAGGTCTCCCGGGTGGCGTGGGAGTCGACGTTGACGACGACGATGATCGTGTCGTCGGGGGCGCTGCTCGCCGAGGTGCCGGCGGGTGCACCGGGGTCAGTGCTGCGCTTGCTGTAGCAGAGCACCGCGTCGTCGTCTGTGCTGTGGACGGTGAGGTTGCGCAGCAGCTGGAGGGCAGGGTGAGCCCGGCGGATCTCGTTGAGCTTGGTGATGTACGGCGCCAGCGTGCGACCTTCGAGCTCGGCGGCCTCCCAGTCACGGGGACGAAGCTGGTACTTCTCGGAGTCGAGGTACTCCTCCGAACCGGGCTTGACCGCGACGTGCTCGTAGAGCTCGAAGCCGGAGTAGACGCCCCACGTCGGCGCGGCGGTGGCTGCGATCGCGGCCCGCACACGGAAGGCCGCAGGTCCGCCGTACTGGAGGTACTCGGTGAGGATGTCGGGCGTGTTGACGAACAGGTTGGGCCGCATCGCGTCGCTGGTGTCGTGCGACAGCTCGGCGAGGTAGCTCTCGAGCTCCCACTTGGCATTGCGCCAGGTGAAGTACGTGTAGGACTGGTGGAAACCGACCATGGCCAGGGCCCGCACCATGGCGGGCCGCGTGAACGCCTCGGAGAGGAAGATCACGTCCGGGTCGGTGCGCCGGACCTCGCCGAGCAGCCACTCCCAGAACATCACCGGTTTGGTGTGCGGGTTGTCGACCCGGAAGATCCGAACCCCGTGAGACATCCAGTAGCGCACGATCCGCAGCACCTCGCGCGAGAGGCCGTCGAAGTCGTTGTCGAAGTTGAGCGGGTAGATGTCCTGGTACTTCTTCGGTGGGTTCTCGGCGTAGGCGATCGTTCCGTCGGCCCGGGTGGTGAACCACTCAGGGTGGCTGGTCGCCCACGGATGGTCGGGCGCGCACTGGAGCGCGAGGTCGAGAGCCACCTCGAGGCCGAGCTGCCGGGATCGGGTCACGAACGCGTCGAAGTCGTCGATGGTCCCGAGCTCGGGGTGCACCGCGTCATGGCCGCCGTCCTTGGACCCGATCGCCCAGGTCGAGCCGGGATCGTGGGGGCCCGGCGTCAAGGTGTTGTTGGGGCCCTTGCGGTTGACCGCCCCGATGGGATGGATCGGGGGCAGGTAGACGACGTCGAACCCCATGTCGGCCACCGCATCGAGTCGTTTCGACGCGGTGGTGAACGTTCCCGACCGCCACGACGCGGACGCCTCGTCGTACGTCGCGCCCTCCGAGCGGGGGAAGAACTCGTACCACGAGCCGTACAACGCCCGGACACGGTCGGCGTACAGCGGGTAGGGGCCTTGCTTCGACAGCAGGTCGCGTAGCGGGTAGCGCTGGAGGACGTCGAGCACCTCGGGGGACGTCATCGCGGCGAGGCGTACGGCGACCGGTCGTTTGGTGTCACGCGCCGCCTTTGCTGCTGCGGTGAGGACGGTGCGCAGCGTCCTCTCCTTGGCCGGTACGGCCTTGGTGGCACGCCCGAGCACCAGGGCACCCTCGGTGAACATCAGCTCGACGTCGATCTCCGCGGGGATCTTGATCTCCGCCGCGTGGCGCCAGGTGGCGTAGGGGTCGGACCAGGCCTCGATGCGGAAGGTCCACGCGCCCTCGGAGTCCGGGGTGACGGTGCCCGTGTAGATGTCGGGCTCGGTCGTCTTCTCGAGGAACCGGAGTGGTCTGTCCTTGCCCTTGGGGTCGGTCAGGACCACGCCGGCACCGAGCGCGTCGTGTCCCTCGCGGAACACGGTGGCTCCGATGGTGATGGTCTCCCCGGGCGTCGCTTTGACCGGGTATCGGCCATGTTCGATCACGGGGGTGACGTTGGTGATGGGTATGCGCTCGACCATTGCTTCGAACCTAGCGAAGTGGACCCCCGGACGCACACTGCATCACGATGCAAGACGCTCGTCGGCGCCTCGTCCACGCCTGAACTCGCCCACGCCGGGTGCGGCCTGATTTCTCTCCGGGGCGGTGGGTCGCTACCGTTTTCCGGTGCGCGCTATCCGACGGTTCACCGTCCGCCCCGTCCTGCCCGACTCGTTGCGGCCTCTCGAGGAGCTGGTGACCAACCTTCGGTGGTCGTGGCATCACGAGACGCAGGACCTCTTCGAGTCCGTTGACGCGGAGGCCTGGGCGGCCAGCAACCGTGACCCGGTCCGCTTCCTGGGCTCCGTGCCCGCCAAGCGGCTGCGGGAGCTCGCCGACGACAAGAAGTTCGTCAAGCGGGTAGCCCTGGCCAAGGCAGATCTCGACGAGTACATGACGGGCGACCGGTGGTACCAGACCCTCGGTGCGGAAGCGCCGCGATCGATCGCCTACTTCTCACCGGAGTTCGGAATCGCCGCGGTCCTGCCGCAGTACTCCGGAGGTCTCGGCATCCTCGCCGGTGACCATCTCAAGTCGGCCAGTGACCTGGGCGTCCCGATTCTCGGTGTCGGGTTGCTGTACCGGCACGGCTACTTCCGTCAGCTGCTGTCGCGCGAGGGATGGCAGCAGGAGCGCTACCCCGTGACGGACCCCGACGAGCTTCCGTTGACGCTGCTCCGCGAGCCCGATGACACTCCCACCAAGATCACGGTCGGGGTGCCGGGTGACCAGCGACTCATCGCCCACGTCTGGGTCGCGCAGGTGGGGCGGGTGCCGCTGCTGCTGCTCGACTCCGACATCGAGGACAACCCCGCGACCCTGCGTGACGTGACCGACCAGCTGTATGGCGGCGGGTCCGATCACCGGCTGCTCCAAGAAGCCCTTCTCGGCATCGGCGGTATCCGGGCCATCCGCACGTTCTGCCGGCTCACCGGCTCACCGGCGCCCGAGGTGTTCCACACCAACGAGGGGCACGCCGGCTTCCTGGGCATCGAGCGGATCCGCGAGTTCATCGAAGCCGACGGCCTGGACTTCGCCGGCGCCCTCGAGCGGGCGCGGGCCGGCACCGTCTTCACGACGCACACGCCGGTCCCGGCCGGGATCGACCGCTTCCCCCGCGAGCTCATCGAGATGCAGTTCGGCGGCGACAACGCCTCGGCCGGCCTGGCCGTCAACGACATCCTGGCGCTGGGCGCGGAGGACTACGAAGGTGGCGACCCAACGGTCTTCAACATGGCCGTGATGGGTTTCCGGCTCGCCGGACGCGCCAATGGCGTGAGCCAGCTGCACGGCCACGTCTCTCGCGAGATGTTCAGCGGCCTGTGGCCCGGGTTCGACGAGGACGACGTCCCGATCAGCTCGATCACCAACGGTGTGCACGCACCCACCTGGGTCGCTCGCGAGGTCTTCGAGCTCGCCGAGAGGGAGGGGATCCTCGACTCGGTCGAGGCCTCACCGCACTGGGATGGCGTCGACCGGGTGCCCTCCGCCGCGATCTGGGAGACCAAGCGCCTGCTGCGGTCGCGGCTGGTCGACGACATCCGGCGCCGGGTGCGCTCGTCGTGGGTGAAGCGCGGGGCGGCCAAGGCCGAGCTCGGCTGGACCGATTCGATCTTCGACCCGGACGTCCTCACGATCGGATTTGCCCGACGCGTGCCGACGTACAAGCGTCTGACGCTCATGCTGCGGGACCCCGACCGGCTCAAGCGGCTGCTCACCCACCCTGAGCGGCCGATCCAGCTGGTGATCGCGGGCAAGGCGCATCCGGCCGACGAGACCGGCAAGAAGCTGATCCAGGAGATGGTGCGGTTCGCAGACGACCCCGCTGTCCGGCATCGCATCGCCTTCCTGCCGAACTACGACATCGCCATGGCGCAGGCGCTCTACCCGGGTTGTGACGTCTGGCTCAACAATCCGCTGCGGCCCTACGAGGCCTGCGGCACCTCCGGCATGAAGGCCGCCCTCAACGGCGGCCTCAACCTGTCGATCCTCGACGGCTGGTGGGACGAGTGGTACGACGGCGACAACGGCTGGGCGATCCCGTCGGCGGACGGCGTGGCCGATGCCGAGCGCCGCGACGACATCGAAGCCGAAGCGCTGTACGACCTGCTGGAGTTCGAGGTGGCGCCGCGCTTCTACGGCGTCGACCACGATCGGCTGCCGACCCGGTGGATCGAGATGGTCCGGCACACGCTGAAGTCGCTCGGGCCCAAGGTGTTGGCCTCGCGGATGGTGCGCGACTACGTCGTCGACCTCTACACGCCCGCCGTGGGGGCAGCGCGACGGGTCGAGTCGGACGGAACCGCTGCGCCCAGCCTGGCGGTCTGGAAGGCGCGGGTCCGCGCCGCCTGGCCGCGCGTGCGCATCGAGCACGTGGAGTCCAGCGGCGTGAGTGACGCGCCGGCGCTCGGCCAGACGCTCACGGTGAAGGTCTATGCCTCGCTGGGGGAGCTCGACCCGGCCGAGGTCGACGTCCAGGTCGTGCACGGTCGGGTGGCCGGGGACGACAAGCTGCGTGATCCGCAGGTGGCCAGCCTGGAGGAGGCCGAGACCTACGAAGCCGGTCGACACCGGTTCGAGGGCGATGTCGCGCTCGATCACACCGGGCCGTTCGGCTACACGGTCCGGATCCTGCCGAAGAACGCCCTGCTCGCCAACGAGGCCGAGGTGGGGCTGATCGCCTGGCCGGTCGACGTCAACGCGGCGGACGTGGACTGAGGACCTCGAAGAGTGCGAAGGTGCGATCGAGCAACGTGGTCACCGCACCGGCAGCGACGGGTTCGCCGCCGCGGAAGGCCGGGTCCGGACCAGGGTCGAGGTCGGCGTCAGTGCGGAAGACCGTCAGGTACTGCTCGGCGAACGCCTCGGGCAGGGTGACGTCGACCGGTTCGTCTCCCGCGTGCATGAAGAGCACGTAGGACGCGTCCCGACGAGGCTCTCCGACGGCGTTCGCGCCCTTGAGAGCGTCGCCGGAGAGAAACACGCCGAGCGTGGTCAGCGTCGGGTCGTGCCAGTCGTCGGTGGTCATCTCGGTGCCGTCGGGGTGCAGCCAGGTGATGTCCTTGCGGCCACGTTCGTCGAGAGCGGTGCCGGCGAAGAAGTGTCGCTGGCGGAGCACGGGGTGCTCGGCGCGTAACCGAAGCAGGAGGCGCGTCAGCCGGTCCAGATGCTGCCAGTCCTTGTCGAGGCCCTCCCACGGGAACCAGGACGTCTCGTTGTCCTGGCAGAAGGCGTTGTTGTTGCCCTGCTGGGTGCGTCCGCGCTCGTCGCCGGCCGTGATCATCGGCACACCGGTCGACAGGAGAAGCGTGGCCATCATGTTGGCCGCCTGCCGACGCCTCAGTGCCAGGGTGCCCGGGTCGTTCGTCTCGCCCTCGACCCCGCAGTTCCAGGACCGGTTGTCGTCGGTGCCGTCGCGGTTGTGCTCGCCGTTGGCGCCGTTGTGCTTGCTGTTGTAGGAGACCAGGTCGCGCAGCGTGAAACCGTCGTGGGCGGTGACGAAGTTGACCGACGAGTACGGCTGCCGACCGTCGTCGGCGTACAGGTCGCTCGAACCGGTGAACCGCGAGGCCAGCTCGCGCACGCCTTCGGAGTGGCCACGCCAGAAGTCGCGCACCGCGTCCCGGTACTTGTCGTTCCACTCGCACCACGGCGGCGGGAAGCGCCCCACCAGATAGCCCTCGCCGGTCGCGTCCCAGGGCTCGGCGATCAGCTTGACCTGGCGCAGCACGGGGTCCTGGTGCACGGCCGTCAGGAACGGTGCGCGCAGATCGACATCGGGTCCGTTGCGGGTCAGCGCGGGTGCGAGGTCGAACCGGAACCCGTCGACGTGCATCTCCGTCACCCAGTAGCGCAGCGAGTCCATGACGAGCTGGAGCACCTGGGGCTCGGACACGTTGACCGTGTTGCCGCAGCCGGTGACGTCGGCGTACATCCCCCAGCCGTCGGTGCGGTAGTACGACGCCTCGTCGAGTCCGCGGAAGCACAGCACCGGGCCGTCCGCGCCGCCCTCGGCCGTGTGGTTGTAGACGACGTCGAGGATCACCTCGAGCCCCGCGGCGTGCAGGGCCTTGACCATCTGCCGGAACTCCGTGACCTGCTCCCCGCGGGTGCCGCTCGCGGAGTACGCCGCGTGCGGGGCGAAGAAGCCGATGGAGTTGTAGCCCCAGTAGTTGGTCAGCCCGCGTTTCGTCAGCTCGGGTTCAGACACGAAGTGGTGCACGGGCAGGAGCTCGATCGAGGTGACGCCGAGATCCTTGAGGTAGTGGATGGTGGCGGGATGCCCCATCCCCGCGTACGACCCTCGCAGCTCGGGTGGGATGTCCGGGTGCTGGTACGTCAGTCCCTTGACATGGGTCTCGTAGATGACCGTGTGGCGCCAGGGGATGTCGGGTCGTGCGGTCGTCACCCCAGTCGAAGTCGTCGGCACCGACGACCACGCTGCGTGCGGTCAGGACGGCGGTGTCGCCGCCGGCGCCGCGATGGCCGTCATCGCGCGCCGACAGCGATGGGCCGGGGGTCACGTCCCCGTCGATGGCCCGCGCATAGGGGTCGAGCAGAAGCTTGTCGGGGTCGAAGACGCGGCCGTAGGTCGGAGCCCAGGGACCGCTCGCCCGGAATCCGTAGCGCTGTCCGGGACCGACGCCGGGCAGGTACCCGTGCCAGACCCCCAACGTGTGTTCGGGCAACGCGACCCGGCGCTCGTGACCGTGGTCATCGAACAGGCTCAGCTCGACGCCGGAGGCGGCCGGAGCCCAGACGGCGAAGTTCGTGCCCGCGCCGTCGTACCGGGCACCGAGCTCGCGATGCTGCCCTGGCCACACGACCGGGGGAGACGAGGAGGTCATGTCACTCATCTTTGCCCACGGTGGCGCTCGGTGACGTCGAACCCGGCCAGCAGGCGCCCTTTCCGGACGTCTGTTCGTGCTGGTCGTGCGCAGCGATCTCGACAGGCTCGATCAGCGAGGCGGTATTCGGTGGTCGAGCCGCACATTCCTGCGGTCGAGCCCTTCGACGGGCTCAGGAGAGGCTTCTCCCTCTGGCGGACGAGCTGGTCGAGACCCGGAAACCGTTGTGCACAACGCGAAAAATGTCTGGGCGCGGTCGGACATGTCGGGTAGAATCGAACACATGTTCGACACTGACCTCGATGCCCTCGACGAGACAGGCACCCTGTCGTACGTCGAGCACGCACGCGCGGATGCCGAGCAGGCCGAGGTCAGGTTGCTGCACGCGGCCGCCCATTGGGCTGACCTGCACAGCGAGCTCGCCCGGCCCACCAGCCCGCTGCTGCCCGGCAGCGAGCAGCTGGTCCAGTTCGGCGGCGACGGTACCCCGCCGCTGGCGGAGTTCGCACCCGCCGAACTCGGCGTCGTCCTCGCCACCTCGTCGTCGGCCGCGGAGCGGCTGGTCGGGGACGCGTTGGACCTGCGGCACCGACTCCCACGGTTGTGGGCCAGGATCTCTGCCGGTGAGGTGAAGCCCTGGATCGGCCGCAAGACCGCTGACGCGACCCGCCACCTGTCGGTGGAGACCGCGGCGGTGGTGGACCGGCGCATCGCGAAGTATGCGCACTCGCTGTCGTGGGGTCGGATCGAGGCGATCATTCAAGCGTGCTGGCTGGAGTGCGACCCCGACGCGGCGGCTGAGGCCGATGAGCGGGCGCAGGCGTCGCTGGGGGTGTGGCTCGGACCAGTCGAGTGAGACCGGCACCAAGAAGATTTTCATCCAGGCAGAGGCGCCGACGCGATCTGGAGTTCGACGCTTCTCTCGACCGCACCGCCGACGGGCTGGGCGCGCTCGGGGACACCCGCCGGTCAAGGACGCCCGCCGAGCCGCCGCGATCGGGATCCTGGCCCGACCCCAGACAGCTCTGGACCTGTTCGCTGTCACCCAGGCCACCAGCACCCAGACCGAACCCGACCGACTCGACGAACCTGCCGGGACCGAGTCCGCTGACCAGTCGCGACGCAAAGCGCGGCCGCGTCTGACAAGCCGGGGGACACCCGGCCGGACGTCACCCTGTATGTCCACCTCACCGACCAGGCTTTGGTCACCGGTCAAGGGGTAGCCAGGGTCGAACAGGTCGGCGCCGTCACCTGGACCGGGTCCGGCACGTGGCTCGGCCACGCCAACGTGTGGTGAAACCGGTGATCGACCTCAACGACCAGGTCCCGGTCGACGCCTATGAGATCCCCGACCGGATCCGCGAAGCAGTCCACCTGGCCATCCCGGTCGACTGCTTCCCCTACGCCACCTCCACCCGCCGTACCGGCGACATCGACCACACCATCGCCTTCGTCAAACCCGACGAGGGTGGACCACCGGGCCAGACCGGCCTCGGCAAGCTCGGCCTCATGACCCGCTTCCATCATCGGGTCAAGACCCACGGCGACTGGCAAGTGGTGCAACCGTTCACCGGCGTGTTCGTCTGGCGCACTCCGACCGGCCGCTATCTCCTGGTCGACCACACCGGCACCCACCGAGCCCTCCCCGCAGTGCCGGCACTGCCGGCTGCCTGAACCCCCGCCGACCAGCTCCTCGATCCCGACGAGCTCAGAACAGGCACGTCGAGATCCGGAATACCAGCCGTTGCCGCGCGCGCCAAGACGGCCGGCGTTCGCGTAGGTGACCTCAGAAGTGCTGGGGCAGGGCTTGTCGCCGGGCGTGCGGTGTTCGCAGTACCCGCCGCCCTTCAGATCCAGGACGCGCTACCCATGAGGGACAGTGTGCTGCACCCTCCGGCGCATCCGGCCATAGACAGACACGGGGCGCGAGGACACAGTAGTGTCGAACAAGTTCTAACGACTGTAATGAGGTTTACTCGTGAGTGGATCCCTGCCCCACAACATCACGTTCGACTGCGCGGACCCCTTCGAGCTCGCCCGGTTCTGGAGCCAGGTGGTCGGTATGCCGATCGGGGACGACGACAACCCCGGCGACCCGGCAGCGACCGTCGCGATGCAGACCGGCCCGGGGCTCTTGTTCATCCGGGTCCCGGAGGGCAAGACGGTGAAGAACCGGACGCATCTCGACCTCCAGCCCACCGACCGGAGCCGTGACGACGAGGTCGAGCGGCTGATCGGGCTCGGCGCCCGGCTGCACGAAGATCACCGACGACCCGAGCAGGGCGGCGCCGGCTGGGTCACGCTGCTCGACCCGGAGGGCAACGAGTTCTGTATCGAACGTGGCCCCGTCGACCGGAGCAGCTGACTGGAGGTTCGCTACGCTGCCGGACCATGGCTGAATTCGTGCGACTCGAGGTCACCGACGGCGTAGGAGTCCTTCGACTGGACCGCCCGCCCATGAACGCGCTGGACGTCGTGATGCAGGAGGAGATCCGCGACCTCGCCGCCGAGGCCACCGAGCGCGACGACGTCCGAGCCGTCGTGGTCTACGGCGGCGAGAAGGTGTTCGCTGCCGGCGCCGACATCAAGGAGATGGCGGCCATGTCCTACACCGACATGGCCAAGCGGTCCGGGGCGCTGCAGTCCGCATTCACTGCGGTTGCGCGGATTCCCAAGCCCGTCGTCGCCGCCGTGACCGGATACGCGCTCGGCGGCGGGTGTGAGCTGGCGCTGTGCGCTGACATCCGGATCGCTGCGGACAACGCGAAGCTCGGCCAGCCCGAGATCATGCTCGGCATCATCCCTGGCGCCGGCGGCACGCAACGGCTCAGCCGCCTGGTCGGCCCCGCCAAGGCCAAGGACATCATCTTCACGGGCCGCTTCGTCGGCGCGGACGAGGCTCTGCAGATCGGTCTTGTCGACCGCGTCGTACCGGCCGCCGAGGTCTACGACGCGGCCGTCGCCTGGGCCGCTTCCTTCGCCGCAGGGCCCGCCTTCGCGCTCCGCGCTGCCAAGGACGCGATCGACCGTGGCCTCGAGACCGATCTGGTCACCGGGTTGGAGATCGAGCGGCAGCAGTTCGCGGCCCTGTTCGCCACCGAGGACCAGACCAGTGGGATGACGTCCTTCATCGAGAACGGACCCGGCAAGGCAACCTTCCAGGGTCGATGACCGGCGTCGACACGCCCGGTCGGGCGGGGTGGATACGCGCCCGCTCAGGCATACTTTGACGTCATACCCGAGGGAGTGACCGTGGCAGACGTTCCGAAGGGCGACCGCGAGGCGGCCGGTGCTCCGTCCGATCCGGACAGCGCGACGACAGTGACGCCAGTGCCGCCGCCCTCTGACGCGGCCCCCGCCACGACCGACCCTCCGAAGGCCGAGACGACAACGGACCTCCCCAGGACCGTCGGTGCGACCCCGGTCGACGAACCAGGTTCGCGACCGCGCCCCGTCGATCCGAGCCTGTCCCGGCACGAGCAGAATGCGGTTGCCGCCCGCCCGAGCCGTCTCGCCACGGGCGGCAAGAAGGTCAAGGCGGGTGCGGATCTGGTCCGCAGTCGGCTGGCGTCCCTCGTCTGGCTGGTGGCGGTGCTGGCCGCCATCGTGTTGTCGGTGGGGGCTCTGTTGATCGCGCTCAAGGCCAATCAGGACAACACCTTGGTGTCGTGGGTGCTCGACGTCGCCAGCCGGATCGACGGCCCGTTCTGGCGGATCTTCGAGTTCTACCAGGACAAGAAGGGGCCGGGCCAAGGTCCTCACGACGCGGTCAAGGAGCACCTGGTCAACTGGGGTCTCGCCGCGGTGGCCTACCTGATCGCCGGGCGCATCCTCGACCGTGTCATCCGGCCCTAGGCCAGGCATGGCCGCGGACCGGGTGGGTGCGCGCCGCGACCGTGGATGAGCGATGATGGACCGGCAGTGCACCGCTGGACGCGGGCCAGGACGGCCGCCCGGTCGGCGCGCTGTGAGAGAGACCACGTCGCGCGCACGTTCCGCTGCTAGCTACTTGCTAGTACCGTCCGGAGCGACGAGGCGCCAGCCACCGGTGACACCGGATCGAGCCGACACAGGAGGGCCTGCCCGGCCATGAAGATCGTTGTCTGCGTGAAGTACGTCCCCGACGCCACGGCCGCTCGGTCGTTCTCGGCCGACCACACGGTCGACCGCGTCGGAGTCGATGGAGTGCTGTCGGAGCTCGATGAGTACGCCGTCGAGGAGGCGCTGAAGATTCGCGAGTCTGCCGGTGACGACACCCAGGTCGTCGTGGTGACCATGGGGCCCGAGCAGGCCAGGGCGGCGATCCTCAAGTCGCTGCAAATGGGCGCCGACGAGGGTGTCCACATCAACGACGACGCCATTCACGGCTCCGACGCCATCGCTACCTCACTCGTGCTGGCCAAGGCGATCGAGAGCCAGGGGGCCGACATCGTGCTGTGTGGCATGGCGTCGACGGACGGCTCGATGAGCGTCGTGCCCGCCATGCTCGCGGAGCGGCTCGGGTTGCCCCAGGTCACCTTCGGATCCGAGGTCACGGTCGACGGCTCGACGGTGCGGGTGCGCCGGGACGGCGATGCCGCGACCGAGACGATCGAGGCATCGCTGCCCGTGCTTGTCAGCGTCACCGACCAGGCCAACGAGCCGCGCTACCCGTCGTTCAAGGGCATCATGGCGGCGAAGAAGAAGCCCGTAGCCGAGCTCACCCTGAGCGACCTCGGCCTCGACGCCGCTGAGGTCGGCACCGACGCCGCATGGACGAAGGTTCTCGAGGCGCAGGAACGGCCACCTCGTACGGCCGGGACGGTCGTGTCCGACGAGGACGGCACCGGAGCCGATCAGCTGGTCGAGTTTCTGGCCGGCCAGAAGTTCATCTGAGCAAAGGAAGAGCGCACACCATGACGGAGATCCTGGTCCTTGTCGATCACGCGGACGGTACCGTCCGCAAGACCACAGCAGAGCTCTTGACGATCGCCCGCCGGTTGGGCGAGCCTTCCGCGGTCTTCGTCGGACCCGGCCTCGAGGCGGCCCGCAGCGCCCTCAAGCAGTACGGCGCGGAAAAGGTCTACGTGCTCGACTCCGCTGCGCTGACCGACTACCTGGTGGCACCGAAGGCGGAGGCGCTTGCCCAGCTGATGGCGGCCAAGCAGCCTGCCGCCGTGCTCATCGCCAGCAACGCCGAGGGCAAGGAGATCGCCGGCAGGTTGGCGATCAAAACCAGCTCTGGGCTCATCACAGACGCTGTCGACGTCCAACCGGGTGACGATGGTCCGACCACGACTCAGTCCGTGTTCGCGGGCGGCTTCACGGTCAGCGCAGTGGTCACCAAGGGCACGCCGATCATCACGGTCAAGCCCAACTCGGCGACTCCCGAAGCAGTCGAGGGGGCCGTCGACGAGGAAGCCTTCGACGTCACGGTCAGCGACGCTGCCAAGACGGCCAGGATCACCGAGAGCAAGCCACGCGAGGCCACTGGCCGCCCGGAGCTCACCGAGGCCGCCATCGTCGTGTCCGGCGGGCGCGGCACCGGCGGCAACTTCGAACCCGTCGAGGCGTTCGCCGACGCGCTGGGAGCGGCCGTCGGAGCGTCGAGGGCAGCGGTCGACTCGGGGTGGTACCCGCACTCCTACCAGGTCGGACAGACCGGCAAGACGGTGTCGCCGCAGCTCTACGTCGCCACCGGCATCTCCGGGGCGATCCAGCACCGGGCCGGCATGCAGACGTCGAAGACGATCGTGGCGGTCAACAAGGACGAGGAGGCGCCGATCTTCGAGCTCGTCGACTTCGGTGTGGTCGGCGACCTGCACGCTGTGTTGCCGAAGGCCACCGAGGCAGTCAACGCGCGCAAGGGCTAGTCATTCCGCTGAGACCGCGTAGGGCTTCTCGGGCCAGTAGGCCCATTCCTCGAAGTGCTCGACTCGACCGTCGTCGGCGAAGTGCAGGACCCACAGGTCGAGGTACTCCTGATGGACCGGGTCGCCGTAGCCGACCTTGACCCGAACGACCGCGTCGGTGCCTTCCGTGGCGATGGGATGGGCGGTCATCGTGAAGACCGGGCCGTCGTCGTCGTCGACCCAGAACTCCTGGATCGACTGATGGCCGACCAGAGGGTGGTCGTACGGCGAGCGGAGATAGGCGGCCGAGGGGGTAAACAGCCGTTCGACGGCCTCGACATCCTGGCTGCGCCAGGCACGTTCGTACGCCTCCACCCACAGCATGACCTCGTCGCGCGTCATACCAGCATCCTGCCAGCGGGGTTCGAACAGCGCTGACGTGGCAACTGCGGCGGCCGGCCGGTCAGCGCAGGTCCGCGGGGTCGAGGTGCAGGGTGTGGCCCTCCCAGCGGTTGCGCAGCCAGCGGTCATGGCTGGCGACGATGACGGTGCCTGGCGACCGGCGCAGCGCCTCCTCGAGCTCGCTGGCGAGCACGAGTGAGATGTGGTTGGTCGGTTCGTCGAGCAGCAGGACATCGGGCCGCCCGGCGACGAGGATCGCAAGCGCCAGCCGCCGCTGCTGCCCGACGCTGAGCTGTCCGACCGGCCGGGCCAGGTCACGCGGATGCAGCAGCCCCAGCTCGCCCAGGGGCACCGGCGACCCCGTTGCGTCGTCGTAAACCTGGTGAGGGTTCCGGTCGGGGCGGGGGAAGACCACGTCCTGCTCGAGCCTGCCCACGCGCCGTGCGGTGACGACCGCCTGACCGGCATGCGGAGCCAACGTTCCGGCGAGGACGGCGAGCAGGGTCGACTTGCCGGACCCGTTGGCACCCGTCACGAGCAGATGGTCGCCCGCCACGACATCGAGCCGATCGAGCCTCAGCCTGCCGTCGACGCGCAGGTCGCGGACGAAGACGGCCAAGCCCGACTGGGACTGCCTGCCGGTCAACGCGCCGGAGAAGCTGATGGGCTTTGGCGGCTTCGGGATGAGGTCGCGCTCGATCGCCGCGATGCGTTGCTCCGTGTTGCGCACCCGGCGGCTGACCGTGGCCGCGACGTTGCTCCCCTTGAAGTGGTAGATGTACTTGTCGTTGTCCCGCGGCGCGCGGTTGTGCGCGACCTGCCGCGCTGTGGTGCGCGTCGCGGCGCGCAGACCGTCCAGCTGCTCTCGTTGGTCGAGGAACGCACGTTCCCACCGCTGCCGCGCCCGGCGCTTGTGCGCGAGGTAGTCGCTGAACCCACCGGTGAAGCGGTTGCCGCCGTCGCCGTCGACGCCGAAGTGGCTGGCGTCGAGATCGACGATCACCTCGCACACGCGGTCGAGGAACACCCTGTCGTGGCTGGCGATCACGACGATCCCCGGCGCGGACGCGAGGAACGACTCGAGGAACTCGATCGCCTGCTCGTCGAGGTGGTTCGTCGGCTCGTCGAGAAAGATGCAGTCGGGCTGACGGACCACCAGCGCAGCCAGCGCCAGCCGCGTCCGCTGGCCACCTGACATCGCTGCCACCGGCCGGTCGCGCTCGACGTCACCGATGCCGAGCCGTGCCCGGGCCACGTCCGCGCGGCGGTCCGCATCCCAGGCGTCATGGCGCTGCGCCCACTCCAGGGTGGTCGCGTACTCCTCGGCGACTTCTCCCGATTCGGGGCCGGTCAGACGCCCGGCGAGGGACTCCAGGCGACGTACGGCGTCGTGCAGGGGGGCCAGCACGTCGTCCAGGACCTCAGCGACGGTCGCTCCGGGGGCGAACTCCGGCTCCTGCATGAGGAACCCGAGATCTGCGGGCACCACGAGCTCGCCGGAATCAGCACTCTCGAGCCCGACGACGATACGGAGGAGCGTCGACTTCCCGACGCCGTTCTCACCGACGAGACCCAGTGGTTGACCGCGCTGGGCCAGCAGGTCGACGCCGTCGAGGACGACACGGTCGCCGTACGTCTTGGAGACGTCGGTCGCTGACAGGAAGGAAGGATCGGGCATGGGACCACCGGGAGAAGTCGGGAGCAGCTCGCCGGGCAGGCCGCGGCGCGAGCAGGACGGAGGTCAGATCCACATGATGCGGGAAGTGTGCGGGCCTCGGGTGGTCGGAAGCAAGTGATTTTCGTCCCTGTCGACGCGTGGGCTGAATAGCAACCGGATCCTCGGGTACGGCGCACGGGTCTGTCTCGGAGAAAGGTCCTTGCCATGTGCCCGGCTGCTCAGGAAGCCGACGACGGTGGTCCCCTCGTCGTCGTGATGGGGGTCTCCGGGGTGGGCAAGACGACCGTGGGGGAGTTGCTCGCCGGACGCCTCGGGGTGTCCTTTGCCGACGCCGACGAGTTCCACCCACCCGCGAACATCGCCAAGATGTCCGACGGCATCCCGCTCGTCGACGATGACCGATGGCCCTGGCTGGACGCCATCGGGAGCTGGCTGGCCGATCGGGCGGCATCCGGTGCGGTGGTGACGTGCTCCGCGCTCAAGCGCAGCTATCGCGACGCCATCCGCGCCCAGGCTCCGACGACGTGGTTCCTCTACCTCGCAGGCGATGACGCGCTGATCCGGAAGCGGATCACCCAGCGCCCGCACCACTTCATGCCGGCCTCCTTGCTCGATTCCCAGCTGGCGACGCTCGAACCGCCTGATGAGCACGAGCGGGCCGTCGTCGAGTCCGCCAGTGAGCCGCCCGATGAGATCGTCGACAACTTCCTGCAGGCCCTGTCCTCACGCACCGGAGGTACACGTGACTGAGACCCACTCGACCGGCAGCACGGTCTTCCTGGCTGCCGGGAGCAACCCCGGCGACGCCCAGCTGGTCATCGCCGCACTTGGCCGGCATCACCGTCCTGGTGCTGCTTGGTCACCGTGGTCAAGCTGCACCCGTTGCTCGGCCTGACCTTGGGAGCCCTTGTCGTCGGGGCGGTCGCCGGGGCAAACCTCAACGACACGGTGGCAAGCTTCTCGGCGGGGGTCGGGGACACCGTTGCCGGCGTGGGGCTGTTGATCGCCCTCGGGGCGATGCTCGGCGACTGCTCGTCGACTCAGGCGGCGCCGACCAGATCGTCGACACCATCGTGAGCCGCGCCTCCAACCGGACCCTGCCCTGGGCGATGGCTGCGGTGGGGGCGCTCATCGGGCTCCCGATGTTCTTCGAGATCGGTCTCGTCATGCTGATCCCGGTGATCCTGCTGGTCACCCGGCGTTCCGGGCTGCCGCTCATGCAGATCGGCATCCCGACCCTGGCCGGGCTCTCGGCGATGCACGGCCTGGTGCCACCGCACCCCGGCCCGCTGATCGCAGTCGACGCGGTGGGAGCCGATCTCGGGCTGACGCTGGGTCTCGGCATCCTGGTGGCCATACCGACGGTTGCCCTGGCCGGGCCGGTGTTCAGCAGGTTCGCGGCCCGCTGGGTCCCGATCGGAGCGCCGCACCTGTTCGAGCGGGGCGAGGAGGAGGACGGCTCCCGTCCTGAGCGCCGGGAGCTGCCGTCGTTCGGTGCCACGTTGGCGACCGTCCTGCTTCCGGTCGTGCTCATGCTCGGCAAGGCCCTCGCCGACATCTTCATCGCCGACGAGCACGCGACGGGTCGCGTCGTGCTGGACTTCGTCGGTACTCCGTTGGTCGCCCTGCTCGTTGCGGTCCTCGTGGCGATGGGGACGCTCGGTCTGGCGATCGGCCTGTCGATGCGCGAGCTGGGCAGCCTCGATCGAGAAGGCGCTCCCTCCGATCGCCTCGATCACGTTCATCGTCGCCGCCGGCGGCGGGTTCAAGCAGGTGCTGTCCGACTCGGGGATCTCCGACGTGATCAAGAACGCCGTGGAAGGCAGCACCCTGTCTCCGCTGCTTCCTGGCGTGGTTCGTCGCCGTGCTGATCCGGCTGGCGACGGGGTCGGCGACCGTGGCCACGATCACCGCGTCCGGGATCCTGGCGGACGTCGCCGGCGGTCTGTCGCACACACATACTTCGCTGCTGGTGCTGGCGATCGGCTCAGGATCGTTGTTCTTCAGCCACGTGAACGACGCGGGGTTCTGGCTGGTCAAGGAGTACTTCGGGATGAACGTCGTCCAGACCCTCAAGTCCTGGTCGATCATGGAGACGGTCGTCTCCGTCAGCGGCCTCGTCCTGGTGCTGGCGCTCGGCCTGGTCATATGACCGAGGGTCACCGCCGCTGAAAGCGAAGCGCTGCCGCGGACCCCGGCGTGGGGAACCAGCGCCAGACGACCGCAGACTGTGCCAGCGTCCAAAATGCGTTACACACCCAGTACACGAGCAGCGCCACAGGCACGACACCCCCGGCAAGCACGAGGCCGAGGGCCGAGAGCGACGGCATCAGGTGGGTGATGCGGCTCATGGTCTCGGGTAGGTCGGTCATCACGGTGTTCGGAGCGACCAGGTACTTCTGGGTGACGAAAGCGAGCGCCGCCGCGATACCGGCCAGTCCCGCGACCACCGCCAGGTGCATCCACCCCGCGCCGATGTAGCCGCGCTCGGCCAGTGGGACCCCCAGCAAGGTGGCCGCGCCCAGAGATGCGACCAGGTCGGTTCCCATCGCACCGACCGGTGCACCCGCAGCAATGTCAGCGAGCAGATGGTAGAGCGCGAACCAGATGGGTAGCTGCACCAGGAGGGGCAGGCATCCGAGCCGCGACACTCGGTGCTCGGCTGCGATGCGACGACGCTCGTCGCGCAGGGCGCGCAGGCTCTCGGCGTCAGTGCGACGGCGATAGCGTTTGGCGAGGTCCTGCATGTGGGGTCGGGCCCGGGCCGAGGTGTGGGCGAGTCGGACGCCGTGCACGGCCGCCGGCAGGAGCGCCAGGCGCACGGCGACGACCACGGCCGCGATGGTCAGGATCCAAGTGCTACCGGATGCGGGATCAGCGCCCAACGAGGTCAAGGCAGTGTGAGTTGCGGCCAGGACGGTGGCGAGCACGTGCGACAACGGATCGAGACGGGACATGGATAGGCTCCTGGACTGAAGCGGATGGACGGGCCTGTACTCGCGAGAGGCGAGTGTCAGGCCAGCCCAGGAGCACGCGGTCGCAGCGGGTGGTGCGTGACATCGGTCAGTCCCGCCGCTCCCTCTGGTGGCGCTGAAAGCACCGCCAGGAGCGATCCGGAACGCTGGGGGAGCAGGCCTGTCGTGTCGCGGTTACCAAGCCGGACGACGCGCAGCAAGGTCAGCGAAACGACCACCAGGGCGATCATCGTGGGTGAGTCGACAACGGTCATGGACAACGGAGGCAACAGCAAGGCGAGTGCCGTAGCCACCATGCCGACGAGAGCGGCTCGGGCCTGTGGTGTTGCATCGCCGAGCACCTGGACCATGGTCGCAGCCTACCCACGCCGCGGGGAAGCGGAAACCGTCGCTTCATCGACAGGGCAGGCGGTAGGGGTCGAGGCACGGCTAACCTCGTGGCGTGACCGGAGCCGATGCCGCGCAGCTCAACGCGCGCCGAGCGTCGTACGGCGTCGACTTGCACGACGACGAGCTGGAGTTCCAGCGGCGCTACGGACCGTGGGCAGCGTTCACGCCGCAGCAGGCAAGGCCGGTCTTCGACGCAACCGGGCTGGAGTGGTGGATCGCGGGCGGATGGAGCTATCGAGGCGTTCACCGGGGTCTCCCGTCCTCACGAAGACATCGACGTGTCGCTGTGGCGTCGGGACGTCCCTGAACTGGTCGCGTCCTTCGACGGCCGGTACGACGTCTGGGCCGCCCGCGGAGGGCTGACCCCGCTGTACGGGGACCAGGTGGCCCTGCCGGACACCGCCGATCAAGTCTGGATCCGGGAGCACGCCCTGGCCCCGTGGTTGGCCGACTGCGTGGTGAATCCGGATCGAGAAGGGCGCTGGGTCAACCGGCGGGAGCCACGTGGGACGCTCCGCTGGGTGAGATCACGTTCACCAGGGACGGGATCCGGTACCTGAGCCCGGAGATCGCCCTCGCCTTCAAGGCCAAGGGGGACCGGCCGAAGGATCGCGTCGACCTCGAGGCGGCGCTTCCGCTGCTGGACGCCGGGCAGCGCACGTGGCTGAAGGAGTTTCTCGAGCGAGTGCACCCGGACCATGCCTGGCTGCAACGGCTCCAGGAGTCAAGCCGCTGACAAGGCGTGGCACAGCCGGTCCAGCGACCCGTAGAGCCGGCGCCTGCTGAGTGCCCGGTCCTCCTGCCAGTGCTGGAGCTGCTCGGCCGTGAGCACGGCCATCAGGGCGTCCGCCCGGATGTCCGGATCGGCGGCACCGGCTTCGGCGAGCAGTGTGCGGACATGCAGATGCCACAAGCGATGCGACCCGGTTCTGAACCGGGCACCGACGGAAGCGGTCTGCGAGACGAGCACGAGCTCACGGTTGTCGTCGAGCAGCCGGAGATAGGCGCGCACGAACGCAACCAGTCGCTCCGCCGGAGCAGCGCCGGGACCGAGCGGCGGCGGGCCTGACAGCAGGCCAGCCTGCAGGGCGCTCTCGACGTCGTCGAGGAGGGCCGCGGCGAGCCCGGACCTGTCGCCGAAGCGGCGGTAGACGGTCCCTTTGCCGACTCCGGCGGCTGCCGCGACCTGGTCCATCGTCAGCTCCTGCATGCCATGGACGCGGAACAGTGAACGCGCGGCATCCAGCACGTTCTTCCGGTTCCTCGCCGCGTCCGCCCGCTCCTGCGGACCCCGACGTCCAGTACGGGGAGCTGCCTGCGCTTGTCGGGCACCCTGGCAAACCTTTCTCGGGATCGGGAATACGGACTCTAGTCCATATCGTTGAGCGTCAGTATAAGCGGACTCTAGTCCACTTAATCGACCATCGAAAGGGAAACTGACATGACCACCTTGCTGCACATCTCCTCGTCGCCACGCGGACCGGAGGAGTCGGAGTCGCTCGCTCTGGCTGCGACGTTCATCGAGCAGTACACGCAGGTCCATCCGGACGTCGAGGTGGAGACCTTCGACTTGTGGGACGGATCGCTCCCGGAATTCGGTCGAGGCGCTGCGCGGGCCAAGATGGCCGTCTTCGCGGGAGAGGATCCGTCGGGGGAACTGGCGGCACCGTGGGCGAGGGCCATCGCGACCTTCGAGCGGTTCGCCGCCGCCGACAGCTACCTCTTCAGCGTGCCCATGTGGAACCACGGCATCCCCTACATCCTCAAGCAGCTGATCGACGTGATCTCTCAGCCGGGCTACCTCTTCGATTTCGATGTCAAGCGCGGCTACACAGGTCGGCTGCACGGCAAGAAGGCCGCAGTCCTCTACACCAGCGCCGTCTACGGGCGTGGTCTCGCCCCCGAGTTCGGCCATGACTTCCAGTCCACCTACCTGCGCGACTGGTTGGTCTGGGCAGGCGTCACGCAGGTGTCGGAAGCCGAGTTCAGGCCCAACCTCGTGACCGCGGACGCGGTCACCCAGCGGGCCATCGCACACGCCGAGGTGGCGGACCTCGCCAAGGCCTTCTGACCCGCTCGCCCGGGCCCGGAGGGGTCGGGAGAGTCCTGACCACGGGCCTCCCGGCCCCGAGGCCTTATCCTGGGAGACGCAATGACTGCTCCCGACCAGGCTGTGGCCTACCTCGACCACGCCGCCACGACCCCTATCTATCCCGAAGTCGTCGAAGCGATGGCGGAGCAGATGGTCAGTCTCGGCAACGCGTCGTCGTTGCACGGATCGGGACGCTCGGCCCGGCGGGTGGTCGAGGAGTCGCGGGAGTCAATCGCCGCCGCGCTCGGAGCCCGACCCTCCGAGGTCGTGTTCACGTCTGGTGGCACCGAAGCCGACAACCTGGCCATCAAGGGTTTCTACTGGGCCCGTCATCGCGAGGATCCGCGTCGTGTACGCGTGCTGTCGACGACCGTCGAGCACCACGCCGTGCTCGACCCCCTGCAGTGGATGGCAGCCGACGAAGGCGCCGAGGTCGAGCTGGTGCCGGTGGACGCCGACGGCAGGCTCGACCTGGCCGCGCTGGAGGCGTCGATCGCACGCGACCCGGAGTCCGTCGCCCTGATCACGGTGATGTGGGCCAACAACGAGGTCGGCACGCTCCAGCCGATCGACGACGTCGTCGCGCTGGCAGCGGCGCACGACATCCCCGTGCACACCGACGCGGTCCAGGCCATGGGGCAGGTTCCGCTGGACTTCGCGGCCAGCGGCGTCGACGCGATGACGGTGACCGGTCACAAGGTGGGCGGTCCGTTCGGCGTCGGAGTGCTGCTGCTGCGCAAGGAGGCAGAGCTGGTCAGCCTGCTGCACGGCGGCGGCCAGGAACGCGACGTCCGGTCGGGAACGATCGACGCACCGGCCATCGTCGGCTTCGCCCGCGCCACCGAGCTGGCGATCAAGGGGCAGGCCTCGCGAGCTACTGCAGCTGACCGAGCTGCGCGACGACCTCGTACGCCGGGTGCTCGACGTCGTGCCCGACGCCATCGTCAACGGGCCGCTCGGTGCGCAGCGCCTCCCCGGGAACGCCCACATCTCGTTCCCCGGCTGCGAAGGCGACTCCCTGCTCATGTTGCTCGACGCGCAGGGCATCGAGTGCTCGACGGGGTCGGCCTGTTCAGCGGGTGTTCCCCAGCCCTCGCACGTCCTGCTCGCGATGGGCCGCTCCGAGGCGATCGCGCGGGCATCCCTGCGGTTCTCCCTGGGGCACACGTCGACACCGACGGATGTCGACCGGCTGATCGAAGCGCTCCCTCCCGCTGTCGAGCGGGCTCGTGCGGCCGGAGTCGCGGCAGCGCCGGGTGATCGACGGTGAAGGTGTTGGCGGCCATGTCGGGTGGTGTCGACTCGGCGGTCGCAGCGGCGCGCGCCGCCGAGCGCTGGTCACGACGTCACCGGCATTCATCTCGCCCTCTCGCGCAACCCGAAGTCCTATCGCAGCGGTGCACGTGGCTGCTGCACCATCGAGGACTCCAACGACGCGCGCCGCGCCGCGGACGTCATCGGCATCCCGTTCTATGTCTGGGACCTGAGCGAGCGCTTCCACGAGGACGTGGTCGAGGACTTCATGGCGGAGTACGCCGCCGGCCGCACCCCCAACCCTTGCCTGCGGTGCAACGAGAAGATCAAGTTCGCGGCCGTGCTGGACCGGGCCATGGCCCTCGGTTTCGACGCGGTCGCCACCGGTCACTACGCACAACTCGAAACCGGAGCCGACGGGCTCATCGAGATGCACCGGGCCGTCGACCACGGCAAGGACCAGTCCTACGTCCTCGGAGTCCTGACCCAGGACCAGCTCGCGCACTCGATGTTCCCGCTCGGCGACTCGACCAAGGAGCACGTGCGCGAGGAGGCGTCGAGACTCGGTCTGGCGGTCGCCAGGAAGCCCGACAGCCACGACATCTGCTTCATCTCCGACGGCGACACCGCCGGCTGGTTGCGCGACAAGCTGGGCGCGGCACCGGGCGAGATCGTCGACACCACCGGTGAGGTGCTGGGTTCGCACGAGGGCACCTTCGGGTTCACGATCGGCCAGCGCAAGGGACTTCGGCTCGGCGTCCCCGCCGCTGACGGCAAAGCCCCGGTACGTGCTCGACATCGAGCCGGTGTCCGGCCGAGTCACGGTCGGCGACCGGGCCGACCTGGCCGTCGACCACATCGTCGGGATCAAGCCGCGCTGGTGCGGCTCGGTGCCGGCCGTCGACCTCGCGTGCACGGTCCAGCTGCGCGCGCATGGCGAGGAGTTCGCCGCAGTGGCACGGGTGGTTCCGGGCGATGAGGACACGATCGAGATCGAGCTGCGCGAGCCCGCGAGCGGGATCGCACCCGGCCAGGCGGCAGTGATCTACGCCGGCAGCCGCGTCGTCGGCAGCGCGACCATCGCACGTGCCCGGCGACGTACCTCGGTCTGATCAGGCAGAACTCCCGGAACCGCCGGGTCCCGGAGCGCGTCCGAATGTCATGAAACGGCCACTCCTGAACGCCCTCGTAGGCACAGCCATCTGGCGCTCGTCCTGACGGCATGCGGTTCCGCAGCCTCACCTCGAACCGTGGTCGGCGAGGCGACGACTCCGACGATTGCGCCGCTGGCTGCCGACGCCATCGTGTGGCAGGTGGTGGAAGGGCCGGGCTTCACGACCCTGGAGCTGGCGCTGTCGGTCCAGCCAACCATCACCGTGTACGCCGACGGGCGGTGTGCTGGTGCAGGACCTCAACGACAGCAACCTCGGACAGACGCCGATCCACCTGCAGGAGGGGCAGCTCGTCCCAGCAGGAGGTCGACGACCTTCGTCGCGCTGCAGATGAGTCGGGACTGTTCACCGGCGCCGAGGTCGATTTCGGATCACCGGGGATCAGCGACGTCGGTACGACAACCGTCACAGCGGTCAACGCTGCCGGCGACCCGGTGAGCGTGTCGGCCTACGCGCTCGGCAGCGACAACGGCGTCACCCGGCGGCAGCAGGAGCTCCGCCACCAGCTCGACCAGTTGGTCAAGGCCTCCCTGCAGACCGTGCCCGAGACGACGCCGATGACTCCGACGAGACTCGCGGTGATCGGTCTCGACGAGAGGACGGGTGGGTCGCAGGCACCAGCGGTGGGCTGGCCCGGAACGTCGCACGCCGCCTTGTTCGCTGGCCAGGGTGACCTGCCCTGTGCCCTGCTTCCGAAGGACGAGACCGCGGACGTGTACTCCGCGGCGTTGGACAACCCCGGCCATCACTGGCGCGACACCGACGGCCGCTTCTCCGCACTGGTGAAGATCGTCGTACCCGGCACACCACCCTGCCCGTCCTGACGCCACCCGCGCGACCGCCTAGGGTCGGTCCATGACCAACCGCGCCACCGGAGTCGGGTCGATGCCGGGAGACGACTTCGCCGATGCCGTGCAGATCGTGCTCGGCGAGGTCGGCGACCTGCCGTTCCTGCCCGAGCTTCCCGCGCGCGGGATCCACGCCGGGATGACGGCCCGTGCTCTCGCCACCATCAGCGAGCTGGGCGTCGACCTGCAGCCGGCCGGCTGGCGACTCACCGACGCGTCCGGTCTCGACCATCGGCGCGCGGTCTCGCTGCTCAACCGGGACCTCGACATGCTCGAGGAGGTCAGACCGGCCAGGCTCGAGACCATCAAGGTCCAGCTGGCCGGCCCGTGGACGCTGGCCGCCACGGTCGAGCGGCCGCGCGGGGACAAGGTCATCGGTGACTACGGCGCCCGGCGAGACCTGGCGCAGGCACTCGCCGAAGGGGTGCTTCGCCACGTGCAGGACGTACGCCGACGACTCTCTCCCGACCGTGTCGTCCTCCAGATCGACGAGCCGGCGTTGCCGTCGGTGTTGGCCGGCGGCGTCCCGACGGCTTCGGGCTTCCACCGACATCGCGCGGTCGACGCCCCGGAGGCGGCCCAGGCGATCGACTGGGTCATCGAGGAGGTGGCGGCCAGCGGTGTCGAGACGGTGCTGCACTGTTGCGCGGCAGCGATCCCGTGGAAGGTGCTGAACGGGACCCGACTCGACGCCGTCTCGTTCGACCTGGCCCAGCTGGCGCCCCACGATCTCGACGAGCTCGGGGCCTGGGTCGATGCGGGTCGGCAGGTGTGGCCGGGCGTCGTACCGACCGAGCAGGCTGCCCAGCCGCCGACCGCGTCGGAGGTCACGCGCAAGGTGCTGGCGTGGTGGTCGGCCCTCGGATTCAGCGACCCCGAGAAGGTGCCCGCGACCACCCTCACGCCGGCGTGTGGGCTCGCATCCGCTTCCGTACCGGCAGCCCGGGCGCTGCTCGCACTGGTCGCTGAGGCCGCGCAGAACCTGTCGGTCGAACAGGGCAAGATGGAGCGATGAGCTCGTCCAGACGCGGTCACCAACGACCCCGGCCTCCGCCGTCCAGCCGGCCAACAGCGGCGCCAAGGAACGCCACGCCGAGCTGTCGGAGGTCGTCGAGGGCCACCGGCTGCGCTACCACACGCTCGACGCCCCGACGATCAGCGACGGGGAGTACGACGAGCTGATCCGGGAGCTGCACGAGCTCGAAGAGGCGTATCCCGAGCTGCGTACGCCCGACTCGCCCACCCAGAAGGTCGGGGGCGAGGTCTCGACTCTGTTCACGGCCGTCGAGCACGCCGAGCGGATGATGAGTCTCGACAATGCGTTCACCGCCGACGACCTGGCGTCGTGGGCGGCCAGGCTCGAGCGGGACGGCGCCACCGATGCCGAGTTCCTGCTCGAGCTCAAGGTCGACGGAGTGGCGATCAACCTCACCTACGAGCGGGGCCGGCTGGTCCGGGGTGCTACCCGGGGCGATGGCCGCGTCGGCGAGGACGTGACGCCGAACGTCCGCACCATCGAGGGCATCCCGCACCGACTCACACCGACGGACGCCTATCCGATCCCGGAGCTCGTCGAGGTCCGCGGTGAGGTCTTCTTCCCGGTCGAGGCTTTCGAGGGTCTCAATGCCGCGCTGGTCGAGGCCGGCAAGCCGCCCTACTCCAACCCGCGCAACTCAGCCGCCGGCTCGCTGCGACAGAAGGATCCGAAGGCCACGGCGGCCCGTCCGCTTCGGATGGTGTGCCACGGACTCGGCAAGCGCGTCGGATTCGAACCGACCCGGCAGTCCGAGTCGTACGCCGCGTTGAAGGCCTGGGGGCTCCCCACCAGTGACCAGGCCACCGTCGTCCCCGACATGGCGGGGGTGCAGAAGTTCATCGACCACTACGGCGAGCACCGCCATGACGTCGAGCACGAGATCGACGGAGTGGTCATCAAGGTCGACCAGGTGTCGTTGCAGCGCCGGCTCGGGTCCACCTCGCGCGCACCTCGTTGGGCGATCGCGTTCAAGTACCCGCCCGAGGAGGTCACGACCAAGCTGCTGGCGATCGAGGTCAACGTCGGCCGCACCGGGCGGGTCACCCCGTTCGGGCGCATGGAGCCGGTCCGGGTGGCGGGATCCACCGTCGAGTTCGCCACCCTGCACAACGCGTCGGAGGTCAAGCGCAAGGGCGTCCTGATCGGCGACACCGTCGTGCTGCGCAAGGCCGGTGACGTGATCCCCGAGATCGTCGGGCCGGTGGTCGACCTGCGCAACGGCGACGAGTACGAATTCGTGATGCCCACGGAGTGCCCAGTGTGCGCGACTCCACTCGCGCCGGCCAAGGAGGGCGACGCCGACATCCGGTGTCCCAACACCCGGTCGTGCCCGGCGCAGCTCAGGGAGCGGGTCTTCCATGTCGCCGGCCGGGGGGCCTTCGACATCGAGGTGCTGGGCTACGAAGCCGCCGTGGCGCTGCTCGACGCCGGCGTCATCCACGACGAGGGCGACCTGTTCTCGCTCGACGAGGCCACGCTCGGTGCTGTGCCGCTGTTCACCCGGGCCCCGAAGAAGGGGGAGGGAGACGAGCGGGTCCTGTCGGCCAACGGCCAGCGCCTGGTCGACAACCTCGACCGGGCCAAGCAGCAGCCGCTCTGGCGCGTCCTGGTCGGACTGTCGATCCGGCACGTCGGGCCGACGGCGGCTCGCGCGCTGGCCGAGACGTTCGGCTCGATGGCCAAGATCCAGGAGCTGTCCACCGGTGGGCAGGTCGACGAGCTCGCCGCTGTCGACGGGGTCGGCCCGACCATCGCCGAGTCGCTCGTCGAGTGGTTCTCGGTCGACTGGCACGTCGAGATCGTGGGGAAGTGGGCCGCTGCGGGCGTCACCATGGAAGACCAGCGCGACGCGTCGATCCCGCGCACGCTCGAGGGCCTGTCGATCGTCGTCACCGGATCGTTGGAGGGTTGGTCGCGAGACCAGGCGAAGGAGGACATCGTCGCCCGCGGTGGCAAGGCGAGCTCGTCGGTGTCGAAGAAGACCGCGTTCGTCGTGGTGGGCGAGGCGCCCGGATCCAAGCACGACAAGGCCGTCGAGCTCGGCGTTCCGGTGCTCGACGAGGAGGGTTTCGCCGTGCTCCTCGGTCAGGGTCCAGACGCAGCCCGCGAGGTCGCGCAGGTGGGCGAGGCGTGAGCCGGACCGATCGTCCCGACCCGCTCGACGAGGCCAGACACCTCGACGGTGACCTGCCCGACGGGGTGGACCCGACGCGGCGTACCCACGTCGCGGAGCGAGCACCAGGGGTTCGTGCTCGCCGCCGCCATCGTCGTGGCGCTGCTCGCGCTGATCTTCACGCTGTCGTGGATCGTCTACCACCAGCTCAACCCTGACTCCAGTCCGTCGGGCACGCCATCGTCGACGGAGGCGCCCCGCTGACCGCGCTCGCTGACGCAGGTCGGACCGGGGAGGTGGCCGAGACCGTGGCGCGGAGCCACGAGTCGCCGCCCTTAGGATTGGGGGATGCCCGACGCCGAATCCACCCCGACGCTCAGCCGCGAGCAGGTCGCCCACCTGGCCCACCTCGCCCGGATCGACCTCTCTGATGCGGAGCTCGACCACCTGGCCCCTCAGCTCGTCCGTCATCCTCGAGTCCATCAACGAGATCCAGGGCGTCGCGGGCGACGACATCCCCCCGTCGTCGCATGCGTTGCCGTTGACGAACGTGTTCCGGGCCGACGAGAACGCCCCCTGCCTGTCGCCGGAGGACGCACTTGCCGGTGCGCCCGCCGTGGAGCAGCAGCGGTTCAGCGTGCCGCGCATCCTGGGGGAGGAAGCATGAGCGACCCGATACGGCTGTCCGCGGCCGACCTCGCCGCGTCGCTGCGCAACGGCGACCTCACGTCCGTCGAGGTGACCCAGGCACACCTCGACCGCATCGCGGCGGTCGACGCGGCCGTGCACGCGTTCCTCCACGTCGATACCGAAGGCGCGCTGGCCCAGGCCCGGGCAGCGGACGAGCGCCGGGCAGAGGGAGCCGACGTGCCCGCTCTGCTCGGGGTCCCGATCGCGGTCAAGGACGTCGTCACGACGAGAGGGCTCCCGACGACAGCGGGCTCGCGCATCCTCGAGGGATGGATCCCGCCGTACGACGCCACCCTGGTGACCCGGCTGCGGGCGGCGGGGATGCCGATCCTCGGCAAGACCAACATGGACGAGTTCGCGATGGGCAGCTCGACGGAGCACAGCGGCTACGGTCCCACGCACAACCCCTGGGACCTCGACCGCATCCCGGGCGGATCCGGTGGCGGGTCGTCAGCGGCGGTCACGGCGTTCGAGGCGCCGCTGGCGATCGGCACCGACACCGGCGGCTCGATCCGGCAGCCCGGCGCGGTCACCGGGACCGTGGGGGTCAAACCGACCTACGGCGGCGTCTCGCGGTACGGCCTGATCGCGTTGGCGAGCAGCCTCGACCAGGCCGGCCCCGTCACGCGCTCCGTGCTCGACGCCGCCCTGCTCCACGACGTCATCGCGGGCCACGACCCGATGGACTCCACCAGCATCGACCAGGCGTGGCCGTCGATGGCCGAGGCGGCCCGCCACGGCGACATCGCGGGGATGCGCGTCGGAGTCGTCAAGGAGCTCGGCGGTGAGGGTTACCAGCGCGGCGTCCGGGCGCGGTTCGACGAGGGTGTCGAACTGCTGACCAAGGCCGGCGCCGACGTCGTCGAGGTCTCGTGCCCCCACTTCGTGTATGCCCTGGCGGCGTACTACCTGATCCTGCCGGCCGAGGCCAGCAGCAACCTCGCCAAGTTCGACGCCATGCGATACGGCCTGCGGGTGCTCCCTGACGGGGTGTCCGACCCGTCGGCCGAGCAGGTCATGGAGGCCACCCGCAAGGCCGGCTTCGGGGACGAGGTCAAGCGCCGGATCATCCTGGGCACGTACGCCCTGTCGAGCGGCTACTACGACGCGTACTACGGCCAGGCGCAGAAGGTCCGCACGCTCATCTCACGAGACTTCGCCGCCGCGTTCGAGCAGGTCGATGTCCTGGTCTCGCCGACCGCGCCGACCACGGCGTTCAAGATCGGCGAGAAGCTCGATGACCCGTTGGCGATGTACCTCAACGACATCGCGACGATCCCCGCCAACCTCTCCGGCGTACCGGGGATGTCGGTCCCGAGTGGACTGGCTGAGGAGGACAACCTCCCCACCGGCCTGCAGATCCTGGCCCCCGCGCTGCACGACGACCGGCTCTATCGGGTCGGTGGTGTGCTCGAGACCATGCTGCACGAACGCTGGGGTGGCCCCCTGCTCGACCGCGCTCCGGAGCTGGAGGTGTCCGCATGACCACGACCGCCACGACGACCGACCTGGTGCCGTATGACGACGCTGTCGCGCGCTACGACCCGGTCCTCGGCCTGGAGGTGCACGTCGAGCTCAACACGGCGTCGAAGATGTTCTGCGGCTGCCCGACCGAGTTCGGCGCAGAGCCCAACACCCAGACGTGCCCCGTCTGCCTCGGCCTGCCGGGGGCGCTGCCGGCGCTGAACGCCAAGGCCGTGGAGTCTGCGATCAGGATCGGGCTCGCGCTCAACTGTGAGATCGCCGAGTGGTGCCGCTTCGCGCGCAAGAACTACTTCTACCCGGACATGCCGAAGAACTTCCAGACATCGCAGTACGACGAGCCGATTGCGTTCAACGGTTGGACGGACGTCGACGTGGACGGTGAGACGGTGCGGATCGAGATCGAGCGCGCCCACATGGAGGAGGACACCGGAAAGTCGCTGCACGTCGGCGGCGCCACCGGCCGCATCCATGGTGCCGACCACTCACTGGTCGACTACAACCGTGCCGGTATCCCGCTCATCGAGATCGTGACCAAGCCGATCGAGGGCACCGGTGTGAACGCCCCGGCGGTCGCCCGCGCCTACGTGGCGCACCTGCGCGAGCTCGTTCGCGGGCTCGGAGTGTCCGACGTCCGCATGGACCAGGGGTCCCTGCGCTGCGACGTCAACCTGTCGCTGCGCCCGGACCCGGCGGCAGAGCTCGGCACGCGAAGTGAGACCAAGAACGTCAACTCACTGCGTTCGGTCGAGCGTGCTGTCCGCTACGAGGTGTCGCGTCAGGCCGGGCGTCTGGACGCCCGCGAGCGTGTCGTCCAGGAAACGCGTCACTGGCACGAGGACACCGGAGTCACCACGTCGGGTCGCAGCAAGGAGGAGGCGGAGGACTACCGCTACTTCCCGGAGCCCGACCTGGTGCCAATCGCCCCGTCTCGGGAGTGGGTGGACGAGCTCCGGGCGGCGCTGCCCGAGCCTCCCGCCGAACGGCAGGCGCGGCGCCAGGCCGAATGGGGCTTCTCAGACCTGCAGATGCGCGACGTCCTCGGCGCCGGTGCCCTGTCCCTGATCGAGCAGACGGTCGAGTCAGGGCGCGAGCCCGGCCGCCGCCAGCAAGTGGTGGCTGTCGGAGCTGGCCCGTCGCGCCAACGACGCAGGGCTGACGCTCGACGACCTGGCCATCACGCCGGCCCAGGTGGCCGCTGTCCAGGCGCTGGTCGACGCGGGTCGGGTGAACGACAAGCTGGCACGTCAGGTGCTCGACGGCGTACTGGCTGGTGAGGGCGAGCCGGACGAGGTGGTCGCTGCGCGCGGACTGGAGGTCGTCTCCGACGACGGTGCCCTCTCCGCGGCGGTCGACAAGGTCATCGCGGAGAACCCCGAAGTGGCCACCAAGATCCGCGACGGCAAGGTGGCGGCGGCGGGCGCGCTCATCGGGGCGGTCATGAAAGACATGCGGGGCCAGGCGGACGCGGGCCGTGTCCGCGAGCTCATCCTCGAAAAGCTCACCTGACCTGACTCGGTCAGGTGAGGGAGACGCGGAGGATCCGATCGTCCTCGGGTGCGGGATCGCCCCGGCCGTCGCGGTTGCTGGTGCCCAGCCACAGCGAGCCGTCGGGTGCCGCCGTGACGGTGCGCAACCGACCGTAGGTGCCGATGAAGTGCGCGGTCGGTTCGCCCAGGGTGCCGTCGCGCTCGATCGGTACTTCCCACAACCGCGTCCCACGCAGACTCGCGACCCACAGCTCCCCGTCGGCATAGGCCACGCTCGACGGCGAGGCGGTCTCGGGCCTCCACTGGAGGAGGGGATCGGTGAATCCGGGAAGGTTCGCGTCTCCCTCGGCCGCCGGCCAGCCGTAGTTGTTCCCTTTCCGGATCAGGTTGATCTCGTCCCAGATCTGCGAGCCGAACTCGGTGGCCCACAGGCGCCCCTGACGGTCGAACGCCAGACCCTGGACATTGCGGTGCCCGAGCGTCCAGACCGGCGACGTCGGGTCCGGGTTGCCGGGCGCCGGCCGCCCATCAGGGGTGATGCGAAGGATCTTCCCGCCGAGCGAGTCGGGGTCCTGGGCGAGGGCGCCGTTCCCGTTCTCGCCCGTCGACACGTACAGGAAGCCGTCGGGGCCGAAGGCGAGTCGCCCGCCGTCGTGGATGTCTCCCCTGGGGATGCCGGTCAGGATCGGGGTCACCTCGCGGATCGATCGGCCGTCGAACGTCATCGAGAGCACCCGGTTGTCCGAGCTGGTCGTGACGTAGACGAAGACCAGCCGGTCGGTGGCGTAGTCAGGGGAGACCGCGATACCGAGCAGGCCGCCCTCGCTGGTCGGCGATGTCTCAGCAATCCTGCCGACCTCGCTGACCTCACCATCGGCGATGAGCGAGATCGTTCCGGCATCGCGCTGCGTCACGAGTGCAGCGCCATCGGGGAGGAACGCCAGACCCCACGGGACTGCGAGCCGGTCGGCGATCGTGGCGGCGACGGTGACGTCACGCGACGAAGGCGTGGGCGGTGCAGGAAGCGTGGCTGTCACGGTCCCGGGGTCGTCCGGGCGGTCCGCATCAGGCTGGGGTGAGGTGCCCCCGCAGCTCGCCAGGAGGCCCGACCGCCAGCGCCGCCCACGAGGCGACGGGTGAGCCGGACAGGCAGGAGACCGAGCCGTTCGCCGTCCGCCGATCCGGTCATGCCCGCCATCGTGCCAGGTGCGAGACGGCGACCGGAGGCGCGGTCCAGGCCCCGTTGAGCTCACGCGCTGACAGCGGTCCGCGGTTTGGGGAGCATCGTCAAGAGGTAGCGCTCGACGTCCTCCCGTTCACGTCGGCGCTGTGCGAGGGCCGCGGCGGCGTGCTGGGCATTGCGCACCGCGACGGCTTGGCTCGCCGGCCGCCACAGCCAAGGTCTGAGCACAGGCCCTCCCGTTGAGAATCGTGGAGGCGGGATGCCAGGTGGCCTCCGCCTCGTACGAGGCTAGGAGGTCTGTGGTTCTACGCGATGACGGCGACGTTAACGTCGTGTGACCAGATGGCCGGCCGTGTCACTCGTGGCCGCTGCCTCCGCTGCCGCCGTCGTCGCCGCCTTCGTGCGTCTGGCCGACGGGGGACCCGTTCTCGCAGTGGCCGCTGAAGCGCGACTCATGGTCGTCACGGTGGAAGGAGACCGAGACGGTGTCCGGCCCTGACTCCTCGATTTCCATCTCCCAGCCGTCGCGCGGTGTCGCGAAGTCCAGGTAGATGTCCGGCCCCTTGCACGAGACCCCGACACTGCCTCCGGTCAGCTGCCAGCTCTTGGAGATCCGTTTCGGGGCTGGGGTGCTCCGGCGACGGGGGTTTCGAGCTCGGCGCCGAGGGGTCAGGCGTCTGCCGTCGTCGACGGTCCACCGCCCGACGGCGAACGCGGTGCGGTGGAGGAGGTCTGCGGTGAGTGCCGATGCCCGCCCTGCGCCGCCCCGCCCTCGGCGGTTGCCACCCGGAGTCGAGGTCGACGGCGTGGGTTCTTGAGCCGTCGGTTTCTCGTTCACCGCCGACGTGGGAGTGGCGGCCGACCGCGGGCTCTGGGCCAGCTCGACCCGGACATCGGACTGCGTCAGCGTGCTCGGAGGAGTCGCTGACCCTTCCCGGCCGAGGCGGGACACGGCGCCCCAGGCGATCGTGGCCGCCAGAGCGGTAGCCAGCGTCCAGCTGATCGCGACCAGCAGACGGCGCGCGAGTGCGGCCCGAGTCTGTCCCATTGTCCCAGTCTGCCCAGTCGATCCTTAAGAGCAGGACAAGACAGCGATAGTTTCTGTCCAACCGTGCCGATGAGTGCGTCCGTCCCGCAGCGATGTGCCCTAACGGTCAGATCGTGGCCGAGGTGTTGATCGTCGAGGACGATGCGACGATTCGGGCAGCGATGATCCGCGCCCTCAAGGAACTGCCGCACGCCACCACTGCGGTCGCGACGGCGATGGAGGCGTTGCAGATCGTCGTGGCGAACCCTCCCGACGTCGTCCTGCTCGACCTGGGGCTGCCGGATCTCGACGGTGGCGCACTGCTCCCGATGATCCGAGCAGTGAGCACGGTTCCCGTCATCGTCGTCAGCGCACGTGACGACGACTCCTCCATCGTGAGCCTGCTCGACGCGGGAGCGGACGACTACCTGGTGAAGCCGTTCTCGCCGACGCAGCTCGAGGCGCGGATCCGGGCGGTGCTTCGTCGCACGCAACCGGAGAGCGCGTCGCTTCCGCTGAGGGTGGGCGAGATCGTCGTGGACGGCCCGGCCAGGACCGCCCACCTCGCCGGCGTCGAGCTCGACCTGAGTCCGAAGGAGTTCGACCTGCTCGCCTACCTGGCCACGCACGTGGGGCAGGTCATCAGCAAGCGCACCCTGGCCTCGGAGGTCTGGAACCAGCCGTACGGCGGCTCGGACAAGACGATCGACGTGCACCTGCACTGGCTGCGTCGCAAGCTCGGCGAGTCCGCCGACGAACCGCGCTACCTGCATCGGGTGCGCGGTGTCGGCATCAAGCTGGTCGACCCCGAGTCATGAGGCGCCTGCTGGTCCTGTACGGCGCAACGCTCACCTCCGCCGTGCTGGTCGCGCTGCTGCTCCCGCTGGGAGTGCTGGCCCAGTCCCTGGCCCACGACCGAGCCCTGGAGGCAGCCCGGCAGGAGGCCCAGGGGCTGGCCGTGGTCGTCAACACCGCCGGTGCCGCCAGCTGCGCGACGCGGTGGACGCGATCAACGCTGGCCCACGCCAGACGACGGTCTTTCTCCCGGACGGCAAGACGATCGGGCCGAGCACGCAGCGAACGCCGAGCGTCGAGCTGGCCGCTCAGGGCCGTGCCTTCACGGCCAGCTACGCAGGGCGGCGTCGAGGTGCTGCTCCCGGTCGGTGGCACGGGCGGTGTGACCGTGATCCGGACGTTCGTGCCCGATGTCCTCCTGCGCGAAGGGGTTCGGACCGCCTGGCTGACCCTCGCCGGGAACCGGCGCGCTGTTGCTCCTGGCCGCGGTTCTCGTCGGAGGGTGGATTGCCTCTCGGCTGTCGCGCTCGGTCCGCGATCTCGCCCGGGTCGCCGACCGGGTGGGGGCCGGGGACCTGACGGCCACGGTGACCCCGGCCGGGCCACCGGAGGTGGCCGCGGTCGGCCGTGTCCTCAACGGGCTCGGTGTGCGGATCACCCAGATGCTCGCCGACGAGCGGGAGCTCGGTGGGGACCTTTCGCATCGCTTGCGGACACCGGTCACCGCGCTGCGCCTGGACGTCGAGACGTTGCAGGACCCGGTCGAACGGGACCGGATGACCGAGCACGTCGACGACCTGGTCGCGGCGATCGACGCAGCCGTCACCGCCGCCCGGCACCCCACGCACGTGCGACGCCCGGGCTCGTGTGACGCTGCCGCCGTCGTACGTGAGCGCTCCAGTTCTGGCGGGTCCTGGCTGACGAGACGCACCGGCCGCTGACCGTCGACGTGCCGGACCGGCCGGTGACGGTGCCGGTCGCATCAGCCGAGCTGGGCGCTGCGTTGGACGCGCTCATCGACAACGTGTTCAGCCACACCCCGGCCCCGACGGGGTTCGCGTTGCGAGTCTCGACGGCGCCGGATCGAACGGTGCTGGTGGTGGTCGAGGACGACGGACCGGGGTTGGCGGCGCCGGGGCTCGTCGAGCGTGGGCGGAGCGGCGCGGGCTCCACCGGGATCGGGCTGGACGTCGCCCGGCGTACGGCGCGGCAGTCCGGCGGTGACGTACGCCTGGAGACGAGCGCGTTGGGTGGCGCTCGGATCGTGATGGTCTTTCCGTCTCTGTGACCGATTCGACACTCTTGGTGAAGTCTTAACGTGTGGGAGACGCGTCGCTAAGGCGCGCTGGATCACGATCTGCTCTACATCGGATCGACCGTCGCCCCCTGAGGAGTCACCGTGAAGCATTCCCACCGCTCAGCCATCGCGCTCATCACGTCCGGCCTGCTGGCCGGGGGAGCCCTCGGCGCGGCCGCACTGGCGAGACAACACAATGGCGGAGATTCGGCCGCTCAGGTCGCCGCTGTCAGCACGAACACCGGCAGTGACATGGCGGGGGCAATCCAGGACATTCTGGCCAACAGTGCGGCTCTGCACGACCGGATGCTGTCCACTCGGGCCGACCTGGCGAACATCAACCGCCAGCTGAAGGAGCGACGCGCCATGGCTCGCGCGGCTGCGCTGGCCACGTCCGTCGTCGCGCAGGCGACGCTGTCACCGAACGCCGGGTCAGCCGACGACTCCACCGACACGACCGGCTCCGGGACGGAGCCCTCCGAGACGGACAGCCCCGAGAGCGACGACCCCACGACGTCGACGCCGGCAACGACCAGTGGCGACGACGACACGACGGGAGGCAGCGAGCACTCGCCGAGCGGCGGTGACCCCACGGGCGGCGGCAACGACGACAACGGCAACGACGATTCCGAGGACAACGGCGGGACGGGTTACCCGGATGAGTGACCGCACCAAGCCACGCCGGCTGACGGCCTTGCTCGCCCTTGCGCCCCTGGCTGCGGGAACGATGGCGCTGGCCACCGAATGGGCGACCAACACCGATGTGCTCGACCCCTCGTCGTCCGCGTCGCAGCAGGCTGCCGCGCCCCCCGCAACGGTGTCCCCCTTGCTGAAGCGTCGGATCGACCGGGCCATGCGCAAGCTCGACACGACGCGTACGGCGCTCAACCAGCTCGAGCGGACGGTCCATCAGCGCTCGCAGCTGTTGAAGGACGGTTCGACCGCCCAGGCCTCGGCGGCGGGCTCGACGGGCTCAGGCTCTGCGTCGCCCTACGCGGCTCCGTCGTCGAGCTCGGGCAGCTCGGGTAGTTCCAGCAGCTCCAGCAGCTCCGGTACTTCCAGCAGCTCCAGCGGCTCCGGCGGGACCAGCAGCTCGGGCGGTTCCTCGCCTTCCTCGGGTGGGTCAGGCTCATCCCCGGCCGGTTCACCGGCGCCCGCACCTGCACCGGCACCGGCACCGGCCCCCGCCCCGTCCCCCACGCCTGCGCCGCCGACGCAGACGACCACTGGCGCTTCGTGACGATGCGCGTGGACGACGTGCCCCAGGTGGCCTTCCGGGCGATGGCCACCGATGTCACGCTGCGGGTCGCCCATCCCACGAGCGACCCGGAGCCCGCACTGCGCGATGCACAGGACGTGTTCACCCGCGTGGAGGCCGCCTGCACACGGTTCGACCCGAACAGTCCGCTCATGCGGGCGAACGCTGATCCGGATCGCTGGCACGTGGTTCCCTGGGAACTCGCGGCAGCCGTCGAAGAGGCGGCGCAGGCACACCGCGACACCGACGGAATGTTCGACCCTCGCATCCTCGGCGATCTCGTGAAGCTCGGGTACGACCGCACCCTGCCGTTTGCTGAGGGCGGGATCTCCATCGCTGGAACCGCTGGCGACGGGCGCGACGGCAGGCTCGACAGGGCGACCACGCGGTGGCAGCCGGACTACGACCATCGCGATGGAGATCACCGCATCCATCTCGGCGGCAGCCCGATCGACCTCGGTGGCATCGGTAAAGGCCTGGCGGTGCGATGGGCGTCGCACCGACTGTGGGCGGTGGGTGGCGGATCGATGGTCTCAGCGGGCGGTGACTGTCAGTTCACGGCGCCGGCGCCGGAGGCGGCGGGCTGGCGCGTCGGCCTCGAAGACCCACGTGGTGGAGCCGACCCGCTGGCCGTCTTCGAGATCGCCGACGGAGGGTGCGCGACCTCATCCGTGCGCGTGCGCAGCTGGAAGATGGGCGGCCGGACCGTCCACCACCTGATCGACCCCCGAACGGGACAGAGCGGAGGCGACGGCCTGCTGGCCGTGACGGTCATCCACCCGGACGTGGCCACTGCCGAAGTCTGGAGCAAGTCGCTGTTCCTGTCCGGTCCGCGCCACATCCGCGACCTGGCTGTCGAGCACGGACTGTGCGCGGCCTGGGTCGAGACCGACGGGCGGCTGCACGTGAACGAAAGAGCGGCCGCCTACCTCATCTGGTCGGGCGGCCATGTCTAGCCCCGTGGTCTCCGGGGTCCTCGACGTGCTGCGCCGAGCCGCCTGGACCGTTGCCGGCCTGGTCAGCGTGCTGCTCACGATCTGGCTCGGAGCCAAGACCGCCGACACCGTACGGACAAAGCTCGATGCCGGCATGGACGCTGGCCCGGGCCAGCGGCTTCGCGTCGTACCTGCTCATGCTCGTCCTCGTGCTGATGGGCCTCGCGCTGTCGCACCCCAAGCTCAGCCGGGTCAGGCGTCCGCGGCGCCTGACCCAGCTGCGCATCCATGTAGCGCTGGCGGTGTTCACGCTGGCGTTCACGGCGATCCACATCGTCGTCCTGGCCACCGACCCCTGGTCGCACGTCGGATGGCGCGGAGCGTTCGTGCCGCAGGCGTCGGAGTACCGCCCGGTCGCGGTCACGATGGGCGTGGTGGCGATGTGGGCGACCCTGATCACCGTCGTGACCGCGGCGTTGGCCGGACGCGTGTTCGGCCGCATCTGGTGGGCCGTCCACAAGGTCGCTGCAACGATCTTCGTCCTCGTCTGGGTCCACGGGCTGTATGCCGGATCGGACACCCCGACGACACTGTGGTTCTACCTCGTGACCGGCGCGATGGTGATCGTGCTCGCGCTGAGCCGATACAGCTCCAAGACGCCGGCGGACATCCACGCCGAGATCGCGACAGCGCAGACGCCGGTCATGGAACGGTCGGGGTCGTGACGACGATCAGTCCGACAGCCACCGGAGCGAGCGACCCCGGAGATTTCGAGGGCCAGGTGGGTCTCCTGCCGGCCCTCGTCCGCGTCGCGCGAACCGGTCCGCCGCACCAGGCATCGGGGTCATCTTCCGTCGAACCGGAGTCGTGGCAGACCCACCACGCTCGAACAGGCGCACGGTTTCGAGGCGGCGCCTGGCTGGTCCAGGCGGTGGCTGCGGCCCAGATCACCGGGTACGGCGGGGGACACTTTCCTGCGGCTGCCAAGTGGCGCTGGGCGCTGGCCCAGCGAGGCCCGGTCACGGTGGTGGCCAACGCCGCTGAGAGCGAGCCGCTGAGCGCGAAGGACTCGACCCTGCTGCGGCTGCGGCCGCATCTTGTCCTCGACGGGTTGCTGGGTGTCGCAGAGACGTTGGGGGCCAGGCGAGCTGTGCTCTGGCTGCACGGGACCGACACGGTCACCCACGGGATCATCGTGGCGGCGATCGAGGAACGACGACGGCTTGCGCTCGAAGAGCTCGAGGTCTCGGTCATGATCGCCCCCGACAGCTACCTGTCCGGGCAGTCCAGCGCGATCGCGCAGGGTATCAACGGGGCACCGGCCGTGCCGACCTTCCGGGGCTTCACGACCGATGACGCGGGGGACGAGCCGGTCACGGTCGTCCACAACGTCGAAACGCTGGCACGGGTCGCACAGACCGCGCTCGAGGCGGCCGCGACGGGTGGCACCATGGCCGCCCAACCGCGCACCACGCTGCTGACGGTGCTCACTCCGATCGACCGCCGGGTCGTCGACCTCCCTCGCAACCTCACGATGCGGCAGGCAGTGCAGTACGCCACAGGGGAGGAGCCGACCGGCGCCTCGGGTGTCCTCCTCGGCGGATACGGCGGCATGTGGGTGCGTTGGGACGACATCGCCGAGCTGCCGATCGATGAACCCACGTTTCGGCGGGCGGGACTGTCCCTGGGTGCGGGAATCGTCGCCCCCCTGTGGGGCGAAGCCTGCGGGATAGCGGAGACCGCCGTGATCCTCGACTACCTCGCCCGTGCATCGGCTGGTCAGTGTGGGCCGTGTCTGTTCGGACTGCCGGCGCTGGCGGCGAGCGTCGCGAAGCTCCGCGTCGGTGCAGGTCGCCGGGCCGAGCTCCGCCGGCTGCCCGGGCACGTCCTGGCCGTCGACGGCCGCGGCGCCTGCCACCACCCCGACGGTGCCGCGCGCCTCGTCAGGACCGCGATCGACACCTTTGGCGACGACGTGTCCGCGCACAGCTCCGGTCACCCCTGCCGCGCCCGCACGGGTGACCACGATCCCCGTCCCGGAGGCCTGAGATGGCGACGACAGAGCGCGTTTCCGAGTCACGGCTCCGTGTCAACCCGATCGCGTGCGAGGCGGTCGGACTGTGCTCTCACCTGGCGCCGGAGCTGGTCGAGCTCGACAAGTGGGGTTACCCGATCCTGAGTGACCAGCTCCTCGACGAGGACGAGGAACGAGTGGCCCGACGTGCCGTTCGAAGCTGTCCCCACCGTGCACTGGCGCTCGTCCCCGAGGGCCGTCCCGCTCGCTGACGGGGACCCGTCCTGCGCCGGCCACCGCTGGCCTAGGGTCGGTGCGTGAAGGTCTTCCTGCCGTTCCCCGAGAGCGAGCTCGAGCTGCCGCAGGATGTCGCCACGTTCTTCGACATCGAGTATGCCGATGCCACCGAACACTGGCCCGACTCCTACGGCGACTGCGAGTTCTACGTGCCGTCCTACCGGTTCAGCCGACGCGTCGTCACGGTGATCCCGTCGATGCCGAAGCTGCAGGTCGTGCAAACCCTGACCGCGGGAGTCGAGCACATCATGCCCCACGTACCCGACGGGGTCACCGTCTGCAATGCGGCCGGTGTGCACGACGCGGCCACGTCCGAGCTCGCCGTCGGCCTCATGATCGGTGCTCAGCGCCGACTCGCCGACCTCGTCCGTGCGCAGGACGCTCACGTGTGGGACCAGCAGATGGCGGGGGCCGTGGCCGACCGGAAGGTGCTCGTGATCGGGGCGGGCCACATCGGGCGTGCGATCGAGCGACGGCTCGCCGGCTTCGAGTGCGAGACCACACTGCTCGGGCGCACGGCCCGCGAGGGCGTCCGGGCGATGTCGGAGCTGCCCGCGCTGCTCCCACAGGCCGATGTCGTGGTGCTGATCCTCCCGCTGACCGACGAGACCCGCGGCCTGGTCGACCGAGCGTTTCTGGCCACGATGAAGGACGGTGCCCTCCTGGTCAACGTCGCCCGAGGGGCCATCGTCGTGACTGATGACCTGCTCGCCGAGGTGTCGACCGGCCGGTTGCGGGCGGCTCTCGACGTGACCGACCCGGAGCCGCTGCCGGCCGAGCACCCCCTCTGGGACGCGCCGGGCGTCGTGCTGACACCCCACGTCGGAGGAGCCTCGGACGCGATGTGGCCGCGGTCCTATCGGTTGGTGGGCGAGCAGCTGCGCCGCCTTGCGCAGGGCGAGCCACTGCTCAACGTCGTCACGTGAGGTCCGCCCGCAACGCAGCGATGAGGTCGACGACGATCGCGCGCTCGGAGGCGTAGTAGTCCAGACCCCAGTCAGCGACCAGCCGTGGAAAGCGATGCGCCGCGTGATCCGGGTCGCTGTCCTCACCCAATGAGTCGCGGACCTGCTGGAGGTCTCCGCGGCGTACAGCGAGCTGCTCCAGGTAGCCCTCGAGCATCCCGATCGTCTGGTGGGGTTCGATGAGGTGTCCGAGCAGCAGCCGGAGGGCGACCGGGTGCTTGAGCAGCGGGAAGTCGGGCTGCGTCGTGCTCAACCACTGCGTGAGCGCGCCCTGCCCGCTTGCGGTGATGCGGTAGCGGCGACTACGGCGCACCGGTGCCGACTCGTCGTCGCGCGCCAGCACCAGACCGTGCTCGGTGAGTCGGCCGAGCTCGGTGTACACCTGGCTCATCGCGGGTGAGGTCCAGTAGAAGCGAAGTGTGCGGTCGGCCCGCTGCTTGAGCTCATATCCCGTCAGCTCATCCCCGAGCGTCAGCAGGCCGAGGAGCGCGTACGACGTCGTCGGAAGGTCCGGAGGGTCTTGACGCATGATGAGTGAAGTGTACTGTTCCTAACAGGAATAGCGACTCCGTCCAACCCGTCCGACCCGCGGCGACGAGCTCACCGTCGGTACAAGGAGGAAGCCCGCGATGGCACGACAGGCCCTGATGCTCATCGGCACCCGGAAAGGTCTCTGGATCGCCCGGAGCGACGACGATCGTCAGTCCTGGACCATGCAAGGGCCAGACGAGCTGCGCAGCGAGGTCCATGCCGTATCGGTGGACACACGCGGCGACCGTCCCCGCCTGTTCATGGCGAGCAAGCACTGGCACTGGGGTCCCCAGATTCTGCACTCCGACGACCTCGGGCAGACCTGGGAACGTGGCATCGACGGGGCCATCCGCTTCCCCGAGGACACGGGACGAACGCTCGAAGCGGTGTGGTCGATCGCCCCCTCACCCACCGAGCCGGATGTCGTGTGGGCCGGTACCGAGCCATCGGCCCTCTTCCGGTCCACCGACAACGGCCAGTCGTTCTCCATGGTCCAGCCGCTTGTGGGACCACCCGCACCGCGAGGAGTGGGGAGCCGGCTTCGGCGGCCAGGCCATCCATACCGTGCTCCCGCACCCCTCGGACCCCCAGGCCGTGACCGTGGCGATGTCGACCGGCGGCGTCTACCGCACTGCGGACGGTGGTGACTCCTGGGCACCCGCCAACCAAGGCATCTCGGCGATCTTCATGCCCGAGGGCATGCAGTATCCGGAGTTCGGTCAATGCGTGCACAAGGTGACGCGCGACGCCTCCGACCCGAGCCGGTTGTACGCGCAGAACCACGGAGGCGTGTTCCGCAGTGACGACGGGGCGGACTCCTGGACGTCGATTGCGGAGGGGCTGCCCAGCGACTTCGGGTTCCCGGTGGTAGCGCATCCGCGTCGGCCCGGAACCGTCTACCTGTTCCCGCTCGAAGGCGCCGATGGGCGGTTCCCTCCGGACGGGGCGTGCCGTGTCTGGCGATCGAGCGATGCCGGCGAGACGTGGGAGGAGCTCGCCAAGGGCCTTCCGGACAGCGGCTTCTACTCCGGCGTCATGCGCGACGCGATGTGTGTCGACCAAGGAGATCCGGCGGGGGTGTACTTCGGCAGCCGTGATGGTTCGGTGTACGCCAGCAATGACGACGGGACCTCGTGGCAGGTCGTCGCCGCGCACCTTCCGGATGTGCTCTGCGTCCGCGCCGCGCTGATCTGATACACCCAACCGGCCCCGGCGGCTGGCGGCGTAGGCTCCCAGCATGCCTGCCGACAGCGCTGACAAGCCCGACATCAAACCGCGCAGCCGCGTCGTCACGGACGGCCTCGAAGCGACCGCCGCACGAGGGATGCTTCGCGCGGTCGGCATGGGCGACGACGACTTCGCCAAGCCACAGATCGGCGTCGCCTCGTCGTGGAACGAGATCACGCCGTGCAACCTTTCACTCGCCCGGCTCGCCCAGGCCGTCAAGCAGGGCGTGCATGCAGCCGGTGGCTATCCGCTCGAGTTCGGCACGATCTCGGTCTCCGACGGGATCTCCATGGGTCATGAGGGCATGCACTTCTCACTGGTGTCGCGGGAGGTGATCGCTGACTCCGTCGAGACGGTGATGATGGCCGACCGGCTCGACGCGTCGGTTCTGCTCGCCGGATGCGACAAGAGCCTTCCGGGGATGCTCATGGCGGCCGCCCGGCTCGACCTGGCATCGGTCTTCTTGTATGCCGGCTCGATCATGCCCGGCCGGGTCGGCGACAGGGACGTCACGATCATCGACGCCTTCGAGGCAGTCGGTGCGTGCAGGGCCGGCTTGATGGACCGCGCCGAGGTCGACCGGATCGAGCGGGCCATCTGCCCCGGAGAAGGCGCCTGCGGCGGCATGTACACCGCCAACACGATGGCCTCGGTTGCCGAGGCGATCGGGATGTCGCTGCCGGGCTCGGCTGCGCCGCCGGCCGTCGACCGACGGCGCGACGGCTTCGCGCACAAGTCCGGTGAAGCCGTCGTCGAGCTGCTGCGCCAGGGCATCACGGCCCGGCAGGTCATGACGAAGCCGGCGTTCGAGAACGCCATCGCGGTCGTCATGGCTCTCGGCGGCTCCACCAACGCCGTGCTGCACCTGCTCGCGATAGCTCGGGAGGCGGAGGTCGACCTGACGCTCGACGACTTCAACCGCATCGGCGACAAGGTGCCGCACCTCGGAGACCTCAAGCCGTTCGGGCAGTTCGTCATGAACGACGTCGACCGCGTCGGTGGGATCCCGGTCGTGCTGAAGGCCCTGCTTGATGCAGGCCTCGTGCACGGTGACTGCCTCACCGTCACCGGCAAGACGCTCGCGGAGAATCTCGAGGCGCTCGACCCGCCCGACGTCGACGGCACGATCATCCGCGAGATGGCCAAGCCGATCCACGCCTCCGGCGGTCTGACCATCCTGCGTGGCTCCCTGGCACCGGACGGTGCGGTCGTGAAGACGGCCGGTATCGAAGGCGACGTGTTCGAGGGAACAGCCCGCGTGTTCGACGGTGAGCGCGCCGCGCTCGATGCGTTGGCCGAAGGCGTGATCGTCGCGGGTGACGCGGTGGTGATCCGCTACGAAGGCCCCAAGGGCGGACCAGGAATGCGCGAGATGCTGGCGATCACGGGTGCGATCAAGGGCGCGGGTCTCGGCAAGGAGGTTCTGCTCCTGACCGACGGCCGATTCTCCGGCGGCACCACGGGACCGTGCGTCGGCCACGTGGCCCCGGAGGCGGTCGATGGCGGACCGATCGCCTTCGTCCGGGACGGTGACCGCGTCCGGCTCGACGTGGGCCAACGCCGGCTCGACCTGCTCGTCGATGACGCCGAGCTGGAGTCACGCCACGAGGGCTGGGAGCCGCTGCCCTCTCGGTACACGACGGGGGTCCTCGCCAAGTACCGCAAGCTCGTGCAGTCCGCAGCCGTCGGCGCCGTCTGCGGCTGAGCGGCACAGGGCGGCAGGCCATGGGCAAGATCCACGAACGCATCGATGATCGGCTGCGCGCGTTCATCGAGCGCCAACACATCTGTTTCGTCGCGACGGCGCCGAGCGGCAGCGGCGGCCACGTGAACCTGTCGCCGAAGGGAATCGACGGCACGTTCGTCGTGCTGGACGACCGTACGGTTGCTTACCTCGACATCACGGCGAGCGGGGCAGAGACGATTGCACACCTGCGGGACAACGGGCGCATCACGGTGATGTTCTGCTCTTTCGACGGCCCGCCGAACATCGTCCGGCTGCACGGTCGAGGTCGGTTCGTCACGTTGTATGACGACGATTTCGCGCCCCTGCTGGAGCACTTCACCGAGACCCGGGGAGCTCGCGCCGTGGTCGTGGTCGAGGTGGAGCGCGTGTCGGATTCCTGCGGCTACGGTGTACCGCTGCTCGACTACGTCGGAGACCGCGATCTGCTACCCGACCACATGGATCGCAAGGGTCCGGAGGGGCGGGTCGAATACCGCCGAAAGAAGAACGCGCTGATCCATCGACGGCTTGCCGGCCTTCGACTTCGACCCCGCTGAGGAGGGCTCAGGCCGTACAGTCGCGCCATGATGTCTCGGGGCCGACGGTTCGTCGGGCTGGCGTGTGCCGGGCTGGTCCTCGCCGGGACCGCCACGGCCACCTCGAGTGGCGACGCGACCGAAGTGGTGGCGGTCCCTTGGTCGGCTGCGCCGACGTTGACTGCAGCATCGAGTGCGGCGCAGACCAGACAACTGCCGCTGGGTGGCACGGAGATCTTTCCGGACTACCAGTTGGTGGCCTTCTACGGGACGGCGCAGACTCCCGCGCTGGGTGTGCTGGGGGAAGGCACCCCACCGCAGATGACCAAGCGGCTCCGGGCGGCGGCGCGGCTCCTTCCAGGTCAAGGGAAAGCGCATCCAGATCGTCTACGAGCTCATCGTCTCCGTGGCGGACGCTGGAGCCGGCTCGGACGGGACCTACAGCCACTACATCCCGCGCGAGTACGTCCAGAAGTTCATCAACCTGGCCCGCCGCAACAAGGCGCTGCTCCTTCTCGACCTCCAGCCGGGGCGCGAGAGCTTCCTGCCGCAGGCCCGGCACTTCCGGTGGGCGCTGCGGCAGCCATTCGTGGGCCTGGCGCTCGACCCGGAATGGCGCATGCGCAGGGGCCAGGTACCGGCGCGGACGATCGGTCATGTCGGCGCCGTCGAGGTCAACCGGGTCTCGCGTTTCGTCGCCGACCTTACCCGCCGCAACAAGCTGCCCGAGAAGCTCTTCGTCATCCATCAGTTCCGCCGCGAGATGGTGACGAACATCGAACGGGTGCGGTCGCGAGCCGGCCTCGCCATGGTGCAGCACGTCGACGGCTTCGGAACCCGGTCCCAGAAGCTGGCGACGTACCACCACGTGGCCGAGCCACGGCAGTTCACGATGGGGTTCAAGCTCTTCTACGACGAGGACACCGACCTCTTCCGGCCGCGCGAGGCGTTGGCGATACGTCCGCGGATCTCCTTCGTCAGCTATCAGTGACGCCGGCCGACGATCGCGACATCAAGCCGTATGTCGGACCAAAGGTCCACGATCTGAGACAGGGACCTGGTGCGGCTTGACGGCTACGCTGGGTGTCGGGGACCGTTGACCCGTGCAGCTCATTCTCGTCGTACGTGTCGACGCGCAGGTCGAAGCCGGCTAACGGCTGATCACCAGCGCGTCCCCCTCGAATGCCCTGTGGGCCGGGGGGTTTTTTTATGGGATGACGACAGACATCGAGCTGCCGCGGACGAGGCAGGCATGGCAACCCGGCGACACCGAGGAAGGTCGAGATGACAGAGCAGGCGGCTGCGCGTATCACTGGAGCCCAGAGCTTGATCCGGGCGCTGGAGTGCGCGGGCGTCGACACCGTCTTCGGCATTCCCGGGGGAGCGATCCTCCCGGCGTACGACCCGTTGCTGGACTCGACCAAGATCCGACACATCCTGGTCCGGCACGAGCAAGGCGCCGGCCACGCCGCGCAGGGCTACGCGGTGGCGACGGGCAAGGTCGGCGTCTGTATGGCGACCAGCGGACCGGGCGCCACGAACCTGGTGACGCCCCTGGCCGACGCTCACATGGACTCGGTGCCGATCGTCGCGATCACCGGGCAGGTCCCCAGCGCGGCCATCGGGACGGACGCGTTCCAGGAGGCCGACATCCGCGGCATCACGATGCCGATCACCAAGCACAACTACCTGGTCACCGATCCTGACCAGATCCCCCGAGCCATCGC
>CAVQJX010000024.1:0-337449 GCA_963712935.1 uncultured Actinomycetota bacterium
GGCCGACGCCGGGGCCCTCCTTGATCCACACGGCTGCGGCGGACCACAGGCCTTTGACCTCGGGTGTCTCGCCGAGCACGGGCGCGCCGTCGGGCGTGAGCGACAGCAGGCCGTTGATGGCGTACCGCTGCTCGGCACCTTCTGCGCCCAGCAGCTCGGGCATGAGCTCGTAGGCCTCTTCGAGCTGCTGGTCGAAGTCCTCGGCCGTGAACGGCATCTCGGTAGGGGAGAGCTTCGCTTGCTCGATCGACGGGATCTCGTCGGGGTCGTGCAGGATCGGGCGGTGGGCGTAGGAGCCGACCTCCATGTCTGCGCCGTGCTGGCGTTCGTAGCAGAAGGTGTCCATGTCGCGGACGATCGGGAACGAGATCTCGCCCTCACGCTCGGCCAGGATCGGCACCGGTCCGACGCTGATCATCTGGTGCACAGCGGGAGTCAGCGGGATGTGCGCCCCGGCCATCTTGGCGATGCGGGGACTCCAGACGCCGCAGGCGATGACCACGGTCTCGGCCTCGATGTCGCCACCGTTCGTGCGCACCCGCCGGATCCGGCCTTCCTCGACGTCGAGGCCCGTCACCTCCAGGGTCGGTACGACGGTCAGGGCGCCGAGCTCGAGAGCGCGTTCGCGCATGATCGTGCCGGCTCGCAGCGAGTCGACGACACCCACCGACTCGGTCCAGAAGGCGCCGATGATCTGCGACGGGTCGAGGAACGGCACCTTCTCGACCACTTGCGCGGGGGTCACCAGCTCGGACTCGATCCCCCAGATCCGGGCCGAGGACATTCGCCGACGCAGCTCCTCCATCCGCGCCTCGGTGCGCGCCACCTCGAAGCCGCCGGACTCGGTGAAGACGCCCATCTCCTTGTACTGCGCCACCGAGTCCAGTGTCAGATCGGTGATCTCGCGGGAGTGGTCCACCGGGAAGATGAAGTTCGACGCGTGGCCGGTCGAGCCGCCCGGGTTGGGCAGCGCTCCCTTGTCGATCTGGACGATGTCGCTCCAGCCGAGCCGGGCGAGGTGGTAGACGAGGCTGTTGCCGACGATGCCGGCGCCGATGACGACCACGCGGGCCGTGCTGGGCACTGTTGCCATGGGACGGGCTCTCTTTTCACGGGGACCGCGCTGGTTGCGTTATACGCAACTTTGCAGCGCTATCTGGAACATCGCTCTCCCATCGTCACCGCTTCCGCGGGCAGTGTCAAGCCAATCTGCGCTGTGAACGGCGGGGTTGCCGAAGGGGGCCGCCAACCGATGGACTCGGTCCATGTCCCTTGATGCATCGTCCCGCCTGCTCACCATCCTGACGCTGATCGCGACGGTAGGGACCGGAGTGGCGGCGGGCGTCTTCTTCGCGTTCTCGACGTTCGTGATGGCCGCGCTGCGCAGGCTCCCCGACTCCGACGGCATCCGCGCCATGAACGCGATCAACACACAGGCTCCGACCGCGTGGTTCATGACCGCTCTCCTGGGGACCGCCGCGTTGTGCGGGGTTCTTGGCGGGTGGGCGGTCTTGCACCTGGGTGGGCAGCGGGCGACGTACGTTCTGGTCGGGGCTGTCCTGTACCTGGCGCAGATCCTGCTCACGGTCACGTATCACGTGCCGCGCAACAACGCACTGCTGCTGGTCGACCCCGACGCCCCCGCCTCGGCCGCGCGCTGGCGGCAGTATGCGCGGGACTGGACGCGGTGGAACCACGGGCGAACGGCGTTGTGTGTCGCCGCCTGCGCAGTCTTCGCGATCGGGTTGCGCGTCGGCTGAGCCGGTGACCTCAGCCCAGCTCCTCGAAGAGCGTGAGCTGGAGATCGCCGGGCGCGGCGAGCCGCGAGTTCAGCGAGTCCCAGGGTGTTCGGGTCGGGGCAGCGATGAGGTCGGCCCCGCCGCCGACGAGCCGGTCGGTCGTGACGGCGACGTCGGAGACCTCGAACGCGACCCGCAGGTGCGGGCTGACCGCGCGGCCGACCTCGACGGCGTCGATGAGGTCAACCTGCGCGGAGTTCGAGATCTCCAGCGTGGCGCGGCCGGCGTCGAGGATCACCACGCGTGCGCTGCCCTCGCTCTCCAGGTCCAGCTCGACGGCCAGTCCCAGCGTGTCGCGATAGAACGTCACGGCCTCGTCGAAATCACTGGCGTGGACGACGAGACGCAGCTGACGAACTCCCTGGACGGGTGGGCGGTCGGGTTCGGTGGGGGTCATCGACACATCGTGGCAGCCCGCTGCCCGCAGCGGTTGTCGTCGGGTGTGGCTAGCCTGCTCGCGTCGACCTGAACGTGGAGGTGAGCGTGAGCCAGTCCCCGCCGCGTATCACCGATGCCGAACGGCGCGCTCGGTTGGCGGTGCGTCACCATCTGACCCCGGCGTCATACGCCGCAGACGTCACCACTGCCGCCCGCTCACTGATCGGGCTGCACTCGACGGACCCTGCAACTGTCTATCTCTCGGCCTGGGCACGCGTTGGCGACATCAGCCGCGCCGATGTCGACGCGGCGCTCTATGAGTCTCGCGGGGTGCTCAAGCACCTGGCGATGCGGCGTACGGTATGGGCGCTCGCGACCGACCTCGTCCCCGTGGTCCAGGTCGCCGCGAGTGACGCGATCGCCGCCACCGAGCGGCGCCGGCTCGCGCGAGATCTCGAGCGCAGCGGCGTCACCGACGACGGTGCCGGCTGGGTCGCCCGCGCCGAGCGCGAAGCGATGGCAGCGTTGGAGGAGCTCGGACCGAGTCTTGGCAGGGAGCTGTCGAGAGCCGTGCCGATGCTGCGCACGAAGATCACGGGCGGATCGCTCGCGAACCCTCAGCAGATCGGCGTCGTCACGCGGGTGTGTACGATCCTGTCCGCGTCGGGCCAGGCGACGCGCGGAACAGCCGGTGGCGCCTGGTACGACCGCCTTCCCCGGTGGGTCCGGATGCAGGACTGGGTACCGGAGGTCACCGAGCAACCGCCCCCCACTCCCGCCGCGGCGCGAGGAGAGCTCGCCCGGCGATGGTTGGCGGCGTTCGGACCGGCGAGCTTCGACGACCTCACGTGGTGGACGGGCTGGACCGTGAGGCACACCCGCGCCGCCCTGGCCGACGCCGGTGCCGTCGAGGTCGACCTCGACGGGACCAGGGCGGGGATCGCACTGGCCGACGATCTGGAGCCGACACCGGCGCCTAGCCCGTGGGTAACACTGTTGCCGTCGCTCGATCCGACCACCATGGGCTGGAAGGACCGTGACTGGTACCTCGGTACGCACCGCTCGCGACTCTTCGACTCCAACGGCAACGCCGGCCCCACGATCTGGTCCGAAGGGCGGGTCGTCGGCGGTTGGGCGCAACGCCCGGCCGGCCAGGTCGTGCTCGAGTTCCTCGAGGATGTCGGCGCGGAGGCGGTTGCCCTGGGGGAGGCCGAGGCCGACCGCCTGACGACCTGGCTCGGTGGAACGGTAGTTCGACCCAGCTTTCCCACCCCGCTCCAGCGCGAGCTGTCGACCTAGCCCATGCTGGTCGAAAGCGGCGCGAAACGCCGAGCGGCAGCGCGCGACACGCCGCCGTGCATACCGGGTATGGACAACGGGATACTGAGTATGCATACTACGTATCTATGTCGATCAAACACGGGTTGCTGGCCCTGCTCGAGCGGGGGCCGATGTACGGCTACCAGCTCCGCACCGAGTTCGAGTCCTCCACCGGGGCGACCTGGCCGCTCAACGTCGGACAGGTCTACACGACCCTCACGCGGCTGGAACGCGACGGACTCGTGCGGCCCGTCGGTGAGCCGGACGACGACGGTCGGCAGATCTACGCGCTGACCGACGAAGGCCGCGTCGAGGTGACGGCGTGGTTCACGACCCCCGTCACGGTCAAGGAGCGTCCGCGCGACGAGCTCGCCATCAAGCTCGCCATGGCCGTCACCACGCCAGGCGTCGACGTCACCGAGGTCGTCCAGACCCAGCGCGGCGCAACGCTGCGGACGTTGCAAGAGCTCACGCGGCTCAAGACGCACGCCGACGAGATCACCGACGCCGCCTGGCTGCTCGTGCTCGAGTCGATGATCTTCGCTGCCGAGGCCGAGGTGCGGTGGCTCGACCACTGCGAGATCAAGGTCGCTCGCCTGGTCGAACGGCGGGCCACGCTGGCCGAGTCCGCCGCGCACGCCGCGCGAGCCGAGGACGACACCATCACCAACCACGGGGGAGTACGACGATGAACGACCACGAGACAAGACCAGGTAGTCCGGCCGGTAGGTCCGGCGAGGCTGTGCTGACACTCGAAGACGTCTCGCGCATCCACGGCGCAGGCGCGACTGCCGTCACGGCGCTCCGGGAGGTCAGCATGACCGTCAGCGCGGGTGAGCTGGTGGCCGTGATGGGTCCGTCCGGCTCGGGCAAGTCGACGCTGCTCCACCTCGCCGGTGGACTCGACGTGGCGATCAGCGGGTTCGTGCGCGTCGAGGGCGTCGACCTGGCGGCCCAGTCGAAGTCAGAGCTGGCGCGTCTCCGTCGCCGCCACGTCGGCTACGTCTTCCAGGACCTCAATCTCATTCCGTCCCTGACCGCCGTGGAGAACGTCGCGCTGCCGCGAGAGCTCGACGGCGTACGCGCACGGCCGGCCCGGGCCGAAGCGCTCGCGGCTCTCGAGGAGGTCGACCTGAGCGAGCTCGCCGACAGGTTCCCCGACGAGCTGTCGGGCGGACAGCAGCAGCGCGTGGCGATTGCCCGCGCGTTGATCGGGCCACGCCGGCTCATGCTGGCCGACGAGCCCACCGGCGCCCTCGACACGGAGTCCGGCGAGGCCGTGCTGCGGCTGCTCCGCAGCCGTTGCGAGGCCGGCGCGGCGGGTGTCCTGGTCACGCACGAGGCGCGGCACGCCGCCTGGGCCGACCGGGTCGTCTTCCTGCGTGACGGCGCGATGGTCGACGACACCGGCCGGGCGGTTCCTGCCGAGGCTCTGCTGGGTGCCGGCCGATGAGTCGTTGGCGTCCCGCGTTGCGGATTGCGCGTCGCACGGTGCGGAGAAGCCTGGGCCGGTCCCTGCTGATCGCGGTGCTGGTCGGCCTCCCGGTGGCGGGGGCGACCTTCGTCGACGTGCTGATCCGGACCTTCAGCAACGACGCTCGTTCGACGTACGAGCAGATCGGCCCGGCCGACGCCGGGTTGACCATCACCGGGCGCTCCACGCTCGTCGGGTACGCACCCATGCCGTACCTCGGCGATCCGGGGCAGCCGTCGGGGCATCGTCGGTCCCCGCAGGACGTCGACCTGGCTGCCGTGCTCCCCGCCGGCTCGACCTGGACGCCTGTGCCGAACCATTACCAAGTCAGGCTGAGCCTCGGCCAGGACCGCATCATCCGGCCACAGCTGACCGTGGTCGACCTGTCCTCACCGCTGACACCGCAGGTGGCTCGGCTGACCCAGGGCCGGCTGGCGAGCGCCGCGGACGAGGTCGTGCTCACCGAGCCGTTGGCCGAGCGGATCGGCCTGCTCGACGGCAGTGGCCACCTCATCGACGGTGCGTCGGTCACCATGGCCGACGGGCCGACCGCGACCGTCACGGGCACGGTGATCGATCCTTTCTGTCTCGACTGCGAGGATGTGATCGCAGCGCCGGACTCGCCTATCTCGGTCGCCGTCGAGCGCGAGGCCGGATACGTCAACGACGTGAAGTACAGCTACCTGGTTGACCTCCCCGCGGGGACCGATGCCGACGCTCTCTGGCCCACGCTCGCGCGCAAAGGCATCGCGATGGTGCCGCGGGACGCCTTCCTGCACCCGGACCGGTATTCCGGCATGGGGAGCAACAGCCGGCTGCCGGCGATCACGGCGGCGAGCGTTCGAGCCGCCGCGTTCGCGCTGCTGGTGACCGGTCTCGGACTGCTCGAGGTCATCCTCCTCGCCGGCACGGCGTTCGCGGTGGGCGCCCGCCGGCAGGTGCACGACCTCGGCGTGATCTCCGCCAGCGGGGCGACCTCCCGCCAGATCCGTCGGATCGTCCTCGCGCAAGGCCTCGTGCTCGGCGTCCTCGGTTCGGCGCTCGGGATCGTGTTCGGTGCCTTGGTGGCGTGGGGCGGCCGCGCCTTGTGGGAGCGCCTCGACAACGCGGTGGTGTTCGCCTGGAAGTTCGGCCCGTGGGAGATCCTCGTGGCGGCCATCGTGGGCGCGGTGTCCGGCGTTCTCGCCGCCGTCGTGCCGGCGATCGGTGCGGGCCGGATGCCCGTCGTAGATGCATTGTCCGGCCGATTCCGGGTCAGTGTTGCCAGCAAGCGGCGTACGCCGGTCGTGGCCGGCCTGCTCATCGCTGCAGGGGTGGCGTGTGGACTCGTGGGTGACCGCATGATGGCGGGCGACTTCGCGAGGTACGTGCGCCAGCTGGCGAGGGTGGACGCAACGAGCGGTTACGTGTCACCGCCGTCTCCGAACGTACCGGTCGCCTTCGTGCTGCTCGGTGCCGTGCTGGTCGTCATCGGGGTCGTCATGCTGGCTCCGGTGCTGATCACCACGATCGGACGGATGGCAGCGAGACTCCCACTGTCCGGGCGGCTGGCATTCCGCGACGCCTCCCGGCACCGGCATCGCACCGGGCCGGCGACCAGCGCGATCGCCGTTGCGGTGGCCGGGTCGGTGGTCTTCGCGTTCGTCCTGGCGGGACGCGCCAAAGCAGACCAGCTGAGCTACGTCGCCTACCTGCCTCCGCAGGTGATGTCGGTGTCGGGGATGGACTATCCGGGTGACGAGGAACAGCTCGCCATGGCATCAGGAGAGGCAGCGGCGCTCCTCCCCGGCGGTTCCGCGGTGCCGGTCGACCACCTCACCGCGGGAACCAGCTCGAAGCGGCGTGACACGCAGGAGATCTACGTCGAGCAGTCCAGACGGCAGTGCCGGAACGGGTGCATGACGCAGATGGTCGGCGTGGCGAACCCCGACGTCATGACCCTGACGCTCGGACGTTCGCCGACGGACGACGAGCTGGCGCAGCTGGCTGCCGGCAAGGTTCTGGTCGTGTCATCCAAGCTCGTGACCAAGCAGGGCCAGGTCAGGCTGCAGGTAGGCCGCAGGGTCGAACTGCTGCCAGCCGTCAACGCCCAGGCGGAGAACATCTTCGGCAACCTCCCTGGTGCGTTCGTCAGCGCCGACACGGTCGACGAACGTGGCTGGGGGACCGTCGTGCCTGAGTTCCTCGTTCCGTTCGAGGGGTCGGCGACCCAGAACCAGATCGACGACGCGCTGACCGCCGTCGAGCAACACGACGGGTACGGCGCGATCGACACCGGGCCGTCCGACCCGAGCCGGATCCTCTTGATCATCGCCGGTATCGCTGCTGCCTTCGTGACGCTGGTCGGCGTCGCGATCTCGGTGGCCCTGTCCGCCGCGGAGGGGAGGGCGGACCTGGCCACGCTGGCCGCTGTGGGGGCACCGCCGCGTCGTCGGCGGTCCCTCGCGGCTGCCCAGGCGTTCCTGGTGGGCGGGCTCGGCTGCGGGATCGGCCTGCTGCTCGGAGTGTTCGTGTCCTACACGTTGCGCTCGACGATCGGGGCGCCGACCTTCATCGTCCCCTGGAACAACTTGCTGGTGGTGGGACTCGTCGTACCGCTCGTCGCGGTGCTGATCGCAGCGGTCTTCACGCCCAGCCGACTTCCGCTGACTGTCCGTCGGTCCTGGTAGAACCGGATCGCGAGGGGGAACTGATGGTCACGGGGGAGCTGCGGAGGCGCCGTCAGCAGCGAGAGCTGCGCCGGCGGATCCGCGAGGTCGTCCTACAGCGACGACTGGCCGCACTGGCGGCGCCGGGTACGGGGGTACCGGCGCCGCCAGCGGTCGAGCTTCGCGCTCAGCGGGTCATGAGGTCATGACGTCCAGATGGGGTGCGCGTTGCAGCCCGCACACACCTTCACGATGGATCCGGGTCCGGTGAACGCCAGGTCCAAGGTGCCGGCGTACAGCTCGCCCTGGCGTGGTCCCTGCTCGATCGCCACGACACCGGGCAGGTCGACGAAGGCGTGCGGGTGGTGGTGCCGCACGTAGGAGATCTGTCCGCCGAACAGCTCCGTCACATAGATCCGGCCGCGAGGACCGATCGCGAGGTTGGTCGCTCCGAGGAATCCGGTGGCCAGGCGTGCTTACGTGACCGGTCCAGGGGTTGACGCGGTACACCGATCCGCGCGCACCGAGCTCGGGGCCTTCGGCGCCACCCGGAAGCGTCGTGACGAACAGCATCCCGTTGCGCCCGACTTCGACGTCGGTGGGCACCGGCTCGAACGCGTAGGTCACGCCCGCGAAGCACTTCGGGTCGAGACCGTTGGACTTCGCGAAGTCGGCGTGATCACGGCCGGCTGCGGCGGGAGGACCGCCAGCGTGCTGATGTTGCCTGCGGCGTCCACCATGAGCAGGTCGTTACCCGCGGCTTCGGCGACGATCCACTTGTCATGCCACGCCGTCACCGAATAAGGGTGGGAGTCCAGTGCGCCCGTGTAGTGCGCGTAGGGGCCGAGGCCGTCGAGCTGGCACTGGGTGGGGTTGGCGATCCCGTAGGTGTTGACCTGGTCGGGGTTGTTGGCGTTCTCATAGGCCCACGTGTCGGCCACCACCGTGCCGCCCGGTCCCTTGATGTGGAGAGCACTCGCGGTGGTCTCGAAGGTGTTGGGGTCGCTCACCGTGGTGGTGTAGGCGAGGCGATTGCCGTGGACGTCTACGCCGGCGACACCCTCGGCCCCGGTGACCACGGGCGTCAACGCGCCGCCGTTGAGGCGGGAGACGATGCCCGGCGAAGCCGTCGGCGACGTAGATGCCTTCGGGTGTCACGGCCAGGTTGAAGGGTGCAGCCACATCGGTTGTGAGTGGCGTGACCTTTGGATCAGCCGACGCCGTCTGGGCGGGGGCGAGGAGCGCCAGTGAGGTGGTCATGGTCGCTGCTACCAGCAAGTGAAGTCGCACGATTCCCTTTCCAGGTCGAGATCGCGCGTCTGACCCATGTCCTACATATGTACAGACAGACGCGTGCGACGGATAGAGCGAATTGCGTGGTAGGTCGACTGCGCTGAGTCACGAGTCAGTGCAGACCGGTCGCGGCGAAGCCCGGCGACACAGCAGCACAAGGCAAACCCCAGGTACCCAAGGAGCGTTTGCCTAGTTCACAAGCAAGCTGGCTTGTGGACTAGGCAAACGCGGACGGCCCGGTGGGCAGAAACGCAGATGGATCAGAGGAGGTTGAGATGGGTGACGGCGTCGCGTTCTTCGGCGAGCTCGGCGGTGCTGGCGTCGATGCGTTCTCGCGAGAAGTCGTTGATGTCGAGCCCCTGCACGATCGACCAGTCACCATTCGACGTCGTCACCGGGAACGACGAGATCAGGCCCTCGGGTACGCCGTAGGAGCCGTCAGACACGACCGCCATCGACGTCCAGTCGCCGTCGGCCGTTCCCTGCAGCCAGTCGCGCGCCGCGTCCACCGTGGCACTGGCCGCGCTGGCGGCGCTCGACGCACCCCGGGCCTCGATGATCGCCGCACCGCGCTTCTGCACGGTGGGGATGAAGTCGTTCTCGAGCCAGCTCTGGTCGTCGACCGTCTCGGCGGCGTTCTTGCCGTTGACCTCGGCGTGGAAGATGTCGGGGTACTGGGTCGCGGAGTGGTTGCCCCAGATCGTCATCTTGGCCAGGTCGTTGACGCTGACGTCGGCTTTGGCAGCGAGCTGTGCGAGGGCTCGGTTGTGGTCGAGTCGCGTCAGCGCCGAGAACCGCTCGTTCGGGATGTCAGGGGCGTTGTTCATCGCGATCAGCGCGTTGGTGTTGGCGGGGTTGCCGGTCACCAGAACCCGGACATCGCTGGCAGCGTTGTCGTTGAGCGCCTGTCCTTGCGGCTTGAAGATGCCGCCGTTGGCCTCGAGGAGGTCACCGCGCTCCATGCCCTTGCTGCGAGGTCGTGCGCCGACGAGCAGTGCGAGATTGACGCCGTCGAAGATCTGGTTCGGGTCGTCCCCGGTCTCGACGCCCGCCAAGGTCGGGAACGCGCAGTCGTCGAGCTCCATCACGACGCCCTCGAGCGCCTTCAGCGCGGGCGTGATCTCGAGCAGGCGCAGCTCCACGGGAGTGTCCGGTCCGAGCAGCGACCCGCTGGCGATCCGGAAGAGAAGGCTGTAGCCGATCTGGCCGGCTGCGCCGGTGACGGCGACCTTGACGGGGGTGCTCACGACGGGCTCCTGGTTTCGTGGGACGGATGGGTACGGCGACCAACGCCGTACGACGTCTGACGCTAGCAACAGGGCCGCGGGCCGGTCGGCGCGGCCTGAGATATCTTGACGTCAAGCGATTCCTGATATTGTCTTGATGTCAAGACACTTGCAGACAGATCCGGAGACCCCATGGCCAAGATCAAGGTGACCAACCCCGTCGTCGAGCTCGACGGTGACGAGATGACGCGGATCATCTGGCAGTTCATCAAGGACCGCCTCATCCATCCCTATCTCGACATCGACCTGCGGTACTACGACCTCGGCATCGAGAGCCGTGACAAGACCGACGACCAGGTCACCATCGACGCCGCCAACGCGATCAGGGAGCACGGCGTCGGGGTGAAGTGCGCCACGATCACGCCCGACGAGGCCCGGGTCGAGGAGTTCGGCCTGAAGAAGATGTGGGTCTCCCCGAACGGCACCATCCGCAACATCCTTGGTGGTGTCGTGTTCCGCGAGCCGATCATCATCAGCAACATTCCGCGGCTGGTCCCCGGCTGGACGAAGCCGATCATCATCGGCCGTCACGCGCACGGTGACCAGTACAAGGCCACGAACTTCAAGGTCGATGGCCCCGGCGAGCTCACCATCACCTTCACCCCGGCCGACGGGTCAGAGCCGATCCAGCACGTCGTCGCGAACTACCCGGAGGGCGGCGGCGTCGCGATGGGCATGTACAACTTCAACAAGTCCATCGAGGACTTCGCCCGCGCCTCCCTCGCCTACGGCCTGCAGCGCGGCTACCCCGTCTACATGTCCACCAAGAACACAATCCTCAAGGCGTACGACGGCGCGTTCAAGGACATCTTCGCCCGCGTCTTCGAAGAAGAGTTCAAGGCCGACTTCGACGCGAAGGGGCTCACCTACGAGCACCGCCTCATCGACGACATGGTGGCTGCCGCCATGAAGTGGGAGGGCGGCTACGTCTGGGCCTGCAAGAACTACGACGGCGACGTCCAGTCCGACACCGTCGCCCAGGGCTTCGGGTCGCTGGGTCTCATGACCTCGGTGCTGATGACGCCCGACGGCAAGACGGTCGAGGCGGAGGCCGCACACGGTACCGTGACCCGCCACTTCCGTCAGCACGAGCAGGGCAAGCCGACGTCGACCAACCCGATTGCCTCGATCTTCGCCTGGACCGGTGGGCTCAAGCACCGCGGCAAGCTCGACGGCACTCCGGAGGTCACCGCGTTCGCCGAGACGCTCGAGCGCGTCTGCGTCGAGACGGTCGAGGAGGGCAAGATGACCAAGGACCTGGCACTGCTGGTCGGCCCCGACCAGAGCTGGCTCACGACCGAGGAGTTCCTCGCGGCTCTCGACGACAACCTGCAGAAGGCGATGACGCGGTGACCGCAGCGGCGAAGCCGCGCGGTCTCCCCGCGACAAGCCACCTGCCCACGACGTTCGACGGGCTGACCCTCGGGAGCGGACTATTGTCGTGACGTGGAGTTCCTGGGCGATGTGCCGCCGTACGACCTGACCTACTCCGACGTGTTCATGGTGCCGTCACGCTCGTCGGTGACGTCGCGGATGGCGGTCGACCTGACCACACCGGACAGCGTGGGGACGACCGTGCCGCTGGTCGTGGCGAACATGACGGCGATCGCCGGGCGTCGGATGGCCGAGACCATCGCTCGCCGGGGCGGGATCGCGATCCTGCCGCAGGACATCCCGATCGAGATCGCCGGCGCTGCGATCAGCTGGGTCAAGGCGCGACACCCGGTCGTCGAGACGCCGATCCAGGTAGGGCCGCATGCGGTGGTGGCCGAGGTCCTCTCGCTGCTGGGCAAACGGGCTCATCGGGCCGCCGTGGTGGTCGATGACGGTCGCCCGGTCGGCATCATCACCGAGCGCGACTGCCAGGAGGTCGACCGGTTCACGAGCGCCGCCGACGTGATGACGGCGGATGTCCTCACCCTCGACCGCGATGTCGACCTGCGTGCGGCGTACGACGTCCTGGCCAACCACCACCTCGACGTGGCGCCGGTGCTCGACGGCGACCAGATGGTCGGAGTGCTCACCCGCAAGGGCATCCTGCGTTCCACGATCTACGCACCGGCGGTCGACCCGGCGGGACAGCTGATGATCGGTGCAGCCGTCGGGATCAACGGTGACGTCGAAGGACGGGCCGCGGCGCTGCTCGGTCATGGGATCGACGTGCTCGTCGTCGACACCGCCCACGGCCACCAGGAGAAGATGCTCGAAGTCCTCCCGTTGGTCATCGGAGCACGCGACCGCCACGAGGCGGCCACCGGCCGACGTATCCCGGTCGTCGCGGGCAACGTCGTCTCGGCCGTCGGTGCAGGCGAGCTGGTCAAGGCCGGCGCCGACATCGTCAAGGTCGGAGTGGGCCCCGGCGCGATGTGCACGACTCGGATGATGACCGGCGTCGGCCGGCCGCAGTTCTCGGCGGTGCTCGACTGTGCGGCGGCAGCAGCTGACTCCGGCGCGACCGTCTGGGCCGACGGCGGCGTGAAGTACCCCCGCGACGTCGCTCTGGCGCTCGCCGCCGGTGCCGCCAGCGTGATGATCGGGTCGTGGTTCGCGGGCACGTACGAAAGCGCCGGCGATCTCGCCGAGGATGCGGACGGTCGCCTCTACAAGGTCAGCTTCGGCATGGCGTCGGCGCGGGCAGTCCGGCAGCGCACCAAGGAGCAGTCGGCGTTCGACCGGGCACGCTCGGCGTTGTTCGAGGAGGGCATCTCGTCGTCCCGGATGTATCTCGACCCGGCGCGGCCGGGAGTCGAAGACCTCGTCGACACGATCGTGGCGGGTGTGCGCAGCTCGTTCACGTACGCCGGAGCGGCAACGATTCCCGAGTTCCACGCCCGGGCCGTGGTCGGCGTGCAGAGTGCCGCCGGCTACGAGGAAGGGCGACCGCGCCCGACGTCGTGGTAGCCCCGGTCACCCCACCCGGTGGGCGCCGGGTGACGGCAGGGCGGCGAAAGTCGTGGGCGGGTGCCACCCACGCGTGGCGTACGCCGCGTGGACCTCGCGACTGACGGCATGGACATCGGTATCGCGGACCAGCGCGATCGCGCAGCCGCCGAACCCGCCCCCCGTCATCCGTGCGCCCAGAGCACCCGCTGACAAGGCCGCGTCGACCGTCACGTCGAGCTCGTCGCAGGACACCTCGAAGTCGTCCCGGAGCGAGTGGTGCGAGGCGGTGAGATAGCCGCCGATGTCCTGCGGGCGGCCCGCGTCGAGGATCTCGACCACCTCGACGACGCGCGCGATCTCGGTCACCACGTGGTGGGTGCGTGCCCGCAGCAGCGGGTCGTCCAGCCGCTCGACGTCGTCGAGGGTCGCGTCGCGAAGAGAGTCGAGCCCGAGCAGGTCGCGTGCCCGCTCACACTGCCGCCGCCGCTCGGCGTACTCCCCGCTCGAGTGCTCGTGCTCGGCGTGCGTGTCGACCACCAGCACCTGCAGCCCGGCGGCTGCGGAGTCGAACCCCACCTGCCGGGTGCTGAGGTCCCGACAGTCGAGCAGAACGGCATGTCCCGCTTCTCCGAAGACGGCAGCCAGCTGGTCCATCGGGCCGCTGGGCACGCCGACGAAGTCGTTCTCGGCCCGGTGCGCCAAGCGACGCGAGCTCGAGCTGGGCTGAGCTGCACACCGACCTCCTCGGCGAGCGCACCGGCAACCGCGCACTCCAGCGCCGCCGACGACGAGAGGCCGGCCCCTACCGGGACGTCGCTCGTCACGTCGATCTCGAGGCCAGGCAGGTCCGCCTCGGAGCTGTCGGACCGCCCAGACGATCGCGGCGACGTACCGCGCCCAGCCGTCGACGTCGCCTGGCTCGCAGCCGACCGGGAAGCTGTCGGTGCGACCGGAAGAGTGCACCACGACGTCATTCCCGCTGCGTCGCGAGACGGTGGCCCGCGTCGCCAGCGGCAGTGCGAACGGCAGGCAGAGGCCATCGTTGTAGTCGACGTGCTCCCCGATGAGGTTCACCCGTCCGGGGGCGAGCCAGGTGGTGGCCATCGGCGCAGCATAGCGACGGTCAGGCACGTGGTCGGCTCGGGGTCCCGTCGCCGTTCGGTGGCGGTCCCGTCGCTAGGGTGAGGCATGGCCGAGGAACGCGAAATCATGACCTGGGAGCTGTTCGGGGAGGCGAGCCGGGAGATGGCGCAATGGGTGGCTGACGACTACGAGCCCGACATGATCTTGTCCATCGCGCGCGGTGGGCTGCTGATCGGCGGTGCGCTCGGGTACGCGCTCGGGGTCAAGAACACCTACACGATGAACGTCGAGTTCTACACCGGTGTCGACCAGCGACTCGAGGTGCCGCGCATCCTGCCGCCGGCGCCCGACTTCGTCGACCTGGGGGAGGCGAAGATCCTCATTGCCGACGACGTCGCCGACACCGGTCACACGCTGCGCAGCGTCCAGGAGTTCTGTGCGGGCAAGGTCGGTGAGGTGCGCACCGCCGTGCTCTACGAGAAGAGCCACTCGATGGTCCACTGCGACTACGTGTGGCGGCGGACCGATCGATGGATCAACTTCCCGTGGAGCGACAAGGATCCCGTCGTACGACGTGAGGGTGCAGTCCTGGACGCCTGAGCTCGTCGACAGCAGTCAGGCGCTGGGCGAGTGCCGTAGCGCCTGACCGTCTCGGGAAGCTCAGCCCACGCCGTGCGTGTGCAGGTAGTCCCCGACGCAGATGGCGACGTAGCCGACGCAGGCCAGCAGCCCGAGACCGAACGCCGCCATCGCCCGCCCCGCTCCCGACTCAGAGCGCTTGCCGGCGTAGCCGAGCAGCGCTGACGCAGAACCGAGGATCATCGGCAGTCCTGACCAGAAGGCGGGCACGAGGATCAGCAGCCCCGCCACAGCCATGGCGATTCCGCGGCCCCCGGCTGCGACCTTCTGCAGGCCCGAACGCACCACGAACCCGAAGATCAGGATCGTTGCCACGGCGACGACGGCCATGACGCCCCAGAATTCCGATGCGTGATGGCGCTCCACGCCCGGAGCGGAGACGAAGACGCCGAGCGCGGTGAACACAGCAGTGACGACGAAGGAGAAGGCGGCGACCGGGAGAAGCGTCCGCTTGGCTCGCGCTTTGTCGGAGTCGAGGTCCAGCGGCGAGATGGCAGAGGTGGTGGTCATGGCGAAAGCCTTTCGTAGTGATCGAGCGGATCTCAGAAGTCTCGGCTGCGAGCACCCGTGGCGTCGTCGCCCGAGCCAGTGATCCGCCATCGCTCTTTCGGATGGCCGGGACGTCATCCCTGAGAGTGACCACGGCCCAGCCTGGGTGGTCCTACGGTGTGCAGATGAACGTGCAGCGCTCGATCGGAAGATACGGCGACAGGCTGTTCGCGGCCGCAGTCGCGGTGCTCTTCACGGTCGAGCTCCTACGTTGGGACGCAACGGACCGACCGATCGCCATCCCGCTGGGGTTGGCAGCGTCTGCCTTGCTCCTCCTACGTCGTCGGCTGCCGCTTCTTGCCTTCGTCCTGATCCTGTGCGCCGATTTCGGCGTTGCCCACTACGCTCCTGACTTCGACGCGAACTCCATCAGCTACGTCCTGGTCTTCATCGTGGGCTTGTACTCGCTCGGGCGACACGCACGCGGGCTCGAGGCGTGGCTCGGAGTGGGGGGTGTCCTCGCCGTAACGGTCGTGTTCGTGGTGGGCGACGGCTCGCATTCGCCGAGCGACATCGTGTTCGCGATGGCCTTCTGCGGCACTCCGTGGGCTACCGGTCTCGCCATCCGGCTTCGGTGGGAGCGAGAAGCGCTGCTCAACGCGCGCAACGATCAGTTGCGCCGCGAGCAGGAGGAGCACTCCCGGCGCGCGGTGGCCGCCGAGCGCACTCGTATCGCGCGAGAGCTGCACGACGTCGTGTCGCACGCCATCTCCGTCAGCGTGCTGCAGGCTCGCGGCGGTCGGCGCATGATTGGGACCGACGATGCCGCCGTCCGTGACGCCCTTGATGCCATCGAGCAGACCAACGCTGCCGCGCTCAGTGACATGCGACGACTGCTTGCCGTGCTCCGGGACACCGAGAACGACGACGGAAGCGACGGTCGGTCCGCGCCGCAGCCGTCGTTGAGCAGCCTGGACCAGCTCCTCGACCAGGTTCGAACCTCGGGCCTCTCGGTTGACCTGACGGTGAGCGGTCAGCCCGGCGTAGTACCTCCGGGGGTGGATCTGTCGGCCTACCGGATCATCCAGGAGGCGCTGACGAACGTCCTCAAGCATGCCGGCCCTGAGGCCAAGGCCAGAGTCTCGGTCATGTACGGCGCTGACGACCTCTCGGTCGCGGTCACCGACAACGGGTCTCCCTCCTCGTCCACGGGATCCTCGGCGAACGGGCAAGGGCTCATCGGTATTCGTGAACGGGTGGCGGTCGTGGGCGGCAGCGTCGACATCGGTCAGGCCCGGGAGGGTGGGTATGCCGTGCAGGTGCGGCTTCCCTACTCGGTCAGCACATGATCCGCGTCGTGGTCGCCGACGACCAGCCGTTGGTGCGCACCGGTCTCCGCATGATCCTTGCCCCAGAGCCCGACATCGACGTCGTCGGTGAGGCGGAGAACGGTGCAGAAGCCATCAGCCTATGCGGCTCGACTGCTCCCGATGTGGTCCTCATGGATGTCCGGATGCCCGTGGTCGACGGAATCGAGGCGACCCGGGCCATCACCGCTGTCGAGAGCGCGCCGAAAGTTCTCGTGCTGACGACCTTCGACCTCGACGACGTCGTGTACGAAGCGCTGCGTGCGGGCGCGAGCGGGTTTCTGCTCAAGGACGCGCCGGAGGACAGGCTGACTCATGCGATCCGGGTCGTGGCGGAGGGCGGCTCCTTGTTTGCACCTTCGGTGACTCGCCGGCTCATCGAGGAGTTCGCCGGGCGTCCGGCCGAACGTGCGGCACCGCACGTGGAGAGCCTCACTGGCCGCGAGGCTGAAGTGCTTCGGCAGATCGCCCGAGGCCTGTCCAACACCGAGATCGCGAAGGAGCTGTTCGTCAGTGAGAACACCGTGAAGACCCACGTCGCTCGCGTTCTGATGAAGCTTGGCCTCCGGGATCGCGTGCAAGCAGTCGTCTATGCCTACGAGAACGGTCTGGTGCCCAGGACTCGTCCCCCCGACGGCTAGGCCGGCGTTTTCTGCGGCTGGGTCGTGACGCCTGAGGATCTGAGTCGCTGGCAATCGGTCCATGCGCTCAAAGCGTTCGCTGGAAACGGGTGGTGGTTGCGGTGGTGCTGGCACTTGGGGGATGGCACGTTCACTCGCTCAGCAAGTCCGCCTCGATTCGCATCCGGACTCGTTGACAGATCCGGACCACGTCGGGACGAGGCCGAAGGCGACCCCGGTGATGCGGGGCCGCCTTCGTCGGTGGCTGTCGTAGTGCCCGTCAGGCCTTGTACGCAACGCCTTTCTCGTCATCGGAAGCGACCCGCGGCAGGACCTGGCTGGAAGGGTTGAAACCCTTGAACGTCATCCAGAGGCCAACGGAGAGCTCCCACGCCGCCACCGGCAGGGTCAGGATCCCCGAGACCGGCGAGACCTGGTCGATGATGCCGAAGTAGGTCGCCAGCATGGCGGTCAGCAGCAGCGGCGCTCCGATGAGGCCGAAGGTGGGGATGATGCGGGGCACCAGTCGCGCCCGGTAGAGCAGCGTACCGAGCAGGATGGCGTTGAAGGCAGGCATCAGGCCTGGGCCGAAGAGGAAGGTCCAGTTCCGGACGTCGACGAGGGTGTTCGCGGCGACCGTCATCGAAGCGGTGTCACCGCCACCGCCGGCAAGGTCTTGGTGCATCGTGACCACCGCGAGCAGGCTGACGACACCGATCATGATCACGGCTGCCTCGATCAGGCGGGAGGTGACGAAGCCCAGAGCCATCGACTCGTTCTGACGCTTCAGCACCGGGAAGAGCGCGACGGCGCTGCCGACGGCGGTGAGCGCATTGACGACGTCGAGCAGGCAACCCCACAGCACCCGGGTGTCCTGTCCCGGGCCGGTGATGTAGGCGGCGTCGTGCAGCACCGGCCCGATGAGGATCAGTGCAGGGATCGAGGACGCGAAGGTGAGCAGGTAGAAGATGCCTGCTGCCCGCGCGTGGTTCCGCATGGGGTCGATTGCGCCGGCAGTGCTCGCCGCTCTGGCGACGGGTGGGGTGGTGATGGTCATGTCAGGCTCCTGGGTTTCGGGTGTCGGGATGGCGTGGCGGGCGGGTCGCGTCGTCGGCCCCGACCCTGGTCACCGAGACCAGGGCCAGACCGACGTCGCGCAGCTGGTTCAGCAGGCCGTGGAGGGCGGCTTGATCGACGACCACGCCGGTGAGCACGGTGAAGCCGTCGCGGGTGGTGAGGGTCATGCCGTCGAAGCGGGTCGACCAGCGTGGATCGAGTTGCCCTTGCAGGCAGATCTCGTACGAGGAGGTTGCGTCCGGACGGCTGCTGGAGGTGGTGCTCATGACCGCAAAGGTAGGAGCCGAGGTGGTGAGCAGAGATCACATCATGTGGTGAACAGCCTGGTGAATCGCAGCGGTCAGCGGCCGCCGGATCGGGAGAGCAGGCTGAGCTCCGCGGCCTTCGAGACCGCTGTGCGGCGACTGTTGACCCCGAGCTTGGCGTAGATGTTCTTGGTGTGCGTGCGCACGGTGTTGAGCGAGACGAAGAGCTCCCGCGCGATCGCGGGCCCGTCGAGGTCCGTTGAGAGCAGCCGGAGCACATCCAGCTCGCGTGCACTGAGCTGCTGCACGAGGACGTGGCCCGTGGTCGCGGTGGAGGTGCCGCCGGCCTGGTCGAAGGCGTCGAGCAGGTGGCGCGGGTACGACCACGACTCGTGGCGGCTACTCAGGGCACCGAGCAGCGCGGCCATTCGTGCTCCCTGGCTGACGAAGGTCCGCACGTACCCTTCCGGTTCGGCGAGCCGCAGCGCATGCTCCAGTGGGACGAGCGCGCCGCCGTCGCCGCGGGCGCCAGGCTCGGCGTCGTGGGCCAACGCCTGCAGCGTCAGGATCTCGATGAGGGTGCCGACCCTCCCTCCCTCCTCGCTGGCGACCCGAAGCCGTTCGAGCAGCTGGTGTGCAGCACCGCGCCCAGACTGCGACCGCTGCGGGTTCCGCGAGCTCAGCAGGATCATGGCCAGCGTGAGGTGCTCGTACTCGCGGACGTAGGACACGTCGTCGTCGGCGGTGAGGCCACGGTCTTGCGCCCAGTCGAGGGCATCCGTATGCCGGCCGAGCGCCACGAGCAGACGTGCCCGCATGGCCGGTACGGGTCGGACGTCGGGCGAGAAGTCCCCGACGTAGACGCGTCCGGCGTCCTCGAGCAGGGTGACCGCGCCTGCCAGGTCTCCCGCCGCTGCGCAGAGCTGTGCGCGGCCGACCCGAAGGCGGTAGGGGAGCTGAGGCAGACCCGCGTGCTCGCCGAGCTCCTCGGCGCGACTGAGGTGGTCTTCGGCCGCCTCGAGGTCGTTGCGCTCGAAGGCGATCTGGCTGAGGCCGACCAGCATGTCCGGCGTACCCCTCATCACGGTCGCGGGTTCCTGGGCGGCCAGCGCCAGCCCGTCTTGGTAGGTGCGCCAGGCAGCCCCGAGCCGGCCGTTGGTGATGTCGATGTCCGCAAGCGTGATGGAGCAACCGAGCACGTCCGAGAGGTGTCCCGCCTGGTGGAGGCCTCCGATCGCGGTCGAGTAGCCACGGTGGGCGGCGGCCAGGTCTCCGCTGCGCCACGAAGCCAGCCCCGACAAGGCCGCCGCCGCCGCGACGACGACGTGGTCGCCGTCCGCGGCGCGGGCGATCGCTCGTTCGGCGTGGTAGACGACGGTCGCGGACGGCTCGCCCCGCACCAGGGCGAGGCCGGCCCGATACGTCTCGAGGGCACCCGGTAGCCGCGCGAGCTCAGCTGTGTCGACCACGATCATCTTCGGCGGCTGCTCCCCACCGGCGGCGCCGAGCAGGCGCTCGACGTCGGCCACCCGGCTCTCGACTTTGTCGAACTCGCCTCCTGCCATCAGGGCAGCGATGAAACCCACGGCCAGGACAGGCCGGACGCGCGTCACCTCGGGTGGGATGTCGTCGAGCCAGCGCCGGATGGTGGCCTCCTGCCGGTCCCGGCGCAGGGCCGGGATGGCCAGCTCGACCACGTCGGCCGCGTGTTCACTGTCACCGGCCGCGAGCAGGTGCTGCACCGCGGCGACGGGCTCGCCTGCGGCGTCGTACCACTCTCCGGCGCGGCGATGCAGCTCGGCGACCTCGTCCGGTCGTTCGTCGGCCAGGTGCGTGCGCAGGACGTCGGCGAAGAGGTGGTGGTACCGATACCACTGGCGACTGTCGTCGAGGGGGATGACGAACATGTTCGACCGGTCCAGCATCTCGAGCACGGTCCTGCTACCGCTCCCCCCGGTGACGGCGTCGCAGAGTGACCCGCTCAGCCGGTCCAGGACCGAGGTCTGCAGCAGAAAGAGCCGTACGACGTCCGTCTGACGGGCCAGGACCTCCTCGACGAGGTAGTCGACGACGTACCGATCGTCCCCGGCGAAGCCGGCGACGAAGCCCGCAGGATCCTCGCGTCCGTGGAGCGACAAGCCGGCCAGCTGCAGGGCCGCGATCCAGCCCTCGGTTCTGGTCTCCAGCGCCGCGATGGTCGAGGCGTCCAGGTCCAGGCCGATGACCTCGTTGAGGTACGCCGTCGCCTCGTCGAGAGTGAAGCGCAGGTCACGGGCGCGGACCTCGACCAGCTCGCCGCGCGCTCGTAGCCGGGCCAATGGCAGGTCGGGGTCGGCGCGAGTGCTGATGACCAGGTGCACCTGTTCGGGAAGGTGCTCCAGGAAGTACGCCACATCGGTCGCGATCTCCGGACCGTCGGCGAGGTGGTAGTCATCGAGGATCAGGTCGAGTCCGGTCGGCAAGGCGCTCAACTCGTTGATGACAGTGGCCAGGGCGGTCTCGATCGCGGGGCGGGCGGCCTCGAGGAGGGGGAGCGCCCCACTCGCGACGCCGGGCGCCGCGGCGTCCAAGGCAGACAGGACGTAGGTCCAGAACGCGGCGGGTCGTCGTTCGCCCTCGTCAAGGGATACCCATGCCACGGGGCGCCCGGCGGTCCTCGCGGCCTCCAGCCACGCGGTCAGCAACGTTGTCTTGCCGAACCCTGGTGGTGCCGAGACGAGCGTGAGCCGCGGTGATGTGGTCCGGCTCAGACGTTCACTCAACCGGGGACGTGGCACCAGGTGTCGTCGTACCTGGGGAACGTAGAGCTTGGTGAGGACCAACGGGCTCGGCATGGCCGCTCCCTTCGATCGCCTTCGCGGTGGTGCCTCTGACACTAGGGCACGCTGCGGCTAGGCCTTACGGCTTCGCGAACGACCTGAGTCCCAGCCAGCGCGGCGATGCGGCGCGATACTCCTCGTAGCCCGTCCCGAACTTCTCGAGCAGCGCCTCCTCCTCCGCCTCGATCTGCAGCCGATCGATGATCACGACGAACCCAGCGACTGGGAGAAGGGCGGCCCAGGAGCCTCGCCGGATCGCGTTGGCCACCAGCAGTCCGGCCAATCCGACGTACATGGGATTTCGGCTGACCGCGTTGGCGCCGGTCGTCACGAGGACCGACGTCTGATTCGGGTGAAGGGGTTCGACGGTCGTGCCCCTCACCCGGAATTGCCTGACAGCCGCGCCCGCCAGCGACAGCGAGGCCAGCGAGACGGCCACGGTCGCCGCAGCCCTGCCGGGATTGGGTGCCGGCGTCGCGCCGGTCAGCACACGCTGGGCGAGCCCGGCTGCAAGGGCGACCAGTGGAGGCGGGAGGTGCGTCACGCCTACCACCCTCCTCCGGCACTCTGTGCCTGTCGAGTCGCGGCGACCACACGGCAGCGACGGTACGACACCGCTTCGATCGAGCCGGTATGACGCGGGTGTGGCTGCCTCGGCTCGTGCCCTACCCCGGCGGCTTCGACGACTGGCTGGGGGTTCCGATCGGCTCTCGAAGCAGAGGGTTATGGGCAGGCGGTTGGAAATCTCTCAAGTCCGCAGGCCAGCCGCCCGTCTGACGCGAGGCATGATGCTCGTTCGGGTGCATGTTAATGGAAACCATGGATTCCATTAACTGCTATAGTGGCATGGTTAGTTTCCTTTAAAGGAGGTCGCATGCGTCGCCCGAGCCCCGCCAGGACTCGGCTTGCTGCCGAGCGCATCGGCGAGCACGTCGTCACCTGGCGCAAGTTGAACGGACTAACCGCCGAGCAGGTGTGCCAGCGCGCCGGGATCTCCCGCCCGACGCTGCGCAAGGTCGAGTCCGGCGACCCAACAGTGAGCCTAGAGACGTTCCTTAACGTACTGCGCGCGCTTGGACGCCTCGATTCCATCGTCACCGCGCTCGACCCGTACGAAACCGACTTCGGGCGCGCGCGCGCTGATCAGGCCCTCCCCGAGCGGGTGCGTCGATGAGCGAGGACCTGGAGGTCGCACTCGACCTGAACGGGGAGACCGTCGCGGTCGGGGTCGCCCACCTAAGCAGGCGACGCGGCAAGATCACCACCAACTTCATCTACGACCTGTCCTACCTGGCGAACCCGGATGCGTACGAAATCGACCCAGCTCTGCACATGGACGTCGGTAGAGGTGTCGTAGAGGGCCTGCCCGGCGCCTTCACCGACTGCGCCCCAGACCGCTGGGGACGGCGCCTCGTCACCAGGCGCATCCAGGCCGCACGGGAGACGGGCAAGACCTACCCGGACATCAGTGACATCGACTTCCTGCTCGGCGTCTACGACTTGACACGCCAAGGTGCGCTTCGATTCCGGCGCAAAGGGGAGGCCGAGTTCTCAGATCCGACGAACGACATCCCCAAGATGCTGCGTCTTCCGGAGTTGATGCACGCAGCCGACCAGGCCTCGCGAGACGACGGCGACGGCGCGAACCTGGCCGCCATCAAGATGCTGCTCGACGCAGGCTCGGGTTCACTCGGTGGCGCCCGGCCGAAGGCCTCGGTCATCGGCGACGACGGGCTCCTCTACATCGCCAAGTTCCCGCACCACGACGACGACTGGGATGTCATGGCATGGGAGAAGACGGCCCTCGACCTCGCCGAGCGAGCGGGCATCGAGGCACCGCGGCGACGGATCGCCAAGGTCGACGGCAGCACTGTGCTCCTGCTGGAACGCTTCGATCGGGCAGGTGGACACCGGGTCGGCTACATGAGCGCCCTCACGATGGTGCAGGGAAACGATGGCGACGACGGCCGCGACTACGTCGACTTCGCCGCGGAACTCTCCGACGTCTCGGCTGCAGCCGACGATGACCTGGCCGAGCTCTGGCGGCGGATCGCCTACTCGGTCGCCATCCACAACACCGACGACCACTTCCGTAATCACGGTTTTCTGCGCACGGAAGGCGGCTGGCAGTTTTCGCCGGTTTTCGATGTCAACCCCAACCCGGATCTTGCCAAGCCACGCGTCACCAGCATCGGCGGCGCCACGACCCGCCACGACGAACTCGAGGGCCTGATACTCAATGCACCCGACTTCGGACTCAGCCCATCCGCTTCCGCAGCCATCCTGGGCCAGGTCTCCGAAGCGACCCGGGACTGGCGCGAGGTCGCCGCGTCCAACGGCATCCCAACGTCGGCGTTCACGCGCTTCGAGGGAGCTTTCGAGGGCCTCCGGAAGGACATGGACCATCACAGCACGACGAAAGCAGCACCGCCGAGGAAAGACTCGTCCAAGCCGAGCCCGAGCCGCTCCGGTGGCAAGACCACGCCGCACTCGAATGCCCGAGTCCTTCCGACAGATTGAGCGCGCCGAAGCCGACCTCGACCTGTCCTAGGTCGAGGACCTCGAGGAGATGAAATGACCTCAACATCGTCGTCTTGATCATCATCCTCATCATCTTCCTGATCGTTGTGGCGCCGATCGTGCTGCTGGTCCCGCTGCTGGTCGTCCCCGTCGACGTCGTCTAGAACGACGGGCTGCTTACCCTCACCGCCATTTCGGAAAGACGGTCCCTGCTTGGGCGATGGCCGCCCGATGTGACGCAGGGGGCCGGGCGTCCTCGCGTGCTGAGTCGGTCAATCTGGGCGGAAAGACTCATTGCGCCTGAGAGCAAGGTGCAGCATCTCAAGCGATCCTGAGGGCTCAGCCCTTCGGTGGGAACTCGGCACGGAGCAGGTCGAAGCGCACGAGGTCGATCACGCTGCCGTCGACGAGGTCGTAGCACTGTCGGTCGAGGCCGGTCTGGGTGAAACCGCAGGTACGGGCCACCGCCAGCGAGCCGTGGTTGCCGACGCCGGCGTTCAGGGAGATGCGCTCCAGGCCGAGACCACCGTCGGCTTCGGGGGTGAACGCGTGCTCGGCCGCGAGCATCATGGCCGCCCTGAGGAGGCCGCGACCGCGCGAGTCGGGATGGGTGCGGTAGCCGACCTCGGCCGACAGGTAGTCGAGCCCGGTCATCCCGAAGAGGTTGATCGTGCCGACATAGTGATCACGCACCGGATCAGCCATCGCCCACTCGACACTGGCCCCTACTGAGTTGCCCACCGAGCCGCGAGCCAGATGCTGGCGGAAGTGCTCGGCGTCGCGAGGGAAGTTGATGCCGCCGAGCCACACCAGAGTCTCGGGGTCGCCATTGGTCTCGAGGTAGCGCTGCTCGTCTTCGGCGCGCAGGGGGCGCAGCCGCACCAGGTCGTTCTCGAGGATCACCGGGTCGACCCACCTGGTCTTCGGCTCGCGGCTGTCCGTGGCGAGCAGCGTGGCGCGCCAGCCGTCCCGGAGCTCGCCCCGCTGCGGGACCGTGCCTCGAGACGCTCCTTCGAAGGTGAAGCCGGTCTTCCACGCCACCCGACGCGATGCGGCGTTTCCTTCGTAGCTCTGCCACAGGATCGTCTTGATGTGTTGCTCCTCGAAGGCCCAGTCGCAGATCAGCCTGACGGCAGCAGTCATGACGCCATGTACGCGCACCTGCGGGTGTGAGGAGTAGGTGATCTCGGCGAGCCCCGAGCCTTCGTCGCTGAGCGAGATCGAACCGCTGAAGCCGCTTGCCCCGACGCCCCACGGCGACTGGATCGCGAAGCTCCATACGCCTTGTTCCCAGGCATCACCGCGGCTCCCGACGTAATGGCGGGCATCCTCGAGCCAGTAGGGGACCCGCACCGACGTGTACTCCTGGGTCAATGGGTCCACGCAAAGCTGGTACACGCCGTCGATGTCGTCGTCCCGATGTGCCCGCAACGCCACGGTGCCGTTGGTCAAGGGCGGGACGCCGGCGGGATCCGGCATTCAGCGCTCCTTCCATTCATTACGCAGGAGATCGAGCAGAACCATGTCGGTGTACGAGCCGTCGCCCAAGATCTCGGACCGGCGTTCGCTGCCCGTGTGGACGAAGCCGTTCCGCAGCGCGACCTGCAGGGAACCTGAGTTGGCGGCGGCTATCCGGACGAACAACCGGTGCAACTCCAGACCAGACGCATCAGCCGAGGCGAAGGCGTGCTGCGCCAGCAGCCCCACGGCTTCGGTCATCAACCCGTGGCCGCGCGCGTCGGGGTGGGTCCAGTAGCCCACCTCCGCCGACCCCCGACTCATCCGGGGGAGTCCGACGACACCGACCAGCCGGTCGCTCGACGGATCTGCGACGGCCCACTGGATGTGCTGTCCCGACGCGGCGGCCTCGACCCCTCGCTCGATATACGCAAGGGCGTCCTGGCGGGTGAACGGCGAGGGGAGGAAAGCTCAGCCAGTGCTGCGTCGCCTTGTCGGCGCAACCCTCCACGATCCGGTCGGCGTCATCGGGGCGCTGCGGCCGGAGCACGACCGAGCGCCCGATGACCACCGGGACGTCGTACCAGGTTTGCGTGGGTGCTCGCGGGTCGTCACGGTGCAGGGTGGCGGTCCACGCGTCGAGGTGTTCGCCCCGGTGGTCGAGCCAACGCGGCAGCGTGCCACCGAAGGTGAAACCGGTCTTCCAGGCAACTCTGCGGGAGGCGATGTTGCCGCGGTTGGCCAGCCAGAGGACGGTCTCGAGGTCGAGAGTCGAGAAACCCCAGTCGAGCAGCAGGTTGACCGCGGTGGTCATCACACCGCGACCACGCACCCCCGGATGTGCACCGAATGCGAGCTCGGCCCGGCGGGAACCCTCGTCCCGGAAGGAGAGGCTTCCACCGAAGCGCCGTTGCCCGTCGGTGTGGGTCGCCTCGATAGCGAAGATCCACTCGGTCTCGGTCTCCCACATCTTCGGGATCGCGTCGGTGACGAACGAGCGCGCCATCTCAGCCGTGTAGCCGTGCGGGACGGTCGTCCACTCCACTGAAACCGGATCGGTGCACTGCTCGACGATCGCCTCGATGTCGTCGATCCGGTGGGCGCGCAACGTGACGTCCCCGTCGGTCAGGGTGGGGACGTCCGCAGGAAACTTCATGGCGCAACCTTGCACAACGGCCTGCTCGGTCCACAACCTGATATCGACACTCTGGCGTGCCCGTCGCGCCCGCGCGTGCGGCACCGTACGCTAGTGGACCTGATGGACGACTACGAGAGATCGCCGATGCGCGCCTCGATGCCCGCAGCGGCGTGCGCCTCGTCCCCACCAGGCTCAGACCTCTCGAGGGGACTGAGGACGAGTCGTGAGCGGAACGCTCCGGGACATCGGTCTGGTCTTGGTCTTCATCTTGGCGAGCAGCTTCTTCGTGATCGCCGAGATGGCGCTGGTGTCGATGCGGGACAGTCAGGCCAAGGGGCTGCAGTCCCGGGGGAGACGCGGTGTCGCGGTCGCCAAGCTCAACGGCGACCCCAACCGCTTCCTCGCGGCCGTGCAGGTGGGCGTCACGTTGTCCGGCTTCTTGTCCGCCGCGTTCGGCGGCGCGACCCTCGCGGGCCGGCTCTCGCCGAAGCTCGAGCAGCTGAACCTGTCGCCGGGCGTCGCTGATGCCAGCGCTCTGGTGCTGATCACGTTGGCGATCTCGTATGTCTCGTTGGTCATCGGCGAGCTCGCGCCCAAGCGACTCGCGCTGCAGCGCACCGAGTCGATCGCGCTTGCGGTGGCACCGACCGTGGACCGGATCGCCAAGATCTCGCGGCCGGTGATCTGGCTGCTCTCGGTCTCGACCGACGTGGTGGTCCGGCTGGTCGGCGGTGACCCCAAGGCATCCCGCGAGCAGATCACGGACGCCGAGATCCGCGAGCTGGTCTCCGGCTCCGAGACGCTGGGTGCCGAGGAGCGCCAGATCGTCGAGGAGGTCTTCGAGGCCGGTGACCGCCAGATCCGCGAAGTGATGGTTCCGCGGACCGAGGTCGACTTCATCTCCGCCTCGATGCCGGCGTACAAGGCTGCTCAGTTCGCGCTGGAGCGGCCGCACTCCCGCTACCCGGTCATCGGCGAGTCGTCGGACGACGTCATCGGCTTCGTCCACGTGCGTGACCTGCTCAACCCCGACCTCTCGGGCCGGTCGGTCCGGGTGGGGGACATCGCGCGGGACGTGCTGCTGCTGCCGGACACCCGGCAGATCCTCTCGGCGCTGTCGGACATGCGTCGTGAGGGTGCGCACGTCGCGATCGTCGCGGACGAGTACGGCGGCACGGCGGGCATCATCACGCTGGAGGACCTCGTCGAGGAGCTGATCGGCGACATCAAGGACGAGTACGACCTCGACGAACCGGAGACGACCCGCCTTCAGGGCGGCGAGCTCGAGGTCGACGGGCTGCTCAACCTCGACGACTTCGAGGACGAGACGGGCCTCACCTTGCCGGACGGCCCGTACGAGACCGTGGCCGGTTACATCGTTCAACAGCTCGGACACGTCCCAGCCATCGGCGAGACCGCTGGCTTCGACGGTCACACGCTCACCGTGGTGGAGCTCGACGGCCGCCGGATCTCACGGGTCAAGGTGAAGATCACCGGATCCTCCGCGCCGTCCGACCGGATCCTCCGGCGCCTAGCGGATCGGACGCTCCGTCCACGTCTGCCCTGCGTCGGTCGAGGAGAAGAGCTGCTGCTGCGTATCAAGGGCGTACAACGTGACGTCGCCCGTGTCGGGGTCGACGCTGGGTTGCTGAAGCTCGAACACGAAGGACCCGGTGGATGTGTCGGTGGTGTACGCCGTCGCAGGAATGGCTGGGTCGACCAGCTGCAGCGTGGACCAGTCGGTCCCGTCGCTGCGATACAGACCTGGCTGGCCGTTGTCGGACCAGGCCGCCACCGAGATCAGCAGGCTGCCGTCGCTGAGCACGACCGGCACGGACTGACCACGGTCGATCACGACCCCAGGATCCCCGTCGTCGCCGGCCCGGCCGAGGGGGGCTTCCTCCCACGTCTTGCCGACGTCGAGACTGCGCAGGATGCTCGGTAGCTCGGTGCTGCTCGCCGGTATGACGCGGAAGGCCAGGATGTCGGGAGCTGTCGCGGCCAACGGGCCAACGAACGGACCGTTGCCGGTCACGGGATGCGTCTTCCAGGTGGCGCCGTCGTCGGTCGACCACAGGGCGAGCGTGGGGCCGCCGCCCGCGGCCGATCCGCCGAACCCCATGAGGACGCCGTTCGGCTCGAGCTCTGCCAACGTCAGTTGGCCGTCTCGCACCGGCAGCGGATGCGTTGATGCGGATCGCCCGTCGATCGCGATCGGCGCCACGGAGCCGAAGAAGGTCCATCAGGTAGGAGGCCCACCGTGGCCCGGCGACCAGTGTCTCGCCGTCCGCGCGTGGCGAGGCAGCCTTGACGACCGTGATCCGCTTCATCGAACCGTCGGGCGAAACGATCCGGACCGGGTCGCCGCCAGCTGCCGTCAGCGATGAGCACGGCACCGCCGCCGGCATCGATCAGCATGGGTGCGCCGTAGCTCGTGATGTCGGCGTACCCGACCGTGTCGAAATCGTCTGAGCTCAGCGCGAGCGCCTTGCGGCAATGCTTGAACCGACACAGCTGCCACGTCGACGACCACCGAGTCACCGCCGAGCTCCGAGAGCGCCATGGTGGTGCCCACAGTGGCGTACGTGTCGTGCACGATCTGCTCAGGCGGTGAGCCTGGCGAGCGGAATGGTGCTGTGGTCAGTGACAGCGTTGTTGGGATTGCCCAGCACAGTCGGCGCCGGCTGGGCCGGTAGCGGGGCTGAGGCGTCGTGCGTGGTGTCCTGCACGGCGGCGAACGTGGTCGCGATGACCGCGACGGCAGCGACGGCGACACCTGCCCGCCGCGATACGCCGGACGAGCTCGCCCGCGAGCTGCCAGCGGCTCGAACGGTGGGGTGGTCGTCAACGTACGCCCTCGGCACCTCGGCCACCTCGGTCAGCAGTGCGACCGACTCGCGCGGAACGCCGATCGTCCTCGAAGTTGCGCGTCAGACATGGTGTCCCTCCTCTCGCTCGGTGAGGGCAGCCGCGAGGGCTGCTCGCCCCCGTACCAGTCGGGCCTTGACGGTCCCGATGGGCACCCCCAGGGTGGCCGCGATCTCGTGCACGGGAAGGTCTGCGACATGGTGCAGCACAACTGCCTCACGCTGGGCGGAAGGCAGCTCGGCCAAGGCACGTACGAGGGCGACGTGGTCGGGGGACAGCTCGTACCCGTACTCGGTCTCGGGACGCGGGGTGATACGCACGGTCAGCCCCGCGTGTCGCTTCATCCGTCGCCAGCGGCTGTGGTGGACGTTGAGCGCCACCCTGCGCAGCCAGGCCTCCGGGTTGTCCGTCTTCCGGAACGTCCGGGCATGGGCGACGGCGCGGACAAACGCCTCCTGGACGATGTCCTCCGCTGTCGGCAGATCGCCACAGACGGCGTACAGCTGGCCTACGAGGCGCCGATAGCTCGCTCCGTAGACCTCCTGAACGAACTGATCGTTCGTCATCGCACCCCTGGACTACCTGGCCGTCAGCCAGTCTCAATCACGCGACTCCCGGGAAGCTGCTTTGGTTGCATCCGTACACCCAGAATCGGGGTTGAGCGGTGAGATTGGCACAATGGCGGCCATGTCCACCCCAGCAGCCGCGACTCCGGCGCGCCCACGCGTGCTGTCCGGCATCCAGCCGACGGCCGACTCGTTCCACCTCGGCAACTACCTGGGCGCGCTGCGCCAGTGGGTGGCCCTGCAGTTCGACCACGACGCCTTCTACTGCATCGTCGACCTCCACGCGATCACGGTGGAGCACGACCCGGCGCTGCTGCGGGAGCGGACGCTCGTCTCCGCGGCGCAGCTGATCGCGATGGGCGTCGATCCGGAGCAGTGCACGCTCTTCGTCCAGTCGCACGTCGCGGAGCATGCCCAGCTGGCCTGGGTGCTCGGCTGCATCACCGGGTACGGCGAGGCCGCCCGGATGACCCAGTTCAAGGACAAGTCGGCCAAGGGCGGGCAGGACCGTACGACGGTCGGCCTGTTCACGTACCCGGTGCTGCAGGCCGCGGACATCCTGCTCTACCAGGCCAACCGTGTCCCCGTGGGCGAGGACCAGCGCCAGCACCTGGAGCTCACGCGTGATCTCGGCGGGCGCTTCAACCACCGCTTCGGCGAGACGTTCGTGATCCCCGAACCGCACATCATCAAGGACACGGCGAAGATCACCGACCTGCAGGAGCCGACCGCGAAGATGAGCAAGTCGGCGTCGTCACCGGCCGGCATCGTCGAGCTGCTCGACGACCCCAAGAAGTCGGCGAAGAAGATCAGGTCGGCCGTCACCGATTCGGGCCGCGAGGTCTACTTCGACGAGGAGAACAAGCCCGGCGTCTCCAACCTCCTCACGATCTTCGCAGCGCTGTCCGGCCGCACCGTCGACGACATCGCGGCGGAGTACAACGGCCGCGGTTACGGCGACCTGAAGAAGGACCTCGGGCAGCTGGTCGAGGAGTTCACGACTCCGTTCCGGGCGCGAACCCTGGAGCTCCTCGATGACCGTGCCGAGCTCGACGCGATCCTGCACAACGGGGCCGAGCGTGCCCGGGCGGTGGCGGCCAAGACGCTGGCTCAGGCCTACGAGCGCATCGGGTTCGTGCCGGCCCGATGAGCAACCGCCCCACCGGTAGGGTCTCGGGAGTGTCCACGATCGGTGTCGCCATCGCCATACCTGAGCCGTGGGCGGTCGAGCTGCAACAGCACCGAGCCTCATTCGGCGACCCGCAGGCGGGGGCCATCCCGACCCACATCACACTCGTCCCACCGACCGAGGTGCGTGCTGATCTCGACGACGTGGAGCAGCACCTCGCGGCAGTGGCGGCGGGTCGGTCTCCGTTTCGGCTGCGGCTGCGTGGGACCGCAACCTTCCGGCCGGTGTCGCCCGTCGTCTTCATCGCTGTCTCGGAAGGCATCTCCGCCTGCGAGCTGTTGGCCGGGGCTGCCCGAAGCGGACCGCTGCACCAGGAGCTTGCGTTCCCCTACCACCCGCACGTGACGGTGGCGCATCACCTCGATGAGGATGCGCTGGACCGGGCGTACGACGCCCTGGCGGACTTCGACTGCTCCTTCGACGTGGTCGACTTCCACCTCTACGTCCACGGCGACGACGGCGTGTGGCGCCCGTCCCGCACGTTTGCCCTCGGCAGCTGAACCCATTCATCGGGTAACCACCGGGTGTGATCTGCTGCTGGACCCGGTAGGAATGAGATATGGCTGAAGACGAGCAGGGCATCGGATCGAAGGCGAAAAGCCGCGTGGACAGGCTGCGCGAGAAGTATCCGTTCGTCGATCACGTCGTCCGGATGCAGCAGCACTATTCCAAGATCCAGGGCAACGTGCTGGCGGGCGCCGTGACGTACTTCGGCTTCTTGTCGTTCTTCCCGATCCTCGCGCTGGCGTTCTCCGTCGTCGGATACGTCAGCATCGCCTACCCCGATGCTCGGCAGAACCTGACCACGGCCATCGAGCAGCTGCTGCCGGGCATCATCAGCAGCAGCGGGCAACCCGGCACGATCAGCCTGAAGGACATCGAAGATGCCAAGGCCTTCGCCGGCGTGATCGGTTTCGCCGGCGTCCTCTACTCCGGCCTGGGCTGGTTGTCCGGCATGCGCGGTGCGCTGCGCGACGCGTTCCACGTCCCGCAGTCGCAGCGGCGCAACTTCATCGTGGGCAAAGGGGTCGACCTGGCGACGATGGTGGTCATCGGCCTCGTGCTGATCGTCTCGGTCGGCATCAGCGGCGTCGTCAAGGGCCTGACCGACGACATCGTGTCCTCGATGGGACTCGACGGCTTCGGCCTCGCGCAACCGATCGTGTGGGTGGTCGGCGTCCTGCTCGGTATCGCGGCGAGCACACTGCTGCTGTTCATCATCTACTGGGTGCTTCCTGACCCCGACATCCCGGCGCGAGCGCTCTGGCAGGGCGCGCTGCTGGGGGCGGTCGCCTTCGAGGTCCTCAAGCAACTCGTAGTGAACGTGCTGGGCGGCGTCGGGGGGAGTCCCTTCGCACCGCTGGCCATCGCGATCACGTTGGTGGTCTGGATCAACTACTTCTCGCGCATCATCATGTACGGCGCCGCGTGGGCCATGACCTCGGATCTCGCGGCGACTGTCATCGAAAGCCGACGGGCGAAGTCCGAGGCCCGCGTGGCGGCAGCGGCTGTCTCGCCGGTGAACGCGCACATCGCCGCGATGACGCAGGAGCACGAGCCAGGGCCGCACGCCAAGGGCCGGTTCGACGCCGGCAGTGCGCTCGTCGGTGCGGCCGCGGTCGCTGTGGCCGCGGCGGTGCTCGGCCGCCGGGACGACGATCGGTGACCGTCCTGGTTCCGAGCCGCGCCGACGTCGATGCTGCGGCCGCTCGCATCGCCGGGGGAGTACGCCGCACTCCGGTGCTGGCGATCGACCTGCGCGAGCACGGGGTGTCGGCTGACGTCATCCTCAAGCTCGAGCTGACTCAGCACACCGGGTCGTTCAAGGCGCGTGGAGCATTGAACTCCGTGTTGTCGTTGCCGGCCCACACCCCAGGTGTCTGCGCGGCCTCGGGCGGCAACCACGCCGCGGCGGTGTCCTGGGCGGCCCGGCGTGCCGGGATGACGGCTGAGGTCTTCGTACCGGCCAACGCGACACCGGCCAAGCTCGAGCGGATCCGGTCCTACGGCGGTCGGATCCATGCGGTGGACGGGTACGTCAAGGAGGCGCTCGAGGCCTGTCGCGCATACGCCGCTGAGCACGAGCTCCCGTTGCTGCACCCGTATGACACGTTCGAGACGGTGGCAGGAGCAGGGACGACGGGTCTCGAGATCGAGGAACAGGTGCCGAACGCCGATCGGGTGCTCGTCGGATGCGGTGGTGGCGGCCTGTACTCCGGATTGGCTGTCGCGTTGGAGAGGCAACGCCCCGGTTCAGCCGGTCGAACCGGAAGCCTGCCCGGACCTCGCCCGCGCCCTCGCGGCAGGTGAACCCGTTCCGATCGATGTCGGAGGGCTCGCCGCTGATTCTCTCGGAGCGCCGGCGATCGGCGACATCGCCTTCGCGGTGGCGAGCAAGCACGCGGTCCGGCCTGTGCTCGTCACCGAGGAGTCGATCGTGGCAGCGCGCCGGCTGCTGTGGGACTCAGTCCGCGTCCTGGCGGAGCCCGGCGCCTGTGTCGCCCTGGCCGCACTCCTCTCCGAGCGCGTCCGGGTCGAAGCGGGTCAGGTCGTCGTCGTGCTCGTTTCCGGAGGCAACAACGAGACCTTCCCTGGCTGAGGGCGGCGGTGCGGCCGGGGTAGCGGGCGCCGTACTCTGTCGGCCATGAGCCGAAACTCCGAGTCCGGTCTGCCCTTCGAGCCCGTCTACGGGCCGGAAGCGCTGAAGGACTGGGACGCAGAGGAGAAGCTCGGCCGGCCGGGCTCGTTCCCCTACACGCGCGGCGTCTACGAGTCGATGTACACCGGGCGTCCTTGGACCATGCGTCAGTACGCCGGTTTCGGCACCGCCGTGGAGTCGAACCAGCGCTATCACCAGCTCATCGAGGCCGGCACGACCGGGCTGTCGGTCGCCTTCGACCTGCCGACCCAGATGGGCTACGACTCCGATGCACCCATCGCTCACGGCGAGGTCGGCAAGGTCGGGGTGGCGATCGACTCGATCGAGGACATGCGCCTGCTCTTCGATGGCATCCCGCTCGACCAGGTCTCGACGTCGATGACGATCAACGCACCCGCAGCGCTGCTCATGCTGCTCTACCAGCTCGTCGCGGAGGAGCAGGGTGTGTCGGGCGAGCAGCTGACCGGCACGACTCAGAACGACGTGCTCAAGGAGTACATCGCGCGCGGTACGTACATCTACCCGCCCCAGCACTCCCTTCGACTCATCACCGACATCTTCACGTACTGCCGCCAGGAGATGCCGCGGTGGAACACGATCTCGATCTCCGGCTATCACATGGCCGAGGCCGGGGCGACACCCGCGCAGGAGATCGCGTTCACGCTGGCCAACGGCATCGAGTACGTCCGCGCAGCCATTGCGTCCGGTCAGGACGTCGACGAGTTCGCTCCTCGGCTGGCCTTCTTCTTCGTCTCACGCACCTCGTTGCTCGAGGAGGTGGCGAAGTTCAGGGCCGCGCGGCGGATCTGGTCGAGTGTCATGCGCGACGAGTTCGGAGCCAAGAACCCCAAGTCGCTGATGCTCCGCTTCCACACCCAGACGGCTGGCGTCCAGCTCACCGCGCAGCAACCCGAGGTCAACCTCGTCCGTGTCACGGTGCAGGCCTTGGCGGCGGTGCTCGGGGGAACCCAGTCGCTGCACACGAACTCTTTCGACGAAGCGATCGCGCTGCCCACCCAGAAGGCTGCCCGGCTCGCGTTGCGGACCCAGCAGGTGCTGGCCTTCGAGACCGATGTGACGGCGACTGTCGATCCGTTCGCGGGGTCGTATGCGGTCGAGTCGCTGACCGACGAGGTCGAGGAAGCGGCGCGCGGCCTGATGACATCTGTGGAGGACCTCGGCGGCGCGGTGGCGGCCATCGAGAAGGGCTTCCAGAAGAACGAGATCGAGAAGTCGGCGTACCGGATCGCCCAGGAGATCGACAGCGGCGAACGCACTGTGGTCGGGCTCAACCGCTTCACCGTCGACGTCGAGGATCCGTACGAGCCGCTTCGCGTCGACCCGGCCATCGAGGCGCAGCAGGCCGAGCGGTTGGCCCGGCTGCGCGCCAGCCGCGACCAGGCCGACGTCGACCGGTTGCTGGGCGAGCTGCGAGCCGCTGCCGAGGGTACGGACAACGTGCTGGTGCCGATGAGGGCTGCGCTGGCCGCCCGGGCCACGGTCGGCGAAGTCTGCGATGCACTGCGTGAGGTGTGGGGCGTCTACCAACCCCCCGACGCCTTCTGACCGAGGCGTGCTCCGCTGCAGTTGGTCGATCCCTCGACCCGCTGACGGCGTGCCGAGATCACCGGGCCGAGCCTCAGACTGGGAGCCTGTGCAGGATTCTAGTGCTGGCGGCCCGCATGACCTCCCAGTCGGTGGGCCAGGGTGGTGTGGCCGGTTGCGGTCGGACTCTGGTCGGGCCGGCGCGGCAACCGGCCTCGCTCGTGGAGCTCAGGCAGCCGGCAGCGGCAGGGCAGGTGAGACTGGCCGGTGGGTGCCGGTGTGGTCGACCAGGAGATAGCGGCCGGTGGGGGGTGCGCCACACGAACACGCCGGTGAAGGGTTGCACGACTTGCCAGTGGCCGTGGGTCTTGACCCGGTGGTGGAAGCGGGTGATGGGGCCGAGCTTGCCGAGTCCGGTCTGGCCCGGTGGACCACCCTCATCGGGTTTGACGAAGGCGATGGTGTGGTCGATGTCGCCGGTACGGCGGGTGGAGGTGGCGTAGGGGAAGCAGTCGACCGGGATGGTCAGGTGGACGGCTTCGCGGATCCGGTCGGGGATCTCATAGGCGTCGACCGGGACCTGGTCGTTGAGGTCGATGACGGGCTTGACGGTCACGTTGGCGTGTCCGAGCCAGGACCGGACCCGGTCCACGGTGACCGGTCCGACCTGTTCGACCCTGGCTACCCCGGTCCCGGACTGCAGGGCCTGGTCGGTGAGGTGGACATACAAGGTGACGTCCGGGCCGGTCTTGACCGGTCGCAGCGTCGGCCCTGACGTCTCGACCGATTCGGTCGGGTCGCCGGGGTCGCCGGGGTCGGTCTGGCCGGTGGCGGCGTGGATGTCGGCGAAGAGGTTCAGGGCATGTTGGGGGTTGGCCAGGATCCCCACCGCCGCGGCCCGCCGCACATTCACGGGGCGGGTGTCACCCAAGGTGCTGAGTCCGGTGGCGAGGCCGCCGATCGAAGCGTTGAACCGCAACGCGTCGGGTGCCTCGGTCCGGATGAAGATCTCACCGGTGCCAGCCTCGGAGGACTGCTGGTCTTTGACCCACACCCCCAACGATCCCTGCGCGGCGGCGTCGGCTTCAGCGGCAGCTTCGGGGTCGCACTCGAGCCAACATGCTTGGATGATGGCTTCGATCCGACCCCACGACAGGGAGTGGGCGTATCTGGCGATCCGACGGTCGACCACCGCGACGGTGTCCACACTGAGGTGGCGGGTGGCTTCGGCGGTCTTGCGGCCGATCCACGGCTTCACCTCACCGGCACAGATCCGCGCCCACAGCCGTGGGAGACGATGCCGTAGATCGAGGGCGTCCCCGACCAGCCGCTCGGCCGCACTGGACGAGGTCGCCAGCACCACGCCGAGCTCGGCGGGTGCGAACTCCGCCACGCCTGGTGTCCCGTCCCCGCCGAACAGAACCAGCTTCTCCGAACCGGGCAACAACGGACTGGTCGCCCGGGCGAGCTCGCTGTGCAGGTCGGCCCAACAGGCGGCGGCGTGCAGGATGTCGACCTCGGCCCGGTCCGCGGTGGCGCGGGCGGTCTCGACGTACGACAGGATGGCTGTCTCGTCGAGGGCACTGAGGTCGGTGTCGAACATGTGTTCGATTCTAGCCGACATGTCCGACCATGACTAGCCCGTTTCGCCTTATCCACAAGGGTTTTCTGATCCCGAACCCGGGCCATCGACACCTGGGGTATCGGCTGCCCGTGGATCCGTGTGCCCCATCTGGAAGGCTTCGCTCAGAGGTCACACGTGAAGAGGTGGTCGACATGGCCGAGCGGCTTGAGTTCCCGCCGGTGCTCGACACTCTCGCAGCGGAGATCATCGAGCACCTCGGCGGATCACTGGTCGGCCTCTACGTGTACGGATCACTCGTCGTCGGCGACTTCGACGACAAGCGAAGTGACATCGACCTGCTTGCGGTCACCTGCGAAGTGCTGAGACCCGAGACCGAGCACGACATCGCGCAGATGCACCACTCGATAGCAGAGCGATACCCCGAGTGGCAGGACCGGCTTGAGGTCGGGTACTTCCCGCTCAACGTGATCAGCGGCTTCGACGAGCCACTCGGAGATGTGCACCGGATCAGTCCTGGAGAGCCCTTCCACCGAACCCCCGCCCTGCCGCACTGGCTGACCGATCTGTACTGCGTGCAAGAGCACGGGTACGTGCTTTTCGGGCCCGCGGCGGCAGACGTCCTGTCGCCCATCTCACCCGCCCGTTTCCGGGCCACGATCCAGGGCCTCGTCGCCGAGTGGCAAGACTGGGTCGTCGGCGTACAGGAGCAGCGGCACCAGGCGTACGTCCGGCTCACGATGTTCCGCAGCCTCTACGCCTACGAAACCGCACGTCAGACCTCGAAGGTCGCTGCTGCTCGGTGGTTCGCTTCCGAGTTCCCTGAGTGGCGCCGCGAAGCGGAGCAGGCGGTCGCCTGGCGTCAGCGCGACAGCACCACCATCGACGTTCCGGGCGCGGAGCGAACCCAGGAACTCGTGAATCTGGTCTACGACCGCATCCGCGACTGACCGATAGCTCTCTCCTTCGGCCGGCGATCTTCGACAGGCCTCTCGTCACTGAGATTCGGCTTCGCTCGCCCGCGTCACCGCAGGTGCACATGTCCGGTCGTCGTTCAAAGAGCGTCCACGCCGTACCCGTCCGGCACCCTCGGCATAGACGTCCGCGTCGCGGCCTGCCGCGATCAGCTCCGGCACAACAGCTCCTTCGTGTCGCCGTCCACGACGTAGACATCGCCATCACGCAGCCGCAGGTGCGGTACTCCCTCGCGCTCATACGCCTCAGCCACCGCGGCGAGCAGCTCGGTCTCGGGATGGCCAGGGGAGTCCAGATGCGGCACGAAGGCCTCCTCGATGACGCCGAGGCCGTCCCAGATCGGTTCGGCGCCGTACAACCGTTGCACCGACGCCGACGTCGTCGCAGGCTTCCAGACCGCGCAGGCTGGGTGCCAGGCAGCAGGGCCCTGCGCTGTATCCGGCGTACACGAGCACGTCCTCCGCGAGCAGCAGCGGGAAGATGCGGTCGGCTCCACACAGCGACATCGCATAACGCAAGGCGAAGACGTTCCCGCCGCGCAGCCAAGCGATCTCAAAAGCTCGCAGGGTCGCTTCCAACCCGACTTCGTCACCCTCGAAGTCGCGAAGATCGAGCTCCTCGCAGGTCAGGCCGATGGCACTGAGGCGCTCGCGCTCGCCCGTGAACGCCTCGCGCCGGATGTCCGCCGCGCGCGTCGTCGACGGCGTTCGCGATCACCGCGACCGGACGGTCCGTACGGCGCAGGTCCAGCAACCGCTGGGTGTGGTCGCCGTTGCGGAACGACGAGAGATACAGGCGCATCGGGTCATTGTGCAGGTCGATCGGCGGCGCGAACGGTCCGGCACGTCAGGTGCCGCGACGAAATGCGACACTAGGCGGGTGCCGACGTCCCACCCCGACCTTCATGACGAGATCGACCGTCTGACGAAGAGCATCGAGGCCGAGCTCATCGAGTTCCGCAGAGACCTGCACCGTCACCCCGAGCTGGGCCGCCAGGAGACGCGTACCACGAGCGTCATCCTGGAGCGACTGCTGACCGCTGGGCTCGAGCCGCGCGTCCTCGCGTCCGGCACCGGCGTCATCTGCGACATCATCGGCTCCCGGGGTGAGCCGGCGACCATCGGCTTTCGCGGCGACATCGACGCCCTGCCCCTCAACGACGTTTCCGATAGCGCGTACCGCTCCACCGTCGCTGGTGTCTGCCACGCCTGCGGTCATGACGCCCACACGGCCGTCGTCCTGGGCACGGCCCTCGTCCTGGCCGACCTCGTCACGCAGGGCGCTCTGGAACGTTCGGTCCGGCTGATCTTCCAACCGGCAGAGGAGGTCACCCCCGGCGGTGCGCTCGATGTCCTCGCCGACGGTGGCGCAACCGGGCTCGAGCAGGTCTTCGCGCTGCACTGCGACCCCAAGATCGAGGTCGGCAGGGTCGGTTTCCGGGCGGGTGCGATCACGGCGGGTGCGGACCGCATCAAGGTGACCCTGCGCGGGCCCGGTGGTCACACGGCAAGGCCGCACCTCACCGCCGACCTGGTCTTCGCACTGGGCGCGATCGTCACCGAGCTGCCCGCGGTCCTCTCGCGGCTCGCCGACCCGCGGGCCGCCTTGAGCCTGGTGTGGGGGCAAGATGCATGCCGGGGCCGCAGCGAACGCCATCCCCCAGGAGGGCTATGCCGAAGGCACGATCCGCTGTCTCGATGCGCGCGTCTGGGAGTCCGCCCACACCATCGTCCCCGACCTGGTCCGCCAGCTGGCCGCCCCGTACGGCGTCGACGTGGATGTCGACATGCACACCAGCGTTCCGCCCTGCGTCAACGACGAAGTCGCGACCGCGTTCCTCCGGTCCGTGGCCGCGGACTTGCTCGGTGCCGAGGCGATCACCGACACCGATCAGAGCCTCGGCGGCGAGGACTTCGGCTGGATTCTCGGTCGCGTTCCCGGAGCGCTGGCGCGTCTCGGCGTACGAAATCCGGAAGTTGCCGACGCTGGCGACCTTCATCAGGGAAGTTTTGACATTGACGAGTCTGCTATCGGCGTGGGGGTTCGCCTGTTTTGTGCGGCTGCGGTCTACTCGTCCCCCGTCTAGCCCTGTCACTACATCACAAACTCGTATCGACCCACCGTGGACACAGCCTGGCGTCGTGCGGGATCGCAAATCTGGTTTATGCTCTGGCGCGATGCGTGCCGAATTTATCGAGCACGCCGGGTGGAAGGAGTTGTCTTGCGTCGTTCGACCAAGATCGCGGCAGTTCTTGCAGCTGCCACTCTCGCCTTGGCCGGATGCGCCAAGGACAACAAGACCAGCAGCACCGGAACCAGCGGCAACAAGCCGCTCGACTGCTCGAGCACGAGCGGCGATGGTCCCAAGGTGGGGCTGGCGTACGACGTGGGTGGCCAGGGCGACCAGTCGTTCAACGACTCAGCGGCAGCAGGCCTGAAGAAGGCCGTCGCGGACATGTCCGCAACCTGCACCGAAGGTGAAGCGCAGGACGGCGAGCCAGAGTCCGCCCGCGAGGACCGGCTGCGCCAGATGGCGGACGCCGGCGACAACCCGGTCATCGCGGTCGGCTTCGCCTACAGCGACGTCGATCGACGCAGTGGCGCCGGACTACCCCGATACCAGCTTTGCGGTGATCGACGGCTTCGACCCGACCCCCGGACAAGGCCAACGACAACGTCGCCTACCTCGGCTTCGCCGAGAACGAGGGCTCCTTCCTCGTCGGTGTCGCAGCCGCTGAGAACACCAAGACCGACAAGATCGGCTTCGTCGGCGGTGTCCACGTCGACCTGATCAAGAAGTTCGAGGCCGGCTACACGGCCGGTGCCAAGGCCGTCAACCCCAACATCACGGTCGACGTGACCTACATCGAAGAGTCGAACCTCAAGGGCTTCGCAGACCCGGCAGGTGGCAAGGCTGCCGCAGCCGGGCTCTACGACAAGGGTGACGACGTCGTCTACCAGGCTGCTGGTGGATCTGGCTCCGGTGTCTTCGATGCCGCAGTCGAGGCCGGTGACGGCAAGTGGGCGATCGGCGTCGACTCCGACCAGTACCTGACTGCGTCGGCAGACCAGAAGCCGCACATCCTCACGTCGATGCTCAAGCGGGTCGATGTCGCCACCTACGACATGATCCAGTCGATCAAGGACGGCTCGCCGCTGGTCAGCTACCAGACGTACGACCTCTCCAAGGATGGCGTCGGCTACGCGACGTCCGGTGACTTCCTGAGCCAGTCGGTGCAGGACGACATGAACAAGTACGCCGACCAGATCAAGAGCGGCGAGATCAAGGTGCCCACGACCCCGTAAGGTCAGACGGCACGACAGCTACGAGCCGGTCTGACGACCGGTGGCTCACGGGCCCGGGACTTCGCGGTAGCGTTCGTCCCGGGCTCGTGTCATGCCAGGGCAGCGCCACCCAGGTCCTCGGCCCGGTACCTTGCGACCCGTCACCTCCAGGAGCGTCCATGACAGCCACGGCGACCACCGACGCGGTGGTGATCAAGGGAGTCGGCAAGCGGTTCCCGGGCGTCATCGCCAACCACGACGTCGACATCACGATCCGCTCCGGGACGGTGCATGCACTGATCGGCGAGAACGGAGCCGGGAAGTCGACGCTGATGAAGATCCTGTACGGCGTGCAGAAGCCCGACGACGGCACCGTCACCGTCAATGGCGAGTCCGTCAGCTTCAGCTCGCCGACGGACGCGATCGCCCACGGGATCGGCATGGTCTTCCAGCACTTCATGCTGGCCGACAACCTGACCGTGCTCGAGAACATCGTGCTCGGCGCCGAGCGCATGCACGGCATCGGAGACGGTGCCAGACGGGTCGTCGAGGATCTTTCGAACACCTACGGTTTCGGCATCGACCCGGACACCCTGGTGGAGGACCTCGGAGTCGGTGACCGCCAGCGGGTGGAGATCCTCAAGGTGCTCTACCGCGGAGCCAAGATCATCATTCTCGACGAGCCGACTGCGGTTCTCGTCCCGCAGGAAGTCGATGCCCTGTTCGCGAACCTGCGCGGGCTGAAGGAGGAGGGCCACACGATCCTCTTCATCTCGCACAAGCTCGACGAGGTGCTCGACATCGCGGACGACATCACCGTGATGCGGCGCGGCACCACGGTCGGCGAAGCGAAGCCGGACAACGTCACCAAGCAGGATCTTGCCGAGCTGATGGTCGGCTCTGAGCTGCCGTCGCCGGCGACGGAAGAGTCCACGGTGACGGACGAGGTGCTGCTTTCGCTGGACGACGTCACGTTGACCGACGACCGTGCGCGCGACCTGCTCGCCGACATCACGTTCGACATCCACCGCGGCGAGGTGCTCGGCATCGCCGGCGTGGAGGGCAACGGTCAGGCCGAGCTCGTCGAGACGATCATGGGGATGCGCAAGGCCACCAAGGGACACATCCGGCTCGGTGCGGACGACATGACCTCCTGGTCGACCCGCAAGCGTCGGGAGTCGGGCATCGGCTACATCCCTGACGACCGGCACCGCCACGGCTTGCTGCTCGACTCCCCGTTGTGGGAGAACCGCATCCTCGGACACCAGACGCGCAAGCCCTCGGTGCACGGCATCTGGATCGATCGACGGGCGGCGCGCAGCGACACCGAACGGATCGTGGACGAGTACGACGTCCGCGCTCCGGGCATCGACACCTTGTCGCGCGCCCTCTCGGGCGGCAACCAGCAGAAACTGATCGTCGGACGCGAGATGAGTGGGGAGCCCGCCCTGCTCATCGCCTCCCACCCGACCCGAGGCGTCGACGTCGGTGCCCAGGCGGCGATCTGGGACCACATCAAGAAGGCCCGCCGACAGGGTCTCGCGGTTCTTCTCATCTCGGCCGACCTCGACGAGCTGATCGGTCTCTCCGACCGGATCGAGGTGATCCTGCGCGGTCGGCTCGTGGGCGAGTTCGACCCACAGGACGTCACGCCGCAGGCGCTCGGCGCCGCGATGACCGGTGGAGACACGGAGGTCACGTCATGAACGTCGTGCGTCGGGTCGGCACCGCCATGCTCGCTCCGGTGGGCGCGCTCCTGGTCGCGATGATCATCACCTCGGTCGTGATCCAGCTGTCCGGCAGCGCTGCGAGTGACTTCTGGTCGGTCATCTTCAGCCAGCCATCGAACCGGGCCATCGTCAACATCATCGACCAGTCGGCGTTGATCTACATCTCCGCGCTGGCGGCGGCCATCGGCTTCCGGATGAACCTGTTCAACATCGGCGTCGAAGGCCAGTACACGCTGGCGTCGTACGTCGCGGCGACGCTCGCCGGCGCGGCTTGGTTCAGCGGTGTACTGAACATCGTGATTCCGCTCATCGTCGCCGTACTGGTGGGCGCTGGCTGGGCCGGCATCGCCGGCCTGCTCAAGGTGACGCGTGGGGTCAGTGAGGTCATCTCCACGATCATGCTGAATGCCATTGCGATGACCCTGGTGGGTTACCTGCTGAACAAGTACGGGGTGCACGAGGGCAACAGCGTCCACAGCACCAACATCGCCGAGAGCAGCCAGCTGAAGGGTTGGTACTTCTTCGCCCGCCCTGACGGGCCCGTGTGGACGCTCTCCGTGCTCGCGATCCTGTTGGGCATCGGGTTCTGGGTGCTGCTCAACAAGACGCGCTTCGGATTCGACCTGCGGGCGACCGGTATGTCGCAGTCGGCAGCGGTGGCGAGTGGGGTCAACGTCAAGAAGATGGTCGTCGTCTCGATGCTGCTGTCGGGCGGGATCGCCGGCCTGATCTGGATGCCGTCCTTCTACGGCAGCGCCCACTCCTACGGAACCGCCTTCCAAGCCGGACTCGGCTTCACCGGGATCGCCGTCGCGCTGCTGGGGCGCAACCAGCCGCTCGGCATCGTCTTCGGCGCCGCCTTGTTCGCGTTCCTCAACGAACAGAGCAACCGACTCACCCTCGAGACCGACATCTCGGTCAATGTCGTGCAGATCACGCAAGGGACGATCGTGCTGGCCGTCGTGGTCGCCTATGAGGTCGTACGCCGGCTGAGCGCCCAACGTGAGCAGCAAAACGTTGCCGCGAAGCTCGACGCGGAGAGTCCCCGCGGCCCGGCCGAGGAGGTGACGGCATGAGCACCGCGACCAAGACGCCCGGGCCTCGCGATCCGGCGACCGAGGCGCGCACCATGCGTGCGCAGCAGGTCAGCCGGCTCTGGATGCTGATCAGCATCGTGGCCATCATGATGGTCTCGTTCGTCCGCATCGCGACCGACGCGAACGGCTTGACCTCGACCGGCACCATCAGGGCCGCCATCGTCGCCACCTGCCCCATCCTGATGGCCGGTATCGGCGGCCTGTGGGCCGAGCGGTCCGGCGTCGTCAACATCGGCCTCGAGGGCCAGATGATCCTCGGGACGTGGGGCGCGGCCTACTTCACGTACTACTACGGCCCGTGGATCGGGATTCTCGGGGCGGCCCTCTTGGGAGCGATCGGTGGTCTGTTGCACGCGCTCGCGACCGTCACGTTCGGGGTCGACCACATCGTCTCCGGTGTCGCGATCAACATCATCGGGCTGGGTGCGTCGAAGTTCCTCGCCGAGGCGTACTTCCGAGACCTCGAGGGCGGCGGGATCAAGCAGCTCACCGGCCTCGACACCCCGACCCGCGTGACGGTCCCCGGCATCTCCGACGCCGCGTCGAACATCGCAGGCCACCACTGGTTCGTGGTGTCCGACCTGGCTTCGTTTGTCGCCGCGCTGACGACGAAGATGTCGCTCTACACCGTCCTGGTCGCGCTGCTGGTCGTGGCGTCCGGCTGGATCCTGTGGCGCACCACGTTCGGACTGCGCCTGCGCTCCTGTGGAGAGAACCCCGCCGCCGCCGAGAGCCTCGGCGTGAACGTCTACCGCTACAAGTACGCCGCCGTGATCACGTCCGGTGCCATGGCCGGAGTGGGTGGTGGCTACCTGGCGCTGGTCGCGTCCAGCGGTTTCACCACCGGCCAGACCAACGGTCGCGGGTACATCGGCCTGGCGGCCATGATCTTCGGCAACTGGCGCCCCGGTGGTACTGCCGCCGGTGCCTTGCTGTTCGGCTACACCGACAGCCTCCGGCTCCGGGATGCCACCTCGATCCACGCGCTGGTGCTGGTCGTCGCCATCGGCCTGTTGGGCTTGGCCTTGCTCCGGTTGGTCCAGAAGAGGCGCACCACGGCGATCTTGATGGCCGTCATCGGCGGGGCGTTCCTGCTGTGGTACCTCACCACCGATCAGGTTCCGGTCGAGTTCGCCGGCATGACGCCGTACGTCGCCACGCTGCTCGTGCTCGCCCTGGCCACGCAACGGCTCCGAATGCCGACGGCAGACGGACTGCGGTACAGACGGGGCCAGTCGATCTGATGGGTGCCGACTCGATCGACTGGGAGGCGCTCGGAGTGGCTGCGACCGACGTCATGCGGCGGGCCTATGCGCCGTACTCCGACTTCCAGGTGGGCGTCGCCGGACTCGTCGACGACGGCCGCGTCGTCGTCGGGTGCAACGTCGAGAACGCGGCGTACGGCGTGGCCCTCTGCGCCGAGTGTGGGATGGTCTCGTCGCTGCATGCAACCGGTGGCGGCAGGCTGGTCGCCGTGGTCTGCGTCGACAAGCGGGGCAACCTGCTGATGCCGTGCGGTCGCTGCCGCCAGCTGTTGTGGGAGAACGGCGGTCCGGAGTGTCAGCTCGCCACCGGCTCCGGTGTCAAGGCGATGAGCGACGTGCTGCCCGACGCGTTCGGACCTGCAGACCTGGACCGGTGACCCGTCCGGTGATCACGCGGTGAACAGCCGTCGACTGAGTCGGCTCGACTTCGGCGATCCGGACTTCCTGGCGGACCCCTACCCGATGTTCCATGCAGAGCGGTCGCGCGGACCGGTCACCTGGCACGAGGAGACCGCGCGGTGGCTGGTCGTCGACCACGCCGTGTGCAGCCAGGCGCTGCGAGACCGGCGGCTGGGGCGGATCTGGCACGACCGGCAGCCGGCCGAGGTCTACGAGCCGTTCAACCTCCTGCATCGCAACCAGATGATGGAGCACGAGCCGCCGGACCACACCCGGCTGCGTCGCAAGGTGTCGGCTGCTTTCGCCCGCGGACATGTCGAGCGGATGCGACCCCGGGTCCGCGAGCTCGGACGGCGCCTGCTCGACGAGATCGACACGGATCATTTCGACGCGCTCGCCGACTTCGCCGAGCCGTTGCCCGTGCTCGTGATCGCCGAGCTGCTGGGGACGCCGATCGATGACGTTGGGCTGCTTCGGAGTTGGTCGCAGGCGATCGTCCGGATGTACGAGCCCGCCGTGACGACAGACGTGGAGGCTGCCGCGTTGCGGGCCAGCCAGGAGTTCGCCGACTACATGCGCGCGCTGATCAGCAGCCGACGGGAAAGTCCGGCCGATGCGCCAGGCGATGACCTCCTCAGTGATCTGTTGCGGGCGCAGGAGGGCGCCGACGGGTTGACGGACGACGAAGTCCTGGCATCGGCCATCTTGTTGCTCAACGCCGGCCACGAGGCGTCGGTCAACGTCTTCGGCAACGGGCTGGTCGCGTTGCTCGGTCACCCCGAGCAGTGGAGGCGCGTGGTCGACGGCGAGAGTCGACGCTCGCGTTGCTCGTGGAGGAGATGTTGCGCTTCGACTCCGCACTGCAGCTGTTCGAGCGGACGGCGACGGCCGAGGTCGAGCTGGCCGACGTCGTCGTGCCGCCCGGCGACAAGGTGGCTGTGCTGCTCGGGGCTGCGAACCGAGATCCGCACGTGTTCACCGAGCCGGACGCGATGTACGCCGATCGCGACCCCAACCCGCACCTGGCGTTCGGTGTGGGTGTCCACTTCTGCCTGGGTGCGCCCCTGGCGCGGGTCGAGCTGGCCGAGTCGCTCGGCCTGCTCGTGTCGACGTACCCCGGTCTCGCGCTGGCGGGGCAGCCGAGACGACGACCGACGTTCGTACTGCGAGGCTATGAGTCCGTGCAGGTGAGTTCGGGACGACCAAGGAGAGTGACCGATGAGTGAGGCGTTCGACGCGGTGGACGTCATCGTCGCCAAGCGCGGCAAGGGCGAGCTCAGTGACGAGCAGATCGACTGGGTGGTCGACGCCTACACGCGCGGCGTCGTGGCGGAGGAGCAGATGGCGGCGCTGGCGATGGCGATCCTGCTCAACGGCATGAACCGGCGCGAGATCAGCACCTGGACCAACGCGATGATCGCCAGCGGGGAGCGGATGGACTTCTCCGCACTCACGAGACCTACCTCGGACAAACACTCCACGGGCGGCGTCGGAGACAAGATCACCCTGCCGCTCGCCCCCCTGGTGGCAGCCTGTGGAGTGGCGGTGCCGCAGCTGTCGGGGCGCGGCCTGGGTCACACCGGTGGGACGCTCGACAAGCTCGAGTCGATCCCGGGCTGGAACTGCGACCTGTCCTACGACGACATGATGCGTCAGCTCGACGAGGTCGGAGCCGTGGTTTGCGCCGCGGGCTCGACGCTGGCACCGGCCGACAAGAAGCTCTACGCGTTGCGCGACGTGACCGGCACCGTCGAGGCGATCCCGCTGATCGCGAGCTCGATCATGAGCAAGAAGATCGCCGAGGGCACCGGTGCTCTCGTGCTGGACGTGAAGGTCGGCTCGGGCGCCTTCATGAAGGACCTCGAGTCGGCCCGAGAGCTCGCGCGGACGATGGTGGACCTCGGCACGGATGCCGGTGTCACGACGGTCGCGCTGCTCACCGACATGGGCACGCCGCTCGGGCTCACGGCCGGCAACGCAATCGAGGTGCAGGAGTCGCTTGACGTGCTGGCAGGCGGCGGACCCTCCGACGTGGTCGAGCTGACGCTGGCGCTGGCCCGCGAGATGCTGTCGGCCGCCGGTCAAGGTGATGTCGACCCCGCCGAGAAGCTGGCCGACGGTTCGGCCATGGACGTGTGGCGGGCGATGATCACCGCACAGGGCGGTGACTGTCAGCGCACCGCTGCCGCAGGCGAAGGAGTCCCACGAGGTCACGGCTGCCTCCTCCGGCGTCCTCACCAGGCTCGACGCGTTGAGCGTCGGAACCGCCGCGTGGCGTCTGGGAGCGGGTCGCGCGCGCAAGGAGGACCCCGTCCAGGCGGGCGCAGGCGTCATCCTGCACGCCAAGCCCGGAGCTCGCGTCACGGCGGGGCAGGTGTTGATGACGTTGCTGTCGGACGATACGGATCGCTTCGCCCGCGCCGAGCAGTCGCTCGAGGGCGCCTACGACATCGACGACTCGGTCGAACCGGGACACGCGGAGCGAGACCTGATCCTCGACCGGCTCACCTAGCCGATACGCCGGCCCGGGCGTCAGCCGGCGAGCAGGGTGAGCGTCTCGGCCACCAGCGCCGGCTTGCCGTCGTTCTGCCCGTCGCGCCCTTCGATCTCGACGGTCACCCGCATGGCCACCTGGAGGCCCGCCGGGACGGACGTGACCGCGGCCACCTCGACGCCCGCGCGGACCCTGCTGTCGACCGGCACGGGCTGCGGGAAGCGCACCTTGTTGGACCCGTAGTTGATCTTCACCGACCAGCCGGCGTAGTCGACCAACGTTGCGACGAGCGCAGGGACGAGCGCCAACGTGAGGTATCCGTGTGCGACCGTCGTGCCGAACGGTCCGGAGGCTGCGCGGGCCGGGTCGACGTGGATCCATTGATGATCGCCGGTCGTGTCCGCGAACGCGTCGATCCGTGCCTGGTCGACCAGCACCCAGTCGCTGTGACCCAGGTGTTCGCCGACCGCCGCCGTGAGCTCGTCCTTCGTGTGAAAGACCCGAGGATCAGCCACGCGGGCCACCCGCGACGTAGAGCACCTGACCGGTGACGAAGGAAGCACCCTCACTCACGAAGAAGGACACCGCATGCGCGATGTCGTCGGGCTGACCGACCCGGGGGACCGGCGTCTCGGCGGCCCGGGCGGCTTGGAAGTCGTCGAAGCTGACACCGAGGCGCTCAGCGGTGATCTTGGTCATCTCGGTGACGATGAACCCTGGAGCGACGGCGTTCGCGGTGATGCCGAATTTGCCGAGTTCGATGGCGAGCGTCTTGGTGAAGCCCTGCATGCCGGCCTTGGCGGCGGCGTAGTTGGCCTGCCCTCGGTTGCCGAGGGCGGAGGTGCTCGACAAGTTGACGATCCGACCCCAGCCGGCCTTCGTCATGTGGGCCTGCGCGGCCTTGCTCATGAGGAAGGCCCCCCGGAGGTGTACCTGGAGAACAGCATCCCAGTCGTCGACCGACATCTTGAACAGCAGGTTGTCCCGGGTGATCCCGGCGTTGTTGATCAGGACCACGGGTGGTCCCAGCTCGTCCGCAACACGTGCCACGGCGCGGTCGACGGACGCGGCATCCGAGACATCGACCGAGACGGCCAGCGCACGGCCACCATCGGCGGTCACGGCGTCGACGGTCTCCGCGCAGGCGGCCTCGTCGAGATCGAGGACGGCGACGGCGAACCCGTCGGCGCTCAGTCGCCGGGATACGGCGGCGCCGATGCCCCGGGCGCCGCCCGTGACGATCGCGACGCGTTGGTCGTGGGAGTCCATGGAAGGCCTTCCGCCGGGGGTAGTGGTGACTCTGGGAGGATAACGGCATGCATCAGGCCGCTGACCACCGCTTCGTCGTCGCCCCCAAGGCGCTCCTGCACGATCACCTCGACGGCGGGGTCAGACCGGAGACGCTGCTCGACATCGCCGGCCAGGTCGGGCACGAGCTGCCCGCGTCAACGCCGGACGAGCTCGACCGCTGGTTCGTCGACAGTGCGAACTCCGGCACGCTGGTGCGCTACCTCGAGACGTTCGACCACACGGTTGCGGTCATGCAGCGTCCCGAAGACCTGCGCCGGGTGGCCGCGGAGTGCGCTGAGGACCTTGCAGCCGATGGCGTCGTGTACGCCGAGGTGCGCTACGCCCCCGAGCAGCACCTGTCGGCCGGGTTGTCCCTCGACGAGGTCGTCGTGGCCGTACGAGAGGGTTTCGAGGAGGGGATGGCACGCGCTGCCGCAGCGGACCGCACGCTCGTCGTCAGCCAGATCCTCACCGCGCTGCGCCACGCCGCCAACTCGCGGGAGATCGCCGAGCTCGCCGTGCGGCACCGCGACAACGGGGTCTGCGGCTTCGACATCGCCGGCGCCGAGATCGGTTACCCGCCCACCCGCCACCTCAACTCCTTCGAGTACCTGCAGCGCGAGAACGCCCACTTCACGATCCATGCGGGTGAGGCCTTCGGTCTGCCGTCGATCTGGGAGGCGTTGCAGTGGTGTGGCGCCGAACGGCTCGGTCACGGGGTGCGCATCGTCGATGACATCGACACATCCGGTCCCGAGCCGGTCCTCGGTCGCCTGTCGTCGTACGTGCGTGACCGCAGGGTTCCGCTGGAGATGTGCCCGTCGTCCAACCTGCAGACGGGCGCCGCCACGTCGATCGCCGAGCACCCGATCGGACTGCTCACCGCGATGCGTTTCCGGGTCACGGTCAACACCGACAACCGGTTGATGAGCGGCACGACGATGAGCCGCGAGATGGAGCTTCTCTCGCAGGCCTTCGACTACAGTCTCGACGACCTGCGCTGGTTCACGATCAACGCGATGAAGAGTGCCTTCCATCCCTTCGATGAGCGGCTGGCCCTCATCGACGACGTGATCAAGCCGGGCTACGAGGCGCTGGCGGCGTCGGGTTGAGCTGGAGCGCTCGCACGTAACGCTCGGTCTCGCGCGGCGTCATCGGCGTGCAACCCTTGGCGACGAGGGCCGCCACGATCTCCGGTTCGCGGCGCGCCAGCCACCAGCCCCGCCGGACCAGGAGCAGGGGAGGCTTACGGTGCTCCCGCAGGTCGCGGGTGAGGCGCAGTGCAAACGTGACCCACCTCGATCGGCGTACGCAGATCGCAGCAGCCAACACGCCCTCGGCCCGGCACCAGGCCACCAGTTCAGCCGCGAAGATCCCCTCGGCCACGAAGCAGACGGCCTCCGAAGCATCGATGACGCGATGGCCGACTCTGCCGTTGCCGCTGATGTCGTAGACCGGCGCGTCCGTTCGTCCGGCGTGACACAGCGCCCTGATCCCTGACCCGGCATGGTCGGCGTTCCAGGCCTGCGGATGGTCCCAGTCGACGGTGCCGGAGGCGAAACGTGGCAACGTCGGGTCGTCGCCGTCCTTGTAGTAGTCGTCGAGCGGGAGGACGGGCAGGTCGAGACGGCCACTCACCCGCGACTTCCCGGCGCCGGACGGGCCGGCGATCAGGACGACTCGGCGTTCGGGCTCGGGCATCCCGACATTCTGCCTGGTGCCGAGAACGAATCCGGCAGGGTGTGCGTCTCACCAGTCGGGGGAGAGGGTGACGGGTGCTCGTCGGGCCCGCTGGCTTACAGTCGCCCCAGTCGACGAACGGGTGGAGTGGATGCAGAGATCGAGGCTGGTCGCTGTCGCGGTGGTCACCGCGGCAGCGATGCTGGGTCTCGGCGCCGGGGTGACGACCGCGTTGGTCAGGGCGTCTGTCTCACCGTCATCCACGGCAGCGCCGCCGCCCACCAGCCCGAAGACGTCTGCGACGGCGCCGAGCACCACTCCGGCAGCGGGCGAAGACGACCTGTACTACGTGGACGGGACGATTCACGACGGAAGCATCGACGTGGCCTACCAGCCGCGCTTCCAGACCAACGTGGCCTCGCTCGCGCGGACCACGTCCGGCTGGGTGCTCGACGAACGCTTCGGTCAGGACGGCAGCCGGTTGGTGCTTCTCGGCGCCGACGGCTCGCGCACCGCGATCAGGGTGACCGGCGCGCACTGGTACGACGTGTCGCCCGATGGTGCTGCGATCGCCGTGCCCGACCGTCGTGACCCGGGAGTCGTCGACTTCGTCGACGTTGCGGACGGCAAGGTCTTGTCCAAGCTCACGTCGGGCTACACCCGTGTCGTCAACGCATTGTTCACCGGTGGAGACGATCAGCTCGTGCTGCTCGTCGCGGATGCGCAGAACCACGAGACGTTGCTGCGCTCTGACACGCGGCTGGACCGGCTCGAGCCGCTGCACCGAGTGCCGGGCCAGGGGGCCACGCTCGTCGGTGTCGACGAAGCCGGCCGACACTTGCTCATGGAGTACCTTGCCGGCAGTCGGCAGTGTGTGACCGTGCTCGACCTCGAGCGGAATGCCGCGCCGCTGTGGCGGTCGTGCGACTACCGGCCGCTGGGCCATGCCGGGATGAGCCCGGACGGCCGCAGCGTCGCTGTTGCTGCCTCGAGCGATGCGATCGGCACCGTCACTGCGCTGAGCGTTCTGGACGCGGCCACGGGAGACAAGACGAGCTCCGTGCGCATCGACTCCGGGTTCCGCCTGCTGGACGCCACGTGGACCGATGCAGAACACCTGGTCGTCCAGGGGACCGACGACAACTTCGCGACGGCGACGCTCTACCTCTGCACGCTGGGGGTGGGCTGTGACAGCGTCCCCGGTGCCGGACCCGATGATCCGGCCAAGGATGTCGCGCCGGGATCGACGTACTGACCATTTGACGTCCTGACCATTGATCTGACGGTGCTACTCGGTGACGCGCAGCAGCGGCCGAAGGTACTGCCGGGCGTGGTGGATGCGCGACTTGACGGTCCCGAGCGGCTGGCCGAGCTGGCGGGCGATGTCGGCGTAGTCGAGCTGGGCGATGTCCCGCAGGACCAGCGGCTCGACCAGCTCCGGTCGCGCTGACTCCATCGTCTCGAGAGCCTCGAGCAGGTCGATCCGGCTGCCGGCGATCACGCTCGTGGTGCGGGGGTCGGCGTCTGCGGGCAGCTCGTCGACCGGCTGCTCGCTGGAGCGTCGCTTGAGCGAGCGGTACGTCGACCGGGCGGAGTTGCCCGCCACGGTGTAGAGCCAGGTGGTGAAGCGGCTCCCGCCCCGGAAGGTGTCGATCTTGGTCGCGACCCGGAGCAGGGTGTCCTGGCAGGCTTCCTCGGCATCCTGACGGCATGGCAGCATCCGCGCGCAGATACGCATGACCCGCGGTTCGATCAGGCTGAGAAGTTGGTCGAGGGCGGCACGGTCACCGTCGGCTGCTTGCGCCGCAAGCACGTCGAGCTCATCGGCTTCGGTGCGGTCGTGCGTCATCGCGCCCCCGTGGTGGTGTGTCGTGTCGGACCGTCCTGCACAATACCCGTGTGTCGGTACCGGAGCGTCTCGGGCGGCTGAGACGCCTCGAGCGCCTCGGCTCGGGCGGCTTCGCGACCGTGTGGCTCTACCGCGACGACGAGCTCGACTCCTTGGTGGCGGTCAAGGCGCTCGCCGACAACTGGGCTCATCGGGCGGACGTGCGGGAGCGGTTCCTGGGTGAGGCGAGGATGCTGCGCCGCGCCGACTCCGACCACGTCGTCCGGGTCCACGACATCGGTGTGACCGACGACGACACGCCCTACTTCGTCATGACGTACGCCGATCGAGGCACAGTCGCCGACCTGCTCGAGGCGGACGAGCCGGTGGAGACCCAGGTCGCGCTCCACGTGGTCGAGCAGGCGGCCGCCGGCTTGGCTGTCATCCACGGGAACGGCATCGTGCACCGTGACGTCAAGCCGCAGAACCTGCTGCTTGCCTCGACCGCCGAGGGCGGAACCCGGGTGCTCGTGGCTGACCTGGGCGTGGCGAAGGCGCTGCTCCATGCCACCGGGATCACGCAGGTCGTGGGGACGCCGTCGTACATGGCGCCGGAGCAGGTGCACATGGAGACGCCGCTCGACCCGCGAGCGGACGTGCATGCGCTCGGTGCGGTCGCGTACCACCTGCTCACGGGTCGTCCCGCTCGTACCGGCGACATGGCGTCGCTTCTGCGGGCCGAGCTGCCACCTGCTCCGAGCTCGGTGAGTGACGTACCGGCGTCGTACGACGCGGTGCTCCTGCGGGCGCTCCACCCGAACCGGGACGAGCGGTGGCCGGACGTGTCGGCGTTCGGCCGGGCCCTGCGCCACGCGGTGGAGCATCCGGAGGCCGCCGAGCCCACGCCCAGCACGCTGCTTGGCCCGGCTGATCCGAAGCTGGGTGGCGCGCTGCTGGGAGTCGGCTGGCCCACGTGGCTGCTCGCCGCGGTCGTGATGGCTGCGGCCTTCTTCGTCGGCCTCAGCCTCGTCTCCTGACCGAGTTGTCAGAAGTACAGGCGGCTATAGCCCTCCTACTTCTGACAAGTCGGTCAGGGGAGGGCGAGGGTCCAGCTCTCGCTGTGGTCGACGAAGCCGAGCGACTCGTACAGGGCACGCGCATTGAGGTTGCTGTGGCTGACGACGAGCGTCATCGACGGGAGCCCCGTGTGTCTCGCCGCAACCAACGCTGCGTGGAGCAGCGCCCGGCCGACTCCCTTCGCCGGCGAGGCGGGGTCGCGGAAGACGTCCAGCACCCACGGTCCGCCATCCGGGGCTGTGCCAGGACGGTCGACGATGAGCGCGGCGCCGACGATGCCGTCGCGAAGCGCCACCTGCGAGACCGGTAGCACGGGACCGAGCAGCTCGCCGCGGGAGATCGCCTCCATCTCGGCGACCGCCGCGGCGAGGGTCTCGTGCTCATGGTCGGGGTGCCCGGCCGGATAGGCCGCGAGGTTGATGGCCGCCAGCGCCTCCGCGTGGCGTCCCACCTGCGCCGCGCTGAGCGAGCGAAGGCCGAGGTCGGCGGGCCGCTGGTGGGCGGTGAGCCGGCCCAGGTCATGCGTCATCACGTGGGCGTGGCGAAGCAACTCGGCTCCCGCAGCCTGCCAGGCGGCGACCAGTGCGGTATCAGACGTCGACACCGCGTGGCCCGCGAGCTGCCGCAAACCCTCAGCGGCAGCATCGGCGAGTGTTACGTCGTCGGGTCGCCACACCCCGTCGGCCCAAGGGCGGCCATCACGCGCGCTCTCCTCGAGGGAGTAGACGAGAACCGTGCGTCCGGCCGTGTCCGTGAGCGGCCTACGGTCCGGCCAGCTCGCGTGCGGATCCCCGGCTGACATGTCAGACGCCGATGGGGTGCCAGACGGTCTTGGTCTCGAGGAAGCGGGTCAGCCGGCTCGTCCCCGGGGTCGGCCGTCCAGTCGGGCTCGGACTCCGGTGCACGCACCACCCGCTTGAGGTTGTCGGCGGCTGCCACCTCGAGCTCCGTCGCGTGCTCGGCGTCGCCCGCCGCGCCGGTCAGGTCGATCGCGTTGACGTCCATGTGCGAGGCGAGCCAGGGGGCGGTGTCGGACAGCTGACCGGTGAGGATGTTGACGACACCGCCGGGCACGTCGGACGTCGCCATGACCTCCGACAGCGTGATCGCGGGAACCGGCCGCCGGTAGGACGCGGTGACCACACAGGTGTTGCCGGTGACGATGACCGGAGCCACCACGCTGACGAGACCGAGCAGGGACGACTGCTGTGGCGCGAGTACGGCGACCACTCCGGTCGGTTCGGGGATCGAGAAGTCGAAGTAGGGACCGGCGACCGGGTTGGTGCCGCCGACGACCTGCGCCACCTTGTCGGCCCAGCCGGCGTACCAGACGAGGCGGTCGACGGACGCATCGACGGCGGACGCGGCCTGCCGCTTGGTGATGCCCTCGCTGCGCTGGACCTCGTCGACGAACTGTTCGCGCCTGACCTTCGAGGACCTCGGCGATGCGGTAGACGACCTGGCCGCGGTTGTACGGAGTCCTGGTCGACCAGCCGCCGAACGCCTTGCGGGCGGCCTGGACCGCGTCGCGAGCGTCCTTGCGGGAGGCGTAGGCCGCGTTCGCGAGGAACCTGCCCTTGGCATCCTCGACGACATAGGACCGGCCGGACTCGCTGCGGGGGAACGCGCCACCGACGTAGAGCTTGTAGGTCTTGCGCACATCGAGGCGGGCCGCCTTCGCGGACTGGCTCGGGCGTGGGGATCTAGTGGGCAAGGTAGGCCTCCAAGCCGTGGCGGCCACCCTCGCGGCCGTATCCGGACTCCTTGTAGCCGCCGAACGGGCTGGTGGGGTCGAAGCGGTTGAACGTGTTGGCCCAGACGACGCCGGCGCGGAGCTGGCTGGCCATCCAGAGGATGCGGGAACCCTTGTCGGTCCAGACGCCGGCACTCAGCCCGAACGGGGTGTTGTTGGCCTTCTCGACAGCCTCGGCGGGGGTGCGGAACGTCAGGATCGACAACACCGGTCCGAAGATCTCCTCGCGTGCGATCCGGTGCGCCTGGGAGACGCCGGTGAAGATCGTCGGGGCGAACCAGAAGCCGCGGTCGGGCAGGTCGCACTTCGGGGACCAGCGCTCGGCACCCTCGTCCTCACCGATCTGGGACAGCTCGCGGATCTTCGCCAGCTGCTCGGAGGAGTTGATGGCGCCGACATCGGTGTTCTTGTCGAGGGGGTCGCCCACGCGCAGCGTGGTCATCCTTCGCTTGAGGCGGGCCAGGACGTCGTCGTACACGCTCTCCTGGACCAGGAGTCGGGAGCCGGCGCAGCAGACGTGACCCTGGTTGAAGAAGATGCCGTTGACGATGCCTTCGACGGCCTGGTCGACGGGGGCGTCGTCGAAGATGATGTTGGCCGCCTTGCCGCCCAGTTCGAGCGTGACCTTCTTGTCGGAGCCGGCGACCGTACGGGCGATGGCCTTGCCGACCTCGGTCGAACCGGTGAACGCGACCTTGTCGACATCGGGGTGGGCGACGAGTGCGCGACCGGTCTCGCCGGCTCCAGTCACGATGTTGACGACGCCGGGCGGCAGGTCTGCCTGCTGACAGATCTCGGCGAACAGCAGCGCCGTCAGGCTGGTCGTCTCGGCGGGCTTGAGCACGACCGTGTTGCCGCAGGCCAGTGCCGGGGCGATCTTCCAGGCCAGCATGAGGAGCGGGAAGTTCCAGGGGATGACCTGACCGGCGACGCCGAGCGGTTGCGGGTCGGGGCCGAAGCCGGCGTGCTCGAGCTTGTCGGCCCACCCGGCGTAGTAGAAGAAGTACGCCGCGACCAGCGGCACGTCGACGTCACGCGACTCGCGGATCGGCTTGCCGTTGTCGAGCGACTCGAGCACGGCGAGCTCGCGGGAGCGTTCCTGGAGGATGCGGGCGATCCGGTAGAGGTACTTGGCGCGCTCGGCGCCGGACATCCGCGACCACGTGCGGGTGTAGGCGCGCCGGGCGGCCTTGACCGCGAGGTCGACGTCGGCCTCGCTGGCCTCGGAGATCTCCGCCAGCACCTCCTCGGTCGACGGGCTGACCGACTTGAACGCGTGCCCGGTGCCCTCGACGAACTCGCCGTTGATGAACAGGCCGTACGACGATTTGAGGTCGACGATGGCGCGGGACTCCGGGGCCGGTGCGTATTCGAATGCCATGACTGCGAGCCTCTAATCGAGCGTGAAGTAGTCGGGGCCGGAGTAGCGGCCGGTCGTGAGCTTGGTGCGCTGCATGAGCAGGTCGTTGAGGAGGCGGGACGCGCCGAAGCGGAACCACTCGGGGGACAGCCAGTCCTCGCCAGCCGTCTCGTTGACCATCACGAGGTACTTGATGGCGTCCTTGGCGGTGCTGATGCCACCGGCGGGCTTCACGCCGATCATCCGACCGGTCGCCTCGCGGAAGTCGCGAACCGCCTCGAGCATGATGAGCGTGACCGGCATGGTCGCGGCAGGTTGGATCTTGCCGGTCGACGTCTTGATGAAGTCGGCGCCCGCCAGCATGGACAGCCACGAGGCACGCCGGACGTTGTCGTAGGTGACCAGCTCGCCGGTCTCCATGATGACTTTGAGGTGGGCGCTGCCGCAGGCGGCCTTGACGGCGACGATCTCGTCGTACACGCGCTGGTAGTCACCGGCGAGGAAGGCGCCTCGGTCGATGACCATGTCGATCTCGTCGGCACCGGCGGCGACGGCGTCGCGGGTGTCCAGGAGCTTGATCTCGAGGGAGGACCGTCCGGACGGGAACGCGGTCGCCACGCTGGCGACGTGGATGCCCGAGTCGCCGAGCGCCTGCTTCGCGGTCTTGACCATGTCGGGGTAGACGCAGATCGCGGCGACCCGGCGGCGCGGTGGGGTCGCTGGGGTCCGGCTGGCGGGCCTTCGCGCAGAGGGCGCGGACCTTGCCCGGAGTGTCCTGACCCTCGAGGGTGGTGAGGTCGATCATCGAGATCGCGAGGTCGAGTGCCCATGCCTTCGCGGTCGTCTTGATGGACCGTGTGGACAGCGTGGCCGTACGCGCCTCCGCACCGACCTGGTCGACTCCCGGCAGGCCGTGCAGGAAGCGGCGCAGGGAGGCGGGGCTGGCGACGACGTCGTCCAGGGGTATCTGCGAGCCGGCGAGGCGTGGACCCGCTGGGTCGGTCGCTGTCGTGGGTGGCGTCACTTGGCTCAGTCTAGAGGCGCGGCAACCTGCAGCGGAAACTGCAGAGTTGCGAAGGCGGGGCTCGCTGGTTGGCAACAGTTGTCGATCGATCCGGCAGCGGCCTCCGCTCAACGCGGGGACCGTCATTAGAGTGACGGGATGGTTCAGGGACTGCAGAGTGCGGCGGCCGCGGAGGCCGGTCCGCTGCTGGAGAAGTTCGCCACCTCGTCGGGACGTGTCCTTGGCTGGTTCGGAGTGGCCTTGGGTGTGGTGATGGTGGTCGCCGAGCCGTTCACGGCTGATCGGGTCAACGCCGTCGTGATCCTGGTGGGCATCGCCCTCGCCTGCCTGAGCTGGGTCACTCTCGTGCGTCCGCGAGCATCGGCCCATGAGCGCGGACTGCTCATGCAGAACATGCTCCGCGACGTGACCATCCCGTGGTCGCGCATCGAACGCTGTCGGGTGGGGCAGACCTTGGTCGTCTCCACGAACGAGGCAGAGACGTTCCACGGGCTCGGCGTGACGAAGTCGGCGCGCTCGCAGATGCGTGAGCAGTACGGCACGAGCTCGATCCTGTTCAACTTCGGCAGTCGTCGGGGGCACAAGCTCAACGCCGAGGGCGGACCATCGATGGCGCGAGGCGAGTTCGTCGGCGGGACCTACACGTCGTACGTCGAGTCACGCATCGCCGGCCTGGCCTCAGCAGGGGAGCGCGGTTCGGACCATGATCCGAACGCGAAGCCAGTCGTCGCATGGGCGCCGCTCCCGCTGTTGTTGCTTGGCGTGGCCCTCGTGTGCGCCGTCCTCGTCTTCCTCGTCTGATGTCGGAGCACATGGCGCAGATCGCCTGGTCCCGCGATGGCAAGCCCTTCACGTATGCGGAGTACAGCCGCGACCACCAGTGGCGCTTCGAGGGCGGGACCACCGTGGCCGCCTCGGCGAGTCCGAACTATCTCGGCACCGCAGCGCTGGTCGATCCGGAGGAGGCCTTCGTCGCGGCTTTGTCGTCGTGCCACATGCTGTCGTTCCTCGCGATTGCGGCGAAGAAGCGCTTCGTGGTCGAGTCGTACACCGACCGTGCCGTCGGTTGGCTGGAGCACAACGCCGAAGGTCGGATGGCGGTCACCCGCGTGCGGCTCGAACCGATGATCACGTGGGGAGAACGCGTCCCTGACGACGCGGTGCTGGACCGGATCCATCACCTGGCGCACGAGGATTGCTTCATTGCGAACTCAGTGACCACCGAAGTCACGGTGGTCAGACGCTGACCTCGCCGGCTCTGATCGCCTGCAGCGTGTAGCTGTGCGGCAGCCGCCACGGCCGATCGATCAGCCGCCACTCGTCATCCCACACCCGCTCCATCTGGCCGGGTAGCGCCTCCCACGGCACGCTGTCGTGTTCGACGAGGCTCGTGATGGTGCAGTCCCTCGTCGAGCAGAGCCGTCACGATCTCGCCGAGCCCGTGGTTCCATTCGTGCGTGAGGTTGTGCTCGAACTCGACGTCGGTCTCGACGTACGTGCCGCCCTCGTCGAACACCATGGGATCCGGCCGCTCGAAGTAGGGGTAGTCGACGACCAGCAGGCCATCGGGGCGAGGGTCCGCCAGCGTCCACAGCATCGGGTGCCCCTCGCGGATGAACAGCCGTCCGCCCGGTGCAAGCAGCCTTGCCACCACGCCGGCCCACCTCCGGATGTCGGGCAGCCAGCACAAGGCCCCGATCCCGGTGAAGACCAGGTCGAAGGCGTGCTCGGGGAGCACGTCTGCGGCGTCGTAGACGTCGGCCTCGACGAAGTCGACGTCGGCCCCCGTGGCCGCGACGAGCTCGCGGGCCTGGTCGAGGGCTGCCGAGCTGAAGTCGACTCCGGTCATGCGCGCGCCAAGCCTGGCGAGGGAGAGGGTGTCGGTACCGATATGGCACTGCAGATGGACGCCACGCAACCCACGGACCGACCCGAGCAGCGGCAGGTCGAAGCGCACGACCGCGGAGAGGAACTCGGGGTCCGCGCGGAAACGATCGAACGCATAGCCGGCCGAGGCCGCATGGGCTGGCGCCCGCTCGTCCCAGCTGGCTTTGTTGATGCTGCGGTAGTCGTTGGTGCCGCGGTCTTTCGCTCACCTCGCGACCGTATCGCTCTCGCTATCGAGGATGGGCAGTCTCAGCATCTGCGTCGGGTGGTGCGGAGGTGGGTGATGAGTTCGCGGGTGAGGTGTTGTTCGAGGGTGGATGGTGGTGGGTGGAGGAGTTGTTTGCGGAGGTTGCGTTGTCGGCGGGTGAGGCCTGGTGTGTGGGCTGGTGGGGGGAGGGTGTTGTAGGTGAGGCCGCTGGGGGTGGTCCAGGTGATGACGGTGGTGGTGGGGTCTTGGTGGAGGTGCATGCGGGGGTCTTCGCGGGTGGTGTGGCAGTTGCCGGAGACGCCTTGGCCGTTGGCTTCGGTGGTGGGTCCGCCGCAGGCGTGGGGGTTGATGTGGTCGATGTCGCGGATGGGGGAGGCGCATTGGATGCCGCGGCAGTGTTGGTCGCGGGCGATGATGAGGTCGCGCAGGGTGCCGTCGAAGCGTCGGCGGCGGGGGTCGCCGTGGGTGAGGGATCCGTCGACGGGGTCGGTGAGGAAGCGGCGTAGCCAGGCGGTGCTGCTGGTGGCGAGGGTGCGGGCGGTGGCTGCGTCCAGGGGTCCGGCGCCGATGAGGTGGGCGGGGTCGTTGCCGAGGCCGAGCAGGGTGGCGTCGGTCATGATGACGTTGACGTGGGCGGGGATGGCGTCGGTGGTGGTGCCGGTGAGGCGTTGCACGAGGGTGTCGCACATCAGCTGCGACACGGTGCTGGTGGCGTCGTTGCGGTCCCCGGCGGCGTAGCGGCTGCGGGCGTGTTCGTGCACGGCGTTGTAGGCGGCGACGGCGTGCTCGGCGGGGAGGTAGGCGTTCAGCCAGGCCATGCCGGATCCGGCGGGGTGGAGCTGGAGGTGCTGGTCGGCGTGCTCGCGGACGCGGCGGCGGATGGCGGCGTCGGGGTCGATCTGGGCGACGCGGGTCTCGGCCAGGGCGCGGACCTTGCCGGGCAGGACGTCCTGGGCGTCGGCGGCGATGACCTGGTCAGCCAGCGCCAGCAGGGCGTTGTCGTCCAGGACGCAGGTCTCGTGGGTGATGGCCCGGGCTGCGGGCAGGCTGATGCGGCCGGCGCGCAGGGCGGCCATCGTGTGTGGGTGTCTGGTGGTCAGGGACCAGGCGTCGTTGAGGAACGACCCGGCGGTGATGACCGAGACCCTTTTGGCGATCGCGACCTCGGCGACCATGCCGCGGTACTGGGCCTGGTCGGAGGCGAACCCGTGGGCCTGGTCGAACGCGAGCCGGTCGGTGAGGAACGAGGCGGTGAGCTGCAGCTGGTCGGCCTGCAGGGCGGCGATCTGGCGTTCGACGTCGGCGATCTGCTCCAACCGGGCCGACATCGCCTCCTGGTGGTCTCGCCACTGGGCCAGCTCGACGGTGTCGGTGACACGGCCCAGCGACCGGACCCGCCTCCCGACTCCACCACCGGTTCGCTCATACGTTCGAATATACGACCAGCGGCCGACAGTTGCCAAGACCTGATCCAGAGCTGTGGACATCGCCTATGGGCGATCTGGTCCGGCGGTCGTTTCGCGCCTCTTCAGTCCGATTCGCAGACGCAGAGCTGGATCGCCGCATCCCCGGTGAACGGTCGACCGGACCAGTCGCCGAAGCGCTCGACGAGCCGAAGCCCACCCAGGGAGAGCAGCAGTGGCAGCTCCTTCGGGAAGATGCTCCTGAGCTCAAGCGGGGCGACGACGAAGTCGGGCTCGAAGTCGGCGGAGAAGTGCCACGTCCCGCGGGTCACCTGCGCGGCAGCATCGTAGGTCTCGGCGACATCAACCCTCACGTTGCCACGGTCGGGATCCACGAACGACAACTCATCGCGGGTGCGTCGAACGCCGTCGGCATCGGCAAGGAAACGCACGTTCGGGTTGAACACGTCGAAGATGAAACGCGCTCCCGGTGCCAGGTGCGCGCGTACGGATCGGAAGCAGCTCAGCAGATCGGCAGCCTCATGCAGATGGAGCAATGAATTGGCTGCGATGAACACGAGATCGAACGTGCGGCCGAGGTCGAAGTCACGCATGTCGCCCTGCACCCACTCCACCGCTAGCGCGCGCTCGTCCGCCTTGCGCTGAGCTTCGGTGAGCATGTCCGACGAGAGTTCCAGTCCGGTGCACGGATGCCCGTCGGAAGCGATGGGGATCAGCTTGCGTCCGGTGCCGCTCCCGAGTTCCAAGACACACCTGCCTTGCCGGTCGGCCTCGGCCCGTAGAAGTCGACGGCCGGCTCGCCACCCGGGAACAACAGGTCATAAGCCTCGCATCCGATAGAACCGTTCGCTCATGACGCGCACCTCCTCAGCCGGGTGCTCGGAACGGCCTCCGGCGCCGAGCAGGGACAGACCCCGCGCGACTCACACGAGCGGTGGACCTTCAACGGGGCGGACGCCGTATCTCGAAGACTGATCTCGAGGAGTGCGCCAGATCGGGCGGACCATGAGGTCGACGAGAAGTACCGGTTGCTCCCGAAGCATGGCCGGGAACGGTCGAGCGTGGTCGGCTACGCGAGGGCGCACCGTGTAGCTGCATCTCATCGTCGAGCATTACGGGCCGTCACCCGCGGACAAGGACCGCAGGAACTGCGCGTACTCGTTCGCGAGGCAGGGCGCTACGCTCATGCGGCATGGGGTCGTCGTACCCCTGCGCCCTGTGCCAACGCACCAGGTCAGGTGCTGTCGTGCATCCAGGGGGTGAAGCACACGCCGACGATGGCGCCGTCCGCGGCTTGAAGCCGTGCGATGATCTGGCCCCAGGGCTCGGTGCGGACCGGATGCAGGAGTGTGTACCCACGCTCCTCGAGCTCGTGGGCAGCTGCCTCGACGTCCTCGACCTCGAACTCGACGGACGCCTGCGGCACCGGATGAGTGGTCGGCCACTCGTCGGACCCGAAGCAGCTCTCGGCCGCGTCGGCCAGAGGCCACACCCCGAAGTGCTTGGAGCCGGCGATGGACTCGGAGAAGACGTAGTCGCCGTCGTCGGCCCCCTCCGGAGGCTGCAGGGGCAGCCCGAGTGCTTCGACGAACAGGGCTTTGTCGTGGGCAGGGTCGGTCGTGATGATCGCGAAGCTCGCGACGAACTGAATCTCCATGCCCACCACCCAACCTGATCGCGCCGACAGGAGGCCAATCCATACGGGCATTGACATATCGGACGTGGCGGACCAATATTGGTCTGGACCAATGGTTTACGCACCGAACCAAGGACTGATTGTCATGCCCGCCAACCGGCGACTCCTCTCTCTAACCACCGCTGCCCTCGCCCTCGCCCTGGCCGTGGCGACGATCGCGGGCGGGCAGCGCGCCGCCATCGCGACTTCCGGCACCAAGGCGACTCCCGCCCGCGGCTCGGACTGCACGCTCGACCCAGCGGCCCCGAAGCGTCAGCTCCGCGCCGAGTGGATCGCGTCGGTGGTCAACATCGACTGGCCGTCGAGACCCGGTCTCACAGCGGACCAACAGAAGGCCGAGCTCATCGGCTGGTACGACGAAGCGGTCGCCCGCGGGACTCAATGCGGTGATCGTGCAGGTCCGGCCGACCGCTGACGCGTTCTGGCCATCGCCGGTCGAGCCCTGGTCGAAGTACCTCACCGGGACGCAGGGCCAGGACCCCGGCTACGACCCGCTCGCCTTCGCCGTGCGGGAGGCGCATCGGCGCAACCTCGAGTTCCACGCCTGGTTCAACCCGTATCGCGTGTCGATGGACACGAACCGAGACGCGCTCGTTCCGACGCATCCGGCGAGACAACATCCCGACTGGGTCGTCCCCTACGGCGGCAAGCTCTACTACAACCCCGGCATCCCCGCGGTCCGCAAGCTCGTCGAGGACGCGATCATGGACGCCGTCGACAACTACGACATCGACGCAGTCCACTTCGACGACTACTTCTACCCGTATCCCGTCAGTGGGCAGGCCTTCCCCGATGACGACACGTTCGCCCAGTACTCCGACGGCTACACCGACAAGGCGGACTGGCGACGCCACAACATCGACCTGCTGATCAGCGAGCTGTCAGACCGGATCCACCAGGCGAAGCCATGGGTCACCTTCGGTGTCAGCCCGTTCGCCGTATGGCGCAACAAGGCGACCGACCCGGCCGGCTCGGACACGACCGCAGGAGCGCAGACGTACGACGACCTCTATGCGGACACCAGGCGTTGGGTGCGCGAGGAGTGGATCGACTACATCGCTCCGCAGGTCTACTGGAACATCGGCTTCACGCCAGCGGACTACGCCAAGCTCGTGCCCTGGTGGTCCGAGCAGGTCGCGGGCACCGACGTGCAGCTCTACATCGGCCAGGCCACGTACAAGGTGGGCACGTCGACCCAGGACCCGGCGTGGTCAGACCCGAACGAGATGACCAAGCACCTCTTCTTCAACCGGGACTACCCGCAGGTCGACGGAGACATCTACTTCTCCGCCAAGGACGTGCGCGCCAACCGCCTGCAGCACATGGACATCGTGCAACGTGACCACTACCAGCACCCTGCCCTCATCCCGGTCACGGCGGGTGTTCCCGGCAAGGCCCCGAAGGCACCGAAACATGTCGTCGCCGACCCATCGTCCGCCGGCGTCGTGGTCAGCTGGCAGGGCGACGGCACGTCATACGCCGTCTACCGGTTCGACGGCGCGCACCCGCATCCGACCCGGTGCGACTTCGCCGACGCGAGCCACCTGGTGGCGACGGTCCGTGGGGCGAGTGGTTCGACGGACGAGTGGACCGACACGACCACCGGAGCCGCAGCCGCGACGTACTACGTGACCAGCCTCGACCGGGCCCACCGTGAGAGCCACCCGAGCGGAGGGGCTCGGCCGCGGTGCTGGCTTCTCGCTGCTGCGTCCTGTACCAATGGTCCATGACCACGCTGGACTCAGGTCGCGAGACGGCCAAGCAGCGCCAGGTTCGAGCGGCGCTCGAGGAGCTGATCGCGGGACGCTCTGCTGGTGAACCGTTGCCGGTCGAGCGAGACCTTGCCCGCGATCTCGGCGTGGCGCGGATGACCTTGCGTCGCGCGGTCGATGTGTTGGTCCAGGAGCAGCGGTTGATCAGGCGGCAGGGTTCGGGGACGTTCGTCGCGGCGCCCAAGGTGACGCAGCGGCTGTCGGCCACGTCGTTCTCCGCCGACATGCGGGCGCGCGGCCTTCGTCCCGGCAGCCACACCGTCTTCACCCGCAGATCTCCCGCGGGCATGATGTTGGCGGCTCTGCTGGGGATACCGCCACACGCAGATGTGCTGCAGGTACGACGACTCCGGCTCGCCGATGACATCCCCATGGCGCTGGAGGACCTGCATGTCCCGTGCGACCTCACCCCGGGCCTGACCGGTGCCGACCTCGAGGACACGTCCTTCTACGAACTTCTCGCCCAGCGGTTCGAGACGCCGATCGTGGCCGGCACCCAGACCGTGGAGCCGTGCCTGACCTCAGGAGACGAGGCGGAGCTGCTCGGAGTCGAGCCCGGCGATCCGGCCTTCCTGTTCGAACGGACGTCGCGCATCGCGGACGGCCGGGTCGCGGAGTTCGTACGGTCGATCTACCGCGGTGACCGCTACCGGATCGTGGTCGACATCTTCCCGAACCCGCCCGCGGGGGGTTGACGGGAGACCGGTCGCCGGTCAAGAATCGTCCGGAGGTCTAGACCTATGGTCTGACTTTCGCATCCGGAGCGCCCCCTCCGTCGAAAGGAACGCACCCATGCAGCTGCGACGTCTCGTGGTCGGGCTGGCCGCCATCGGCTTGCTCGTCTCCGCCTGCGGCAACGACTCGACCTCCTCGTCCGGCTTCTCCGGCGGCGGCGACGAAACGGTCGACGCGTCGGGGCAGCAGCTCACGGTCTGGATCATGGAAGGGACCAATCCCGACGCCAAGCCGTTCTTCAAGGATGTGGCGGCTTCGTTCAAGGCCGAGACCGGCGCTGACCTGGACGTGCAGTTCGTCCCCTGGGCGGAGGCCCACGACAAGTTCGTCAACGCGATCGCTGGTGGGACGACACCCGACGTGGCCGAGGTCGGAACGACCTGGACGCCGGAGTTCGCTGACGCCGGCGCCCTGATGGACCTCACCTCCCAGGTCGACTCGGCGGGCCTGCAGAAGGACCTGGTCCCCGGCCTCGTCGAGGCGGGCACGATCGACGGCAAGCTCTACGGCATGCCGTGGTACGCCGGCGTCCGGTCGGTTCGTCTACCGCACCGACGTGTTCGCGAAGGCAGGCGTGCAGCCGCCGAAGAGCTGGAGTGATCTCGTCGAGGTGGGCGACAAGATCAAGGCGGCCGCGCCGGACATGATCACGTTCCCGGTTCCGGGTGACAGCGAGTACGGCGTCGACCCGTTCATCTGGGGCGCCGGCGGCGACATCGCCACGCAGCAGGACGACGGCACCTGGACGTCCACGATCGACACGTCCAAGGCTGAGCAGGGCATCTCCTTCTACACCGACCTGGCGCTCAAGCACGGCTTCTCGACGCCGGCGGCCACGACCTGGGACGAGGCTGACCTGAGCGACGCGTTCTCACGCGGAGATGTCGCCATGATGATCTCGGGCAGCTGGACGCCGCGTGCGCTCATCGAGGCCAATCCCGACCTCAAGGGCAAGATCGGCGCGTTCCCGATCCCAGGTGAGAACGGTGGCATCAGCCCCTCCTTCCTCGGTGGCTCGCACCTCTCGGTGTTCAGCAACGCCAAGAACCCCGACCTCGCCTGGGCCTTCGTCCGGATGATGACGACGGGCAAGTACGCCGCGGAGTGGGGCCAGCAGTCGGGGTTCTTCCCCGGCACCAAGTCCCTGCTCGACAAGCTGCAGGCCGAGGACGACCCGACCGTCGCGCCGTTCGCCGAACAGGCAGCAGACGGCGGTACCTCGGTCCCGGTCACGCCGCTGTACGGCCAGGTGCAGGGCAAGAAGACGATCTCGGCGATGCTGCAGTCGATCCTCTCCGGCAAGGAAGGCGTAGACGCAGCGGCCAAGCAGGCTGCCCAGGAGATGGACGACATCTTCTCCCGTGGCAGTTGACCAAGGCACCGGGCCGCACGACGGCTCGGCCGTGATGGACTCGCCGCCCGAGCAGGACTCGCACCCACGACGGGCGGTAGCCACACCTGGACGTTCTTCCGGACTCCCTCCACCCACCCGACGGAGCCGGCTGAACGCCCAGGTGTGGCGTCCTTGGTTGTTGCTGAGCCCGGCGCTCGCGATCCTCGGCGTACTGCTGATCTATCCCCTGTACCGGGTGGGTTCGCTGTCGTTCCAGGACTTCGGGCTCCGACAGCTGGTGACGGGGGAGACGTCGTGGATCGGCCTGGGCAACTTCGACGAGCTCCTGCATGATCCGCTGCTGTGGCACACCGTGTTGCCCAACACGATCGTCTTCGCGGTCGTCAACGTCGCGCTCACGGTCGTCGTCGGCACTCTGGTCGCCTTGCTGCTCGCCCGCCTCGGCCCGTGGACGAGGGGCGTGGTCACCAGCGCGATCATGGTCGCCTGGGCCGTACCGGCGGTCACCGGGACCTACGTCTGGGTGTTCCTCTTCGACGCCCGGAGCGGTGCCGTGATGCGGGCGCTCGGGGCGATCGGGCTGGTCGACCCCGAGACCACGAACTGGTTCACCGAGCGGCTGCCGTTCTACTCCATCGCCACCATCAACGTCGTCCACCACGGCTTCCCCTTCGTCGCGATCACCGTCCTCGCCGGGCTGATGACCCTGCCCCAGGACGCGATGGAAGCGGCCCGCATCGACGGAGCCGGCGCCTGGAAACGGTTCTGGTACATCACCGTCCCGCTGCTCAAGCCGATCTTTGCGGTCGTCACGATCCTGTCGACGATCTGGGACTTCAAGGTCTTCGCGCAGATCTACCTGATGCCCGGTGGCAACGGCACCAACCGCGACGTGCTCAACCTGGGGACCTGGTCCTACGTGACCGCGATCTCGCAGAACCGGTACGGGCTCGGTGCTGCCATCGCCGTGCTGCTGACGGTCGTCCTGCTGGTCATCACCGCGTTCTACCTCCGCGTCGTCTTCAGGCAGGACGAGCTGTGAGCGCGACGGTCGGCGCCCGGACTCCGGTGGCTCGCGCCCTCACGGCGCTGGCCGTCGTGGCCGTCCTCGCCTTCAGCCTCTTCCCCGTGTTCATCATGGTCTCGACGGCGCTGGACGCCCACGCCAACGATGGCTCTCGTAACCTGCTGCCCACGTCGTTCACGCTCGACAACTTCCGCTTCGTGCTGGGCCAGGGCGGCTTCACCACCTACCTGCGCAACTCGCTGGTCGTGGCGCTCTCGACCGTGCTGATCAGCGGTCTGGTCGCCCTGCTTGCCTCGGTCGCGGTGGCGCGTTTTCACTTCCGGTTCCGCACGGCGGTGCTGATCCTGGTGCTCGTGGTCCAGATGGTGCCGCTCGAGGCCCTGGTGATTCCGCTCTTCCTCCAGGCCAAGACCCTCGGGTTGCTCAACCACCTCTTCGGGCTGGTCGTGGTCTACGTCGCCTTCTCGCTGCCGTTCGCGATCTGGACGCTGCGCGGCTTCGTGGCGGCGATCCCCGTCGAGATCGAGGAAGCGGCGTACGTCGACGGCGCCTCGTGGGGCCGGATGTTCTGGTCGATCCTTTTCCCACTGGTCGCACCGGGACTCGTCGCCACCAGCGTCTTCTCCTTCATCACCGCATGGAACGAGTTCATCTTCGCGATCACGTTCATGAACGACCAGCAGTCGTACACGGTCGCGGCCGGCCTACGCCTGTTCTTTACGCAGTACGGCACGAACTGGGGGGCCGTCATGGCGGGTTCGACGCTGATCACCATCCCGGTGATGCTGTTCTTCGTGGGCGTGCAGCGCAGGTTGGCATCGGGACTCGCGGCCGGAGCGGTCAAGGGATGACCGGCGTACGACGACTCGTCGAGGCCACGATGGTCACCGGCTTCGCCTCGCCGACACTGCCGGACTGGCTCGCCCAACGCCTCGAAGCCGGGCTCGGCGGCGTCTGCTGGTTCGGGCCCAACGTGGTCGACGCCGACCAGGCACGGACGCTGGCCGACGCGCTGCACGGCACCCGAGACGGCGTGCTGGTGATGTCGGACGAGGAGGGCGGCGACGTCACCCGCCTCGAGGCTTCTTCGGGGTCGTCCTGGCCGGGCCATGCCACGCTGGGCGCCCTCGACGACACCGGTGCGACCCAGGACGTGGCCGCCGCGCTGGGACGACAGTTACGCGCAGCCGGCATCGACATCGCCCTGGCGCCCGTGGTCGACGTCAACTCCAACCCGGACAACCCGGTGATCGGGGTGCGTTCGTTCGGTGCCACCCCCGAGCTCGTCGCGCGGCATGGCGTCGCCTTCGTCGAAGGGTTGCAGTCGGCAGGCGTGGCCGGCTGCGCGAAGCACTTCCCCGGGCACGGTTCCACCACCACAGACTCACACATCGACCTCCCGCGCGTCGACGACGCTGTCGGGGTCCTCCGCGAGCGCGACCTGGCGCCCTTCGCCGCTGTGGTCCAGGCCGGGGTGCGCTGCGTCATGAGCGCGCACGTCGTCTTCTCTGCGCTCGACGAGCAACCCGCCACCCTCAGCCCGCGGCTGCTGGGCCTGCTGCGCGGTGAGCTCGGCTTCGAGGGCGTGATCCTCAGCGACGCCCTCGACATGCACGCGATCTCCCACGGCGTCGGCCGCGGCGAGGGCGCGGTTCGTGCCCTGCAGGCCGGCATCGACCTGATCTGCATCGGCAACCCATCGTTCCCGGAGCCGTATGACGCCGAGGAGCGGCTGGACGAGGTGGTCGCGGCCGTCGTCGCTGCTGTCGACGATGGCCGACTGCCCCCCGATCGGCTCGAGGAGGCGGCCGCGCGGGTCGCCGACCTCACGGGCTGGCTCGCCGTGCAGCAGCCGCAGCCGTCCGCACGGGCGGCCGACGACTCCCGGCTCGGACGCGACGTGGCTCGTCGCGCCCTCCTGGTACGTGGCGACGTCGCGCTGCGCGAGGCCGCACCCTTGGTCGTCGAGGTCTCCGAGGGCTACGGCATGGCCGCCGGATGCCGCGGTCGTGACGTGGGGGAGGCCCTCGTCCGTCGTGACCCGTCGACCTACCGGATCGATGTCGACGGCCCGGAGGCGATGCGCGAGGCGCTGGCGGTGGCGGGAGCGGTGGGCCGTGAGGTCGTCGTACTGGCAGGGCAGCCGCGTTCCGCGCACACGCGGCGTCTCCTCGACGAGGCGTTGGCCGCGCGGCCGGATGCCGTCATGGTCTACACCGGGCTGCCTGATGCGGACGCCCCTGGCGACCGCGTCATCTGCACCGGAGGCGGAGGGCGTGCCGTGGGCGAAGCGACCGCAGACGTGCTGACGGAGCAGCTCCGAGAGGGGGAGCCTCGTGAGCAGCCGGCCAGACCAGGTCGACCAGCTCTCCACCGAGCAGGTCCGCCCTGATCTCGCTGACCTCGACACCCGATCACCGAGCGAGCTGGTCGATCTCATGCTCGACGCGGAGTCGCGAGTCCCCGCGGCGGTGGCCGGCGCCCGCACGCAGATCGTGGCCGCGGTCGCGCTCGCCGAGCAGGCTCTGCGGGCGGGAGGCCGACTCATCTACGTAGGTGCCGGTACTCCGGGGCGGCTGGCGGCACTCGACGCGGCGGAGTGTCCGCCGACCTTCGGGACAGCGCCGGAGAAGGTCGTCGCGGTACTGGCCGGGGGTGGGACGGCGGCCGCCGCCGCGGTCGAGGGTGCCGAGGACCGGGCAGACGCCGGACGGGACGATCTGGCGGCCCTCGTCGTCACCGAGCACGACCTGGTCGTCGGGATCACGGCCTCCGGGCGGACGCCCTACGTCCTCGCTGCGCTGGAGGAGGCCCGAGATCGCGGTGCCCGCACGGTGGGCATCGTCAACAACCCGCGCAGCCCTGTCAGCCGGCTCGCCGAGATCACGATCGAGCTGCTGACCGGCCCAGAGGTGCTCGCCGGGTCGACCCGGATGACGGCGGGTACCGCCCAGAAGGTCGTGCTCAACGCGTTGTCGACGAGCGCGATGATCCGGCTCGGCAGGAGCTACGGTGCGTGGATGGTCGACGTACGCGCGTCCAACGACAAGCTGCGTCGCCGGGCGCGGCGACTGCTGCGCGAGGCCGCGGGGGTCAGCGACGAAACGGCCCAGCGCGCGCTGGCTGACAGCGGCTGGGAGACGAAGACCGCCCTCGTGTCGGTCCTGGCCGGCGTCGACGTCGCCACCGCCAGGTCGCTGCTGGCGGCTGGAAACGGCCGCGTCCGCGCGGCTCTGGCGGAGCCGTTGCCCTCCGTGGAGACCAGGCGATGATCGTGATCGCGGCGGCGTCGGGGACGTCGGCCGATGGGCTCGACGTCGGGGTCGTGGACGTCGCCTTCGACGACGCGGGCGATCTCGAGTTGGCCGTGCTCGATGCCCGGACCGAGGCCTGGCAGCCTGCGCTCCGGGAGGCGGTGCTGGCGCTGCTGCCGCCGGCCGCAACGTCAGCTGCCGAATTCTGTGCCCTCGACCAGGCTCTCGGTCAGGCGACAGCCGACGCGGTGTCGGCCGTGATCGATCGCATCGCGCCACGGTCTGCGGAGCTCGTCGTCGCGCCAGGTCAGACGGTCTTCCACGACGTGCGGGACGGTGCCTGTCACGGGACGCTGCAGCTCGGTCAACCAGCGTGGGTGGCTGAACGTACGGGCCTGCCTGTCGTCTCCGACCTGCGGGCGCGTGACGTGGCGGCCGGCGGACAGGGGGCCCCTCTCGTCAGCATCCTCGACTCGCTGTGGCTCCAGGGATCGCCCGGTCCGGTTGCCGCTCTGAACCTCGGCGGCATCGCCAACGTGTCGATCGTCGGAGCCGCCGGGACACCAGTCCTCGCGTGGGACACCGGTCCGGCCAACTGCCTGCTCGACGTGGCTGCCGCGCAGGTCACCCAGGGACAGCAGACCTTCGATCGTGACGGCGAGATCGCCCGCAGCGGGGTCGTGCGTCCTGATCTGCTCGACCGCTTGCTCAGCCACCCGCACTTCTCCCGGCGGCCGCCTGTGTCGACCGGTCGCGAGACGTTCTCCGGAGAGTATGTCGATGCTGCGCTGGGGTCCTTGCCACCCGTCTCCGCGGGTGACCTGCTGGCCACGCTCACCGAGCTCACCGCGGTCTCCGTTGCACAGGCGATCGCGCCCTACGACATCCGGGAAGTCGTCGCCTCGGGCGGCGGGACTCGCAACGCTGCACTGATGGCCGCGCTGGGTCGCTGCCTCGCAGCGACACCGCTGGTCACCAGCGACGAACGGGGTCTGCCCGCCCGGGCCAAGGAGGTCGTCATGTGGGCACTCCTCGGTTTCCTGACCTGGCACGGGCTGCCCGCCACCACCGGCGCCACCGGTGCGGTCGGTCCGCGCGTGCTGGGCCGCATCAGCCCAGGGCTCGGGCCGCTGCGGCTGCCGTCGCCCGCAAGCCGTCCGGTGCGTCGGCTGCGTGTCGTCTCACCTGTGGTCGGGAGGCCGTCATGACCAGTCGCACGCTCGGCGTCAGCGCCGCCTTCATCGACGGTGGGCTGGTGAGTGGCGACGTACGCGTCGACGACGAGTCGGTCGTAGAGGTCGGGCTGCCGGCTGCTCGCGGCGGACGGATCGCGGCCCCGGGACTGGTCGACCTGCAAGTCAACGGCTTCGCGGGCATCGACATCATGACCGCGGACACCGACGGGATCCGCGCGATGTCACGAGCCCTTCCGGCGTACGGCGTCACGGCCTGGCTGCCGACGTTGATCACCGCCTCCAGGGCGGACACCGACCGGGCCCTCGACGTGCTGGCACGTGTGCTGCGTGACCAGGAGCACGGCAGCGCGGCCGCATCGATGCTCGGCGTGCACCTCGAAGGCCCGTACCTGTCCGCACGCCGGCTCGGCACCCACCCGCCCGAGCATCGTCGCGACCCCGATCCGGCCGAGCACGAGTCATGGCGACGACGGGCGCCGGTCGTCGCCACGACCGTGGCGCCGGAACTGCCCGGTGCGCTGGAGCTCATCCGGACGCTGAGCGCAGCTGGCGTCCTGGTGTCGTTGGGCCACTCCGACGCCACCGCAGCCCAGGCGCACGACGCATTCGACGCCGGAGCGCGCTCGGTCACCCACCTGTTCAACGCGATGAGCCCGCTGCAGCACCGCGAGCCCGGGCTACCCGGGGCAGCGCTGGCCCGGCCGGACGTGACCGTTCAGCTGCTGCTCGACGGCCACCACCTCGCGCCGGACGTCGTGCGTCTCACCTGGGCGGCCGCCCGGGGCAGGGTGGTGCTCGTGACCGATGCGACAGCCGCTGCCGGATGTCCCGATGGCACGTTCGCCCTGGGTGAGGTGCAGCTCGAGGTCAGTGACGGGGCCGTTCGCAACCCGGACGGTGCGCTGGCGGGCAGCGCGTTGACACTCTCGGCGGCCGTCACGAACGCGGTCGAGCTGGGCATCGACCCGACCGCCGTGCTCGCGGCCGTCACCTCGGCCCCGGCCGCGTTGCTCGGCCGCTCCGATGTCGGCGTACTGCGGCCGGGAGGGGTGGCTGACATCGCGATCTTCGGCGAGGACATGGTCCTGTGCGAGACCCTCGTCGGAGGTCAGCTCGTCAGCGGACCGTGAGGTCACGGCCGAGGACCAGCTCGAGGCCGTCCTCGTCATCCCAGTGCTCTCCGACCCGGACGAACCCGCGCTTGGCCAGCAGCCGCATCGACGGCTCGTTGTCGGGTGCAACGCTGGCGACCACCCGGGCGACGCCCTGGTCCTCGAGCCAGCGCAGGAACGCATCGACCACCTGGCCACCGATGCCCTGACGGCGCAACGGGGTCGCGACGGCGTACCCGATCTCGACGGTGCCCGCCTCGTCGGGAGCAGCATGACACCCGATCCTCCCGACGAAGGCGCCGTCGATCAGGGCGGCGTGCAAGAGGTACGGCGCGGACGTCGGGTCGGCAGCCAGTGCCTCGTGGCGATAGCGCAGGACCCGGCGGTCGTCCTCGGGCCAGGACACGTCGGCGAGCTCGGGTTGTCCGCGCGCCCAGTCGGCCCGGCCCTCATACAACGCAGCCAGGCTCTCAGCGGTCAGGGCGACCAAGACGCAGGGTCATCGCAGTGTCATAGTCCTGCCGCGGCTGCCAGGTCGGCGCGGATCGCGTCGAGTCGTCCGGCGGCGGAGATCCGGGCGGCCTGGACGTCCTCGCCCTCGACCCGGACCACGACTTCGAGGTAGCACTTGATCTTCGGCTCCGTGCCCGAGGGCCGGACCACCACGCGGCCGCCTTCGGCCAGCCGGTAGCGCAGACCGTCGGTCGGCGGCAGGTCGGCGCTCCCCGCACTCAGGTCGTCGGTGTGCTCGACCGCGAAGCCCCCGAGGCTGCCGGGCGGACGGTCGCGGAGCCGCTGCATGGTCTGGCCGATGAGGCTGAGGTCGTCGACACGCACCGACAGCTGATCGGTCGCGTAGAGGCCGTGCCGGACGGCCAGCTCGTCGAGCCGGTCGAGGAGGGTCTGGCCGGCCGCCTTCAGCTCGGCAGCCAGCTCGATCACCCGGAGCAGTGCAGAGACGCCGTCCTTGTCGCGCACGAGGTCCGGCGCCACGCAGTACCCCAGTGCCTCCTCGTAGCCGAACGCGAGCCCCGGGACCCGGCCGATCCACTTGAAGCCGGTGAGCGTCTCGGCGAAGTCCACCCCGCCGGCACGGGCGATCTCAGCGAGCAGTGAAGACGACACGATCGTGGTGGCGAACACGCCCCGGACGCCGCGCCGCAGCAGGTGGTCGGCCAGCAGGACGCCGACCTCGTCGCCACGGAGCATCCGCCAGCCCTGCAGTGTAGGGACGGCGACGGCACATCGGTCGGCATCAGGGTCGTTGGCCACGACCAGATCGGCGTTGCGCTCTTCGGCGAGGGCCATCGCGAGGTCCATCGCCCCGGGCTCCTCCGGGTTGGGGAAGGAGACCGTGGGGAAGTCAGGCGTCCGGCGCGGCCTGCTCGGGTACGACGATCGGCGCGTCGAAGCCGGCGCGTTCGACCGCCCGCTGGACCGTCTCGTCGCCGACCCCGTGCAACGGCGTGTAGACCATCGTCAGGTCGCGGGGCGAATCGGGCGACGGAAGCGCGGAGACCGCGTCGAGATAGGCCTCCACCACGTCGTCCCCGAGCACCCGCCACCCCTCGGCGCGGGGGACTGCGGACACCGACGTGACGGCCTCGATCTCGGCCGAGATGCCTACGTCGGCCGGTGGGACGATCTGGCTGCCGTCGCCCAGATAGACCTTGTAGCCGTTGTCTCGTGGTGGGTTGTGGCTCGCGGTCACCATGACACCCGCGATGCAGCCGAGGTGTCGGATCGCGAAGGCGAGGACGGGCGTCGGCAGCGGGCGAGGCAGCACGACCGCGTCCAGGCCGGCGCCGCGCATGACGGCTGCTGTGTCCCGGGCGAAGGCATCGGAGAGGTGCCGTGCGTCGTACCCGATCACGACTGTCCCAGTACCGACGTGAGTCTTCAGGTACGACGCGAGCCCGGCTGCGGCCGCAATCACGACCGCACGGTTCATCCGGTTCGGCCCGGCCGCCATCTCGCCTCGCAGTCCGGCCGTGCCGAACTCGAGTCGACGGGCAAACCTGTCCTCGAGCTCTGCCAACGCCGGCGCGTCGTCCGTATCGGCCGTCGCCAGCAGAGCCGACAGCTCGGCCCGCGTCTGCTCCTCGGGGTCGTCGTCGATCCATGCCTGGACGCGCGTTCGCAGCGGGGCGGGAACGGTCATCGTGGCCTCCTGATCTGGTTCACGCTGTCTGGTTCACGGTGTCTGGTGCCCGGCGCTCAGGCCGGATCGAAGGGTCGACGGATGAGTCCCGGGCCGGCGTACGGCCCGCCGACCCGGGCTGCCTCCTCGGCATCGTCGACGCTGGTGGGCAGGTCTGGTTCGAACACGGCCGCGTCGTCCTGTGGGGCGTATCCGATCGCGCGGCCGGGCTCGAGATCCCACCAGGCGTCGCGGTTGGCGGAGATGCCGTAGACGGTGCGAACCCCGGCGAAGTCGGCCCTCAGTGCGGCCTGGACCAGGCGGGCGCAGTCGTCGTACGACAACCAGGTCGCGAGGTTGCGACGGACCTCGGGACGCTTGAGGAAGCTCCCGATCCGTAGCGCGACGCTCGAGATCCCGTGCCGATCGGCATACAGGCTGAGCAGCGCCTCCGCTGCCACCTTTCCGACGCCGTAGAACGTGTCCGGTCGCGGCGGCGTGTCGACCGGCACCGGCCCCGACGCTGGTCGAGGCGTCATCCCGACCGCGTGGTTGCTACTGGCGTAGACCATGCGTCGTACGCCGTGCTGCACCATCGCGTCGAGGAGCGCGGCGGTGCCGACCACGTGTCCGTGGAGGATGGTCGGGAGTGCCGCCTCGGTGGCAACGCCCGCCAGGTGGACTACCGCATCCACGCCCTCGACGGCCGCGAGCGCAACCACAGGATCGGCGACGTCTCCGACCATGAACTCGCCGGGGTACGCCGCTCGGCCTTGCTGGGGCCAGCTGACGACGTCGAGGCCACGCAGCTCGTGGATGGACGACAGCCGCCCGGCGAGGACCGAGCCGATGTGCCCGGCCGCCCCGGTGACCAGCACGCGCACGGTCAGATCCTCGGGAGGATGAACACCAGCAGGTCACCCATCCGGGTTGCCGCGGCGTTCCCGGCGGCCAACACCTCTTCGTGGTTGAGCGGCTCGCCGGTCATGCCGGCGGCGGCGTTCGTCACGAGGGAGAGGCCGAGGACCTCGAGCCCTGCCTCGCGCGCGGCGATGGCCTCGAGCGTGGTCGACATGCCGACGAGATCGCCGCCGATCGTGCGGACCATCGAGATCTCCGCCGGCGTCTCGTAGTGCGGTCCGGGCAGCTGGACATAGACGCCTTCGTCGAGCGAGGGGTCGATCTCGCGGCACAGGCCGCGCAGCCGCGGCGAGTAGAGGTCCGTGAGGTCGACGAAGTGCGCGCCCTCGATAGGCGAGGTGGCCGTGAGGTTGATGTGGTCGCTGATCAGGACGGCGGTTCCGGGTGCCCACTCCGGGCGCAACCCACCGCATCCGTTGGTCAGCACGATGGCGCGACAGCCGGCGGCCGCGGCCACACGGACGGCATGCACGACGGCGGCGACGCCGAGACCTTCGTAGTAGTGCGTGCGGCCCAGGAAGACGAGGGCGTGGACGCCGTCCGCATCGATCGAGCGGATCTTGCCGGCATGCCCGGCGACCGCCGGCGGTGCGAAACCGGGCAGGTCGGTGGTGAGGAGCTCGGCCGTTGCGCTCCCGAGGGCCTCGGCGGCGGGCAGCCAGCCCGAGCCCATCACGAGGGCGACGTCGTGACTGCTCGACGCCGGTGAGCTCGCGCAGTCGGTCGGCCGCCAGGGCAGCCAGCTCGGGCGGGGAGGACGGCTGAGCGGGGATCTGGGTGGTCACCCCGAGACCGTATCGTTCAGCCGGTCGCCGTCTGCGGGCCGCTAGTCGCTGACGGACCGGCAGGGCCGGTTCTCCAGGTCGTGGATGTAGTCGGCGGGCGCGCCGGCTGCCCGGGCGGCTTCGCTGAGGACGCCGAGATAGCTGGCCGAGGGCAGTCCACCTTCGTAGGCGTCGAGGACGTACAACCAGGCGAGCTGCTCGCCATCGAGGGTCGACACCCGGACCCTGACCTTGCGGTAGACGTTGCTCTCCCACTCGTCGAGGCGCCTGCCGTCCTCATCGGTGAGCTCGTACAGGGAAACGAACACCTGATGCCCCGGCGCTTCGACGAGCGTGGCCAGGGCGCCGTCCCATCCGTGGTCCTCGCCCGCGAACGTGAGTCGCCAGCCGGCCAGCCAGCCGGTGCCGCGCGTGGGGGAGTGCGGACACCGCTCGACCATCCGGGCGGGGTCCATGTTGGAGCCGTATGCCGCGTAGAGCACCACGGGCCGCAGGCTATCGCGGCTCACCGTTACTGTTCTCGTGTGACCCGTGTCGTGATCGTCGGAGGAGGCCCAGGGGGCTACGAGGCTGCCCTGGTAGGCGCCCAGCTCGGGGCGTCCGTGACGATCGTCGACCGTGACGGCATCGGTGGCTCGGCGGTCCTCACCGACTGCGTTCCCTCCAAGACCCTGATCGCGACCGCCGACGTGATGACCACCGTCCAGGAGTCCCGTGAGCTCGGCCTCCGGTTCGCGGGTCACGACGCGCAGTCGGACGACGGGGCGTCGGTCGACCTCGCAGTGGTCAACGAACGTGTCAAGAAGCTCGCTGCCCAGCAAAGCGCCGACATCTCGCGCCGGCTCGACTCCGAGGGCGTGCGCATCGTGCGCGGGACAGGTCGCCTGGACGGTCCCGAGACAGTCGTCGCGATGACCGACGACGGCGAAGAACGGCTCGACGCCGACGTGGTGCTGGTCGCCACCGGTGCGCATCCGCGCGTCCTGCCGAGCGCCACACCGGACGGCGAACGCATCCTGACCTGGGAGCAGGTGTACGACCTCGACGAGTGTCCCTCCCGGCTGATCGTCATCGGCTCGGGCGTGACCGGAGCGGAGTTCGCCAGCGCCTACAACGCGCTCGGCGTCGACGTGGTGCTGGTGAGCAGCCGCGACCGGGTCCTGCCCGGTGAGGACGCGCAAGCGGCGGAGGTGCTCGAAGACGTCCTCATCCGCCGTGGCATGACGGTGCTGTCCCAGAGCCGGGCGAAGAGCGTCGTACGCGAGGGGGACCGGGTCGTCGTCGCGCTCACGGACGGTGAGACGGTCGAGGGCTCGCACTGCCTGCTCGCCGTGGGGTCGATCCCGAACACCACGGAGGTCGGGCTCGAGGAAGCCGGTGTCAGCCTGGACGACGCCGGGTTCGTCTCGGTCGACCGGGTCTCGCGGACCAGTGCCCGTGGGGTGTATGCCGCCGGCGACTGCACCGGAGTGCTGATGCTCGCGTCGGTTGCGGCCATGCAGGGCCGTATCGCGATGTGGCACGCACTCGGCGACGCCGTGTCGCCCCTCGACCTCAAGACGGTCTCGTCGACGGTGTTCACCTCGCCCGAGATCGCCACCGTGGGCTACAGCCAGCTGGCCGTCGACGACGGCGAGATCGAGGCCAACCAGGAAATGCTCCCGCTGGCCGGAAATGCGCGCGCGAAGATGCAGGGCGTGCGCGACGGCTTCGTCAAGCTCTTCTGTCGACCCGGCACGGGAATTGTCATCGGCGGCGTGGTCGTCGCGCCGCGTGCCAGTGAGCTCATTCACGCGGTTTCTCTCGCCGTCGAAGCCCGGCTCACCGTCGACGAGCTCGCGCACGGGTTCACGGTGTACCCCTCGATGAGCGGCTCCATCGCCGAAGCCGCCCGCCGCCTGCACACCCGCTGACCCTGCCCACATCTGTCCGCGAATTGCGGGAAACTTCAGGCTCCGAGCGGCGTGTCGGCCGGCACTTTCCCGCAATTCGCGGAGCGGGGTACGGCGTGCACCACGTCCGCGCAGCGGGCGGTCGAACCGGTGCAATCGATTCAGGAGCCGCCGCCACCCGAGCGGCATCAGGCTCGACCGTTCGACCTCGACCAGCCAGGCGTTGATCCGGTCCGGATCGTGGCGCCACCCCAATGCCGTCTCGGCGTCCCGAACGATGAGACCGGGATGATGCAGGATCTCGCTGGCGGTGTAGGCGAATCGCACCAAGCCATGTCGGTTCAGAAGCTTGTCCCGTGCGAGGTCACGCTCATGACGTTGCCGGGTACGGTGCGTGGCACCGTCGTACTCCGGCAGCTGGTTCGTGCCGACAATACGCAGATCTCCCCGCGCAGCGATCTCGCCCTCGTCGACCCTGATCAGGTGTTGCGGTTCGACGGGGATCTCGGCGAACACATGCAGCAATCTCAGAATTGTTTCCCATGGCGATTCGCTGCGGCCATCGCAGAGTGAGAGGGCGCGACGAAGTTTGGGTAGTCCGCGCTGCCGTGAACGAATGCCGTCAACGATGTCGTCGATGCCGCAGAGTCGACGCTGCAGGAAACAGTCGAGGGCGACGACGAGATCGATGAGCGGAAGATCCTCGGCGAGCTGGCCGAGGATGAGCTCAGGCGCCAGGACCGGAACGCCGCTCACGAACGCGGCACCCGGCAAGGCGGCCCGACTGCGGGCGACGTACAGACCGGATCGTTCGGGGCGATCAGCCCTTGGTGGGATCGTGGCCAGCATCGGCAGCCAGCTCGGCAGTCGTGGCAGCCAGCAGGACCACAGGGCCGCGCCCGTGAGGTGGCTGAAGGCGGCGCCTGGCGGGAGCACGGGCCGGAGCTGGCGGCAACGCTCGAGCATGTCCGCAGGCGCCTCAGCGCGTACATAGAGACCATGACTGACCTTGCGCCACCGGGGACCGCCCAGGACGCCGCGGCCGATGCCCTGAGCGATGGCGTCGGCATGTCGGATGGATTCGGTCATCCCCCGACGCCACCACCCGAGACCCGCGTGAGCACGAAGCAGTCGGAATCTGTGGACAAACGTCCACGCCGCTCTCCGCGAATTGCGGGAAGGTGCAGGCGTCGCACGGCGTGTCGCCCAGCACTTTCCCGCAATTCGCGGAAAGGGGAAAAGGGGCAGGCGGGGAATGCAGAAATGACACCATTGTAATTACAGTCGGAGGATTATAAGAATTCGGCATCCAGGTGGCACGACTTCGGGAATGCTGGACATAATCGGTCCCGGTTACCCCACCAATAACAACCGTTAACAATTGTCACAACAGCCCCGTGACGCACGATGATGACGATGTCGCCAGGAGTGATGCATGCGAGTCCGCGCACCCTCGGAAGCCCGTAACACGAAGCCACGGTCCGCCGTGGTCGGACGCCTTCGGATCGGAGCGGTGGCCGTGCCCGCCGTCCTGGCAGTGGTGGTCCCCCTGGCCGTGGTCGGCCAGGCCGACGCCTCGTCGGTGACCCCCTCACCACGAGCCGGTGCACCGACCGGCCGGGTTGTCGCCGCGGGCACGAGCAGTCCGCACGCCCTACCTCCGCGGGTCCACAACGTCGTCGTCCCGGCAGTTCACGGCGGCGCAGCGAGCCACGCTGTCGCAGCGCAGCGCTCCGCGTCGAGCTGTAGCAGCACAGCAGGCTCAGGGCGGCAAGCAGGCCAAGCCGGCGCAGCTGGTCGGCCACGTCCGTAGCCGCATCGCGAGCGGCTTCTCGATGCTCGGCGTGACGTGGGACCACGGGACCGTCGACGCCTCGACCGTCCAGGTCGCCGTCCGTACGCATGCCAGGAACGGTTGGACGCCCTGGACCTCCGTGGACGTCGACCCGGACGAGGGTCCGGCGCCGGGCGAGGACTCATCCCTCCGCGACGGCACCGCGCCGCTGTACGTGGGCCAGGCAGACGCCGTCGAGGTCGACGTGTACGACGCCAGCGGGCGGCGTCCGACCGGACTGACGGTGGCGGCGATCGATCCAGGCACCTCGGGCTACGACGCGACTGCAGCAACCAGCGCTGCGCCCGGGTCGAGCGCCAAGGGGGGCACCACGAGTACTGCCGACACGGCCAAGGACGGACTCCCCACGATGCCCAGGATCGTGACCCGCAAGCAGTGGGGGGCGGACGAGAGCCTCGGTGACACGTGTTGGTCACCGCGTTTCGGCAGCACGTTCAAGGCCGTCTTCGTGCACCACACCGCGGGGAGCAACACCTACACGCGGCGTGAGTCGGCATCGATCGTGCGCGGAATCTACGCGTATCACACGCAGTCCCGCGGCTGGTGCGACATCGGCTACAACTTCCTCATCGACCGCTACGGGACCGTCTACGAAGGCCGGGCGGGAGGCATTCGCAAGCCGGTTCGCGGTGCCCACTCCGGCGACTACAACGTCAACAGCACCGGAATCTCGCTGATGGGTGAGTTCACGAACACCATGCCCACCCAGGCCATGCGGTCAGCGCTCGTCAGGCTGGTGGCCTGGCGGCTCGGCACCGCCTACCGCAGCGGGGTCGGTTTTGCCTACATCAACGGCAAGCGCTTCGCGCAGATCTCGGGACACCGCGACGCGATGGCGACCGCCTGTCCCGGGCAGATGGTCTATGACTGGCTGCCGACCTTGCGCCGCAAGGTGCACAAGCGCCTCGACCAGTTCTCGTCGGTCATCGAGCGGCACTGGGTGCACCGCGGCGGCGCGAAGGGCGCCCTCGGCCCGGTGCGCATCGGTGAGGTGGCGTCTGACGGCGGCCGACACACGACGTTCACGAAGGCGCGGAGCTATTTCAAGAAGGGGCGTCGCGTGACGCTGTACCCGACTCCGCTCCTGACGGCCTACCTCGCCACCGGAGAGACCAGCGGGGAGCTCGGCTACCCGCAGTCCCGCCTGCACCGCCCCGCCAAGGGGCTCTCCGGGGTCTTCGAGGGCGGCCGGCTCTACTGGTCCGATAAGACAGGCGCGCATGTCGTGCTGAGCGGCAAGGTCCTCGTCAGGTACCGCCACCTGCACGGACCCGCCGGGCGACTGGGCTTTCCCCAAGACAGATCTCCGTAGCACCAAAGCAGGCTCCTCCGCCCGGTTCCAGCGCGGGACCATTACCTACGACAAGTCCACCGGACGAACGACTGTGAGCTACCGATGACCTCTGCGTCGGCCGCGCTGCGGCGCTCTCGTACCGGACTCGCATCGCTGGCTGTGGCCGTGCTGACTCCCCTCGCCCTCACCATCACGGGCGGGGCAGCGCAGGCTGACCAGACCTATTACGTGCCGGTCTCGAAGACGTGGACGATCACCGGTCGCGGCTACGGCCACGGTCACGGGATGAGCCAGTACGGCGCTCAGGGTGCTGCTCTGAAAGGGCTCAGCTACGACAAGATCATCGACTTCTACTATCCGGGGACGACGTGGTCCAAGGCCAAGGGCAACGTCCGCGTCCTGATCAGTTCCGACACCACGTCGGATCTGCAGGTCCGACCCAGGCGCGGGCTGAAGGTTCGCGATCTCACCGACGGCTCGTCGTGGCAGCTCCCCGACAAGCAGGGAGTCGATCGTTGGCGGCTGACTCCGATCAACCGCGGAACCATCGTGCAGTTCCACAAGGCCGACCGGTGGCGCACCTGGCAGATCCCGGACGGGCGCGCGAAGTTCAAGGGTGCCGGTGAGTTCTTCGCCAAGGGTGTCCTGACGTTGCTCGTGCCGTCCGGCACGGACGTGACGGGCCAGCGTTACCGCGGCACGCTGCGCTCGGTGCCGCCATACCCCAACGCACCCGTCCGGGACACCGTCAACGTGCTGTCGCTGGACGCATACGTACGTGGCGTGGTGCCGTATGAGATGCCCGTGTCGTGGAAGCCGGCCGCGCTGCAGGCGCAGGCCGTGGCCGCGCGGACGTACGCGGCCTGGCTGCGGGCACAGAACCCGCACCGCTACTACCAGATCTGCGACACCACCGCCTGCCAGGTGTACGGCGGAGTAGCGGCTGAACAGGCCTCGAGCAACAGTGCGGTCTCGGCGACGCGCCAGCAGATCCTCGCGTACGGCGGCAAGCCGGCGTTCACGCAGTTCTCGGCCTCGTCCGGTGGCTGGACGGCCGCGGGCAGCGTTCCGTACCTGCCGGCCGAGCGTGATCCGTACGACAAGTTCTCCGGGAACAGCGTCCACCGCTGGTCGGTCGACGTGAGCGTGGCGTCGTTGGAGTCGGCGCATCCCGAGATCGGGTCTCTGACCGACCTACGCGTCACGTCGAGGGACGGCCATGGGCGCTGGGGTGGTCGTGTCGACCAGATCGTGCTTCAGGGCACCGACGGGACCGCCTACCTGACCGGCGACGACTTCCGGTGGCAGTACGGCCTGCGCTCGACCTGGTTCTCGATCGCCCCCACGCCCATCATCGAGCGCTGGCGTGAGCTGGGCGGCGTCAAGTCCTCGATCGGACGGCCCACCTCGGGCGAGTACGTCCTCGACGACGGGTCGGCCCAGAACTTCACGAAGGGTCGCATCTTCTGGAACGCACAGACCGGGGCCCGCGAGCTGATGGGACCGCTGCTGTTCACCTATCGCGCGTATGGCGGTCCGTCGTCCCACGTCGGGTGGCCGGAGACCGGCATCCTCAAGGCTCCGCGCAGAGGCCACAAGGTGCGGTTGCAGCGCGGCTACATCTACTCCAGGCCGGGAGTGGGTGCGCACGTGATGTTCGGCCCAGTCCTGCACTACTGGGCGTCCGCCACGGGCGGACCCGACGGCAGTCTCGGCTACCCCACGAGCAACGTGCGCACGATCAGGGTCGGGCAGCGCGTCGACTTCCAGCACGGCCGGATCACCTGGGTCTCCTCGACAGGCGAGTTCAAGGTCGTCCAGAACTGACCGCTGCGCCGATCGAAGCCGGGACGATCAGCCCGGGCTGACCACCAGGACGAGGTCTCCGCCTTCGACCGTGCGCGGACCGTCGAGCGCGATCCGGTCGACGGTGCCTGCGACGGGCGTCGTGATCGAGGCCTCCATCTTCATCGCCTCGATGGTCGCGACAGCCTGGCCGGCCTCGACCTTGTCGCCGGCCTCGACCAGCACGGACACCACGCCGTCGAACGGCGCGCCGACCTCACCGGGCTTGTTCGCGTCGGCTCGTTCCTGGGCGGGTGCGTCGGACGAGACCGAACGATCCCGTACCGATACCGGCCGGAGCTGTCCGTTGATCGTGCACATCACCGTGCGGATGCCACGCTCGTCGGGCTGGCTGATCGACTCCACACCGAGGATGAGTCGGACGCCCTCCTCGAGATAGACGTCGTGCTCGTCGTCGAAGTCCAGACCGTAGAGGAAGTCGCGGGTCCGCAGCACCGAGAGATCGCTGAACCGCTCGCGCGAGTCGGCGAACGCCTGGCTCGGACCCGGGAACAGCAGCCGGTTGAGCACCGCACGCCGGTCGCTCTCCAACGCGGCTGCGTCGGCCGGGTCGAGCTTCTCCTCGTGGTGCTTGATCGTCCGGCCGGCGAGTGCCTTGGCACGGAAAGGTTCCGGCCACCCGCCAGGTGGGTCGCCGAGCTCTCCGGAGAGGAAACCGATGACCGAGTCCGGCACGTCGAAGGCCCCGGGGTCGGCCGCGAAGGCTGCGGGGTCGGCGTCGGCGGCGACCAACGACAAGGCGAGGTCCCCGACCACCTTGCTGGACGGGGTCACCTTCACGATGTTGCCGAGGATGTCGTTGGCAGCGGCGTACATGTCCTCGATCTGTTCGAACTTCTCGCCCAGCCCGAGGGCGATCGCCTGCTGACGCAGATTGGACAGCTGCCCGCCGGGGATCTCGTGCGTGTACACGCGTCCGGTCGGCGCCGGGAGACCCGCCTCGAACGGCGCGTACAGCCGCCGCGTCGCCTCCCAGTACGGCTCGAGGTCACACACCGCCGCCAGGTCCAGCCCGGTGGCCCGGTCGGTGTAGTCGGTGGCCCCGATCAGGGCAGACATGGCGGGTTGGCTCGTGGTGCCGGACAGCGCCGCGCTGGCGACGTCGACGGCGTCGACCCCGGACTCGATGGCGGCCAGCAACGTGGCGAGCTGTCCGCCGGGGGTGTCGTGGGTGTGCAGATGGACCGGCAGGTCGAAACGCTCGCGCAACGCGGTGACCAGCGTGCGGGCGGCGGGTGCGCGCAGCAGGCCGGCCATGTCCTTGATCGCGAGGACGTGGGCCCCCGCGGCGACGATCCGCTCGGCGAGGCGAAGGTAGTAGTCGAGCGTGTAGAGCGTCTCACCCGGGCTGCTCAGGTCACCGGTGTAGCAGAGCGCGACCTCGGCGACGCCGCTCGGTGTCGCGCGAACGGCATCGATCGCGGCGTGCATCTGCTCCACATCGTTGAGCGCATCGAAGATCCGGAAGATGTCGATGCCGGTCTCCGCGGCCTCGGCGACGAACGCGTCAGTCACCTGCGTGGGGTACGGCGTGTAGCCCACGGTGTTGCGGCCGCGCAGCAACATCTGCAGACAGAGGTTCGGCATCGCCTCGCGCAACTGGGCGAGCCGCTCCCAGGGATCTTCGGCAAGGAACCGCAACGCGACGTCGTACGTCGCCCCGCCCCAGCACTCGACCGACAACAGCTGCGGGGTCAGGGCAGCCATGTACGGCGCAACGGCGGTCAGGTCACGGGTGCGGACCCGGGTCGCGAGCAGCGACTGATGCGCATCGCGCAGCGTCGTGTCGGTGACGGCTACCGCCTGCTGCGCCCGCAGGTCGGCGGCGAACTGTGCGGCGCCGAGAGCGCGCAGCCGCTGTCGAGACCCGTCGGGGGGTGGGCCGCCCGGCAGCGCCGGCAGCTTGCTCGTCGGGTCGATCGAGGTGGGTGCCGTGCCGTGCGGCTGATTGACGGTCACGTCGGCGAGATAGTGCAGTAGCCGGGTCCCGCGGTCGGCAGACGAGCGGGCAGTGAGCAGCTGGGGATGTTGCTCGATGAACGAGGTCGTGACCTGGCCGGCTCGGAAGTCCGGGTCGTCGAGCACCGCCTGCAGGAACGGGATGTTCGTGGCGACGCCGCGGATCCGGAACTCTGCGATCGCCCGGCGCGCCCGGTCGACCGCGATCGCGAAGGTCCGGCCGCGGCAGGTGAGCTTCGTCAGCATCGAGTCGAAGTGGGCGGACACCTCTGCACCGGTGTACGTCGTCCCTCCATCGAGCCTGATCCCGGCGCCGCCGGGGGAGCGGTACGCCGTGATGCGTCCCGTGTCGGGGCGGAACCCGTTGGCCGGGTCCTCGGTCGTGATCCGGCACTGCAGCGCGAACCCGCGCACCGCGATCTGGTCCTGATACAGACCCAGGTCGGCCAGCGACTCACCGGCGGCGATACGCAGCTGGGACTGCACCAGGTCGACGTCGGTCACCTCCTCGGTCACCGTGTGCTCGACCTGGATGCGGGGGTTCATCTCGATGAACACGTGCCGACCATTGCCGTCGACCAGGAACTCGACCGTGCCCGCGTTGACGTAGCCGATCTCGCGCGCGAACTTCACGGCGTCGGCGCAGATGCGCTCGCGGAGGTCGGGGTCGAGACTGGGCGCCGGGGCGATCTCGACGACTTTCTGGTGGCGGCGCTGGAGGGAGCAGTCTCGCTCGAAGAGGTGGATGACGTTGCCCTGGCCGTCGGCGAGGATCTGGACCTCGATGTGGCGCGGGTCGACCACTGCCTCTTCGACGAAGACGGTCGGATCCCCGAAGGCGCCGTCGGCCTCGCGCATCGCGGCCTCGACGGCCTCGCGCAGCCGGTCGGGATCTTCGACGCGCCGCATGCCGCGCCCACCGCCACCGGCTACCGCCTTGACGAACACGGGGAAGCTCAGCGCATTGGCGGCCGCGACGATCTCGTCGACATCGGCTGACGGTGCGATGTTGGTCAGCACCGGGACGCCCGCCGCCTTGGCCGCTCGGACAGCGCTCGCCTTGTTGCCGGTCAGTCGAAGGATCTCGGCGGGCGGGCCGACGAAGGTGATGCCTGCAGCGGCACAGGCCTCGGCCAGGCCGGGGTTCTCGGAGAGGAAACCGTATCCGGGATACACCGCCTCGGCATGGGCGTGCTGAGCTGCCTCGACGATGGCCGTCGGGTCGAGGTACGCCCGTACGGGGTGGCCGCGTACACCGATCTCGAAGGCCTCGTCCGCCTTGAGCCGATGCTCGGAGCCACGGTCCTCGTGCGGGAAAACGGCCACGGTCTTGGCGCCCAGCTCGTACGCCGCCCGGAACGCCCGCACCGCGATCTCGCCTCGATTGGCCACCAGCACTTTCGCGAACATGCCCCCAACCCTAGGGAGCCGTCCGGATCGTGGCAGCAGGGTCTCGCAGAACAAGCCACGCACGCCGTGCCGACCTGGCCGAAACAGGTTTGAGTCCTGACGAGGTTTGACGAAGGATCGGGGCATGCCTGACGCCGCGGCGGACTCGACGCTCGACGTGGCGTGCGACGAGTCCGGGTCCGAGGGCGAGCACCTGATCGGCGGCAACACCGATGTCTTTGCGCACGGGAGCGTCCGGCTCGGTCTCGATGACGCAGCAGCCTGCGTCGCTGAGGTACGGTCACGCATCCGGTCACCCGCGACCGAGTACAAGGCCAACCACCTGCTGCGTCAGAAGCAACGGGCAGTCCTCACGTGGTTCCTGGGCGCTGGGGGCCCGCTGGTCGATCGGGCGCACGTGGTCCTGACCGACAAGACCTTTTACGTGCTGAGCGCTCTGATCGACCTGCTCGACGGCGACGGCGACGGCGCGTGGCCGGTGCGGCAGCGCGATTGCGGCGCGAGGGGCCGCGCGCGTTCGGAGAAGTGCGCTGGAACCGCTTCCTCGAGACCGGCAACCTGGTCCTCCGGTCAGGCGTCGGGCTGCTCACTCCCACTCCCGTCGATGCGTTCTTCGCCGCGGTCGACGACCTACGCCGCATCGACGACACCGACACGAACTGGCCGACGTGCTCGACCGGCTGAGCGAGGGTCGCTCGCGGGTCGTGCACTTCCGCCGCCGCGCTGACGGAGCACCCTGCTGTCGTGCCGCTCCTCGAGCCGTTGATCCCCGCGCTCGTCAGCACCGTGCTGCACTGGTGTCGGGGTCGACTGCCCGGTCTCGATCGTGCACGACGAGACGAACACCCTCACCGAGGACCGGCTGGCACACGTCCGTCGTGAGGTGGGGCCACGGCTGTCCGGCGTCCGGATGGTCGACTCCCAACAGGATCCCCGCGTCCAGCTCGCGGACTTCCTCGCCGGCGTGGCGCGCAAGCTGGCCTCGCAGGCGCTGAACTGCCGCGCTGACGTGGAGCTGACTGCGCTGCTGCGTCCGTATGTCGATGGCGACTCGTGCTGGGGTGATCCGCCGAGCTGGGAGCTGTTGGGGCCTCCCGTCGTCCGGTGCTGACGCTCAGGGGACCGCGGCACGAGCCTGCTGCCCAGCTGGCCGGACCCACCCACGACGACGATCACGAGACCGCCAGACGCAGCAGCGGATGCTGGGGACGTCGGCCGGTCACGTCGTCCGGGCCTAACCGTCGGTGATCTCGCACAGGACTGCGCCGTTGGTCACTGTCGCCCCGACCTCGGCCGCCAAGGCGGTGATCGTGCCGGCGCGGTGGGCGTTGATCGGCTGCTCCATCTTCATCGCCTCGAGCACCACGACGAGCTCACCCGCCTCGACCTGCTGGCCATTCTCGACGGCGAGCTTGACGATCGTGCCCTGCATGGGAGCAGTGAGGGCGTTGCCGCCGGCAGCCGCACCGGCCTTCTTCGCCGCGGCACGCTTGGTCGGCTTCTTGCTCGATCCGGCGGCCCCTGGCGTGGACAGCCCGGCCGGGAGCGAGACCTCGAGCCTCTTACCGCCGACCTCGACCGTCACGGACTCGCGCTCCGCGGGAGTGGCAGCCCCGGACTCACCGGCATACGGCGCGATCGTGTTGTCGAAAGCGGTCTCGATCCAGCTCGTGTAGACCCCGAACGTCTTGCCGTCGGCGCCGCCCGTGTAGGCGGCGTCGTCCACGACCGCACGGTGGAAGGGGATCACCGTGGGCATGCCGTCGACGACGAACTCGTCGAGCGCACGCCGCGACCGCTCGAGGGCCTGCTCCCGACTGCGGCCGCTGACGATCAGCTTCGCGACGAGGGAGTCGAAGGCGCCCGGCACCGTCTCACCCTGGTCGTAGCCACCGTCGACCCGGACGCCCGGTCCGGACGGTGCGTGCCAGCGGGTCAGCGTGCCCGGGGCGGGCATGAAGTTGCGGCCCGCGTCCTCGGCGTTGATCCGGAACTCGATGGAGTGTCCCTCGATCACCGGGTCGTCATACCCGAGCTCCTCGCCGGCAGCGATCCGGAACATCTCCCGCACGAGGTCGATCCCGGTGACCTCTTCGCTGACAGGATGCTCGACCTGGAGCCTCGTGTTGACCTCGAGGAACGAGATCGTGCCGTCCTGGCCGACGAGGAACTCGCAGGTGCCGGCGCCGACGTAGCCCGCCTCGGCGAGGATCGCCTTCGACGAGGTGTAGAGGGTCTTGACCTGCTCGTCGGACAGGAACGGGGCGGGTGCCTCCTCGACCAGCTTCTGGTGCCGGCGCTGCAGCGAGCAGTCGCGGGTGGAGACGACGACGACGTTGCCGTGCTGGTCGGCCAGACATTGGGTCTCGACGTGCCGGGGCCTGTCGAGGTAGCGCTCGACGAAGCACTCGCCTCGACCGAACGCGCTGACCGCCTCGCGGACCGCGGACTCGTACAGCTCGGCGACCTCTTCCTCCTTGCGCGCGACCTTCAACCCTCGACCGCCGCCGCCGAATGCGGCCTTGATCGCGATCGGGAGTCCGTGTTCGCGCGCGAACGCGACCACCTCGTCGGCGTCCTTGACCGGGTCCTCGGTGCCGGCGACCAGCGGGGCGCCCACCTTGTGCGCGATGTGACGGGCCTGGACCTTGTCGCCCAGGGCGTCGATCGCCGCGGGCGGTGGGCCGATCCAGATCAGACCGGCGTCGATGACCGCTTGGGCGAAGCCGGAGTTCTCGGCGAGGAAGCCGTAGCCGGGGTGCACCGAGTCGGCACCTGACCGTTTCGCCACCGCGATGATCTTGTCGATGTCGAGGTAGGAGTCCGCGGGCGTTGCTCCCTCGAGCGCATAGGCCTCGTCGGCCAGCCGCGCGAACAACGCATCGCGGTCCGGGTCGGCGTACACCGCCACGCTCCGGATCCCGGCGTCCTTGCAGGCACGGATGACGCGGACGGCGATCTCGCCCCGGTTGGCGATCAGCACCTTGGTGAGTGGCGTCAGCGCAGGCACAGAGGACTCCTCGGCGGTCATCGAGTACGACGGCCTGAGTCTAGGACTGTCGAGGCCCGGCGTGTCGGCGGCCTGTCCCTTGGGCCGCCCTCGCCTCGTGAGACTCATGCGTCACGACTCACTCACGGAGAGTCAAGAAATCTGACCGAAATCAGGATGTGAACCCGCTGGACAGAAGACTAAGACCGATCTATGAGCAGCCCGTCAGACGGGCCGCACCACCGAGAGGATGCTTCATGAGTCGACAGCCAGCGCACCATCGCATCGTTCGTACTGCCAGGGGGGTGACTGTCGGGGTCGCCGCCCTCGGCCTGGCCCTGGGGCTCCAGCAGGCCGGCCAGGCGCAGAGGCCCGACCACGCTGCGGCTTCTCCGCGTCGCCCGCAGCTGCGTCGCTCCAACCGCACTACTCCGACGCCGTCGCCCACGACACCTCGCCACGGCTGTCCACCCTGTCGAACGCCAGACGTGCCGACCACCGGCTCGGAGGGCGCGCAGGAGGAGCGTGCCGACGAGATCGGCTCCGCACCGGACAACGGATTCACCGGCGACCCTGCCGTCCAGGGCGCGGCCCCACCGGCCACGATCGGGTCGACCCGAGCCAACTTCGAGGGGCTCAGCAACCAGGACAACTTCAACTACTACGGCTTCCGGGTCAACCCGCCGGACCCCGTCGGTGATGTGAGTCGCAAGCAGTACGTCGAGATGACCAACCTGATGGTCGATGTCTACGACAAGTCCGGCAACCTGCAGATGCCGCCGACACCCATCGGTGATCTCTGGAGCGGCTTCGCGCTCAATGACTGCACCGATCCGTCGGGCGATCCGGTCGTCCTCTACGACCAGATCGCCAACCGCTGGATCCTGACGCAGTTCACGACGCGTGGCTTGAACGACCCGACGATTCCGTTCTACAACTGTGTTGCGGTCTCGACGACGAGCGATGCGACCGGCCCGTACAACCGCTACGCCTTCAGCTCCGGGATCAACTTCCCCGACTACCCGAAGTACGGCGTCTGGACCGACACGCTGACGTTGACCACCCGCGAGTTCGGTCCCACGGTCGAGTACGGCATCGGCGTGTACGCCCTCGAGAAGCGGAAGATGTACAACGGACAGGACGCGCGTGCCGTTTCGTACTACATCGACGGCAACGACCCGACCCTGCTTCCGCTCATCGGTGACGGGCTGCTGCCTGCTGACATCGACGGGACGCGCAAGCCGGCCGAAGGTCAGGCGATCCCGCTGCTCGGGACCCAGGACGACGACTGGGAGTACGGCGCGACATCTGATGCGCTGAACATCTGGGACCTGAAGGTCAAGTGGCGGTCGACGCCGCAGTCCTCGCTGCGGTTCGGGGCGCAGCTGCCGACCGAGCCGTTCGACACGAACTTCCCGTGCGGTGCTCCGGAATCCGCGACTGTCTGCCACAGCCGGGCATCACCAACCCGGCTCAGTACCTCGAACGTTGTCCTCCCGGCAGCGTGCGACGTGGCGGCTGGCCTACCGCAAGCTCGGCCCGGGTGTCGAGTCGCTGGTGACGAACCAGTCCGTCGAGGCGCGGCCCGGTGTCGCCGGAGTGCGCTGGTACGAGATCCGTCGGACGCCGGGGTCGAACTACTCCATCCATCAGCAGGGCACGTTCGCACCCGATGACGGTGTGAACCGCTGGATGGGCAGCATCGCCCAGGACAAGTTCGGCAACCTGGCGCTCGGCTACAGCGTGGTCAACGGTACCGACGTCTACCCCGGCATCCGGTACACCGGCCGGCAGGCGGGTGATCCGCTCGGCAGATGACTCTCGGCGAGGGCACCATCATCGACGGCAGTGGCGTGCAGACGACCAGCGAACTCTCGCTGGGGTGACTACACCTCGATGAACGTCGACCCGAGCGACGACTGCACGATGTGGTACGTCAACGAGTACTACACCGCGGCGGGCCAGGCCACCAGTCCCGCCGGCTGGCAGACCCGGATCGCGAGCTTCCGGCTGCCTGGGTGTGGTGATCGACACCATCACTGACCGCTAGGCACTGCGAGGGTGGCCGGTTCGGTCGGCCACCCTCGCAGCCCAGTTTCAATGCTTCTTCGGGCGTAGGCCACGGCGCATGACGACGCGCGTGGGGGAGCGGCGGACGACCTCTCGGAACCCGGCACGTTCGTACAGGCCGCGCGAGCCGAAGAACATGAAGTCGGCGTGGCTGCGCTCCGGCTTGTCGACGGGATAGGCCTCGAGCGTCCGCACGCCTTCGTCGCGGGCGTAGTCGATGGCGCCGGCCAGCAACTGATGCTGCAGACCCTGCCCCCGGTGGGACTTGGCGACATACGTGCAGACGATCGACCAGACCTCGGCGTCGTCGACCGGCTTCATGATCGGCGAGCGCTGGAGCTTGAGGTAGTCCTCGCGCGGCCCGAGGCTGATCCACCCGACCGGTGCACCCTCTACATAGCCCACCAGGCCGGGCACCGTGCCGCCGTTGACCAGGTCACACAACTGTTGCTTGTGGTCGACCCCCGCTGCGCTCGACACCGAGACCGTGCCGGTCACCCGGTAGTACATGCACCAGCAGCCACGCACGATCGAGCCGCCAGGCATCGCGAAGAGCTCCTCGAGATCGGCCCAGGTGGCCGTCGTCAGCGGACGGGTTTCGAGGCGCTGTCTCGTGCGGGCCGGCATGTGGTCAGTGAAGCACCGTCGGTGGACAGCCGCGAGCCGGGCGCGAGGAGGGGTGTCGTTAGGCGTGGAGGCGGGCGAGGTCCTCGCGGCAGCGGGCCTCGACCTGGTCGAGCTCGACGAGGGTGTCCTCGATGTCGCGTCGGCGCTGGGCCAGCTCGGCCCGGCGTACGTCGATCTGGTCGAGCAGGTACTGCAGCTGACCTGCCTCGCCGGGCTGCTCGTCGTACATGTTGACGATGACGGCGATCTCATCGAGGGAGAAGCCGAGCCGGCGGCCGCGCAGGATCAGGGCGAGCCGGATCCGGTCGCGGTTGCGGAACACGCGGGTCGTGCCGTGTCGCTCGGGCTCGAGCAGCCCGATGTCCTCGTAGTGGCGCAGCGTGCGCAGCGTGACGCCGTACTCTTCGGCGAGCGCGCTGATCGTCCAGGTCCTGCCGGTATCCTCTGAATTGCCGGTTTCGACCATCGCGACGTCCTTGACCTTCCGTTACGGAAGCGACCTAACGCTTACGTTGACGTAAGAGTAAGGCATCGCCCCGAGGAGTGACCATCGTGACATCGTTCGAGCTGACACCCGAGCACGAAACCTTCCGGCAGAGCGTGCGCGAGTTCGCGGAAGCCGAGATCGGGCCGCGCGCAGCGCAATGGGACAAGGACCACTACTTCCCCGTCGACGCCGTGCACCAGATGGGCAAGCTCGGACTTTTCGGGCTGACTGCGCCGGAGGAGTTCGGCGGAGCCGGGGAGGACGGTGACTTCACCAGCCTGTGTGTCGCGATCGAGGAGATCGGTCGCGTCGACCAGTCGATGGGCATCACCCTCGAGGCCGCGGTCGGTCTGGGCATCAACCCGATCCTGACGTTCGGCACCGACGAGCAGAAGAGCACATGGCTGCCCGATCTCGTGGCCGGCACCACCCTCGCCGGCTTCGGCCTCACCGAGGCCGGTGCCGGCTCGGACGCGGGTGCCACCAAGACCAAGGCCGAGCTCGTCGACGGCGAATGGGTCATCAACGGCAGCAAGCAGTTCATCACCAACTCCGGCTCCGACATCACGTCCCTGGTGACGGTGACCGCGCGGACCGGCACCAGGGACGACGGCAAGCCGGAGATCTCGACGATCATCGTTCCGACGGACACCGCCGGCTTCACCGCCGAGAAGGCCTACGACAAGCTCGGGTGGCACGCCAGCGACACGCACCCGCTGAGCTTCGACAACTGCCGTGTCCCGGAGGCCAACCTGCTCGGCGAGCGGGGCAAGGGCTTCCACCAGTTCCTCGCGACCCTCGACGACGGCCGCGTCGCCATCGCCGCGCTCGCGGTCGGCTGCATCCAGGCCTGCCTCGACCTCTCGGTGCAGTACGCCGGCGAGCGCACCACGTTCGACGTGCCGATCGGTCGCAAGCAGGGCGTCGCGTTCCAGATCGCCGATCTGAAAGTCATGGCCGAGGCGGCGCGCGGCCTCACCTACAAGGCGGCGGCGCTCAAGGACGCCGGTCGGCCGCGCCAGGAGTTCAAGCAGGCAGCGGCGATCGCCAAGCTCTACTCCACCGAGTCCGCCGTCACCGCCACCCGCATCGCCACCCAGGTGTTCGGTGGCTACGGCTTTATGGAGGAGTACCCGGTAGCGCGCTTCTACCGCGACGCCAAGGTGCTCGAGATCGGCGAAGGCACCTCCGAGGTCCAGCGCATGCTCATCGCTCGCGGCCTCGGCCTCCCCGTCGAATAACCGAGTTGTCAGAACCCACTAGCGCTCTGGCGCTACTGGGTTCTGACAACTCGGTCAGGGGGCCGGCCAGAGGGAGGTCCACGCGACGTCGAGGTCTCGCAACATCGTGCGGAGCAGGGGAAGCGAGATGCCCACAACGTTGTGCGGGTCGCCCGCGATCTCGGTGACGAAGGGGCCGCCGAGGCCGTCGATCGTGAAGGCTCCCGCGACCTGGAGTGGTTCGCCGGTCGCGACGTAGGCTGCGATCTCCTCGTCGCTCAGCTCCGCAAAGGTGACCCGCGTTGTCGCACTCGCCGCGGCCTCTCGCCCCGTGCGGGTGTCGATGACGCAGTGTCCCGTCACCAGCAGACCCGACCGGCCGCGCATCGACCGCCAGCGCCGGACCGCGTCGGCGGCATCCGTCGGCTTGCCCAGCGCCTCGCCGTCGAGGTCGAGGACGGAGTCGCACCCGACCACGACGGCCCCGTCGGCGATCGACAGCGTGGCCACGGCCTCGGCCTTGGCGGTCGCCAGCAGCTGGGCCAGCTCAGCAGGGGTGTCAGCGGTGTACGTCGACTCGTCCACGTCCGACACGACGATCTCCGGGCAGATGCCGGCCGCCCGCAACGTCGCCCGCCGGGCCGGCGATGCCGAGGCCAGCACCAGACGTACCTGGGTCGTGCTCATGCCACCCGCCTCATAGCTGCGCGAGCAGGGTGCGCATCGGGTCCAACCCGAGCGACCCGAGGTCGAGGGCCTGTCGGTGGAACGCGGCGAGGTCGAAGCCCGCACCCTTGCGCCGTCGGACTTCGTCGCGGGCCTGGAGCCAGACGCGTTCGCCGACCTTGTACGACGGGGCCTGACCCGGCCACCCCAGGTAGCGGTTGACCTCGAACGAGATGATCGCCTCCTCCATCCGGCAGTGCTGACGCAGGAACTCCAGGCAGAGCTCGGCGGTCCAGGCCTCACCGGGATGGAAGCCGAAGGGGTTGTCGCCGGGGATCTCCAGCTCGGCATGCACACCGATGTCGAGGATCACCCGTGCCGCCCGCATGCCCTGTGCATCGAGCATCCCGAGCTTGTCGCCAGGGTCGTCGAGGTAGCCGAGCTCGTCCATCAGCCGCTCGGCGTACAGCGCCCAGCCCTCGCCGTGCCCGGAGACCCAGCACATCGTCCGCTGCCACCGGTTGAGCAGGTCGCTGCGGTAGGCGGTCTGGGCGACCTGGAGATGATGACCCGGTGCACCTTCGTGGTAGACGGTCGTGACCTCGCGCCAGGTCGAGAACCTTGTCTGTTCGTCCGGTACTGCCCACCACATCCGGCCCGGCCGCTCGAAGTCCTCACTGGGGCCGGTGTAGTAGATCCCACCGTCGTTCGTGGGGGCGAGACAGCACTCGATCCGCCGGACCGGCTCCGGGATGTCGAAGTGGGTGTCGGCCAGCTCGGCGATCGTCTCGTCAGCGAGCTGCTGCATCCACTCGCGGAAGGCCTCCTTGCCGTCGATCGAGCGGGCCGGATCGGCGTCGAGGATCTCGACGGCCTCGTCCACACTCGCCCCGGACTTGATCTGCTGTGCGACCCGCACCATCTCGTCGTCAATCCGTTTGAGCTCGTCCCACGCCCAGGCGTAGGTCTCCTCGAGGTCGATGGTGGCGCCCAGGAAGAGCCGTGACTCGGGTCCGTAGGCGTCCCGGCCGACCGCGTCCTTGTCGCGTCCGCGCGGTAGCAGCTCGTCGGTCAGGAACCGTTCGAACAGAGCGAACGCGGCGGTGCTCGAGGCGGCATGCTCGTCGAGCTGCTGGCGGAGGCTGGCGGGCAACCCGTCCGCACGCGCCACGAAGTCGTCGAAGAAGCTGCCGGCCCGGCCCTCCTGCCCGGTCCAGGTCCGCACCTGTTGCGCGAGAGCGCGGAGCTGCCGCTTGGCCGAGACGTGTCCGGCGTCAGCGGCCCGGGTGAGGGTGGTGCGGTAGTCGTCGATGGCGCCGGGGATCTTCGACAGGCGTGCGTCGATCGTGCGCCAGGCATCCTCGTCATCGGTGCGCATCAGGTCGAAGACGCTGCGTACGCGATGCAGCTCGCTGGTGATGATGCTGACCTGCGACTGAGGCGTGCCGGCGTCGTACCGGGCGAGGGCGACGTCCTGGCGCTCGAGGAACGACGCCTTCGCAGCAGCCTCACGCTGGTCGGTCGGTTCGGTGGCAGCCATCCGCGCCCGGGCGTCCGACGTCAGCTGGCGCCGAGCGGCGAAGCCGTCCGGCGAGATGTCGGTGACCTGGTCGTCGTACCCGCGGATGCCGAAATACGTGGCGGCCAACGGGTCGAGCACCGCGTAGTCGGCGACGAACTGGTCGGCTACGTGGTCCACAGGTCGGACCTGGTCGGTGGTCATCGGATCAACCTAACCGGCCGTGAGCTCAGCCCCGCCGTGGGGCGTCCGCTGCATGATCGCTTCAGTGGGGAAGAGCGGCCGAGCGCCATCCGGTGGGGCCCGGTCGGTGCGTCCCGCGTAGGCCGCGGCTGCGATCAGTCCAGCCGGACCGGCGTACGTCGGTCGTGTCCTGCCCTGCCGTGGCAGCCGCGGCTGCCCGGCGAGCCGCCAGCACCAGCACCAAGGCAGCGAGCTCCTCGTCGCTCGGGTTGCCCCGCTCGACCCGCAGCAGCACGGGCTGGTCTGATGGGTCCTGATCAGGCATGTCGCGATCGTATCGGCAGGAGGTGAGCGTCACGTGGCAGGGATGAGCCCGCCTCCGGGCCACGGCGACTCCGCCGATCGGCGTCGCCCCGAGCGGTGGTCCACACCGTGGGTCTTCCTGGCTGCGGCCCTCGCCTGCTTCCCCGTCGCGATGCTCGTGGCCGGTGTCGCAACAGGTTCCGTCCGGTGGATGGTGGCGGCACTACCGGCAGCGGTCTTCTTCGCGGCCGGTCTCCGGGTGTCGTGGCTGCGGGCGCAGACCTTCGTCGAGCTGTTCGACGGATCGGACGAGTCAGTGGCGCGACACGACGCCGCCCGAGCCATCGGCTGGACGCTCGTCGCCCTGGCCGGCCTGACGACATGCGTGGTCGTGCTCAATCTGCCGTTCGGCTGAGGTGGAGGCTGCGGGCCGTCGCGACGAGGGTGGCGTTGTCGGGGGCGGTCGAGCCATCCGGCAGCACGAGGACGTCTTCGAGACCGATGCGAGTTTGCAGGCCGATCCTGAGTGCGTGGTCGAGAGCCGGCCAGCAGCTGTTCCCTTCGCCGTGCAGGAGGACCGGGACCGCAGGGTGGGCCACGGCGCGGACCTGTTCGACGAGGCGGTCCGCTTCTACGATCGTTGCCGAGGCGCTGAGGTCGGCCGGGAGCTCCAGCAGGATCCGGCAGCAGTCGTCGCGGTAGGGCGAACGCACCCACGCCTCGACTCCCTCGCTGTGCCAGAGGCCGGCCTCGACGCCGACTCCCATGGCCAGCAGGGTGCGCGCGATCTCGTCGGCGCCGTCCTCGTGCCAGTTGACGGATGCGAAGTCAGGCAGAGCCGGCTGTGGCGACCACTGCCGGATCCGCTGCAGCCGTTCATCAGGATCGGGGGTGGCCCAGGCGCCGGTCGTGACACCGACCGGGACGTCTGCGGTGGCCGACCGCACGGCCTCGAGCACGGTCGACATCGCCTCGCCGTCGAGGGTGTCTGAACCTTCGCGGTCCTTGACGTGCAGATGGACGGCATCCGCTCCGGCCGCGACCACGCGGGCTACCTCGGCAGCGATCGCAGCCGAAGTCGTCGGTAGCCCTGGGTGCTCGGCGGGACGTCGGCTCCCGTTGATGCAGGCCTTGAGGAACATCGGGCTCAGAGCGGGATGTTGCCGTGCTTCTTGGGGGGCAGGGTCTCGCGCTTGTTGCGGAGCAGTCGTAGGGACCGGACGATCTCGGACCGCGTCTCGTGCGGGGCGATCACTGCGTCGATGTAGCCACGCTCGGCCGCGAGGTACGGGTTCGCGAGCGTGTCCTCGTAGTCGGTGATGAGCTCGGCCCGCCGGCCTTCGGGGTCGTCGGCGTTCTTGAGCTCGGCCCGGTAGAGGATGTTGACGGCGCCCTGTGCTCCCATCACGGCGATCTGCGCGGTCGGCCAGGCGACGTTCATGTCGGCGCCGAGATGCTTGGACCCCATCACGTCGTACGCACCGCCGTACGCCTTGCGGGTGATCACGGTGATGAGCGGCACGGTCGCCTCGGCGTAGGCGTAGATGAGCTTGGCGCCACGACGGATGATGCCGTTCCATTCCTGGTCGGTGCCTGGGAGGAACCCGGGTACGTCGACGAACGTCAGCACCGGGACGTTGAAGGCGTCGCAGGTGCGTACGAAGCGGGCTGCCTTCTCCGACGCGTTGATGTCGAGCGTCCCCGCGAACTGCATCGGCTGGTTGGCCACGACCCCGACCGAGCGGCCTTCGACGCGGCCGTAGCCGACGATCATGTTCGGCGCGAACAGCGCCTGCACCTCGAGGAACTCGCCGTCGTCGAGGACGGACTCGATCACGGTGTGCATGTCGTACGGCTGGTTGGGCGAGTCCGGGATCAACACGTCGAGCGCTCGGTCCTCGTCGTTGACCTGGAGCTCTTCCTCGGTGTACGTCGACTCGGCGTATGCCGGCGGGTCCTCGAGGTTGTTCTGTGGCAGGTACGACAGCAGCGCCTTGACGTAGTCGATGGCGTCGGACTCATCCGACCCGAGGTAGTGCGCGTTGCCGCTCTTGGAGTTGTGGGTGTGGGCTCCGCCGAGATCTTCCATCGAGACGTCCTCACCGGTGACGGTCTTGATCACGTCGGGTCCGGTGATGAACATGTGCGAGGTCTTGTCGACCATCACGGTGAAGTCCGTGACGGCGGGGGAGTAGACGGCGCCACCGGCGCACGGCCCCATGATCAGTGAGACCTGCGGGATGACGCCGGAGGCGTGCACGTTGCGGCGAAAGATCTCGCCGTACAGCCCCAGCGACACCACGCCCTCCTGGATGCGTGCACCCCCGGAGTCGTTGATGCCGACGACGGGGCAGCCGGTCTTCATCGCCAGGTCCATCACCTTGACGATCTTCTCGCCGAAGACCTGTCCGAGGCTGCCGCCGAAGACGGTGAAGTCCTGGGCGAACACGCAGACCTGGCGGCCGTCGATCGTGCCGTAGCCGGTCACGACCCCGTCGCCGTACGGCCGGTTGCGCTCCATCCCGAAGTTCGTCGACCGGTGGCGGGCCAGCTCGTCGAGCTCGACGAACGACCCCTCGTCGAGGAGTTGCTCGACCCGCTCACGTGCCGTCAGCTTGCCTTTGGCGTGCTGCTTCTCGATCGCCCGCTCGGAGCCCGCGTGCACGGCGGCCTCGAGCCGCTCGTCGAGATCCGCGAGCTTGCCGGCGGTGGTGTGGATGTCGGCCTGAGGAGTGTCAGTGGTGCTCACGCACCGCAGCGTAGCGTGACGGGTATGACGTCGAAGTATGGCGACCTCGACCGCCCGCCGCTGAACGTCGACGTCCTGCGGCGGGCGCTCGTCGTACCGGGGTCGATGTGGACCGCGATCGACCTGGTGGAGTCCTCACCGTCGACCAACGGCGATCTCACCCGCCGCGCAGCGGAGTCCCCTGACCCTGACGAGGACGGGGTGGTCCTGATCGCCGAGCACCAGACAGCCGGGCGCGGACGCCTCGACCGCACCTGGACGTCACCGCCCCGTTCGGGGTTGGCGATGTCGGTGCTGGTCCGCCCGGGGCTGCACGAGACGGTCCCGGCCGCGCGGTGGCCGTGGCTGCCGTTGCTGTCCGGGCTGGCCGTAGCGGCCGCCCTCCGCAAGGACGCCGGCGTCGAGGCCGGCCTCAAGTGGCCCAACGACGTGCTCGTGGGTGACCGCAAGGTCGCCGGTCTCCTGGTCGAGCGGGTGGAGCGGGTGGACGGAGGCCGCGGCGGCGCGGCGGCCGTCATCGGGATCGGGCTCAACGTGTCGCTGCGACCCGACGAGCTGCCGGTCCCGTCTGCCACGTCGCTGGCGATCGAGAACGCCACGACCACGGATCGGTCACTGCTCATCCGAGGCGTGCTCCGCGTGCTGGCTGCGCTCCTCAAGGACTGGTACGCCCACCGGGGCGACGCTTCGGCCGGGCTGCACACCGCGTACGTCGACGCGTGTACGACGCTCGGTCGCCAGGTCCGGCTCGACCGGCCAGATGGCGGCCATGAGTCGGGGGAGGCGGTCGGCGTGGACGAAACAGGACGTCTCCTGGTCCGCACCGCACGCGGGCAGGTGGCGTTCGGTGCGGGCGATGTCGTTCACCTGAGGACCGAGACATGACACGATCGGAGCGATCACAGTCTGACTCACCTGTCGAAGGGACACCCTGATGGGCATCTCGCCGAAGCTGCTCGGTGATGGCGAACACGTCATCATCTCGACGCGCACGCATTGGAAGGCGCTCGTCGTCCCCGTGATCGTGCTGATCCTCACGTGCGGTGTCGCGGGATTCCTGTTGGCGGTGCTGCCCAGCGGGAGCGCGCACGACGTCCTCATGTGGCTCGTGCTCATCGTCGCCGCTGGCCGTCATCATCTGGTTCACCGTCCGGCCGTTCCTCATCTGGCTGACCGCGTCGTACACCGTCACCAACCGTCGACTCATCAACCGGTCCGGCGTGCTGACGCGGAAGGGACGCGACATCCCGCTGCACCGGATCAACGACGTCTCGTACGAGCGCGGAGTGCTCGACCGGATGCTCGGCTGCGGCACGTTGGTGATCTCCGACGCCAGCGAAGAAGGGATGTCGGTGTTGCCGGACGTGCCGAAGGTCGAGTCGCTGCAGCTGGTCATCACCGACCTGCTGTTCGGCAACGACGACGGTCACGACGACGACGGGACGCCCCCTCACCCGCTGGAGCCACGCCGCGGGTGAACCACGACGACAGCAGCCGTGACGTGAGCGACGACGGCGAGGTCCCTCCGTCGACCCCTGCCGACGGAGGGGGCGGCGGCACGACTCGCGAAGACCTCGAGCGCGCGATCCTGGGGGAGTCGCCCCATCTCACGTCGGCCCAGATCACCGGTGAGGGCGAGGACGCGACGAGGGACGGTCGCCGTTTGTGGCGCGCACTCGGTTTCCCGGACGCGGGGGACGCCGCGGCCTTCACCGACGCCGACCGAGATGCCATGGCCAAGCTGATGGCGATGGTCGATTCGGGCTTGATGGAGTTCGAGACCGCGATCCGGCTCACGCGTGCCCTGGGCTCGACGATGGCTCGTCTCGCCGACTGGCAGGTGACCACGTTGAGCGAGCTCGTCGAGCGGTTGGAGGAGTCGGGGCACGGGACCGGCTCGAGACTCACCACGGGACTGCAGATCATCAGGTCGGTCGAGCCGACGTTCGAGGACCTGCTCACCTACTCCTGGCGTCGGCACCTGGCAGCCGCGGTGAGCCGCATCGAGGCGCTCGGGGCCAGGGACTCCGACCTGCACACGATGAGCGTCACGGTCGGTTTCGCGGACCTCGTGGGTTTCACCGAGCTGGCGAACGGGATGGACGAGGACCTGCTGGCCGACGTGGTCGAGGAGTTCGAGTCGAGCTGCTCCGACCTGGTTGCCGCCCGTGGTGGCCGGGTGATCAAGACGCTCGGAGACTCGGTGCTGTTCATCGCGGACGAAGCCGGTGGTCGGAGTCGACATCGCGTCCGACATCGTCGAGCGGGTGGGCGGCGACGAGACGCTCCCCGACGTCCACGTCGGCCTGGCTACGGGTCCCGGTCATCATGCGGTTGGGCGACGTGTTCGGTGCTCCGGTCAACATGGCGAGCCGGTTGACAGGGGTGGCGCGCCGCAACCGCGTGATCTGCGACGAGACGACAGCTGCCGTCGTGGGGGAGCTCGCCGGCTACGTGACCCGGCCGTTGACCGAGCGCCCGCTACGCGGCTTCGGTGCCGTCCAACCCATCTCCGTCCGCCGCCTTCTCCGCTGACAGTCCGGTTGCCCTTCCCCGGGGCAGTGAGCGATCCGGCCCGTCGGCGATCGAGCAGAGGCTTGGCGAGTTTCGCAGAATTCCCTTGTGGATAAGGGGAAACGGACTGGTCACTGTCGGACAGCCGGTGGAGGGCGGACGGCGGGACCGGAAACCGGTCGGCGTGGATGGGCCTGGCCACCGAGCGAGGCACGAGTGAGGCTGGTTGCCGCGCCGGTTCCGGTCCCAGAGTCCGACCGCAACCGGCCCCCCACCCGCCGTACCGGCGACATCGACCACACCATCCCCTTCGTCAAACCCGACGACGGTGGGCCACCGGGCCAGACCGGGGTCGGCAAGCTCGGCCCCATCACCCGTTTCCACCACCGGGTCAAAACCCACGGCGACTGGCAGGTCGTACAACCCTTCACCGGGGTCTTCGTGTGGCGCACCCCAAACGGCCGCTACCTCCTGGTCGACCACACCGGCACCCACCAAGCCCTGCCTGCACTCCCGTCGCGCTGCCGGCTGCCCGAAACCTGCCTACTCGGCTGCTCGATCTCGACAGGCTCGATCAGCCGGGGTTGGGATCGGCCAGGTGGTAGCTCTTGTCAGGGCATGATCGGGCCCCAGAACAACGGGTCATCGGAGATGTCCGTGATGCCGGCCGAGTACAACGCACCCGTGACCAGAGTCCGGCGATGGGCGGCGTACGTCAGCACATGAGCGATCATCTGTCCGTAGGTGAAGACCTCCGGTTGCCCACCGGTGGCATCGATGAATGCGTCCTCGAGTGCCCCCGTCCCGCAGGCGTTGCGCACGTTCTCGAGGAACGCGGGGCCGACCACGGCCAGGCGAGACCGCATCGACTCCATCAACTCGTGGTGCTCGATGGTGAAGTCGTACGGCGAATTCGCGACCGAGCAGTTCCACTGGTCCAGCTGCCCGACCAGTCGAGACAGCAATGACCGGGTGGTCGGATCCGCGTCGATGCCCTCGACGGAGATCTCGATCGGCCGGTCAAGCTCCTCGTCGCCCAGCGTGTTCGCCCCTTCGATGAGCTCACCGACGAGCCAGACGTGGTGCTCGGTCATGGTGACGATGAGGTCCATCGAGGTCACCTTTCGCAGGGCCGGGACGCGCAGCGCGCCAGGCGGGTGGAAGTGAACGTCGTTCGGTGATGCCAGTAGCGGTGGGCCCGGAAGGGCGCGCCAGTCGGCCGGACCACGGCCGAAGTCACGTTGGAAAGCGCGGGTGAAGGCCTCGTGGGACGAGTAGCCGGCCTCAACCGCGATATCGAGGATGTTCGCGTCAACGGTCAGCAGGCGATATGCGGCTCGTTCCATCAGGATGCGCCGCCGAAACCGCCCGGCGCTCTCGCCCGACACCGCCTTGACGACCCGGTCGAGGTGGGAGCGTGAGAACGACAGGTGCGCTGCCAGATCATCGCCATCGACGTCGTGGTCAAGGCTCGCCGCAAGCGCGTCCAAGAAGTCCGCGAATATGTCGGCGCCGGTTTCCATGCCAGCATCCTGCCCGACCGCGCGCGATCTGACTTGACCGAAATCCGCCTAGCGGGGGGATCTCAGGGCGCCGCCGCTCTCGCCTTCGACCTCGGCCTGCTCGCTCAGGATCTCCTCCTCGACGAGGCGACCGACCAGGTCGAGCGCCAGCTCGGGGGAGTCGTCCGGGTTGCGCCGGAACACGAAGGTCCGATAGCTCCAGAACCGGAAGACCATGCCGAGCGCCAGCCCGACGATGTTGGCGGACACGTTGTCGGCGACGACGGACCTCAGATCGAGCACGTAGTGGGAGAACGCGAGGCAGCCGACCGCAATCGCCATCCCGATCGCGTTCAGCACGAAGAAGAGGAGGACCTCGCGGTGTGCTGCGGTACGCGCCCGATCGCGCCAGGTCCAGTGCCGGTTACCGAAGTACGTCACCAGGGTGGCAACCGCGACCGAGATCGCCTTGGCGGTCAGCGGCTTGTGTTCGAGCACCCCGGGATTGCCGGCGAACCGGAGCACGTTGAACGTGCCGACGTCGACGACGAAGCCGACTCCGCCGACAACTCCGAACTTCGCAGCCTCGTGCATCAGGGCACGCAGACGGTTCAGCACGCGAAGATCTCCTGTGGCTCGGCCGGTGGCGGGAACGCCGCCGCGACGGGTGCGATCAGCCAAGCCTACGGGGCCGACCGGTCCGCCTCGCGACAAGTCGCTCAGGTGTAACCGCTCGGACTAGGCCGATTCCCGTAAACGGTGTTATCACCCGCCATAGCGAGCATTTGCCCAGAAGCGCAGAGTACGTCAGGACGCGGGAGTACGCTGCCCTGGAGTTCTCGGCTCAGATGTCCCCATATCTCTGGAGTTCCTGTGCTGAGACGACTGCGCATATCAGGCCTGCTGGCGAGTGTCGTTGCCGCCGTGCTCACCGTGACAACCGCCGGCCGCGGCAGCGCTGTCACCGTCGCTGAAACCACCAGTGCAGTCGTCGCCGCGGCCGTGTCAGAGCCTGACGGCGAGATCCACAGCAGCTTCGGCGACGCCCCCGACGAGATGTGGTTGTACTGGCGCGGCCCTGACAGCGTGGTCAGCTACGGCCGGACGCAGACGTACGGGTCCAGCGCCCAGGCATCGGCCCCGTCGACGACACCGGTCGACACGACGGGACCGTTCTGGCAGGTCAAGCTCACCGGCCTGACGCCCGGCGCCACCTACCACTACGCCATCGGGACCAACGGCCTCGACCACACCTTCCAGGCAGCGCCGACCGGCGACTTCGTCTGGGATGACATCGGCGACACCGGTACGACGTCCGGCTGCGGTACGCCGTGGATGTCCCAGGTTTGGCAGCAGCTGGCCGATGACAACCCCGCCGTTGTCACGCACGGCGGCGACATCAGTTACGCCAACTCCTGCGGCAAGCCGGCGGTCCACCAGTTCTGGGAGGACATCGCGCCGGTGGCGACGCAGGCGGCGATGCAGTTCGCCTGGGGCAATCACGAGGCCGGGTCGTCGCAGGCGGACTCGCTGGGCAACTACAAGGGCCGCTTCAACATGCCGCACACGCAGACGGTCCCCTCCGACACCCCGACAACCGTCTCCGGCGTCGGCTGCCCCTCACCCGCGGACCCCACCAAGAATGGCTGTCGCGGCGATGACTGGGGTTACTTCACGGCCGGGCACGTGCTGTTCATCGCCTACCCGGAACCGTGGACCGGCGCCTACCCGGACTGGTTGTCCAAGGTCGACCCGCTCATGGCCCAGGCCGAGGCGGACCCGAGCATCTACCTGATCGTCACCTGGGGCCACCGTCCGGCCTACGGCAACGGGGGCGGCGGCGATCTCGACCTGCGTGCCGCCATCGACACCCTGGGCGACAAGTACTCGCCCAGCGCCCGTCCGGACGGCAAGTACGTGCTCAACGTCGCACACCACGTACACAACGGCCAGGCGCTCACCGCGCGACACGGCGTGGTGCACCTCATCGACGGCGCCGGGGGCAAGGAGTCCTCGACTTCCGGAAACCCGGGCGCCGGCACGCTGTGGATGTCCGGACACTTCTCGCACCTGCGCACCACGTTCGTCGGCGCCCAGCTCACCTACGCGTTCATCTGCGGTCCGGATTCGACGGCTGCGGCCGGCAACCCCTGCACAACCGGCAGCGTCATGTTCAGCCAGACCCTGACCGGCTACGCCGGCTCTGGCGGACCACCGCCGCCGCCACCTCCGCCACCACCTCCGCCGCCGCCGCCACCGACGACGAAGGAGTACATCGCCAACCCGAGCTTCGAGACCAACAAGACTGGATGGACCGGGTTGTACAACGCGCAGTCCAAGACGGTTCGCGCGCTCGTGGACAAGCACGCCGGTGCCTACAGCCTCAAAGTGATCCGCAACGTGAGCACCGCAGGCCCAGCCGGCGTCGTCTCGAAGCCGAGCTGGGTGCCGTCCACGGTGTCGGGAGCAGACTTCACGGCCCGCGCGTGGGTCCGTGGGCAAAAGGTGGGGCAGTCGCAGACGGCGGTACTACAGCTCAACGAGATCAACCCGGCAGGCGCCGTCGTCGGAACGACGAGTGCAAGCCTGACCTTCAGCGACGTCTCCTGGCACCAGCTGACGGTTCCGTATACGAGCGTAGGAACGAACAACCATCTCGACTTCGTGGTGTACAGCCCTTCCCTCAAGGCCAACGCCTGGTTCCTCACCGACGACGAGAGCTTGGTCGGGCCGGGCTGACGCTGCGCCGAGGGCACGCCGTGGTGTCAACCGTTCACCTCGCTAGAGTTCCCGCTGTGGAAACACCCGTGGTGGGCGTGATCGGCGCCGGACAGCTGGCGCGCATGATGCAGCCGGCAGCCATCGCTCTCGGCGTGCCCTTGCGCCTGTTGGCCGAGGCCGAGGGCATGTCGGCCGCACAGGTCATCGCCGACACCACGGTCGGCGACTACACCGACTTCCCCACCGTGCGGGCCTGGGCCGACGGCTGCACTGTCGTGACGTTCGACCACGAGCACGTGCCCACCACCTCGCTCGAGAAGCTCGCCGCCGACGGCATCGCCACCCGGCCAGGACCCGGCGCACTCGTGCACGCCCAGGACAAGAGCGTGATGCGGCGGCGCCTCGCATCATTGGAGGTCCCGCAACCACGCTGGTCGGTCGTCGCCTCAGCCGAGGCCGTTGCTGCGTTCGCCGCCGAGGTTTCCGGCTATCCGGTCGTGCTCAAGACGACGCGTGGGGGCTACGACGGCAAAGGTGTCTGGACCGTCCGCTCTGACGACGAGGCCGCCGAGGTACTCCGTGTCGCGCCCGAGGGCATCGACCTCCTTGCCGAGGAGTTCGTCGACTTCCGCCGGGAGCTGTCCGCACTGGTCGCGCGGTCTCCGATGGGTCAGGTGGCGGCGTACCCCGTCGTCGAGAGCGTGCAACGCGACGGCATCTGCGTCGAGGTGACGGCCCCGGCACCCGACCTCGACCCCGACCTGGCGGTGCACGCGCAGGAGCTGGCGATGACGATCGCCGCCGAGCTCGACGTGACCGGCATCCTCGCCGTCGAGCTGTTCGAGACACGCGATGGCCAGGTCCTGGTCAACGAGCTCGCCATGCGTCCCCACAACACCGGGCACTGGTCGATCGACGGCGCCGTGACCAGCCAGTTCGAGAACCACCTCAGGGCCGTGCTCGACCTGCCGCTCGGCTCGCCGGCCCCGCGCGCCGCCTGGTCGGTGATGGTCAACATCCTCGGCGGCGCCGAACCGGCCACCCCCGACCTGTACGACGGCTACCCCCACGTCCAGGCGCGGGACCCCGGCGTGCGGGTCCACCTGTACGGCAAGGCCGTCAAGCCCGGACGCAAGGTGGGCCACGTGACCGCGTACGGCGACGACCTCGACGACGTACGTGAGCGGGCTCGCCACGCCGCCGGCTGGTTCGACGGCACCCTGGGCAACGACGGAACCGTCTTCGACGAAGAGAGCACCTCATGAGTACGTCGTCCGCCCCGCGGGTCGGGATCGTGATGGGGTCGGACTCCGACTGGCCGACGATGCAGGCGGCCGCGGAGGTCCTGGGCGAGTTCGGCGTGACGCACGAGGCCGACGTTGTCTCCGCGCACCGGATGCCGGCCGAGATGCTCGAGTACGGCCGGACGGCGCACGAGCGGGGGCTCCAGGTCATCATCGCCGGAGCCGGCGGTGCCGCCCACCTCCCTGGCATGCTCGCCGCAGTCACCCCGCTCCCCGTGGTCGGCGTCCCGGTCGCGCTGCGGTATCTCGACGGGATGGACTCGCTGCTGTCCATCGTTCAGATGCCCGCCGGAGTTCCGGTGGCCACCGTCGCCATCGGCAACGCCCGTAACGCAGGCCTGCTCGCGGTGCGGATCCTGGCGGCCTCCGACCCGGGGTTGCGGGAGGCCATGGTCGCGTTCCAGGAGCGTCTTGCCGACAGTGCCCGCGCGAAGGGGCTGGCGGTCCGGGACGCTGCGCAACAGCCGCCCGCGACCGACGAGGGCGGGACGAGCTGACGTGGGCACTCCGGACAAGGTCTTCGTCCACATCGGTCTGCACAAGACCGGAACGACGTATCTGCAGAACGTGCTGCGAGCCAACCGCGCCCAGCTGCGCGCCCAGCACGTGGACTTCTGCGGCGGCCCCGGCGAGCCCGTGCAGGCCTTTGCGGTCTGGGACCTCCAGGGACGGCGCCCCCGCGGCGTCACCGACCGCCGGATCTCCGGGACCTGGGACGCGCTGGTCGACCACGTCAACGCCTCGGGCCAATCGACCGCCCTCATCTCCGAGGAACGACTCAGCCTGTCCACGCTCAAGCAGGTGACCAAGACCGTCCAGGCGTTCCCCACCAGCGAGGTCCATGTCATCGTCACGGCCCGCGACCTCGGACGTGTCGCGGTCTCGGCCTGGCAGGAAGAGGTCAAGAACGACAAGACCTGGACGTGGCAGGAGTTCGTCGACGCCATCAAGGACCCCAAGCAGCTGGCAACCAGTCCCGCTCGTGGCTTCTGGATGCGCCAGGACCTCGCGGCGATCTGCGCGACCTGGGAGTCCGCCGTACCGGCGGGGCGGCTGCACGTGGTCACAGTGCCGAGGTCGGGCTCGTCGCCGGACGAGCTGCTCGCCCGGTTCGCGTCGGTGGTCGGCTTCGATCCTGCCGCACTCACCGAAGAACCCAAGTGGAACAACGAGACCGTCGGAGTCGCGGCGACCGAGGTGATCCGGCGGGTCAACGAGCGTCTGGGCGGCCGGCTCAACCAGCGCGAACACGACAAGATCATGAAGATGACGATCGTGCAGATGCTGGCCCGGCGGTCGGAGCCGGTCCGTTTCACCTTGCCCGACGAGGAGATCCCGTGGATCACCGAGCGCGCCGACAGCTGCATCGCCGAGCTGACCGCGCGCGGATACGACATCGTCGGGGACCTGGACGAGCTCCGGCCCGTACGACGCGAGGGCGGCCGGCGCCCCGATGACGCCACCGACGCCGAACTTCTCGACGCCGCCCTCGACGCACTGGCGCTGCTCGCCGAGGACTATGCCACGAGCTGGTGGCGCCGCAAGCGTCACTCGGTCGAGGGAGTCGACGAAGCGAAGAACGTGAGCAGCCGCGCGCGCCGCTTGGTGTTCTCCAGCCAGCGCAAGGCTGCGCAGTTGGCCGACAAGAATCCCGTTGCCGCCAAGGCCATGGGAGCCGTGCTCAGACGCCGGGAACGTGCCCGGGCCAAGGCGCGCGGCCGCTGACCGAGGGTTCGCGCGAAGGGCGGAAGGCCTAGAATGCGCGGCATGTCCGACGCAGTCGAGTCCTTCCCCTTGTTCGCACCGTCGGAGGAGCACCAGGCGATCCGCGATGCCGTCCGCGCAGTCTGCACGGCCAAGGTTGCCCCACATGCGGCCGAGGTCGACGAGTCCTCGGAATTCCCCAAGGTCGCCTACGACGCACTACGGGCGGCGGACTTCCATGCGCCCCACATCCCGGAGGAGTACGGCGGAGCAGGTGCTGACGCGCTCGCGACCTGCATCGTGATCGAGGAGGTCGCCCGGGCGTGTGCTTCGTCGTCGCTGATCCCGGCCGTCAACAAGCTCGGCACCATGCCGATCCTGCTCAGCGGTTCCGAGGCGCTCAAGGCGACGTACCTGCCCTCGGTTGCCGCCGGCGATGCGATGTTCTCCTACTGCCTGTCGGAGCCAGCGGCCGGGTCCGACGCCGCGAACATGCGCACGATGGCCGTCCGTGACGGCGACGGCTACGTGCTCACCGGGGTGAAGCGCTGGATCACCAACGCGGGCGTCTCGGAGTACTACACGGTCTTTGCCGTCACGGATCCTGCTGCCGGTACGAACGGGATCTCGGCTTTCGTCGTCGAAAGGAACGATGACGGCGTCTCCTTCGGCGCACCCGAGAAGAAGCTCGGCATCAAGGGCTCGCCCACGCGCGAGGTCTACCTCGATCAGGTGCGTATCCCGGCTCACCGGATCATCGGAGGAGAAGGCACCGGCTTCGCCACCGCTATGCGGACCCTCGATCACACCCGCGTGACGATCGCGGCGCAGGCCGTCGGCATCGCGCAGGGCGCGCTCGACTACGCGCTGGGCTACGTCCAGGAGCGCCGGCAGTTCGGGAAGGTCGTCGCCGAGTTCCAGGGACTGCAGTTCATGCTCGCCGACATGGGCATGAAGGTCGAGGCGGCACGACAGCTGACCTACGCAGCGGCAGGGCGATCTCAGCGCGAGGACTCCGACCTCACGTTCTTCGGCGCCGCCGCCAAGGCGTTCGCCTCCGACACCGCGATGGAGGTGACGACCGATGCCGTGCAGCTGCTGGGGGGCTACGGCTACACGCGTGACTACCCGGTCGAGCGGATGATGCGCGACGCGAAGATCACCCAGATCTACGAAGGCACCAACCAGGTGCAGCGAATCGTGATCGCACGTCAGCTCCTCAAGGGGATACAGAGTCAGGTCTGAGCGGCAGTCCCACAGGTCAGGCCCGGAGTGGTGACGGGGCGAGGCCCGGTTCAGACACGACCGACGTCGTGTAGGTGGTGCACGACGTCATGCAGGTGATAGCGCCCCAGCGTGTCCACCGTGAACCGGCTCCCGTCGCTGCGGGCGCCCGAGCGATCCCAGTCCGGGCCCGACACCGAGTCGTAGACCGCGGCAGCCGCATCCGCCGCCTCCGCCAGCTCGGTCGCCACCCTCGCCGGTACCTGCTCGTGATAGCGATCGGCGAGCGCGGTGGCGTCCTGATCCCAGTTCGTGAAGGACGGATTGTCTTGGTCCAGCATGAGGTCGACGCGCGCGAGCATCGTGCGGTGGACGTCCCGCACGTGGCAACCGTATTCCAAAGCCGACCATGTGCCGGGTGCGGGACGACGCTCGACCTCCGGTCTGCGCAAAACAGCTGTCCACTGTTCGGCCGTTGTCCTTCAGCAGCGCGCCGAGCTGTTTGACATCGACATCCGCAGCGGCAAAGCCACACTCCGGACACAGGCGGTGGAGAACCCAGGTCCAGTCCTTCGTGTCGGGGGTCACGGCCGGAGGCTCGTTCATGGACCAAGTCTCTCAGAAACCAGGTTCTGAGTCTGACGGATGCGCGGCAGCTCGGCGCGCCCGGTGGACTCCGGTGTAGATGAGCGCGCTTCCGACCAACAGCGGGATCAGGGCGATCAGCATGGCCACCACGCCGATGCGAGCCAGGTGGGGAGCCTCGACACCGGCCTGCACGGTGACATCCACTCCCGGTGAGCCCGCAGCGTTCATCGCGACGATGGTCCATCGACCCGAGTCAGGCGTCCAGACGAGGGACTGGGTTCCTGGCCCGCTCGCTGACACTGCCCAGATGTCGGTAGCCGTCGGTGCCTGCGCGGACGCGGCGCCGGGGTGGGTCACGTAGTCAGGGCTGGTGTCCCGGGGATCCGTGATCGTCGCGTAGGAGACACCCTCGAGGTAGTCGCTCACCTCCGAGCTGGGCGCGACCCCGATGAAGACCGGGACGGACGGGTCGCTCGACACGGCCTGGAGACGCACGTCGCCGACCAGATCCCCCGGCCCGTCCCGACCGAAGGGGCGATCGCTCAGCTCGATGGGATCCGTGGCCAGCGCGTAGGTCGTCGTCACAAAGTGCCGGTCAGGCCCTTCGAGGAAGCCGCTGTTGTCGCGCATGGTGTTGTCGATGGCCAGGGCAGCGATCCCGAGGGTCGTCAGCCCGAACGCCGTGAACACGACGAACGAGCCGACCACGACGAACGCCCCGCGCCCCAACGTCCACTCGCTGCTCCGCACCTCGCCGGGTCGCGGAACAGCAGGAGAAGGTGCGGGCGCGTGCAGGTGTTCGTCGGCCGACGCCCCGCCACTGTCGCCGCCGCCCTGGTCGAGACGGAACGGTGGGTAGGTGTCGGTCATGAGGGCGGCGTACGCCGCCACGCGCAGAGACCAGCGGTTGAGCCCGAGCACGAGATCGAAGATCGACGTGGGATAGCGGTTCCGGAACAGCAGGCTCAGACCGGCGATCAGCACGAGCAGGCCGACCAGGCTCCACCCGCCGAAACGCAGGTCCTTCGACTGCCAGGAACCCCACGCTCCGGCGCCCACGAACACACTCACGATCAGGAGATGGGGCAGGGCCAGCAGCCACTTGACCAGCACCCGGGGGCGGGACAGCTTGTCGGGATACTCGACCCAGAGGTCCGTGGGGTAGTCGGGGACGTCGTGCAGACGTGAACGGCGGGTAGCGGTCAGTGCCCAGCGCACTGTAGCCGTAGTAGCTCACCCGCCACGTCCACCGCAGCACGCCGACATTGAAGTCGAAGAGGGTGCGCGGGTAGCGGCCCGTGAAGAGGATCGCGAAGAACACGAACACGGTCAGGATCACGAACGCGATCCACAGAAAGGCCAGCACGACGATGTGCGGGATCAGCAAAATGACCTTCACCAACCACAGCCATCGGCTGAGCGGAGCCTCGAGCCTCGCTTCCATGCGCAGTGGGTATGCCGGATGCGTGCTGGCGGGCCCTTCGTTCATGAGACCGACCATGCCAGACGCGGTGAGGTCACGGGAGGGCCATCTGGCCCCCGGACGTCGCGTCCACGATCCCGCGAACCGTGACTTTGGACCCGGTTCCGGGGGACCTGCGCGGCTGGTGGTGGTGGGAGCTGGCCCCCATGCTAAGGAGGATGGCCCGTGATGACGCGCTCGAGCGCACCCTGCCCGTCGATGACGGTGCCCGGATGAACCACGACGGGCTCAGCACCGATCAGGCCGTGCATGCCCTCAGCGTGCACGGTCGCAACGAGCTTCCCCGTCCTGCACCGATTCCCGTATGGAGACGTGTTGCTCAACAGCTCCGGGATCCGATGATCCTGCTCCTGCTGGCCGCGGCGGCCGTGACGACGGCGCTGAAGGACGTCACCGACACGGTCGTGATCGGTGCCGTGATCCTGCTCAACACCGCGATGGGCGTCGTCCAGGAAATTCGCGCTGAACGCGCACTGGCGGCTCTGGAAGACATGTCGGCTCCGACAGCGCGCGTTGTTCGGGACGGTCACGTGCAGGTGATTCCGGCACCGATCTTGGTCCCTGGCGACCTGATGCACCTCGAAGCCGGCGACATCGTGCCCGCTGACGCACTGGTGCTGGAAGCCCATGAGCTGCACCTCGATGAGTCCGCGATGACCGGTGAGTCGGTCCCCGTCGAGCGCCTTGATGGTGCCGACGTCCAGGCCGGGACCGTGGTGACCCGAGGTCGGGCCGCAGCGACGGTGACGCGCACCGGGTCCGAAAGCGCACTGGGGCAGATCGCTCAGCTCGTGGCGGCAGCACCCGTCCGAGCGACGCCGCTGCAACGCAGGCTCTCCAGGTTGTCACGCACGCTCGTCGTCGCCGCGGCCGTCGCATCTGCGGTCGTGTTCCTGATGGGGCTGGTGCAGGGACGCTCGATCGGCACGATGCTCGTCGTGGCCGTGAGCCTGGCGGTGGCAGCCGTCCCCGAGTCGCTCCCGGCCGTCGTCTCTGTCGCTCTGGCCCTGGGCGCCTACCGGATGGCCCGGCGATCGGCGATCGTGCGCAGGCTGCCCGCGGTCGAAACGCTCGGCTCGGTGTCGGTGCTGGCCACCGACAAGACCGGCACGCTGACCGAGGGGCGGATGACGGCCAGCCACGTCTGGACACCTGAGGCGGCGTACGCCGTCTCCGTCGACGGTGGGCCTGCGCTGGTCCGTGACGACGGGGCCAGCGCCGATCCCGCCAGCGCCGACCTGGCGCGCTTGCTCCGCGCGGTCGTCCTCTGCAACGACGCCCAGGTGGTGGCGGTGGAGGGGCGGTCAGACCTGGTCGGGGACCCGCTGGAGACCGCCCTGCTCGCGCTGGCCCAAGCGGCCGGCCTCGATGTCGCGATGACCCGCGCAGCGTGGCCGCGAGTCGATGAAGACCCCTTCGACAGCCGGACCCGACGAATGACGACCGAGCACAGGTCGCCTGGCGGTGTGGACGTGGTGATCGTCAAAGGTGCACCCGAGAGTGTGTTCGTCACGCTGGAGCCGTCGCCGGCCGTGACACAGGCAGAGGACGCAGCCACAGCGTTGGCGCGCTCGGGACGTCGGGTGATCGCGGTGGCCGAGACCGCCCCGGACCCGGCGGACCCCGAGCTGCACCCGGTCAACCGGCTGCTCGGTCTCGTGGCGATCTCAGATCCTCCGCGGCGCACGGCCCGTGACGTCATCGCGGCCTGCCGCGACGCGGGTGTCCGCGTCGTGATGATCACCGGTGACCACGCCGACACCGCCAGAGCGATCGCCGTGGATCTGGAGTTGACGGTGGACGCACCGGTGGTCCAGGTCGGGGATGGTTCCGATGGTGCGCTGGAAGCCGACCACGGCCAGGCTGCGCGGACAGAGCTCGGTGACGAGGTGAGTGTGTACGCGCGCACGCGTCCCGAGCAAAAGGTCAACATCGTTCGCTCGCTCCAGGCGGCAGGTCACGTGGTCGCGATGACGGGCGACGGGGTCAACGACGCCCCGGCGCTGCGGGCAGCGGACATCGGGGTCGCGATGGGCCGAGGGGGTACGGAGGTCGCCCGCCAGGCGGCGGCGCTCGTGCTGGCGGACGACGACCTCGGAACCGTGGTCGCGGCCATCGAGGAGGGGCGGCGGATCCTGGCCAACATCAGGGCGTTTCTTCGTTACGCCCTGTCCGGAGGCTTCGCCGAGGTGCTGGTGATGATCGTTGCTCCGTTCATCGGCATGCCGATTCCGTTGCTCCCGGGGCAGATCCTGTGGATCAACATGCTGACGCACGGGCCACCGGGCGTGGCCTTCGGTGCCGAACCCGTCGACCCGGCCGTCATGAAACAACCGTCCCGCCATCCCGAGGAGTCGGTTCTCGGTGACGGCCTGGGCCGGCAGATTCTCGTGCTCGGGTCGGTCATCGCCGCCGTTGCGCTCGCGGCAGGGCTCGCCGCCGATGCGTCCGGTCAGCCCGTCCAAAGCCACGTCTTCCTCGTCCTGGGACTCGCGCAGCTGGGAGTGGCCATGGCCCTGCGAAACCCACGACGTGGTCGTACCTGGCGCGGCCGCTCTCTCGAGGCGGCGGTCGCCGTCTCGGCGGTCCTGCTGCTCGCCGCGCTGTACGTGCCTGCACTCCAGGACCTGCTGCACACGGACCCCCTCGAGGCCCAGGCACTGATTCCGCTGTTCCTGCTGAGCATGATTCCGGGCCTGTTCGCCCGGCTGGTCCGCAGGCGGAGCCTCGGCGTCGGCACATCAACTGGTCGGAAGGCCCCAGTGAGGAAGGACGAAGGCCTCTCGTGACCGCCGGCCGCACGCACCAGGGTTGAGAGCAGCACACATTCACGAGCCGGCTGTGCAGGTCGGAGACGGAGGCTGCCATGTCGAGTCCGCAACCGGAAGCGGATCCAGGTGGGCATCCCGTGAACGGTCCAGGCCCCAGAGGTCGTCGCTGAAGCCGTCGAGCTCGCCGTGCGTGCACCCTCCATCCACAACACCCAGCCCTGGCAGTGGCGGCTGACCTCGTCGGCCCTCGATCTGTACACCGACCGGACTCGGCAGTTGCAGGCCGCTGACAAGTCCGGCCGGATGCTGCTGATCAGCTGCGGAGCCGCTCTGCATCACCTGACGGTGGCGATGGCGGCTCGCGGGTGGCGTTCGAAGGTCGTACGGCTGCCGGATCCACGCATCCCCAGCCTGCTCGCCTCCGTCTCGTTCGAGGCGGCACCACCGACCGAGCAGATGACCGCCTGGGCCGGCGCCATCTCGAAACGGCGGTCGGACCGTCGCACGATGAGCTCCTGGGAAGTGCCGAGCAGTCATGTCCAGACCCTCGTGACGCTGGCCGCCGAGCACGGTGTCGTCGCCAAGCCCTTGACGAATGCGACGGACGAACACGTGTGGGACTCGCTGACCCGACAGGTCGCCTTGAAGCGACAGGGCAACCGTGCCTACGAAAGCGAACTGAGCCATTGGGCCGGCGTCGACTCCGACGCCGGAGAGGGCGTACCTGAGGCCAACCTGGTCTCGGCACCGGCGCCGGCTCCGGAGCTGGACCGCCCGACGCAGGACCGGTTCCCCACCGGCACCTTGCGCGAGCGGGCCGAGGACGGTGGGGAGTCGTCATCTGCGGCGTTGCTCCTCTGCACGTCCTCCGACGATCCCCTCTCCCGACTCCGGGCAGGCGAGGCGCTCAGCGCGTTGCTCCTGGAGGCGACCCGCCTGGGCCTGGCCACGCGTCTCGACAGCCAGGCCGTGGAGGAGGACACCGTTCGTGCGCAGCTGGAGGAGCAGCTGCTGGGCGGCGCGCGCAGTCCGCAGATCGTCGTCCATGTCGGCTGGGCTGCCGAAACAGGACCGGTTCCGCCGTCCCCGCGCCGACAGACCGAGCACGTCCTCAAGGTCACCGAGACGCCGAGCATGTCCGTGCAAGTTGCCGAGCCGATCTCGCCGGCACACCCAGACGTCAAGGGAGAGTCGTTATGAGAAGCCTCGTGGTCTTCGAGTCCATGTATGGAAACACCCACCGCATCGCCACCGCGATCACGGAAGGTCTTGCCACCGTCTGCAGCGCAGAGCTGTTGCCGGTCACCGAGGTGGACCGGGCTCTTCTCGAGCAGGTCGACCTCGTCGTCGTGGGCGGCCCCACCCACGCCCACAGCATGACGCGATCCAGCACGCGTCGGTCTGCGGTCGACACCGCCCGGGCGCTCGGCAAGAGCCTGAAGGTGGAACCCACCGCACTCGATGATGGTTTGCGTGAATGGTTCGAGAGCGTCGGTCCCATCTCGGCGAGGGCTGCAGCGTTCGACACCCGGTACGAAGGCCCGCCGGCTCTGACGGGTCGCGCCTCACGAGCAATCAGCAAGCGACTGAAGCGCCATGGAGCCCAGATGCTGGCCAAACCGGAGAGCTTCCTCGTGGACCGTCAAAACCAGCTCCTCACCGGTCAGGAGGAGCGGGCCCGACGTTGGGGCGAAGAGCTCGCTCGCATGCTCGACAGCGACGCCGCGGTCTCGGCCTGAGGTGTCTGTCCGCAGGGTTGTGGTCGGCCTCGATCTGTCGCACGGCCCTGAGGTCGGGACCTTCGTACCGCGGGCTCGTGACTTCGGCCGGTCGTCCAGGGGACGCAGCACCGGAACAGTGAGGACAACGAAGTTCCCCGTCGTAGAAGGAGGATCGCATGACCACCCTCAAGCACACAGCGCGCCATGACCAGGACGTGACGCAGCAGACCTTGCCTGAGTCCACCTCGACACGGCGGGCTGCACACACCGCGATGGGCGTGCTGCGCATCATCATCGGATGGACGTTCCTGTGGGCGTTCGTCGACAAGTTGCTCGCCCTCGGGTACTCGACCGGACGGGACGCCACCACGGGCAACGTCGACCGGTTCGGAGACGCCGCCTGGATCAACGGCGGATCACCGACCCTGGGTTTCCTCAAGTTCGGTGCCGACGGCCCGTTCGACAGCTTCTACCACTCGATCGCCGGAGCGACCTGGGCCGACTGGGCCTTCATGTTCGGCCTGGCGGCAGTCGGCGTCTCGCTCACGCTCGGCATCTTCATGCGGCTGGGTACCTTCGCCGCCTTTGTGATGTACATGATGATGTGGACCGTCGTGCTGCCTCCGGAGAACAACCCGATCACGGACGACCACATCATCGGCGCGGCAGTCGTCCTGGTACTCGGGCTCTACGGTGCCGGTCGCTACCTCGGCCTGGGTCGCTGGTGGGACAAGCGGCCGCTCGTGCAGAAGTTCCCCATTCTGAAGTAACCCATCAACTCCGGACGAGCCGATAGTCAACCCCTGCGTCGGCTCGTCCGGGCTGTCGGCTGCGCACTGCAGCGAGGAGCAAGTCGTGACCACATCAGAACAGCTGGCGACCAGTTCGAGCCAGGATGAGGTGAGCGAGCTGGCTGAAAGCCTCGCCAGCCTCGAACCGCACGAACGTGACACGGTCGACGCCTGGTGGCGGGCCAACAACTACCTGACGATCGGGCAGATCTACCTGCAGGACAATCCGTTGCTGCGGGAACCGCTCCGTCCCGAGCACATCAAGCCACGCCTGCTCGGGCACTGGGGGACCAGCCCGGGCCTGAGCTTCATCTACGCCCACGCCTCCCGGCTCATCGCCCGCACCGGTCAGGAGATGGTCTACCTGGCCGGGCCCGGCCACGGTGGCCCGGCCCTGGTGGCTGCCGGTTACCTGGAAGGCACCTACACCGAGACCTATCCGCACATCACCCGTGACGAAGAGGGGCTACGCCGGCTGTTCCGCCAGTTCTCGACGCCTGGCGGCATACCCAGCCATGTGTCCGTGACGACACCGGGCTCGATCCACGAGGGCGGGGAGCTGGGCTACGTCCTCGTCCATGCCTTCGGGGCGGTCATGGACAACCCCGATCTCATCGCGCTCGCCGTCGTGGGGGACGGCGAGGCGGAGACCGGGCCGCTGGAGGGATCATGGAAGGGCGTGTCGTTCCTGAACCCTGAACGCGACGGTGCGGTGCTGCCGGTCCTTCATCTCAACGGCGCGAAGATCTCCGGCCCGACCGTGCTCGCACGCAAGGATCCCGAAGAGGTCCGCGATCTCCTGCACGGCCACGGGTACGACGTCCTGGAGGTCACCGGGGACGACCTGCCGGGGATGCACGACCGGTTCGCCTGGGCCATGGCCGAGTCGTGGCGCCGGATCCGCACGATCCAGCTTGCTGCGCGATCCGCGCGCGGTAGCTGGAACGGACGTCGTCCCCGTTGGCCGCTCATCATCCTGCGCAGCCCCAAGGGGTGGACCGGCCCGGCGGAGGTGGACGGGGTCAAGATGACCGGCACCTGGCGCTCTCACCAGGTGCCACTGTCCGGTGTGAAGGAGAACCCCGAGCACTTGCGCCTGCTGGAGACCTGGCTGCGCTCCTATCGACCGGAGACGCTGTTCGACGCCGACGGCGCTCCGTCCGCGGCAGTCCGCCGCGCCAACCCCGCCGGCGATCTGCGGATGAGCGCAACTCCGAGCGCGAACGGCCTGAGCGGGCCGGACGGGTTGGACGTCCCGGACTTCCGGGACTACGCGATCGGGGTCGAGCAGCCGGGTGTCGTACAAGCCGAGTCCACGCGCCGCCTCGGTGAGCTGCTTCGCGACCTGTACGAGCGCAACGAGGGAGCGTTCCGGCTGTTCTGCCCCGACGAGACGAACAGCAACCGCCTCGGGAGCGTGTTCGAGGCCAGCGACCGGATGTTCGCCGAACGGGTCGAGCCCGATGACGTCGCGATCTCGCGCAACGGCCGGGTCATGGAGGTGCTGTCGGAGCACAACTGTCACGGCTGGCTCGAGGGCTACACCTTGACAGGCCGCTACGGCATGTTCGCCAGCTACGAGGCGTTCGCGATGGTCAGCGCGTCCCAGACGATCCAGCACTCCAAGTGGCTCGAGGAAGCCGACGCATTGCCCTGGCGCCATCCGGTGCCCAGCCTCAACATCCTGCTGACGTCCACGGCCTGGCGCAACGACCACAACGGGTTCTCCCACCAGGGCCCCGGGCTGATTCAGAACGTCATCACCCAACGCGGATCGACCTCCCGCGTGTACCTCCCGCCGGACGCCAACTGTCTGTTGTCCGTGTCCGACCACTGCCTGCGCTCGAAGGCGTACGTCAACCTCATCGTCATCGACAAGCAGCCGCAGTTGCAGTGGCTGTCGATCGAGGAGGCGGCTGCGCACTGCGCCCAAGGTGCCGGTGTCTGGGACTGGGCCGGAAACGATGACGGGACCGCGGATCCCGGACGTGGTCCTGGCCTGCGCAGGCGACGTCCTCACCCTGGAGACGGTCGCCGCCGCCGAGATCCTGCGTACGAGGCTACCCCAGCTGCGGGTCCGCGTCGTCAACGTGGTCGACCTCATGAGCCTGTCGCGGCCGCGCGACCACCCCCATGGGATGCACGACACCCTGTTCCGTGAGTTGTTCACCGACACGGTCGACGTCGTGTTCGCGTTCCACGGGTACCCCGGAGCTGTCCATCAGCTGGTCCACGGGCGTCCGGACACGGACCGGTTCCATGTCCGCGGCTTCATCGAGGAGGGCAGCACGACCACGCCGTTCGACATGGTCGTGCGCAACCGAGCGTCGCGCTACGACCTCGTGATCGACGCCATCAACAACGCGGGCCGGACGCCGCCCGGCGCGGCCGCGCTCAAGGCCTGGTGTGAGGCGAAGCTGGCCGAGCACGCGGACTACGTGGTGGCGAACCTCCAGGACATGCCGGAGGTCCGCAATTGGACGCTCGGCTGAGGTCGACCCCTTGGTGTCGCCGGCCGCTAGGGTGGTTTTGACATGAGCCATCGGGAACACCAGGCGAACAGCGGTCACGCGACTGAGCGGGCGGGTGGCCGATTCCCCAAACGGCTCTACGAGAAGGAGCTCTTGCGGCTCCAGGCCGAACTGGTGGCACTCCAGGAGTGGGTGCGCACCGAGAACCAACGCCTCGTCGTGGTGTTCGAAGGGCGTGACGCCGCCGGCAAGGGCAGCACGATCAAACGGCTGGCGCAGTACCTCAACCCACGTGTCGCGCGCATCGTGGCGCTGCCGGCGCCGAGCGACCGCGAGCGCACGCAGTGGTACTTCCAGCGCTACGTGAACCAGTTGCCGAGTGCCGGTGAAATCGTGCTCTTCGACCGGTCCTGGTACAACCGTGCGGGCGTCGAGTACGTCATGGACCTGTGCACCAAGGAGGAGCACCAGCGGTTCCTGCACCAGTGCCCGATCTTCGAGCGGCTGCTGGTCGAAGACGGGATTCTGCTGCGCAAGTACTGGTTCTCGGTGAGTGACACCGAACAGGAGGCGAGGTTCCGGTCACGGCTCGAGGACCCGATGCGGAACTGGAAGCTGTCCGACATGGATCTCGAGTCGATCACCCGGTGGGAGGACTACTCGCGGGCCAAAGACATGATGATGATCCACACCGACATCCCGGAGGCTCCTTGGTGGGTCGTCGAGAGCGACGAGAAGCGGCGGGCGCGGCTGAACATGATCCACCACCTGCTCTCGAGCATCGACTACCGCGAGGTGCGACGACGCACGCTGGAGCTTCCCGTCCGACCGGCGCCCAAAGGTTACGTCCGCTCGCCCCGCGAGTCGCAGAACCCGGTGCCGGACCACGCCGCCGCCCTGCTCGATCGCCGCCTCGATTGAGGTGACCTTGGCCCCGTGACGTCAGGGCCCGGTCCTCTGTGGAGTCCCGGGCAGGCAGGCGGCGACGCTGGTCGTGGGTCTGTGCGAGCCACTGACCCGCCACCCCTGCACCTGAGGAGGACGCTATGACGAGTGAGATCATCCGAGTCGCTGCGGACGGGTCGCCGGGAAGCCGGCGTGCGCTGGCCTGGGCGGTTGCCGAAGCCGCTCGACGGACTGTGGCGTCGAAGTGGTGACGGTGTACCAGCGCGAGCCGGGGCAGTCAGCCGGCGCAGCGCGGGCTGCTGCCGAGGCACGGGCGCGGGCGACGATGGAGGGTCAGCCTCTCGACTCTGCGCACCGAGCAACGCATCGGGACCTACCGACGCTTTCCTGGCATGCGGTCGAGGGAGACCCAGCCGATGTCCTCGTCCGGGAGTCCGAGCAGAGCATGTTGCTCGTGATGGGCAGCCACAGCATGGACGGAATCAGGCACGCGGTGCTCGGGTCGGTAGCGGACACGTGCGCCCGCACGGCCGCATGCCCCGTCGTCATCGTGCCGCCGGAACACCGAAACCTCCATGCCCCGCACGAGGAGCTCTCGGCGGCCACGGTTCCCGGGCAAAGTGACCACGAGCGCAGCGAGCAGGTTGGTCGGGTCTCGGTCGAGTGACGTCTGGTGCACAGCCCGCCCGCGCGGCGCTGGTCTTCAACGGCGGGTCTGCCACGGTCAAGGTGGCCTCCATCGTCCGGGACGATCTCGGACAGTTGACGCGCGCGGCCGACCTGCTCCTCGATGGTCACGGGGCCGCCGAACAGGTGCTCGACCGGATGCGCACCACGGCACCCTTCCACGACACGATGCCTCCAGATGTGATCGGTCACCGGGTCGTGCACGGGGGTCCAGTGCAGGTTGCGAAGCTCATCGATTCCGAGGTGGAGCGGATCATCGAGCAGTACGGTGACCTGGCGCCGCTGCACAACGCAGCGAGCCTGGCCATGATCCGCGCCGCGGCCGTCGCCTATCCAGGGGTGCCGCAGGTCGCGGTCTTCGACACCGCGTTCCACGCGACGATGCCGATCGCAGCGAGTCGCTACGCCCTGCCGACAGAGCTTGCCGACAGGTTTGCGCTCCGACGCTACGGCTTCCACGGCATCAGCTGTGACGGGGCCACCCAGGCAGTGGCGGCGTACCTGGGCAAAGACGTCGACGACCTCAGCGTCATCATCTGTCATCTGGGTGGCGGCGCCTCCGTCACGGCGGTCCGGCAGGGCCGCAGCGTGGACACCTCGATGGGCCTGACCCCCCTGGCCGGTCTGGTCATGGGGACTCGCTCCGGCGATCTCGACCCTGCCGTCGTTCCCTACCTGATGCGGGTGGCGGCGATGACCGGCGAGGACGTGCTGGATCTGCTCATGCACCGTAGCGGGCTGGTCGGCCTGTGCGGCGACGAGGATTTGCGGGTGATCCGACGACGTGCGGGCGCGGGTGACGAGTCCGCGTGCACGGCTCTCGCCGTGTACACGCATCGCATCCGTCATTTCGTCGGCGCCTACGTCGGCCAGCTCCCCGACCTGGATGCCCTCGTTTTCACCGGCGGGGTCGGCGAGCACGACGTCGACGTGCGGGAAGAGGTGGTCGGACCACTGGCGTCATCTGGGTCTCGAGCTGGACCCGGGTCTGAACGCGGCCGGAGCTGCCGGCGTCGTCACCAGGATCGGAGGGGGCGCCGATTCCACCCCCGTGCTCGTCGTCCGGGCCGACGAGGAAACTGCCATCGCGAAGGCCGCCTTCTCACTCGTCGAGAGCTGAGGGCGCACGACCTCAGCCCTTGGGGACTTTCGGCACTGCGGTAGGCCGAGTCGGGCTCATTAGCCTCGGAAGTGACGGCGGAGAGCTGGGGAGACGAGAGCCAGATCGGCTTGACGTCACCGGCCCGCAGAGGAGGAATCACGTGAAGAAGTTGCTCGTGCTCGGGGGCGGTACGGCCGGCACCATCATCGCCAACAAACTACGCAAGCGCCTCAGCCGAGAGCGAGTGGTCGGTCACGGTCGTGGATCGTGACGACTCCCACGTCTACCAGCCAGGGTTCCTTTTCCTCCCCTTCGCGTCTGCGCCGTCGGACCTGCATCGCAGCCGGCAGCAGACTCTCGACGACCACGTCGAGCTCGTCCTCGCGGAAATCGACGTGATTCGGCCAGAGGAGCACAAGGTCGACCTGGCGGACGGTGTCAGCCTCGACTACGACTACCTCGTCATCGCGACCGGTACGACGCCGCGTCCGGACGAGACTCCCGGAATGCTCGGCCCCGAGTGGCGCCGCAGCATCTTCGACTTCTACACGTTCGAGGGAGCACAAGCGCTTCGCCACGCGCTGGCCGCCTTCGACCACGGCAGGCTCGTCGTTCACATCACCGAGATGCCGATCAAGTGTCCGGTAGCCCCCCTGGAGTTCGCCTTCCTGGCCGAGGCCGGGCTTCGCGAACGCGGCATCAGGGACCGGGTGGAGATCGTGTACGTGACGCCGCAGCCCGGCGCGTTCACGAGGCCGGTCGCCTCAAAGCAGCTGGGCCAGATGCTCGACGAGCGCAAGATCGCCCTCGAGACAGACTTCGCCATCGAGCGGATCGACCCCGAGACGAAGACCCTGGTGTCCTACGACGAGCGAGAGGTCCCCTTCGACCTCCTCGTCACCGTCCCGGTCAACATGGGCGCGGACTTCATCGCCCGGTCGGGGCTGGGTGACGAGCTGAACTACGTCAACGTCGACCGCTTCACGTTCAGGTCGAAGAAGTATGAGGACGTGTTCGCCGTGGGGGACGCCAACGACATCCCCACGTCGAAGGCGGGCTCGGTGGCGCACTACTCGGCGGAAATCTTCGTCGAGAACTTCCTTCAGCTGGCGGCGGGCCGGCAGCCCACCCATGAGTTCGACGGACACGCCAACTGCTTCATCGAGACCGGCGACAGCAAAGCGTTGCTCATCGACTTCAACTACGACACGGAGCCGCTGCCCGGCAAGTACCCGCTGCCCGTCGTCGGACCCCTGGGCCTGCTCAAGGAGACGCGTGCCAACCATGCCGGCAAGCTCGCCTTCCGGTGGATGTACTGGAACGTGCTCCTTCCGGGCCGGCCCCTTCCGTTGCCCAACCACATGTCGATGGTCGGCAAGACGACCGTCACCGAGGAGAACTGACTCATGCCCACCACCACGATCGACGGCCAATCCGTCCATGTCGATGCCGAAGGTTTCCTGACCGACCTGGGGGAGTGGTCAGAGCCGCTGGCGGCAGCCCTGGCGTCCTTGATCGGTCTCGAGCTGACCGAGGAGCACCTGCGGATCCTCCGATTGGCGCGCGAGGACTTCGCCGTCCAAGGCGAAGCGCCGACACTGCGCCGCATGAGCACCGTCGGCGAGGTCCCGATCAAGACGCTGTTCACCCTCTTCCCCCAGAAGCCGGCCAAGAAGATCGCCTACGTTGCGGGACTGCCCAAGCCCCGCGGGTGCATCTGAGCGAAGGAGCCCGACATGACGACCACCCCCCGCCTCACACCTGACCTCAGCGAACCCGAGGAGCAGCCGATCGTCCCCGCGTTCGGTTCGCCCGCCACGTCTCGCAAGCTCGCGATCATCGTGTCGAAGGGCAACCTCGACATGGCCTACCCGGGTCTGATCCTGGCCACCGCTGCGCTGGGAGAAGGTGTCGAGACGCACCTGTTCTTCACCTTCTGGGGCTTTGACCTCATCAACAGCAAGACGATGGCGGACCTGAAGTTCACACCCCTGGGCAACACCGCCACACACATGCCTCAGGGACTAGGCGGGCTACCGGGTATGACAGCACTCGCGACGCACCAGATGAAGAAGTCCATCAGCGAGGTCGGTGTCCCCGACATCCCCACGATGCTCGAGCAGGTGGTCGACTCCGGTGGACACCTGTGGGCCTGCAAGATGTCCGCCGACATGCAGCACCTGGACATGCCGGACCTGTACGACGGCGTCGAAGCCGTCATCAGCGCAGCCGACTTCATCGAGAAGACCGAAGGTGCACAGCTGTTGTTCGTCTGAGCACTGACCGTCGAGCGCCGGCGCCCCGTGGGGGCACCGGCGCTCGACGTGTCTGTTCCCGCGAGGTCAGTGAGGGGGTTCGTCCTCGACGGGAATGATCTCGACCGGGCAGTGACCGGTCCGCAGCAGAGCGCGGGCCGTCGAACCGATGGCGAGACCGAGCGGACCACCATGACCGCGTTGACCGAGGACCACCAGGTCCGCGTCCTTGGTGGCACGCTCGAGCGCCGTGGCCGGCCAGTCGTACTGGAGGTCCAGCCGGACCTTCAGGTCCGGGAAGCGTTCGCCACGCCCGGCCACGAGCTCGGTGAGGTTGCGCCGTGCGCAGGTCTCCCAGTCGGTCTCGATCTGGTGAGTGCCGATGGCATGGTCGTAGATGTCGGACGGGCGCCAGGCGTGCACGACCGTCAGCGACGCGCCCCGCTGATCCGCCTCGGCATACGCCCGCTCGAGCACCTGGTAGGAGCTGCCGGAGCCGTCGACACCGGCGATGATCCGGTGGCTGGTCCGCGCCGGCGCCCAGGAGGCAGGGACGCAGTAGACGGGGCAGTCCGCCTTGGCGGCCACGCGCGGTCGTCGTGGAACCGGTGATCACGCGGTGGAGGCTGGGCTGACGCGTGCCGAGCACGATCGCCGCTGCATCGGTCGCGTAGTCGAGAATCGTCTGAGCGCGGGGTCCCCGGGCCAGCACGACCTCCACGACGAGGGAGTCGTCGAGTTCGCGGGCGTGGGTGGCGGCGGTCGAGAGGATGCGGTTGCCGAACTCCTCCACCGTTGCGGACGCGAACAGCGGCAACATCACCGCCAGCGGCAGTGTCTCGTGCGGCACATGGACGAGTCGCAGGGGATGACGACCGTGGGACGCCAGCGTCACGGCGTAGTCGAGGGCACGGGTCCCATCACTGCTGCCGTCGACGGCTACCACGATCGGTTGGGTCGTCGGGCTCGAAGGCTGTGTTCGTGCGGTCATGTCACCCAGTCTCCGGCCAAGCGGCGTCAGGCGAACAGGGTCATCCGCCTCGGGTGGGTAGGGCCCTTGGCGTCGCCGTGGGCTGCTCACGGGTTGAGGTGCTTGGCGGCGAACACGGCCGCCTGCGTACGGCGCTCCATCCCGAGCTTGGAGAGCAGGCTGGACACGTAGTTCTTGACCGTCTTCTCGGCGAGGAACATCGCCTCGGCGATCTGGCGGTTCGTCATACCCTCGCCGATGAGCTCGAGGATGCGACGCTCCTGTCCGGTGAGGGGCGCAAGGGCGGCGTCCTCCTCAGGCCCGTTGCGGAGCCGATCGAGAACCTGCTGGGTCACGGCGGGGTCGAGCATCGACTGGCCGGCCGCGACCCGACGCACCGTGTCGACCAGGTCTGTGCCGCGGATCTGTTTCAGGACATAACCCGCAGCACCGGCCATGATGGCGGAGAACAGGGCCTCGTCGTCGTCGAACGACGTGAGGATGAGGGCGGCGATCTCGGGGTGGCGGGACCGGATCTCGCGGCACACGTCGATCCCGGAGCCGTCCGGCAACCTGCCGTCGAGCACCGCCACGTCGGGGCGGAGGGCAGGGATACGGCGGGTAGCCTCCTGGGCGAGACCCGACTCACCGACCACCACGATGTCACCGTCCTGCTCGAGCAGGTCGCGGAGGCCTCGTCGTACGACCTCGTGGTCGTCGAGAAGGTAGACGCGAATGGGGTTGTCAGCGTTGCGGGCGGTCTCGCTCATGGCGCCAGGCTAGCCCGACAAACCCGTCGTAGACAGGCCGCAAGTACACGGATCCCCGGGACTTTGGTCCCGGTTACGACGTCAGCCCGGACTGCTGGGATCCGGAGCTCGGCACACTCCACGTGAGCACGGTGCCGCCGTCGGGCGATGAGCTGACGTCCAGGTGGCCACCGAGCTGTTCGGCACGCTCGCGCAGGTTGCGCAGACCGCTACGACGCTTGACGTCGCCGAGACCGACGCCGTTGTCGGCGATCGACAGCACGACATCGTCGCCGACTGTCACGGAGATAGTCGCCGCGGACGCCTCCGCGTGCCGGGCCACGTTGGAGAGCGCCTCGCCCAGCACGGCGATCAGGTGCGGCGCGAGCTCTGCGGAGATCCCGGCGTTGAGCGGGCCCTCGGTCCGGAGGGACGGGGTGAACGTGAGCGACTCGCCAGCACGTTCGATGACGTCGGCGAGCTGTCGGCGTACGTCGGCAGCATCGGGAGCGGCGCTCAAGGCGAAGATCGAGCGGCGGATGTCCTTGATCGTCGCGTCGATGTCATCGACGGCGGAAGCCACCCGCTGGGCGACTTCTGGTTGGTGCAGCATGCGGGAGGAGTTCTCGAGGTTGAGGCCGATCGCGAAGAGGCGTTGGATGACCAGGTCGTGCAGGTCGCGACCGATCCGGTCACGGTCCTCGAACAACGTGAGGAGCGCCCGGTCCTCGCGGGCCCGCGAGGCCTGGAGCCCGAGCGCTGCTTGCACGGCGAAGCGTTGGGGCTGTTGGACATCGAGGTCGGTGAAGGCCACGCTGTGTTCGTCGGACCAGCCGAGGATCAGGGCTCCCTCGACTCCGGCAGAGGTCTGCATGGGCACGAGAACGACAGCGGCGAGCTCGGGACAACCTGCCTTGAGAAGGGGGTCCTCGGAAACGCGGGGGTCGTTGCGGACGTCCTCGACCACCACGGACTCGCCCGTGGTGACGACGATGCCCACGAGGCTCTCCTGGGCAGACACCTTGGTACCGATCAGGTCCTGGGATGGTCCCGAGGCCACGCGCAGCTCGAGCCGGTCGTCCGGAGTGCGCAGCACGATGCAGCCGGCGTCTGCATGCAGCCATCTCGCGCGCTCGTTCGGCCGTGAGCTGGAGGGCCCGCTCCTGACCGGGGTTTCCCAGCAGCGCTGCGGTGATCTCGGCGGTGGCCTCCAGCCAACGCTCGCGCCGGGCGGACTCCTCGTACAGCCGGGCGTTCTCGATGACCACGCCCGCGGCGGCCGCCAGGGCCGTGACGATGGCCTCGTCGCGCTCGCTGAAGTCGAGCCCGCCCTTCTTCTCGGTGAGGTAGAGGTTGCCGAACACCTTGTCGCGAATGCGTACGGGTACGCCCAGGAAGGAGTGCATCGGGGGGTGCTGCGGCGGGAACCCGTAGGACTTGGCATGGGCAGCGATTTCACTCGTGCGCACGGCCCTCGGTTCGTCGATGATCAGTCCGAGCAGACCATGGCCACGGGGGAGATCGCCGATGGCCTTCCGCTGCTCGGCCGTCATCCCGAACGTGATGAACTCGCGCAGCCGACGGTCGCGGTCCGAGCCGATGACGCCCAGTGCGGCGTACTGCGCCTGGACAAGCCGGCTGGCTGCTTCGACGATGCGTTCGAGGACGCTGTTGACGGAGAGGTCGGCGGCCAGCCCGACCACGACGTCGAGCAGCAGGGACACCCTCTCCTGGTTCTCGACCACCTCGTCGACGTGGTGGAGCAGGCTCTGCATCTGCTCGTCGAGCTCGGTCCGCGGCAGGGGGAGCCCCGAAGACACGTCGGATTCCCGGTACTCGGGGTCCTCGGGATCCAAGCGCCCCACCTCCCTGTATCGGCTCGACCGTGCTCGCTTCGATCCTAGCGACCGCGCTTTCACGCCGACGTGCACATCGCTTGAGCGCCGTGACCTTCGTCCCGGCGGGACGGGGCGGAAGAGGGTGGCCGTCGCACCGGCAGCCAGCGGACTCTTGAGGGACCTGACCTAGGAGGTAGCCATGGGCGCGCCACGGATCGTGGTGGGACTCGATGGGAGTGAGTCGGCAGCCGCGGCACTTGCGCTGGGCTGCCGGCCGCGCTGTCAACGACGGGGAGACTCTCCGCGTCCTGCATGTGTACGACGCCGGTAGCGGTCTGCGGCTTCGCAGTCATGCGATGCGCACGGCCAGCGAGAGCCACGCCAGGGCGCGCGCAACCGCGTGGGTCACCGAGGCTCTAGGCGCTGGGCGCGCAGACGGCACGGATCGCCCTCGAGGTTGTCGAGGGGAATCCGAACCGCGTGCTGGCCTGGCTGTCCCGCCAGGCGGACGTCCTCGTGCTCGGGGCCCCCCGGGGCACGGCCGTGCGCCGGATCCTCGGCAGCTCGGTCGCGCGGACCTGCTCGTTCCGGGCCAGCTGCCCGGTGGTGCTGGTGCCGGGCGACCGCCCATGACGCGGCTCGACCCGGGGCCGCACGTCGAACCGCGACCGGCCGCCGTACCGGCCTACGCGGCGGTCGCGTTCCTCGCGGAGGGAACGGTCGTCGAAGTGCGCTCCGTGTCACCGGTCCATGAGACTGCGGTGGTCGACCTCCACGCCCGGGCCTCCGACGAGAGCATCAGGCGGCGGTTCTTCGCCCTCAACCGCAGGGAGGCGGTGCGCTACGCGCAGCACCTGTGCAGTCCCGACGGACGTTCGATCGGTCTCGTGGCGATGCTCCGGGGTGAGGTGATCGGCGTCGTCGGTGCCGAACGGGACGGTCCCGACAGCGTCGAAGTGGCCCTGCTGGTCGACGAGGAGCGGCACGGCGTAGGGATCGGCACACTGCTGCTCGAACATTTGGCCGCGTGGACCTTGGGCCAGGGCATCGACTACTTCCACGCGGAGGTGCTGACCGAGAACATCCCGATGTTGCGGGTATTCCGTGATGCCGGGTTCGAGCTCGTCCAGCGCCACGACCACGACGTCGTGACCGTGACGCTGGACGTCCGGCCCAGCAGCCGGACGCAGGATGCCGCCGACCGTCGTGAACGGCAGGCGGAGGCAGCCTCCGTCCACCACCTGCTCGAACCCGAGTCGGTCGCCGTCGTGGGAGTCAGTCGGCATCGACGCGGAGTCGGCCGTGAGATCCTCGAGAACATCGTGGCCGGCGGCTTCGCCGGCCGGATCTACGCGGTCGGCCAACGGGGTCTGTCGATCTCTGGGGCCGAGGGCTGTTCAGACGTGGCAAGTCTCCCGCCCGGACTCGATCTCGCCATCGTCGCCGTTCCTGCCGCTCGCGTTGTCGCGACCGTCGAGGCGCTCGCGGCGCGCGCCGTCCGTAGCTGCGTGATCGTGACCTCCGGCCTCGGGGAAGCCGGTCTCGCCGGCAGGCGGGCCGAGCAGGAAGTCGCACAGATCGCCCGCCGAGCCGGAATGCGACTGGTGGGGCCCAACTGCTTCGGGATCATCAGCCGGCTGCGGAATACCAGGCTCGACGCCACCTTCGGAACTCAGCATGCGCCGTCAGGGCGTCTTGCCATCGGCTCCCAGTCGGGCGGAGTCGGCATCGCCGTGCTCGCACGTGCACACAAGCGTTCACTCGGCCTGGCCGCCTTCGTGTCGCTGGGCAACAAGCTCGACATCTCAGGCAACGATCTGCTGGCCGCCTGGGAGGATGACGTCGATATCGACGTCGCGGCCCTTTACCTCGAGTCCTTCGGCAACCCGGCCAAGTTCGTCCGGCTGGCCACGTCGTTCGGACGTCACAAGCCGCTGCTGGCCGTCTTCGGTGGTACGTCGACGGCTGGGTAGCCGGGCCGGTGCTTCCCACACGGCCGCCAGCGTCACGCCGAAACGGGCGCTGGACGCAGTATTTCGCGCGGCAGGCGTCGTCCGGGTGTCCGGCCTCGCCGACCTGGTCGACACAGCCGCGCTCCTGGCCGAGCAACCACTACCGGGCGGCCCGCGGGTCGCGATCGCGAGCAACGCCGGCGGCATCGGTGTGCTCGCCGCAGACGCGGCGCTGGAGGCGGCGCTCGAGGTCCCGATGTTCGGTCCCGAGCTCCAGGACCGCATCCGGGCAGGGTGTCCAGGCATCTCGGGCACGAGCAATCCGGTCGACCTCGGAGCGGGTGCGTCACCAGCGAGCTTTGCGGGGACGGTGGCGAGCCTGCTGGACTCGACTGAGGTCGACGCCGTCGTCGTGGTCGTGGCTGCAACTGCTGTGGCCGAGTCGGCCGAGGTGGTCGCCGCCGTCGACGACGTGGTGGGCCGAAACCGGGTGGCGAGCGGCCGGCGGGACAAGCCATGCCTCCTCGTGCTCGTCGGGGACGAGGTCGTGGGGCCCCTCAGGGAGGTCACGGCGTTCGAGACTGTCGACATCGCCATCGCCTCCCTTCGGCACGCGAGCACGTATGCCGCCTGGCGACGTTCGCTGGACGACTCGCCTGAGTCCGCGCCCGTCGACCCGCCGCGGACAGGGAGGCGGCGACCCCAATGGGCACCGCCGACACAGCCGGGGTGGCTCGCCCCCGACGCGGCCGCGAAGCTGCTCGTGGACTATGGCATGAGCATCGTCCCGCAGGAGATCGTCTCAGACCAGGACGAGGCAGTCAGGTCCGCTCATCGGCTCGGGTACCCGGTGGTGGTGAAGAGCGCCGACCCGCAGCAGGTGCACAAAGTGGAGCGGCACCTCGTACGCACCAGCCTGCTCGACGAGATCGCGGTGCGGCAGGCGGCGTCGTCGGTCCAAGAGGGATCTCCCGGACCGCTCCTGGTCCAGAAACAGCTGGTCGGGGCAGAGATAGCCCTCGGCATCGTCCGGGACGACGGGTTCGGTCCGCTGGTGATGGTCGCGTCAGGTGGCACCAACCTGAGCCTGTGGGACGACCAGACGTTCCTGCTGCCCCCCTTCCGCGAGACCGACGTCCTGGCCGCGCTGCGGTCGCTGCGGACCTGGCCGCTGCTTGCGGGGTACCGGGGTTCCGAACCTGTCGACACCCAGGCGCTCGCGCGTGACGCGGTGCAGCTGGGTCGGTTGGCCGTGGAGTGGCCGCAGGTGGCGGAGCTGGACGTGAATCCCGTGATCGTGACCACCGGCGGCGCCTACTGCGTGGACGTCAAGCTGCGGTGGGCGGCCGACGAGGACGTGCCGGTCAGCTGACCTTGTCTGCCGGGTCAGGCTTTGACTCAGTCAGCCCGCACGTCGTCGCGTGACCGAACTCGGTCACGGCGACCACGGGGCAGGGCGCCTCGAGCGCGAGGTCGCGCACCAGCCGGCGGTGATGGTCTCGCTGCGGTTGGCCGACCACGAGCGCCGTGCCTGACCGTGCTGCGGCTGCGAGCTCGGCGGCCACGTTCCCGTGGGTGAAGGTGAACGTGACCGGGATGTCGGTTCCGGACTGGGAGACGATCTCCCGCACACGGGCCTGGGCCCGGCTGTGCGCCTCGACCTCCTCGTGCTCGGGATCGCGCTCCATGGCGAGGTCCGCCCGTTCGGCCTCGTCGAAGACATGCAGGGCGGTGACCGAGCAACCAACTCGCTCGGCCTTGGCGAGGGCCCAACGCAGGGCTGCCTCAGCGGCCGGGGTGTGGTTCACCCCGACAACGATGCGTGCGTGATCCATCAGATGACCTCCTGTCCTGTTCATCGTCCGTGCCTGCCTACCGGGGCGGAAGGGGCTCAGGGCCGGGCGGGAGGGGACTTTGGCCCCCCCGGTCGATGCCCTCGTCCCCTCCCCCCGCCGTGCCTCCCGGCGAAGGATGAAGACACCACCTACAGACGAGGAGGCGCTCCCATGAGCACCCAGGTGAATCCAGCGAACAAGACTTCTGCCGTCGCCGGTGCGCCGGTCGTGATCGTCGGCGTCGACGGCTCGGCACACAACCGTGCAGCCGTGACCTGGGCACGCAACGAGGCGGAGGACCTCGGGGGGCGACTGGTTCTGGTCGGCGCCACTCCGGACCACGTCATTCCGGTGCGGGGCTACTCCCTCGACTTCCCCATCGACTTCTTCGAGAACGAGACCCGGGACACGCTGGAACACGTTCGCGAGGAGCTCGGCGCGGACGAGGACGACGTGTCGATGTTGATCGGGAGCGGCGGCGCACGGCCCGTCTTGCTGCGCGCGGCCAAGGAGGCCGACGTGCTCGTGGTCGGCAAGAGAGGACTCGGGGCAGCCAAGCGGATGGTGGTCGGGAGCAACTCGATCTCCGTCGCCGGTCGCTCGCCCGTTGCCGTCGTGATCGTGCCCGATGCCTGGAGCCCGGCTGACCGCAAGGCAGCGCCGATCGTGGTCGGCCTCGACGGCTCCGACCTCGACGAGGCCGTCCTGACCTATGGCTTCGAGCGGGCGGTCCGCCTCGCCGTGCCCTTGCTGGCTATCCATGCCTGGCACCTGCCCGCCACCTACGCATGGTCTCCTGACGACATCGCGCGCTGGGAGAGCGAGGCCAAAGAGCAGCTGGACTCGTCGCTGACCGCTGCGCGGGAGAAGTACCCCGAGGTCGAGGTCATTACCTTGTCCCAGGACGCCAACGCAGCCATGGCCATCCTGGATGCGGCCGCCGTGGCACAGCTGGTCGTCCTGGGTCGCCACACCGGACCGCACCACCTGGGCGGCTTCCACCTCGGCTCGACGACGCGGGCGGTTCTCCACTACGCCGAGTGCCCCGTGGCCGTCATCCCGTCCTCGAGCCGGCATCCGTTGGCTGACGTGGAGGACCTCGAAGCCGACCAGCCCGAGTTCTGACGGGATCGTCGCGGGCAAACCGTGGGGAGGATGTCATGGTCCAGTTCGAAGACCGACCGATCGTCGTCGCCATCGACGGCACACAGGAGGGGCTGCGGGCGCTGGACTATGCCGTCGATGAAGCCGAGCGGAACGGTTGTTCCTTGGACCTCGTCCACGTCGTGCGCGCTCACCCGCAGCTGATGTCCGTCGTGGTGGCGGCCGAGGCCGAGACCGAGATGGACCTGGGTTCGGCGGCGTTGTCCGCGGCCCGGGAGCGCGTGCTGGACCGGACGACCGGAATCGCAGTCACCCAGCGGCTGCTCAAGGGGAGCCTCCGGCATGAGCTTCCTCACGCGGCGGCTGGTTCTCGACTGCTCGTGCTGGGGCGAACGCCGCTCACCGGCATCGAACGGCTGGCGGCCGGGTCGGTCGGGATCCCTGTCATCGCCCGCGCGACGGTCCCCGTCGTCTCGGTGCCGTGTACGTGGACCGGTTCGGACGGCGGGGCCATCGTGGCGGCGGTCAGTGACGAGTCGTCAGCAATGCTCGTGCTGCGCGCTGCTTTCGAAGAGGCACGGGCAACGGGGGTCGGCGTCATCGCGATCCGGGCAGTGGACCGTCCCGCCACCTGGGCGGACGACCTACCGGTGCCGGAGTACGCCGATGACCTGCTGAAGGACGCCGAACGGGCGTTCTCCGCCGAGCTTGCCCGATGGACAGGTGAGTTCCCAGACGTCGATGTCGAGATGAAAGTCACGATGACCAGCCCGATCCACGCTTTGCTTCCTGCTGCCGGGAAGGCCCAACTGGTTGTCGCGGCGTCCCGGCGACGTGGTGAGCTGTTGCACCCTCGGCTTGGGTCGACAGCCCGCGCGCTGCTCGTGCACGCGCCCTGTCCGGTGCTGATCGTGCCGGCCGAACGGCCCCACCTGCCGCCGCGGCTCAGCCTCCGCGCCGGCGTCGCACAGCCGGGCGATGCGGTCGCCCCTTCGTACTGAATTGTTCCACGACACGAGAGGAGAACTGAGATGAGTCGGCTTGACGAGATCCGGACGAGCGGCAGGATCGAGGAACTGGGTCGCACCGAGTGCGTGGAGCTGCTGCGCGCCAAGTCGGTGGGACGTGTCGGGTTCGTCGGTCCGGACGGTCCGCTGGTGTTGCCGGTGAACTATGTGATGGACGGTGAGACGGTGCTGTTCCGCACGTCTCCCTACAACGTGATGGGTTCGGCGCTACGCAAAGCTCCCGCCGCCTTCGAGGTCGACGACCTCGACGACTACCTCCAGTCGGGCTGGAGCGTGCTCGTGCAGGGGTCCGCCGGTTTCGTCGTGGACGACGAGGAGGCGGAAATCACGCACGAGCGGCTGACCAGACCTGAACCCTGGGCGGCGGGCACCCGCACGCTGTACATCCGGGTGACTGCGCAGACCATCAGCGGGCGACGGCTCCATCCAGTCTGACGGTCCCGGTCCTGGCATGGCCCGCGGATGAGGCCTCTGCAGGAGTGAGGTCCAGCACGTGGTCGGCGATCTCGGCGTCCTCGGGACGGTGCGAGATCACGATGACGGTGCGGTCGCCGGCGCCACGGACCACCGACTCGGTCACGTGACGGGCGGTCGCTGCGTCGAGATGAGCCGTGGGTTCGTCGAGCACCACGACGGGAGGGCCCGAGACGATGATCCGGGCGAGCCCGAGACGAGCCCGCTCGCCACCGGACACTGGCCGGTGGCCGTCACCGATCCAGGTGTGCAAGCCGTCGGGGAGCTGCTCGAGCCAGTCGGCGAGGCCGGCGGCGGTGAGCCCACGCCTGAGCAGCTCGTCGTCCGCACCCGGTGCCGCGAACCGGAGGTTTTCCGCGACAGTGGTGGCAAAGATGTGCGGGTCGTCGTCGAGCAGGCCGATCGACGTCCGGACCTCCTCGATCCGCGCGTGCTGCAGCGCGACGTCGCCATAGGCCACCTGGCCGGCGGTCGGATCCAGGAAGCGAACCAGCAAGGCCGCCAGAGTCGACTTGCCCGACCCGCTCGGGCCGATGACAGCCACCCGGGCGCCCGGCCCCCACCGGGCGTTGATGCCGGTGAGGACCACAGAGCCGCCCCAGCCCGCGCTCACCTGCTGCAGCGCAACGTCCGCGTGTCCGCCCGGCCACGGCAGCGGCCGGGTCGGATCGGCAACCAGTGGCGGGCGGTCGGTGATCACGCGCAGCCGGTCCAGCGCATGTCGGGTCCGGACCTCCCAGCCGGCCGCGTCGGCGGCGGACTGCACGAGGTCGAAGAGGGCCAAAGGGACGAGCACGAGCAGCCCGGCCATGGCTGCCGTCACCCGCCCCGTCCCCACGAGCGGTGCGACGATCGTGAGGGTGGCTGCTACTGCCAGACCTGCGACACCTCCCGCGACCGCGCGCCCCAGCCCGGTGACCACCGAAATGCGCCGCGCGAGCCGCTCGAATTGCGAGCCGGTCGCGACCGTCGCCTCCAGCGCCCGGTCCTGTGCGTCCCAGGACCGGAGCTCATCTCGCGCCTCGACGAGACCGGTGACCTCGTCGCCGAGCTGGACGCCGGCGCTGGTCAGTGCCAGGTCGGTGCGCTCCACTGCTGAGCGCACCAGGGCGAAGACGCCCACTCCAGCCGCCAGTAGCAGGCCGCCGTCGACGAGTCCGGCGGACGGGGCGACGAGCGTCACGAGAGCGGCCGCCACGGTCCCTGCGCACAGCATCGTCGCCAACGGCAGCTGAAAGCGGAGCCGACGGTCCACGAACGCCTCGACGTCGTCCACGACGTTGCCGAGCAGCTCGCCTCGTCGGCGCCCCAACTGCCCGGGCGTGAGCGGGACGAGCGCCGCATACACAGCGGCTCTCCGGTCGGCGAGCAACCGGAGGGCGACGTCATGGCTCCAGAGTCGTTCGACGTAGCGCAGCACCGGCCGGGCGATGCCGAACGTCCGGACGGCGACGATCGCCACCAGCAGGGCGAGGACGGGTGGCTGGCTCGAGGCCGTCACGATGAGCCAGCCTGCCGTGGCGGTCAGCGCGACCCCGGACAGCGACGCGAGGCTTCCGAGCATGATCGCAAGAACCTGGCGCCAGCGGCCCGATGCCGGGACTGGTTCCTCCGCGTCGTCCGGAACCGCACTCGGCGATGACGGTGCTGGTACGTCGTGGTGGTCGCGACTGGGCCACGCCGCGGTCGGGGCCGGCTCGAGCGTGCAGGTCTGTCCCAGCTCGATGACGTGATCGGCGTATGACGCCAGGGTGTCGCGGTGCGTCACCACCACGACGAGGGCTCGCCGCGAGATGTCGACGATGACCTCGGCGATGCGGCGTTCGGTCTCGAGGTCGAGGTGGGCACTGGGTTCGTCGAGCAGCACGATCGGTCGGTCGGCCACCAGGACCCGGGCCAGCGCGAGGCGGGCGCGCTCACCGGCTGAGAGGTTTCCGCCGTCCTGCTGGAGCCCGGCGTCGAGGCCGCCGTTCATCGACGCGACTCTGTCTCTGAGCCCGACGGCCGACAGGGCGTTCCAGAGGTCAGCGTCGCCGGCACGGGGGCCGCCCAGTCTCAGGTTGTCCCCGATCGTGCCGCGGACGAACATCGGTCGTTGGGGGAGCCAGGCCACCTGCTGTCGCCACCATGCGGGGCTGAGGTCGCTCAGCCCCCGACCGTTGACCCGCACCTCCCCGGCGGTGGGCGGGATGCGCCCCTGCAGCACACCGAGGAACGTGGTCTTGCCCGCGCCGGAGGGGCCTTGCACTGCCACGAGGCCGGGAGCAGGCAACCGGGCTGAGAGGGGAGCCAGACCGGGCGGGGCACCGTCCTGCCAGTCGACCGACACGTTGCGCACCTCGATGTCGGCGATCGGTCCGACCGGTTCGGTACCACTCTCGAAAGAGTCCCCGGGCTCAGCCGTCAGCAGGGCGTCTGCGTCCGCGAACGCGGCCGTGCCCTCGGCCGCGGCATGGAACTCGGCGCCGGCGCGGCGCACCGGCCAGTAGGCCTCGGGTGCGAGGAGCAGCACGAACAGGGCTGTGCCGAGACCGAGGTGCCCGGCGGCGAGCCGGACTCCGACATCGACCGCGACCAGCGCGACCGAAAGGGTGGCGATGAGCTCCAGAACGGCGGATGACGCAAAGGCCAGGCGCAGCGTCTCGACCGTGGCGCGGCGGTAGCGGTGGGTGATCTGCCGGATGACTGCAGTCTGCCGCTCCGCCCGGCGAAAGACGACGAGGGTGGGCAGCCCGCGGACGACGTCGACGAAGTGACCGGCCAGCGATCCGAGCTCGCGCCACTGACGGTCGGCCCGATCCTTCGTACGGGCCCCCACGAGTGCAGCGAACAGCGGGACCAGCGGGATCGTCGCGAGCACGATCAGGCCGGACAGTGGGTCAGCGACCGTGATCGCGAGAATGCTGATGGGCGGAAGAGTCGCGGCCAGCAGGGCGGCCGGGAGGTACCGCGTGAGGTATGGCTTGGTCTGGGCGACACCGCGGAGGGCAAGCAACGCGGTGGCGCCGGCAGGGCGGGAGGACGTCGGGTCGTCCGCCAGCAGCCGCTTCAGGATGCGGTGGCGCAGGGTGACCCCGACGACCGCCGCCGCACGCGCTGCCGCGACGTCCGCGAGGAACGTCGTGGCCGCACGCAGAGTCATGACCGCGACGACGGCGATCGCCCACGAACGGGTGCTCGTACCGGTGGCGACCGCGACGACAGCGCCAGCGACGACGAACGCCTGGGCCACGACCAGGAGGGTTTGCCCGATCCCTGCGGCGACGACCAATGTCAGCCAGCCGCGGGCCGGCCGGACGTGGCTCCAGACCCGAGCATCCAGCGGCCTCACGATCCGGCGCCGCCCGGGGCGGCCGAGGCGGTAGCGAGCGGCTCTGCGGGGATGTGATGGGTGGAGATGCGTCGCCGGAAGATCCAGTACGTCCAGCCCTGGTAGAGGAGCACGAGCGGGGTGAAGATCACTGCGACAACGGTCATGATCTGCAGGGTGTAGTGCGTCGCTGCGGCGTTGGTCGTGGTCAGGCTGAAGCCAGCGCTCAAGGTCGACGGCATGACGTCCGGGAACAACCCGACGAACAAGCCCGCGACGGCAAGGCCGATGCAGATGAACGTGCCCAGGAACCCCCAGCCCTCGTAGCCCTTTGCCGCGGCCAGCAGTGCCATCACGAGGGCGAGTGCGGACGCGACGAACAGGACGAGCGATGCGGGCGAGCCTGTTTTGGCCTGCGTCCAGGCCAGGAAACCCACGGCGACGACCGCCGTCGCCAACCCGACCTGCACGCTCAGCGCTCGCGCCCGGTGGCGGATGTCGCCGTCGGTCTTGAGCGAGATGAACATGGCGCCGTGGGTGAGGAACAGGCCCAGTGTGGTGAGTCCACCGAGCAGGCCATAGGGGTTGAGCAGGTCGAGGACGGACCCGACGTACTCCTTGTCGGCGTTGATCGCGACACCACCCACGATGTTGGCGAACGCCACACCCCACAGGATGCTCGGCAGCAGCGAGCCGACGATGATGGCCGTGTCCCAGCGCCGGCGCCAGGCCCGGTCAGGCTTCTTGTGCCGGTACTCGAAGGCGACCCCGCGGACGATGAGAGCCAGCAGGATCAGCAGCAGCGGGAGGTAGAAGCCGCTGAACAGGGTGGCGTACCACTCAGGGAACGCCGCGAAGGTCGCGCCGCCGGCGACCAGCAGCCAGACCTCGTTGCCGTCCCACACCGGGCCGATCGTGTTGATCATGACCCTCCGCTCGGTCTCGTCATGGGCGAGCAGCGGCAGCAGCATGCCGACACCGAAGTCGAACCCCTCGAGAACGAAGTACCCGATCCACAGGATCGCGATCAGGCAGAACCAGACGGTGGTGAGCTCCATGGCGGGATCCTTTCGATCAGTAGGCGAAGGCGAGCGGGCGGTCGTCGGAGGAGTCGGACGGGTCGGGTGGCTCCTCGAACGGCTCCGCCCCGGAGCGCACTGCCCGGACGAGCAGGCCGATCTCGACGACCATCAGCACCGCGTAGACGACGGTGAGGGACACGAGAGAAGTCCAGGCCTCGAAGGTGGAGACGCCTGGAGACACTCCGTTCGCCGTGGTCATCACGCCGAACACCACCCACGGTTGGCGGCCCATCTCGGTGAACAGCCAGCCGAACGAGTTGGCTGCCACCGGCAGCAGCGGCAGCGTGAGAGCCACCCAGCGCCAGGGGCTCGCTGACACGGAGCGACCCCGGCGAAGCGCCCACAGCAGCGCGACCCCGGCGAGCGACGCAAGGGCTCCGAGACCGATCATCAGCCGGAACGACCAGTACGTCACCGGGATCACCGGGGTGTAGTCACCCGGTGAGTAGTAGGCCCGGCCGGGGTCCTGCCCGTACGTCGAGATGTACGTGTCCCGGAGCTGGTTGATGCCCTCGACCTTGCCGTCGAAGCTCCCGGTCGCCAGGAACGACAGCAGGCGGGGCACCTTGATCGCGAACTTCTCCTCCGTCCCGTCGAGAGAACCGATCGTGAACAACGAGAAGGACGCGGGCTGCTCGGTGTCGTAGAGCGCCTCGGCCGCGGCCATCTTCATCGGTTGTTGCTCGGTCATGATCTTGCCCTGGATGTCGCCGGTGACCGCGACACCGAGACCGGCTGCAATCATCACCCACGCGCCCACCCGCGTCGCCGTGGCGTACATCTGCCTGTCGGCGCTCGGGGTCGAACGGCGGAGGTGCAGCCACAGCGCGATGCCCGCGACGAAGGCTCCACCGGTGAGGTAGGACGCAACGATCGTGTGCGGAAACGTGACCAGCTGGGTCGGGTTGGTGAGCACTGCCCAGAAGTCCGTGAGCTCCGCCCGACCGGTGGCGGCGTCGTACCGGTAGCCGACGGGATGCTGCATCCAGGAGTTCGCCGCGAGGATGAAGTACGCCGACAGCAGCGTGCCGACGTGCACGATCCAGATGCACGCAGCGTGCAGCTTCGCCGGCAGCTTGTCCCAACCGAAGATCCACAGTCCCAGGAAGGTCGACTCGAGGAAGAACGCGAGCAACCCCTCGATGGCCAGCGGCGCCCCGAAGACGTCACCGACGAAGCGCGAGTAGTCGCTCCAGTTCATGCCGAACTGGAACTCCTGCACGATCCCCGTGACGACGCCGATGGCGAAGTTGATGAGGAACAGCTTGCCGAAGAACTTCGTCAGTCTCAGGTACTCCGGCTTACGGGTGCGGACCCAGGCCGTCTCGAACCCGGCCACGATGGCGGACAGTCCGATCGTGATCGGGACGAACAAGAAGTGATAGATGGTGATGATGCCGAACTGCCATCGGGCTATCTCCAAGACGTCCACGACGTCGTCCTCCTCGAGTCTGCGCGAGCGCCAGCCCTACGAGGTTAGACATCATGGTTCTCGAACAGAAGTGACCAAAGGCCCGGAAATCATCCGCCTTCCCTCGGTTGGTGAGGTGGGCCGGTCATTGCTGCGCGGCTGCGGCGTCGATCAGCTTCGTGAGGGTGATCTTCGGATCCTCGGTGTTGCTGAAGCTGACCTGCTTGCCGTCGACGAAGTAGGTCGGCGTACCCGTGATCCCGGCTTTGGACGCGTCGTCAGTCACCATGGCCACCCAACCGTCGTACGTCCCCGCACTCTGGCAGCTGGCGACGGCCTGCTTGTTGGCACCGGCCTCGGCTGCGAGGTCGGCCAGTTGGCCGTCGGTGAGGCCGGCCGACCCCTCCGCCGGCTGATGGGTGAACAGCAGGTCGTGCAGCTTGGTGAAGACGGTGGGTCCGCCGTCGTCGAGCGCGCAGGCCGCCGTCCCGAGGGCGCGCGAGCTGTAGTTCGTCGTGGAGGCTCGGTCGAGGAACGCGACCGGTCGGTACTCGAGCTGGATCTGTCCGTTCGAGACGTCCGTGGCCAGGGTCGAGCCGACGTTCTCCTCGAACGCCTTGCACGACGGGCACTGGAAGTCCTCGTAGACCACGACCTGGACGGGGGCGGTCTTGCCGCCCCGCAGCACTCCGCCGTCGGACGTCACCCCGGCCGGGGCCTTGCCTGAGGTGGGACCCTGGCGGCCGGACTGGACGGCGATGCCCACGCCGACGACCGCGGCAATCACCGCCACGACGACAGCACCGACGATCAGTGTGCGGCGCCGACGCTCTGCTGCTGCCTGCTGGGCCTGCATCGCTCGCACCCGCTCGGATGCCGCTTTCCGTTCCTTCTTAGTCGCCACTGGTGGTCACTCCTGATTCGGGACTGGGTCCAACGAGCCAGCCGTCAAGGCTGATCCGGGTGTGCGGCCACCGCACGAGAAGCAGCGATCCGACCAGCAGGCCGACGTCGCGGGCAATCTCCCACGGGTACTTGCTCGTCGCATCGGCATCGAACCCACCGCCGCCGAAGCAGCCGCAGTCGATCTGCAGACCACGCGCCCACGCAGAGCCGATGCCGATGATGAAGAGGACGAAGAGGACAGCTGAGACCCCGGCAGCGATCCTGGTGCCGAGGCCGATCACGAGCAGCAAGCCGATAGCGATCTCGAGAAACGGCAAGCCGTGCCCGATCGTGGGGACGATCGTCTCGGGCAGTAGTTCGTAGGCGCGGACGGCACGGACGCTTTCGGCAGGGTCGGGCAGCTTGATCGCGCCGGCAACGATCCAGACCGCGCCGACGACCAGACGCACGATCGACCCCACCCAGGGCAGCCACCGACCTGCGGCCTGCGGCATGGGTACTCCTGGCGGTCGAGGACGCGACGAGTCGAGTGCGGTCGGAGAAGTCGAGGGAGTCAACACCTTCAACGGTACGCGAGGGTTGCCGGCAGGTGCTGCCGCAGGCCTGCCTCGGAGCGTCGCGCGCAGGTGCCGAGGTCGCTCCGGGGGCTGCGGCGGGTCACGCTCTGGACCGGTGATCGAAGGCCGTCCTCGTCAGCTGCTCCGAGCGCTGCCAGAGGGTGCGCGCCGTCGCCTCGTCACGGGCCGCGGCGCTGCGACCGACCAGACAGGGGAAGCCGCGCGCCTCCCACGGCCCGCCCGGGCCGACGTAGGAGGCGCCGGGAATGTCGTGGGTGGCGGCGTACAGGGTCGGGAGGGCCCCCATGTGGGCGTCTTGCGCCACGACCTTGTTGAGCACCGCCATGGCCGCGTTCTGAAGGACGTTCTCGGTGTGGCTCTGCAGCTTGGTCTCGGCGTACCCCGGATGGGCGGCCACGGCCCGGACCGGGGACCCGGCCCCGCGCAGCCGGCGGTCGAGCTCGAGGGTGAACAGCAGATTGGCGAGCTTCGACTGGCCGTAGGCGGCCCACCGCCGGTACCGGCGCACGTTCCAGTTGAGGTCGTCGATCCGGATGGATCCGCTTCGATGCATGCCGGAGGACACCGTCACCACCCGGTCGGTGATGACCGGCAGGAGCAGGTTGGTGAGCGCGAAGTGGCCGAGATGGTTGGTGCCGAACTGCAGCTCGAAACCATCCACGGTACGACGCTCGGGGACGGCCATCACGCCCGCGTTGTTGACGAGCATGTCGACGAGGAGCCCATCCGCGACGACCTCTGCCGCGAAGGCGCGTACCGAGTCGAGGTCGGCCAGGTCGAGCGCCCGGACCTGCGCGCGAGGACCGATCGCCGCGGCCACCTCCGCGCCACGGCGGACGTCGCGGACCGCGAGCACCACGTCGGCCCCGGCACCGCCGAGAGCTTCCGCCGTGGCCCGCCCCAGGCCGCTGGTGGCTCCGGTGACGACGGCGCAGCGCCCGGTCAGGTCAGGTAGGTCGGCCGCAGTCCAGCGACTCGTGTCGGTCAAGGCCGGCCGCTACCCGCCGTTGTTGCAGACGATGGCTGAGGTGTTGTCCTCGCGGATCTTGGCGAACAGGCTCTTGGCCTTGGCCTCGTCCCACAGCACGGCCGAGCCGGCCGGGGTCGACGCCCCCAGGTTGCTGAACGGGACGACGCATCGCTTGGCGTCTCCGCTGTGCGCCATGGCCCAGGCGAACTTCACGAGGCCGAGCGGTCCGACGTTGTCGCCGATCCGGACTGACTCAGACGCGGCCTTGTTGACAGCGAAGTAGCGCCACGGCAGCAGGATCGTCGACCACGACGCCGCCTTCTTGCCGACCTGGGTGATCACCTCGCGTTGGTGTTCGGTGCGTGTGATGTCGCCGAGCGGGAAGGCGCGCGATCGCGAGTAGCTCAACGCCGTGTGTCCGTCGACCTCCTGGCAACCACGGCGCATCTTGAGGTGCCCGGCCTTGGGGTCGTTGACCGCGGTCTTGGGGCAGACCTGGATGCCGCCCACGGCATCGACGATGTCGACGAACCCGGTGAAGCCGATCTCGATGTAGTCGTCGATCCGCACGCCGGTGGACTTCTCTACCGTTTGGACGAGCAGCTTGGGGCCACCGAAGGCGTAGGCGGCATTGATCTTGTTCTTGCCGTGTCCGGGGATGTCGACGTAGGAGTCGCGGGGGATGGACAGCAGCAGGTTGGGGCCGCCGCTGTCGGGCACATGGAGCATCAGGATCGTGTCGGTGCGTTGACCCGCGGCGCTCCCCGTACCGAGGTCACCCTTCTGTTGCTTGGTCAGGCCCTGCCGACTGTCGGACCCCACGAGCAGGAAGGTGGTGCCGCCGGTGTCCGCCGGGCGGTTGCCACCGGGTTCGGCAGCGACCTTCGCGATTCTCGACCAGGCCCAGAGGGGAACGAGCACCAGGAACAGGATCCAGACGAGGACGAGGGCGAGGATGCCGCGGACCCACCACTTCCGCTTGCCCCAGGACCGGCGCGGGCCGCGGGGGCTCGGTGCGGGACGGGGCGGCTTTGCCGGCGGCCGGCCGGAGCTCGCGGGTTGGGCCGGAGTGGCGAACCGCGGCTGATCGCCGGTACGCCGGGGAGGCGCCTCGTAGGTCCCGCCGAACGATTTCGGTGGGGGCGGGGTGTCCGCTGCGGGCGGGTCTGCCGGGGTCGCGAGAGGGGTGGTGGGCTCGGGGCGCTGGACGTCGAGGATCTGCGTGTGCTCGGGGGCGTGGTCGTCCGACGCGGCCGGCGGCCGGAGCGGCCCCTGCGTGGGCTCCGCGTCGTCGGGGGAGTCCGGCGGTGGTCCCGCTGTGCCGTAGAGCCAGCCGTAGGTCGGCTCGTCGGGGTCCTGTGCGTCGGCCATGGGGAGCAAGGCTACCGGCCACGGCTGGGTTCGCTGACCAGCGCAGAATTTCCCCCGGGGGCTTTCGGCGGGTCGTGACGGATGTGACGGATGTGACTGGTGATACTGGTCCGCGTGTCCGCCGTCCTTCCCCCGGTGTCCGCGCGCTCGATGACCGCGCGCGATGCTGCGGCCGCCGCCGCACGTATCCGCTTCCGGCGCGCCCTGACCCTGGTCGGGATGACCGTCGTGGCTCCCGGCTCAGCGCAGCTGGTCGCCGGCAACAAGCGGGTCGGCCGCATCGCGCTGCGGTCGACGGCAGCCGCGATCGCCTTCGTCGGGCTCCTGCTGCTGCTCGGGTTCGTCTGGAGGGAGGAACTCGTCTCCCTGTTCCTCCGTCCCGGCTTCCTGCTCGCGTTGCGGATCGGTCTCATCGCGTATGCCATCGGGTGGGCCTACCTGATCGTCGACGCCTGGCGGATCTGTGAGCCGCTCGAGCTGGAACGTGGTCACCGGTTGGCGATGACCGCACTCAACGGCACCCTGTGCTTCACCCTTTCGGGCGCACTCTTGTTCGCCAGCCACCTGGTCGCCGTACAACGCGACTTCATCAGCACGGTCTTCGGAGGCGATCAGGTGACGTCGGCCGAGCACGGGCGGTACAACATCTTGCTGCTCGGCGGTGACGCAGGACCGAAGCGCGTGGGGATCCGGCCGGACAGCCTCACGGTCGCGAGCATCGACGAACAGACCGGTCGCACCGTGCTCCTGGGCCTGCCCCGCAACCTCGAGAACGTGCCGTTCCCGCCCGGCACGGCCATGCATCGGCAGTTCCCCAAGGGCTTTCGTTGCACGGACTGCTACCTCAACGGGATCAACACGTGGGCCAACGAGCACCCGGAACTGTTTCCCCACGACAAGACGCCCGGCATCACCGCCACGACGCAAGCCGTCGAGCAGATCACCGGGTTGAACATCAACTACTACGCGCTGATCGACCTCAAGGGCTTCCAGGACCTGGTGGATGCCGTGGGAGGGGTCACGGTCAACGTGAAGGAGCGCATCCCGATCGGTGGCGTCGGAGGGCCGATCAGTGGCTGGATCCAGCCAGGTCGCCAGCACCTCGACGGCTACCAGACCCTGTGGTACTCACGCAGCCGCGCGACCTCGGACGACTACTCGCGGATGGCGCGGCAGAAGTGCGTGATGAACGCCATGCTGCACCAGCTCAAGCCCACCAAGGTGTTGTCCAACTTCGGCGCGATCGCCAGGGCCGGCAAACAGATCATCTCGACGTCGATCCCCGCAAGTCAGCTCGACACCTTCGTGAACCTCTCGTTCAAGGCGAAGAGCCTGCCGGTGGCGTCCGTCTCCTTCGTGCCGCCCAAGATCAACACCGGGGACCCCGACTACCGCCTGATCCGCTCGATGGTGACGAGGGCGATCGCCTCGTCGCAGGCCAAGGACGATCCCGATCGCTCCAGCTCCACGACAACGAAGAAGAAGCACCGTCCACAGCGCGATGCCAACGACAGCGGCAACCTCGCCAACGCCTGCTGAGCCGCCGGCCTCGCGTCGGCGGGCAACCCCGCGGAACGACTGCCCTACGATGAGACGCTGGTCGGCGCCGCCTTCCCACCGGCCGGGACGCCAGAAAGGTCGTAGTGGCAGAGCAACGCACAACACCGCGCTGTGTCGCGGTGGTCGTGACCTGGAACCGGCGTGACCTGCTGGCTGAGTCGCTCCGCGCGATCGCCCGGCAGAGTACGCCGCCGATCGCCCTCATCGTCGTCGACAACGCCTCCGATGACGGCACCGGTGCGATGTTGAGCCGGGACTTCCCCGACGCCGACGTGATCACCGCACAACGCAACACCGGGGGTGCCGGTGGCTTCGCGCTCGGCCTCGACCGTGCCCTCGACTACGACGCCGACACGCTGTGGCTGATGGACGACGACACGGTGCCCGAACCGACAGCCCTCGAGGAGCTCATCGCCGCGCGGGTGGCCTACGGCCCTCCGGCGCCGGCCGTGGTGGCCTCGCGGGTGGTTTGGAGCGACGGTCGTGACCATCCGATGAACACCCCCCGCGCCAAGCCGGGCATGCGTCCGGACGAACGAGACGCAGCGGCCCGCGTCGGCTGCGTCCCCATCCGGTCCGCATCGTTCGTCTCGATCCTGGTCGACGCGGCGGGTGTTCGTGAACGAGGGCTGCCCGTTGCGGACTACTTCCTCTGGAACGACGACTTCGAGTTCACCACCCGGCTCATCCGGGGACGGCGCGCGCTCTACTGTCCCCGGTCGGTGGTCGTGCACAAGACGAAGGCGTTCGCCGGGATCGACATCGACCCGGGCGACCGCTTCTTCTACGAGGTGCGGAACAAGGTCTGGCTGTTCAGTCGGTCGCGGGGGCTCAACCCGGCGGAGAAAGCCCTGTATGCCGGAGCGACGCTGCGCCGCTGGGCGGCCACGATCGCCCGCTCCTCCGATCGCGGCCGGCTGGCCCGGGGGCTGGGCCGCGGACTGCGGACCGGTCTGCTGACCCGGCCGACTCCGACGGCGCAGATCATCGCGGCGGCGCGCACCGGTCGCGCTCGCGGGAGCCGTGATGGCTGAGCAGTTCAGCCTCTTGATGAGCGTCTACGGCGGTGACGATCCCGACTACCTCGCCGCGGCCTTCCGCTCGGTGGTGCACGACCAGACCCGCCGGCCCGACGATGTCGTGCTCGTGCAGGACGGGCCCGTGCCGCCCGCCCTCGACGAGATGATCACCGGACTGATCCATGAGTCGCCGGTGCCGACCTCGCTGCTGGCCCTCGACTCCAACGTCGGTCTCGGTCTGGCACTCGACCAGGGCATGGCCGCATGCGCGCACGACATCGTCGCCCGGATGGATGCCGACGACATCGCCCTGCCACAGCGGTTCGCGATCCAGGTACCCCTGGTCGAGGCCGGAGTCGACCTCCTCGGCTCCGCGTTGCTGGAGTTCGGCAGCGGGCCGGACGACATCGTCGGCAGACGCACCCCGCCGATCGACCCGGCCGAGATCGTCCGGTATGCGCGCTTCCACCAGCCGTTCAACCACCCCACGGTCGTCTACCGCCGTTCGTTCGTCCAGGCGGTCGGCGGCTACCGGCACCTGGCCTTGATGGAGGACTACCTCCTCTTCGCGCGGATGATCGCCGAGGGGGCGACGGTGGGTAACGTCGAAGAGCCGCTGGTCCTCTACCGGGTCGGCGACGGGGCGTATGCCCGACGAGGCGGTGTGACGTTGCTCAAGTCCGAGTGGGCGTTGCAGCGCAAGCTCCGGGTGATGGGTTTCACGTCACGCAGCCAGTTCGTCCGTAATGTTGTGGTTCGTGGCGGGTACCGACTGGTCCCGGTGCGGCTGCGCACCACGGCGTACCGCCGGCTGATCGCGACCAAGGGGCACCGGGGACGTCTGCTGGGTCGGCGCTGATGCGCACGCGACGGACCATCCCCTGGCGGCCATTAGACTCAGGACCGCCCAGAACGCAGGAGCCCACCCGTCCCAGGAGACTCTGAGTGAACGCTGATCTCGTCATTGTTGGTGCTGGACTGTTCGGTCTCACGATCGCCGAACGGTGTGCCAACGATCTCGGCCTCCGAGTTCTCATCCTGGACCGACGCCACCACGTCGGAGGCAACGCCTACAGCGCACCGGAGCCGGAGACGGGCATCGAGGTGCACCAGTACGGCGCCCACCTCTTCCACACGTCCAACGAACGCGTGTGGGAGTACGTCAACCGGTTCACGAAGTTCACCGGCTATCAGCACCGGGTGTTCACCAAGTACGACGGGCAGGTCTACTCCTTCCCCATGAACCTCGGGCCTGATCAACCAGTTCTTCGGCAAGTCCCACACGCCGGACGAGGCGCGCGCCCTGGTGGCCGACATGGCGGGGGAGATCGACACCAAGGACGCCAAGAACCTCGAGGAGAAGGCCATCTCGCTGATCGGCCGCCCGCTGTACGAGGCGTTCGTCAAGGGTTACACCGCCAAGCAGTGGCAGACCGATCCGAAGGAGCTGAGCCCGGACATCATCAGCCGCCTCCCGGTTCGCTACAACTTCGAGAACCGCTACTTCAACGACACCTACGAGGGCCTCCCGGTCGACGGGTACACGGCCTGGCTCGAGCGGATGGTCGACCACCCGAACATCGAGGTGCGGCTCAACACCGACTTCTTCGAGGTCCGTGACGAGTACGTCGGCAAGGTCCCGATCGTCTACACCGGCCCGGTCGACGCGTACTTCGGCAACGCCGCGGGCGAGCTGTCCTGGCGCACCGTCGACCTCGACGTCTCGGTCCAGGAGACCGGGGACTTCCAGGGCACGTCCGTCGTGAACTATGCAGACGAGGACGTCCCCTACACCCGGATCCTCGAGTTCCGACACTTCCACCCCGAGCGCGACTGGTACCCCAAGGACAAGACGGTGATCGTGCACGAGTACTCGCGCTTCGCCGAGTCCGGCGACGAGCCGTACTACCCGATCAACACCGCCGACGACCGCGAGAAGCTGTTGCGCTACCGCGAGCTGGCCAAGGCCGAGCCGAACGTCTTGTTCGGTGGCCGCCTCGGCACCTACAAGTACCTCGACATGCACATGGCCATCGGGTCTGCGCTCTCGATGTACGACAACAAGCTCCGGCCCTTCTTCGCCGACGGGGCGGCCTTCGAGAGCGGCGGAGTCGACGAGTGACTGCCACCACCGGCACGCAGCCCCAGTCCGAACCGCGCGACCGGCCCCTCCCGCCGTTGCTCAACCCGGGTCGGGTGGGCGGGCTCGGCGACGTCTTCCGCCGGTACTACCTCCTGAAGCTCCTGGTGAAGAAGGAGCTCCAGGTTCGCTACTCGGGCTCAGCCGTGGGCCTGGCCTGGTCCTACGTCCAGCCTGCCGTCCGCTTCGCCATGTACTACTGGGTGATCGGTCTGCTGCTCAACCACAAGCTGGAGAACCGCGCCCTGCACATCTTCTCGGGCATGGTGGTCGTGTCGTTCCTGAGCAACGCGTTCAGTGCGGGCTGTCGCTCCGTGGTCAAGAACGGGTCGTTGGTCAAGAAGATCAACATGCCCCGCGAGACGTTCCCCGTCGCGTCGATCCTGGTCTCGGCGTACCACATGATCCCGATGTACGTCATCATGATCACCGCCTGCCTCGCGATCGGCTGGCACCCGGACCTGATGGGCGCCCTGGCGGCCGTCATGGCCTTGGCGGTGGTGCTGATCTGGGGGCTGGGCGTCGCGCTCCTGCTCAGTGCCTGGAACGTCTTCTTCCGGGACACGCAGAACGTCGTCGACGTCATCCAGACACTGATCACGTGGACCGTCCCGATGATCTACCCGTTCGTGATCGTGATGGAGAAGCTCGAGGCCTCGCACCAGTTCATCTACCAGACCTACCTGGCCAACCCGCTCTGCATCGCGGTGCTGCTCAACAACCGCGCCTTCTGGACCACCGCTTCAGACCATCCGAAGCAGGCGGCGATCCAGGAGCTGCCACCCCACCTGTTCGAGCGCGGGGCGATCACGATCGTTGCGGGGCTGCTGTTCGTGTGGCTCGCCCAGCTGGTGTTCACCCGCCTCGAGGGTCGCTTTGCGGAGAAGCTCTGATGGCGGAGGCGATCATCGTCGACGGGGTGACGAAGACGTTCAAGCTGGCGAACCAGAAGACGATCAAGAAGCTGACCGTCAACGCCGTACGCCGCAGAGAGCTGAGCCGCACGCTCAAGGCGCTCGATGACGTGTCCTTCACCCTCGAAGAGGGCGACAGCATCGGGTTGATGGGTCTCAACGGCTCCGGCAAGAGCACGCTGCTGAAGCTCATCTCCGGCGTGATGTCGCCGGACTCCGGCGAGGTCTGGACGCGCGGACGGGTCGCCGGCCTCATCGAGGTCGGAGCCGGATTCCACCCCGAGCTGTCCGGGCGGGAGAACGTCTACCTCAACGCCGCGATCCTCGGGATGAGCCAGGAGGAGACCGACGCGAAGTTCGAGTCGATCGTCGACTTCTCCGAGATGGGGAAGTTCCTCAACAACGAGGTCCGGCACTACTCGTCGGGCATGTTCATGCGCCTGGCCTTCGCGGTGGCGATCCACACGGAGTGCGACATCTTCTTGATGGACGAGATGCTCGCGGTGGGTGACCAGCCGTTCAAGCGCAAGTGCATGCGCAAGATCCGGGAGCTCAAGGCGCAGGGCAAGACCATGGTCTATGTCAGCCACAGCCCCCGGTCGGTCGTGAACCTGTGCCGCCGCGCGGTGGTGCTCGACAAGGGCCGGATGGTGTTCGAGGGTGCGTCGGAGGACGCCGTCAAAGATCTCGGCTACGACCTCAACGACGACGACGACTGATGCGGTCGGCCGCGACCGGCAAACTACGACCGTGTAGTTCTCTCAGACTGGTAGCGGCTGCCCTGAGGCTGTAGTGACAATTGGTGACCGAGTGATCACTAACAGTCTGGAGCCCCCGTGCGCGCCGCGTTCCGCCCCTCATCGCCAGTCGCGATCACAGCCCTCCTGCTGGGTCTGACGTCACTCGTGGCCGTGACTCCGGCCGAGGCGACCAGCACCCAGGTCGCTCCTGGCGCTGCGATCCCGGGCTCGCTCACCGTCGTCGGGCCCGCCTACGTGGCTCCGCAACCGGTCAAGCCCCACGTGTCGACATACCCGGTCCACGGCGTGACCACGGCCGGTCTGCGCGCCCTGGCAGCAACCTCCGGAAAGTCCGCGCGTGCGCTGGCCGCGACTCCTGGCCTGGCCGCCGTGTCGGCCCCCGAACCCGCCAGCGGCGTCGCGGTCGCCGGCGCCACCTGGAGCGGGCCGGCGCCGCGCGGGCTCACTCTCGCGCTCCGCACACGTACGCACGGCACCTGGTCGGGCTGGACCACGATGCCGTACGACGCCGACCACGGTCCGGACCCGTCATCCGCCGAGGCCAGGAAGGCGCGGCCCGGAACCGACCCGTTCGTGGTCGGAGTGGTCGATGACGTCCAGCTCAAGGTGCGGAGCAGCACGGGCGCGGCTCCGAAAGGTCTCACGCTGTCGGTGGTGAACCCGGGGACCTCGCCCTCGGACGCTCACCCCCAGCCGATCACCCCGGACGAGGCCGCCGAGACGCCGACACCTCCGGTGACGGCGACGGACCCCGGGCAAGTCCGCCGGAGCGGGCAGCGGGCTGCTCGGCCAGACGACCGAGCGGCTCGTGACCCGGTCGGCCACCCCGATGCCGACGATCTACTCGCGGGCGGACTGGGGTGCCGACGAGCGGCTGCGCGGCTGCTGCGTCGAGTACGGCGAGGTCCATGCCGGTTTCGTGCACCACACCGTCAACGCCAACGGCTACAGCAAGGCCGAGGTGCCGGCGATCCTGCGCGGCATCTACGCCTACCACACGCAGAGCCGGGGCTGGCGGGACATCGGGTACAACTACCTGATCGATCGGTTCGGCCGGATCTGGGAGGGCCGGTACGGCGGGATCACGCTCCCGGTCGTCGGCGCCCACACGCTCAACTACAACGAGAACTCCTTCGCAGCGTCGGCGATCGGCAACTACGACATCGCTCATCCGTCGGCGGCGATGATCGACGCCTACGCGCGGCTGTACGCGTGGAAGCTCAGCCTGCACGGCGTGAAGCCGACGAGCCGGCAGGACGTGGCCGGGACGACGTTCAACGCGATCAGCGGTCACCGCGACGCGGCGCAGACCGCGTGCCCGGGGCGATATCTGTACGCCAAGATCCCGACGATCATCAGCAAGGCGAAGCAGTACCAGCACGGCTTCGTGGGCCGGGACCTGCAGCACTCGCTGATGCGCGACAGCCGACCCGACCTGTTGATGGTGGACCAGGCCGGCGCGGTCTCGGTGGCGCGCGGAACCGGGCCGCCCGGCTTCGCTGCTCCTGTCGTCGCATCCGGCTCGACCGGTCCGACCACGTTCGCCGGCATGGATCGCGTGGTTCCGGTGCGCGACGTCACCGGTGACCACGTCAACGACCTGATGGCGCGCACGGCGTCGACCGGGAGCACCGCCGTCTACCCAGGTGTGGGTGATGGCACCTTCGGCTCGCCTGTCCGGCCCGTGATGCGGTGGGCCGGCGACGACCTGTTCGCGGGCGTCGGCGACGTCACCGGCGATGGCCGCAACGACGTCGTCGGCCGGAGTGCGACGACCGGAGAGCTGCGGGTCTACCCGGGGCGCGGTCAGGGGAGGTTCGGCGCGGGCGTGGTGGCGATCGCGAAGGCGGCCGGCTTCACCCTCATCTCCGCAGCAGGTGACTTCAACAGTGACGGCCATGCCGACCTCGTCAGCCGTGGCACGAACGGAGCTCTGCTCGTCTGGTACGGCGACGGTCAGGGCGGCTTCCCGACACATCGCCGCCTCGCGCACGACTGGTCCGGCAAGGACATGATCAGTGGCGGGGCCGACCTGACCGGCGACCGGCTTCCCGATCTGGTGGCGCGTTCGGCGAGCACCCATGTCGTCTCGACCTTCGCGAACATCGGAGGGGTGCGGTTGTCACCGGCCATCGGGCAGCGCCGGTCCGTGTCCAGCCAGCTGGCCCTCTCCGGCGACCTGACCGGAGACCATCGCGCAGACCTGGTCGGGCTCACCCGCAGGCAGACCGTCCAGGTGTTCGCCGGGAGCAGGAACAACTGGCTGCGCGGACCGGTCTCGCGGGGCACCACCTGGACCGGTGTGAACACCGTGTTGGTCGTCGGCGACTGGGACGGCGACGGCTACGTGGATGCGATGGCGCGTCGACGAAGCGACGGTGCGATGCAGCTGTACCGCGGCACCAGTACGGGCACGTTCTCGGATCCGGTCGGTCACTGGGGCGGCTGGGGTTCCCGACGGTTGATCACGCCGGTCGGTGACGTCAACGGTGACGGCCATCCGGACCTGATGGCGCAGGCATCGAACGGATCGGTCTACCTCTACCCCGGCCGTGGTCTGCACGGGTTCGCGCCGCCGATCATCATGCGGTCGTCCCTGCCGCACGGGTCGAGTGTCGTGGCCGTCGGGCTGTGGACCAAGGACGGCACCCCGGACGTGCTCGTCCGGACGGGCGCCGGGCGGCTCCTGCTGTATCCCGGCAACGGCCCCGGGGGGCTGGACGAGCCAGTGGTCATCGCCCGGAACGTTCAGCGGTACACCACGCTCGTCGGGGTGGGCGACCTGACCGGCGATGGCCAGGCCGATCTCGTCGGTCGACGCGCGAACGGTCAGGCATGGCTGCTCCCCGGCCGCACGCGGACGGCGAAGGCGCCGCACGGTGGCCTCGGACCGGCGCAGTACCTGGCAGCGGACTGGTCGGCCTACCGGCTCGGCTAGCTACCCGGGGGAGCGACGGTCGGTGTTCCGTGGGCCCCGGCCCACGCGTCCCAGGCCGAGGACACCATGTCCTCGAGGGTCTTGGCCGACGACCATCCGAGCGTCTCGGCGATCCGCGTCGGGTCCGACACGAGATCGGCAGGGTCACCCGGACGGCGGGCCACGACAGTCGGCTCGATCGCGTAGCCGGTCGTTGCCGCGATCTGGTCGATGACCTCCTTGACCGAGGAGCCGTTGCCCGTCCCGACGTTGAAGATCTCGTGCGGGCGGTCGTCACGGGACAGATAGTCCAGGGTGTCGACATGAGCCTGGGCAAGGTCGAGGATGTGCACGTAGTCACGGATGCACGTGCCGTCCGGTGTGTCGTAGTCGGCGCCGAAGATCTGCGGTTGACGTCCGTTGGTGACCGCCTTGAGGACGATCGGGATCAGGTTGAGCGCCTCGGGGTCGCCCAGGTCGGACCAACCCGCACCCGCCACGTTGAAGTACCGCAGCCCGGCCCAGCGCAGACCCCACGCTGCAGCAGCGTCGGCACACATCCACTCGCAGATCAGCTTGGTGCGGCCGTACGGGCTGATCGGGTTGGCCGGGGTGTCCTCGGTGAGGTGCTGGCCCGGCGGAACGGCGGGCAGGCCGTAGGTGGCCGCGGAGGACGAGAACATGAGCCGGTCGACCCCGGTGGCCTCCATCGCGAGGAGCAGGTTGGCGAGGCCGCCGACGTTCTGGTTGTAGTAGTAGGCCGGCCGCTCCGCCGACTCGCCGACCTGCTTCTTGGCCGCGATGTGGACGACGGCGTCGACGGCGTACTCCTGGATGAGGGCCCCGAGCTTGTCGACGGCCTGGTCCTCGGCGATGTCGACCTGGACCAGCGGTACGTCTCCCACGCGCTCAGCGGCGCCGGTGCTCAGATCGTCGACGACCACGACGTCGCCCCGGTCACGCAGCAGCCGCACGACGTGGGCACCGATGTAGCCGGCTCCGCCGGTCACCAAGACAGTCATGGCGTCACCTTATCGGCGGCCTCACTCGGCCCAGGCCACGCAGGTCACCCGCTCTGCCGCCTCGATCTGCCGTCGCCGGTCCGGGTCGGCGTTGGCGATGAGGACCACCGAGCCTCCGACCGACAACGGCGCGGCGATCGATGTGACGAGTCCGTTCAGGTCCGCGGTCGACAGGTCGGTGGCCAGCCGCCCACCCGGCTCGAGTCCGAGTCGATCGGCGGTAGCCCGACCGGCGGCAAGCAGTGCCTCGTGGCTGCTCGGGTCCCCGCCGGTGAAGCCGGCGGAGAGCGCGCGATCGGCGGCCGTGGGCGGCCGAGGATCGAGCAGGACATCCGGCTGAGGCGGCACTTCGACGGCGAAGTCGAGCCACCCGGCCGGCAGCGGCTCGGCGAACCTGCCGCCGAGCGGGCGCAGCGAGCAGGCGAGCGTGACCTTGCCTGCCGTGTCGACCTCGGCGGACCGACGGAGGTCGTCGGGGCCGACGACCTGCACGGCGGCCTCGGCAGGGCCGGCGAGCACCAGGCCGGCGGCCCAGCAGCCCAGCACGACGACCGGAGCCAGCCAGTGCGTCGGCAGCCGGACTGCGCAGCCGTCGAGTGGCTCGAGCCCGAGCTCGTCGCCGAACAGGTTGGCGATCTTGCTCACCCAGTTGTCGAACGTCAGAGCACTCAGCTCGACGCGCTCGCCTGTCGTCTCGTCGTAGAAGGTGACCAGCGGACGGCCGGGGTCTGCCCGGAGCACCGTGCTGAGAGACCCGACCAGCGTGGTGGACGAGTCTGGCGACGAGCGGGGGGAGGGGTGCGCCACGCGCCGAGCGTAGCGACGTCCCCAACCGGCTGCATGGTTGGATGAGCGCCGTGGAAGCCGTCATCGTCGCGGGTGGGCTCGGCACCCGGCTGCGACCGCTCACCGAACACGTCCCCAAACATCTGCTGCCGGTTGCCGGCATACCCTTCGTGGCTCATCAGATCTCCAAGCTCGCTGCAGCCGGTGTGCGGCGCGTCGTGCTGGCGACCAGCTACCACGCTGAGCGCTTCGAGCCGATCCTCGGCGACGGAGCAGCATGGGGGGTTGAGCTGGCGTACGTGACCGAGACCGAGCTCCTCGGGACCGCTGGTGCCATCCGCAACGCCGCTGCCGCCCTCCACGGGGACGACGACCCGGTGGTGGTCCTCAACGGAGACGTGCTGAGCGGCCATGACCTGAACGCCCAGCTCGCCCACCACCGTCGGCACGGCGCCGAGGTCACCCTGCACCTGGTGACGGTCGAGGACGCACGGCCGTTCGGCTGCGTCCCCACCGACGGCGAGGACCGGGTGACAGCGTTCCTGGAGAAGTCGCCGGACCCGGTCTCGCCCCAGATCAATGCGGGCTGCTACCTCTTCGAGCCGTCGATGATTGCCCTGATCCCGACCGGTCGCGCCGTCTCGGTCGAGCGGGAGACGTTCCCGATGTTGCTGGCGGAAGGTCGGCACATCTCCGGGTACGTCGACGAGTCCTACTGGCACGACCTCGGAACCCCGGAGGCGCTGCGCCGCGGCTCGGTCGACATCGTGCAGGGTGTCGCGTCCAGCCCGGCGTTCACGGCGCCTCCCGCGGAGGCGTGGGTCGACGCTGCCACGGAGGTTCCAGACGGCGCGACGGTGTCGGGCGGCTCCGCCATCGGCCCACGCGTCGCCATCGCGGCAGGGGCTGTCGTAGATGGTTCGATCGTCTGCGAGGACGCCGTCATCGAAACCGGGGCTCAGGTCCATGCAAGCGTTCTCGGTCGGGGCTCCCGCGTCGGGGCGGGCACCGTGCTGCGCGGTGTCGCGCTGGGCGACCGTGCCGACATCGGTGCCGGCTGCGAGCTGCTCGAGGGAGCCCGGGTGTGGAGCGACGTGGTGATCCCGGCCGGTGGTGTGCGGTTCTCAGCAGACGTGTGAGGCCTGCGTCAGCGGTGCATCAGCCAGGCGACGCCACCGAGAAGAGCGGCGAACTGCAACGTACGTCCGACGATGATCGTGGCGTGAAAGGCCAGCCGGTTGAAGCGCAGCTGGCCCGCCAGCACGGCTGTGATGGCCAGCGGTGGGATCGCGATCAAGGAGGAGGTGAACAGCAGGGTCATCCCGATCCAGGGGCGCTGGTCGGTCGTCGTCCGGATCCGCTCGTACCGACGCGCCCAGTCGGGGTTGGCCATCTTGCGCCGGATGTAGGACCAGTCCATCGACCGCCGGCTCACTTCGTACCAGGGAATCTTGCCGACCGCCTGGCCGGTCCCGGCCACCAGCGCGACCAGCCAGATGTTGATGTCGCCGATCAACGCCGCGATGCCGGCGATGTACGCCTCCATGTTGATCAACGGGACGACCGCCGACAGCACACCCATCGCAAAGGTGGCGAGCAACAGCCTCATGAAAGGCGATTCTGTCTGGCCGCGGACCGTTAGCGGTGCCAGAGGTACCCTTCGGGCGCGTCGTCATAGGGGTATTTCTTCATGAAGCTGTCCAGGGCCGCCCCGGAGAAGGCGGTGCAGTACTGGCTCTCGCCCCACGACGGGTCGGCCTTGAACGCTTTCGCATCGTAGGTCGGCTGGTGGATCGACCAGTGCGTGAACCCGATGTGCTTCCCGTCGGGGATGGCCTGACCGCCGCCGTCGTCCGCGGTCCATGGCGCGAAGATCACGTTGTAGCGAGGGTCGTTGCCGAACGCGTCGAACTTCGCCGCCGTGGCCTTCAGGACCTTCAGCTGACCGCTGTCGCCGGCCACCTTCTCGTCGTACCAGACGATCGTCCAGCCATGCTCCTCGTTGTGGACCAGGATCTCGAGCGCGGGGCGGTCATCGGCGGTGTAGAAGTGCTTGCCCGCTTGGTCGGGAACCGGGTTGTGCGGTCCGAACGGCGGTGGGTTCACCGGATAGGTGACCGGTTGGTCGGTGTGTTGGCCCTGTCCGCTGGCGTCCGTCTCCTTGATCGATCCGCAGCCGGCTGCCTGGGCAGCCGCGCCGATCTTGGTCAAGTCCTGCTTCGCGAGCTGGCTCTGCTCCCGGTTGTTCTTCAGTACGGTGAAGATCGCCGCCCCGGTGATCACGAGCGCGACGGCGACACACACGGCGACGACCGCCATGGTGCGCCGGCGTTCGGCAGCCCGCGCCTGGTTGCGCTTCTGCTCGAGAATCTCGCGGCGATCGCGGCTTTTGCTCGGTTTGCTCACGGGTGGAATGGCCTCTCGGTCCCGACAACGTCGGGTCAGTCTAGGCAACGTTCCAGTGAATCCTGACCAGGGAGCGCCAACCGTGACCACGCGTCGGTGCCGGGCCCGGCACCGCCGCCATGTCGGCCGGCTCGACCCACGACTCGACCGACAACCGGTGTGCGGCCGCGATCACGAGGTAGCGCTCCCACAGACGACCCGCGTGCAGCCAGGCCTGCGGCGGCGCGTCCTCGTGCACGTCGATCTCAGCAGTCCAGTGCCCCGGCACCGTCGGTGAGGTCACGCTGACCCGTACCTGGGGGTCCTCGCTGACGACCTCCTCGAAGGGTGGCTCGTCAACGGGCATCGTGGGTGGAAAGTGGGCGAGCGCGACCGGGTCGTTGCGCAAGGCTGCTGCGATGGCCGCCTCGCGGGTGCCGAGCCCGAAGAGGTCCAGCTCGCTGGGCCGGACGAGCTCGTGCGCCCCGGCTCCGTGCTCGTGCGGTGGCAGCACGAGAGCGCCGAGTCCACGCAGGACCGCGGCGGGTCGCGCGCCGGTCTTTCCCTTCACCAGGTCAGCCGCCGAGGCGATCTCGTCGGCGTTGGCCGGGGCGGTGACCAGCAGGACGTTGCCGTACGGATCGGTCGTGCCCGACAGGTCGATGAGGGCAGGTACGCCGGCGCAGCCCACCGCGAGGTCGACCTGTCCGTTCCGCCAGGCACGGCCGGCCGTGTCGGTGATGACGACGCCGATGTTGTGACCGGTCCGTTCGAGGACGGCGGTGCGGACTCGTCTCGCTGAGGCGTCCGGATCGGTCGGGAGCAGGAGGGCTGTGCCGGGTTCGGTGTTCGACGCGTCGACGCCCGCGGCGGCCATGACCAGCCCGTGCTGGGTCTCGGCAATGACGGAGTCGCCCCGGCGGGCCACGACGCGCACACTTTCCCGCGCCACGGCCTCACGTCGGTCGCCCTCGACGAACCTGCCTTCCGCCTTGCTCACGACCTTGCTGGTGATGGCAACGATGTCGCCGTCCGCGAGGCCAGGTGGCCCCAGCTGAGGCCAGCAGCAGCCCCGCCAGGTCGTCGCCGGCATGTACCTCGGGCCACCCGAGCCCGATGATCTCGACGCTCGTAGCCTCAGCGGACCCGAGGGTCGCGTCAGTCGGTGTACGGGACGGCGTCACGCGACATGCTCGGGCAGCGCGAGCGCCAACGTGTCGCGCGCCAGGGTGCGGGTCGCGTCGGGGTCGCTCATGTACAGCGGTCGGGCGGCCACGCGGAGCCCGGTCTGCTCGAGGACCGGCACATCGGCAGCATCGGCCTCGTCGACGAGCCAACCGTCCAACAGGCCACCGTGCGCCCGGGCCCCGTAGTGCTCACCGACGGCGCGCGCGGTCACCTCGACGCCGATGACCGGCAGCAGCTTGTCCGCCATCCCGCGTACCGGCGATCCGCCGATGATGGGGCTCACCCCGACGACGGGAGCCGAGGTGGCACGCACCGCGTCAGCGATGCCGGGCACCGCCAGGATCGTGCCGACCGAAACCACGGGGTTGGAGGGCGGCAGGATCACGACGTCGGCCTGCTCGATCGCCTCGAGGACGCCTGGCGCCGGCGTCGACTGTTCGGCGCCGACCGGGATCACGGCGTACGCCGCTGGGGCATGCAGCCGAACCCAGTACTCCTGGAAGTGCACGGCCTTGCGACCGTGCTGAGCCTCCGGGTCGGCCGGGTCCGCGTCGATGACGACGTGGGTCTCGACGCGGTCGTCGCTCATGGGCAGCAAGGTGACGCCGGGTTGCCAGCGCGCGCACAGGGCGGCCGTGACCTCCGAGAGCGAGTACCCCGCGCCGAGCATCTGGCTCCGCACGATGTGGGTAGCCAGATCGCGATCACCCAGGCCGAACCAGGTAGGTTCGACGCCGTACGCCGCCAGCTCGGATTTGGCGTTCCACGTCTCGCGCTGTCGCCCCCAACCGCGCTCGCGGTCGATCCCGTTGCCGAGCGTGTACATCACCGTGTCGAGGTCAGGGCAGATCTTGAGACCGAACATCCAGATGTCGTCGGCGGTGTTGCCGATGACCGTGATCGTGTGGTTGCCCGGCTCACCCGGAAGGGCATCGAGCAGGCCCGAGAGGAAGCGGGCGCCACCGATGCCGCCGGAGAGCACAGTAAGTCGCATGAAGGCAGGGTAACGAGCAACGAAAGCCCGCCGACGACGCCTGGACAGCCGCGTCCCCGAAGGTGTGGCAGGCTTGTCGTCGTTGTCCACATCCGGTCTGGCCCTGCGAGCCCGGCCGACAGCAGGCAGCACACCAGACAGCAGATGTCAGGCACTCGGCACTCGACACCTCATCCAGGAGGTACCCGTGGTCATCGAAGCGACCAAGCGGCATCGTGAGATGTTCGCCTTCGGTTTGTTGGGCGTCGCCGCCCTCTACTTCCTCAGCGCGTTGTCCTTGCTCTTCAAGAGCGGGGACGACCTCGGCGGTGCCGGCTTCGCCGACAAGGCATCCCTGTTCGGGTACGTCTTCACCCATCCCGTCCTGGTGATCGCCCTCTTCGGAGCGGTGGCGCTGGTGACCGGCTTCGGCGAGAACAGCAAGAACGCCCGCAGCGTGGTCCTGACCGCGCTCGGCCTCGGAGCCCTGGCACTCGTGTTCGGCGTCATCTGCTGGCTGGCGGCGTTCGGCGCCGAGAGCGCGGGTCTCAGCGTCTTCAACGGTGTCGTCGGCGCCGGCAAGGTCGTCGGCGTGTTCCTGGGCCTGGCCCAGCTCGGCTTCCTGGGGTTGGCGACGTTCTATGCGTTCACCGCCTTCCAGACGTTCCCCAAGCCGGTCCGAGCGCAGCAGCAGCAATGGGGTCAGCAGCCTCCCGGGTGGGGTCAGCCAGGTGGCTACGACCAGGCCCAGGGCGCGCAGCAACAGGGCTGGGGCCAGCAGCCCGCCGGCTATGACCAGGCTCCGCCGGCCGGGTGGGGCCAGCAGTCCGGGTGGAGCCAGCAGGCTCAGCAGGCTCAGCAGGGTGGCTACGACCAGGCGCAGCAGAGCTGGGGTCAGCCGCAAGGGCAATCGGGTGGCTACGACCAGGCGCAGCAGAGCTGGGGTCAGCCGCCGGGCCAGCAGGGTCAGCCGCCGGCCCAGCCGGCGCAACCGTCGACGTGGGGACAGGCGGATGCGTCCGCCGGCTCGTGGGGGACCCCGGCGGCCGCGTCGTGGGGAGAACAGGCCCAACCCGAGGATCCCCCGCAGGGTCAGCCGGCGTCGAGCTGGGAGGAGCTGTCCACCCCGGTCACGACGAACGAACCGTCGTCCGACGACGAGACCCAGGTCTGGCACTCCGGCGATTCCGAGCCCGCAGGTCCCGGCGACGAGGTCGAGCCCGGCGGCACCGACGCTGAGGCGGACGACCCTCGACCCTCGCAGCAGGGGTGGTGGCAACAACCCGGGTCCTGACCAACTGGCTGGGAAACGGACGGATCAGGCGGACGGACCGCGAGGAGGAGGATCTGCCTCCGGTCCGCCTCCGGGGCAGGTGAGATGGCCCGTTCGGCCCATGTGCAAGGCCTTCTGCGGCGTGTCGCGGCCCAATTTCGCCATCCCGCTTGACGGGACGGTAGTCACGGGCATGTAATTTCACACGTGTCGTTCATCGCGGGAGCGGCCATCATCCGGTAAGACACCAAGGGTCGAGGAGGCAAAGACGTGCGAGAACTAGAACTGCTCGACGGCGGAGCCGAGGAACTGATGTGGCAAGAGCGCGCCCTGTGCGCGCAGACGGACCCGGAGGCCTTCTTCCCTGAAAAGGGCGGTTCGACGCGGGAGGCCAAGCGGGTGTGCCTCTCGTGCGACGTTCGCGGTGACTGCCTCGAGTACGCACTGATGAACGACGAGCGCTTCGGCATCTGGGGTGGACTGTCCGAGCGCGAGCGACGCAAGCTCAAGAAGCGCGCTGTCTGACGCGTTCTCGGCCCTGTCGTCGGGGCCGCTAGGGTAGGACCGGCTCGCTCGAGCGAGCGTTGGTCCACGCCCCTCAACCTTGCAAGGCTTTCCCCTCAGACATGACTTCTCACCACGCTGCCGGGCCTGTCGAGCCTGCGCAGTCCGCGGGGTCTGCAGCGGCTGCGCCCGGCCGGACGCCTCACGTCACCGCTGTGATCGTGGCGCACAACGGTCACCGCTGGTTGCCGAAGCTCATGTCATCGCTCGAGGTCAGTACCCGGTTTCCCGACCAGCTGGTCGCGATCGATACCGGCTCGACCGACGGCACGGCGACCTACCTCGACGAGACGCTCGGGCCCACCGTCGTCCACACCGTCGACCGCGGCCTCGGCTTCGGTGCTGCGGTCCAGGTGGCCGTCGACCTCACCGCGCCGGTAGCCGACCCCGACGGCTGGCTCTGGCTCCTGCACGACGACTGCGCACCCGCCGCCGATGCCCTCGATCGGCTGCTCGAGATCGGCGCGTCCGATCCCGCCATCAGCGTGGTCGGTGGCCGGGTCAGGGCCTGGCCGAGAGCCCAGCGCCTGCTCGAGGTGGGCGTCACCATCACCGGGACGGGACATCGCGAGACCGGGGTCGAGCTCGGGGAGCACGACCAGGGCCAGCACGACCGACAGCACGATGTCCTCTCCGTCAGCAGCGCCGGCATGCTCGTACGCCGCCGGACGTGGGCGGCCCTCGGCGGATTCGACAGCGAGCTGCCGTTGTTCCGCGACGACCTCGACTTCGGCTGGCGGGTGGCCAAGAGCGGCGGCCGCGTGGTGTTCGCGCCCGCTGCCGTCGTCTTCCACGCCGAGGCCGGGGCCAGGGGAGTGCGGTCGCTCGACGATCTCGAAGGTCTCCCCGACAGTCCACATCGCGCCGACCGGCAGGCTGCGCTGTTCGCCCTGCTCGCGAACTGTCGGGGGCTGGCTTTCCCGTTCCAGTACGTGCGGCTGTTTCTCGGGTCGATCCTCCGGGCGTTGTTCTACCTCGCCGGCAAGCTCCCCCGGGCTGCGGGCGACGAGCTGTTGGCCATGGTCAGCGTGCTGGGTCGGCCGGGTCCGCTGCTGCGCGCCCGTTCCCGACGGCGGGCGACGTCCGACGCGCCGCACAGCAAGGTCCGGACCCTGTTGCCGGCCTGGTGGACGCCGTACCTCAACGGTCTCGACTCCATCCTGAGCCGCTTCGCTGACACGCTGCGCGACACCGCCGCCCAGGTGGCAGCGGCCGCCCGACGACGCCGCAGAGGGGCGGCCGGGGTCGAGGGGCTCGAGACAGGCCCTGTCCCCGACGAGGCGGTCAACCTGCCGACCGGGCCGGGACCCGTGACGTGGGCGCTCGGGCACCCGATCCTCGCGCTGACGCTGGTGCTCACCCTGGCGGCGGCCATCGCCAGTCGGCACCTGTGGGGCGGAGGCTGGCTCCAGGGGGGTGCTCTCCTCCCGGCTCCTGCCTCCAGCTCGGCGTGGTGGCAGACGTACACGGAGTCGTGGCACCAGGTCGGACTGGGGTCCGGTACGACGCCGTCGCCGTACCTCGCGGTGCTGGGCCTGGTCTCCGCGGTCGTGCTCGGCAAATCATGGTTGCTCGTCCAGCTGATCCTGGTACTGGCGGTGCCGCTGTCCGCGATCGGTGCCTACGTAGCTGCGCGGCAGCTCATCGACAGCTTGGCGGTCCGGATCTGGATGAGCCTCAGCTATGCCCTGATCCCCGCATTGTCCGGGGTGGTCACGTCGGGTCACCTCGGTACCACGGTGGCGCTGATCTTGCTGCCCTGGCTGTTCCGGCTGGCCCTCCCGTTGGTGCCAACCGCATCTCGGCAGGGGCCGACCGAGTGGCGAACCGTGTTCGCCGTCGGGCTTCTCCTGTCGGTCATCGTCGCCTTCGCGCCGATCGGATGGCCGATGGCCCTCGTGGTGGCGCTGGCGGGTGCTGGTCTCCTGGCGGTGACCGGCGAACGACGTCCTGACGTGCTGTCCCGGCCGATCGTCGCGGCTGCCCTGCCCGCGGTGTTGTTGCTGCCCTGGTCGGTCCGGTTGCTGACGACACCTGCCCTGTTCCTTGCCGAAGCCGGACGGATCGACCCCGGCACCGCATCCGTTGCGGACCACGCCTGGCTGCTGCCGTGGGGTCGGCTCGCCGCCGCCGGGGCGGCACCCTGGTGGTTGTCGTTGGGACTGGTCCTGGCGTCGCTGGCGGCTCTGTTGCGGACGGACCGGCGGGGTGCGATCGCGGCGGCCTGGGCCGTGGTGGCGCTGGGCCTGCTCACCAGCGCGGTCATGGCGACGACCCTGATCACGATCCCGGGAACGCAGGACCAGGCTTTTGTCTGGGTGGGTCTCCCGGTCGCCCTCGCCCAGGCCGCGGCCGTCGTGGCCGTCGGTCTCGCGGCAGACGGCGTCAGCCGGTTCATCGAGGCCGGCCACTTCGGGTGGCGGCAGCCGCTCGCGGCGGTCACCGCGGGAATTGCCCTCGTCGGCCCGCTGGCCGGTCTCGTGTGGTGGGTCGGAGCGGCGCCCCAGGGAGACCTGACACGTGCCCGGGCCGTACCCGTCCCGGCCTACATGTCGGCGGCCATCGCGACCAGCGACCAGCGCGTCCTGGTCATCGACGCAGCAGCACCGCCCGACTCCGCCGGAGCGAGCTCCAACACGTACACGGTCTACGCCGGCGACGGCCTGCGGCTCGGCGACGACAGCGTGGTGCCTGCGCCCGACCCGGCCTTCACCCGCCTGCTGACCAAGCTCTTGTCGGAGGCCTCGGAATCCGAGGTCAACCAGCTCGCCGAGCTCGGCATCGCGTACGTCGTCCTGCAGGCCCCGTTTGACACCGACCAGGTGGCCCAGCTCGATGGTGCAGCCGGACTGACCCCGTCCACCAGTGCCCGTCGGCTGCTGGGTTGGCAGGTGGAAGCTCCCGGTCGTGACGTGGCGGCCCCTGTCGAACCGGGCGGGCACCGTGGCTGGTGGGTCGCCCTGCAGCTGTTGCTGGTGCTCACCGCGATCGTATTGGCGGCGCCTGCGCTCCAGCGGGGTCCCGCCCGTGAGCCTGGCGAACCGGCTGACGCCGCTGAGCCCGGTCAGCGCCGGGCCGAGGGGGTCGCATGATCCTGACCGGTCGCCTCACTGCGATCGCCGCCGGTGGCGCGGTCGCGGTCTCCATCGCCGCCATCGCGCTCACAGCGGCAGGGTCCGGCTCTCTCGACACCATCGACCGCACCCCGTCGGTCGTGCCTGCCTCAACGGCGCAGCTCAGCTGTCCGGAAACCCAGAGTCCGGGGACGCGGACGGACGTGTTCGCGCTCTCTCCGGCAGGTCCAGCGGCCGCACCGGTCCCCGGATCGATCGCGGTGGCACCGCTGTCGGCCGAGAGCCGGACGCCGCTTGCGACGGGTGACCAGGTGGGGGTGCCGGTCACGACCCGGATGGCCGCTGCTGGGCGCTCCGCCGTCGCCGTCACGGCCACCGGAGGCCTCGCCCCGGGCGCCTTCGCTGCTCAGCACGTCGTACGGACCGGGTCCCGGACGTCGGGGACGGCTGTCGCCACCTGTGCCCCGTCAGCGGACAGCTGGTGGTTTACCGGGATCGACACCAACGTCGGATCGACGGCCCAGCTGGTGGTGTCCAACCCCAGCCCAGCCGTTGCCGTCGTAGACCTGGTGTTCTACGGACCGAAGGGGCTCGTGAAAGCGGTCGGTGCGCGCGGGATCCCGGTCGCGCCGCAGTCCCGCAAGTCCCTGGACCTGGCCAGGTACGCACCCGGGCTGGACGCCGTGACGCTGGAGGTCCGGGCTACTCGTGGCCGGGTGGCGGCGGCGGTGGGTGTGTCGCGCCTGGAGGGCGCCACCCCGGGTGGCTACGAGTGGCTCGCCGAGTCCCAGCCACCGTCCGATGACGTTCTCGTCAACCCTGGCGACAGCGGGGCAGGCGATCAACACCTGGTGCTCACCAACACCACCGGCCGGCGCCTCCTGGTCACGGCTGAAGTGCTCGTCGCGAGCGGTCCGTTCACCCCCAAGGGACTCTCGGAGGTGCCGATCCGACCGGGCCACACCGTGGTCAGGGACGTCAGCGCGATCACGGGCGGGGACGCGGCCGCGCTGCACGTGACGACAGACGGTGACATCACCGCTGCACTGGTCAGCGACAGCAGCGGGGCGCCCGGCGACTTCAGCGCGTCGTCCGACAGCCCGCCGTTGGCCGACCCTGCCGTCGTACCGCTCTTCGACGGGCTGGAGGTCACGTTGGCATTCGCCACCGTCGAGGACGGCGGTGGCGTCGTCGAGGTCCAGGCGTACGACGCGCAGGGTGCCGAGATCGGCCAGCCGGGCCGGGTGCCGATCAAATCCGGCACGACACGGGTCTGGCCGGGTCCGGTGCCGCCGCGGGCCGCCTACCTCGTGGTGAGCGTGAACGACGGAACCGCGGTCCAGGGGCAAGCGACCTACCACAGCCGTCAGGGGCAGTCGGCGATCCCGTTGGTCTCCGGCGTGTGGACCATCACGCGACCGGCGGTTCGGCCAGGTTCTGGCGACTGACCCGGGGAAACGCGACGCCGCGTCGGTCAGGCGTCTGTCGAGCGGAGCACCCTGAGGTGGCCGCGACGGCCGACCTCGACGCCCTCGCCGACCGGCTCCTCGACCGTGCGCGGCCGTGCCGCCTCGCGCACCGCGTCAGCCAGCGCCAACAAGTCGTCCTCGGACGGGCCAGCGGCGGCCGGGTCCGGGGCCAGCCGGATGACCTCCCAGCCGCGTGGCGCGCTGAGCCGCTCGGAGTGGAAGTCGCAGAGGTCGTACGCATGCGGTTCGGCGAACGTCGCCAGCGGACCGAGGACAGCGGTCTGGTCGGAGTACACGTACGTCAACGTGGCGATGGCGGTCGTGCCGCAGGCGTTGCGGGAGCACACACGTCGACGACTCACGGGCTGACGCTACCGCTCAGCGCCCGGTCTGCCCGGCATTGGGGCGGCTCGTCCGTGCCGTGTCCCCCTGTCGCCACGCGCCGAGCCATGGCCGACCCGAGCGATCGCGGGGCATCAGTACGGTGGTGCCGTGAAGAGGCAACCGCCGTCCCGGCCGATCCCCGTGGCGACAGCCAAGCGGAGAGGGTCGAGCCGCGACCGCCACGGCCGGGGACCGCGCGGCCCACTGGTGCTGCCTGGCCCGCTCAGCCAGTCGGGTCCTGAGGCCAGGCCGAGCCGTCGCGAGGCGTTCGACGAGCTGGTGCTCTCGTTGGTCGAACGGCTGGCGCAGCGGTGGGAGAGTGAGCTCGACGAGGTCGAGTTCGGCACCGAGGACGTACCCCAGATCCCAGACGACTGGGGCGATGAGCCGGTCCCGTTCGGGTCCTACGTGGCGGCGCGGTCCGGTCAGCCGGCACGCATCGTGGTCTTTCGGCGCCCGGTCGAGCTGCGGGCGGCCACCGAGGCCGAGCGCACCGCGCTCGTCAACGAGATCCTGATCGAACACATCGCCGAGCTGCTGGGGCGCGACCCGAGCGAGATCGATCCCTGACCCATTCTGCAAAGATGACCTGCGTGGCAGACCTGGCGGCGATCTTCAAGGCGTATGACGTCCGAGGTCTCGTCCCGTCGCAGCTCGACGAGGGCACGGCGCGTGCGATCGGCGCCGCCTTCGCTGCGGAGGTGGTCGTCGACGATCATGACCCCGCGGTGGTGGTCGGGCGCGACATGCGGGCCAGCTCGCCGGGTCTGGCGGCCGCCTTCGGAGCCGGCGTGCAGGACGCGGGCATCGACGTGGTCCATATCGGCCTCGCTTCGACCGACCAGCTCTACTTCGCCTCGGGCCGGCTGGGGCTGCCCGCCGCCATGATCACGGCATCGCACAACCCGGCGGCCTACAACGGGATCAAGCTCTGTCGCGCCGGGGCCGTCGCGCTCTCCGACGCGACCGGCCTGGGCGCGATCCGGCGACGGATCGAGTCGGGTGGGATCCCGACGTCCCGCACGTCCGGTAGGGGGGCGGCCGAGCACCGCGACCTGCTCGCGTCGTACGCCGCACACCTGCACGACCTCGTTCCCGTGACCGGTCGCCGGCTTCGCGTCGTCGTCGATGCGGGCAACGGCATGGCCGGTCACACGGTGCCGGCAGTCCTCGGGACACTCGATCTCGACCTCGTGGAGCTCTACTTCGAGCTCGACGGCACATTCCCGAATCACGAGGCGAACCCGCTCGACCCGACCACCCTCGTCGATCTGCAGCGCCTCGTCGTCGAGCAGCACGCAGATCTCGGGCTCGCCTTCGACGGGGATGCCGATCGCTGCTTCGCCGTCGACGAGCACGGAGAACTCGTTTCACCGTCCGCGCTGACAGCCCTGATCGCGATGCGTGAGCTCGCGGTCTCGCCGGGTGCTCGCATCATCCACAACCTCATCACGAGCCGAGCGGTGCCCGAGATCATCGCCGCGCACGGGGGAGTGCCGGTCCGTACCCGGGTGGGCCATTCGCTGATCAAGGCCACGATGGCTGAGACCGGTGCCGTGTTCGGGGGTGAGCACTCGGGCCACTTCTACTTCCGGGACTTCTGGTTCGCCGATTCCGGCATGCTGGCAGCTTTGCACCTGCTGGCCGAGGTGGCGCGCGGGGACGCCACCGTTTCCGAGCTGGTCCGCGACCTCGACCCCTATGCGTCGTCCGGCGAGATCAACGTCGTGTCCGACGATCCCGCCGCCGTGGTGGAGAGGGTCGCCGCGAGCTTCGGCACCGACGGTGCACAGCTGGACCGGCTGGACGGGTTGACCGTGACCGCCGACGCCTGGTGGTTCAACGTGCGCCCGTCGAACACCGAGCCCGTGCTGCGGTTGAATGTCGAGGGCGGCACTGCTGCGGAGATGGCGACCGTGCGCGACGCAGTGCTCGCCGTCATGCGGGCCCCGTCATGACGTCCGTACACCGATCCACGTCCCAGAGGAGAAACGCGTGAAGCTGGACCCCGTCCTGCTCGACATCCTGGTCTGCCCCGACTGCAAGGGAGCCCTGCGCGTCGACGACGTGAACGAGGAGCTGGTCTGCACCAGCTGTGGCCTGATCTACCCGGTTCGCGACGACATTCCGGTGATGCTGGTCGAGGAAGCCCGACGTGATGAAGACCCGGCGGCGTCAGCGGGCGCTCCCGACGGTAGCGGAGCCGGCTGAGCCCGTGACCGAGGTCTTCGACGACGCCCGCCTCGACGACGAGGAGGCGCTGGCGGCTGCCGACCAGCGGCTGCGCTGGCTGGCCGGCGCCGGCGCGCGGGTCCGGGTGGAGGCCGACGCCGCGAAGGCCGCGATCGCCACGCTTGATCGGGACGGGCCGCCGCGAGCGATCGTCGCGGCAGGTTCCGACGCCAGGTTGTTGCGGGCCGTGCTCGAGCCGTGGTGCCCTGTGCCGTTCGTGGCCTGGCCAGGCGCCGGTCTCCCAGGCTGGGCGGGAACGCTCGACCTGGTGATCGTGCTGGCTCCCGAAGGTGGCGACGCGGAGACAGCCTCCGCCGTGCGTGAGGCGGTGCGCCGCGGCTGCTCACTGGTGACGGCCTGCCCACCCCACTCGGTCCTGGCGGAGCACGCAGAGGGCCGGCACAGCCGTCTGCTGCCCACCCAGACCGAGGACACGCTCGCGGTCGCCGTCGTCATGCTGCAGGCTCTGCACGCGATCGGCGTCGGTCCCGAGCTCGACGCCGACGACGTCGCCCGGGCGCTCGACCAGGTCGCCGTCGCCTGCTCGCCGCATCACGACATCTCCAACAACCCGGCCAAGGACATCGCGCTCGCGCTCGCCGACGCGGCCCCGCTCGTGTGGGGCGGGTCCGTGCTCGCCGCCCGCGCGGCCCGCCGCGTGGCCGAGGCCTTCCGGCGTACGACGGGCCGTCCCGCACTCGCGGCCGACGCGAGCCATCTGCTTCCGGTGCTCGAGGCGACCCGCTCGCGCGACCTGTTCGCCGACCCGTTCGACGACCCGTTCGACGACCAGGCGGAGGTCAGCACCAGCCGTCCAGGTCTGTTGCTGCTCGACGACGGCACCCAGGAGGCCTCGGTGCGTGAGCACCGCGGCCGGCTGCTCGCGGCGGCCAACGCCCACGACATCAGGAGCAAGACCATTGCCGCAACCGAGGGTCCGGAGACCGCGCGCTACGCCGCTCTCCTCACGACGGGCATGTACGCCGCCACCTATCTCGGCATCGGCCTCGGTCGTGGTTGAGCCTCGATGAGCACCGAAGGCTCACCGAAGGCGATCATCGCGGCCCTGCTCGCCAACCTCGGCATTGCCGTGACCAAGCTGCTCGCCTGGGCCCTCACCGGGGCGTCGTCGATGTTGGCGGAGTCGATCCACTCCATCGCGGACTCCGGCAACCAGGCGCTGCTCCTCGTCGGGTCGCGCCGGGCTCGACGGGCACCGACGGAGAACCACCCGTTCGGGTTCGGCCGTGAACGCTACGTGTATGCGTTCATCGTCTCGATCGTCCTGTTCACCGTGGGCGGCCTGTTCGCCCTCTACGAGGCGTACCACAAGTACCACGAGCTCCATCAGGGAAAGGACAGCGAGCTGCTCACCAGCGACTTCTGGTGGGTGGCGATCGTCGTGCTGTGCGCCGCGATCGTGATGGAAGGACTGTCGTTCCGCACCGCCGTCCGCGAGTCGAACAAGATCCGTGGAGGACAGAGCTGGTACTCGTTCATCCGGACGGCCAAGGCGCCGGAGCTCCCGGTCGTGCTGCTCGAAGACCTCGCCGCGCTGCTCGGCCTCGTCTTCGCGCTGTTCGGGGTAGGGCTGACGCTGCTCACCGACAACGGCTACTGGGACGTCCTCGGTACCGCGGCGATCGGGGTGCTCCTGGTGTCGGTGGCCATCGTGCTCGCCATCGAGACCAAGAGCCTGCTGCTCGGTGAAGCGGCCGAGGTCGCCGACCGGGACCTGATCACGCGCAGTGTTCTCGGCTCGCCGGCCGTGCTCGAGGTGCTGAGCCTGCGGACCATGCACATCGGTCCCGAGAGCATCCTCGTCGCCTGCAAGATCTCGGTCACGCCGACCGAGAGCGCTCAGGTGGTCAGTGATGCGATCAACGATGCCGAGGTGAGGATCCGAGACGCGGTACCCGAGGCCACGTACATCTTCATCGAGCCGGACATCAAGTACTAGCGTTCGAACCGACTCCGCGGTCAGCGCAGCGACGCCCAGGCCTTATCCTTGACGGCATGGACTTCAAGGTTGCTGACCTGACACTGGCCGACTTCGGCCGCACCGAGATCACGCTCGCCGAGCACGAGATGCCTGGGCTCATGGCGATGCGCGAGCGCTTCGGCCAGACCAAGCCCCTCACCGGCGCGCGCATCGCCGGCTCCCTGCACATGACCGTGCAGACTGCCGTGCTCATCGAGACGCTGACCGCGCTCGGCGCCGAGGTGCGCTGGGCCAGCTGCAACATCTTCTCCACCCAGGACCACGCGGCCGCCGCGGTCGTGGTCGGCCCGGAGGGTACGCCGGACAACCCGCAAGGTGTCCCGGTCTTCGCGTGGAAGGGCGAGAGCCTGGCGGAGTACTGGTGGTGCACCGAGCAGATCCTGACGTGGCCGGGCGGCAGTGACAGCATCGGCGCCGGCCCGAACATGATTCTCGACGACGGCGGCGACGCCACCCTTCTCGTCCACCTCGGTGTGGAGTACGAGAAGGAGGGTGCGGTTCCGGCTCCGGAGTCCACCGACAACGCCGAGCTGCGCGAGATCCTCAAGGTCCTCACCCGCACGCTGGCCGAGATGCCGACCAAGTGGACGTCCGTCGCGAATGGCATCAAGGGCGTCACCGAAGAGACCACCACGGGCGTGCACCGCCTCTACGAGCGTCACCGCGACGGCGCCCTGCTCTTCCCGGCGATCAACGTCAACGACTCGGTGACCAAGTCGAAGTTCGACAACAAGTACGGCTGCCGGCACTCCTTGATCGACGGGATCAACCGCGCGACCGACGTGTTGATCGGCGGCAAGGTCGTGGTGGTCTGCGGCTACGGCGACGTCGGCAAGGGCTGCGCCGAGTCGCTGCGTGGTCAGGGTGCGCGGGTCATCGTCACCGAGGTCGACCCCATCTGTGCCCTCCAGGCGGCCATGGACGGCTACCAGGTCGCGACGCTCGACGAGGTCATCGAGAGCGCCGACATCGTGGTCACGGCCACCGGCTGCTACAAGGTCGTGACTGTCGAGCAGATGGCGCGCCTGAAGCACCAGGCGATCCTGGCCAACATCGGCCACTTCGACAACGAGATCGACATGGCCGGGCTGGAGTCCTACCCGGGGATCGTGCGTAAGACCGTCAAGCCGCAGGTCGACCTGTGGACCTTCCCCGACGGCAACACCATCATCGTGCTGAGCGAGGGCCGGCTGATGAACCTGGGCAACGCGACGGGCCACCCCTCGTTCGTCATGTCCAACTCGTTCACCAACCAGGTGCTGGCGCAGATCGAGCTCTTCACCAAGACCGACGAGTACCCGACCGACGTCCACGTGTTGCCCAAGCACCTCGACGAGGAGGTGGCTCGGCTCCACCTGGCGGCCCTGGGGGTCTCCCTCACGACCCTTACTGCCGAGCAGGCGAAGTACCTCGGTGTCTCGGTCGAGGGTCCCTTCAAGTCGGACCACTACCGCTACTGACCGGCCCGTGACATCGTGCTGACCACCCCGACCCGTCGGGGAGGGTAGGTCAGCCTGCGCGACGTCGGTCTCGCTGCGACGTACCCTTTTCCTAGGGTCTGGTGACGTGTCACAGCGATCGGAGCAGCCCGCAGTACCAGCGAGACCGGAAGACGAGGTAGCACCGTGAACGCAGGTTCCGCCAACGCGGTCGAGCCGGTTCGGGCGCACCGCGGCAAGATCCTGGTGGTCGACGACGACTCGTCGCTGGCCGAGATGCTCACCATCGTGCTGCGCAACGAGGGCTTCGAGCCGCGCGTGTGCTCCTCGGGCGACCGGGCGCTCGCGGTCGTCCGCGAGTTCAAGCCGGACGTGGTGCTGCTCGACCTGATGCTCCCGGGCAAGGACGGCGTCGACGTCTGTCGCGAGATCCGGCACGAGTCGGGGGTCCCCATCATCATGCTCACGGCCAAGAGCGACACGGTCGACATCGTCGTCGGGCTGGAGTCCGGAGCCGACGACTACGTCGTCAAGCCGTTCAAGCCCAAGGAGCTGGTCGCGCGGCTGCGCGCCCGACTGCGCAAGTTCGAGGAGTCCGCTCCCGAGGCTCTCGCGATCGGAGACCTGGTCATCGACGTCGCCGGCCACACGGTCAAGCGCCACGACGAGCCGCTGTCGCTGACGCCGTTGGAGTTCGACCTCTTGGTCTGCCTGGCCCGCAAGCCATGGCAGGTCTTCACCCGGGAGGTCCTCCTGGAGCAGGTCTGGGGCTACCGTCATGCGGCCGACACGCGGCTGGTCAACGTGCACGTCCAGCGGCTGCGCTCCAAGGTCGAGCTCGACCCGGAGAACCCGCAGATCGTGATGACCGTGCGGGGCGTTGGATACAAGGCCGGCGACCCTGTCGGCACGCGGTAGCCGGCCGGGCCCGCACGGATTCGAAGGAGTCAGCCCGTGTCAGGCCGACCAGGAGCAGCCGTGAGGCCGTTGGCGCGGCTCGCTCCCGGCCTGCGGTCCGCCGCTCACCTGGCATCCACTCCGTTCCGGCAGATCACCGGCCTGTGGCGTCGTTCGATCCAGGCGCGCGTCGTGATCGGCACTGTCGTCCTCTCGACGATCCTCACGCTGCTGGCCGGCTGGATCCTCCTCCGGCAGGTCACGACTGGTCTGCTCGAGAGCAAGGAGCTGACCTCGATCGCCCAGGCACGCTCCGGCGCGGTGACGGCGCAGGCCAAGCTCGACGGTGCCGAGATCAGCGACCAGTTCGACATCGGTCCGCTGCTCAAAGGGCTCGTCGAGACGCTGGCCCCGCGTGATGCGGCCCGCGAGGACTTCTCGGTCGTGATCGTCGGTCCGCTGGCCCCCGCCGACTCCGACGCCGCGGCCACCGGGGGTAGTCGGTCCTCCGGTGACATCGTCCCGGAGGAGTCGATTCCCGCGTCACTCACGCAGAAGGTCACGAGCGAGCCCGGGACCTGGTGGGTCTTCACCCGGGTGGTCTTCGGGGACTCCGCGCTCGACCCCGTGCCCGGCATCGCGGTGGGCAGCCAGATCAGCGTCACGGGCACCGGCCAGCGCTACGGGCTGTTCTACGTGTACCCGCTGAGCGAGCAGCAGCAGTCCCTCTTCGTCGTGCGCGGGGCTCTCATCACGACGGGTGCGCTGCTCGTCGTGCTGCTGGGCATCGTGGCCTGGCTCGTCACCCGACAGGTCGTCACTCCGGTGCGACTGGCTCGCCGTATCGCCGAGCGGCTGGCGGCGGGCCGGCTCGAGGAGCGCATGCACGTCCGCGGCGAGGACGACATCGCGCGGCTGGGCATCTCGTTCAACCAGATGGCGGGCAGCCTGCAACGCCAGATCCGGCAGCTCGAGGAGCTGTCGCGTGTCCAGCAGCGGTTCGTGTCCGACGTCAGCCACGAGCTGCGAACGCCACTGACGACGGTGCGGATGGCCGCCGACGTCCTGCATGACTCGCGTCTCGACTTCGACCCGGCCACCGCCCGGTCCGCGGAGCTGCTCCAGGCCGAGCTCGACCGTTTCGAGGGGCTGTTGACCGACCTGCTCGAGATCAGCAGGTTCGACGCCGGGGCGGCGGCGCTCGACCTGTCCCGTGTCGATCTGCGTGCCGTGGCCCGGCGAGTCGTCGACGACAACCGCGCCCTGGCTGAGCTGCGGAGGTCGGTCATCACCGTGATCACTCCGCCGACCACGCCGGGGCCCGGGCCGCAACCCGCGCAGCTGTGTACTGCGGAGGTCGACATCCGCCGGATCGAGCGCATCGTCCGCAACCTGGTCGTGAACGCGATCGAGTACGGCGCCGGGGGTGACATCGAGGTGCGCGTCGCGGGCTCGGCCGACGCGGTCGCACTCAGCGTCCGTGATCACGGGATCGGGCTGAAGCCAGGGGAGGAGACGTTGGTGTTCAACCGCTTCTGGCGGGCTGACCCGGCACGGGCACGCACCCACGGTGGGACCGGTCTGGGGCTTTCGATCGCGGCCGAGGACGCCGCGTTGCACGCCGGAACACTGGATGCCTGGGGAGAGCCCGGCCAGGGGTCGGTGTTCCGGCTGACCCTGCCGAAGCGGGCCGGCGACCGACCGGGACGCTCCCCACTCCCGCTGGTCCCGTCCGAACGGCACCCGGTCGCGGTCGGCGCACCGTACGCGCGCTATCCGCACGATCACCGGCGAGGTGGCGTGTGAACGTCCATCTGATCCCTCGCCTGGTGGCGGCCGTCGTGCTCCTGGCGGCAGCGGCCGGCTGCGTGTCGATCCCGGAGAGCTCTTCCGTCCACGCCGGGCGGGCCCTGGATGCGCAGGACGAGCGACCGCTGAGCAGCAACGCGCCGAACGGACCGACCCCGGGTGCCGGTCGCAAGGAGATCGCCGCCGGCTATCTCGCCGCGATGCTGGCCTTCCCGCCGGCGCCGGACGTCGTACGCCAGTTCCTCACGCCCTCGGCAGCGGCTGAATGGAGCCCGAACGACCGACTTGTGGTGTACACCGACTCCGACCAGCCTCGCGTATCCGAGAAGGCCAAGTCGGTGGTGTTCAACGCCCAGGCGCTGGGCTCGCTCGATGATCGAGGCAGGTGGTCGACAGCCACGACAGCCACGTCTGCGATCAAGGCCGCGTTCACCATGACCAGGGTCAACGGCGAGTGGCGGATGCGCAACCCGCTTCCGGGCTCGTACGTCGACCAGGACTACTTCCTCACCTATTACGGGTCGTTCGCGCTGTACTACTTCGACCCGGCCACGAAGATCCTCGCTGCCGATCCGGTCCACATGCTCCTCGGTGACAGTCTCGCCACGGCTCTCGTCAAGGACCTGCTGCAAGGCCCCACGGACGACATCGCCGGGGCCGTCAGCAGCAGCGTCCCGGCGACGACGACCATCGAGGTCGGAGTGTCGATATCCCCGCAAGGAGTGGCGGAGGTCCCGCTCAGCGACGACATCATGAAGCTGTCGGCCAACGACCGCCGACTGTTTGCAGCGCAGCTGGCCTGGACCCTCCGACCTCTGCAGGAGATCAAGACCGTCGTCGTCACAGTCGGGGGCACGCGGATAGATCTCGGGGTCGGTAAACAGATCAGCATCGACGACTTCTCCGGCTACGATCCGGCGGGGCTGGCGTCGAGCCGACAGCTGTACGGGCTCACCAACCAGGGCCTGGTCGCTGTCTCGGACACGAAGACGGCTACCGTCGCCGGTCCCATCAAGACAGTCTCCCGCGGGGCACGCTCGGCGGCCGTGGATCCCGACGGCGCGGAGGCTGCGGTGGTGAGCGGCGACGGCAGCACCGTGACGGTCTCGGGTCTGGGTTCGGCGGCGACCGGGACCAGCGTCTGGTTCCGCGGCGGCGACTCCGTACTGAGGCCTTCGTGGGACATCTACGGCGTGCTCTGGCTGGTCGACAACAGGCCCGATGGTGCCCGGTTGTTCGTGGCGAACAGCAGCGGGACCAAAGAGGTGGATGCGCCCGGGCTCACGGGCAAGGCGGTGCACAGCATCGCCGTATCGCGAGACGGCGTCCGGCTCGCTGCCGTCGTCGGCCGGACCGGGCATCGGCATCTGGTCATCTCCGTGATCGACCGCGATCCGCAGGCACCCGCGACGCTGTCGCTGCGCGCGGCGCAGCGGGTGGTGACCGCGGGGATCCCGCCCCAACGCGTCTCGAGCGTCAGCTGGTTCAGCCCGACCTCGGTGGCTGCGCTCGGCGACGTGGTCGGTGGACAACCCGAGCCGTCCGAGTTCAGCATCGACGGCTCGCTCGTCGCCCCGTTCGGTGGCTTCCTGCCCATCAAGCCCATCAGTCTCGCCTCCGGCCCGAACCTCGACACCCCCGCCGTCATCGGTGACTCCCGCGGTCAGGTGTTCATGCAGACCCCGGACTCGCAGTGGCTCCAGATCGGTGGATCCGCGAAGATCCGGGACCCGTTCTACCCGGGCTGAGCCTCAGCGCCCACGGCGTCCACAGCGCGCTCGACGGTCGGCAGCGGTCCCCAGATCCGCAGTCCGAGCGTGCGAGGCCGGGTGCGGCGACGACCCTGGCCGGATGAATCCCGGTACCGCGTGGTCCGCCTGTGCGGATGTGCTCCTCGGCATGGTCTGCGTGGGCTGCGACCGCCCCGGTCGCTCCCTCTGCGGAGCCTGCGCAGGCGACCTGGTCGACGGCCCACCGTTCCTGACGGTGCCGAGACCATGTCCGGAAGGCCTGCCGCCGGTCTGGGCCTCGACTGAGTACGCCGGCGTGGCCCGCGCCGCTCTGCTGGCTCACAAGGAGCACGGACTGCTGTCCCTGGCGCGTCCGCTCGGATCGGCGTTGGCGCGTGCGGTGATCGGGGTGCTGGCCTCGGCCGACGGCGAACTTTCAGAGCCGGTCCGGCTCGTGCCGGTCCCGTCTCGACGGCGTGTCGTTCTCGAGCGCGGCCATGACCCCCTGCGGCGGATCACCGCGAGAGCCGGCCGCGTGCTGCGGCACACCGGTGTCCCGGCTGTCCGTGCGCCATCGCTGTCCGTGGTCCGTGCCGTGGTCGACCAGTCCGGTCTCGGCGCTGCCGAGCGCGGCGAGAACCTGCGGGGCGCGTTCACCTGCCGGACGGGACTCGCCCGAGGCCCGTCGATCATCGTCGACGACATCATCACCACCGGAGCCACCGCCGTCGAGGCGAGTCGCGCGGTCACCGCGGGGGGCGGGATCGTGCTCGGCGTAGCCGTCGTGGCCGCTACCCGGCGGCGGTCGCCGCCCTAGTCCGTCCGGTCCACTGTTCGGTGCTCCGGTGTCGATCATCCCCGCGAGCGGCTAGGGTCGACTCATGGCACCCGTCCGGGTCCGTGGTTGCGTCGATGGGGTCTCGTTCGCGCGGGATGACCGCCGACAAGCCGATGCCAGCCGCAGGCAAAACGGCCCACGTAAGTCTGTCGCGGTCGCTCGTCGAGCGCGACAGACGATCACGGAGCGGCTTAGCAGTAAGTCCTGCCTCGGTGGGGGCCAGATGCCCTCAGCAACCGGGAGAAGGCCAGTAGTGGCACCAAGCTGCGACCGTCTCAGCAGGCGAGTGTGGGGTCGAAGACCAGGTCGGACGGGCGGGTGCCACCCTCTCGACGAACGTGGTCGCGCCACGTTCGTCAACGCCGTCGTTCCCAAGCACTCTCACGTTGGAGAAACCCCGCATGGGCGTCGAGCGACGTGGTCCTGGGCCTCGTCACCAGCGCTCTCATCTCGAAGGAGGCACGTGTGGACGTCGTGGTCAAAGGTCGTCACTGCGAGATTTCAGACCGGTTCCGGAGTCACGTCGAGGAGAAGCTGACCCGTCTCGAGAAGTACGACCAACGCGTCATCCGCGTCGACGTCGAGGTATCCCAGGAGGCCAACCCACGACTTTCCGACCAACAGATCCGCGTCGAGATCACGATTCGTAGCAAGGGTCCGGTGATCCGCGCCGAGGCGGCGGCCGAGGACAAGATGTCGGCACTCGACAAGGCGGTCGACCGCCTCAGTGCACAGGCTCGCAAGGCCGCTGACCGCCGCCGTATCCACCACGGCGCGCGCACGCCCACCTCGCTCGCGCACGCCATGGCCCAGGCGGACGGCGCCGCCGTACGCCAGCCCGAGCCGGAGGACGACGGCTTCGAGCACAAGGAGGGCCCGATCACGGTCATGGGGGACGGTCCGCTGGTCGTGCGCGAGAAGACCCATCCAGCCGCGCCGATGACCCTGGACCAGGCGCTCTACGAGATGGAGCTCGTCGGCCACGACTTCTACCTCTTCATCGACAAGGAGAGCGAGCAGGCGTCGGTCGTCTACCGGCGCAAGGGCTACGACTACGGCGTCATCCGGCTTGCGGATTGAGCGCCGGGGAGCAGGCGGGCAAATCAACCGACCATCCGCGGCAGGCACCCTCATCTGACATGATTTCCGCCATGGACGAGGTCGCCGAGCTGGCACCACGACGCGAACCCATTCGCGTCGTGGTCGTCGACGACCAGGAGCTTTTCCGCCGAGGGCTCATCATGCTGGTGGCTGCCGAGGACGATATCGAGGTCGTCGGTGAGGCGTCCGACGGCGACGAGGCCGCTGAGATGGCGGCTGCCACCGTCCCCGACGTCGTGCTCATGGACGTCCGGATGCCCAAGCGGTCGGGAATCGAGGCCTGCCGCACGATCAAGCAGGTTGCCCCCTCGGCCAAGATCATCATGCTGACCGTGTCCGACGAGGAGGGCGACCTCTACGACGCGATCAAGAACGGCGCTTCGGGCTACCTGCTCAAGGACGCGTCGATCGACCAGGTGGCTCAAGCGATCCGGCTGGTCGCCGACGGCCAGTCGCTGATCAGTCCATCGATGGCGGCCAAGCTGCTCGAGGAGTTCAAGACGATCTCACGCGTCGGAGCGAAGCCCGACACGATCGTGCCCAAGCTCACCGACCGCGAGCTCGAGGTGCTCAACCTCGTCGCGCACGGACTCAACAACCGCGAGATCGCCCGTGACCTCTTCATCAGTGAGAACACCGTCAAGAACCACGTCCGCAACATCTTGGAGAAGCTGCAGCTGCACTCCCGGATGGAGGCCGTGATGTATGCCGTCCGCGAGAAGCTTCTCGACATCCCGTGATGTCGGACGCCACTGCGACACTCTGCTGATGGCTGCGCACACTCGTGTTCACGAATCGCTGAGCCGCTCGCAGGCGCGACGTATCGCGCTCGCCGCCCAGGGATTCCTCGACCCACGCCACGCGATACCGACCATGCGGACGTTGACCCGCACGGTCCAGCGCACCGGAGTGCTCCAGATCGACTCGGTCAACGTGCTCCAGCGGGCCCACTTCATGCCGCTGTTCAGCCGGATCGGCCCCTACGACGTGACGCTGCTCGAGCGCGCGTCGAGCGCCCGACCACGTCGGCTGGTGGAGTACTGGGCGCACGTTGCCGCGTACATGCCGGTCGACCTGTGGCCCTACATGCGGCACCGGATGGACAAGGCCACCACCCTCGCCTGGGGCGGTCCGCGCAGCATCGCGGCGCGCAAGCCCGACCTGGTCGCCGGGGTGCTGCAGGACGTCAAGTCGGGCGGCCCGGTGACGGCTCGCGACATCGACGACGACCTGCCCAGGTCCAAGGTCGACTGGGGCTGGAACTGGTCGGAGGTCAAGCAAGCGCTCGAATACCTCTTCTTCGCCGGCGAGGTGACGTCGGCGGGACGCAACGGTGCCTTCGAGCGGCTCTACGACATTCCGGAGCGGGTGATCCCCGCAGCCATCCTGGCTCAACCGGTCCCCACCCCGGCGCAAGCGCACATCGAGCTGATCCGCCGCGCCGCGATCTCGCACGGTGTCGCGACCGAGTTCTGCCTGCGCGACTACTACCGGATGTCGCCGGAGGAGTCCAAGCCCGCGGTGGCTGCGTTGGTCGAGGCCGGCGAGCTGGTGCCCGTGTCGATCGAGGGGTGGAAGACACCGGCGTACCTCCACCGCGACGCCCGGCTGCCTCGCCGAGTCGGCGCACGGGCCGTGCTGAGTCCCTTCGACCCGGTGGTGTGGGAGCGCAGGCGCACGGAGCATCTGTTCGGGTTCCACTACCGGATCGAGATCTACGTGCCCGAGCCCAAGCGAGTGTTCGGCTACTACGTCCTGCCCTTCCTGCTGGGGGAGCACCTGGTCGGTCGCGTCGACCTCAAGGCCGACCGCAAGGCCGGCGTCCTCGTCGTCAAGGGCGCGTACGCCGAGCCGGGCGCTCCCGACGAGACCGTGCCCGAGCTGGCCGCTGAGCTGACGAGCCTCGCCGGTTGGCTCGGCCTGTCCTCGATCCGCGTCGAGGCGCGCGGCGACCTGAGCCCACGGCTCGCCCGTGCGGTCGCCTAAGATGGGCGACGCCCGCCCCTGAGTCCGGGGCCGGGCCCGTGCAACGACATCAGGAGCCACCCCGTGCCCGCATTGCTCGACAAAGTCCTCCGGATCGGCGAAGGCAAGCAACGCCGCAAGCTCGAGGCCGTGGCGGCGATGGTGAACGCAGTCGAGGACGACTTCACCGCGATGACCGACGACGAGCTGCGGGGCCAGACCCAGGAGTTCAAGCAGCGGCTCGCCGCCGGCGAGACCCTCGACGAGATCATGCCCGAGGCCTTCGCGACGGTCCGCGAGGCGGCCCGCCGGGTGCTCGGCCAGCGGCCGTACGACGTCCAGGTGATGGGCGCGGCCTGCATGCACTTCGGCAACATCGCCGAGATGAAGACCGGTGAGGGCAAGACGCTCGTCGCCACCCTGCCGGCCTACCTCAACGCGCTCAGCGGCGAAGGTGTCCATATCGTCACCACCAACGACTATCTGGCCAAGTACCACGCTGAGTGGATGGGCCGGATCTATCACTTCCTCGGCATGAGCGTCGGCATGGTGCTGCCGCAGATGACCTCCGACGCGCGCCGCGAGGCCTACCACGCCGACATCACGTATGGCACCAACAACGAGTTCGGGTTCGACTATCTCCGCGACAACATGGCCAACCGGATCGAGGAGTGCGTCCAGCGCCGTCACCACTACGCGATCGTCGACGAGGTCGACTCGATCCTCATCGATGAGGCGCGCACGCCGCTGATCATCTCCGGCCCGTCGGAGGACGAAGTCAAGTGGTATGGCGAGTTCTCCTCGCTCGTGGGCCGGATGCACAACGAGGTCGACTACGAGTTCGACGAGAAGAAGCACACGGTCTCGGTGCTCGAGGACGGCATCACCCGCGTCGAGGACCACCTCGGCATCGACAACCTCTACGACGCGGTCAACACCCCGCTCATCTCATTCCTCAACAACGCGATCAAGGCCAAGGAGCTGTTCCGCAAGGACCGCGACTACATCGTCGTCGAAGGTGAGGTGCTGATCGTCGACGAGCACACCGGACGCGTGCTGCACGGACGTCGCTACAACGAGGGACTCCACCAGGCGATCGAGGCGAAGGAGGGCGTGCAGATCCGCGAGGAGTACCAGACCCTCGCCACGATCACCCTCCAGAACTACTTCCGCCTCTACGAAAAGCTCGCCGGCATGACCGGAACGGCGATGACCGAGGCGTCGGAGTTCGACAAGATCTACAAGCTCGGCGTGATACCGATCCCGACCAACCGCCCGATGATCAGGGACGACCAACCCGACCTCGTCTACCGCACGGTCGACGCGAAGTACGCAGCGATCGTCGATGACATCTCCGAACGTCACGCCCATGGTCAGCCGGTCCTGCTCGGCACCACCTCGGTCGAGAAGTCCGAGCACGTGTCGGGCCTGCTCAAGCGGCGCGGCATCCCGCACACGGTCCTCAACGCCAAGCACCACGAGAGCGAGGCGCACGTCGTCGCGCAGGCAGGGCGCAAGGGCGCCGTCACGGTCGCGACCAACATGGCCGGTCGCGGCACCGACATCATGCTCGGCGGTTCGGTCGAGTTCCTGGCCGATGAGGAGCTGCGTCGTCAGGGTCTCGACCCGCTCGAGCACTCGGAGGAGTACGAAGCCGCCTGGCCCGCCACGCTCGAGAAGATCGAGGCGCAGGTGAGGGCTGAGCACGACGCGGTCAACGACGCCGGCGGTCTCTACGTGGTCGGCAGCGAGCGCCACGAGTCGCGCCGCATCGACAACCAGCTACGTGGCCGCTCCGGCCGCCAGGGCGACCCGGGCGAGTCCCGCTTCTACCTGTCGCTCGAGGACGACCTCATGCGGTTGTTCAAGTCCGACTGGGTCGACTGGGTTCTCACGACGATGAAGATTCCCGACGACGTCCCTATCGAGAACAAGCGGGTCACCGGTGCGATCGCGTCCGCCCAGGCGCAGGTCGAGAGCCAGAACTTCGAGACCCGCAAGAACATCCTCAAGTACGACGACGTGATGAGCCGGCAGCGCGAGGTCATCTACGGGGAACGTCGCCAGGTGCTGGCGGGCGCGGACCTCGGGGAACAGATCCGCGGCATGCTCGACGACACCATCGAGGCGTACGTCCACGGCGCCACCGAGGGGTTCCCCGAGGAGTGGGACCTCGACGCGCTGTGGACGGCCCTCAAGACCCTGTACCCCGTAGCCGTCACGCAGGCCGAGCTCGAGGAGCAGGCCGGCGGGCTCGAGGGACTGACCAGGGAGCTGCTGACCGAAGAGCTCACCGCCGACGCCCACGCCCGCTACGCCGCCCGCGAGGAAGCCCTCGGCGAGGAGGTCATGCGCGAGCTCGAGCGACGGGTGCTGCTGTCGGTGCTCGACCGCAAGTGGCGCGAGCACCTGTACGAGATGGACTACCTGCGCGAGGGGATCGGGCTGCGCGCGTACTCCCAGCGCGACCCCTTGGTGGAGTACCAGCGTGAGGGCTTCGAGCTGTTCAGCGCCATGATGGACTCGATCAAGGAGGAGTCGGTCGGCTACCTGTTCAACGTCGAGGTCACGATCGACGAAGAGCCCGACACCGACGAGGCGGCGCCGACCGACGAGGCACCGGAGATCCACGACGCTGAAGAGCACCGCCCGCACATCGTCGCGAAGGGGCTCGCCGCCCCCTCGACCCCGAAGAAGCTGTCCTACTCGGCTCCCACGGTCGACGGTGACGCCGGCACCGTGATCCAGGCCGAGGAGGCCGCCGACGAGTTCGCCGGCGTCTCTCGCAACGACCTGTGTCCATGCGGGTCGGGCCGGAAGTTCAAGCGCTGCCACGGTGACCCCGCGCGACGTAACGCCTGATCTGCTCGAGGAGCTCAGCCGAAGGTGATGGCGGTGCACAGCCACCGCCCACGCTGGAAGTCCAGCCGCGCCGCGATGGCCCGCGACCGTCTGCCGAGCGTCACGCGCGCGGCGACCTCCGCACTGTCGAGACTCGACCGGCGCACGTGCACGGTCGCGACGTGCTGCCGCCCGGTGCGCACCTGGCCGGGCTTTCGGTGCTGTGCCACGCGCTCCCGTCGCTGCCGTAGGTCGGCGTACACGTCCGGATCCGTCCAGCGGACGAGCTGAGTGAGCGGGCGGTCGCTGCTCACCACCTCGACCACCGCTTGGACGAACCGCGCCGCCCAGGGTTCGGGGTCCGGCACGGATTCGGGAGTCAGGACCTGCTCCTGCTCACCCGTGACGAGGGTCAGCGTGCTCGTTCGGGGCCACGCCTCGAGACCACCCGGGAGCGGGAAGGTCAGGGCGAGTGCCCCCTGGGTGTAGGCCTCGGTAGGCGCTCCGTACGGATCGTCGCGCTGCCAGCGTCGTGCTGCCGGCGCCTCGAGGGGCAGGTGCGTCGGCCGAGGGGTGGGTGACTGCTTCAGAGCAGGTTGTGTCATCGGGTTGCCTCCGGGTCCGTGAGCAAGGTGCCGGGGAAGATGAGGTCGGGATCGGGTCCGATCCGGTCGCGGTTGGCGCGGTAGATCGCCTGCGTGAGCGCCGAGACCTCGGCGTCATCGGCTGCTGGCGGCAACAGCCCACCGGCCAGGGTCCACAGGCAGTCGCCCGACCGGACCCGGATGGGGGTGGGGTGCGTCGACGGTTCGCGGGCGGGGAGGTCGGGGAGGCGGAGACCGGTGAGCCGGTCCGCGCAGCTCGGTGGGCACGACTGCTCGTGGCTGGCGGGCGCGGCGTGACCGGCGGTCGCAGCCGGCGCCGTTGCCGCGGCCACTGCCGGCGGCAGCGTGAGGCTCACCCCGCACAGCGCGAACGCCACCCGTCGTACGACGTGGGGGGCCGGCGACCAGCGCCAGCTGGTGCCGCCCGTGACCGCTACGAGGACGGCCTCGACGGCGGCGAGCACGAGGCAGCAGGTCAGAATGGCGGCCGCGGCAACCGCGGCCGGCAGGCACCAGGCTGCGACGACTGCGTCAATCGTATCGTTTGCATGCATTTGCTTGGTTTAGCGTCTGCTTACGTCTGTCGTCAACCCTTTGTCCACAACCCAGCAGGCACTCCCCCTGGTTCCCGGCATACCCTGCCGCCCATGCGCTGGACCGAGTTGTTCGCCGACCTCGAGGCGCAGGCCGCGGCCTGGGAGCGAGTCGAGATCGACGCCGAGATCGCTGACCGCACTCGTGCCGAGCTGGGCACGGTGGCGTGGGTCCAGCGACTGAGTGCCGCGATCGGTTCCACGGTGGTCCTCGATGTCCAGGGCGCGGCTGAGGTGCGCGGCCAGGTTGCGGCGTTGGGCGCGGACTGGTTGCTGCTCGAGCAGGAACCCTCCGGGGATGAGCTGCTCGTGCTTCTCTCCGGCATCCTCGGCGTGCATGACCTGGGTCGGCGGGCGCATGCAGACGGTGCGCGCGGTCAGGTGCTGGCACGGCTCGGTGTTGCGTCACCGTTGCGTGCGATCGCCCGCGACCGGTCGACCGTGCTGTGCCGCCTGCGCGACGGGAGCCAGCGGACGGGTACGCCGGAGCGGGTAGGGGTGGACCACCTCGACCTGGTCCTGTCGCGACACGCACGTGGACTCGGGCCGGAGTCGGCGCAGGCTCACCGTGCCCTTCGCGGCGCTGTCGACGATCGGTCGGGCCTCGAGTGGCTGGTGCTGAGCGGGTCTCGGGACGCGGCGACCGGTCACCTAGTCGAGGTAGGCCGCGTCGTCTTCGGCGGTCGAGAGGTCGGGACGCGTCTCCTCGCCCACGAAGGGGTGGTCCTTGATGTACTGCGCGGTGGACGTGTACGCACCCGCGATGTAGGCCTCGAGGGCATCGATCTCGACGCGCCATTGCCCGCGGCCGCCGACCTTGATCGCCGGGAGATCGCCTCGCCGGACCAGCGCGTAGGCCTGCGCGACCGAGATGTTGAGGACCTGCGCGACGTCGGCCAGGGCCAGGAAGCGCGCGCGCGGGCGGTCGGACATGCGGTGGATTGTGCCACGCGCGGCTCAGGGGTCCGGTCGAGACGGGTCGAAGCTGTGGAGAAGTCTTCCCACAGCTGTGACGATGTGGCAAGAATGTCCCTCATGTCGCTCTCGCACCGCGACGTCTCCCGCCCGTCCAGTGCTGACCGGGCCGGGGAGCGCGCTGGACTCTCACCGCCCGCGCAGCGTGTCCAGGTGCACCGGTGGCGGGATCCTCGCCTGTGGCTCGGTGTGGTGCTCGTGGTGGCCTCGGTGGCGACCGGGGCAGTCTTGTTCGCCGGCGGGCGGGACCGGGTCACGGTCTGGAGCACGACCGCCGACCTGCGCGCCGGCATGGAGGTCACGAGGGCGGACCTGCGCGCCGAGCGCGTCGACTTCGCCGAGCCGTCGACCGCAGACCACTACTGGTCCGCTGCCCAGCCCCCACCGCCGCATGCGATCCTCACGCGGGACGTCGCCGCGGGCGAGCTGCTGACGGTCGACGCCGTCCGCGAGTCCGGGGGCCAGCCGGACCAGCTTCCCCTCGCCGTGGGTCCCGGCGGGATCCCGTCGGGCCTGCGGGTCGGTGCGATGGTGGACGTCTGGGCCGTGCCGTCGAGCGCGGCCGGCGCGACCCCACACCATGGCTCCAGGCGTGTCCTCGAGGGGGTCGCCGTGACAGCTCTCAGCAGCTCCTCGGCGGCCGGGCTCGACTCCCAGCGACAGGTCCTCGTGGCGCTGCCGGGCGGAACGCTGGTCGGCGCGGTCCTCGACGGACTGCGTGACGCTGACGTGGTCCTGGTCAGGGTCGGCTGACCGTGGTGAGCCCCGGTTCCCCGATCGGAGTCCTGGTCGCGGTCGGGAGTGCCGCGTTCGAGGCCGAGCTGCTGGCGGCGGCGGACCGGGGCCGCCTGCACGTCGTCCGCCGCTGTGTCGACGTTCCCGATCTGCTCGCCACTGCGGCCACCCGACAGGCCGACGCAGCCATCGTCTCGGCGCAGCTGCGTGGTATCGACGCCACTGTCGTGGCGCGGCTGCAGCGCGAGGACGTCCAGGTGCTCGGTATGACGACTGCCGACGGTGAGTCAGACGCCGAAGAGGCGCGGCTGCGCCGGCTCGGCATCGACCGCGTCGTTGACGCCGGTCGGCTGGCGATGCTCGAGGAGCTGGTGGACGACGCGTGCACGGTGACTCCCGAGACGAACTCGGCTGCGGCATGGAGCGAGGCTCACCCGGTCGATGTCGATCGAGGTGACCCCGATCCCGACCCGAGGGCGCCGGTCGTGGCGGTGTGGGGTCCCACAGGGGCGCCTGGTCGTACGACGGTGTCCTGCGGACTCGCCGCGGCGACCGCCGGGCTCGGCCGGCGGACACTGCTCGTCGACGCCGACGTCTACGGCGGTGCGATGGCCGCGATGCTCGGGCTGCTCGACGAGTCATCCGGACTGCTCGCCGCGAGCCGAGCCGCGAACCAGGGCGAGCTGCGCCAGGACGTGCTGATCCGCAGTGCCCGGGCGATCACGCCGACCCTGCGCGTGCTCACCGGTCTCCCACGGGCCGATCGCTGGGTCGAGGTGGGCAGCATCCTCATCCGCCGTGTTCTCGAGACGGCAGCACAGGTCAGCGACGTGGTCGTCGTGGACTGTGGGTTCAGCCTCGAGGCCGATGAGGAGCTCTCGTACGACACGGTGGCACCGCGTCGTAACGGCGCCACCCTGGAGGTGCTCGAGCGAGCCGACATCGTGGTCGCGGTCGGGGGAGCGGATCCCGTCAGCCTGGGCCGGCTCATCCGAGGCGTGCACGACCTGCGCACCGCGCTTCCGCGCGTCACGCCTCGGGTGGTGCTCAACCGCGCACGCAGCAGTCTCGGCTGGTCCGATGGCGAGATGGCGGCCATGGTCACTCGCGCGACCGGGCTGCCGGTGACGGCGACGCTGCCGGCGGACCCGGCTGCGTGCGACCACGCGCTGGTCCACGGCCGCACCCTCAACGAGTCCGTACCGGAGTCCAGGCTGACACGTCGACTCGCAGCGCTGGCGGCGGAGCTGCTCGGCCTTCCACCGCCGGTCCGACCGGTCAGGAGGAGAAGAGCAGGAACAGCCCGGTAAGGGTGTACGCCACCATGAGGACGAGCATGGGGAGCTGGCCGACGACGACGTGTCGCTTGGGCAGCAGCCGCACGGCACGGTCGTGTGCCGCGATGATGCCCAGCACGTGACCGGTCACGATGGCCACGACCTTGGTGACCGCGAGAGCGGTGGGGTGCTGGTAGATCGCGAACTTGTTGATGCCATCGAGGAACGACGTCAGCGTCCAGCCGCGGGAGAGCGGGTCTCCCAGAAGCTGGAGCGTGCCGAGACCGGTCGCGACGAAGAACGACAGGTAGTGGGCCACGATGTAGCCGACGACGATGGGCACGACCGAGTGCGCCATCAGGTCGGGGAGGCCACGCCGGTCGATGCCGCCGATCCGACCGGTGGCGGCCGAGGCGAGGCTGAAGGTGACGAACACGATGGCACAGAACACCAGCAGCGCCACGGTGTTGAGCAGCACCACGTGTCCGGTGAAGTGGAACGAGAAGCGCACCCAGCGCGCCGATTCCTTGAAGCTGTCGAAGGCCGTCGACCCGAACAGCACGGCGACCACCGCGACGAGACCAGGTCGCGGGCGTTGGCCGTCGAGGTTCTCCAGCGGATTGCGCACGACCAGGACCCCGTCGGTGCGCCGACCGAACGGGGACAGGCGGGCCACCAGGCTCGAGTACACCTCGAACGGGTCGGCGCGAGCGAAGAACGTGTCGCCGAAGACGGCGGCCCCGGCTACGAGCAGAGCGGCGATGACGGCGAACCAGAGCCGCACCGCCGACAGGCTGGTCGAGGTGTTCGGATCGACGAGCTCGAGGCTGACGAAGCCGAAGAGGAACGCGGCCGCCGGCCAGTAGCCCCAACGGTCCGGGTAGGCCCGTAGTCCGGCGCGCGGATCGGTGGCCGCTGCCGCCGCGATGCCCCGGTGGATCCAGCGCAGCGGGTTGCAGAGCCGGTAGATGCGACCGAACAACAGTGCGGCCGGTACGAGACCGACCCACAGGAGGGCGAACACCGCACCGAACGTGGGGTTGACCAGGGTCTCGGACCCGAACACCGCGGCCATCGTGATCCAGGCCGTGAAGACCAGCGCGAGCAGCACGACCACGAACCGGGTGATGCGGGAGTCGATGAAGCCTGCCAACCACTTCGGCAAAGGGCGCCCCGAGGCGTCGCCGCGAAAGCGAGGGGTGCGCCAGGCCAGGCCCAGCACGGCAAAGGAGATCAGCAGGGCCAGGGCAGCTCCCGTGAAGGCGTAGCTGGCCGGGATCGGGAGGTCCTGAGGCCCGCCGATGCCATGCGCCAGCAGGGTCTCGTGCCCGCGCTGACCGCCGAGGAGCGTGTCAGTCACGACTGCCGCCGCGACCCTGCGTCAGCTGATCTCGAGCTTGAGGACGGTGACCTCGAGCTCGTGTGACTCGACCACGACCGTGCCCGGCGTGTCGATCGTGAACTTGTACTCCTTCTGGTCGGCCCCGGCCGGGATCACGAACTCGTGCTCGGGGTCGGAGTGCACGTGGAGCTCGTCGGGAGCGTCGGACGTCACGACCAACCTGATCTGCTGGCCGGTCGAGGCCTTCACGACCTCGCCCACCGGGTCGATCTGGCCGCCCTTCTCGGTGATGTTCACGACCACCGGCTTGTTCGACGAACCGCTGCTGTCGCTCGAGCAGGCAGTGGCCGTCGCGAGCAGCGGTAGGGCCGCGCCGGCGATGGCGAAGCGGCGGACGAGAGAGCGGCGTCATGCAATTCCTCCGATTCGGGCTCAGTTGTCGGGGCTGAGCGCACCTTACAGTCCCCGGTAGCCGGCCCCAGTTGTCCATACGACCATGACAAGATGAACGTTCCCAGGAGTGACACGCTTCACCCCAGCGTCTGCACGGAGAGGTTGCGATGCCTGAGCGGTTGCGACCGTTGGACATGGCGTTCCTGTCGATCGAGTCGGCAAGAACCCCCATGCACGTGTCCACCCTGGACATCTTCGAGACACCCGACGATGGCTTCGACCATGCCCGGCTGGTCTCGCTCATCAACGATCGGATCGCGTTCGTCCCTCGCTACCGGCAGAAGGTCCGCACGGTGCCGGGCTGGCTCGCCAACCCGGTCTGGGTCGACGACGAGGACTTCGACCTCGCCTACCACGTACGCCGCTCGGCACTGGCGCGTCCCGGCTCGATGGACCAGCTGCGCGACCTCGTTGCGCGGATCACGAGCCGACGGCTCGACCGCGATCGTCCGCTGTGGGAGGTCTACCTCGTCGAAGGACTGGAGGGGGGTCGGTACGCCGTGCTCTCCAAGTCGCACCAGGCCCTGGTCGACGGTACGACGATCGACCTGGCCCAGCTGATCGTCGACGACACCCCACAGGCCCCCGAGACCCCGCACGTCGGCTGGCACCCCGAACGGCGCCGGGGCGGCCTCGAGCTGCTCGGGGACGCGCTCGCGGACTCGCTGCGGGACCCGGCGGCGGCGGCCGACAACCTCCGCGGTCAGCTCGTCTCGGCCACCTTCGCCGCCGACCGGCTCCGGGCCTGGGCCGGCCACTTGTCCGGAGCGAGACCCGCCGCTCCCTCCGGGCCGCTCGGTGCCGAGCCGTCCGAGCAGCGACGGTTCGTCACGGTCGAGACGCGGCTGGCGGCGTACCGGAAGGTCCGGCACGAGCACGGCGGCTCCGTCAACGACGTCATCCTGGCCACGATCGCGGGCGCGCTGCGTGGCTGGTTGTTGACCCGGGCGGAGTCGGTGACGACCTCGACGCGCATCAAGGCGATGGTGCCGATGAGCGTGGTCGACGACGAGTTCGCCGAACCGACCTCGCTCGGCAGCCAGGTGACGCCACACCTGCTGACGCTGCCGGTGGGTGAGGCCAGCCCGGTCATGCGGCTGCACCAGGTGTCGTACGCGTTCAAGGCGCACAAGGAGACCGGACGGGCGGTCGCCGCGAGCAAGCTGGCCGAGATCGCCGGCTTCGCCCCGTCGACTTTCCATGTGCTCGGTGCGAGGGTCGCGGCCGGCCATCCGCCGCGCAGCTTCTCGCTGGTGATCACGAACGTCCCGGGCCCGCAGTTCCCGTTGTACGCCGAGGGGTCCCGGCTGCTCGCCAGCTACCCCGTGCTCCCACTCCTGCCCGGCCAGGCGCTCGCGATCGGGGTCACCTCGTACGACGGCAAGGTCTTCTACGGTCTCGATGGCGACCGGGACGCCCTGCCCGACCTCGACGTGCTCGGCTCCTGCATCAGCGAGTCGCTGGACGAGCTGGTCGACGCGTCCTCCGCGGCCCGGTCCCGGGCGCCACGTGGCAAGGTCCAGAAGAAGGCAACCTCCAGACGGCGCTCCACCCCGACCAGGACGAAGGGCTCCTGAATGCGCATCTATGTTCCGACCACCTTCGATCGGCTGCGGGGCTGGTACGACTCCGGGGTGCTCGCGTCGCCGGTCGCCGCGTATGCCGCCACCGAGTCGGTCCGCCAGACGATCCCGGACATCGGCGACGACGAAGCGGAGTATGCGATCGTCTCCGCCGCGGCAGAGGCTTCGCAACAGCTGCTCACCGACGACTTCCACGAGCACGGTCGTCGTGTCGTGGTCGTCGCCGAGATGCCGTACGCATCGGTCGAGGCGGACCCGGACCATCCCGGCGCGGTGACGGTGGTGGCGCCGATCGAGAGAGAGCAGATCTCAGCCGCCCTCGCCGACGGTCACCCCGTGGCGCTCTCCGGTCACCTCGACGACCTGTCCTGGTTCGCCACCCAGGAGATTCCGCAGTTGCTAGCCTCGAGCGCAGGAGACTAGGGAGGCGACATGCAGGCGATCTGGAAGGGCACGATCTCGTTCGGCCTGGTCACGATCCCGGTCAAGCTCTACTCCGCGACCGAGGAGCGCGACATCTCGTTCCGTCAGGTGCACGAGGAGGACGGCGGCAGGATCCGCTACCGCCGGGTCTGCGAGATCGACGGCGAAGAGGTGCCGTACTCCGACATCGGCAAGGGCTATGAGATGCCCGATGGCCGCATGGTCATCCTGACCAACGAAGACTTCGCCGAGCTCCCGCTACCGACCGCCAAGGCGATCGAGGTGCTCGAGTTCGTGCCGCTGGGGCAGGTCGACCCGCTCTACTTCTCCAAGGCGTACTACCTCGGCGCCGACGGTGGACCCGGCGGCAAGCCGTACGTGCTGCTGCGCGACGCCCTGACCAAGACGCAGCAGTGCGCTCTCGTCAAGGTGGCGATCCGCACCCGCGAGGTGCTGGCGCTGCTGCGCGAGAAGGACGGCGCGTTGGTGCTGCAGACGATGCTGTGGCCGGACGAGGTGCGTGACTCCAGCTTCGCGGCGCCCAGTGACGACATCGAGATCCGCAAGCAGGAAGTCACGATGGCCGAGTCGTACATCGCCACCTTGCAGTCGGAGTTCGACCCCGAGCGCTACCACAGCGACTACCGCGAGGCGCTCGAGAGGCTCGTCGAGGCCAAGGCCGAGGGCTTGCCGATGCCCGAGGTCGAAGAGGAGGACGGCGAGACGGCCGAGGTCGTCGACCTGGTGGCCGCGCTGCGTGCCAGCGTCGACGCCGCCAAGAAGCGCCGCGCAGAGGCAGGTGGTGGCGCGGACTCCTCGACCACGAAGTCCACGAGCTCAGGCCCCGCGAAGAAGGCAGCGGCCAAGAAGACGGCCAAGAAGTCCGCGTCGAAGAAGTCTGCGCCCAAGTCCACGAAGAAGACGACGGCCAAGAAGACCGCGAGCAAGTCGACCAAGAAGGCCGCCAAGAAGTCCGCCTGAGCATTCGGGTGACGCGACCGACCTCGCGGCTCCCACGTGGTTTCACATGCCCGGACGCGGCGTGGAAAGATGCGTCACATGGACGCATTCTCGACTGTTCCCACGCCGATCAACGAGCCCAACCTCGACTACTCGCCGGGTAGTCCGGAGCGTGCCGCGCTCGAGCAGAAGCTCGTCGAGCTGCAGAAGTCCGAGCTCGAGCTCACCGCCACGATCGGTGGCCAGCACCGGATGGGGAAGGGCGAGCAGCTCGACGTCGTGCAGCCTCACAACCACCAGAGCCGACTGGGCGTCACCCGCGGGGCCACGGCCGCCGATGCCAAGGCGGCGATCAGAGCGGCGGCCCAGGCTGCGCCGGCCTGGCGGGCCATGAGCTTCGAGGACCGCGCGTCCATCATCCTCAAGGCCGCTGACCTGCTGGCTGGGCCGTGGCGAGCCACCATCAACGCGGCCACCATGCTCGGACAGTCCAAGACGGCGTGGCAGGCCGAGATCGATGCCGCCTGCGAGCTGATCGACTTCTGGCGGTTCAACGTGCACTTCGCCCAGCAGATCCTGAGCGAACAGCCGATGGCCAACTCCAAGGGCATCTGGAACCGCACCGACCACCGCCCGCTCGAGGGTTTCGTCTACGCGATCACGCCCTTCAACTTCACGGCCATCGCAGGCAACCTCCCGACGGCTCCCGCTCTCATGGGCAACACCGTGCTGTGGAAGCCCTCGGTCACGCAGCAGTTCGCGGCCCACCACCTCATGCAGCTGCTCGAGGAGGCCGGGATGCCGCCTGGCGTCATCAACATGCTGCCCGGTCATGGCGCCGCTGTGTCCGAGGTGGCCCTGCCGCATCCCGACCTTGCCGGCATCCACTTCACCGGTTCGACTCCGACCTTCCAGCACCTGTGGCAGAGCGTGGGAGAGAACATCGCGTCCTACCGCTCCTACCCGCGCATCGTCGGCGAGACCGGGGGCAAGGACTTCGTCGTTGCACACCCATCAGCCGATCCCGACGTGCTCCGCACCGCGCTGGTCCGCGGTGCGTTCGAGTACCAGGGGCAGAAGTGCTCGGCGGCGTCCCGTGCCTACATCGCCAAGTCGGTGTGGCGTCGTATGCGCAAGGACTTCATCGCCGAGGTCGAGTCGCTCACGATGGGCGACGTCACCGACCTGTCGAACTTCATGGGGGCGGTCATCGACCGGCGCGCGTTCGACAAGCACAAGAAGGCGATCGCCCGGGCCAGGCGTTCAGCCAAGCTGGACATCGTCGCCGGCGGCACCACCGACGACTCGGTCGGCTACTTCGTTCGCCCGACCGTCATCACCTCGAAGGACCCCACCGACGCGATGTTCGATACGGAGTACTTCGGACCGATCCTGGCGGTGCACGTGTATGACGACAGCGACTACGAGAAGGCCGTCGATCAGCTGGAGTCGTTCTCGCAGTACGCGCTGACCGGGGCCGTGATCGCGCAGGACCGCGAAGCGGTGGCCTGGACGATGGAGCGCCTTCGGTTCGCCGCCGGCAACTTCTACATCAACGACAAGCCCACGGGAGCCGTGGTGGGCCAGCAGCCGTTCGGCGGCGCCCGCGCGTCGGGCACCAACGACAAGGCCGGCTCAGCCGCCAACCTCATGCGCTGGACTTCTCCCCGGTCGATCAAGGAGACGTTCGCCCCGCCGAAGGACTACCGCTACCCACACATGGGCTGAGGGCGCCGGACTCGCGGAGCCCGGGCCGTCAGGCGCGAGCGCTCACGGTCCAGGCGGTGGCAGTGATCGTGAACGGCGGAGCCGCGAGCAGCTCCTCGCACCTGTCGCGCACGCGTTGCCGGGCCTCGTCGTCGAGCCCGGCCACGTAGGCGCCGGAGGGCCCGACTCCGAACGTGTAGGGCTCCCACCAGTCCTCGAAGCTGTCGAACCGGGGCGCCACGGTCAGCTTCGTCTCGTGCGGATCGGCAAAACCGGCCTCGATGAAGAGTTGCTGGAGGTTGCCCTCCTGCACTCCGGCAAGGTTGGCCTCGTCGTGGACGTTGGGATCGACGTCGCGGGCGGCCCGCCAGAACAGGCTGAGCGGTCCTTCCGACCCGCTGTGGTCCCAGACGTTGGCGGCCACGAGTCCGCCAGGTCTGGTGACCCGGCGCATCTCGCTCAGGCCGGTCACCGGGTCGGACATGAAATGCACCACGAGCTGCGCCAGCGCCGCGTCGAACGTGTCGGTGGCGAACGGTAGGTGCTCTGCCGGGGCTTCGTGCACTTCGACCTGGGGAAGACGGTGCCTGAGCGCGGCCACGAAGGGCTTGGAAGGGTCACAGGCCGCGACGTTGGCGGCGCCGAGACGGTCGACGAGGACCGCCGTGAGGGCACCGGGACCGCAGCCCACGTCGACGGCCCGCTGGCCGGCTTCGACACCTACGAGGTCGGCCAGCAGCACGGCCAGCGGCTCGGAGAACCTGCCCATGAAGCGGCCGTAGGCATCGCCGCTGACGTCGAACATCACGCGCTGACTGTAGCGGTGGAGGCGCCGGTGCGGGAGGGTCAGGCGACGGCGGCGGTCGGGAGGGAGTTGTCGAGGAACAGGTCCATGAGGATCGCGGCCCCGCACGTCGTACAGCAGTAGGAGCCCACGCCTGGGTCGAGCCCGTCGTCGGTGGGCACGAAGATGCGTTCGGCAGCGCAGTCGGGGCAGTCCCGCACGACGCCGCTCATGAGGAGCAGGTCGGCTGCCATCTCGGCTGTGTTCGTCATGAGTCCCACGGTCGCAGACCCCACCGACAGTTCTGCCGAGCGACGCGCCAGCCCGCGTCGTGGCGCGTCGGGGGAGCCGTGCCGATCAGGACAAGCGGGACGCGGCGGTCTCCTGCTCACGCCTGATGGCGGCGTAGATCCCCTTGGCGACCTCCGCCTCGATCTTCTTGCCCACGAACGGGATCGAGACCTTGAGGTTGCCCTCGATGCGCGTCTCGACGGCCGTGCCCGTGACGACGATGGCGGCGGTCCCGACCATCTTGGCGGGCTGTCCCTTGATCTCGAGGACGAGATCCGCCGTCCGCTGGCCGTCGTCGCCCGGCGCCGACCAGTCCTCGGTCTGGACCACCCCGACGGTCTCGCCGATCAGCTTCTTCATGAAGTCGGGGACGTCGGCCGGCATCGTGCGGCTGACCACGACCCTCGACGTACCGTCGTCGTGCTCGTCGATATGGACGTCGTAGTCGAGCGCGTGGGTGGCCTCGCACACTGCGGCCCGGAAGTCCGGATCGGTCGAGAGCTCGTACACCTGGGCCGGGCTGGTCGAGGCCGGGTAGGAGATGGTCGCGCTGATGTTCATGGCCGCATCATGCCATCGTCGTCCGGCCGGCCGGTACGGGTCCAGCGATAGCGTGGGTGCCGTGACGAGTTCCGACGCGCCTCGCGGCGACAGCAGCGCCAACCGACCCGAGCCCGACCCCACGGTGGGGGAGTGGGAGGGCCAGGACATCAACTTCGGTGAGCAGGGTGCCAAGCTCACGTACGGCAGCTACTTGCAGCTCGGCAAGCTGCTCGACGCCCAACAGCTCGAGTCCGAGCCACCGGCGCACGACGAGCTGCTCTTCATCACGATCCATCAGGTCTACGAGCTGTGGTTCCAGCAGCTCCTGCACGAGGCGAGCACGGCGCGCGACGCGCTTGCCGACGGGCGGCTGTGGTGGGCCAAGCACCTGATGACCCGGATGCATGTGATCGAGCGGGTGCTCATCGACCAGATCGACGTCCTGGAGACGATGACGCCACAGGACTTCCTGACCTTCCGCCAGCTGTTGTCACCGGCGAGCGGGTTCCAGTCGGTGCAGTATCGGGAGCTGGAGTTCATCTCGGGCGCCAAGGACCCTTCGTTCGTCCGTCGTTTCCGCGGTCTGACCGACGACGAGCGCGCCCGCTTGCAGCGACGCCTCGACGAACCCACCCTGTGGGACGCCTTCGTCGTCGCCCTGGCCGATCGCGGCCTCCCGACGGCCACCGACGCCGAGATCGCCGCTTCGCTACGTACTGCTGCGCACGATCGCGAGCGCTACGCCGACGTGTGGGAGCTGGCGGAGGCCCTCATCCAGCATGACGAGCTGGCCGCGGCCTGGCGGGCACGCCACGTGACGATGGTCGAACGGATGATCGGCACCAAGACCGGTACCGGTGGATCATCGGGCGGTACCTACCTGCGTAGCCGCCTTCCGCTGCGCTACTACCCCCTGCTGTGGGATCTGCGCTCGGAGCTGTGAGGGCGACCCTCCGGACGCGAGGCGACGCGCAGGACTAAGGTCAGGGGTGTCGCACAACGTGGTGCGACCACGGCCTTCGGGGCTCGCCTCGAGGTGGTGTCGAGGTTCGTCAGAACAGGTCATGTTGCATGCGCAGCAAGTTGGACGTCGCCAAGAACCAGCTCATCGATGACGCCGCGGCGTTGGCCGAGCACCGGCGGGCAGGCGTCGGTCCGGACGTCGAGGAGACCCGGCAGCTCCTCGAGCTGTTCTACCGCCACGTGGCGCCGGAGGACCTGCTCGACCGGAGCCCGGTCGATGTTTACGGCGCGGCCCTGAGCCAGTACCGGCTCGCGAGCAACCGTCCCCAGGGCACCGCGGCCGTGCACGTGTTCACGCCCACGATCGACTCCAACGAGTGGGCCGCGGACGGGCACAGCGTCGTCGAGATCGTGACCGACGACATGCCGTTCCTGGTCGACTCCGTGACGATGTCGCTGACGGCCCAGGAGCGCGCGATCCACGTCGTCATCCATCCGCAGCTCCTGGTGCGCCGCGATGTCACGGGAGCGCTGCTCGAGGTCTGCGACGGCGAGAGCGAGGAGACCGAGTCCTCGGCCGAGCTCATGCGTGAGTCCTGGATGCACATCGAGATCGACCGCGAGACCCAGCCCGAGGATCTCGAGGCGATCGAAGCCAGTCTGGTCGCGATCCTCAGCGATGTGCGCGAGGTCGTCGAGGACTGGGACAAGATGCACGAGCAGGCGCTGCACCTGGTGGCCGAGCTCGAGGACAACCCGCCGTCACTGCCGGACAACGAGGTCAGCGAGAGCACGGCGCTGCTCAGGTGGTTGGCCGACGACCACTTCACCTTCCTGGGCTACCGCGAGTACCAGCTGCAGCAGATCGACGGCGACGATGCCCTGCGCGCCGTCCCCGGAACCGGGCTCGGCATCCTGCGCGCCGACCAGGACATGTCGGCGTCGTACGGCAAGCTGCCCGCGAAGGTCGCGGCCAAGGCGCGGGAGAAGCAGCTCCTGATCGTCACCAAGGCCAACTCCCGCTCGACGGTTCACCGGCCCGCCTACCTCGACTACGTCGGCGTCAAGCGCTTCGACGCCAACGGCCAGGTCGTGGGCGAGCGACGGTTCCTCGGCCTGTTCAGCTCCGCTGCCTACACCGAGAGCCTGACCCGCATCCCCGTCCTTCGCGACAAGGCGCAGCAGCTGATCGCGGGGGCGGGGTTCTCAGTGATGAGCCACAGCGGGAAGGCGCTGATGGACATCCTCGAGACCTACCCCCGCGACGAGCTGTTCCAGACCTCGGTCGATGAGCTGCTGCCCGTTGCGGAGGCAGTACTGCACCTGCGCGAACGCCGACAGCTGCGGTTCTTCGTCCGCCGTGACACCTATGGCAGGTTTCTCTCCTGCCTGGTCTACCTGCCCCGTGACCGCTACACGACGCAGGTGCGTGAGCGGATGCAGGACATCCTCAAGAGCACGATGGGGGCCGACTCCATCGACTACACCGCGCGGGTGAGTGAGTCCGTGCTGGCCCGGCTGCACTTCGTGATCCGGGCTGCCCCGGGTCGGATCCTCAACGACTTCGACGAGGGCCAGCTCGAGTCGAGGCTCGCGGACGCCACCAGGTCCTGGACCGACGACTTCGTGGTTGCGCTGCACGAGCAGTTCGGCGAAGAGGCAGGGTCACGGCTCGCGCGCACCTATGGCGACGCGTTCCCCGAGGCCTACAAGGAGGACTTCACGCCGCGCGTGGCTGCCGCCGACGTACGCCGCATGGAGGAGGTCGGCGCCGAGCCGATCGGCCTCTCGCTGTACTCGCCGGTGGACGCCACCGAGGGCGAGGCCCGGTTCAAGGTGTTCCGGATCGGGAGCCCACTGAGCTTGTCGCAGGTACTGCCCGTCCTCTCGTCCATGGGCGTCGAGGTCGTCGACGAGCGCCCCTACGAGCTGGAGCGCCCCGCTGACCGAGCGTGGATCTACGACTTCGGCCTTCGCCGGTCGACCAAGATGCCCGACGGGACACGCGAGCTCTTCCAGGACGGTTTCATGGCCGTGTGGGCAGGGCTGGCGGAGAGTGACGGCTTCTCGGCGCTCGTGCTGGACGGTGGGCTCGACTGGCGCAAGGTGTCGATCCTGCGGGCCTACGCGAAGTACTTCCGACAGGGGGCGACTCCGTTCGGGCAGGGTTACATCGAGTCCTCGATCCGTGCCAACGTCTCGCTGGCTCGACTGCTCGTCGACCTGTTCGAGGTCCGGTTCCAGCCGGGCCCCGGTGAGGGACCGGGAGGCGCTCGACCCTGAGACACCGGAGCGGGTCGAGAAGGCGGCCGAGATCGAGCGCGCGATCCTGGCCGGTCTCGACCAGGTCGACAGTCTCGACCACGACCGGATCGTGCGCAGCTATCTGGCCGCGATCAAGGCGACCCTGCGCACGAACTTCTACCAGCCGGACGCCGACGGTCGCCCCAAGCCCTACATCTCCCTCAAGCTCGACACCTCCACCGTGCCGGACCTGCCCGAACCCAGGCCGGCGTTCGAGATCTTCGTCTACTCGCCGCGCGTCGAGGGTGTGCACCTGCGCTTCGGCGCGGTGGCGCGTGGTGGCCTGCGCTGGTCCGACCGCCGGGAGGACTTCCGGACCGAGGTGCTCGGTCTCGTCAAGGCGCAGATGGTCAAGAACACCGTGATCGTGCCCGTCGGCGCCAAGGGCGGCTTCTACTGCAAGCAGCTGCCCGACCCGGCGGCTGATCGTGAGGCCTGGCTGGCGGAGGGGATCGCCTGCTACAAGACGTTCATCTGCGGGCTCCTCGACATCACCGACAACCTCGTCGGCGGTGAGACCGTGCCGCCTGCCCACGTGGTGCGGCACGACTCCGATGACAGCTACCTCGTCGTGGCCGCGGACAAGGGCACCGCGACCTTCTCCGACATCGCCAACTCCGTCGCCAAGGACTACGGCTTCTGGCTCGGCGACGCCTTCGCCTCCGGCGGATCCGTGGGCTACGACCACAAGGCGATGGGCATCACCGCACGCGGAGCCTGGGAGTCCGTCCGGCGGCACTTCCGCGAGCGCGGGATCGACTGCCAGTCCGAGGACTTCACCTGTGTCGGCATCGGTGACATGAGCGGTGACGTGTTCGGCAACGGCATGCTGCTGAGCGAACACATCCAGCTGGTGGCCGCATTCGACCACCGGCACATCTTCTTGGACCCCGCACCCGATCCGGCGGCGTCGTACGCCGAACGTCGTCGGCTGTTCGAGCTGCCGCGGTCCAGCTGGGCGGACTACGACCGAAGCCTGGTGTCCGAGGGCGGGGGGATCTTCCCCCGGACGGCCAAGGCGATCGCGATCTCCCCCGAGGTCGCGGCCGTGCTCGACCTCGACGCGACCACGACGACACTGACGCCGGTCGAGCTGATGCGGGCGATCCTGGTCGCTCCCGTCGACCTGCTGTGGAACGGCGGCATCGGCACCTACGTCAAGGCAGCGTCCGAGAGTCATGCCGAGGCGGGCGACAAGGCGAACGACGCCATCCGGGTCAACGGCGCGGAGCTGCGCTGCCAGTCAGTGGGGGAGGGCGGCAACCTCGGCTTCACCCAGCGTGGACGCATCGAGTACGCCGCTGCCGGCGGCCGCATCTGCACCGACTTCATCGACAACTCCGCCGGTGTGGACACCTCAGACCACGAGGTCAACATCAAGATCTTGCTCGACGCCGTGATGCGTGCGGGTGACATGACCGAGAAGCAGCGCAACGAGCTGCTGGCCTCGATGACGGACGAGGTCGCCGATCTGGTCCTGGGTGACAACTACGACCAGAACCTCGCGCTCTCCAACTCCGCCGCCGTGGCGACGTCGCTCATGCATGTGCACGAGGCCTGGATCCGGCGGCTCGAGAAGGGTGGGCTGCTCGACCGGGAGATCGAGTTCCTCCCGACCGAGAAGGAGTTCCAGGCCCGCCGCACCGCAGGTCTGGCCCTGACGGCTCCTGAGCTGGCGGTGCTGCTCGCCTACACCAAGATCGTGCTGGCCGAGGAGCTCGCCCAGAGCAGCCTGCCCGACGACCCTTTCCTGCACGGCGAGCTGGTCAGCTACTTCCCGAGCAAGCTCCAGCAGAGTCTGGGGCAAGCGATGGTCTCGCACCCGCTGCGCCGCCAGATCATCGTGACGCAGGTCGTCAATGACCTCGTGAACTTCGCCGGGATCACGTTCTTCCATCGGCTCAGCCAGGAGACCAGTGCCACGGTCGACGACCTGGCTCGCGCTCATCTGGTCTGCCGTGAGGTCTACGGCGCCGACGAGCTGATCAGCCAGATCAACGCTCTCGACAACCAGATCGACGCCGCAGTGCAGACCGACATGAGGCTGGCTGTGCGGACACTCGTCGAGCGCGCGTCCCGCTGGCTGGTCAACAACCGCCGACCGCCGCTCGACTCCGCCGCGACCGTCGCCCACTTCGGCTCGGACATCCAGCGGGTCATGCTGGCACTGCCGGACATCCTGTCCGGCGTCCAGGCGGAGGAGTTCGAGGCACGCCTCAAGTCGCTGCAGAAGTCCGGCGTCTCGGCGGAGCTGGCCTCCGCCATCGCGGTGCTGCCACCGGCGTACGCCGTCCTCGAGGTGGTCGAGATCGCTCGACGCGACGACATCGACGCGCTCGAGGTCGCCCGCGTCCACTCGGTGCTTGCCGACCGGCTCGGTCTGTCGGAGCTGATGGCCATGATCTATGACCTGCCCCGCGACGACCGGTGGCAGACGATGGCCCGTGCGTCGCTGCGTGACGACCTGCATGCCGTGCACGCGGCGCTGACCGCCCAGGTGTTCGCCGGCACGGACTCCGGTGCCTCTGCTGAAGAGCGCGTGACCACGTGGGAGGCGGGCGACGCGGTCGTGGTGGGGCGAGCGAAGTCGACGTTGAGCGACATCACGTCCGACACCGAGCCCGATCTCGCGCGGATGTCGGTCGGTCTTCGTGTCGTGCGCACGATGCTGACCAACTGAGCCGTTCGGCGGCGGCCCGCCGTCGGCCGCGCCGGAGCACCTTTTAGACTTCCGCGCATGGGGGAGATCATCCGCGTGCGGGACCTTCGTGTGTCCTACGGCACCGTCAAAGCCGTCGACGGCATCAGCTTCGAGGTCGAGGCCGGTGAGTTCTTCGGGATCCTCGGACCCAATGGTGCGGGCAAGACCACGACGTTGGAGATCATCGAGGGCCTGCGCAAGGCCGACTCCGGTGAGGTGATGCTGCTCGATCAGTCGCCCTGGCCGCGCAACTCGGGACTGCTGTCCCGCATTGGCGTGCAGCTGCAGGCGTCGGCGTTCTTCGACCGGCTGACGGCGCGCGAGCAGATCCACACGTTCGGATCGCTGTACGGCGTCAAGGCGGCGGTGGCGGACACGTGGCTCGAACGGGTCGGTCTCACCGACAAGGCGGATGCCCGCACCGAGAAGCTGTCCGGCGGTCAGCTGCAGCGGCTGTCGATCGCGTGCGCGCTCGTGCACGAGCCCGAGGTCGTCTTCCTCGACGAGCCGACCGCGGCCCTCGATCCGCAGGCCCGGCGCAACCTGTGGGATCTGCTCGGCTCTCTGAACGAGGACGGGCGCACGGTCGTGCTGACGACGCACTACATGGACGAGGCCGAGACCCTGTGCGACCGGGTGGCGATCATGGACCACGGCCACCTCCTCAGGCTCGACACACCGTCCGCCCTGGTGCGCGGCCTCGACGCGTCAGTGCGCATCAGCGTCGACGTCCAGGCCATCACGGAGGCGGACGCCGGCGCGCTCCCCGGTGTCGACTCGGTGTCGGTCGAGCCGGGTTCGATGGTGATGTCGACGCGCGCGCCCGCCGATGTGCTCTTCGCGCTGGGCCAGCGGCAGGCGCTGAGCGGGTTGCAGGTGAAGGGCGCCAACCTCGAGGACGTCTTCCTGGCACTGACCGGGCGGGAGTACCGCGCATGAGCGCGTTCCGGAGCTTGTCGCAGGCGATGATGAAGGGCTATCTGCGGGACCGGCAGGCCGTGTTCTTCTCGGTCTTCTTCCCGCTGATGTTTCTCGTGCTCTTCGGGGGCGTGTTCGCCAACCAGGGCCAGAGCAAGCTGTCGCTCATCGAGGTCGGTCCCGTGCCGCTCGTCGACAACCTCCCCGCCGGGGCCAAGTCGGCCTTCGCCGACTCCTTCGACGTGACGAAGTCCACCGACCTGAGCGCGGCGCTCACCTCGGTCAGGGACGGCGACACGGTCATTGCGGTCGAGCAGAGCGGTGATCAGCTGGTCGCGCACTACAGCGATGCCGACCAGGTGCAGTCGGCGGTCGCGCGGGGCATCCTGCAGTCCTTCGTCCAGACGGCGAACATCGCCGCCTCCGGGCAAGCGCCGACGTACTCCCTGGACTCCCAGCGGGTCGAGGACAAGTCGTTGAAGACGATCCAGTTCGTGACACCCGGGCTCCTCGGGTGGGCGATCGCGACCAGCGCGACCTTCGGGGCGGCTGCCACGTTGGTCGGGTGGCGCCGGACCAAGCTGCTGACGGCGCATCCGGCTCGCCCCGGTGTCGACAGCGTCGGTGGTCGCTGCGCGGATCGGCGTGACCATGATGATCGCGTTCGGACAGATGGCGATCTTCATCGGGCTGGCGGTGGCGGCCTTCGGGCTCAAGCTCGATGGTTCGTGGTACATGGGCGTCCCGCTGCTCATCTGCGGCACGCTGTCGTTCATGGCGCTGGGCCTGCTCGCCGGATCGATCTCGAAGACGGTCGAAGGGGCCACGTCGCTGGCCAACATCTTCGTGCTGCCCATGGCCTTCCTGTCGGGGTCGTTCTTCCCCCTCGACGGGGCTCCGCGCTGGCTGGACATCATCTCTCACCTCCTGCCGCTGCGCTATCTCAACGACGGCATGCTCGACGTGCTGGTCCGCGGCCGGGGTGCGGCCTCGGCCGTCCTGCCGATGCTGATCCTGCTCGGCTTCGCCGCGGCGGTCGTCGCCATCGCCAGTCGGTTCTTCACCTGGGAATCCGAGTAGCCCGGGAGACGCCTGCTGGCGTGGAGACTCCCGGGGCAGCTCGGTCATGGCGGGTGGTCCCGGTGCTCAGACGTGGTAGAAGTACGGGTCCAGGACCCGGACCTCGGTGATCGCGTCGACCGGCAGCGCGTTGCGTTCTGCGGTGTTCCTGATCGCCTCGGGGTTGGGTCCGTCGTAGATGCAGTAGGTCTTGTTCCGGTCCGGCGTGACGTACGAATGCACCCACGTGACGGACTCGGCCTGGTTGTTGTCCACGACCGACAGGCACGCGGCGGCGCCCTTCTCGTCCGTAGGGATGCTGAGGCCGTTCGGGAACGTTCGCTCGACCAGGTAGCGCGGCATGGTGTCCTCCTCGGACGTTGGAAATGCGGTTCGCATCAGCCTCGCGGAGGGAGCATCGTCTGAGCATCGGCGTCAGCTACCCATGTCGTCTGACGGACCTACTCAGGTTGGAGGCTCTGCAGCGCTGCCACGGCCTCGGTCCGGGTGCTCGCGTTGAGCTTTCGCAGAACGTTCGAGACATGCCGGTCGACCGTGCGCGGAGAGATGACCAGTTCGGCGGCGATGGCCGTGTTCGTGAGCCCGCGGGCGAGTCCGGCCATCACCTCCTGTTCGCGCGCCGTGAGGCCTGAAGGGTCCTCCCGGGTCGAGGACCGTGGGCCACGTGGGATGCGCGTCACGCCGAGGTCGCGCAACCGGGTCCGGGCGAATCGTGAGGCGGCCGAGGCGCCGAGCCTGTCGAAGCGGTGCACCGCCTCGAGGAGGGCGGGCTCCTCCCTGGCGTCGAGAAGGGCGGCCGCAGCGTCGAACGGGCAGCCGAGCTGATCCCAGCACGCCGCCGCGCTCAGCGGGTCACCGGAGAGCGTCGCGGCATACGGTTCGGCCACGAGCAGGCCGGCAGGAACGTCCTCTCCGGCGCGCTGGAGCCACGTGCCCAGGTCGCCGACGGCCCAGACATGACGAAGCGAGGCCGCCATCTCGAAGACAGTCCGGAGCTCGCCCGTGTCGGAGAGCGCTCCGTGGCGCCACCACGCCGCTTCAGCGCGGGCGGCCGCCACCGGCCAGAGCCGTTGCAGGTCGGCAGTCTCGAGCGCGAGGTCCCACGCCTCAGCCAGCACCGTCCCGTCCGGGTCCCCGCGACGACTGCGCAGCAACCCCAAGGTGGTGAGCGAGACGATGCGCGCGATGACGACCTCGGAGCGGGACGCGACGACGTGCGCGTGGGCCGCGGCTGCAGTCCATTGACCACGCTCGAGCAGGACGCGTGCACGCCAGGCCTGCGCGTAGTCGCGGTTCCCGTCCAGATCTCGGTCCTCACACCAGCTGACCGCTGCTTCGAGCCAGGGCTCGGCCACGTCGTACCGGCGAATCTCGCCTGCACCCGAGCCGAGATTGACCATGGCGCTGGCGACGAGATTGTCGTCGCCGGCAGCCCGAGCGAGCTCGAGCGCCTGTAGCAACGGTGCCTCGGCCCGGTCCGGATCAGCGAACCAGAGAGCGGCTCCGATGGAGTTGTAGGCACGAGAAAGCACAGCATTCGCGCCGATTGGCTCGGCAAGCTCGATGGCGCGCTCGCCCGCGCTCACCGCGCCGTCCACGTCTCTTGCCAACATCCGGAGCCTGGACTGCTGCGCGAGCGCGGCAGCGAGTGGTCGCCCGCCGACCGGTTCGAGCATCTCGACCGCCGCGGCTATCTGCTCCCGTGCCTGGGGGCCATGCCCGGCCAGCCACAGATGAGCGGCAACGTGCGCCAGGGCCTCTCCCTGTCGACCAGGCTCGTCTTGCTCGGACCACGCCCGCGCTGCCGCCGTGTATGACGCGCAGGCCTCGACGGCCCGCCCGACGACACCCAGGGCAGCGCCCTGTCCCTCCAGGGCCTGCGCACGCTCCTGGGGAGAAAGCTCCCCGCCGGCGGCGAGCGCGTGCGCCCAATGGTCGGCCGCGGCACGATGGGCCCCGGCGGCGGCGGCTTCCTGGGCGGCCGCGCGGCAATAGCGCAGGATCAGGTCCGATTGGCCGGCGTGGACCGCATGGTGCGCGAGGTCCGTGACGTCGAGACCGTAGGGCTGTGCCGTCTCGATGTCGGGGAAGCTGCGCAGCACCGTCGTGTGCAGCAGCTGACGCCGGCGAGGGTCGAGTGAGGTCTCGAGGGCCAGGCGCGCGATCTCGTGCCGGAACCGGAGGCGTCCACGGACGTCCTCCAGGAGTCCTGCCCCACGCGCTTCGTCGATCCCGCGCGGCGACGAGGTCAACCGGTTCAGCAGCGAGTCCGTCGCTCCCCGGGGCATCACAGACGCTGTCTCCAGCACGCCTCGCCCAGCTGTCGAGAGCGACGAGGCACGCGCGAGCACACTGTCCACGATGGTCCGAGGGACTCGTTCCTCACCGCCGGCCAGCACCTCAGTGACGAAGAACGGGTTTCCGCCGGTCACGTGGACCAGCTCGTCGGGGTCAATCGAGCTCCCGAGGGAGAGGAGGCGTACCGCGTCTCGGGTGAGCGGCGGAATCGTGATGCGCTGGGGACGAGATGTGGCCACCCGGCCAAGAGCCACCCGGAGGGGATGATCGGCGCCGACCTCGTCCTCTCGGTAGCTCACGACGAGCAACAGCCGGAGCTCTGCCATCCGGCGTACGAGGAAGACCACGGCATCGAGCGTGGCGTCGTCCGCCCAGTGCGCATCCTCGATGATGATCACGGTGGTCCGGAGCGCCGCGCGGTGCAAGATCTCGCGAGCGACATCGTGGGACTGCCCGACCACCAGACCCAGGTCCTCGACGATGTCGAGAAGCGGGCCGAGCGCCCGTGGAGCCGTCAGCGGATCGCAGAGCCCGACCGCGACGTCGACGTCTGTCGCAAGCGTGGAACGAAAGCGCGAGAGCACCGTGGTCTTGCCGGCGCCGGCTTCTCCGGTGACGAGGACGAAGCTCCCGTGGTCGGTGTCAGCGGCCGCCAGGCTTTGGTGCAGTGCGGCGAGTTGGCCCTCGCGCTCGAGCACGTCCACGGCCTGATGTACTGGAAGGCGTGACCTGACGGGCGATTCGGTCGCCGTTGTGGGTACATCCGACCCATGACAGAGAGACCGCAGGACCTGGATCCGACGCTCGAGCAGCGGGACGTGGAGCGCGCCGAGCAGCTCGAGCGTGCCGACGTCGATCCCGAACAGGAGTCGAACGCACCGAATCGTGAGGTGCGCACCGAGCGGGTCGGCCCGGGCGCGGATCCGGCGGACCAACCGGGTCCGCTCGACCCGGGACAGACCGAGCCGGACCTCGTACGGGCACCGAGTCGTACGAGCGGCCTGGCCGCGACGGCAACTGGGACGACAGACACCGAGGACTGATCTGGCGTCCGGGGTCGCCCGTCTCGTGCCAAGGGGTGACGTGGCAGTTAGCGGTGGTGCCGGTGGACCACGTAGCCTGACCTCCGTGGCAGGACAGGACTTCTCCGACCGGATCAAGCAGCTCGACGCGACCCTCGGCAGCATCGAGCAGGTGCTCGATCTCGACGCCATGCGCGCGGAGATCGCCGACCTCGGCGAGCAGGTGGCGGCTCCAGATCTGTGGGACGACCAGGCGAATGCGCAGCGAGTGACCGGTCGGCTCTCGTTTCTCCAGGCTGAGCTCGAGCGCCTCACGGCCCTGCGGCAGCGGCTCGACGACGTCGAGATTCTCATCCAGCTTGCTGAGGAAGAGGCGGACGCCGCGTCGGTGGCCGAGGCCGACACCGAGCTGCATCGGCTCGCCAAGAGCATCGAGGCGCTCGAGGTCAGAACCTTGCTGGCCGGGGAGTACGACGAACGCGACGCCCTCGTGAGCATCCGCTCCGGCGCCGGAGGCGTCGATGCCGCGGACTGGGCCGAGATGCTCATGCGGATGTACCTGCGCTGGGCCGAGCGGCACAAGTACCCGACCGAGGTCTATGAGATGTCGTACGCCGAGGAGGCCGGCATCAAGTCCGCCACCTTCGCGGTCAAGGCGCCCTACGCCTACGGGACGCTCAGTGTCGAGCAGGGCACGCACCGCCTCGTGCGGATCTCGCCGTTCGACAACCAAGGTCGCCGCCAGACCTCGTTCGCCGCCGTCGAGGTCGTCCCCGTGATCGAGCAGACCGACGAGATGGACATCCCCGAGGAAGAGATCAAGGTCGACGTCTACCGGTCATCAGGTCCGGGCGGGCAGAGCGTCAACACGACCGACTCCGCTGTGCGCCTGACACACCTGCCGACCGGTCTGGTCGTCGCGGTGCAGAACGAGAAGAGCCAGCTGCAGAACAAGAACACCGCCATGGTCATCCTCAAGGCGCGACTGCTCGCGATGAAGCGGGCCGAGGAGAAGGCCAAGCTCGACGAGATGCGCGGCGACGTGCAGGCGTCGTGGGGTGACCAGATGCGCAACTACGTGCTCAACCCGTACCAGATGGTCAAGGACCTGCGCACCGAGCACGAGGAGGGCAACCCCTCGGCCGTGCTCGACGGCGACATCGATGCCTTCATCGAGGCCGCCATCCGCTGGCGCCGCACCGCTCCCGCCGTCGGATAGTTGTCAACGGGGACGCATTGACCAGAACGTCATCGGGTGGTCCCCGGCTCTTCACCCGTGGCGACTGGGCCTGGCGTCGGCGTGGGCCGACGGCACGAGCCAACCGGGCGTTCGGCGTACGCGAGAACATGCTTCGTCGGTTGCCAGGTGGGAGCGGTCATGCCTGGACGGACGGACGTCTTGTCCTCAAACCCGTGGGCTGCGTCCCTGAGCACGCATGGGTGTGCGAGGTGTACGCCAGCTGGGACGCCCAGGACGTCCGAGTGCCGGAGCCGGTCGTACCACGCGGAGTCGGCGATGAAGGTTGGTCACTCGACGGTTGGGGAGCTCACGTGTTCGTGGCGGGACGCGATCTGGACCTGCGTCGGGAGCTCGCTCAGGTCAGGGAAGTCAGCGTGGCCTTCCACGCCGCCATCAAGCAGCTGGACCGCCCTGGCTTCATGGACCACCGTGACGACCCGTGGGCCTTCGGCGATCGCGTCGCCTGGGAAGGGGTCGAGCCCATCGGAGATGCAGCCACCCTTGATGTGATCGAGCAGCTGCGCGGCCACCTCGCCCCCGTCGCGGGCCACAGCCAGCCGATCCACGGCGACATCCTGCCGAACGTCCTGCTCGCGGACGGCTTGCCACCAGCCGTCATCGACTGGCCGCCCTACTTCCGGCCGGTGGGTTTGGCGACCGCCATCGCCGTGGCCGATGCCGTCACCCTTCGTGGTGAACCGTTGTCACTGCTGGGTGAGTGGGAGACCGGTGCGGACTGGCAGCAGCTGTTGGTTCGCGCATTGCTTTACCGGCTCGGCCCGACCGGATTCTTCGCTTCGAGGAACAGCCTGCTGGGGAGTCTCGTCACTCACGTCGAGCGAGTTCGCCCGGTCGTTGACGCCGTCTTGGCCCTCTGACGTTGCCGCCCAGTCGTCGCACCGCTCCCGCGGCCGGATAGTCGCCTGCGGCCGAGGATCACGTGAGAAGGGGGCCGGCATGGCCGGTCAGACACCTCCAGTCGCCACGCTGGCGGACCCAGACCTGTGTCATCGGCATCCGGAACGTCGTGGGTACATCTCCGTTGGCCAGCACGACGCCAATGGCTTCGGCATAGAGGACGGCCGTGTCGCCCGCGACCACGACGTCGCTGTCGCGGAGCTGTTGCGATCAGTTGCAGGAGGTCTCGCTGTCTGCCTCGGCCAGCGCTGAAGCCCGCGCTTCGGCGGCCCTGATGACCTGCTGAGCAACATCCATGGAAGCCAGCGTGCCACGAGGGTTATCCGGGTCGGGGTTTGAAGCGTTGGTGGCGGATCGGTCTTCGTTGCGGGTCGATCCTGGCCGGTGGGATCACTTCGGTGATGCCGTCGGGGGCGAGGATCAGGTCCCATTCGCCTTGGTGGATCAGGTGGTGGTGGAAGCTGCATAACAGGCAGCCGTTGTCGATGTCGGTCGCGCCGCCGTGACTCCACGGGATGCGGTGATGTGCCTCGGTCCAGGCGGGTGGTCGTTCACAGCCGGGGAAGACACAGCCTTGGTCCCGGGTGGCCAGGGCGAGGCGTTGGTAGCGGTCGAACAGGCGGCGGCTCGTGCCGAGGTCGAGGATCTTCGACCCACCGGACGAGCACCATGGGGAGGAGGCCGGCGTTGCAGGCCAGCCGTCGGGTCTCCCCGATCGAGATCGCGCCACCGGTGTCCAAGATGGCTTCCCCGGCGCCGGCCCGGAGTTTGTCCTCGTCGACGGTGACCACGATGGTGGCGTTCGCGACCCCGTGCTGGGGGTGTCCGTCGGTGGGCAGGTGCTCGATCAGTTCACACAACGCCCGGCCGAGCCGGTTCCCGTACGGCAGGTCCGCAACGGTCGTCTCAGCCAGCGGATCAGGCGCTGCGGCGTCGGTGCCGGTGGCGACCCGGCGGGGTGACGTCACGGCTTCGAGGTATTTGGTGAGCATGCCGAAGACCAGGTTCGGCAGCGCGTACCGGCCGCGGGCGATGCCGTCGGCCCGAGCTGGCCGGTGAACCACGCCGATGCCAACGCCTTGCGTTCCTGCGCCGCGAGTTGCTGCTCCAGGGTCTCGTCGACGATCTCGGGGTCGATCACCTCGACCAGATGGTTCGCCGCCACCTGCAGCTGGCTGTACGACAACGTCTTGGCATGGGTGAGCAGATCCTGCTGCGCGGCCTCGACCCGGTCGGGCTTGATGGTCGGGGAGAGCCGGTTGACCGCAGCAGCGACCACCACCCCCTGCTCAGCCGACACCTGGCCTGCGGCGACGGCGCGACGGGTGGGTTCGGTCAACCCCGTGGTGCCGTGCAGCTGCTTGGCAGTCCGGACAGTCCGGGAGGCTTCCCGGGCTGACATCCGGTGCGCGGTCATCAGATGTGCCCTTGTGGAGGAGGCACCGTGACGGTGGGGCAGGTTGCGGTCATCGGCCTCGGCGACCAGCCGGGCCACGAGCTCGTCAAGTGCGCGCTTCGGCGCCAACGCCTCACCGATCCGGCGGTCGAGCCGGCTGTCGTCAAGGGACCAGGTGGGGGTGTCGACCAGGTCGCCGAGGTCACGACGCACCCCCGCGAAACCACGGCCGAAGGCATCGTCGATGCCCACGGTCGGTGGCGGTCCCTGCGTCCTACTCATAGGACAAACCTAGAACCCGCCACCGACACTTTCGGATCAGCAGCCGACACCAGAACCCGTTATCCACAAGAGAATTCGAAGATTTTCGTGGTGACAGACGCGGTACGTCGGACGTTCCGTCGCTTCCGACTGGGAGGTTGTGCGGGGTCGCGCGCGTCTGTGACCTGCGTAACCTCCCGGTCCAGCCGGGTTTCGGGGCTGTGGTCAACGGGTACGCAACACCACATGCCTGAAACCTCGAGCCCGAGCCGACAGACCCTGCTGTCGGTCTACCTCAACGACCACCTGACGGGCGCGTCCGGCGGCGTCGAGCTGTTCCGCCGTGCAGCCCCTACCCAGACCGACCCAGCGGCCCGATCAACACTGCTCGCGATGTCCGGCGAGGTGGCCGAGGACCGGCAGGCCTTGCTCGACCTCATGAGGCAGCTCGAGGTCAGCCCCCAGCAGCACCGGGTCGCACTCGGCTGGCTGGCCGAGAAGGTCGGACGGCTCAAGCCCAACGGCAGCCTGTTCTCGAGGACTCCACTCACCGACCTGGTCGAGCTCGAGGCCATGCGGCTCGGCGTCGAGGGAAAGCTGGCCTGCTGGCAGTCGCTCGAGGTGGTGGCGTCGTACGACGATCGCATTGCCGCCGAAGAGATCCACGACCTCCAGACGCGAGCAAAGCGCCAGCTGGAAGAGCTGGAGACGTTGCGGAAAGGCGCGGCAGAACGCGCGCTCACCGGCTAGGCCCGAACCTGAGGTGGCCGTATCTACACTTGGGGATGGGTCGCAGCTGACCGCGCTCCAGGAAGGCCACCATGCCACCACCCGCACCTCCGACGCCGGCGATCACCGTCGACGGGCTCGTCAAGGACTACGGCGACATCCATGCTGTCCGTGGCATCGACTTCTCCGTTCCTGAAGGCGAAATGTTCGGCTTCCTCGGCCCCAACGGTGCCGGCAAGTCGACGACGATCAAGATCCTCTGCACGTTGGCCGACCCGACCGCCGGCGAGGCCACGGTGGCCGGCTACGACGTGGTGACGCAACGCTCCTTGGTCCGTCGCAGCATCGGCCTCGTGTTCCAGGAGCCGACGCTGGACACCTACCTCACGGCTGAGCAGAACCTCAACTTCCACGGCGAGCTGTACGGCGTACCCCGGGCTGTGCTGAAGAAGCGCATCGACGCCGTCCTCGAGATGGTCGGGCTGGCCGACCGTCGCAGCGACAAGGTCCAGACCTACTCCGGCGGCATGAAACGACGGCTCGAGATCGGCCGCGGACTCCTGCACTCGCCCAGGGTGCTCTTCCTCGACGAGCCCACCATCGGGCTCGACCCGCAGACGCGGGCCTCGATCTGGCAGTACGTCGCCCAGCTCCGCGAGGCCGAGGACATCACGGTCTTCATGACGACCCACTACATGGACGAGGCCGAGCACTGCGACCGGATGGCCATCATGAACGCGGGCGAGATCGCCGTCATCGACTCGCCTGACGCCTTGAAGTCCAGCATCGGCAAGGACCGCGTCCAGTTCCGGACCGAGGACGACGAGCTGGCCATCACCCACCTGCGCGACCGGTTCGGACTCGATGCGGGCATGCACGAGGGCTCGGTCACGGTCGGCGTTGCCGGCGGCGCGCAGTTCATCCCACGGCTGTTCAACGAGCTCGGCGTCCCCATCACGACCGTCACGGTCACGCGTCCGAGCCTCGATGACGTCTTCATGACGTACACAGGCACCACCATCTCCGACGCTGAGCGCTCCAAGGCAGGCACCCGATGACGATGCCCGACCAACAGACCTCCTCAGCGGGTCCGCGGGACCCAGGCAGTCAGCTTGTTGCTCCGCGCATCGAGCTCTCCGCCGGCGGGTTCCGGCACGAGGTCCGAGCCACCACGGTGGTGTGGCGCCGAGAGCTGATCAGGTTCGTCCAGGACCGGGCCCGGATGATCGCGATGCTCCTGCAGCCGTTGCTGTTCCTGTTCGTGATGGGCACCGGGCTCGGCAGCATCGTGCAGACCAACGACGCGGTCGACTTCAGGACGTTCCTGTTCCCGGGTGTGCTGGCGATGTCGGTGCTGTTCATGGCCGTGTTCGCCGGGATCTCGTTGGTGTGGGACCGCGAGTTCGGCTTCCTGCGCGAGATGCTCGTCGCGCCGATCTCCAAGGCCGCCATCATCATCGGCAAGTGCCTCGGAGGCGCGACGTCGGCGACGCTGCAGGCGTGCATCGTGCTGGCACTCGGTGGGCTCGTGGGAGTTCCCTACAACGTCGTGCTGATCCTGACGCTGCTGCTCTGCCTGTTCCTGGGCTCGATGATGCTCACGGCGCTGGGGATCGTGCTCTCCGCCCGGATCAAGACGATCCAGGCGGCGATGCCGGTGACGCAGATGCTGATCATGCCGATGATGTTCCTCAGCGGCACGTTGTTCCCCCTCGCCAACCTCCCTGGCTGGCTGTCCGTGCTCACCCGCCTCAATCCGCTCACCTACGCCGTCCAGCCGATGCGGACCGCGGTGTTCAACCACCTCGACATCACTCCGCAGGTGCGGGCCCAGCTCGACCCGCCGATCACCTGGGGCGGCTGGGAAGTGCCCATGGCGGTCCAGCTCGGTCTGGTGGCGTTCGTCACACTCGCCCTCATCGCCATCGCCGTGCGGCTGTTCGACCGTACCGAGTAGCCCCGGCAGCTCCGGGTCGGCGTGGCGCGCCGGTCAAGCCCTGCCGTGAACCTTCAGACACGTCACCTAGACTCTGGCCAGTGATCCGGTTCGAAAAAGTCACCAAGTCCTACGCCGGGCAGAGCCGCCCCGCGCTGGACAACATCGACGTCGACATCGAGAAGGGCGAATTCGTCTTTCTCGTCGGCGCGTCAGGCTCAGGCAAGTCGACGTTCCTCCGGCTGATCCTGCGAGAAGCCAGCCCGACCTCCGGCCACGTCTTCGTCGCCGGCAAGGAGATCAACCGGCTGGCCAGCTGGAAGGTCCCCGGGCTGCGTCGCCAGATCGGCACCGTGTTCCAGGACTTCCGCCTCCTCCCCAACAAGAACGTGTCCGAGAACGTCGGCTTCGCCCTTCAGGTCATCGGCAAGCCGCGGTCCGTGGTCAACAAGGTGGTCCCGGAGACCCTCGAGCTCGTCGGACTCGAGAGCAAGGGTCATCGCATGCCGGACGAGCTCTCAGGTGGAGAGCAGCAGCGCGTCGCCATCGCCCGCGCGTTCGTCAACCGCCCGATGATCCTGATCGCCGACGAGCCGACCGGAAACCTCGACCCCACCACCTCGGTCGGCATCATGAAGCTTCTCGACCGGATCAACCGGACCGGCACCACGGTCATGATGGCGACGCACGACTCCGGGATCGTCGACCAGATGCGTAAACGCGTGATCGAGCTCCAGTCCGGTCATGTCGTCCGTGACCAGGCCCGTGGTGTGTACGGGTATCAGTCCTGACCGCTGACCGCCAGACAAGCCCCCCAGAGAACTGGAAACCATGCAACTGAGATATGTCGCCTCTGAGCTCGGCAGCGGGCTGAAGCGCAACGTGTCCATGACACTCGCCGTCATCCTGACGATCTGGATTTCCCTGACCCTGGTCGGCCTCGGCCTGCTCATCCGCTACCAGGTCGGCACGATCGAGAAGTACTTCGGGAGCCAGCTCGAGGTGCAGGTCGCCTTCTGTGCGAAGAACTCCAACTCGCCGAACTGCGTCAGCGGCCAGGCGACGAAGGAGCAGGAGGCGGCAGTTCTCAAGGTCATCCAGAACAGCCCGTATGTCGACTCCTACCGCTACCGCACGCGCCAGGAGGCGTTCGACGGTTTCCAGGCCACGCACACCGACTCGCAAGGCAACCCCGATGCCATCGGTTCGGAGATCAAGGTCTCTGACATGCCCACGGCGTACTGGGTCAAGCTCGCCAACCCCGACGACACCAAGGCTCTCGTCAGCTCGGTCCAGAACCTGCAGGGGGTCGAGCAGATCGTCGACCTCCGCGACCGGCTGGCTCCGATCTACACCACGCTCAACGTGCTGAAGTGGGGCGCTCTGGGCGCAGCCACTTCCCTCGTGCTGGCCGCCGTGCTGCAGGTGTCGAACACGATCCGGCTGGCCGCGATGGCACGAAGACGCGAGATCGGGATCATGCGGCTCGTCGGCGCGTCCAGCATCTACATCCAGCTGCCGTTCGTCCTCGAGGTCGTGTTCTCCGCGATGATCGGGGCGCTGCTGGCCTGTTCGTCGATCCTCGTGGTGATGCAGCTGTTCGTCCCGTGGCTGAAGGGTCAGCTGAAGATCTGGCCGTGGGTGGTCTGGGCCGATGCGACGAAGTCGATGTTGTTCATCATCGTGATCGCCCTGATACTCGCTGTGATTCCGACCCTGCTGATGACGCGTAAATACCTCAAAGTGTGACCTCGACCGGTTACCGTCGATAGACAAGGTTCTCAGTTTCTCGACGTGAGGTCCCCTGACTGTGCTCCAGTTCTTCCCCCGAGGACGCGCAGGACGGGTCCGAATCGGCGTGACGATGATGCTCGCTGCATCACTGGTCACCGCTGCGTTCGCGGCCCCGTCCGCTAGTGTCGCGTCCGGCGACGACCACACGAAGCTGCATCACAAGAAGCACCGGCTCGACAACCGCATCAGCGCCAAGACTCAGGATCTCGACGAGATCTCCACCAAGCTGCTGCACGCCCAGCAGCGGGTCGAGTCCGCCACGACGGACCTGCGCGATGCCCGCGCGAAGTTCGACGACCTCAAGCAGCAGGCGGCTGCCGCGGCCGTCCGCGACCGCGAGATGCAACAGCTGCTGCGCCTGGCCGTCATCCGCCTGCGCGACGCCGAGCGTGAGCTCAAGCACGGCACGGCGGCTGTACTGGCGCAGCGTGCGGCACTGGCATCGGACGCGGTCGCCACCTACCAGACCGGCGGCACAGCCGTGATGAGCCTCGGCGTGGCCTTCGGCGCCGAGTCCGCTCAACAAGTGGTCGACAACCTGCAGGCGTCGCAGATGGTGGTGGACAAGCAGGCGGTCACGCTGCAGCGCTTCGAGGCGACGAAGGTGCTGTTGACCCTCACCGCGCAGCGCGTCCAGGCGACTCGGGACGACGTCGCCAAGAAGCGTCAGGACGCGGCCGAGATCCTGGCCACGAAGATCTCGCTCAAGGAACAGGCGCGCGCCGCCAAGGACGACGTGGCGACGCGGCTCGACAAGCTTCGACACGCGAAGAAGAAGATCGCCGAGGCCAAGGCACGCGAGAAGCAGCGACTGGCCAAGCTCGAGCAGGAGCAGAAGCGGGTCGAGAGCCAAGCTGCGCAAGATCGCCGCGGCGCGTGCCCGGCAGCACCAGCGCCAGAGCGGCAACTTCACCAACGACGGTGGTGGCTTCCTGAGCTACCCGGTGATGAACACCTACATCACCTCCCCGTACGGGATGCGCATGCACCCGATCCTGCACGTGTGGAAGCTCCACGACGGCACCGACTTCCACGCGGACTGCGGTACGCCGGTCTACGCCGCCGCCCCCGGCCGGGTCCTGTCGGAGTACTACAACGAGGGATACGGCAACCGGATCATCCTCGACCACGGCTTCGTGCGCGGCGTCAGCCTGCAGACGTCGTACAACCACCTGACGTCGTTCGTGGCCCGCAGTGGGCAGCACGTCAAGCGGGGCCAGCTGATCGCGTACTCCGGGACCACCGGCTACTCGACGGCCTGCCACCTGCACTTCATGGTCTACGTCAACGGTTACACCGTGAACCCGGTCACCTGGCTCTAGCGCTCGCGTCCTGGCGCGCAAACCGGTTCGACCAGGCTTGGGCGATGGGGGAGGATGGGCGCCATGGTCCAGGAGCGCGGGCAGAAGCTGATCGCCCAGAACAAGAAGGCGCGCTACGACTATCACATCGAGGACACCTTCGAGGCCGGGCTGGTGCTGACCGGGACCGAGGTGAAGTCGTTGCGGTCCGGTCGTGCGTCGCTCGTCGACGGGTATGCCGAGATCGTCGACGGCGAGGTGTGGCTCCACGGTGCGCACATCCCGGAGTACTCCCAGGGGACCTGGAACAACCACACCCCCCGGCGCAAGCGCAAGCTGCTGCTCAACCGGCACGAGATCGACAAGATGGAGCGCCGCGTCAACGAACGCGGGCTCACCATCGTCCCGTTGAAGCTGTACTTCAAGGATGGCAGGGCCAAGGTCGAGATCGCGCTCGCCAAGGGCAAGAAGTCCTACGACAAACGGCAGACGATCGCCAAACGCGACGCCGAGCGGGAGGCTACCCGCGAGCTCGGCCGGCAAGCCAAGGGTTTCTGACCCCGTCCTCAGGCGTCCAGGCGTGCTGGCGCCTCGCACCGTTCGAACCTAGAGTGCCGGGCATGAGCTCAGCTGCCGTGGCGGATGCCCGCGTGTTCCACGTCCCCCTGCCTGACGGCCGCACGCTGCTCGCCTACGAGTCGGGTGATCCGGACGGGCTCCCCGTCATCTACCACCACGGCACTCCCACCTCAGGGGTGCAGGGGAGGTGGTGGGCCGAGGATGCCGCCAGGAAGGGCATCCGATTGGTGTCGTACGACCGCGCCGGCTATGGCGGCTCGAGTCGGCACGAAGGCCGCTCCGTGGCCGATGTCGCGGCTGACGTCGCGGCTGTCGCTGACCACCTCGGAGCCGACCGGTTCTGCACCTGGGGCGAGTCCGGCGGTGGACCGCACGTGCTGGCCTGCGCGGCGCTGCTGCCAGAGCGTGTCATCGCGGCAGCCACGATCGCCTCGGCCGCGCCGTACGACGCCGACGGCCTCGACTTCCTGGCGGGGATGGGGGAGGCCAACGTCGAGGAGTTCGGCGCGGCGCTCGAGGGCGAATCGGTGCTCCGCCCGCTCCTCGACGTGATGCGCCGCGAGACGCTGGCCGCCACACCGGACCAGCTCACGAAGGTGCTCGAGAGCCTGCTGCCCGACGTCGACAAGGCCGTGCTGACAGGCGCGCACGCCGAGTATCTCCACGCTGCGTTCGCGCAGTCGCTGCTCCCTGGAGTCGACGGGTGGCTCGACGACGACCTCGCGTTCACGCGGGGCTGGGGATTCTCGCTCGCAGCCGTCCGGGTGCCGGTACTGATCTGCCAGGGCGAAGCAGACCTGATGGTCCCCTTTGCGCACGGGGCCTGGCTGGCCACCCAGGTGCCGGGCGCGGAGACGATGCTGCTCCCCGACGAGGGTCACCTCAGCCTGGGCGAGAAGTTCGGCGAGGTCCACGACTGGTTGCTGTCACACCGCTGAGCCATCCGAGCGAGCGCAGAGTCTGCGCCCGAAACAGCGCTGAGCCAGGCTGGCGCGGCGCCGTCCGGATCGGTTGCCATCGCCGGTAACCGAGAGCACACTCGCGAAGGCATGCCATCCGTTCCGCAACGGCGGAGGAGGGCACTATGCACGACGAGCGGAGTTCGGACCAGGGGCTGCCGGAGTCAGACGACGACCGACTCCGGCTCGATCTGCGCAAAGCGGAGGAACAGCTGCGGGCGACGAACGAGGTGCTCACCGCCCTCGGGCGGTCGGCCTCGGATCCCGAGGCGGTGCTCGGGACCATCGTCAGCAGTGTCCGCGACCTCTGCCGTGCCGACATTTCGCAGCTCCAGCTGCTCGACGGGGATCGCTTCCGGCTGGCCAGTGCCTCGCATGAGATCCCCGGCTACGAGGCGTGGGTGAGCGAGCATCCGGTGCTGCTCGACCGGGACACGATGCTCGGACGCGTTGCGGACGCAGGACAGAGAAGGAGGAGATAGGGAGTAGGAAGGAGGAGTGGGCGCAGCTCGATCGCAGGACCCAGCAGATCACCGATGTCCTGGCCGATCCGGAGTACGGGCGACCGGAGCTGCAGCGCATCATCGGGCACCGGACCACCTTGGGCGCGCCGATGCTGCTCGACGGCAAGGTCGTCGGCGTGCTGCTGCTGATGCGCTATCGGGTCGATCCCTTCGATGACCGGTCCTGTGAGCTGCTCACGACGTTCGCCATTCAGGCTGCGGTCGCCATTCACCAGGTCCAGCTCGTCAGTGCGCTCGAGGAGCGCACCGCACAGTTCGCGCGCAAGGTCGAGCAGCTCGAGGCGCTCGGCGAGGTCAGCCAGGTGGTGAGCTCGAGCCTCGACCTCGACGAGGTCTTGTCCACGATCGTCAGCCTCGCTGTCGAGCTCTCCGGGACCGACGGTGGCTCGATGATGGAGTACGACGAGGAGGCGCGCTGCTTCCGGGTGCGGACCGCGCTCGCGACGAGCGAGGCCGTGCTGCAAGCACTGCGGGGCACGCAGGTCGGGCTCGATGACACTCTTGTCGGTCGTGCGGCGCGCGAAGGGCGCCCCGTGCAGGCAGAAGACCTCACGACGGAGCCCCCCGACCCCCATATCTCCATCCTGACGGCGGCGGGCTGGCGGTCCCTGCTCGCGGTCCCGATGCTGCGTGAGGGGAAGATCGTCGGTGCCCTGGTGGTGCGACGCCGCGAACCCGGGACGTTCTCGCCCGACATCAGCGACCTGCTCGAGACGTTCGCCAGTCAGTGTGCGCTCGCCCTGGTGAACGCCCGGCTCTACCGAGAGCTGGAGCACAAGTCGGCCGAGCTCGAGGTCGCGAGCCGGCACAAGTCCGAGTTCCTGGCGAGCATGTCCCACGAGCTCCGTACGCCGCTGAACGCGGTGCTGGGCTTCTCCGAGGTGCTCCTCGAGCGGATGTTCGGCGACATCAACGATCGTCAGGAAGAGTACCTGCGCGACATCTGGAGCTCGGGCAAGCATCTCCTGGAGCTGCTCAACGAGATTCTGGACCTGTCCAAGGTCGAGGCCGGACGGATGGAGCTCGAGCCGTCGGAGTTCGACGTCCGGTCCGCTCTGGAGTACGGGCTCTCGCTCGTCCGCGAGCGGGCGATGTTGCACGAGATCGAGCTGACGTTCGACTGTGATGCGCAGATCGGCTCGGTCGACACCGACGAGCTCCGTTTCAAGCAGGTCGTCGTCAACCTGTTGTCGAACGCCGTGAAGTTCACCCCTGATGGCGGCACCGTGCTGGCACGCGCACGGATCGTGGGCGATGACCTCGTCGTGTCCGTGACCGACTCGGGCATCGGTGTCCAGGCTGCCGATCGGGAACGCATCTTCGAGTCATTCCAACAGGCCGGCCGCGGCGCCACGAGCGAGGAGGGCACCGGGCTCGGTCTCACCTTGTCGCGGCGGATCGTCGAGCTGATGGGCGGGCGTCTGTGGCTGGACAGTGTCGTCGGTGAGGGCAGCACCTTCTCGTTCTCGGTGCCAGTCCGCGACCGGGCCACGACATTCGCCGGCTCTGCTGGTGCGCGTGACCACGAACATGCCAGCGTGGTGTTGATCGAGGACGATGCTCCTTCGCGCGACCTGCTCACGGCGTACCTGTCCGCCGCGAACGTCGAGGTGATCGTCGCCCGCGACGGGCTCGAAGGCCTCGAGGCTGTGCGGCGCGTCCGGCCGGCGGCTGTGATCCTGGACATCCGGCTGCCGCGGATGGACGGCTGGGAGGTGCTCGCCGCCCTCAAGAACGATGAGGGCACGATGGACATCCCCGTGATCGTGGCATCCGTCGTCGACGAAAGACAGCGCGGGTTGACCCTTGGTGCCTCGGCGTACCTGATCAAGCCGGTTGGGCGTGACGACCTGATCGGACAGCTTCGACGCGTGGATGCGCTCGCCGCGTCCCTCCCGTTCGGTTCGGAACCGCGATGAGCCGCCGGCGCATCCTCGTGGTCGAGGACAACGCCAAGAATCTCAAGCTCGTGCGCGACGTTCTCGAGTACGCCGGATACGACGTGGTCGCCGCAGAGTCGGGTGAGCGTGGACTCGAGCTGGCGGCCGAGCAGGCTCCGGACCTGGTCCTGATGGACCTTCAGCTGCCGGGCATGGACGGGAACGAGACCTTGCGCCGACTGCGAGACGACCCCGAAACCAAGGACGTGCCCGTCATCGCCGTGACTGCCTTCGCCATGCAGGCAGACCGGGACCGGGCGTTCGAGACCGGGTTCGACGGCTTCGTGGAGAAGCCGATCAGTGTGCGTGCTCTGCCCAGTCAGGTCGAGCGCTACTTCGTCGAGGAGGGCATGCCGTGATGGACAACAAGGATTCAGCGACCGACGCCCCGGTCACGGTCCTCGTGGTGGACGACCAGCCGCAGAACATCCGGTTGCTCGACGCCGTACTGTCGCCCCGCGGGTACGCGGTGGTCACGGCATCCTCAGGAGAGGAAGCGCTGAAGCTGCTCTCCGAGACGGATCCGGATCTCGTCCTGCTCGACGTCGTCATGCCCGGCATGGACGGGTACGCCGTGTGCCGCAGCATTCGTGCGGACCCGCACACGGCGTTCCTGCCTGTCGTCATGGTCACGGCGAGCGGTGACCAGGAGAGGCTGCAGGGGCTCGAGTGCGGAGCCGACGACTTCGTCTCCAAGCCCTTCGACCAGAGCGAGCTCCTCGCCCGGGTCGCCTCACTTGCCCGGGTCAAGCGCTATCAGGACACGATCCGGATGCAGGCCGATGAGCTGGCGGAGTGGAACAAGCAGCTCGAGGAGAGAGTGAGCGAGGGAGTCGCCGAGCTCGAACGCATCGGGAGACTGCGCCGGTTCCTGTCACCCCAGCTTGCCGATCTCGTGATCAGCTCCGGGAACGACGGGTTCCTCACGAGCCACCGTCGCGAGATCGTCGTGCTGTTCTGCGACCTCCGGAACTTCACCACGTTCGCGGAATCCTCCGAGCCGGAGGAGGTGATGGCTGTTCTCGACGAGTTCCACGCCGCGCTGGGCGATCTGATCTTCCGGTTCGAGGGGACGCTCGAGCGCTTCACGGGTGATGGGCTCATGGTGTTCTTCAACGACCCGGTTCCGTGCGACGACCCGGCCGCGCGGAGCGTCCGGATGGCGGTAGCCATGCGCGACCGAGTCCGCGAGCTGACCGAGCGCTGGAGCCGCCGTGGTCACGAGCTCGGTTTCAGCATCGGGATCGCGCAGGGCTACGCCACCCTGGGCCGTATCGGCTTCGAAGGTCGTTACGACTACGCCGCCATCGGCAGCGTGACCAACCTGGCGGCCCGTCTCTGCGCTGAGGCGAGGGCGTGGCAGATCCTCGTGACGCAGCGCGTGATGTCCGAGGCGGGGGACATCGCAGTGGGGCAGCCGGTGGGTGAGCTCGAGCTGCGTGGCTTCGCCAGGCCGGTGCGGGCCTTCGACATCCACGGCCTGGACGCTGCAAGGGCGGCTCCCTCGTGACCGGTCAGCCCCTTGTTGAAAGCCTGGCCGGTGCGGTCACCCTCTCCGAGCTGGACGAGTCGGCCCGGTACGAGCGGTTCGACCGGCTCCAGACCCGGATGGGACGGGTCTGGGACTCCATGAAGCTGAACCTCTCAGGGGAGTCCGTGGTCGTGATCCCCTCGGTCACCCTCGACCGCGCCGTCGTGAATCCGGGCAGCCTCAACCAGGCTTACGAGGAGCGGTATCTCTTCTTGCTGCTCCTGCTGAGACAGCCCCGGCTCCGGATGATCTACGTCACGTCGATGCCGGTCGCCCCGTCGATCGTCGAGTACTACCTTGCGTTGTTGGCCGGGGTGATCCCGAGCCACGCTCGGAGTCGGCTCTCGCTGGTGTCTGTCGGGGACTCCTCGCCTGACTCGTTGAGCGAGAAGCTGCTGGCTCGCCCGAAGCTGCTGGCCTCGATCGGCCGGTTGATCCCGGACAAGACGCTGTCGCACCTGGTGCCGTACAACACCACCGAGCTCGAGCGTGATGTCGCCCTGGCTCTCGGGATTCCGATGTATGGCGCCGACCCTCGCCTGGAAGAGCTCGGCAGCAAGACCGGCTGTCGCCGCCTCTTCGCGGAGGCAGGCGTCCGCCACCCGCTCGGCGCAGAGGACCTGCACAGCATGGACGAGGTGGTCGCCGCGGTGGCGGAGATGCGCCGGGAACGGCCGCAACTGTCGCAGGTCATCGTCAAGCTCAACGAAGGGGTGTCGGGGGCCGGCAACGCCCTGGTCGACCTGACGGGCATACCCGGGGCGGGCGCTCCTGACGAGGTGGACGCGATCAAGGCCCGGGTGGCGGCGCTCCAGCTCGAGGCGCCGGATGTGCCGCTCGCGGCGTACCTCGACAAGTTCTCCGAAGCCGGCGGCATCGTCGAGGAACGAATTGTAGGCGTCGAGGTCCGCAGCCCGAGCGTGCAGCTCCGGGTGACGCCGCACGGCGCAGTCGAGCTGCTGTCCACCCACGACCAGCTCCTGGGTGGTGCCAGCGGGCAGAGCTACCTGGGCTGCTGCTTCCCGGCAGACTTCGCGTACGCCCGCACGATCATGGGGCAGGCCAGGGTCATCGGTGACCGGCTCGCCAAAGAGGGGGCGCTCGGGCGCTTCGCCGTGGACTTCGTCGTCGTCAAAGGAAGCGACGGCAGCTGGACGCCGTACGCGATCGAGCTGAACCTCCGCAAGGGCGGGACCACGCATCCGTTCCTGACGCTGCAGTTCCTGACGGCCGGACACTACGACGCGGAGACGGGGCTTTTCGTGACGCCGCTCGGGAGGGAGAAGCATCTGGTTGCCACCGACCATCTCGAGTCGCCGTACCTCAAAGGGCTCACGGTCGATGACCTGTTCGACATCGTGGCGCGCCACGGGCTGCACTTCGAACCCGGTCGGCAGAGCGGCATCGTGTTCCACATGATCAGCTGCCTGACCGAGCATGGGCGGGTCGGCCTCACGGCCGTGGGGGACACCCCTGCGGAGGCGGATGCGACCTACAAACGAGCCCAGCGCATCCTGCTGGACGAGGCCGAGGCCGCCCTGCGTGAGGCGCCGCTGCCGGTCTGACCTGGGAATCTCCGGTGCGGTCTGTCCGTTCTACCCGGTAGCCTGAACCTGCAAGAACACCGCAACACCCATACATACAACTCAAGAGGGGCTGATTGGTTTCGACTTTGGTCGTTGGAGCCAAGAGAAGCGAGCCGAGGACCCAGGGTTATCTCGTTAACGATCCTTGGAAACCTAATAAGTGCCAACGCTAAGCGCACTGACTTCGCTCTTGCTGCCTAAGCAGTAATCGAAGGGTCGGTCTGGAACTGCCTCCGGTCCAGTAACCGGCCTCACCAAGGAGGCTTGCTGCATCCACCCGGTCGCGGGGTGGGTGTGGGACATTGACAGCGACTGAGCCCGTCGGCAATGGGTCTGCTCAAGTGCCGGGGCTGAGAAAAGCGTCAAGCAGACTACGCTCGTAGAAGACTTGGTTTTGCGTCAGAGGACCCGGGTTCGATTCCCGGCAGCTCCACCAACCAACCAAGGGTGGTCAGGGTTCTGGGCCGTGGATGCATCACGCGGTCGAGGCGCCGAAATTCGTCGCCGGCAGTTGGGGCATTCAAGCCCGTCACTGCGCCGCGCGCAGGGTGGCGATGATCCGCGGATGGCCGTCGATCTCGCGCTGGTCGATGATCTGGACGTCGGCGAGGCCGACGATGCGCGCCAGCCGACGCAGACCCTCGATGGGAAAGCCCCAGTAGAGGAAGTTGTCGCGCGGATACACATCGCCTGGCCCGTGAACCTCGATCGCCGGGGCTGTCGCCCGGCAGGTGCGAGCCGTAGGTCTCGAGCAGGACCTGGCCGCTCGGGGCCAGGACGTCGGCGAGCGTCTGGAGCAGCACGATCGGGTCGGTTACCCGGTGCAGGATTCCCAAGCAGAGCACAACGTCGAAGCGCTCTCCGAGCTCGCGCACGTCCAAAGCGTCCATGCGGTGGTACTCGACGCGCGATGCGAGGAGCTCGGCGACCGCGCGGAAGCCGGCACCGCCCGGCAGCGTCACGCCGAAACGGGCGCGCACCCATTCGACGTACTGCTCGTTGTCGACCGCGACCACGCGGCGCGCACCTCGGAACTCGGCCAGGAAGCTGTAGAAGCCGTCGAACGCGCCGATGTCGAGCACGCTGCGCCCCGCGAAGCGGTCCGCGTGCATCACCGGTAGACGGTAGCCGTGGTCGCGTGCGATGCCAGGTGTGTAGATTCCGGGTGCCAGGGCGAAGGTGTGGAACCAGAGCGGAACCGAGTCGCGGACGAGCTCGGCGCGCGCTGCCGACGCGCCGATGGCCAGCACGTCGGCGACCACCTGCTCGGCATGCGACGTCTCGGGAATCGGCTCGGACGTGACTCCGCTGGACTCCAACGCATCACCTCACTGGGCGTCGACCTGCGTCGTCATCACTGCCTTCTGGCGTTGACGTACTCCGGCAGGTCGCCCCGTTGCGGCACGGTGGCCGTGGTTAGCAGTGTGCCGTATGCGTGGGTATCCGGGAAGCCGTCGAGTGGGGCGACGATGGAGCCGTAGAGTCCCGGTGTGGAGACGCACAGCAGGTTGAGCACCGGTGACCGGGTCCCTGACTTCGTGATGCCCGGCTCCACGGGATCGCTGGCCCGCTTCTACGCCTTTGCCGGTGGACGCCCCGTTATTTTGTTGCTCGGCCACCAGGGCGTCGCACAGCACACCGAGATCGCCGATGCGTTGTCACACCGCGACGACGTTGATGTGGTGCGTATCGACAGCGACCTCTCCGCCGAGGTTTTCGGTGTTCCTACTGGCGCCTCGACGGCGGTCGTGCTCGACGCCAACCTCAGGGTCGTCGGTGAGGTGGGCTGGGTGCAGCCGGCCGACGAGGTCGCCGCGATGCTCAACCTGTTGTTGCCCGTGCCTCCGCCGGTGCAGGTGAGTGACCAGGCGCCGGTGATGTTCGTGCCTCGGGTTCTCGACGCTGACGAGCGGTGGCAGCTGATCGACCTGTTCCATCAGCAGGGTGAGGTTGAGACCGGGGTCGAACGCGCGGCTGCCGGGACAAGCGGCGAGGTGATCGACGCCAGTTTCAAGCGCCGCCGCGACCATACGATTCACGACGCCGGGTTGGTGCGTGAGCTGTCGGCGTCGGTGGGGCGGCGGGTGATGCCCGAGATCCGGAAGGCGTTCGCGTTCCGCGCCACGCGTTTCGAGGGTTTCAAGATCGGCTGCTACGACGGCTCGACCGGCGGTTTCTTCCGCCCCCACCGCGACAACCTGTCGCCGTCGACGGCACACCGGGTGTTTGCGCTCTCGCTGAACCTCAACGACGACTACACGGGGGGCGAGCTCCGCTTTCCCGAGTACGGCAACCAGCTCTACCGCCCCGATGCTGGCGCAGCACTCATCTTCTCCTGCTCGCACTTGCATGAGGTTCGCGACGTGACCGCTGGTCGACGTTTCGTCCTTCTCTCATTCGTGTACGGCGAGTCGGCCTTGTCTCCGCCACGCTGATCGCCGGGTCCCATCACAACGACGCGGCAGGATTCCTGTGGACTGCCGCCTCTGGACGCACTGATCGGTTCGAATGGCAGCCTCGACGGCGAGCGCTCGGCCAGCGTCGCGATCAGGCGCAGCCGCCCATCCCAACCGCTCGAGGGTTGGACGTCACACCGACGACGTGCTTGGAGGTCACAAGATCTTGGAAGCGTTCAGCCCCAGCCAGGCCGGCGATCGACAGGGACTATCGCGCCGGACGTGCCCTTGCTACTTTGAGCGGGCGCCCGCGAAGGTATGACGATGTTCGCTCTTCCGCGGAGGTGCCAGGTGCCGACGATCTCCCGATTCCTCGTGCCCGCTGCGGCAGCCCTGGGATGGACGCTTGCGCTCGTCCCCGCCATGGGATCCTCGACGTCGTTGATAACGTCGACAACCAAGCGAGTGAGCGTGACGTCGAGCGGCGCGCAAGCCGACCTCGGGAGCTACAACATCGCGATCTCCGCCAACGGTCGCTACATGGCGTTCATGTCGCAAGCGACCAACCTGGCCGCCCACGACAACAACGCCGTGTTCGATGTGTTCCTTCGCGACCGGGTCAAGCACAAGACGTGGCTGGTCAGCCGCAGTGCTCCCGGCGTCACGGGTAACGGGGACAGCAACAACCCATCGATCTCCGCCAATGGGCGGTACATCGCGTTCGACTCCAATGCGAGCGATCTCACCGCACATGACACGAACAACAATCGGGACGTGTTCGTCTACGACCGTGTCACGCACAAGACTCGACTGGTCAGTCGCAGCAGCTCTGGCGTGCAAGGCAATGGCGACAGCGAGGGGCCGTCGATCTCCCCCGACGGGCGGTACGTCGCGTTCTCGTCCGGTGCCAGCAATCTGATCGGTGCCGACACCAACAACGTCTACGACGTGTTCGTCCACGACCGGGTCACCCACAAGACCCGACTGGTCAGTCGTAGCAGCTCCGGTGCGCAGGGAAATGCGGCCAGCTACAACCCGTCCGTCTCCGCCAACGGGCGACTCATCGCGTTCGACTCCTCGGCCAACAACCTCATCGCCCAGGACAGCAACGGATTCTCTGACGTGTTCGTCTACGACCGCGTCACGCACAAGACCCGATTGGTCAGCCGCACCAGGTCCGGTGCGCAGGGAAATGACGGTAGCGACTCGCCGTCGATCTCCGCGAACGGACGCATGGTGGCGTTCCAGTCCCTCGCGAGCAACTTCGGGAGCAGCGGTGCGGGCCAGGATGTCTTCGTCTACGACCGTCAGGCCCATCGTATGCGTCTCGTCAGCCGCAGCAGCGCGGGTGTCGCGGGCAACGGGCCGTCCCGCTTCCCCTCGATCTCAGCTGACGGGCGCTTCGTGGTGTACGCCTCCGTCGCAGACAACCTCGTGGGCCACGACGCCAACGCCAGCGTCGACATCTTCGCGTTCGAAAGGACAGCGTCCCGGACTCGCCTGATCAGCCGGGCGACATCGGGTGCACGCGGTGACGCAGGCAGCGACTACCCGTCGCCATCAGGCAACGGCAAGGTGATCGCTTTCGAGTCCAACGCGACCAACCTCGTCGCTCACGACACCAACAACCAGTCCGACATCTTCATGAGGTCCTAGCCGACTTGTCAGAAGTTCAGGCGGCTATAGCCCGCTGTACTTCTGACAACTCGGGGGCTAGCGGAGGGCGAGGCGGAAGGGCGAGGACGTCTCGTCGCCGCTGACCTTGTCGTACGCCGGCTTGGTCAGCGGCTTCGCCGTGCCGTCGAGCTGGTGCTGGACGAGTCGCCATCCCTTGGGACCGAGCTCGGCGGAGACGTACGAGTCGTCGCTCAGCCAGGTCTCGTCGTTGGTCGAGCGCTGGAGGCGGGACTGGATCTTCCCGTTCGAGGCGGCGAGGACGAAGTGCAGACCGTGGTAGGCGCCGTCGAGGTACGGGTCGATCCCCAGCAGATGTGAGCCGTCAGGGGAGAAGCGCAGCGTCGAGGTCTTGCAGGTCTCCCACGCGCGGTTGCCGGTGGAGACCTCAACCATGGCAGCGCACAACCCGGTCGGGTCCAACTGCCGCTTGGTGGAGCCGGTGACGTACTTCCCGTCGGGCGAGACATCGGTGACGTCCAGGAGCTTCGTCGTCCAGCGACTGGCCTTGGTCTCGCTGGAGGTGGACCGCCAGATCTCGCTGGACCCGTTGCTGCGCTGGATGCCGACCAGGACCGAGCAGTCGTCCGCACAGTCGCCGACGATCACGAGGCCTCCGAGGTTGTCGCTCGTCAAACCACTTGCCGGGCCACCCCCGATCGTGGGCAGGGTGGCCGGATCGCTGGCGCCGCTGGTGAACACGTGCGGCTTCAGCTGGGGGTCGAGCCAGGCGAGCGCGGACCGGTCCGGGTTGACCGTCACGGCTGTCGTGTAGGCAAGCGGGTAGGTCGTCAACGTTGCCCCGGACGGTGACGTGAGCACCAGCTGCGCGCCTGAACGATCGGTCTCGGTGGTGAAGACCCACCGGCCGTCCGCCAGATCTGTGAAGGCGGCAACCTGCCCATCGAGCCGCGGTCGGAAGGTCGAGCCGTCGGCTCGGTGCACGACCCCGTCGAACAGGTAGGTCGGCTTGGTCTGCTCCGCAGGAGTCGGCTGCGAGGCGGGCGCATCCGTGCTCGTCTCGGTCGGGCTGGTGATGGGGGTCGTCGTCGTGCCTGTCGCCGCTCCGTTCGAGGCCGCCGAGTCTGCCCCGCAGGCGGTGAGCGCGAGAGACGCCAGGACTGCGCTTACGCCTGCCAGGGCGACGGCGGCGCGCCGGGCGCCGCTGCGGCCGTGCTGGCCGTCGTCGTGACGGGTCGGGTCACTCATCTACGCCTCTTTCGCCGGATTTAGGGTCGTTCGCCTGGCTTAGCCTCGCACGTGGTCGGTCCATGGTTATGTGGGGGACGCGACCGGGCGCTCGAAAGGTTGCAATCCCCTCACGTCGGCTCTGGACGGCCAGGCTGTCTGGGCGTCCGATAACCTGCCGCGATGACCGACTGGCCCGGCATCCAATCCACCGGGTTCACGTTCCCTGTGGGTGCTGACGTCGACGAGCTGTTGTCCGAGCTGGTGGACATGTTGGCCTCGCCCGATGCGCAGATCCGCGACGACTTCGCCTACTCGGCCGCCTCGAGGTGGATCGCCGACGGTGTGGTGCCCGACGACCGGTTGGTGCCCCTGGGCGACCAGCTGATCGAGCGCTTCCAGGCTGACGAGATCCAGGCGCGCAGCTTCGCGGCTCTCGTCCTCGACGTCATCGTCGCCACGCGAGACGTCTGCGAGCCGAGGTGGGTCGATGCGTTCGAGCAGTGGTACGCCGCCGAGCAGGACCTGCGTGGATACGACAGCGAGCTGGGTTGGGTACACGCAGTGGCGCATGGGGCCGACCTGCTCGGCGACCTCGGCCCGCGTGCCGACGTCGACCCGACGCGGATGCTCGACCTCGCAGCTGCCCGCATGCTGGCCCCGGCCGACCAGGTGTGGCGCGACCAAGAACATGACCGGCTGGCGCTCGCCATCGGCAAGGTGCTCGCTCGTCAAGACTTGTCCGCGGACGACGCCTCGGAGTGGCTGGACCCGGTGTCGGTCGTGATGGCCGATGGGCAGTCCGGTGCGGTGCCGGTGCCGGTGTCGAACACCCTCCACACCCTGCGCACCGTCTATTTGGTGGTCAGCCGCGGCGTTCGCGTCGGCAGGGACGAAGTGCTCGCGGTACCTCACCGCGACGAGGTGCTCGACCGCATCGCGGCCGTCCTGCACCCGGCGAGCCCCTGGATGTGGTGACCCGGCGGCTTACTGCCACTGGTTAGTTATTGCGTATTGCTTGCAATAGCGGTTGGGTCGCGCTTACCCTCAGAACAGGAGGCCGTTCCACCCCGGCGACAGTAAGGCGATCGATGACCACCCTCATGACGCGCCCCCCGGTGCCGTCGGCGATGCCGGGCTCACGCTGGCAGCGCATCAAGGCCTCTCTCACCCCCGCTGAATGGCGGCGAGCCGCGGGGTTGTTCGCCGTCATCCTGGCACTGCACGTCATCGGCTTCGGGTTGCTCTTCGGTGCGGTCGTTCCCGGCGGCTTCGACCTCGGCAACGGGGCCGCCTACGGCGTGGGCATCGGAATCACGGCCTACACGCTCGGCATGCGGCACGCCTTCGATGCCGACCACATCGCGGCGATCGACAACACCACCCGCAAGCTGATGACCGACGGCCAGCGACCTCTGAGCGTGGGGTTCTTCTTCTCGCTCGGCCACTCGTCCATCGTCTTCATCCTCGCGGGGCTCTTCGCCTGGGGTGTGAAGGGACTCAGCGGAGAGGTCTCCAACAGCAACTCGATGTTGCACAACATGGCCAGCGTCATCGGCCCGAGCATCTCGGGCGTCTTCCTGTTGCTGATCGGACTGCTCAACCTGTTCATCCTGGTCGGCATCCTGAAGGTGTTCCGCAGGATGCGGCACGGTGAGTACGACGAGGAGTCCCTCGAGGACCAGCTCAACAACCGTGGGCTCATGAACCGCTTCTACGGCCGTGCGACAAACGCGATCAAGAAGCCCTGGCAGATGTATCCGCTGGGCATGCTGTTCGGACTCGGCTTCGACACCGCCACCGAGATCGCGCTGCTCGCCACAGCCGGCGCCGCGGCGGCCGGTGGTCTCCCGTGGTACGCGATCCTCTGCCTGCCCTTCCTGTTCGCCGCGGGGATGTCGCTGCTCGACACGATCGACGGCGCGTTCATGAACTTCGCCTATGGCTGGGCGTTCTCCAAGCCGGTGCGGAAGGTCTTCTACAACATCACGATCACCGCACTGTCGGTCGCCGTTGCCCTGATCATCGGCGTCATCGAGCTCGTCGCCGTGTTCGCCCACAAGCTCGGCATCGAGAACGGCGTCATCGGGTGGGTGGCAGGTCTCGACCTCAACTACGTCGGCTACACCATCGTGGGCGTGTTCGTCGTGACCTGGGTGCTCGCGCTGGTCATCTGGCGGTTCGGCCGCATCGAGGAGAAATGGACGGCCGGCCTGCAGCCCGCGACCGAGGTCGTCGACTAGAACCATGGTCGGCCGCTTCGCCGCTGCCTGTCTCGCGGTCACCACGTCGGTCGCCGTGACCGCCTGCGGAGCCTCGGGCGCCAGCCCTGACGAAGCGTCCGCGCCCACCGGGAATCCGTTCATTTGTGGTCGGAACAGGCGGGGCTAGCCTTTATCCTCTCGGATCGGTGCGGCACGGCTCCCGCTACCGGTAGGACGGCGGTTTCGGGGCGCTGTTCCTCTCGCTGGGGCACGGTAGGTACTCCTGGGAGTTCCGGACGGCACACGGCAGGGTCAAGGACCGCGGATCGGCCAGCTGTATCCGCTGAACAGCCGATGGCAGGCTCATCCGTTACTTGGACCCTTAGGCGCAAATCACCCCTCTGCCGAGGAGTCTTGCCATAGTCTCGAGTCGTGACAGAGCGTGTACCCACTGATCGCAGTGCGTCATGACACGCCGACCGATGAGCCCCGTCTTCGACGGGGCCGTGGTGGCTGTCGGTTTCGTGCTGGGCATCTTCGCGGTCGCGCATGAGCTGATCTTCTTCGACGTCGCCGACCCGAAGTACTTCCTGGCCGTTCCGCTGATCATGCTGATGGGCTGGTTCCCGATGCTGATCGGACGAGCCGGCGGTGGCATCGAGATCGGCCTGGAAGCCTGCGTCCTGATCTTCCTGGCTGTCGTGACCACGGCGGTTCAGGCCGAGGCCGTGTGGTTCCTCGGCTGCGTGGGGTGTCAGCTGCTGGCAGACAAACGCGCCTCGACCAAGCTGTTCAACATCGGCATCGGAGCCATGGCGGGCGGTATCGGCATCCTCGCGATCGAGATGGCGCGCTCGTCCACGCCGAGCACCCCGCGAGAGCTGTTGGCCGCCGGGCTGGGCGCCGCGATCTACTTCACCGTCGACTTCTCCGTCTCGGCGGTTTCGCTGAGCCTGGAGGAAGACCTGAGCATCTCGGCCGGGCTACGGCCGACGGGCGCGCTCGGCGCCCTGGTGGCGTTCTTGGGGATCGCTTCACTCGGCTACCTCGCTGCACTGGTCTTCCGTGATCTGCCGGAGTGGTCGGCGTTCCTGTTGGCCGTACCGATTTCGACGATCCTGGTCGCCTCACGTGCGCAGTCGCGTGGAAGCGAACATGCCCGGCGCCTGAAGATCCTGCTCGACACCGCCGTGCGGGTGCAGACCGTCTCGGACCGGGACGCTGTCATGGAGGCTCTCACCATCGGCGCCAGCGACCTCCTGCGCGACGAGCGGGTCCGCCTTCGCACCGAGCCACCGAGCGGCACCGAGATCGGGGTCGCTGTCCATGGCAGTGGTGAGGAGCTGTGGGTTGTCGGTCCGGCACTGAACCGGGCTCGCTCGACGGCCGGGGACGACCGGCAAGGACTGACCGCGCTCGTCGCGGTTGCGGAAGACGCCTTTGCCCGCCTCCGGCTGAGTGAGGACATGGCCCATCTGGCGTGGCACGACCCGCTGACCGGTCTGCCGAACCGTTCGCTCTTCATGGACCGGGTCGAGCACGCCATGGAGCTGCAGGTCCGCCGCGGCGGCCAGCTCGCCGTGCTGTTCTGCGACCTCGACGGGTTCAAGCGGGTCAACGACCTGTTCGGTCATGCTGCCGGCGACGAGCTTCTCTACGAGGTCGGCGCCCGGATCAAGTCCACCGTCCGGACCACGGACACCGTCGCCCGTCTCGGTGGTGACGAGTTCGCCGTCCTGCTGGAGGAGGTCCAGCACCCCGACGACGTCGGGGCGTCGTGCGAGCGCATTCTGAGCGCCCTGACGGCGACGGATCGAGGTTGCCGGAGAGGCAGTGTCGGTCACCACGACGATCGGTGTGGCGCTGTCCAAACCAGGCGACTCGGCCGACGCGCTGCTCAGCCAGGCCGACCTGGCGATGTACCACGCGAAGGGTCAGGGCAAGGACCGCTACGAGACCTACCGACTGTCGTTCGGCGACGAACGCCTGCAGCGCATCGAGCTCGTCGAGACCTTGCGCCGGGCCATCGAGACCAAGCACCTCGAGGTCTTCTACCAGCCCGTCGTTGATCTGCAGTCCGAGGCCATTCGCGGTGTCGAGGCACTGGTCCGCTGGCGACGCGACGGCGTGCTGGTGCCGCCCGACCTGTTCATCCCGACCGCCGAGGAGAGCGGGCTGATCGTCGGACTCGGCGCACTGGTCCTCGAGATGGTCGCCGAGGATGCACCTCGGCTGCGTGCCGCAGCCGGACACCCACTCTCCATCGGGGTCAACATCTCCCCGCAGCAGCTGCACACGCCGGCCTTCGAGCAGCAGGTTCATCTTGCTCAGGAGGCGATGGGCGACACGCAACTCGTGCTCGAGCTCACCGAACGCGACTTCGTCAGCAACGACGAGGAGACAGTGGCCAGCATGACCGCCCTCGCCGCGGCGGGCGTCAACTTCGCCATCGATGACTTCGGCGTCGGCTTCTCGGCTATCGGATATCTGCAGCGGCTTCCGGTGTCGATCCTCAAGGTCGACCGTTCCTTCCTGACGCACATCGAGGACGACCCGAAGGCGTGCTCACTCGTTCGATCGATGGTCGTGATGGGGGAGGCGCTCGGCCTCGACGTGGTGATCGAAGGCGTCGAGCGCGAAGGCCAGCTTCAGCACGTCATCGATCATGCCGGCGGTGCGATCGCCCAAGGGTTCTTCTTCGGTCGGCCACTCCCCATCGAAGAGGCGGTCGAAGCGCTGTCCGCGTCACCGGCCGTCGAGATCGGGGCGGCCCGGCGCACGGTGCCGGCCGACGGTCCGCTGACGCCAGCCTGAGGCAGCGACCCCATCGCTGCGGGCGACACGGTCGAGCGACGGCCGCGCAGGCGATGATGGACCCATGACAACGGGCCTGATCGTGAGTGGACTGGTGGCCGGTAGCGGGATGGGCTACGTCCTGTACCGGGGGCAGCTCTGCTTCCACTCGATGATCGCCGGTGCCATCGAGGGCCGGCTCGGGCTCGCCAAGGCATGGCTGTTGGCGGTAGCTCTCTCATCGGTCGGGTTGACCGTGCTCTTCGCCACCTCGGCAGGTGACGGACTCAACCGTGGACTGGCGTTCCGCCCGGTCGGCAACATCGTCGGCGGGATCATCATCGGAGTAGGGATGGTCGTCGCACTGAGTTGTGCGTCGGGACTGTTCTACCGCCTGGGCTCGGGCATGGTGGGTGCAGGCGTCGGACTCGTCGGTTGGGCGTTCGGAGAGCTCACAGGCAAGCAGGTGGACGTTCCCGGACCAACGGTGCTGAAGGGTGGAGCGAGAGCGACGATTCCCGATGTCCTCGGCGTCGACAGGCTCGTCGTGGCGCTGGTCTTCCTGGGTGTGGTCCTGCTGGTGCTGGTCTGGAAACGCGGCCGCGACGCCACGGCTTACCGCTGGCAGTGGGAGTGGCCGGGGCTCGGCGTCGCTCTCGCTGCTGTGACGGTGGGTGGCTGGGCGCTGGCCGGCGCAGCCGGTGCGTCGTTCGGGCCGAGCACGGTCGGTGCCGTCGCCGGTGCCGCTTCCGGGCGACCGATCTGGTGGCTGACGGCCTTCCTGGCCGGGATCGTGGTGGGGGCGGCTGTCTGCGCCCGCTCGGTGTCGAGCTTCGACTTCCGCGGCGAACGCCCGTTGCGCCTCGTCGGGCTTGCTGCGGGCGGGTTCCTCCTCGGATTCGGCGGCTGGGTGGCGGGTGGCTGCAACCTCGGGCACGGACTGTCCGGCGCCGCGCAGCTCAACGTCTCGTCCTGGGTGGTGGTGGCCGCGATCGTGCTGGGCGTGGCCGTCGCGACCCGGGTTCGGCGTGCCCTGACGTGAACCTCTTGGGGGACTACGTGTCCGGACGACAGATCGCGACCTATTGTCCGGAATGACGCGTGATCCCGCCCACGCCCCCGGGCGGAATGTTCGTGAATGTCTTATCCGTGGTTTGGCTCCGGGACGCCCCGTCGTTAACGTCGCCAGCCGTAACACCCACAACTGAAGATGCACGAGCGGCGCACGCCGAGTCCTACCCCGCATCGCTCGTGATCCCTGTAGTCGAGAAGCTCATCTCACCAGGGGTAGGAGTGGGGGAACCACGAATCCGCGCGTACGACCACGACACCCGTGAGTGTCAGGCGGCGCGCTTGGGGTTAAGTCGCCGACGTCCACGGACGAGGCAGGCCGGGCACCTTCGAGCCCGAACCCGACAGCTCACCTCGCAGGCGTGAGAAGGAGATCCTCCCCATGCCCGCACCCCATGCGCGGCGACGATTCCTCGTCGCCGCTCCTGTCCTGCTGCTCACATCCATGCTCGTGGCGGTCCTCATGGTCCTCACGCACGCCCAACCTGCCGACGCCTTCACCGCCCAGGCCCGCTCACACCGCACCCACAAGGTCATCCACGGGCTCAAGGTGGCGAAGAACCAGGTCGGTGACCCCTACCGGTACGGAGCAGACGGCCCCAGCGCCTTCGACTGCTCCGGTCTCACCGAGTACGCGTTCAAGAAGGCCGGCCTCCGGCTTCCGCGCTCCTCCGACGCCCAGTACCGGCACGTTCGGCACATCCGCAAGAACAACATCAAGCGCGGCGACCTGATGTTCTTCTCCAACAGCGGCGGCGTCTACCACGTCGGCATCTATCTCGGTCGGGCCCGCGACGGCCGTGCCCTCATGCTCCATGCGCCGTACCCGGGCAAGCGGGTGCACCGCGAGCGGGTCTGGACCAGCCACTGGCGGGCCGGCACCTTGCGGCTTCGCTGACCTGCGGGTTTGCCCCCACCGCTGGGTGCTCCCGACGCTCGGTCCGACCGTGAGGCGACCGTGAGTTCGGGTGATTCGCGACACCCTTGCGGTGGGGGCATCCCGGATCCCGCCGGTGCCTGCGTCACACTGGGGGCAATCCATTCGCTCGACCCTGAGGAATCGCTGCATGTCTGTACGCCGTCGTACGTTCGCCGCCGCCAGCACCCTGGTTGCGTTGTCCCTCGCCCTTGCGGCGTGTGGCGGCGACGACCAGAAGGCCGCGGCCTCCGATAGCACGCCGACCGACTCCGTCAACACGGCGAACCCGCTGACGCTCAACGGACAGTGGCCGTTGACGGGTGAGAAGCTGGAGGGCAATCTCCCCGACCACCCCGTCTATGTCGTCAAGATCGACAACACGGAAGCCTCCGCCCCGCAGATCGGGTTGGGCAAGGCCGACATGGTCGTCGAGGAGCTGGTCGAGGGTGGCCTGACCCGGCTCGCCGTCTTCTTCTACCAAGACATCCCGGACCGAGTCGGTCCCGTGCGGTCGATGCGGGCCTCGGACATCGGCATCGTCAAGCCGGTCAACGCGACGCTGATCGCCTCTGGTGGTGCCCGGCCGACCGTGCGCCGACTCGTGGGCGCCAAGATCCAGACCGAGACCGAGGGCGCAACCGGATTCAGCCGCGACAGCAGCCGGGCCGCGCCGTACAACCTCTTCATGGCGCTGCAGGACCAGGCCGACAAGCCGGCCCCGCACTGGCACCAGCCGACCCGCACCTACTTGCCCTTCGGACCCGCGGACTCGTTCTCGGGGACGATCCCGGTGAAGTCGATCACCGCCCAGTTCTCCGGTGGCCACACCACCTCCTGGTCCTGGAACGGCAAGCAGTGGACCCGGCCCGGCTCCTATGCCGCCACCGGTGACGACTTCATGGCCGACAACGTGCTGCTGCTTCGCGTGAAGATCGGCGACGCCGGTTACCGCGATCCCGCCGGTAACCCTGTTCCGGAGACGGAGTTCGTCGGCAAGGGCGAGGGCGTCCTCGTGCACGGCGGCAAAGCCAAGAGCATCGTCTGGAGCAAGAAGATCAAGGGTGGACCGCTGCACCTGCGCACAAAGGCAGGCAAGAACGTGAAGGTCCCGGCGGGTCACACCTGGATCGAGCTCGTGCCGGCGGATACGGGCAGCGTCACGCTCTCGAAGTAGTCGCTAGCGGCGGGGGGATCACCGACCGCCTTCGACTTTGCGATGATGGGCGCATGTCGTCCGTGCCGTCCGTCTCGTACTCCATCACTGTTCGTCTGGTCGTTCCCGCCGGCGGCACTGCCGTCAGCCAGCTGACCAACGTTGTCGAGAGCAGCGGAGGCGTGGTGACCGCGCTCGATGTCACTGCCTCCGGGGTAGACCAGCTCCGCATCGACGTCACCTGTGCGGCGCGGGACACCGACCACGCGGAACAGATCGTCGAGGCGCTGCGCGGGGTCGAGGGCGTCGACGTCCACAAGGTGTCCGACCGGACGTTCCTCATGCACCTCGGCGGCACGATCGAGATGGCCTCCAAGCACCCGATCCGCAACCGCGACGACCTGTCGATGGTCTACACCCCCGGCGTTGCCCGGGTCTGTATGGCGATCGCCCGCAACCCGGAGGACGTGCGTCGGCTCACCGTCAAGCGCAACTCGGTGGCCGTGGTCACCGACGGGTCGGCCGTGCTCGGACTCGGCAACCTCGGACCGTCCGCGGCACTGCCGGTGATGGAGGGCAAGGCCGCCCTGTTCAAGCGCTTCGCCGGTATCGACGCCTGGCCGCTGTGCCTCGACACCCAGGATGTCGACGAGATCGTTCGCACCGTCCAGCTGATCGCGCCCGTGTTCGCCGGCATCAACCTCGAGGACATCTCGGCTCCTCGCTGCTTCGAGATCGAGGCGCGGCTGCGTGAGCTGCTCGACATCCCGGTCTTCCACGACGACCAGCACGGGACGGCGATCGTCGTGCTGGCAGCGCTGACGAACGCCTTGCGGGTCGTGGGCAAGGCGCTGCCGGAGGTGCGCATCGTGATGTCGGGAGCGGGCGCTGCCGGTTCCGCGATCGTTCGACTGCTCGTCGAGGGTGGGGCCAAGGACATCGTCGTCGCGGACGTCGAAGGGGTGATCAGCTCGCGCCGTGAGGGCATGAACCCCTCGTTGATCTGGATCGCGCAGAACACCAACCTGGCGAGCTTCGAGGGAACCCTCAAAGAGGCGGTGCGAGGTGCCGACGTCTTCATCGGTGTCTCGGCACCGGACGTCCTCGACGGCGACGACGTGGCCGCGATGGCTGCCGGTTCGATCGTCTTCGCGTTGGCCAACCCCGACCCCGAAGTCGACCCGGCGGTGGCTCGACAGCACGCAGCCGTCGTCGCCACCGGTCGCTCCGACTATCCCAACCAGATCAACAACGTGCTGGCGTTCCCGGGGGTCTTCCGCGGGCTTCTCGACGCGTCGGCGACCGCGATCGAGGATCCGCTGCTCGTGGCGGCGGCCCAGGCCATCGCAGGAACGGTCCACGACGAGGAGCTCAACGCCAACTACATCATCCCCAGCGTCTTCAACGAAGAGGTGCACAAGGCGGTTGCCGCCGCTGTCAAGGACGCCGCTGTCAAGGACGCCGCGCAAGAGTCAGGCGGCTGAGATGGCGATCGCGCGATGAGCTTCCACACCGGCCAGCTGCTGCTCGCCACGCCACGGCTGGTCGATCCCAACTTCGCGCGGTGCGTCATCTTCCTGCTCGACCACGACGAGGACGGCGCGCTGGGTGTCATCATCAACCGGCCGTCGCAGCTGTCGGTCGGCGCTGTCCTGCCTACCTGGTCTTCGGCGGTGACGGCACCGCCGCTGCTCTTCAGCGGGGGTCCGGTCTCGCCCGAGTCCGCGCTGGCGGTCGGTCTGTCGCTGGGCGCAGGTCCCGGTGAGGGGTTCAAGCGCCTGACCGGCGACGTCGGTCTCGTCGACCTCGACGCCGACCCCTCTCTGGTCCAGGCGGACCTGGTCGGGTTGCGGGTGTTCTCCGGGTACGCCGGCTGGGGTGCCGACCAGCTCGAGTCCGAGCTGGCCGAGGGCTCGTGGTACCTCGTCAACGCCGTGCCCCGGGATCTTCTCGACCCCGAACCCGAGGGGCTGTGGCGGGCGGTGCTGCGCCGCCAGACCGGTGAGCTCGCGTACGTGGCGACCTTCCCCGACGACCCCAGCCTGAACTGAGCCCCGCTGATCGAGCTTGTCGAGATCACCAGGGGTCTCGACAAGCTCGACCGCCGGGCGGTCAACAGGCGTCGTAGACGTACTGGCTGCTGCTGGGCCGACGAAGGTCGCGGTCCCGGTAGACGACGGACCACCGGGCACCGTGCTGCCGGCAGGCGCGGGTAAAGGCGGCGCGGCCGTTGTCGGAGTACTCGACCTCGATCACGTGGCGACCGTAGGCACGGCGGTACGCACCACACTCGGCGTACTCCGAGCACTCCTCGGCGACCGCGAAGTCGAAACCGATGCTGGTCCGCGCGGCGCGGCTGAGCCCGGCGAGGTTCTTCTGCGCGATCGCGAGCCCCGCCATGTGTGCGCGCGCCACGAGCAACCGGGCCAGCGCCAGGTTGTTCGAGCGCGTCAGCAGCCGATGCGAGCGCGTGAACGAGTCGAGGTTGTCCGGCTCGACCGCGCGGAACCCAGACCTGTCACATCCGGTGATCCACCGACCGATCACGTCGGCGATTCGCTGCCGGCGGGTCGCAGTGGAGGTGTTCAGCAGCACCTCACCCGGCCAACCCGGGTCGTGCACGAGGGTTCCCTTCCGGCGCAGCAACAGGCCGTCATGGTGCCGCTTCCACCACCGCAACTGACCGGGTTGGGTCTGGTACGCGTTGACGTAGCAGATCGAGTAGGCCGACCGGGCCGGTGACTCCGTGCGATCTCGCGTCACGACGCGGACACCGTGGGGGAGCGGATAGCTGCCGCCGAGCTGGTAGTCCGCCTTGGCGTTCACCGGCGGTACGGTCACGGTTGACGTCTGCGGTGCCGGTGCCACGAGCAGCACGGCACAGGCGAGCGCGACAGGTGCGAACATGCCGCCCATTCTCGTCCAGTGGCTGTCGGTTGCAGACAGGAACGCCGTAAACTGCCGAGGTGAGCACCCAGCTGAGCCCAGGCGTCGAGACCGTCGAGGACCGACGCACCCAGGAGTCACTCGAAGAGGGTGACCACGACCGCTTCAGCCACTACGCGCCCAAGGACAAGTTGACCGAAGCCATGGTGATGGGGACCCCCATCATGGCGTTGTGCGGCAAGGTCTGGGTGCCTTCACGGGACCCCAAGAAGTACCCGGTCTGCCCTGAGTGCAAGGAGATCTGGGAGTCACTGAGCCACGGCGACGACGGCGCCGGCAGTGACGACTGACCAGGCCACAGCACAGTGAGCCGCCTCGCACCGGTGGCCCTGGCGCGGCGGCTGCTCGTCGGTGCACTCCTGTTGGGCGCTGCTCAGCTCATGCAGGCGCCGGTGGCCTCGGCCACTCATCCGTTGGATGAGGTCGCCGCGTGCCCGGTCAGCGACCCGGACGCCCCGGCAACGTCCGGTCCGCCCACGGCTCGGACAAGGGTGGCCGCGGTCCCCCCGATCCACGTCCCCGTCTACGTCCACGTGCTGCGCAGCCGCACGCAGGGCAACGTGTCGACGCACCGGATCCGCCGCCAGATCGCGATCCTGAACGGCGCGTACGCCGGAAAGCAGAGCTCCGTAGCCGCGCGCTCGCCTTTCGTTTTCAAGCTGGCGGGTATCGACCGGACCAAGAACGCCCGGTGGCTCCGGATGGACGAGGGCAGCGTCGCTGAAGGGCACGCAAAACGAACCCTCCACCGAGGAGATCAGGGCGACCTCAACCTCTACATCGGCATGAACAAGTCCGGCAGCCTCGGGTGGGGAACCTCGCCCGGGGCGGTGTCCGATTCGCCGCGGATGGACGGGGTCGTGATCCGGCGGAGCAGCATGGCCGGTGGACGTGGCGGCCACTACAGCGCCGGCGACGCCGCCGTGCACGAGACCGGTCACTGGCTTGGCCTGCTCCACACCTTCGCCGGGAAGTGCGGCAAGCGGGGTGACCTGGTCAGCGACACCCCGGCCGAGGCCCGTCCGTCGTACACGTGTCCGGTGCGACGCAACACCTGCACGGCACCCGGTCGCGACCCGGTGCACAACTTCATGGACTACTCCTACGACTCGTGCATGAACCAGTTCACGCCGGGCCAGGTCACGCGGATGCGCCAGCGGTGGTCCGACTTCCGGGCGGGCGGCGACTGATTGAACGCGACGCGCACGGCGGTGGTCGCAGGACCCACCGCACCGGAGTACCGGGTGCTCTCCTTCGGTATCTTCGCGCTGATCGTGGGCATCGCCTTCGAGTTCATGGCCGTGGCCACGGCGCTGCCGGTCGCAGCGCGTGAGCTCGGCGGACTCGGGCTCTACCCCTGGGCACTGACCGGCTTCCTGGGCGCTGCGATGTTCGCCAACGGCATCGCGGGGGAGCTGTGTGACCGGCTCGGCCCGCGGCTGCCGCTCGCTGCGGGCGCCACGGCGTTCGCCCTCGGCCTGGTGATCTCGGGACTGAGCCAGTCGATGCCGATGCTCATCGGTGGACGGATCGTTCAGGGACTGGGAGCCGGTTTCACGATCGTCGCGGTCTACGTCGTGATCGCTCAGTGCTATCCCGAAGCTGTTCGTCCGCGCGTCATGACCCTGATCTCGACGGCATGGGTGGTGCCGTCGGTCATCGGCCCGTTCATCGCGGGCGGTCTCACGGAGTACATCTCATGGCGGTGGGCGTTCCTGTCGCTCGTCCCGATGCTCCCGATCCCGATGTTCGCCGTCCTCAAGCGCCTCGGACCGACGGCTCCCACGAAGACCCGCCGACCGGGCCGGGTCCAGCTGGCCGCGTCGATGGCGGTCGGAGCAGGTCTGCTCCAGTGGGCGGGGCTGTGGGCCGAGTCGTCGCGCTGGTGGTACGCCGCGGTGACGGCAACGGCCGGCCTGGTCATGGTCGTGATCGCCGCGCGGCGCCTGTTCCCGCCGGGCACGCTCCGCCTCGCCCGCGGGCTGCCCTCGGTGATCGCGTTCCGTGGGGTCACGGCCGGGGGATTCTTCGGCTGCCAGGCCTACGTTCCGCTCATGCTCGTCGAGCACCGTGGGGCGACGCCGACGATGGCCGGGCTGGCTGTTGCCGGTACGGCGCTGGGCTGGTCGACCGGCTCGTGGTGGCAGGGGCGGCCCAACTTGCGGACGCCGCGCACGTCACTGGTCCGGCGCGGATCCATCGTGACCACCATCGGCGTCGTCGTCACTGCGTCAGCGGCCGTCGCCACCGACAACGTGACCATTCCGGCCTGGCTGGCGGGCGTCGGCCTGCTGCTGGGGGGACTGGGTATGGGACTGGCGATGGCCAGCAACGCGGTGCTGCTGTTCGAGTTCTCGCCGGTCGCCGACCGCGGCGCCAACTCGGCTGCGATCCAGATGAGCGACTCGCTGGGCGGGCTGCTCGTGATCGGTGCGGCAGGCGTCGGCTACGCGATCTGGCGCGACTCCGTCGACCACAGTGCGCTGTTCCTGGGCATCTTCGGTCTGGCGACGCTGGTGATGCTGTTCTCTATCGTCGTGGCGTACCGAGTTCGTCCGCGTCCCACCTCGTGATGTCCGTCTCACGGGCTGGTGGAGATGACCACACGATGATTCAGACGGTCGCTCGTGGGCACGAAGAGGTAAGGCGTGGTGTTCACCGCGGAGAAGGCCCCGCCCCACGGCGGCTCGTTGAGCCACCAGCGCGGCCTGCCGGGCTTTCGGGGGGGAGGGCGGCAACGCCCTCCCCATCCGGTCGCTCAGGATGGTTCGACACGCCTCGAGTTCTGGTGGCTGACGATCTCACGAGCCACCTCGGCTAGTTTGAGGTTCATGTCCTGAGACGTACGCCGCAGGATCGTGAAGGCGGCCTGGTCATCGACCTGGTGGAACGCCATCAGCAGCCCGATGGCCTTGCCGATCTCTCGGTTGCTCTCCAGGCCGGCGCGTAGCGTCTCCGCATTGTGCTTCTCGGCTGCGGCCAGCAGCGCCACCGAGGCGAACGACACGAGCAACGCCGCTTGGTCCACGGACTGATGTGTGAGGGCACCCGGCTCGTCGGAGAACAGGTTCAGGGCGCCGGCCTTTCCGTCGGCGTTGATCAGTCGGAACCCTGCCATGCCGCGAACCGGCGTCTCGGCCAGCACGCGGCGGGTGAGCTCGGGCCAGGGGGAGCCGTCCGTCAGGTCGGAGTCGACGTAGGCGGCCGCGTCCTCGATGGCATCGAGGCAGGGCCCGTCGCCGATCTCGCGCTCGAAGGCGTCGATGCGCGAGGCGACCTCGTCGCTGGCGGCAGCCGTCAGCGCCTTGCCGTGGCGCGTGAGCATCAGGCTCGCGTGGTCGCACCCGGTGACGAGGTCGGTCGCGGCCGAGCAGATGGCAGCGTAGATCGCGTCGAAGTCGTGGCCGGTGTACAGGATCTCGGCCAGCGACTCGAAGGCCGTGTCGGTGATGTCGGGCTGGTGCCGGGGCGGCCGGGCGAGGTCATCGGTCATGGCGTGCGCCCCGCTGGAGCATGTGGCGCGCGTCCGTCGGGGCTGCCTCTCTGGTCGGTCCTCGAGCACGAGGAGGTCGGGGCAGTGTGGGGTGGGGGCCTGCCGCCGGACATTCTGCCACGGTGCACGAGCACCGGCAGGGCGACGCCGACTGCCCCGCCTGAACCCGTGAGTCCGGCCACGGAACCGCCGAACGGCGACGTAGGCTGTGCCCCTCGTCCACCCCGCATCGAGAGGTTCCCGACTCCGCCGTGTCACGCCCCGCACCGTTGCCCCTGAGCCCGGCCTACCCCGACCGCGCCGCCTGGGGCACCGCCACCCGGCTGCGGGCCTGGCAGCAGGAGGCGCTGGGGAAATACCTGTCGGCACAGCACCGTGACTTCTTGGCGGTCGCGACACCCGGGGCCGGCAAGACGACCTTCGCTCTCACGATCGCGGCCGAGCTCATGGACAGGCGCATCATCGACCGGATCACGGTCGTTGCGCCGACGGAACACCTCAAGGTGCAGTGGGCCGAGGCCGCGGCCAAGGTCGGTCTGGCGATCGACCCTGCGTACTCACCGACGCAGGGCAAGACCAGCAAGGACTACGTCGGCGTCGCGGTGACGTATGCCGGAGTGGCAGTCAACCCGCTCGCCTTCAGGGTCCGCACCGAGCGGTTCCGGACCCTGGTCATCCTCGACGAGGTGCATCACGCCGGTGACGCGCTGACCTGGGGCGACGCCATCCGTGAGGCGTTCGAGCCGGCGACGCGTCGGCTCTCCCTGACCGGCACGCCGTTCCGGTCCGACATCAACCCGATCCCGTTCGTCAGCTACGCGCCCGACGACGAGGGCGTCCCGCGCAGCGCGGCGGACTACACGTACGGCTACGCAGAGGCGCTCGCCGACCACGTCGTGCGGCCCGTCCTGTTCATGGCGTACTCCGGCCAGCTCCAATGGCGGACCCGGGCCGGCGACGAGATCTCGGCCCGGCTCGGAGAACCCCTGACGAAGGACCAGACCGCCCAGGCTCTACGTACGGCGCTCGACGTCAACGGCGCCTGGGTGCCGGCCGTGCTCGAGGCGGCCGACCGTCGACTGAGCGAAGTGCGCCGGCACGTCCCCGACGCCGGCGGCCTCGTGATCGCCACCGACCAGGACTCGGCCCGCGCCTACGCGCCCTGCTCGCCAGGATCAGCGGTGAGAAGCCCACCGTGGTGCTGTCGGACGAGAAGGCGTCCAGCAAGAAGATCTCCGCCTTCGGCGCTGGTGAGTCGCGGTGGATGGTTGCCGTCCGGATGGTGTCGGAAGGTGTCGACGTTCCGCGGGTCTGTGTCGGCGTCTACGCCACCACCACGGCGACCCCGCTGTTCTTCGCGCAGGCGATCGGGCGGTTCGTGCGGGCTCGGCGCCGGGGCGAGACGGCTTCGGTGTTCCTGCCGTCCGTGGCGCCGTTGCTCGGCCTCGCGGCCGGGATGGAGATCCAGCGCGACCACGTGCTCGGAAGGCCGATCCGCAACGAGGACGACATCTTCGCAGCGGAGGACGAGCTCTTGGCGCAGGCCCAGCAGGAGGCCCCCACCCTGTCCGACGAACAAGCCGGCTTCGCGGCCCTGTCGAGCCAGGCGTCGTTCGACCGGGTCGTCTTCGACGGCGGCGAGTTCGGACACGAGGGTCATGTCGAGGTGGGCAGCGACGAGGAGATGGACTTCCTGGGCATCCCGGGGCTGCTCGAGCCCGACCAGGTGCGCGACCTGCTGGCGCACCGGCAGTCCGAGCGGGTGAAGGAGAACAAGCGCACCGGGTCGGCACCGGGCGGCTGAGCCGTCGGCGCACGAGCGGCTGGCCGGGCTGCGCAAGGAGCTCAACGGTCTCGTGGCCGCCTGGCACCACCGCTCCGGCTCCCCGCACGGGGTGATCCACGCCGAACTCCGCCGCGCCTGCGGGGGGCCGCCGGCTGCGGTTGCGACCAGCGACGAGCTCGTCCAGCGCATCGACACCCTGCGCGCGTGGGCGGCCAAGCGGCGTACCTGACCGCTCAGCCCTCGACGGCGGCTGAGACCAAGGGGAGGACGCGGTGGGGAATCTGGTCGGCCAGCGCGATCATCGTGGCCGACCGCTCGATCCCGGGGTACGCCACGACCTTGTCGAGCACACGCTGCAGGTCGGTGTTGTCCCGTGCCACCACCCGGCACCACAGGTCGCCGGGGCCGGTCACCGTATGGACCTCGAGCACCTCGGGAATCAGCTCCAGGTGGTCGCGCACCGGGTTGTGGCCGCCGCTCTGCCTGATCTCCAGCGTGACGAAAGCAGTGACGGGATAGCCGAGCGCGGCCGGGTCGAGCTCTGGCCCCCACGAGCGGACCACCCCGGAGGTCTCGAGCCGTTCGAGCCGGGCCTGGACCGTGCCACGGGCCACGCCGAGTCGCCGGGACGCCTCGAGCACGCCGATGCGCGGCTCCTCCGCGAACAGCTGCACGAGCGCGGCATCGAGCTGGTCGATCGCCATGGGAGCCTCCACACGGGGTCAGGTTTGCTGGTCAGGCTGTGCACAACCATACCCAGAGCTCCCGGCGTTCACTGTGCACGTTGTTCACTACTAGGTCGATCCCTTGCGCAGAATGTGTACTCCGACGATGATGCCTGCATGAGCGAAACGTTGACCCCGCAAGAGCTGCAGGCCGACCTCACCCTCGAGCAGCTCAAGCAGCTCGTCGGTCTCGTCGAGTACGACGAGGACAAGGACCCGTTCCCGGTCACCGGCTGGGACGCCATCGTGTTCATCGTGGGCAACGCCACCCAGGTGGCCCACTACTACCAGTCCGCGTTCGGGATGGACCTGGTCGCCTACAGCGGACCCGAGACCGGCAACCGCGACCACAAGGCATTCGTGCTCAAGAGCGGGTCCTGCCGTTTCGTCGTCAAGGGCGGCGTCTCCCCGGACAGCTCCCTGCTCGACCACCACCGCGCCCATGGCGACGGAGTCAGCGACATCGCCCTCGAGGTGCCTGACGTCGACAAGTGCATCGCTCGCGCCCGGGACATGGGCGCCACCATCGTCCAGGAACCCGAGGACGTCAGCGACGAGCACGGGACCGTCCGCATCGCCGCGATCGCGGCGTACGGCGACACCCGCCACAGCCTGGTCGACCGCTCACGCTACGACGGTCCGTACCTGCCCGGTTTCGTGCCGAGCGCCACGACCGTCACGCGGCCCGCCGGTGCGCCGAAGCGGTTGTTCCAGGCGCTCGACCACGTCGTCGGCAACGTCGAGCTCGGCAAGATGGACGAGTGGGTCGACTTCTACAACCGCGTCATGGGTTTCGTGAACATGGCCGAGTTCATCGGTGACGACATCGCCACCGACTACTCCGCGCTGATGAGCAAGGTCGTCGCCAACGGCAACCACCGGGTCAAGTTCCCGCTCAACGAGCCCGCAGTGGCCAAGCGGAAGAGCCAGATCGACGAGTTTCTCGAGTTCTACCAGGGCCCTGGTGCCCAGCACCTGGCACTGGCGACCAACGACATCCTGGCGACCGTCGACGCGATGCGGGCCCAGGGCGTCGAGTTCCTCGCCACGCCGGACTCCTACTACGAGGACCCCGAGCTCCGGGCCCGGATCGGTGAGGTCCGTACATCGATCGAGGAGCTGCAGTCGCGGGGCATCCTGGTCGACCGCGACGAGGACGGCTACCTGCTGCAGATCTTCACCCGGCCGATCGGTGACCGCCCCACGGTGTTCTTCGAGCTGATCGAGCGCCATGGGTCTCTCGGCTTCGGCAAGGGCAACTTCAAGGCCCTCTTCGAGGCGATCGAGCGCGAGCAGGAAGCCCGCGGGAACCTCTGACAGGGCGAGACCAGGAGACCCCGCCCCGGCTCGGGTGGGGGTCTCTCGTGACTCAGGTGCGTCCCGGCTCCGGGGTCGACTCCGAGCCGAGGAAGCTCACCCGGCCTTCGGGAGCGCCGCGCCGGCGTCGGCATAGTAGTCGTCCGGTGTCGTGTGGTCGGTCCCGTCAGGCGTGTTGATCGCCCGCATGATCACGGTCAGGATGGCCGCGACGATCGCGTTGAGCACCAGTGCTGTCAGCGCGACGTAGACCTTGGTGTCGCTGCCCGGAAGCTCCGCCAGCGAGCTTCCGAAGTGCTGCGTCGCAGGACTTGCCTGCTGGTAGGAGACGACGGTCCCGTAGACCATGCCGACCGCCCAGCCTGCGAGCAGCGCGTACTTGTGGAACCACCTGGTGTAGAGGCCGGCGACGATCGCCAGGAACGTCTGCAGGATCCAGACGCCGCCCAGCAGCTGCATGTTGATCGCGTTCTGCTTGTCCAGAGCCAGCACGAACAGCAGGGCTCCGAACTTGACCACGAGCGACATGATCTTCGACGCCTGCGCCTCTTCGGCGTGAGACGCGTCCTTCTTGATGAACTCCTTGTAGATGTTGCGGGTAAACAGGTTCGCCGCTGCGATCGACATGATGGCCGAGGGGACGAGCGCACCGATCGCTATCGCGGAGTACGCGATCCCGGCGAACCAGCTCGGGAAGTTGTCCTGGAAGAGGTGCGGCACGGCCAGCTGGGCGTTCGGCAGACCGTCCTGCCCGATGACCTTCGTGCCGGCCGCGATGGCCGCGAAGCCGAGCAGGGCCAACAGACCGAGCAGCAGCGAGTATGCGGGCAGGATGGCAGCGTTGCGCCGGATCGTGTTCCGGTTCTTGCCCGACAGGACGGCAGTGATGGAGTGCGGGTACATGAACAGGGCCAGTGCGGAACCCAGCGCCAGCGACGCGTACGCCCAGTAGCCGACCGGTCCACCCGAGCTCGGCACGAACGTGCCCGTGGGTGCTCCGGTGTCCGGGTTCGTGGTGGCCATCTTTTCCTTGGCCGCGGTGAAGACCTCGCCGAAGCCCAGATGGACACCGACCCAGATGACGGCGACCACGATCACCAGATAGATCAGGGTGTCCTTGACGAAGGCGATCAGCGCGGGTGCTCTGAGACCCGAGGAGTACGTGAACGCAGCCAGGACTGCGAAAGCGATGAAGAGCGGCAGGTCGCGGACGAACCAGCTGCCCTCAGCGCCGAGTCCGATCGTGTCGAGGACGGCCTCGATACCGACCAGCTGGAGCGCGATGTACGGCATGGTGGCCAGGATGCCCGTCACCGCGACTGCCAGGGACAGGCTGCGTGAGTCGTACCTGCCCCGGATGAAGTCCGCCGGAGTCACGTAACCCTTGGCATGGGCGACGGACCACAGCCGTGGCATGAAGATGAAGATCAGAGGGTAGACGACGATGGTGTAGGGCACCGCGAAGAAGCCGCTGATCGCGCCGGTCGCGTACATGGCCGCCGGCACCGCGACGAAGGTGTACGCCGTGTAGAGGTCACCGCCGAGCAGGAACCAGGTGATGATGGTCCCGAAGCCGCGACCCCCGAGGCCCCACTCGTTCAGCGAGGCCATGTTTGTCGGGCCGACGCCACCGGGCGGCGTAGAAACCGCCGATCGTGACGACGATGAAGAAGAAGATCAGGACGGTCAGGGCGACACCGTCGACGTTGGCCGCCAACAGTCGCTGGTCGTCCATCACGGTGGTGTGGCCGCTCATCGCCCCTCACCGCCACGTGCCTTCGCGATCACCTTGAAGGCCGCGAAGGTGAATCCGGAGGCGAGGAACACCCACGCGAACTGGTACCAGTAGAAGAACGGGAACCCCCACAGGGACGGATCCTCGCTGGCGTAGATCGGGACGATCATCAGCGCCAGGACCGGGATCGCGAGCAGGATCCCGGCCGTGACGAGTGTGGGCGTGGGGAGACGGTGACGGTCCGTGGACATCAGTCCTCCTGGGGTGGCAGGCAGGGGGTTCGCGTCGACCGAACCCGAACAGTCCGACAACCTAGTCCTCTGTCGGCTGGTCCGCCACCGTCGCGGTGGCCGATCGACGTCCATCGGCCCCGCCACCGCGGCCCGAAGCGTCGTATGGTGAAGAGATGAGGACACATGCGGTCGTGGACAGCTCGGTCGTCATCGATGCCTTGAAGCGTGATCTGCCGGGCGGTTCGGTCGTGATCGACGACGACGTGCTGCAGGCGTACAGCGTCGACCGCGCCATGTACTGCGCGGCCGGCAAGGCGCTGGCCCTCGTGCATGCTCGCTCGACCGAGGAGGTCCAGCACGTGATGCGGGTTGCCACCGAGCATCAGGTTCCAGTGGTCCCGCAGGGCGCTCGCAGCGGCCTGTCCGGGGCCGCGAACGCCGTCGACGGCTGCATCCTGCTGAGCCTGGAGAAAATGAACCAGGTGCTCGAGGTCGACGCCGCGAACCGCATCGTGGTCACCCAGCCCGGTATCTACAACGCCGACTTGTCCCGCCGGGTGGCCGAGGACGGGCTCTTCTACCCGCCCGACCCGTCGAGCTGGGAGTTCTGCTCCATCGGGGGCAACGTATCGACCAACTCCGGCGGCCTGTGCTGCGTCAAGTACGGCGTCACGACCGACTACGTGCTGGGGCTCGAAGTCGTGCTGGCCGACGGGCAGGTCCTGCGCACCGGCCGCCGCACAGTCAAGGGCGTCGCCGGGTACGACCTCACTCGTCTCTTCGTCGGGAGCGAGGGCACGCTCGGCGTCATCACCGAGATCACGCTGCTCCTGCGGCCTGCTACGGAGCGCCCGCTCACAGTGGCCGCCGTCTACGACTCGGCTGCCGCCGCCGCCGAGGCGGTCTCGCGAGTCGTGCGGTGTGGCGTGGTGCCGTCGCTGCTGGAGTTCATGGACAAGGTGAGCGTGCACGCTGTCAACGAGGCGTTCAACATGGGCATCGCTCCCGAGGCAGGTGCGCTCGTGCTGGCGCAGTCCGACGCCGGCGGAGACCGCGCCGCCGACGAGATCGCCACGATCGCCAAGGTGCTCGAGGAGGCGGGAGCCATCGAGATCGCGGTCGCCGACGACCCGGCCGAGGGAGACCTGCTGCTCGCCGCCCGCCGGGAGGTGCTGACCGCGTTCGAGAAGCTGGGCACCACGATGATCGACGACGTGTGCGTGCCGCGCACGCGGCTGGCCGAGCTGGTCGAGCGGATCGAGCAGGTGTCGGCCGACTGTGGGCTCACCATCGGCGTGGTCGGCCATGCCGGAGACGGAAACTTCCATCCCACCGTCGTCTTCGACGGCCAGGACGCCGACCAGGTGGCTCGGGCCAAGCAGGCGTTCGACGACATCATGGTGATCAGCCTCGAGCTCGGCGGCACGATCACCGGAGAGCACGGGGTGGGCGTGCTGAAGATGGCCCTGCTGGAGCGTGAGATCGGTGAGCTGTCCCTCCGTGTGCACCGCGACATCAAGAAGGCGCTCGACCCGCAGTCGATCCTCAACCCGGGCAAGGTCTTCGCGCTGGACGGCGCTGGTCAGGACTGATGCCGTCGTACGTCGCCTTCCTGCGCGCCGTGAACGTGGGCGGGCGGATGGTCAAGATGGCCGGACTACGCGAACGGCTCGAGCAGCACGGCTTCACCGAGGTCGCAGACGTACATCGCGAGCGGGAACGTCAAGGTGACCACGCGGCTGCGCACGACCGCAGCCGTGGAGAAGCGATTCGAGGAGCTGCTCCTCGAGTGGCTCGACTTCGATGTGCCGACGCTGGTCCGGACGCCCGCCAAGCTCGCCGACGTCCACGCAACCGGAGCCGAGCTCGCCGCGCCGCTGGCGGGAAGCCCACGCCACTACGTGGCGTTCCTGCGTGACGAACCAGCCGCCCGGGCGGCGTCGGCGCTGGAGGCCTGGGACCAGCCGGACGAGCGCGCCGTGGTCGTCGGTCGGGAGGCTCATCTGTGGCTCGCGTCGGACCGTCCGAAGCTGACCAACGCCCGGATGGAGAAGATCCTCGACACGGTGGGAACCGCCCGGGACTGGAAGACCGTGACCAAGCTGGCTGACCTCTGGACCTGACGGTCTTCGTCCGCGCTCGCGTGGCGGGCAGCTCCGGTCCTGGGTAGCGTGCCACTGTTCGCACCCGCTCACCCGCACCCAGGAGCGCGTCATGTTGCTGACCACCTATCAGCCGGACATCGAGTCGATCGGCGGTTCGCTCACCGCCTCGGCCCTGGTCGCGGCTGTCCCCCTCGCCACCCTGTTCGTCATGCTCGGAGCGCTCCGCATCACGGCGTGGATCTCGGGCCTGACGGCACTCGGAGCCGCTCTGCTGGTGGCCATCGCCGGTTTCGGTATGCCGGTCGACCAGGCCCTGCTGGCGGGCAGCCAGGGGGCAGCCTTCGGATTCTTCCCGATCATGTGGATCGTCATCAACGCCATCTGGGTCTACAACATGACGGTCCAGACCGGTCACTTCGACGTGCTACGGCGCTCGTTCGGCCGGGTCAGCGACGACATGCGGATCCAGGCGATCATCATTGCGTTCTGCTTCGGCGCGTTGCTGGAGGCGCTGGCCGGCTTCGGCACACCGGTTGCCATCACGAGCGTCATGCTGATCGCGCTGGGCTTCCAGCCGATCAAGGCGGCGACCGTCGCGCTGGTGGCCAACACGGCCCCCGTCGCGTTCGGCGCGCTGGCGGTGCCGATCACGACGCTGAGCACGGTCACGGGCTTCCCCGTCGACACGCTCGGCGGACTGGTCGGCCACCAGACCCCGGTCCTTGCGCTGTTCGTACCGCTGGCCCTGGTCTTCATCGTCGACGGTCGCCGCGCGCTGCGGCAGGTCTGGTTGCCCGCGCTCGTCTGCGGTTTCGCCTTCGCGGCCGCGCAGTGGCTGACCGCGACGTACTTCTCGGTGCCGCTCACCGACATCGTCGCCGCACTCGTCGGCGCACTGGCGGTGGTGGTACTGCTGCGCTTCTGGCAGCCGGCAGAGCCCTACCAGGAGGTCGAGGTCGAGACGATGGCCGTCTCCGGCGGCTCAGGCCAAACGGCGGTGGTGGGTGGTGGCTCGACCGGCGGGGGCACCGGCACCAAGACCGGGGCGCGTCCGGAGTCGACCGATCACCGACCCGGGGGGTGAGGTCGCCAAGGCTTACGCGCCCTACCTGGTGATCATTGCCGTCTTCAGTCTCGTGCAGATCCCGGCGCTGAAGTCCGCGCTGGCGGACGCGCCGTTCTTCACCAGCTTCCAGTGGCCCGGGCTGCATCTGCTGACTGCGGGAGGCGACCCGTCGTCGCTGCCCACCTTCAACCTGAACTGGCTCGGCGCGGCGGGAACGTTGATGATCATCTCCGGTCTGATCACGATGCCGATCATCGGAATCTCCCCGCTGACCGCTGCGCGGACCTACGTCAAGACCTACGTCCAGCTCGCGGCCGCGATCGTCACCGTGATGGCCGTGCTCGGCCTCGCCTATGTGATGAACTCGTCCGGCCAGACCACGTCGCTCGGCACCTGGATGGCGCAGACCGGCTCCGCGTTCGCCCTCTTGTCGCCCGTGCTCGGCTGGCTGGGGGTGGCAGTCACCGGGTCGGACACGTCGTCCAACTCGCTGTTCGGCGCGTTGCAGGTGACGGCGGCCGGCAAGACCGGGCTCGACCCGGCTCTGATGGCGGCGGCGAACTCGTCCGGCGGTGTCCTCGGCAAGATGATCTCCCCGCAGAACCTCGCCATCGCCGCGGCAGCGGTGGGGATGACCGGTCGCGAGGGCGACATCTTCCGGAAGGTCGTGGGTTGGAGCGTGCTGTTCCTGGCGGTCATGTGCGTGCTGGTCTACCTGCAGACCACGGTGCTGTCCTGGATGTTGCCCTAGCCACGGTGCCGTGCCAGGACCAGGGGGAGCGGGAGCCGGGTTCAGACGAGGGCGACGCCGGCAGCCGTCAGCTCATCCAGGGCGGCCTGCGTCGTCTCGGGGGCGACCCCGGCGACGTACTCGGTGAGCACGCGGGTGCGGAGTCCGGCGCGCTGCGCATCGAGAGCGGTGGCGCGCACGCAGTAGTCGGTCGCGATCCCCACCACGTCGGCCGACTCGACGTCGTGCGCCCGCAGCCAGTCGAGCAGCCGTCGTCCGTCCGGTGCCGTCCCCTCGAAGCCGGAGTACGCCGCCTGGTACTCGCCCTTGAGGAAGATCGCGTGGAACGGCTGCGGGTCCAGGTTGGGGTGGAAGGCCGCCCCTTCGGTGCCGACGACACAGTGAGGTGGCCACGACTCGACGAAGTCGGGATCGTCGGAGAAGTGCTCGCCGGGGTCGATGTGGTGGTCCCGGGTGGCGACGATGACGTCGTAGTCACGGTCGCGTTCGTCGGCTTCCTGCCACCGGTGCAGAAGCCCTCCGATCCTGAACGCCGCCTCGGCACCGCCGTGCACCGCGAGGCTGCCGCCCTCGCAGAAGTCGTTCTGGACGTCCACCACGATGAGTGCCCGCGTCATGCCCTGCTCCTCCCGCTCGACAGCTCCACGCTAGCGGGCCTTCCTAGGCGCAGGCACTACCCCTGGCCCTGGTACTCCGTGGAGATCGCGGCCTCGCCGCGTGACAGCTTGTGCGCATCGAGGGGAAGCTCGCCGACGGCCGCCGTATGGCGTGCACGGGCTTCGTCCAGGGTCTCCCGGCCCACCACCTCGCCATCGCGGACGAGCGGACGAAGCAGCGCGCGGTCGTCGCCGTCGTCGACGGGCGGGTGGCCGATCCCGACAACCTCCGACTGAGCCGTCCCGAGTGGGTCGCGTCGCCGCAAGGCCCACTTGCGTCCGCCGATGGAGATCTTGTCGGTGCTCTTCTTCGCCACCGGCCGCAAGGGCATCCCGTGATCGGTGGAGTCGGCCCGGGCCACCAGCTTGTAGACGAAGCCGCAGGTGGGATGTCCGGAACCGGTGACGAGCGACGTGCCGACGCCATAGCCGTCGACCGGCGCAGCTGCCAGCCCGGCGATCGCGTACTCGTCGAGGTCGCTGGTGACGATGATCCGCGTGTGGGTGGCCCCGAGGTCGTCGAGCTGCTGGCGTACCTGGCGCGCCAGCGCGGCCAGGTCACCCGAGTCCAGCCGGACGGCCCCGAGGTCAGGTCCCGCCACGTCAACGGCGAGCCGCACCGCCTCGGCCACGTCGTAGGTGTCCACGAGCAGGGTCGTGCCGGCGCCGAGTGACTCGACCTGCGCGGTGAACGCGTCACGCTCGGTGTCGTGCAGCAGCGTGAACGAGTGCGCCGCCGTACCAGTGGTCGGAACGCCGTAGTCGAGCCCCGCCTGCACGTTGGAGGTCGCGTCGAACCCAGCGATGTACGCCGCGCGGGCACTCGCGACCGCTGCCCACTCGTGAGTACGCCGCGAGCCCATCTCGATGCAGGGCCGCCCCTCGGCCGCCCCGACCATGCGGGAGGCTGCCGAGGCAACCGCGCTGTCGTGGTTGAGGATCGACAGCAGCAGCGTCTCGAGCACGACGGCCTCGGCGAAGCTCGCTTCTACGACCAGCAGGGGGCTGCCGGCGAAATAGACGTCGCCCTCGCCGTACCCCCAGATGTCGCCGGTGAAGTGGTAGTTCGCCAGCCAGTCGAGGGTGGTGTCGTCGACCACGTGATGCTCGCGGAGGTAGGCGAGCTGCCCCTCGGTGAACCGGAAGGACTCCAGGGCGTCGAGGACGCGCCCGGTGCCGGCCACGACCCCGTACCGGCGACCACTGGGCAGGCGCCTGGCGAACAGCTCGAAGACGCTCGCACGCTGCGCAGTCCCGGAGCGGAGCGCAGCCTGGACCATCGTGAGTTCGTAGTGGTCGGTCAGCAGACCGGTGGCGAGCATGCCGTCAGCGTAGTGGCGCCGAGGGCGGGCGCCTCGCCTGAGCCCGTGGCTCTGAAACAATGGGGTGATGACCGCGACACCGGAGTCGACGACGATCGAGCGTCCCGAGACCGAGGACGTCGTCATGCTCGAACCACCGTGGATCACCCTGGTGTGGGACGACCCGGTCAACCTGATGTCGTACGTGACGTTCGTGTTCATCGACTACTTCCACTACTCCCGCAGCAAGGCCCAGAAGCTGATGATGCAGGTGCACACCGCCGGCAAGGCAGTGGTGGCGACCGGATCGCGCGAGGAGATGGAGCGCGACGTGCAGGCGATGCATTCCTACGGACTGTGGGCCACGCTCCAGAAGACCGACGCATGAGCCTGTTCCGCAGCCGGCGCAAGGGCCGGGTGCTCGTGGAGCTGCCGCCGTACGCGGCCGGCCTGCTGGCCAACCTCACCCGGCAGCTCATCGAGCTGCTGAGCGACGGCGAGCCCACCGATGCGAGCCAGGACCCGCTCGAGGCGATGCTCGCCATGGACGGACCACGAGACGCGCCCGAGGACGCCGCGCTGCGTCGCCTCTTCCCGGATGCCCGGCGAGATGATGAGGAGGCGGCGGCGGAGTTCCGCCGATTCACCGAGCGAAACCTCCGCGACGGCAAGGTCCGCGATGCCACCGTCGTGCTGACGTCGCTCGGCGGAGTCGACGCACCGACCGACGTCGATCCGGACGTCGACCTGGAGTTCGAGCTCGATCGTGATCAGGTGCGTGCGTGGCTGCGCTGCCTGACCGACCTCCGGCTGACGCTCGCGGAGCGACTGGGCGTCACGGCCAATGACGACGCGTACTGGGACGCCCTCGAGCCGGACGACGAGCGCCTCCCCATCTACGAGATCTACGGATGGCTCGGCTACCTGCTCGAGTCCCTGCTGGACGCCGCCGGGAAGTGAAGGACAGACCATTGCCCATCGGGGGAACCACCCTGCACGAGGCCGTCGACGCCTTGTGCGATCGCATCGAGCAGACCGATCGGGACCTGTCGGCGTACGTCGACGAGCCCGACAGGCGGGAACGGCTGCACGACGAGGCCACGAACCTGCTCATGTGCTGGCCGGATCCGGGCGCTCGCCCGCCCCTCTTCGGGGTCCCACTTGCGGTCAAGGACGTCATGCACGTCGACGGCTGGGTGACGCGGGCCGGTTCACGGGTCGATCCCGAGGTCATCGCGGGCCAGGAGGCGACAGTGGTCACCCGGTTGCGCGACGCCGGTGTGCTCGTCGTCGGCAAGACGGTGACGGCTGAGTTCGCAGCCAAGTCACCGGGGCCGACCCGTAACCCGCACGACCTCACGAGGACACCCGGTGGTTCGAGCAGCGGCTCGGCGGCGGCTGTGGCTGCCGGGACCGCTGTGCTCGCGACCGGCACCCAGACGATCGGCTCGGTCATCCGGCCGGCCGCGTTCTGCGGCATCGTCGGGGTGAAACCGACTCACGGCCGCGCATCGATCGACGGGATCATCGCCCACTCGCCGAGCTTCGACACACCGGGGTTGTTCGGCCCCGACGTAGCCACCGTTGCGGCCGCAGCGGCCGTCATGTGGGACACGTGGGACCCGCGTGCCGTCGCCAGGCCGGTGGCCGGCGGACGCCTCGTCGTACCGGGTGGAGCGTTCTTGGCTCAGGTGGAGCCGGCAGCCCTGCGTCACTTCGCGTCGACCTGTCGCAGCCTGGCGGACGCCGATTGGACCGTCACGGAGCTCGACCTGGTGCCTGACCTCGACGACATCCGCGCCCACAACCTCGTGGTCAACCGCTACGAGCTCGCCGAGGTCCATGCACAGTGGTTCGACGCACATCGGGACGGCTACGCATCGTCGACCATCGACAGCATCGAGGAGGGCAGACGGATCAGCCCCGAGGACTACGCCGCCTCGTGCAAACAGTTGGCGGAGTTCAGGCTCGACCTCGACGACCGGCTGGTCGCTTCGGACGCGACGGCGGTGCTCACCCCAGCGGCCTTGGGTCCGGCTCCGGTCGGTATCGAGACGACGGGCAACCCAGCGATGGCCTTGCCCTGGACGTACGCCGGCCTGCCCGCGATCTCGCTCCCTTCGGGCACGACCGCTGCCGGCCTGCCGCTCGGCGTTCAGGTCGTGGGACGCCGCGGCGACGACGAGGCCTTGGTCGCGCTCGCCGGGTTCCTGGCGGGCCGGCTGGTGTAGACCGGTCGGACCGGTTGACGGGTTTTCCGGGGTGTCTCGGCATACGGACAGGCCTCGCTCCGGTCGAGCCGGCTGGGCGGTCCCCCTACCCTGGTCTGGTGCTGAAGATCGGACGGGACATCTACGACCAGATCGTGGCGCACGCACGCCGTGACCACCCGGACGAGGCGTGCGGCATCGTGGCCGGTCCCGAGCAGGGCGACGAGCCTCGGAGGTTCGTGCCGATGGTCAACGCCGCTCGCTCTCCGACGTTCTTCCAGTTCGACGCCACCGAACAACTCAAGGTGTGGCGGGAGCTCGACGACAACGACGAGGTCCCCGTGGTCATCTACCACTCGCACACCGCAACGGAGGCCTACCCGTCCCGTACCGACATCGGGCTGGCGGCCGAACCGGGCGCGCACTACGTCCTCGTATCGACGCGTGAATCGGGTCACGAAGACGGGCCGGTGGAATTTCGCTCGTTCAGGATTGTTGAAGGAGTCGTCACCGAAGAAGAAGTCGAGGTCATCTGAATGGCAGTCGAAGTACGGATCCCAACGATCCTGCGCACCTACACCGACGGCGCCAAGGCAGTCGACGGCAGCGGCGAAACGCTCGCTGAGGTCATCGAGAGCGTCGAGGGCGGGTCACCCCGGCATCAAGGACCGTCTCGTCGAGAACGGCGACCTGCGTCGCTTCATCAACATCTACGTCAACGACGAGGACGTCCGTTTCGTCGGTGGCCTGACCGCACCCGTCAGTGACGGCGACACCATCGTCATCCTGCCGGCGGTCGCCGGCGGTCAGTAGCGCATCCATGCGGTTCGACTCCTTGCTCGACTCCGTCGGCGGTACGCCGCTCGTCGGACTGCCGGCGTTGTCGCCATCGCCTGACGTGCGCCTGTGGGCCAAGCTGGAGGACCAGAACCCGACGGGCTCGATCAAGGACCGTGCCGCCCTGCGGATGCTCGTCGAGGCAGAGAAGGACGGGCTACTCTCCCCGGGCTGCACGATCCTGGAGCCGACGTCGGGCAACACCGGCATCTCCCTGGCGATGGTGGCCAAGCTGCGTGGCTACGAGCTGGTCTGCGTGATGCCCGAGAACACCTCGGTCGAACGCCGCCAGCTCCTCCAGATGTGGGGAGCGAAGATCATCACCTCCCCAGCAGCCGGCGGATCCAACGAAGCCGTCCGCATGGCCAAGGCCGTCTCCGCCGAGCACCCCGACTGGGTGATGCTCTACCAGTACGGCAACCCGGCCAACGCTGCCGCGCACGAGGATGGCACGGGACCCGAGATCCTGGCCGATCTGCCGTCGGTGACGCACGTGGTGGCCGGGCTCGGGACGACAGGCACCCTCATGGGGGTCGGCCGGTTCTTCCGGGCGCACAAGCCCGACGTGCGGATCGTGGCCGCCGAGCCGCGCTACGGCGAGCTCGTCTACGGGCTTCGCAACCTCGACGAAGGCTTCGTACCGGAGCTGTACGACGAGTCCCTCATCGACGCGAGGTTCTCGGTCGGCCCGCGAGACGCCGTCCGGCGTACCCGGGAGCTCCTCGAGCACGAGGGCATCTTCGCCGGCATCTCGACCGGCGCGATCCTGCATGCAGCCCTGGCTCAGGCTGCGAAATGCGTCAAGGCCGGCGTACCGGCCGACATCGCGTTCGTGGTCTGCGACGGCGGCTGGAAGTACCTGTCCACCGGCGCGTACGAAGGCAGCCTCGACGAAGCCGAGGACCGTCTCGACGGCCAGCTCTGGGCCTGACGCCCGCTCGAGTTCCGGTCGGGTGGCCAGCAACCTGAGACGAGTTCAGGTCTGGGAGGTAGGCTGGCTCGCGATTGCCGGACACCACCCTTTCAGAGGCCAGTCGTGCGTGAAATCGTCGTCTTCAGCGGCAGTGCTCATCGTCAGCTCACCCGGGCGATCTGCGACTCGCTCGGCGTCCGGCCGTCTCCGGTCGAGATCAAGCGGTTCAGCAACGACTGCCTCCAGGTGCAGCTCCAGGCGAACTGCCGCCAGCGCGACGTCTATCTCGTCCAGCCGCTGGTGCCCCCGACGCAGGAGCACCTCATGGAGCTCCTGCTGATGATCGACGCGGCCAAGGGCGCCTCAGCCGCACAGATCACGGCGGTCATCCCGCACTACTCCTACGCGAGGTCTGACAAGAAGGACGCGTCCCGCATCTCGCTCGGCGGGCGGTTGGTGGCCGACATGCTGGTCACGGCGGGCGTCGACCGCATCCTGACGATGACCCTGCACGCCCCGCAGGTGCACGGTTTCTTCTCCGTACCGGTCGACCACCTCACCGCGCTCGGGGTGCTCGCGGACCACTTCCGTGGCCGCGACCTCAGCGACACCGTCGTCGTCTCACCTGACCTCGGCAACGCCAAGACGGCGACCCAGTTCGCCCGCCTGCTCGGGCTGCCCGTCGCCGCCGGAAGCAAGCAGCGGCTGGCCGACGACACGGTGATCATCGACGCGATCGTCGGTGACGTCACCGGCAAGCGCGTCATCGTTCTCGACGACGAGATCGCCACCGGCGGCTCGATCGTCGAGCTCCTCGACAAGTTGCGCGACCTCGGCTGCACCGAGGCGGCGGTCGCGTGCACCCACGGTCTGTTCGTCGGCAAGGCGGTCGACCGGCTGCGCGACCACCCCGCCATCAGCGAGGTGGTGACGACCGACACCGTCCCGGCCCCGAGCGGCTGGCCGGAGCTCAAGATCCGGTCGGTGGCCGAGCTCTTCGCCGAGGCGATCAGCCGCGTGCACGCCGGTGAGTCGGTGAGCTCGCTCTTCGACGGCGTCGACCCGGCACATGGCCCGCCGCAGCCGACCCTGCCCTTCGACGAACACGCGCTCGACTTCGTCTGAGACGTGGGGCGACCCCGCCACATGTGTTCTCAGTCGCAGGTTGCGGCGTGAGGGACCCCGATGGCCGTACGCTCACAAGCGTGACGGACGCTCCTATCGGGATTTTCGACTCCGGGTTCGGAGGTCTGACGGTCGCGCGCGCCGTCCTCGACCAGCTCCCGCACGAGCCGGTGCTGTACCTCGGTGACACCGCCCGGCAACCCTACGGACCGAAACCGATCGGTGAGGTCCGCGAGTACGCGCTGGAATGCCTGGACCATCTTGTGGACCACGGGGTCAAGGCTCTGGTGATCGCCTGCAACTCAGCCAGCGCCGCCGTGCTGCGAGATGCGCGCGAACGCTATCCGGTGCCTGTCGTCGAGGTGATCTTCCCGGCGACGCGACGGGCTGTCGCCGCCACCCGCACCGGGCAGGTCGGCGTCATCTGCACAGAGGCCACCAAACAGTCGATGGCGTATGACGACGCGTTCGCGGCAGCTCCCCAGGTCACCCTGACCACCCAGGCGTGCCCGCGGTTCGTCGAGTTCGTCGAGGCGGGGATCACCAGTGGGCCGGAGCTGATCGAGGTCGCCCGGTCCTACCTCGAGCCGCTCGCCGCGCATGACGTCGACACCCTGGTGCTGGGATGCACGCACTACCCGCTGCTCACCGGTGTGATCTCCTACGTGCTCGGCGACGACGTCACGCTCGTCTCCAGCGCCGAGGAGACTGCGAAGGACGTCTACGCCCTGCTCGTGCGCAACGGTCTCGAACGTGACCCGGATCTGCCCGAGCCCAGCCACCATTTCCTGACCACCGGTCGGCCGAGCGACTTCCGTGAGGTGGGCCGGCGGTTCCTCGGCCCCGAGCTCGATCTCGTCGACCAGTTTGCGTGGGTGGGCGTATGAAGCTGACGATCGTCGGGTGCGCCGGGTCGTTCCCGGGGCCGGACTCGGCTGCGTCCTGCTACCTCGTCGAGGCGCCATACGAAGGCGGGACCTTCCGGCTGGTGCTCGACCTCGGGTCCGGGGCGCTCGGCCCGCTGCAGCAGCACGTGGGCCTCGACGAGGTCGACGCGGTGGCCTTGTCGCACCTCCACGCCGACCACTGCCTCGACCTGTGCGGGCTGTACGTCGTGAGCACGTACCACCCCGGCGGGCCGCTGCCGATGATCCCGGTCTACGGGCCCGAGGGCACAGCAGCCCGCATGGCCCGTGCCTACGACCTGCCCGAGGCCCCGGGGATGGACGGTGCGTTCGATTTCCTGACCTACCCCGAGACGACGTTCGATCTCGGCCCGTTCCGGGTCGAGGCGGCCAGGGTCGACCACCCGGTGACGGCCTACGCCCTCCGTGTCACCCACGAGGGCCGCACGCTGGTGTACTCCGGTGACACCGGCCCCTGCGCCGGGCTGGACGAGATCGCCAAGGGGTGCGACCTGCTGCTGGCCGAGGCGTCCTTCCTCGAGACGGCCCCGGACAACCCGCCGGGACTTCACCTCACAGGTCGGGAGGCCGCGGAGGCGGCGCAGCGGGCCGGCGTCGGGCGGTTGGTGCTCACCCACATCCCGCCCTGGTACGACCGGGCCACGGTGCTCGCCGAGGCGAGCCGTGCTTCGACGGGCCGCTCGCGCTGGCCGAGGCCGGCGCGTCGTACGACGTCTGACCGGGGCGAGGACACCTCGGCGTCACCGCGAATTGCGGGAAGGTTCAGGTCGACACGCCGGACAAGGCGATGCCTTTCCCGCAATTGCGGGCAGGCTGGTCGCCGACGTATCACGCACCGCCACCCCTGCTCCTCATCCGCACCCACCTCAGGAGCCCTCATGCGACGTCACGTCCACCGGTCCGCCCCGACGGCCCTCGCCGGGCTGGTCATCGGTCTCCTCGTCACCATCGGTCCCGTGGCGCCCTCGGCGCAAGCCGCCGAGACGTACTCCGCGCCTTTCCAGACCGCCATCAACGACCTTCCGGTGGCGACGGAGAACCGCACGGGATACCAACGCAGCAAGTTCCACCTCTGGATCGACGCCGACGGCGACGGGTGTGACACCCGCAAGGAGGTGCTGATCGCCGAGGCCGACGACCCGGTCACCGTGGGCTCCGGCTGCACGCTGACGGGCGGTCGCTGGTTCTCGTACTACGACCGGGTGTCCTGGACCGACTCGGGACGCATCGACATCGACCACCTGGTCCCGCTGGCCGAGGCCTGGGACTCCGGAGCGTCCGGCCTGGACGAGCTCGCAGCGTGAGTCGTACGCCAACGACCTCGGCGACTACCGCACCCTCGTGGGCGTCACCGACACGGTCAACCAGGCCAAGGGTGACCAGGACCCGACCACGTGGATGCCGACCTACGACAAGTGCCGGTACCTGCGGGAGTGGGTGGCGGTCAAGATCAGGTGGCGGCTGACGATCGACTCCGCCGAGAAGACTGCGCTGCAGAACCAGTCGGCGGGCTGCACGAACTCCACGATCACGGTCACGCGCGCGATCTGATCGGGCCTCCCGGGCGGCCAGAGGGGTCCTCACCTGGCCGGCCGGCTTTGGGCGCAGACCCTCGTCGCGCCCGCCTGGTTTGGTCCCTGGGTAGGGTCGCGGGCATGACCCGAGCAGACGGCCGCGCCGCCGACGAACTCCGCCCGATCACGATCACCCGCGGGTGGCTGGACCACGCCGCCGGCTCCGTGCTCGTCGAGTTCGGCAAGACGCGAGTGCTCTGTGCCGCCAGCGCCTCGACCGGCGTACCCCGGTGGCGCAAGGACAGCTGGCTTGGGCTGGGTGACGGCGGAGTACGCGATGCTGCCGAGCTCGACGCACACGCGTTCGGACCGTGAGTCGGTCAAGGGACGCATCGGCGGTCGTACGCACGAGATCTCGCGGCTGATCGGCCGGTCGCTGCGCGGCATCATCGACTACAAGGCGCTGGGCGAGAACACCATCGTCCTCGACTGCGACGTGCTGCAGGCCGACGGCGGGACCCGGACGGCGGCGATCACCGGCGCGTACGTCGCCCTGGCGGACGCGGTCGCACACCTGCGCGGCGAAGGAGCGCTGAGCGGTGAGCCATTGACCGGCTCGGTGGCGGCGGTGTCGGTCGGCATCATCGACGGCGAGCCGCGGCTGGACCTGCCCTACGAGGAGGACGTGCGTGCCGAGACCGACATGAACGTGGTGATGACGGGGGAGGGGTCGTTCGTCGAGGTGCAGGGGACGGCCGAGGGCCAGGCGTTCGACCGCGCCATGCTCGATGCGCTGCTCGACCTGGCGGTCAAGGGCTGTGCCGACCTGACCCGGCTGCAGAACGAGGCACTCACCTCGTGAGCCAGGTCTTCCTCGCCTCCCGGAACCCGAAGAAGCTCGAGGAGCTGCGCCGGATCCTGTCGGAGCTGGTGCCGGGCATCGAGGTGCTCGGGCTCGACGACGTGACGCCGTACGACGAGCCGGCCGAGACCGAGCCGACGTTCGAGGGCAATGCCTTGCTCAAGGCGCGCGCCGGCGTCGTGGCCACGGGGTTGCCCTCGCTCGCGGACGACAGCGGGCTGTGCGTCGATGCGCTCAACGAGATGCCTGGGGTGCTGTCGGCTCGTTGGGCCGGGGTGAAGAAGGACGACGCCGCCAACAATGCGTTGCTGCTGCGAACAGCTCGCCGACGTGCCGGACGAGCGCCGGGGGGCGGAGTTCCGTTGTGCCGTGGCGTTCTGCCGGCCGGGCGGGCTCGAGGACGTCGTGTTCGGGCAGATGCGTGGCTCGATCATCCGCGAGCAGCGGGGGACCGGCGGCTTCGGGTATGACGTCGTGTTCGTCCCCGAGGGGCTCGAGGTGACGAGTGCGGAGATGACGCCGGCGGAGAAGGACGCGATCTCACACCGGGGCCGGTCGCTGCGCGCGGTGGCCCCGCTGGTGGCCGCGGCCCTGGCCTGACGCGGTCCTGGGCCGGGCGGGTCGGCATACGCCGGTGTTCCTGGTAGGGCCGGTGGGAGTTGAACCCACACTGTCACGGACCTAAACCGTGTGCCTCTGCCGTTGGGCTACGGCCCCTCGGTCGCCATCCTACGAAGCCCGGTCCGTCGTCTCGACCAAGCCCGGCCTCCCGTCACTCCCGCCAGCTACCTGTACCCAAGGCAAGCACCCAGTCCTGGCCGCACGTTTGCCTAGTTCACAAGCCACCTGGCTTGTTCACTAGGCAAACGTGGGGCGGGGGGAGGGTGTCTGCCTAGGCGGAGAGCTCGCGGCGGAGCTTCTGCACGTGGCCGGTGGCTTTGACGTTGTACATCGCCTTCTCGATGACGCCGCTCTCGTCGATGACGAAGGTCGACCTGATCACTCCGACGACCGTCTTGCCGTACAGCTGCTTCTCGCCGTACGCACCGTAGGCGTCGAGCACGCTCTTGTCGGAGTCGGACAGCAGCGGGAACGTCAGGTTGTCGTGCGCGCGGAACGCCGCCAGCTTCTCGGGCGAGTCCGGAGACAAGCCGATCACCGAGTATCCCGCGGCCGCCAGCGGCTCGAGCGAGTCGCGGAAGTCGCACGCCTCCTTCGTGCAGCCCGACGTCATCGCCGCCGGGTAGACATACAGGATGACCTTGCTGCCACGGAAGTCCGCAAGGCTCACCTTGGCGCCGGTGTCGTCGGGCAAGGTGAAGTCGGGGGCAGGTTCGCCCACCTCGAGCCGGGTCATGGCATCCTCCGTAGCGCAGGTTCGGTGCTGCGTCCCCCCATCAGTGGAGTGCTCGACGCAGCGTCTGTCGTACTCCGATCCTGCCACGGCCGCGTCGAGGTGCCGGCAGGTGTTCAGGGACGAACGGACCTGCTCCCCTGCGACGCGCGGACCGCTGCGTCATGCAAGACTTGGCGAGCACACCGACCGCAGGAGGACACGTGAGTGCGACCGCACGGACATCAGACGAGATCGCGGCTGAGATCGCCGAGACCCGCAACCGGTTGGCCGGCACGATCGATCAGCTCGTCTACCGGGTCCAGCCGAAGACGATCGCCGAGCGGCAGCTCAACAGCACGCTCGCGTCGTTCCGCAACAGCGACGGATCGCTCAACAAGGGCAAGGTCCTGAAGGTGGTAGGCGTCGCCGTCGGTGTCGTTGCGACGATCGTGGCGATTCGCAAGATCGTCGGCTGAGCGGCCGCTTGATGGCTCGCACGCCCGTTCCCGGAGACGACAAGCTCCCGATCCGCATGCTGCACGACCGCGTTCTGGTCTCGCTCGACGCGGAAGCCGGTGAGCGCCGATCTTCGGCCGGGATCGTGATCCCGGCCACCGCCGTCATGGGTCGTCGCCTGGCCTGGGCGCGGGTCGCCGGAGTGGGCGCGAACGTCCGTACCGTCGAGGTCGGCGACCGTGTGCTCTTCGACCCCGAGGAGAAGGCCGAGGTCGAGGTACGCGGCGAGGAGTTCGTGCTGCTACGCGAGCGCGACCTGCACGCGGTCGCGTCCGAGCGGCTCGAGGACGGACAGACGGGGCTGTACCTCTAGCGTTCCCCGACGCCGCGACGCAGTCGCGTCCGGGCAGATCAGGGCGAACCGTTCAGAACTGCACCGTCGGCGGCTGCTGGATCGCCCCGAGATCGGACACCTCGAAGTACTCCCGCTCGGAGAACCCGAGCTGGTGCGCGAACAGGTTGGCGGGGAACGTCTGGATCTTGGTGTTGAGGACGCGAACCGCTCCGTTGTAGTGGCTGCGACTCGACGCGATCGTGTCCTCGGTCCCCGAAAGCTGCCACTGCAGGGCCTGGAAGTTCTCACTGGCGCGCAGGTCCGGATAGGCCTCCGCCACCGCGAACAGCGACTTCAGCGCCGACTGGAACGGGCCTTCGGCCTCGCCGGTGGCCTTCGGACCCTGCTCAATGGCTCCGAGCATCCGTGAGCGGGCCGCCGTGACGTTCTCGAAGACCTCGCGCTCGTGCGCCGCATATCCCTTCACCGTCTCGACCAGGTTCGGAATGAGGTCCGCGCGGCGCTTGAGCGCGACCGTGATGTCGCTCCAGCTCGCTTCGGCGCTGGTCCGTGCCCGGATCAGCGCGTTGTACGTCGACCACACGAAGGCCGCGACGAGCAACAGGGCAATGATGAGGATGACGAGCCAGATCATGGGATCCCCCAGGGTCGACAGGCGTGGTCCAGCAGGACGACCCTAGCCAATGACCAGGCTCGACTGGGGGAGTTCGGCGGGTAGGTCACGCAATAGCGTCGGCGGGCGTCCGGGTGGCGCGATCAGCCCCGCAGGCCGGCCATCCAGGACTCCACATCGTCCGCCGTGCGAGCGAGTGCGCCAGACAGGTTGCGGCAGCCGTCCTCGGTGACGACGACGTCGTCCTCGATGCGGATCCCGATGCCGCGCAGTGACTCCGGCACGAGCAGGTCGCTGCTCTGGAAGTACAGACCCGGCTCGACCGTGAGCACCATGCCGGGCTCGAGCTTGCCGTCGTTGTAGTTCTCGCGGCGAGCCGCGGCGCAGTCGTGAACGTCGAGCCCGAGCATGTGCCCGGTGCCGTGCAGGGTCCAGCGGCGATAGACCCCTGAGTCGGCGTCGAGCGCCTCGTCGGCTGACACGGGCAGGATGCCCATGTCGTGGAGCCCGTGCGCGAGCACGCCCATCGCTGCGACGTGGAACTCCTTGTACGACGCACCGGGTCGCACCGCCGCGATGCCGGCCTCCTGCGCGGCGAGCACGAGCTCGTACAGGTGCCGCTGGTCCGGCGTGAACGTCGTGTCGATCGGCAGTGTCCGCGTGACGTCGGCGGTGTACAACGATCGGTTCTCGACCCCCATGTCGAGCAGCACCAGCTCACCGGGCGTGATCGGGCCGCTGTTCTCGATCCAGTGCAGGGTGGTCGCGTGCGGACCCCCGGCGGAGATGCTTTCGTAGCCGACGTCGTTGCCATTGGCGCGGGCTCGCCGCCAGAACGTGCCTTCGATCCATCGCTCGCCGTAACGCAGCACGTTGTCCCATTCGCGGACACAGTCCTCGAAACCGAGAATGGTCGAGTCGACGGCGTCCTGGAGCTGCTCGACCTCCCACGAGTCCTTGACCAGGCGCATCTCGGACAGATGTGTGCCGAGCTCGCGGTCGGCGGCGCCATCGTCCTGCACGGGGACCAGCGCATCGACGTCCGGGTCGACGCCGCGCAGGACGCGAGCGCGTCCGCCCGCCAGCATCTTCGGCAGGTCATAGAGGTGCCGGCAGGGCAGGCCGAATGTCTCGGCGGCCTCGGTCAACGACAGCCGACGTCCGGCCCAGGCTTCGCCGTAGCGTCCGTCGCGCCAGAAGGCCTCGTCCGTCTTGGGGTGGCGGGGCCGGAAGTACAAGGTGGCGTCGCCGTCCTCCATGACGAGCACGGCGTCGGAGGTCTGATTTCCGCTCAGGTAGACGTGCGCTGTCTCGGCGCGGAACCGGTAGTCGGTGTCGTTGGCCCGAGGCTTGAGGGGTCCGGCGGGAACGACGATGCGCTCCCCGGGGAAGCGCTGGGCCAGCTTGGTGCGCCGCTCGCTCGGCCCAGGAAGCCACCGGCAACCGTTCGACCGAGTCGTCCTCATCGGACCACCCGCTCGCCATGAACGCCACCAACGCGTCCGTAGCCGGCACGGGGTAGCTGGCAGGCTGGAAACGGTCGGACACGTGTGCTCCTTAGGCCGCGGGCAAGGGGCTGGCTTCTGGACTGGTGCCTGGGTGTCCCCGAGTGCCGTCGTGTCCAGTATCCACCCGCTCGGATGCGCTCGTCTGCACCCGTAGCAACCGGATGGCCAGGACAACTGCCGCAGCGTTGATCACGACGTGCACGAGCACGAAGACGTGCGGCAGGTCGAACGCGAGCAGGGCGCCGGCCACGAGTGGTCCGACAGCGCTGATTCCGGTGCGCAAGGCGGCCAGCGCGCCCAGGGTCGTCCCGACCATGCCCTCCGGCGCCACAGCGGCGGTCAGCGGGCTCAGGATCGGGGCGTACATCGTCTCGCCGACCGCGAAGATGGCGAACGCGACCACGAACATCACGCTGGCCACCTGTGCCGACGTGAACAGCGCAGCCTCGAGCAACAGCCAGCTGCCAACCCAGATCGCTCCCACGGCCGCCAGCAGGCCGGCGCCCTGGTTGTCACCGGTGAGGCGTACGACGAGCCACTGGAGGCCAACGATGACCAGGCAGTTCACCGCCGCAGCGGTGCCGACGATGGTGGGGTCGACCGACAGCGACTGCAGGGCGAACGCGGGCAGCCCGGTCTCGAACTGGGCGTAGAACCCCGCGGCCAGCGCGATCGACACCAGGCCGAGCAGCCGGACCTGCCGGTTGCGGGCGAGGTGACGGTAGGTGCGCCAACCGTCGAGCTCCGACGTCAACGGGTCGCCGGAGGGGGCGATGACGGTGCCGTCGGACGACGCCGTGCGTGCGGCCGCGCTCAGGAAGGAGGCCGATACGGCGAAGCCGAGTGCGGCCGCGCCGAACGCCGGCCACATGCCCGTCGTCGTGTCGAGGTCGACGACGAGACCGGCGGCGAAGGCCCCGACGGCCATGCCGAGCGCCATGCTCGTGAACTGATAGGCGAAGACTGCCCGCCGCTCGGTCGGCGGTACGGACTCGAGCACCAGCACCTGAGTCGCGGGAGCAGCGGCCGTCACGGCCGCGCCGAAGACGAACATCGCGGCCAGGAACGTGGTGGGAGATGCCGCGAAGCCCATCGCGAGGCAGGCAACCCCGGCCAGCAGCTCCAGCTGGACGGCCAGTCGCCCGGCCGAGAGGCGATCGGCAAGCCGACCGGCGAGCGGAGCGGCAATCACAGCGCCGATGCAGAACAGGGTGCCGGCCAGCATGCCGGTCGAGGCGCCCCAGTGGCGGGCGTCGACGACGTAGGCGTACTGGAACGGGAGGATGGTTCCCCAGCCGAGGCTCCCGGTGAAGGAGGCGGCGATGATGAGCCTGGTGCGACCCATGGTGTGACCTTCGACTTTCTCGTGCGGACGAGACCCCCAGACGGTGTCTTCGATTTCGAACTCTTGCCAAACGAAGAGTCTACCTTTCGAATCGCAGAGTTTGAAATCGAATTATGTGATGTGGCACACTGCCTGCCATGGCAGGTACGCCGACGCGCGGTTCCCGGGCCGCTGAGGCGATCAGGCAGGATGTCGCGACGTACGTGGCTGCCGGGGCCGACGAGTCCGTTCAGCGCGTGATCACGCAACGTGCACGGCCTGGCCCGCCGCCTGAACCAGTGGTACGACCGGCAGCTCGCTGACCTGGACGTCTCGACGGGGGAGTGGGCGGTGTTGAGCAAGCTCGCCCGCGACGGGGCCGAGCGGGGGCTGAGCCCGAGTGTCCTGGCGGACGCGGCGAATGTCGCGCCCTCGTCGATGACGCATCGATTGGACCGGATGGCCGAGCGTGGGCTCGTCTCGCGGTCCACTGACCCCGAGAACCGGGTCCGGGTGCTGGTGTCGCTCACCGAGGAGGGGTGGCGGCTGTTCCGCGACGCGATCCGCGAGTCCGACATGGTGGAGTCCGACGTCCTGGGCCCGCTGTCGCGTGCCGAACGGGCTCAGCTGGCGGACCTGCTCGACGTGGTCATCGAGAGCCTCGACCGGTTGGATCCCTGACTTTCCGCATTCGCCTTACATAAAGTAGTCGATCCGTCACTATTGGTGATCATGCCTGCCGTGCTCGCCCCCGTTTCCGGAGCGGCTGCGCGCCCGTACCGGCGGACCCCGGTGCCCAGCGGGTTCGCCCGGCATCTGATGAACCGGATGTCCTGGGGGTTCTCACCAGCCACCTTCGACCAGCTGCGCCACGACGGCGGTGCGCAGGCGTGGTTCCACCGCCAGCTCCACCCGTCGTCGATCCCCGACCCGCGTATGCGGGCGGTTGACGCCTGGTGGCCCGACCGCATGCTGGGGGCCAACCAGAAGTGGCAGCACGTCTTCGACGGAGACAAGTCCGCCTGGGAGTATGCCGTCGACCTGGCGAACTGGAGTCTGCTGCGCCGCACCAGCTCGACCCGGCAGCTGCAGGAGGTGATGACCGACTTCTGGTCCAACCACTTCCACGTGCCGGCGATCCACGACCTCGCCTGGTCCTACCGCAACCAGTACGACGCCATGTTGCGGCAGCTGGCGCTCGGCCGCTTCGATGACCTGTTGGTGGCCGCCAGCCTGCACCCGTCGATGCGGCTGTACCTGAGCAACTTCGAGTCCACGAAGGACGCACCGAACGAGAACCAGGGCCGGGAGCTGCTCGAGCTGCACACCGTCGGTCGCGACGCCGGCTACAGCGAGGACATGGTCAAGGACTCGGCGCGCATCCTGACGGGATACACCGTGGCGGTCTGGCAGGACTGGCACGCGTACTACGACAAGTCCAGGCACGCCACCGGGCGGGTCAAGGTGCTGGGGTTCAGCCACCCCAACGGTCAGCAGGACGGCCGGAAGGTCGCCACGGAGTACCTGCACTACCTGGCCCACCATCCGGCGACCGCCCGAACCATCGCGACCAAGCTCGCCCTGCGTTTCGTGTCCGACGATCCGTCGCCGCACCTGATCAACCACCTCGCGAAGCGGTTCCGCGCCAGCGGTACGGACATCTCCGCAACACTGCGAGCGCTCGTGGCACACCCGGAGTTCGCCGCGTCCAAGGGTGCCAAGGTGCGCAACCCGATCGAGGACTTCGTCGCTACGGTGCGCGTCCTCGGCGTGCACGCGCGCAAGCCGACGGCGTCGGGAGGGCAGTTCGCCCGGAGCCAGATCTGGATGTGTCAGGGCCAGTACCCGTTCCAGTGGCCGCGACCAGACGGGCTACCGCAGCACAACGCCGCCTGGGCGTCGGCCAGTCGCATCCTCAACTCGCTCGACATGCACTACTCCTTGTCTGGCGGCTGGATGGGCGAGCAGGGTTCCGTCCGCTACCGCAGCCGCAAGTCCTGGTTGCCGAAGGACCGGCTGCGCTTCGACGCCTTCGTCGACCACCTGTGCCGGGTCCTGCTCGGTCGCGGCTCGACCGACCGGCTGCTCACAGCGGCCTGTCAGGCGACCGGCTGTCGGCGTGGCGAGATGGTCGACGACCAGCATCAGCTCGTGAGCTGGATGATGCCCCGCCTGCTCACCGCCATCCTCGACACCCCGGAGCACCTGAGCCGATGAAGCCCCTGAGCTCGCCAGATCCGGCCCACGAGGTTGCCGTCGGCGACCCTGACGCGGGACTCGCACATGAGTCCTGCCGGGAGTTCCATCGGGCCGCTACGGTCTCGCGTCGCCGGGTGCTGGCGGGTCTGGCCGGCGGTGTCGGACTCGGGATGGCGCACTCGATCTTCGGTGGTGTCTTCCGACAAGCGGTCTTCGGGGCTACGACGGGAAACAACGTCGTCGTGGTGATCAGTCTGCGTGGCGGAGTAGACGGGATGAGCGTCGTGGTCCCACACGGTGACCCGGCGTACGCGACCTTGCGGAAGTCGATTGCCGTGCCCACCAGCAGCCTGCTGGCCGCCGACAGCATGTTCGGCCTGCATCCGCACCTCGAGCCACTCCTCCCGTTCTGGCAGGCGAACCGGATGGCCGCGGTCCATGCGACCGGACTCGCGGTGCCGAACCGCTCGCACTTCTCGGCGATGGAGGAGGTGGAGGACGCTGATCCCGGCTCGAGTGTGCGCCGGGGCTGGATCAACCGCGCCATCGGACTGGACGGCGACAGCTTCCCCGCCGAGGCAGTGCAGTTCGGTTCCACGATCGTGCCGACCGCGATGACAGGTCCGGCGCCGGTGCTCGCTACCCAGAGCATGAAGGATCTCGTGCTCGCCGGGGCGAACCCGAAGTGGGACGACGCCACCTGGCAGGCCCGCCGACGTACGCAGCTCGACACGGTCTGGGGGCGTGGTGGCGGCGTCCTGGGTCCGGCTGCTCGTGCGGCGCTGGCCACGGTGGATCAGCTGGCCCCGACGGCGCGGCAGACCTACGTCCCGCACAACGGCGCGACCTATCCGACCGACTGGCGCGCGCGCGATCTCGGTGAGGCACTCGCGAGCACGGCCCAGCTCATCCGTGCCGACGTCGGGACCGAGGTCGTCGCCATCGACTACGGGAGCTGGGACATGCACACGGATCTCGGCACGCTCGACTGGGGCGACATGCAGTCGATGCTCACCGGCTTCTCCTCGGCCCTGGCTGCGTTCCTGGCCGACGTCGCCGATCTCGGCGACCGGGTCACGGTCGTGACGATCAGCGAGTTCGGCCGGCGCGCGGCCGTGAACGGCGGCGGGGGTCTCGATCACGGCTGGGGCAACATGATGTTGCTCGCCGGTGGCGGCGTGAAGGGCGGCCAGTACTACGGAAGCTGGCCGGGGCTGGACGCGAGCAGCCTGGCCGACGGGGACCTGGCCGTGACGACGGACTATCGCAACGTCCTGGGCGAGGTCGTCGCCAGCCGCTTGAACCGTTCGGTGGCCGGAGTGTTCCCGGGCCTGAGCTACGACCCAATGGGCCTGATGACGACCCTCTGACCACTGCACCTGTCCGTAGACTGCTGGCGTGGAGCTTGTCCGGGTGCAGCGCTGGGTCGCCTCGGCGCTGACCTTGACGACGGCCTTCGTCTGGGCCATCGGGATGGTGGCCGGCGCGCTGCTCACGATCGACCAGAGCCGCAAGGGAGCGCAGGTCGGCATCCTGGTGATGGCGGCGATCGTGGGAACCGCCGCCATCGTCGGCGTCCGCTTCATCAACCAGCTCTCCTGGTTGACTCCGTGGCTCCTGTGTGGGTTGCTGCCCACCGCGGTCGGAGCCTATGTGCTGATCCGGCGCTGATGAACGGGTTGGTCAGGATCACCTGGTGGTCGGCCAGGCCGGCTTGCTCAACCGGATCCAGCCGGCATTCGGGACCGAGTCCTGGCAGGTCACCGGATAGCCGCCCTGCCGCCCACACAGGGTGCGCGGCGCGTCCGCATGGAAGTTGCTCGTCCAGAAGTAGGACCGGGCTCCCAGCAGTCGTCGTGGACCACTGATCGTGAACGTGTGAGCATCGGCTCTCGAGACCCGGACGTCTCGGATCACCTGCCGGGTGGCGTTGGAGATCAGCTCGGCCACGATGTGGCCGTCCCGCTTCGAGACGGTCACGTTCATTTCCGACCCACGTTCGCCGTCGCGATTGAGCTCGAGCACGAAAGTGCGCCACCGACGGTCAAGCCGCCCGTCGACCCATGACGGGAAGGTCGCCACCGTGTAGCTGATCCACACGTGGTCGCGGTCGGCTTCGCTGACGACGTGTTGCACCGACTCGATGTCGAAGCGTCCGTCGACGTCATCGGGATCCGTGACCGTGGTCGTCGTGGTGACGCCGGCTGCGGCGCCGTGGTCGGCGTGCAGCGGGAGTAAGCGCACGACCGGCAGAGCTGGCGTTGGTGCCGGCCAGCGCCGGCGTCATACCAGCGAGCACGAGCAGGCAGCCGACGGCAGCGGCAGCGCCTTGCCGGGGGACGAGTCGGGTGCGGAAGGACCGGAGGGACAGGTGGGCAAGAGTCATGAGGTCAGCCGTTCGTCGCGAGGCCGCCAAGGGTTGGCAGCGATGGCCGACGCTAGGAACGTGGGACGTCGAGGGCGAGCGGGTATGCCTCGGCTGTGGGCACGCGCCGGGCGGCGCTCGGGCTGTGGACAGGGGGATGGGCCCCCGTGCGGCTGGGTCAGCTGTTGTGCTGGCGCAGGGTGCGGTGGCGCAGCAGGTCGGCGACGTTGGACTCGTCGGAGCTGAGGACCGCGGTGAGCTGGTTGTTGTCCCAGAAGGCGCGGAAGTCCTCTGAGGGGAGCGGACGCGCGGTCAGGAACCCCTGCATGAGCGGACAGCCGAGCTGGACCAGCATGCGGCGTTGGGAGTCGGTCTCGACGCCCTCGGCAACGATGCGGATGCCCAGTGCGGATGACATCCGGATGACTGCGCTCGCGATCTCGCGGTCGACCGGGTCGGTGACGAGACCCTCGATGAACGTGCGGTCCAGCTTGACGACGTCGATCGCGAACTTCTTGAGGTAGGACAGCGACGAGTAGCCGGTGCCGAAGTCGTCGATGGCGACCCGCACCCCGAGCTCGTGCAACGCATCCAGGGTGGCACGGGTCGACGACGTGTCGGTCATCAGGACGGTCTCGGTGATCTCGAGTGTGAGCTGAGATGCCGGGAGGCCGGTGGACTCGAGTGTGGCGGCGACGTCCTCGGGGAGCCGGTGCTGAGCGAACTGGAGCGCAGAGAGGTTGACGGCAACGCTGAGCGCGCGGCGCTCCGGGTGCTCGACGGTCCACTCACGCATCTGGCGGCAGGCTTCCTCGAGCACCCAGCGGCCCATCGGCACGATGAGACCGGTTTCCTCGGCGATCGGCACGAACTGGATCGGCGAGAGCATCCCGCGCTTGGGCGACCTCCAGCGGACGAGCGCCTCGACACCGATGATCTCGGAGCCGTCGGTGGTGACGATCGGCTGGTAGTGCAGCTCGAGCTCGTTCTCGTCGAGGCCCTGCCGAAGGCTGACCTCGAGGTCGAGGCGGGCGCGGGTCTCGTCAACGGACGCGTCGGTTGAGACGCAGTAGCAATTGCGGCCGGCGGCCTTGGCGGCGTACGCGGCTGCGTCCACCATCGCCAGCGTCTCGTCGCGACCCTGGCCGTCGCGAGTCAGGCCGACACCGATCGACGCCGACATGAAGATGTGATGCGAGTCGACGTCGAACGGCTCTTGGAGGATGTGGAGCAGCCGCTCGGCGACCCGGGTCATCGTGTCCAGATCGTTGGCGTCCTCGACGAGGATCACGAACTCGTCACCGGACAACCGCGCCACGGAGTCAGCGGGGGAGAGGCCGCTCAGCAGCCGGTTGGAGACCTGGATCAGCAGCTTGTCGCCGATCAGGTGGCCGTAGGAGTCGTTGACCAGCTTGAACCGGTCGAGGTCGAGGAAGAGCAGACCATGGTTGAGGCCGGATGTCCCCGTACGGGCCATCGCGTGGTCGAGCCGCTCGAGCAGCAGCCGGCGGTTCGGGAGACCGGTGAGCTCGTCGTGCAGGGCCCGCCGGGTCAGCTCGTCCTGGAAGGCGCGTCGCTCGGTCACGTCACGAAGCACCAGCACGGCGCCGACGTGGGCGCCCTCGGCACGCAGTGGGGTGATGCTGTAGGCGATGTCGAGCGTGTCGCCGTCAGGCGGGCCGAGCGTGCCGTCGGCGTCCTGGGTCATGACCTGCTTGGCCACCATGCTCGGGAAGTCGATCGGCTTGCGGCGGTGGCGCAAGGTGAGCTTGTCCTGGATCGGTTGACCGATCAGGTCGTCGGCCTCGGTGGCGTTGAGCATCTGCACGGCCGCCGGGTTGACGAAGGTGATGTTCGCGCTCATGTCGAGGGCGATGACGCCCTCGCTCTGGGAGTTCGTGATGGTGCGAAGTCGCGCGATGACCTCGGCGCTCCGCAGCACGTCGCCGGCGACGCCTGCGAGGGCGAGCAGAGCCGCGCGGTCGCGGTCGTCCCACTGGTCGATGCCCCGTCGGTGACTGACCCGCAGGCGCTGGCCGCGCACCAGCGGCGCACTGTAGGAGTGCAGCGGATCCGACTCCTCGTCGGACACTACCTCGGCATCTCCTGCGCCGAGCACCTCTTTGGCCGCGCTGATCAGGTCACTCTTGACGAGCTCGGGATCGGTGTGTGCCCGCAAGGACGCGATCGCCTGCTGGAGCAGCTCAGCCTGGCGGCGGGCACTCAGCTCGCTGACGCTCAGGGCGTAGGCCCGGGCGACGAAGATGACCAGGCCGACGATCAGCACAGCGGACAACGGTGCTGCGCCGACCGAGATCGCCGCCACGCCGCCGAGCGTGACAGCGCCGAGCCACGACGGAACGATGTCGATGATGGAGCGCAGCAGCGGGACGGGGGACTTGCCGCTGTCGTACGCGACCACGAGCCGGACGCAGACGACCGTCAGGCCGGTGACGGCGACGCCACCCACCATGCCGACCACCGCGTCACGGAAACCGGGGTGGGGCCCCAGGTTGCCCCCGAGCCCGCGCACCAGCCAGATGGCGACGGCGGTCGCGAGGACCATCTGGCCAAGGTTGAAGATCGTCTTCATCGGTCCGCGCTTGGCGGCGAAGCTCCCTGCGAGAGATCCGACGCTCGCGACGGCGAGACTCTGCCAGGGCGCGACCATGAGCAGCACCGGGACGAACAAGACCTCGTCGAGGTTGATGCTCTCGATGTGGCTGCTGGCCTTGACGCTGCGTTGAGGGCGCATGTGGAGAGCGACCAGGGCGCCGGCCAGGACGAGGGCCGCGCGGTTGCCGTTGTCGACCGAGACCGCGGGGTACCAGGTCAGCACGGTCGCGGCGGCGACCATGGCCAGACCCACCAACAGCGCGGTGGCCATGTGCAGGCCCCGCGCTGTTGCTGGCTTGTGGAACGGTGTCACGCCGCTGATCCCTTCGAGGCACCAGCGGCGTGAATCACCTCAGGCTTACTCCCAGGCAGTGGTTCTGCCAGAGGTCCGCTTGCCGTGGAACTCCCAGGCCGTGGTCTTGCCGGCCGTGGAGTGGTGGCGAGCTTCCCAAGCAGTGGTCTTGCCTGCGTTGGAGTGGTGACTACGGCTTTCCCAAGCCGTGGTCTTTCCGCCCCATGCTTCGGAAGAAGCGCCGAACGACAGCGCACCAACCGCAGCGATGGCAACGGAGGACACGAGAATCTTGCGCACAGAGACGTTGAACATGAGGGGATCCTTGCTGTGAGGATGAACGCACGACACCGCGTCGCACGCACACCCATAGCATGGCAGCAGTTCACCTGGATTACCTGTCCTCATGAAGCAAATAAATGGTGCCGCAGCCCGGTCTCTCCCGTTCTGCGGTGAAAAGTCCGCCAACTGTGGAAGGTTGTGCCCACAGAGGCTGATCGATCCTATGAAGTTCTTACGTTGCAGCGGTGCCGGCCCTGGATGTCATGCGTCTCTTCACGACAGCTCCAGGTCAATCCGGTCCATCCTCCTACCCCTCTGTTGCGAATCCCATACTGACAGCGACGGTCCAACGAGCGAGAGACCTTCGGGTTACAACCATCCGATTGGTCCTACCCGCCCTCATCCGTTCGGATGACCCTCAGTCACGGAGTGTGTAACCCACAAGAACTATTGCACAATGTTCTTGTGTAAATACGCTGGAGTGATGCCAGATGTCACGCAGCGTCGCGCCGATATCACCAAGATCGCGGCCATTCATCATCCTCTGCGTCGGCGGCTGCTCGAGCTGCTCGGCGCAGCCGGCCCGGCCACGGCCTCCCAGCTGGCGGAGCGGACCGGGCAGCTGGTCGGCAACGTCAGCTACCACCTCAAGACGCTGGCGAAGGCCGACCTGATCGAGGAAGCTGCGGAGCTGGCACGCGACCGCCGCGAACGGTGGTGGCGGCAGGTGCCGTTGTCGCTGCGCTGGTCGGTGGTCGACGCGCCTGGAACGGGTGCAGAGGATCTGGTCGCGGCGGCAGCAGAGCAGCAGAACCTGTCTCACCACGTCGATCGCGTCTACCAGTGGTTCGAGACGCGAGCGACGTACGACGCGGACTGGAGCCGGGCTGCGTACGCAACGGAGTCATGGCTTCAGCTCACGCCAGAAGAACTGGTCGAGCTCACCGAGCGACTCGGCGACCTGGTCAGCGAGTTCAGGCGCAGCATCGACGAGACCGACGGGCAGTCGCGGGAGTCGGTGTACTTCTTCGCCCACGCTGTGCCGGCGCGCCCCTGAGCCACGCGCCGAACAGTGGGGTCGGGCAGTCAGCGCGGGGGCGGCGGCGGAGCTGCCGTCTCGTCGTCGGAGGTAGCGGCGCCGTCAACGTCGGCCTGAGGTGCGTGGGGATCGAGCGTGTCCGCCTGTGACAGGTGCTCCTCGACACCGGAGCGAGCCTCGTACCACGCGCGACTCCTGCTGGAGAGCCGCGGCCTCGAGCCGCTGCGCCTCCGCAGCCTTCGCGTCCGCTTCCGCCTGGGCCTGGCGAGCCCGGGCCTGCATCTCGTCGGCCTTGGCGGCCTGTTGGTCGATGACCGCCGACTGCTCGACTGCTTCGGCGCGCATGGTGGCAGCGGTTTCGCTTCGCTGCTGCTCCACACGCTTGCGGGTCGCTTGAGCCAGCACGGCGACAGCGACGATGACGAGCAGTACGATGACAATCAGTACAACCCAGCCTGTTCCGGACATGGGGCCCTCCTTAGGTCCGGGAGGCAGGTGCCCAGCGTGGACCGAGTTCAAACGCGCGGGTTCAGGACGCGGGGAAGTGGAAGCTGACCCGCTGGCCGCGGATCGTGCCGGTCGCTGTGGCTCGCGCGTGGCGAGCCTGGTCGTTCCACCGCAGCCTGAGGTGCGCGGGCGCAGTGCCGGATCCCGCCACGGCCACCCGGGCCAGCACCAGACCTGACCGTCGGTGCCAGGTCATCCTCCCCGAGACGGAGACGTCCTCGACCCAGCGCACCCGGTGCAGTTGCCATCGCACGACGGGGTGCGAAGCCCCGAACCAGCCCCCGTGCACGGTGAACCAGCCGCCCTGGAGGCCGACGCCCCGGGTCCCGTACATCGACCACCACCGCGCCAGCACGTCTGCGGTGGTGGCCGCGGCGACCCGTGCGGTGCGCACGCGCGGTGCGTCCCATCCCGTGCCGGCGGCCCGGCGTACGAACCGGTCGACCAGCCGGTTCGCGTGATAGCGGGAGGCGCAGGAGGTGTCACCTGCGTCGCGGTGTCGCACGAACCTACGGACGAGCACCGACGCGCAGGCGTCGAAGTCGACCAAGGCGCTCACGTGCGTGGTGTTGGCGGTCTCCACGAACGTCGAGTTCGGGAAGGCGTCCGCGGTGGCGCGCGCGCCCTCGGGCGACGTGAGCGAGTCGAGGTCACCGTCGAGCACGAGCGTCGGCACGTTCGGGTAGCTCGCGTGCGGTGGGACCGGATGCACCCACCGGCTCGGCGCCGGCCAGCGCAGACAGTCGTCGAAGTAGCCGTAGGGCGACGACACCCACTCCCCGGCCCGGAAGGGCCCGAACAGGCCGGGCCGGTCACGGTGCAGCCGCGCGGTCGCCCGGTGGAACTGGCGAGAGCGGACGCGGACGGGAGCGGTGACGTCGTAGGCCTGCGGATAGTCGTTGCACGCCACGGCCACGTACAGACCCTCGGAGTAGGACGTGACCGGCCCGGCACCGCCGACGTAGGCGACCTCCCGGCCCAGTCGGAGCAAGGGCTTCGTATAGGGGTGAGGAGCCAGCGCTGCGCGGGTGGCTGCGTCGAGCTCGCGATAGATGGTCGGTGTCGTGGCTGCGCCGGTCAGGAGGTCGATGAGCGTGTTGACAGTGACCCGCGTACGTTTCAGGCGCCCGTCCGCGTTCGGCGCCACTCCTGCGATGGGGTGGTGGCGAAGCTGCTGCACCAACCGTGCCAGCCGGTGCATGGGGCGGCCGGGTCGGGCCGCGCAGTCGGGGCTGCGTCGGCACGCGATCGTGAACGCATGCCGGATGGCGCGGTTGGTGTCGGAGTACCACGGGTCGGTCCCGCCGACGAAGTACGCCGCGTCGAGCGTCAGGGTACGCACCCGTTTCGGGTGCCGGACGGCGAACGTCTGGCCGAAGAAGGTCCCGTAGGAGTCGCCGTACAAGTCGACCCTCCCGATGCCGAGCCTGTCGAGGACGGCCGCGAGGTCGTCGGCCGCAAAGGCGCTGCCGTAGAGGTCCGCGGTCGCGCCGAGGTGGGCTCCACACTCAGCGATCGCACGGTTGCGGTTGCCCTGGTAGGACTGCAGCCTCGGGCAGCGGATGGGGTCGGACTTCCCCGTTCCCCTGTTGTCGACGAGCAGGAGCTGGCGGCGGCCCAGCAGGGGCCGGAAGAGGTCGAGGTAGTAGCTGCGGCTGTCGGTGGTCGAATATCCCGGCCCGCCCTCGGAAGCCACGATCGTGCCCAGGGGGGGCCGGGAACGGTCGGAGGGCAGATACAGCTCGTAGGCGATGCCGATCTTCGCCGATCCGGGGCCTCCGGCCGGGTCAAGGCGTCGCATGACCTGGCCACATCGGGCGGTTCCGTGTCGGCAGGGGTGACCCGGTGGAGAGGCGATCGCGTGGACCAGGGGGACCGCGCGGGCGGTCGCAGGTGCTGCGTGGGCGCTCGTGGTCACGGCCGAGCCGACCGGTAGTGCCAGCGACATCACCATCACAGCCGTGGTCGACGAGCGTCCGAGCCTCTCCATCGCACACCTCGAGTCGTGGGCCGATGGCGAGCATGCTGCTCGCGCGCGTCGCGATTCGTCAAGTGACCGGGCGCAGAAGTTCAGACGAGCGAGCCGAAAGTCAGGCGGTGACTTCGCCGGTCGGCAGCAAGCCTTCGTGCCGGGCGACCAGGACCGCGGCGCCGACGGTGACGAGGACGGCGAGGCCGTTGAGCGTCAGGACGGAGGCGCCCTTGACGACCACGAACGTGTGGAGGCTCTGCGACTGCAGCAGCCAGAGCGTCCCGGCGGCCTTGGCGACACAGAGCACCCCCCACATCAGCGTGAGGCGCTGGAACAGCTGACGGATGCGCGGCCGTTGGGCCAGCTCGTCGTTCATCGGGTAGAAGTCGCCGGCCATCCGAGCGACGATCGGTCGCGTCGTGGCGAGCGACAGGATGAACGCGGCGCCGAGCATGAAGTCGGTTGCGACCGGCTGCAGGAAGTAGAGAAAGGTGTTGCCACTCGCCAGCGCAATGGCCGTCTTCAGCGTCATCACGGTCGCGGCCAGGACGAGCAGCCCCGACCTGCGCCGCCGGGTCACGAGCTGCCAGCCGATGGCGCTGTAGGACCAGAGCAGGGCGGTGATCAGTGCGGCGGTGACTCCGAAGCGGAACAGGACGAAGGTGAACAGCGCGGCCGGCATCACGCAGGCGAGCCACAGGTTGACGCCGACGCGCTTGAGGATGGCCTTGATGTGTGGGGCGTGCGGGCAGTGCGGGGCGTCCACATGAGCGTCGACGTGGGTGAGTGGTCTCTCGAGGATCGCCGGTTGGGTCACGAGTCGGGCCTGTCCGCCGCTGCCAGTGCGAGCGGCTGTCGGTGTCACACCGAAGACAGGGGCTGGTGCGTAGTGGTCCAGAACCGTGAAGACCTCGGTATGTCGACTTTAGGCCCGGCCCCTGTGGAGGGACTGAGAATCCTCAGTCATCAGCCCGAACGGACGAGGTCGGCTGTCGGCCGTCGGTCGCTCTGCCCTCATCCGGTGCGGCAGCCCGGCCTCGGGTGACCAGGTAGATACGGGACTCCCACGGCTGCAACGTCGACAGGGACGTTCGGTCGCCGTGGGTAGCGAGGAGCAGGCGAGCCGCCGCCAGATCCGGCAGTGTCGCCGTATCGACCGCCACACCGCGAGAAGAGCAGTTCGCGACCACGACGACCACCTGGTCGTCCAGCGAGCGAGTGAAGGCCCACACCTGTTCATCGTCCGGCAACAGGAGCTCGAAGCGACCATGCACGACGACCGGATGCGTGTGCCGAAGCTCGATCAGGCGGCGGTAGTGGTGGAACACCGAGCCCGGATATCGGACCTCGGCTACGGCGTTGATCGTGATGCTGTTGGCGTTGACCGGTAGCCAGGGCTCTCCGGTCGTGAAGCCGCCGTGCTCCGAGCCGTCCCACTGCATCGGGGTGCGGGCGTTGTCGCGACTCTTGGCCGCCAGCGACGCCGACGCCGCCTCGCAGTCGAGCCCACGGCTGCGCGCATCAATGACGTGGTTGAGCGACTCGATGTCGCGGTACTGCTCGATCGAGGTGAAGCCGGCGTTGGTCATGCCGAGCTCTTCGCCCTGATAGATGTAAGGCGTTCCCTTGTGTAGGTGGAGGACCGTGGCCAGCGTCTTGGCGGAGTTGACCCGGTGTTCGGGGCTGTCGTCACCGAACCTCGACACCGCACGAGGCTGGTCGTGGTTGTCCCAGTACAGCGAGTTCCACCCCACGGCTGCGAGTCCGCGCTGCCAGGTGGCCAGGTTCTCCTTCAGCACCGGGAGCGGGAGGTCGGCCAGCGCCCACTTGCCGAGACCGGGCTGTTCGTCAAGACCGACGTGCTCGAACGTGAAGACCATGGAGACCTCCTTGCGGCGCGGGTCAGTGACCTCGCGGGCCAGGTCCACGGTGCTTCCCGGCATCTCGCCCACGGTGAGCAGGTGTCGTTCGGACAGCCCGACCTCGCGGTTCATCTCCTGGAGGAACTCGTGCAGGCGCGGTCCGTTGGCGACGGCCTGGGAGATGGGACCGTACCGGCGGCCGTCGGGGACCGGCAGCTCGGGAAGCGTCGGGTCCTTGGAGATCAGGTTGATGACGTCCATCCGGAAGCCGTCGACGCCGCGGTCGACCCACCGGCGCATCATTGCGTAGACAGCCTCACGGACCTCGGGGTTCTCCCAGTTCAGGTCCGGCTGCTTGCGGCTGAAGATGTGCAGGAAGTACTCGCCGCTGCTGTCGTCGTACTCCCAGGCCGATCCCGAGAAGACCGACTCCCAGTTCGTCGGTTCGGCGCCCGGCTTCCCGGGGTCGTGGCCGGAGCGCGGCGGGCGCCACCAGTACCAGTCTCGTCGGGGGGAGGCGGGGTCGCGTGACTCGACGAACCAGGGGTGCTCGTCGGAGGTGTGATTGACCACAAGGTCCAGGACGACTCTGATGCCGCGGTCGTGGCAGCTGGCGATCAGCTCGTCGAGGTCATCGAGCGTGCCGAACAAGGGATCGACGTCGTCGTAGTCACTGATGTCGTACCCGTTGTCATCCATCGGTGACCGGTAGACCGGCGACAGCCAGAGCACGTCGACGCCGAGCGCCTGAAGATGATCGAGCCGCGAGGTGATTCCGGGGAGGTCGCCGATACCGTCACCGTCGCTGTCCATGAAGGAGCGCGGATAGATCTGGTAGACAACGGCGGACTTCCACCAGTCGGGCGACGGCCTCAGGTCCACGGTCACGCGCAGACCCTACCGAGACCGGAAAGTCTGACGAACGAGAAGTGCACCGGGCTACGCTGCCACACCTGTCGAGGATGGACGGCCGAGAGGCATCGCGATGACCGAGCAAGCACCGATGCAGGACGACTGGCGAGGTGTGGACGAGGGCTGGGGGCGCCGCGCCGTTGACTTCGCGACGTTGAGCGAGCCGGCGAACTGCCGCGAGTACCTCTCCCTTCATCATCACCTCGGCGTCCGAGAGCGAGACCGACTGCTCGACGTCGCCTGCGGCGCGGGCCTGGCCGTTGAGCTGGCCACCGCGCGAGGAGCGACCTGTGCCGGTATCGATGCCTCGCCGCGGTTGATTGCAGTCGCCCGCGACCGCAGTCCCGGCGCTGACCTGCGCGTCGGTGACATGCATGCTCTCCCGTGGGATGACGCCAGCTTCGACGTGGTCACGAGCTTTCGCGGCATCTGGGGCACGACGTCGGAGGCGCTGGGTGAGGTGCATCGTGTCCTCGCGCCCGGCGGCCGGCTCGGTATTTCGGTGTGGGGACACATCAAGGCATCGCCAGGGGCCTGGGCGCTGCAGCCGTTCACGCTGGCGAGCTCGGAGAAGGTGGCCAACCAGGCGGCGATGGTGGCACTGGGGCGTCCGGGCGTGGGAGAAGAGCTGTTGACCCGCTGGGGCTACGAGGGCATCGAGCGGATCGAGATCCCGTTCGTGTGGGAGTTCCCCGATCCCGAGACCTATGCCCGGGCGCTCGCATCGACGGGGCCCGCGTACGAGGCCATCCAGGCCGTGGGTGAGGACGCCTTCGCGCGCTCTGCGGAGGAGGAGGCGCGGGCGCGCCTGCGCGCTGGCTTGCCTTTGCGCGCTGAGATCAACGTCGTGGGCTACCTCGCCCGCAAGCCTGTCGAAGCGGCTTCGTCGCCCGTCGGCTTCCTGTCCGTGCCGGAGACGTCGCCCGAGGTTCAGTCGCTGTATGACGGGGACCTTGAGGAGCTCGGCTACGTCATGAACTCGTCGAAGCTGTGGGCCCACCAGCCGGCCGTGCAGGAAGGGATCTTCGACGTGATGGGGCAGATGGTCCGTCTTGGCGGCCTCACTTTCCGCCAGCGAGGCATCCTCGTCACGGCCTGCGCCTCGGCGATGGGTGACTCGTACTGCTCGCTCGCGTGGGGCAACAAGCTTGCGAAAGAGGCGAACGCGGCTCTTGCCGGCTCGGTGCTGGCGGCCACCGACGTGGGGCTGGACGACTCAGAACGCGCGCTGGCCGGGTGGGCGCGGCAGGTCGCGCGGGACCCGAACGGGACGACAGGCGCCGACGTACAGGTGCTGCGGGACGTGGGTTTCGACGACGCACAGATCTTCGCCATCACAGTGTTCGTGGCCATGCGGCTCGCATTCTCGACCGTCAACGATGCACTGGGGGCTGTCCCGGATCAGGTGCTGGTTGACACGGTTCCGGACGAGGTCCGCGCAGCCGTCACGTTCGGGCGTCGCCCAGCCCGTTCGGCTACGGCCGGCTAGGGCACTTGCGGGCCACGCTGCGCCTCACGTCGGCCGAGCGACATTCGCTCTGGTGCAACACCGCCGAGGGGAATACGCTCACGCTGCGCGGGGGCAGGTACGAACCGGAGGTGTCTCGTGAGAAGAAGTGTGGTGCTCGTTCCACTGGTGGCCGCGACGGGGCTGTGCCTGACGGCGGCTGATGTGACGGCCGCGCCCGCTGCTGCGCCCGCCAAGACGACCGTGACGATCGAGGCACAGGGCACGGACCTGTCCGGCACGGTGCAGAGCCCCAAGCCACGCAGGTGCGCCAACAACCGTACGGTGATCGTCATCAAGCAGAAGGGCGCACGTGGCGGTGGCGACGACACCCGGTTCGCAACCGACACTGCTTCTCTCGAGGGTGGTGTCTATCGGTGGTCGACCGGCACCACCGGAACGCCGGGTCGCTTCTACGCGAAGGTGCGGCGCACGCCGTATTGCCGCGCCGACACCAGCCCCACGATCCGCGCCACCCGCTGATCGCCGGCGCTGATCTACACGCGGGCTCCGAACCACAATCTCCCGAGACCACTTGGTTCGGGTGGTCGGGTCTCGACAGGCCCAGGAGACTCCGGTCGCGACTCACAGAAGCCGTTGTGGATAAGGCGAAACTCGCTGGCCACTGTCGGACATGTCGGATAGAATCGAACACATGTTCGACACCGACCTCAGCGCACTCGACGAGATGGCCACGCTGGCCGCCGCCGAACACGCACGCGCGGATGCCGAACAGGCCGAGGTGCGGCTGCTGAAGACCGCGGCCCACTGGGCTGACCTGCACAGTGAGCTCGCCCGCGCGACCAGTCCGTTGTTGCCCGGGTCGGAGAAGCTGGTCTGTTTCGGCGGCGAGGGGACCCCTGCGCTGGCGGAGTTCGCACCGGCCGAGCTCGGTGTGGTCCTCGCGACGTCCTCCGGTGCTGCGGAGCGGCTGGTGGGGGACGCGTTGGACCTGCGGCACCGTCTCCTCAGGCTGTGGGCCAGGGTGTGTGCGGGTGAGGTGAAGCCGTGGATCGGCCGCAAGTGCGCTGAGGCCACCCGCCACCTGTCTGTGGAGACGGTGGCGGTGGTGGACCGGCGGATCGCCAGATATGCCCACTCGTTGTCGTGGGGCCGGATCGAAGCCATCATCGCCGCGACGTGGATGGAGATCGACCCCGACGCTGCCGCTGACGCCGACGCGGCGACGCAGGGATCGTTAGGGGTATGGGTCAAGGACCAGTCCACCGAGCCCGGCACCAAGCGAGATCTTCATCCGGGCCGAGGCACCCGACGTATTGGGTTCAACGCTTCTATCGGCGGCATCGCCACCGGCCTGGATGCGCTGGGAGACACCCGCCCGGTCGACGTCCGCCGCGCCGCCGCGATCGGGATCCTGGCCAACCCCCAACGTGCGCTGGACCTGTTCGCCGACATCGACGCCGCCACCGCAGACCCCGAGCCGGCCCCCGACGGTCTGGCCGATCCGGCACCTGTCGCGTCGACCCAGCTGACGCCTCGACCCGTCAAGACCGGCGCGGACGTGACGTTGTACGTCCACCTCACCGACCAAGCCCTGGTGTCAGGTCAGGGAGTGGCCCGGGTGGAGCAGGTCGGACCCGTCACCGTGGACCGGGTCAAGACGTGGCTCGGCCACGCCAACGTGACCGTGAAACCCGTGATCGATCTCAACGACCAGGTGCCGGTCGATGCGTATGAGATCCCCGACCGGATCCGTTAAGCCGTCCACCTCGCGATCCCGGTCGACTGCTTCCCGTATGCCACCTCCACCCGAAGATCCGGCGACATCGACCACACCATCGCCTTCGTCAAACCCGACGAAGGTGGACCACCGGGTCAGACCGGCCTCGGCAAGCTCGGCCTCATGACCCGCTTCCACCACCGCGTCAAACCCACGGTCACTGGCAAGTGGTACAACCCTTCACCGGCGTGTTCGTGTGGCGCACCCCGACCGGCCGCTACCTCCTGGTCGACCACACCGGCACCCACTCAGCCATACCCGCCCGTCCGGCGCTGCCTGCTGCCTGAACCTGCCCACGTCGACTGGGAGGTTGTGCAGGCCAGCTGTGTGCAGAGACAAGCACAGCCTCCCAGTGTGGTCAGGATCCCTCCTTGACCTCGAAGACCTCCTCCGCGACGAGACCGTGTGCCTCGCGGTGCACGGTCGTGGAAGCGTCGGCCGACGGGGCCTCGACGAGGCAGAAGATCTTGCCTTCTCCCTCGTCGACCCAGTAGCGCAGGTAGCGCACGTCGTACCTGTTCTGGATCTGCAGGTCGGCCATGTGGGCCTTCGCGACGTCGTCGACGGTGACGGGTCCTCCGAGACTGTAAACGTCCATGTACAGCGGCATTGGTTACTCCTCAGTTTGGTCGTGCGGACACCAGCAACACTGGTCCGCGGACCGCGCGAGGGAATCGGGAACGACTACCCAGTTTGCGTGCCGGGTTACCTCTCTTGCGGCGACGACCAGTCCGCGGCGAGCCGCCTCCGCGGCAGCGACCTTGCGGGAGGGGACGCCGAGCTTGGCGAGCACGGCGGACACATGGTGATCGACCGTCTTCACCGACACGACGAGCTTCGCGGAGATCTCGTCGTTCGTAAGTCCGGAGCACAGAAGCTCCAGCACCTCCTGCTCGCGGCGAGTCAGACCGGCAGGGTGCGCCTTGGTGGTCGCGCGCATGCCGGTCGGTACGGATCTCAGGCCCAGGCGACCTTCGCCGCTCCTGGCCTCGACGGCGTACTCCATCAGCGAGGAGAGGTGAGATGCCCGCTCCAGAAGGCGCATAAGCGGATTGTCCGCCCCGGTCACGAGATCCGTCCATCTCCGGGCGGCTGAAATCTTCTTTGGCTTCGTTGACACCGTCGGTCTACGCGTTGCACTGTGGCCGTGTCCGCGCGCTGATACTGACGCGGACACACAACTCGAGCCCTCCCAGAACGCTTCGGGCGCACCCCTGGTCGCACATCCGCCTCGCCGCTCCCGGTCTGGACAGATCGACTCGTTCCACATCACACATGTCCAGACAAGAGCATGGGAGAAGCAGATGACCACCACCAGCGGAGGCACAACCCGGCTGCACGACCAGATGAACGGTTCCGTCATCGGACCGGATGACCCGACGTACGACGAGGCGCGCAAGGTCTGGAACGCCGACATCGACTCACGACCGGCGGCCATCGCGCACTGTCAGTCCGAAGGGGACGTCCAGGCAGCCGTCACGTACGCGGTCCAGGAAGGTCTCGAGATCGCCGTGCGATCGGGTGCGCACAGCATGTCCGGCAAGAGCGTCGTGGACGATGGTCTGGTCATCGACCTGAGCGAGCTGAACCAGGTCACGGTCGATCCGGCCGCCAAGCGGGCCCGGGTCGGGGGCGGGGCGCTGCTCGGCGACCTCGACGCCGCGACCCAGGAGCACGCACTCGCGGCCCCCGCCGGACTGGTCAGCCACACCGGCGTTGCCGGCCTCACCCTCGGCGGTGGCATGGGCTGGCTGACGCGTCGGGGAGGGCTCACGATCGACAACCTGGTCTCGGCACGGGTCGTGACCGCCGATGGCCAGGTGCACCGAGCAGCCGAGGACGAGAACCCGGACTTGTTCTGGGCTATCCGAGGCGGCGGTGGCAACTTCGGCATCGTCACGGAGTTCGAGTTCCGGCTGCACGAAGTGGGCCCGATGGTGTCGTTCGCGATGCTGTTCTGGGAGCTCGACAAGGGTCCTGAGCTGCTGCGACTGGCGCGCGACACCATGGCCACGTTGCCGATGGACATGAACATGATCATCGGTGCCCTGAACGCGCCGCCGGCGCCGTTCGTCCCAGAGCACCTCCAGGGCGCTCCCGGCTACGCGCTCATCGTCGTCGGCTTCGGAGATCCCGACAGTCACGCCGGCCTGGTCGCGGGACTGCGAGAGCGGCTGGCGCCGGCCTTCGAGTTCGTCACGCCCATGCCCTACGTCGGACTCCAGCAGCTGCTCGACGAGGCCAACGCGTGGGGCTTCCACTGCTACGACAAGGGCTGCTACGTCGACGACCTTTCCGATGACGTCATCGGGGCGCTGGTCGAGCAGATGCCGAAGAAGAACTCGCCGCTGTCGCTCGTTCTCTTCTACCGGCTCGACGGCGCGTTCTGCGATGTGGCCGAGGACGCGACGGCGTTCGGGGGCGGTCGCAGTCCGCGTTATGCGGTGTTCATGATCGCGGTCTGTCCGACGCCAGAACTGCTCGAGGCCGACCGTGCGTGGGTCCGCCAGACGTACGACGCGATGCGGCCGTTCTCAACCGGAGCAGAGGCCTACGTCAACGGCCTCACCGATTTCGACGACGACATCGTGCGTGCTGCGTACGGCTCGAAGTACGGGCGACTCAGCGAGGTCAAAGCGACCTACGACCCGGACAACGTCTTCCACCGGAACGCCAACATCACGCCGGCCGCGAAGGCCTGAAAACAGCATCCCGTCGATGTCCGCCGCTGGTGATCCAGCGGCGGACATCGTTGTTTTCAAGGGCCTTCGCGTTGGCGACCGATTCGGCACTCACGCGCGAAATCTCACTTTCGGTTGCGCTCTCGTCACGCTCGGATCGGATTCGATGACCACTGCATGACGCGCTCATGACAGTTCTGTCATTGAGGACAAGACGCCTTGCCGTCCCCTAGAGAGTCGTGAGCGACCCAGGACTCCTGGACCTGCCGGGAAGGTGAATCAGATGCGCAGATCATTGACGTCTCTCACGACCACGAGCACGAGCTCGAAGCAGCGCGTGGGACGCCATGCCGCCAAGAAGTCTGTGTGGCGACGAATGGGGACCGCGTTCGTGGCCCTGATCATGCCGGTCACCACACTGGTGACGTTGCCGGTGTTGTTCTCGCCGGCGCGAAGCGGCGACGACGAACACCCTCTCGCTCAACGTCAGTCAGCGCCCGCACGGAGCCCGATGCGCCGGGGGGCCGGGGTGACCAAGGGCGACTCGATCGAGCCTTCCGGTGGATGGTCAACGTCGACAACACCGGCACCACCGAACAGCGCGCCCGCCCCGGTTCGGGCTGTGCAGCGACCGACCCCCGGCTATCCCGCCAACTGTCACTGGCACTCCATCGACGACGTGGCCCACCGGCTGGGTTCCGATCTACGCGCAGGGCGACGAGGACGACTTCGCGAGCGGTGCGGCAACATCCCTGATGGCCGCTACCTGATCTCCGTCCTGTCCGACGGATTCAAGATCGATGGTGCGCACTTCTGTGTCGACATGCGCCGCCAACCGAGCCGGGCTGCGCCAACCCGATCGACGGACCGGTGACGGTCGGCATGGAGCCCGACCCGCTGCCGGACGCGACCCTGCGCGGCACGGTCTTCGAGGACAATGCGCAGACCAACGGCGTGCTCGACGCCAACGAGGCCCCGCTGGCCGGCTTCCAGGCGCAGGTCAACGACACGCTTGGGTGAGGTCAGCACGGACGTCTACGGCAACCCGCTCTGCACGACGTTACGTCGGTGAGGACCCCGACACGCACGTGATTCCGGACTCCGCCGACCTGGACGCCGACGGCGTACCGGTCGTCGGACAAGATCGGTGGGAAGTGCCTCAGCGACAACACCGGGTTGCTCACCGTCCCGCACCTCGGCACCAACCGCTACACGCTGTCGGCGGACCCCCCGCAGGGCACGAAGTGGATCCAGACGACCACGCTCGAGGGCAACCACGACTACGACGCGTGGATGATCGAAGGCGACACCGGCTTCGACACAGACCTTCGCCCATGGCGGCGAGCCGAGCCCGCTGCCCATCTTCGGCTACGTAAGGCCGCTCAAGGACGGCCAGCCGCTCGACTCCAGCGCCCAGGGAGCCATCAAGGGTGGGGTCGTCGGGATCAAGACCTACACGCCCCCCAAGGGTGGCGACTTCGACTTCTGGGGTGGCAACACCGGCACCAAGGTCGGCCACGCCATCGACAAGCCCTGGCTGTCGCTGACAGACCTCCAGCTCGGCGACCAGGCCGTGTGGATCGGGCAGGGCGCGTCGGATGGCACCTTCGAGATCACCGGCGTGCCGGATGGTGACTACGCCCTGACCTGGTGGGACGAGCCCCAGGACTACAACGTCAACTCGATCAACGTGACCGTCAGTAATGGCCAGGTCGTGCAGATGGGCAAGCTGCCGCTGAACGGCTGGTGGACCGAGTTCGACGGCTACGTCTTCAACGACACGAACCGCAACGGTGTGAAGGACCCCGGTGAGAAGGGCATCCCGAACTTCACGATGACGCTGCGCCAGCGCCAGAACACCCTGATGGACCGCGGTACGCCGACGGCCGTCACGGACGCCAACGGCTACTACAAGTTCGAGAACGGCTACCCGTGGGGTGAGTGGCTGGTCGAAGAGGCGTACAACGACTCGTACTACACGACTGGTATCACCTACCAGGCCGACAACCAGCCGAAGCCGACCACGGTCAAGGGCGCCGGCGTCGACGTCAGCGTGATGCCCATCATCGGTCTCAGCGGCCAGCTGGACTGGGGCGTGCACTCCTACGACCCCACGGGCGCCAACGGCATCGACCCGCGCAACGGCGGCATCGTCGGGCACGGTCAGCTATGACACCACGCGCAACGAGCTCGACCCGCAGTACGCGGCGACCGAGGACTGGCAGCCGGGCATCTCCGGTGTTCCGGTGGAGCTGTATGACACGGTGCCCTGCGGCACCAACGCCGGCACCCCGTGCGACGCGATGGACCAGTACGAGCTCGCCTCGGACGGCTCCTACGCCAGGGGCCCGCTGCTCAACACCTACCTCTCCGAGTCCTGGCAGCGGCCCCAAGGCTGTACTGCTCGTGACGTGGACGGCAACCCGCTCGTGCACATGGCTGACAACCCGAACAACTACGACGAGAACGTCTTGGTCCCCACGCAGGAGACCGACGGCGAGTGCATCTCCAGCTTCATGCAGGGCATCCAGTACGGCCCGTATGCCACCGACCAGGGCACGTCCGACGCCAACTTCGGCGCAGCGGTCAACGGCAACTACGGGTTCGGGGACGGGTGCTTCAACGGCACGCTGGACGCCTCTGACCCGGAGAACCCGGTCTGTGTGGGCGGCGACTTCACCCCGCTGGGCTCGGGTGACTACCTGGTCCACATCGCCATCCCCGATGACGCCACCGGCAACCCGATGTACGACGTCACCCAGGAGGAGGACGTCAACATCGCCCGCGGCGACCAGATCGTTCCCCAGGTGCCGCCGCCGGCCTGTGCCGGTGCGCTGCACACGGTGGACCTGGCCAACGACGGCCAGGACGGGTACCTCCCGGTCGTGGGCGATGGTGGCGTCACCAACGACGTCCCTGTCGGCGTGACTGTGCCCGCGTCGACCCCGGTCGACAACCAGCCGTTCGTCGACATGGGTGGCACTCCCTACGAGGGCATGCCCAAGCCGATGTGCGACACCAAGCTCGTGCGGGTGAACAACGGCAAGTCGATCGTGCCGATCTTCAACATCTTCACCGACGTGCCCGTCCCGGCTCGGCTGCGTGCCGTCATCATCGACGACCTGCAGTTCTCCAACGACCCCCGCTCGGTCATGTACGGCGAGAAGAAGGGCCTGGCGTTCGCTCCGGTCGGCTTCTACGACTTCAACAACCAGCTGGAGTACACCGCGGAGACCGACTTCAACGGCATCTACGACGTGCTGATGCCGTCGACCGACCACATCAGCTGTCCGACACCGTCCGGTGTCTGTGCGGGCATGTACCGGGTCGTGGCCAACGATCCAGGTATCCCTGGTCATCTCAACCCCAACTACAACCCGCGGTTTGCCACTCACAACGCGGGTGGGGAGGCGATGCCCGGCATGATGACGTTCGCCGACCTCGCGCCGACCCAGGTCGGGTTGACGATCGAGAGCCCGGCGACCGGGGTCTCGCAGGCCATCACGTGTCCGCTCGAGCCGACGACGCCACAGCTGCTGGCGGTGTCCAAGCCATTCGTGAACGGCAGCGGTTCGTTCAACATCCAGGGCACCGGCTTCGGCGCCACGAAGGGCACTGGCAAGGTCACGCTCGACGGCACCATCGTGCTGCCGACGACCTCGTGGAACAACACGTCGATCGACGTCACGGTGCCGGCCGGCACGGCAACGGGTGCGCACCAGCTCGAGATCACCGGTGACAACGGCCAGACGACCGTCAACGGCCTGACGTTCCACGTGCTCGGGACGGGCTACAACCCGACTCTGTACGAGGTCGGACCCGGTCACCCGTATGCGCTCATCCAGGACGCGCTCGACGCCGCGCAGACCCACGCTCAGGCCCTGGTCGTGGTCTACCCCGGTAGCCCGGACCCGAGCAACCCGCGGATCAACCCGCGCGGCGAGTACTACGAGAACCTCATCATGGCCTCCCCGGTCAAGCTGCAAGGTGTCGGCCCGGGTGGTTTCCAGGGCAACACCTACGTGCCAGGCACGGGAATCGACGCCAGTGCGTTCGGTACGGACAACGACGTGGCGACCGCTTGGTACAACAAGGTCGGCACGCTGACCTGGGATGGTAACCAGACCGTCAACGACGGTGCGGGCATCTACGTCCTGGCCTCGCAGAACGCGACGACCGCAGCCAACACAGCTCGTCAGTTCACGAGCACGTTCAAGGCCAGCATCGACGGGTTCGACATCCGGGGTGGCCGGCAGGACGGCTTCCCAGGCAACATCAACGACCTGAACGGTGCCAACACCGGTCTGCCCCCGACGATCGTGACGCAGGGCGGCGCCATCTTCGCCAACGCTTACGCCCGCAACCTGCAGATCACCAACAACGTGGTGCAGAACAACGCCAGCGGCTACGGCACGATCCGGATCGGCACGCCCGACCTGGCCGCGCCGGACACCAACCAGCACAACGAGAACGTGCGCATCGCGGACAACCGGATCATCACCAATGCCGGGACGAACCTCGCTGGTGGCATCGGCCTCTACGCGGGCTCGGACAACTACGAGGTGACGCACAACGACATCTGTGGCAACTTCTCGCTGGAGTACGGCGGCGGCATGACCGTCTACGGCCGCAGCGTGAACGGGAAGATCCACCACAACCGGATCTACTACAACATGTCCAACGACGAAGGTGGCGGCATCATGATCGCCGGCCAGCTCGCGGCGAACCCGAGTGACCTGTCACCAGGCTCCGGTCCGGTGGACATCTACGCCAACCAGATCCAGGCCAACCTCGCCAACGACGACGGTGGCGGTATCCGCTTCCTGATGGCCGCCGGTGGCACCAACGGCATGGACCAGATGAACGTGTACAACAACACGATCGCCAACAACGTGTCGACCCACGAGGGCGGTGGCGTCAGCCTCAACGACGCTCCGAACGTGCGGGTCTACAACAACACGATCGTGAAGAACCTCACGACCGCGACCGCGGTGACCTCCAACGGTCTGCCCGCTCCCGCTGGTCTGTCGAGCTCGGCCAACAGCGACCTGCTGCAGGCTGTGCTGCCGACTGGTTCGCCCACGTTCAGCAAGCCGTTGCTGTTCAACAACATCTTCTGGGACAACCGGGCGGGTACGCGTGCCGGGTTGACCGTGCACGGCATCGGCATCGCCGGTGACCCCACGCCGATCGACGAGTGGGACCTGGGCGTGGCCGACCGGACGGATGCGCTGACGCCGACCAACTCGGTGATCCAGCAGGACCCGAACGGCTTGCACAACTACGCCGCCGATCCGTCCAACTCGAACCAGGACCCGAGCTTCGCCGGCCCGGCGTACGACCTGTCGGTGTCGTTCTCGACCTGGCGGCAGAACCCGGCGTTCGTCGACGCGACGCTCGTGACCAGTGAGGTGCCGCCGAACCTGATGGGCGACTACCACCTCGGTGCTTGCCCTGGCTCACCCGCGTGCAACCTCGGCGCGGCCAGCTCGGGTGGCGTCAACGCGCCGGCGACCGACATCGACGACCAGGCCCGCCCGGCTCTGGGCGGATTCGATGCGGGCTCGGATGAGTTCGCCGCGGCCGCTCCGCCACCGCCGCCACCCACGGCTGACCTGTACTTCTCGACGGTCGGGAACACCAACCCGCCCGGCGTCTCTGGTACAGCGGACGACGCTGACATCTACAAGTGGAACGGCTCGGTGTACAACCGCGAGCTGGACCTGAGCGGCCTCGGAGTTCCCGGCTACGCAAACGTGGACGGATTCTCCCGGGTCGACGCCACCCACTTCTACGCCTCCTTCACCGGCTTCGTGACACTTCCGGGAGCAGGCACTGTCGCTGACGAAGACGTCGTCTACTACAACAACGGCACGTGGACGCTCTGGTTCGACGGTAGTGCGCACGGTCTCAACACCGGTATGGACCTGGGCGCCATGAGCGTGGCGGGTAACACGTTGTATTTCTCGGTCAACAACGGTGCCGTGCCTCCGGGCGTCAGCGGCAGTGGTGACGCTCGGGACATCTACCGCTGGGATGGCGGCAGCGCGTACACGAGAGTGGTGAACGCCGGCTCGGCTCCCTACGGTCTGACCGCTGGCAACGTGGACGCCCTCATCTTCACGGATGCGACGCACTTCTACGTGTCGTTCAGCGGGACGACGCCGGTGCCCGGACTAGGAAACGTCGACGACGAGGACGTGGTGTACTTCAACGCCGGTACCTGGTCGGTGTACTTCGACGGGACGGCTCATGGTCTCGGAACGTCGGGGAACCTCGACATCGACGCGATCTCGTTCGCTGCGGGTGCGTCGGCGCCGGTGGCCGCACCGCCGTCACCGCCGCTGTACTTCTCGACGGCAGGGAACGGCCCGATCCCCGGTCTGGGTGGCCCGTTCGATGACGCCGACATCTACGACGGGACGGGCTCGAGTTTCAGCAGGGTCTTCGACGCCAGCGCTGCCAGCTTGCCCAGTGGTGCCAACATCGACGGCTACGACCGCGTCGACGCCAACCACTTCTACGTGTCCTTCAGCGCGGCCAACACGGCGGTGCCAGGACTGGGCAACGTGCAGGACGAGGACGTCGTCTACTACAACAACGGTGTCTGGTCCGTCTACTTCGACGGGACGGCCCGTGGTCTGACGGCGAACAACCAGGACCTGGACGCGATCAGCATCGTCGGGGGAGTGCTGTACTTCTCGACGCTGGGCAACACGAACCCGCCCGGCGTCGGTGGCACGGCGGACGATGCCGACATCTACAGCTGGAACGGCACATCGTTCGCCCGTGTCTGGGACGCCTCCGCCGCCGGGTTTGCCGGTGCGGTCAACACGGACGGCTTCGTCAGGATCGACGGATCGCACTTCTACCTGTCCTTCAGCAACACGACGACCACCGTTCCCGTGCTCGGCAGTGTCGAGGACGAGGACGTCGTCTACTACAACGCCGGCACCTGGTCGGTGTACTTCGACGGAACCGCAAGGGGTCTCACCCTCAGCAGTCTCGATGTGGATGCCTTCGATGTCTCCTAACAACGTTCACAACGGCCCTACGAAGGGATCAGGTGACCCCATGAGCCACCCCGCAACCAACCCAGGGAGCGACTCCACGGGCCTCGAGGCAACCAGCCTCAGGTCAGGGTTCGACCGCCGGCGGTTCCTCCAGCTGGCCGGCGGTGCCGCAGCCGCGTGCAGCTTCACGTGGGCGGGCAAGGTCCTGCTGCCGGAGCCGGCATCCGGCGTCGCCGGGACTCCGGACCTGTACCTCGGCGGGACCGACGGCTGGATCCATCTGCCCGAATCGCCGGCGATCCCGCCGTTCCACCCCGACAACCTGGCGCCCGACCTGATGACGACGTACATCTTCGGGTTCCGCAACGTGACGAAGTTCTTCATCGGCCCCCAGGCCGACACGACGCTGCTCCACAACCAGAAGAACCACGCCCAGCACTCGGCGCCCTTGTTCTGGGTGGACCAGTTCAACCCAGCCAGCCCGAAGGACTTCAACGTCGGCCTGACCAACCTCGGGCTGGCGCTGCGGCCTGACCTGTTCGACGCGCACACGCTGCACTGGCACGGGTTCCGCAACGTCATCCCGTTCTTCGACGGGGAGCCGACCGGTTCGATCTCGGTGCCCAGCGGACGCCAGTTCATCTACGCCTACCGGCCACGTGACCCAGGCACCTACATGTACCACTGCCACGTCGAGGACGTGGAGCACGTGCACATGGGCATGACCGGGCTCGTGTTCGTCCGACCGCTGCAGGACGGCACGAACCACGGTGGCTTCACCAAGTTCATGTACAACGACGGTGACGGGTCGACCGGCTACAACCGTGAGTTCGCGATGTTCCTGTCGGAGGTGTGGGCCGAGGCGCACTGGGCCGACGCGCACATCCAGCTGCCGGAGTGGAGCGACTACCGGGCCGACTTCGCCCTGCTGAACGGCCGGGTCTACCCCGACACGATCGCTCCCAACGCGCCGATCGATGGGCCTCGGTCAACGCGATCGACTTCGAGACGGACGCGGATGGTCACCTGGTCCACCAACGCCGGCTTCGCGAAGCTCCAGAACCAGCCGCAGTCGTCGCTGGTGAGGTGCAACGCCGGTGAGCGGGTCGCGCTGCGGTTCGCCAACCTCGGCTTCCGGGAGTCGGCGATGAGCATCACCGGGATCCGGATGAAGGTCGTCGGGCGCGACGCGACCCCCATGGTGGGCCGCGACAGCACGGACGACTCCTACGAGACCGACACGCTCAACATCGGGCCCGGTGAGAGCTACGACGTGGTGTTCACCGCACCGGATTACGTGGGAACGGGCCGGATCCGTACGACACCTACATGCTCTACAACCGCAACTTCCTGCGGTCCAACAACCTGGCTCCAGGCGGCTTCGGCGGTCAGGCCACCGAGATCCACGTGTACCCCGCGGGAACCGTCGGTCCCCAGAGCTTCCCGAACGATTGGGCCGTGTGACCGCCATGACGAGATTGGGCACTGCCATGAAAGCGAAGACCTTCCGCCGGCGCGGCCGGACGATGCTCATCGTCGCAGCGATGGCACTCTCGGCCACCGCAGCCACCCTCACCGGTGGCGCGCCGGCGACCGCCGAGAACGCACAGCGCGTCGGCATCGTCTGCACGGATGGCGTGGGCGGGGTTGCTGACCACCCGATCTTCAACCTCACGACCAAGACCGGGTACATCAGCCTTCCCGACGGCAACACGGCGTTCATGTGGGGCTACTCCAGCGGGTCCGACGGGTTCCAGCACCCCGGCCCGGTGCTCTGCGTGCACGAGGGCGACACCGTCACCGTGATCCTGCACAACACGTTCGTCGACGACGACGTGTCCATCATGTTCCCGGGCCAGGGCGACGTCCTGGCCGACGGCGCACCCGCCCACCGTGAGCTCAACGGCAGCGGACGGGTCACCTCGCTGACCAACACCGCTCCCGCCGGCGGCGGGACCGTGACCTACAGCTTCGTGGCGGGCAAGCCCGGCACGTACCTCTACGAGTCGGGTACGAACCCCGAGACGCAGGTGCACATGGGACTCTTCGGAGCCCTGATCGTGCGACCGGCGCTGGGCGATGCCTACGCCTACAACAGCGCTGACAGCCAGTTCACTCCGACTGAGGAGTTCATGGTGCTGCTGTCGGAGATCGACCCCTACCAGCACCAGGCGGTCGAGGCCGGCAGGACCTTCAACATGAACAACTACCACCCGCGCTACTGGCTGATCAACGGCCGCGGCTTCCCGGACAGCATCGCCGACAACGGCGCGTCCTGGCTGCCGACCCAGCCGTACGGTTCGCTGGCGCAGGTCCAGGAGTGGCACCCCGGCATGCAGCCCGGGTTGGCTCGCTACCTCAACGTCGGCACCGAGGACTACCCGTTCCACCCGCACGGCAACAACGGCACCGTCATCGGGCGGGACGGCCACGAGCTCAAGGGGCCGGGCAACCAAGACCTGTCCTTCGAGAAGTTCGCGATCAACATCGGTCCCGGCCAGACGTGGGACGTGCTCTTCAAGTGGTACGACGCCGAGCACTACAGCCCGGCCAACCCGGTGCCGGTGACGGTACCGAACCTCCAGAACTCGGTGATCGGTGCCTTCTACAGCGGTAGCCCCTACCTGGGCACCAAAGAGGTGCTTCCGCCGGGGACAGCCTCACTGAACCAGTGCGGCGAGTACTACATCATCTCGCACAACCACGCGCTGTTCCAGATCACGTCCTGGGGCGCCACCATGACCGGGCCGATCACGTACATGCGGATCGATCCGCCCTCGCCCAACAACTGCGGAAACTGAGAGAGACGGGCAGAACCATGACTCGACTGACGCTGAAGAGGGTAGCCACCTCTCTCCTGACCGGTGGGATGCTCGCCGCGCTGGCGGTCGTCGCGACGCCGGCTGGGCCCGCCTCCGCCGCCACGGTCTCGATCGACCTGTACGCCGTCACGGGCAGCACTGTCGCTGCCGGTGCCCCCACCGGTGAACACGACGAACGTGAACGTGTTCGGCTACAACACCACCAACGCTGCCGTGACACAAGCCCGGTGGTCCGACGCTGACCGTGGCGCAGGGTGACGAGGTCACGATCAAGCTGCACAACCAGCTGTCGGAGCCGTCCGGGTTGCTCATCAACGGGCAGGACATGGTGCCGGACCTGACCGGCGCCGCCGGCCAGCGGCACCAAGGACTACACGTTCACCGCCGAACCGGCCAGGCACCTACCTCTACGAGGCAGTCGCTGCTGCCCAACGCCCAGCACCAGGTGGCCATGGGCCTCTACGGAGCGCTGGTCGTCACGCCGACCGCCGGTACCGGGCAGGCGTACGCCGATGCCAGCACCGCGTTCGACGACTCTTTCGTCATGCTGCTCAGCGAAATCGACCCTGCGCTGAACAACGCGGCCAACCCGGCGACCTTCGACATGCGCAAGTACCACCCCCGGTACTTCCTCATCAACGGGCAGGTGTACCCCGACATCGCGCCGTTCGAGACCAACGGCAACAGCAACGTGCTGCTGCGGTACGTCAACGCCGGCGTCGACTACCACTCGATGGGAGTGCTCGGCGCCCGCCAGGACGTCATCGCCCTCGACGGCAACCCGCTCGAGTTCTCGCGCGAGTACGTCGCCGAGACGTTCGGGCCCGGCCAGACGGCGGACGCCATCGTGAAGACGCCGTCCTCCGACCAGGACGCGTTCCTGTCGCTCTACGACGCGAACCTGTCTTTCCACAACACCAACACCGTCGGCATCGGCGGCATGCTCACGGCCTTGAAGGCTGTGGCCGACCAGCCGGCTTCTCCGGACCACTTCGGTCCGGCGACGCGCGACGTGGCGCTCGCCCCCAGCGGCAACCTGACCGCGACGATCGACGACAGTGCGAACGGCGGCTCGGGCATCGCGGCCGCCGAGTACTACGTCGACGACGTCAGCGGCGCTGACGACGATGACGGGTGCTCCCGGGTCGTCGCCTGCCAGCGTGACTGCATCGTCGGTGACGGTCGCCTCCGGTGACCACGTGGTCTACGTGCACGGACAGGACGCCGCAGGCAACTGGGGGCCGTTCAGCTCGGTGCTGGTCAATGGTGGCGACGGCGGCGGCCCGACCACGAGCGGAGTCGTCCTCACCCCGAAGATCACCAACAACGCCCGGACCACCGGTATCGACGTGACGGCGACTGCCGACGACCGAACCACCGGCGGCTCCAACATCGTCGATGGCGAGTACTCCATCGGTACCGCCGCTGCCGCGGCGGGCACGGGCACGCCCATGCTGCCCAACATCGACGCCCCTGTGGCCAGTGTGGATGCCACGATCCCGAGACGGTGTGATCAACACGTTGCCGGAGGGCAACAACTCGGTCTGGGTCCGGAGCAGGGACGCCCAAGGCAACTGGGGTGACGCGGAGTTCGCCAACCTGATCATGGACCAGACGGTCCCGACGACCGCAGGTGTAGTGGTCGACCCGACGCCCAACAACGGCACGCTCCCGGTCAACCCGGGCTGGCCATTCGTGCGGGTGACCGCCAGCATGACCGATCCGCTCGGTGATGGAGTCAACAGCGGGATCAAGGGTGCTGAGCTCTTCATCGACACCGTCGGTGCCAACGGCACGGGTATCGCCATGGTGGCTCTGGACGGGGTCTTCAACTCCACGTCCGAGACCGCCTACGCGGACATCCCCCTGTCCACCGTTCAGCAGCTGAGCAACGGCAGCCACACCATGTACGTCCACGCCAAGGACGTCGCGGGCAACTGGGGCCTGACTGCAACAGGGACCCTGGTGGTGGACAAGGTCGCCCCGACGGTCAGTGCCGTCAGCGCCTCGCCGAACCCGACGCAGGGTGCCCCCAACGTGGCGCTCACCGCCACCGGCAACGACGCCGGCACCTCGGTGACGAAGGCCGAGTGGTTCATCGGGACCGACCCGGGCTACGGCAACGCGAACGCGATGACCGTGACCGGTGCGGGTCCGTGGAACCTGGCTGCCAACGTCAACGTCGGCGGACTGAACGAAGGTACGTACACGATCAAGGTGCGCGCCAAGGACGCCGCAGGCAACTGGGGCGCCACCGCGAGCACGGTGCTGACCGTGTCCCACCCGCTGTTCTACTCGACCCTGGGCAACACCAACCCGCCCGGAGTCGCAGGGACCGCGGACGACTCGGACATCTACAACTGGAGCGGCACGGCACACAGCCGGGCGATCGACATGTCCACGGACGCCGTACAACGTAGCCACCAGCGCCAACCTCGACGGCTATGACCGGGTCACCGCCACGACGTTCTACGCGTCCTTCACGGGCAACGTGAGCCTGACCGGGATCACCGGCACCGTGCAGGACGACGATGTCGTGTTCTTCAACGGCAGCACCTGGGTGATGTACTTCGACGCGAGCACTCATGGGTTCCCGGCCAACAACGGGAACTACGACCTCGACGCGATCAGCATCATTGGCGGCACCCTGTACTTCTCGACCGTGGGCAACGTGAACCCGCCCGGAGTCACAGGAGCCGCAGACGACGCCGACGTCTACAGCTGGAACGGTGGCTCGTCGTACACCAGGGTCTGGGACGCGTCGGCAAACGGCCTCGCCGCTGGCGCTGACGTCGATGGCCTCGTCTGGGTCAACGCGACTCACCTGTTCCTGTCCTTCAACGCGACCAACACCGCGGTACCAGGACTGGGCAACCAGCAGGACGAGGACGTCGTGTACGACAACGGCGGCACCTGGTCGACGTACTTCGACGGGACTGCCCACGGTCTGGGGACCTCGGGCAACCTCGACATCGATGCCTTCGACCTCCCGTAACAACTGGCTCCGGCCGGCCTGCATCACCAACGGTGCAGGCCGGCTCTCGGAAGGAGACGCACCCTCATGACCACTGACACCTTGCCTCGCGTGAGCGAGGAGCCGCCCGCGGCCGAGAAGACTCCGAGCCGACGACGTCGCTGGGTCGTGATCGTCCTGGCCGTGCTGCTGGTTGCCGGCATCGGGGCACGGACCTGGTGGCCGAGTCATGCGGCCGACATCCGCGACGGAACCACGGCGGTCGACGTCCAGGGAATGGCAGCGCACTACGGCATCGATGTGTCCTTGATCGGAGTGACGGCCGCCGGCGGGCTCATCGAGCTTCGCTACCAGGTCGTCGACCCCGACAAGGCGAGCCCGATCATCCACGACCCGGCGCTCTCTCCGGCGCTCGTGGTCGAGGACAGCGGCAGCGACACTGCGGATGGCCTCACCTCCCCATCACCACACGGACCTGAGGCTGGGCGGCACGTACTTCTTCCTGATGGCCAACGCCAACAACGCCATCCATGCGGGTGACCTGGTGACCTTGGTGATCGGAGACGTCCGGCTCGAACACATCCGGGCCCAAGGATGACCCTGGCCACCTCGCAGAGCAGGCGCCGCCGGTGGGCGGTGCTGTTCGGCGCGCTGGTCATGGTGCTGCTCGGCGCGTCGCCGGCGTCCGCGCACAGCGAGCTGGAGCGCTCGGACCCCGCCAACGGCGGCATGGTCTCCGTCGGCCGGACCGAGCTCACGTTGTACTTCACCCAGACCATCGACTCCGGGGTCGAGCACGTTCAACCTGCACACGCTCGACGGGGTCGAGAAAACGGTCGAGGTCTCGTCAACCGAGGCGGACGGCGGAGAGGTCGTCACGATCACGACCGCTCCGCTTCAGCGGGCGACGTACGTCATGGACTGGCGAGTCCTCTCTCTCGAGGACGGCCACGCCTCCCGTGGCTCGGTCCTGTTCGGCGTAGGAGTACGCCCGGTCATCGTTCCTACGTCGGGCTGGGTCTGCCGGAGACCAAGGCGCTCGTGCTGCGGTGGCTGGACCTGGTGGCGATCCTGCTGGCCATCGGTGCGGTGGCCGTGTCCGTACGCGTTCTCGGGGCGATGGGGGAGTCCGGGGCCGCCCCGCGGCGCCGCGGCCGGGAGATCGCACTCCTCGCGGGCGGGACGGCGGTCGTCACCGGGATCCTGATGGCGTTCGTGAGCACGCAGTCGTCCGACCTCTCGACGTCGGACTGGATCGACACGACTTGGACGACGCTGACCTCCACGCCGTGGGGGCACCTGTGGCTGGCGCGTGAAATCGCGCTGGCCATCGCCGCTGTCGCTTGTCCGTGTGGGCCATCCGTCGACGGCCACCGGCCGGCTTCGATGGTCGGCCTCGTCGCGCTGCTGGCAGCGGTCTGGTTCGAGGGCTGGGCCGGCCACGCTGCTGCCCTGCCCAGCCGAACGCTGCCGGCGATCTTCGTCGCGGCTGTGCACATCGTTGCCGCGGGAGTCTGGGCCGGTGGGCTCATCGCGCTCGCGCTCTGCCTCGTGCCGCTGGGCCGTCGTGACCCGCAGCGTCGCGGTCCGATCCTGACGTCTGCCTGGCGCGCCTTCAGCCCGATGGCGGCGCTGGCCGCCGTCGTCCTGCTCGCGTCCGGACTCGTCGAGACGGGGCTGCACGTCACGGGGCTGCACTCGATCGTCTCGACGCTGTGGGGAGCGCGTCCTGATGGCGAAGGTCGCACTCCTCGCGCTGGCTCTCGGTTTCGCCGGGATCAACACGATGCTGGTCAACCCCGCGATCGCTGGTTGGGTCGGGCCGCGTGCTGCGCCGCCGCTCAGGCTGGGTTCCGGTCCCGCCGCGGCGCTTCGGTCTCGTGGTTGGGCTCGAGGCACTCGTGCTGATCGGGGCGGTGGCGCAGCCGGGCTGCTCACCTCGGTGCCGACTGCCCGTGAGGTCGACACCGCCGAAAAGCCCAGTGCGCCGTACGTCTCCAATGTCGACGGCCTGTTCGTCACGTTCGAGGAACTGCCGTCCGGTCCCGACCAGAGCCGGTTGATCGTCAAGGCGAGTCAGGTCACCCTGCCTGCTCCGGGGGCCATCAACGGTGCTGATGTCGCCTTGGTGGGTCCCGATGGGAAGGCACACCGGTTCCGTCCGCTTGAAGCGGTTCGAGATCGGCCGCTACGAGGGCGTCACGCCCAAGCCCGCGCCAGGGGCGTGGCAGGCAACGGTCAGCGTGCACCGCGCCGGTGCCGCCGACGCGGTCATGCCGGTGAGCTGGACGGTCGATCCTCCGCAGGGAGACGTCATCCGACCGATGGAGCTGATCACGACGGGGATGGCCCTGGTCCTGCTCAGTGGCGACGGCCGCTGCTGTGGTGATCGTCCGACGCAGGCGCCAATCCGCACCACCCTCGATCCCGCAGGTCCGGGAGAAGGCGGACAGCTTCTCGTGAGAAGAATTCTGATCATCACGGCAGTGGCAGCCCTGCTGCTGTCCTTGCTCACAGCGACCGCTGGGGCGATGTACAAGCCGACGCCGCGGACGGGCAAGATCGGGCCGGCCGTCGAGACCCTGCTGGCCGGCCTCGCCCCCGGCGAGATGACCACTGTCGTGCTGACCATGCGAGAGCAGGCGGATCCGTCGTCCATCAAGGCTCCCTCGCGGCGCCTGCGAGTCCAGCGCATCGTCAACGACCTTCGATCCACGTCGAAGTCGTCGCAGCGCTCGATCCGCGCCGTCCTCAGGACCCGGGCCGCGCAGGGCCAGGTGGCCAGGACCAAGCGGCTCTGGATCTCCAACGCGATCTCCGTGACCGCGACGGCCCGGGTCATCCGCGAGCTGGCGGTCCGGTCAGATGTCGCGAGCGTCAGCCCCGACGTCATACCGGTGGTTCCCACTGCTGGTACACCGGAGCCGAACGTGGCGGCCGTCAAGGCCCCGGCCGAGTGGAACCTCGGCCAGACCGGCCAGGGCGTCGTCGTCGCCAACTTGGACAGCGGTGTCGACGTCACGCACGCGGACCTGGCCAGCCGCTGGCGCGGAGGCACGAACAGCTGGTACGACCCGTACGGCCAACACCCCACGACCCCCACGGACCTGACCGGCCACGGCACGGCCACGATGGGCGTCATGGTCGGTGGCGACGCCGGCGGCACCTCGATCGGTATGGCGCCGGGCGCGACCTGGATCGCGGCCAAGATCTTCAACGACAGCGGCACCGCGACGACGACCGCGATCCACCAGGCCTTCCAATGGGTGCTCGACCCGGACGGCAACCCGAGCACCAACGACGCGCCACGTGTGGTCAACGGCTCGTGGTCCATCGGGACCGGTCCCAGCTGCGACCTGACCTTCCAGCCGGACCTCCAGGCGCTGCGCGCAGCCGGGATCCTGCCGGTCTTCGCGGCGGGCAACTTCGGTTCGGGCGCGTCGTCGAGCGTGAGCCCGGCCAACTACCCCGAGGCATTGTCGGTCGGCGCGATCAGCAGCACCAACCTGGTCTACTCCAGCAGCAGCCGTGGGCCTTCCACCTGCGGCGGGCGTGCCCGCGTGTTCCCGGACGTCGTGGCGCCCGGTGTCAACATCTACTCGGCGGATCGCTACGGCAACTACCAGACGCTGAGCGGCACCTCGATGGCCGCGCCACACGCGGCCGGCGCACTCGCCCTGCTTCTCGGAGCTCACCCCGGGCTGACGGCCGACCAGCAGCAGGCGGCTCTGATCGGCACTGCCGTCGACCTCGGTGTCGCCGGTCCGGACAACTCATACGGCAACGGCCGGATCGACGTACAGGCCGCAGACGCCTCAATCGTCACCCAGCCCGACGCGACCGGGCCGACGACGAGCTCGGTGGCTGTCACGCCGTCCGTGACGGATGGCGCTGACCCGAACGGCGTCCAGCTCTCCGCCACCGCGGATGACTCGTCCGCTGGTGGATCTGCCATCGCGGCTGCCGAGTACTTCGTGGACAGCGTGGGCGCGGACGGGTCGGGGAGCGCCTTGACGGTCGCGACCGCAGGTCCCGTCAGCAGTCTGAACGGGTCGATCCCGGCCAGCACGGTGAACGCGCTCTCCGACGGGGTGCATCCGGTGTGGGTCCACAGCAAGGACGCCGCCGGCAACTGGGGTTCTGCGGTGAGTGCCCTCCTCACGGTCAGCCGTCCGCAGCTCTACCTCTCGACCCTGGGCAACGAAAATCCGCCTGGCGTGAGCGGCACCGGGGACGACGCCGACATCTATCGCTGGTCGGGTGGCGTCTTCACCCGCGACTACGACGCGTCCGCAGAAGGTCTGCCGGGGGTGGCTGACATCGACGGCTACGACCGGGTGAGCGCCACACAGTTCTATGCGTCCTTCACCGCCGCATCCACCAAGCTGCCCGGACTGGGAACGGTGCAGGACGAGGATGTCGTGTACTTCGACGGCACCAACTGGTCGATGTACTTCGACGGGACGGCGAAGGGGCTCACCGCGTCCGCTCAGGACCTGGACGCGATCAGCATCGTCGGTGGCACGTTGTACTTCTCCACGGTCGGTAACACGGCGGTGCCGGGTGTCACCGGGACACCCGACAACGCCGACATCTACAGCTGGAACGGCTCGTCGTTCGCCCGGGTCTGGGACGCGACTGCCAACGGGCTCGTCGGCGCGGCCAATGTCAACGGCTTCGTCCGCGTCGATGCCACCCACTTCTACCTGTCCTTCATCTCCACGACCACGAAGGTGCCCGGTCTGGGGTTGGTGGACGACGAGGACGTCGTGTACTTCGACGGCTCGGGCTGGTCGGTCTACTTCGATGGAACCGCGCACGGCCTCGGCGGCTCCTCGAACCTCGACGTGGACGCCTTCGACATCGGCTAGTGGCTGTCGGCGATCGAACCCCCTCGGCGATCGAGCTGCCGCGACGATCGAGCTTGTCGAGATCACTTTCCCCTTGATCTCGACAAGCTCGATCAGCGGGCTATCCGGTCGTCTGAGCCCTTCGACAGGCTCAGGGCGAGTCGTCGAAACGACCCAATGATCCGGGCTCGGCGAAGCCTCGGAAACCGTTGTGCACAAGGCGAAAAATGTCTGGGCACGGTCGGACATGTCAGGTAGAATCGAACACATGTTCGACACCGATCTCAGTGCCCTCGACGAGCCGGCCACCCTGTCGTTCGTCGAGACCGCACGTGCGGTGGTCGAGCAAGGCGAGGTCAGGTTGCTGCAGGCGGCCGCGCACTGGGCTGACCTGCACAGTGAGCTCGCCCGCGCCGACCAGTCCGCTGCTGCCCGGGTCGGAGAAGCTGGTCTGCTTCGGCGGCGACGGGACACCAGGCGTGGCGGAGTTCGCCCCGGCCGAGCTCGGAGTCGTGTTGGCGACCTCGTCCAGTGCGGCGCGAGCGGCTGGTCGGGGACGCCCTGGACCTCCGCCACCGTCTCCCACGGCTGTGGGCCAGGATCGTGGCCGGTGAGGTGAAGCCGTGGATCGGCCGCAGGACCGCCGAAGCCACCCGCCACCTGTCCGTGGAGACCGTCGCGGTGGTCGACCGGCGGATCGCCCGATATGCCCACTCCCTGTCGTGGGGCCGGATCGAAGCCATCATTCAGGCCTGTTGGCTGGAGTGCGACCCCGAGGCTGCCGCCGAAGCCGACGCCGCCGCGCAGGGATAGGGGATGTGACGGGGTTCGTGACCCGCGTGGCGTCCACGGAGCCGGTGGAGGACGGACGCAGGGACCGGAAACCGGTCGGCGTGGATGGGCCTGGCCGCCGAGCGAGGCACGAGCGAGGCTGGTTGCCGCGCCGGTTCCGGTCCCGGAGTCCGACCGCAACCGGCACGCGGGAGTCGACCCCTACCCTGGACCTGTTCGCTGACGTAGCCGAGGCGACCGGGCAGCCGGCACCGCAGGCGGCCAGCTCTCCTCGGGTGGATTCCCGGCCCGACGTCACGCTGAATGTCCACCTCACCGACGAGGCTGTGACGTCGGGGACGGGGGTGGCCAGGGTGGAGCAGGTCGGACCCGTCACCGTTGACCGGGTCCGGTCGTGGCTCGGACACGCCAACGTCGTAGTGAAGCCGTTGATCGACCTCAACAACCAGGTCCCGGTCGACGCCTATGAGATCCCCGACCGGATCCGTGAGGCCGTTCATCTGGCCATCCCGGTGCGACTGCTTCCCCTACGCCACCTCCACCCGCAGGTCCGGCGACTGACGCATCCGCACGGATCGAGTGCGGTCGGGTCAGACCAAGCCGGCGGCACCCGACCGGACGTCACGTTGTATGTCCACCTCACCGACCAGGCCCTGGTGGTCACCGGTCAAGGAGTCGCCAGGGTCGAGGGCATCGGCCCGGTCACCGTGGACCGGGTCCGCACCTGGCTCGGCACACGCCAACGTGACTCGTGAAGCCCGTCATCGACTTCAACAACCAGGTCCCGGTCGATGCCTATGAGATCCCCGACCGGATCCGCGAAGCCGTCCACCTGACCATCCCGGTCGACTGCTTCCCGTATGCCACCTCCACCCGCACGTACCGGCGACATCGACCACACCATCCCGTTCGTCAAACCCGATACCGGTGGACCACCGGGCCAGACCGGACTCGGCAAGCTCGGCCCCATCACCCGCTTCCACCACCGCGTGAAAACCCACGGCGACTGGCAGGTCGCCCAACCCTTCACCGGCGTGTTCGTGTGGCGCACCCCGACCGGCCGCTATCTCCTGGTCGACCACACCGGCACCCACCAGGCCCTACCCGCTCCTCAGGCACTGCCCGCTGCCTGAAACTCCCCCGGTGGTTGAGCCCTTCGACAAGCTCAGGACAGGCCTGTCGAAACCACCCGGCCAGGGAGGCACAAGCGGTGGAGGGTCGGACGGCACCGACCGGTTCCTGAGCAGTCAGCAGCCTCTCGGTACCCCGGACGATTCTGGCAGGCACGCCGGAGTTGTCGAAGTTTCGGGGTTCTGTTCGCGGCAACCGCCTGAAAGGGTGGAGCCATGGACACGAAGACCGTCATACCGACCGCCACCGGAGTCACCGACGAGCGCCTCGCAGGGCTGCGCAGGTGGAATCTCGGGCTCACGGCGCTCCACCTGGCACAGGCGGTCGTGGTCATCATCCTGTCCGGAAGCTTCGCCATCACCGTCACGTCCTCCATCCCCGAAGGACCGCCCGGAACCGCGGTTCCTGCCCCGGACTCGCTGTTCGACGTACCGATCGGGGTTGCCGTGGCCGTCTTCCTGGCCCTCGCTGCGCTTGACCACCTGCTGACGGCGACGGTCTTCCGCGGCACCTACGAGCGCGACCTCAGCCGCGGCATCAACCGGTTCCGCTGGGTCGAGTACTCGGTCAGCGCGACGATCATGATCATCCTGATCAGCTTCTACTCCGGGATCACCAGCATCAACGCGGTCATCGCCGTCGTCGGCGCCAACGTGGGCATGATTCTCTTCGGCTGGCTGCAGGAGCGGATGAACCCGCCCGGTCGAAGCCTCGACCACGATGCTGCCGTTCTGGTTCGGGACGATCGTCGGCATCACGCCGTGGATCTCGATCGTGTTCAACGTTCTCGGCTCGGAGACCGTGCCTGGCTTCGTCTACGGGATCATCGTCACGCAGGCGATCCTGTTCTTCAGCTTCGGGCTCAACCAGTGGCTGCAATATCGCGAGGTCGGGCGCTGGACGGACTACGCGTACGGCGAGAAGGCCTACCTCGTCCTGAGTCTCGTGGCCAAGTCACTGCTGGCCTGGCAGATCTTCGGCGGCTCACTCGCCGACTGAAGTTCCCTCTTGCCCGGCTCGTGGGACGAGAGCACACTGACCCGGAACGCGGCAGAACTGCGGCCGCTGCGGGCCTGGAGGGAGGCCGCCGATGGGATCGATCGTCGTGTGCGGGGGAGGGGTCGTCGGGCTGGCCACGGCCATGATGCTGGGTCGTGACGGACATCAGGTCACCGTGCTCGAGTCGGACCCGACACCGGTCCCGGCGTCTGCCCTCGACGCCTGGGACCGCTGGGACAGGTCCGGAGTGGCTCAGTTCCGACAGCCGCACAACCTCTTTCCGCGCTTCCGTTCGATCCTGGAGCACGAGCTCCCCGGCATGGTCGACGCCCTGCTGGCTGAAGGATGCGTCTGGGTCCATCCCACTTTGGCGCCCCCGCCGAGCATCGAGGACCGCAGCCCCCGACCGGATGATGATCGATTCAGCTTCGTGACCGGACGTCGCCCCGCGGTAGAACTGGCGTTCGCTCGCGCCGCCGAGACGGCGGACGGCGTCACCGTACGACGTGGGGTGCGAGCTCGAGGACTCGTCGCCGCCGATGACCAACGAGACGTCCTGGACGTGGGAGGGGTCGTCACGTTCGACGGACAGAGGCTCGAGGCTGACCTGGTCGTCGACGCGATGGGGCGGCGCAGTCCCGTCGCCGGCTGGCTGCAGGAGATGGGCGGCCGCTCCCCGGTCACCGAGTCTGCCGACTGCGGCTTCGTGTACTACACCCGGTACTTCGCCGGACCCGAGCTGCCACAACAACGCGCGGGCACACTCGCCCGGATGGGCACGATCTCGGTGCTCACCCTTCCCGGAGACAACGGCACCTGGTCGGTGACGGTTTTCGGGGCCAGCCGTGACACGCCGCTGAAGCAGCTCAGAGACGCTGAGGTGTTCAATCGCGTCATCAGGGCCTGCCCGGCGCACGCGCACTGGTTGGACGGCGAACCGATGTCTGCGGTGCTGGCGATGGCCGGCGTCCTGGATCGCTACCACCGGTACAGCGTGGACGGACGCCCACTGGCGACCGGCCTGGCGAGCGTCGGTGACGCCTGGGCCTGCACCAACCCCTCAGCAGGGCGCGGCCTGTCGGTCGGCCTCATCCAGGCGCAACAGCTGCGCCGGGTCGTGCAGGAGCACCTTGATGACCGCCCAGCGTTCGCGGCTGCCTGGGACGCCGCCACCGAGGCACACGTGACGCCGTACTACCGAAGCCAGATCGCCGCGGATCGGGTTCGGCTCGCTGAGATGGATGCTCTGCGCGACGGTCGTCCGCCGCCGCCCCCGGACCCCCTCATGTCCGCGTTTTTCGCCGGGTCCGGCTTCGACGCCGACCTCTTCCGAGCCCTCATCGAGGTGATGACCTGCATGGCACTGTTGCAGGACGTGCTCGACCGCCCCGGGATGCGCGCGGCGATCATGACGTATGCCGATCGGCAACCGGGCCAGATCCCAGGCCCGGACCGGCAGCAGCTTGTCAGCCTGCTCACCGGCTGACCCGTCTGTCAGCCCTACGCCTGCCGCGACTCGGGCAGCTCGACCATGACCTCGTCCAGCGGTTTGCGCTCGATGTCGGGGACCTCGGCGCCTACGGCCGGGTAGCCGACCGGGATCACGACGTACGGCCGTTCGTGCGCCGGGCGTTCCAGCACCTGGTTGACCCAGCGCATCGGGGACGGCGTGTGCGTGAGCGTCGCGAGGCCGGCCTGGTGCAAGGCCGCAAGCAAGAGGCCGACGGCGATACCGACGGACTCCTTGACGTAGTAGGGCCGTGGGCTGGTCTCGCTGCGGTGGACCTCGAAGACGACGATGACCACCGGAGCCACCTCGAGGAACGGCTTGTGCCAGTCGGTGCCGAGTGGCTCGAGCGCCGCTCGCCACTCCTCGGATACGCGGCCTTCGTAGAACCGCCGCTCCTCTTCCTCGGCGCCCTCCCGCAGCAGCCTCTTGCGGTGCCGATCGGTGACGACGACGAAACGCCAGGGCTGCAGGTTCGCGCCACTCGGCGCGGTGGCCGCAGCCCGGATGGCGTGGCGGATCACGTCCAGCGGCACGGGGTCGGGCGTGAAGTCGCGGATCGTCCGTCGCCTGGCCATCGTGTCGGCGAACCCGGCGGCGATGTCGACCGCCTCAGCCGGTTCGAAGGTGGGGAGGACGGGTGCCGGCACCGTCCGGTGCCGGGGCGAGCAGCTCATGGCCGGATCCGGACTCGGATCACACGACGCGGAGGAACGACGTCAGCCACCGGGCTGCCTCTCCGCCCTCGGTCAGCGCCAGTTCGACGGCGCCGTGCACATCGAGGTCAGCGAGCAGTCGGCCGACCACGGCCGCCACCGCTTCCGCACCACCGGTGCCGGTGCCGGCCGCCGTATGCAGGGCTTCCAGCCGCCGGCTCGTGGCAACGAGCTCTCCGGCGTCGTACTCCCACTCTGCGCTCCAGGGTCGGTCGAGCAGATGCAGGCGGACGACCGCCGGCGAGTGCTCAGCCAGCACCTCGTCGACGAGCACGAGGTTGCCGGTGGACTTCGCCATCTTGTGCCCGTTGTGGTGGACCGTGCCGACGTGCATCTGACGGCGTGCGAACGGTGTCACGTGCGAGACGCACTCGACCATGGCGGACTGGTAGGCGTGGTGCGGAAAGGCGAGGTCGTGACCGCCCACGAGCACGTCGACGCTCGAGCCATGGATGGACAGCGACATAGCTGCGCACTCCGCGTGCCAGCCTGGGCGACCCCATCCCCACGGGCTCGGCCAGGCCGGTTCGTGCTCGTCGGAGGTCCGCCACACGGGGACGTCGAGGGGATGCTCCTTGCGTGGAGTCGTCCGGGTCGTCGCCGTGCTGCCTGCTCAGCTCCAGCGCCTCCGCCATGGCGAGTCCGGTGTCGGCGAGTACGTCGTCGGCTCGGAAGTAGACCTGCCCCTCGCGCTCGTAGCCCGCTCCGGAGTCGAGCATGCCCTGCCCGAGCTGCTGCACCGCCGCGATGTGGTGCCGAGCGCGGGGGGAGTGGTCGGGGTTCTTGATCTGCAGCTGCTGCATGTTCTGGTCGAAGAGGAACTCCTGGGTCAGCGCGAACTGGTCGTACGGTGTGCCTCGCTCGTCGGCAGCGTGGGTCAGGACGTCGTCGACGTCCGTGACGTTGCGGCAGGTGGAGGTGTGCACCCCGGTCAGCTGGACGACCGCGGCCAACAGGTCAGCCCAGACGAACGTCGCGGCGTGACCGAGATGGGTGACGTCGTACGGCGTGATGCCACAGACGTAGATCCGGGCGGTTCCGACGACCGGAAGTCCCGCGCGGTTGAGGACGAGCCGGGGCGGTCGGGCGGTGGGCTCGCTCGTGACGCGCCCCGCCATTCCGATGACGCCGGAGCCCGGGGTGCCGTGGATGCCCATAGCGGGGATGATCCCAGGGCTGTGGATCAAAGGAAAGCAGCGGTCTCGGCCCCACCGACCTGGATGCCACCGGTTCGGGAGAATTCGGTCGTCACCGCGAACCGGTCCCCGCGCACCAACGTGTGCCGCCATTCGACCGGCATCCCCTCGCTGCAGCCGAGCCGGTCGAGGGCCAGGGCGGCCGCGTCGGCAGGCATGTGCAGCAGCGCCCGCTCCGCGCTGGACGGGACGACGGCGCGGATGTGCTCGCTGCCACCGGACACTCGGACGCCGCACCGTTCGGCGAGCTCGGCATAGAGGGCGGTGTTGGTGAAGTCGGCGTCGAGCAGGGGAGTCGCGAGGCGCGCCGGTAGCCAGACCCGGTCCAGGGCAAGTGGCTCGCCGTCGGCGAGGCGCAGCCGTTCGAGGAACACCAGCGGAGCTGCTGCGTCAAGACCCAGCCGGTCGGCGACCACGGCGTCGGCCCGGGTGTCGAGGGCGCGGACCACGCTTTCCTGGCGCTGTCCGGACGCCGTCACCGCGGCGAAGAGGCTGTAGACCGTGCCGATGGGCTGGGCGAACTCCGTGGTCGTGGTGACTCTCGGCGGCCGCCCGCGCTCGGCGGTGACGACGCCCTGCTCCCGCATCCGTCGAAGCGCTTCGCGCACCGTGTGCCGGCTGACGTCGTACTCGGCGACGAGTGCGTGCTCACCGGGAAACGCCGAGGTGAACTCGCCGCGCTCGAGGCGGCGCTGGAGGTCTGCGTGGACTTGTGCCCACAGCGGCAAGGAGCTGGAGCGGTCGACGGCCTGTGGGCCGACAGGCGGCAGGTGGTCCACAGCGGCTCCCCTTGCGAGAGGCGGTCCCCGGTCGTATCGTGCCTCATAATGTACGGTCATTTGTAAGGCGCGATCAAGTCGACCCGACGGAGGATGACGACGACATGGGCCAGCTCCACGTAGAAGTGATCGAGACGAGCGACCTCGGAGACCGCAGTTATGTCGCTCACGACGGGCAGTCCGCTGTCGTGATCGACCCGCAGCGTGATCTCGACCGGGTCGAGACCGTGCTCGACAAGCTCGGAGTGCGGTGCGTGATGGTGCTCGAGACGCACATCCACAACGACTACGTGTCCGGGGGACTCGAGCTGGCGAAGGGGCACGACGCGACCTATGTCGTCTCGGGCGCCGATCGGGTGCAGTTCGACCGGCACGCGGTGACCGACGGCGACGAGCTCGAGGCGGGTTCGCTGCGCGTCCAGGTCGTGGCGACTCCCGGCCACACCGACACCCACCTCGCATACGTCATCAACGACGACACCGATGCGCCGGCAGCAGTGTTCACCGGTGGCTCCTTGCTGTTCGGCAGCGTTGGCCGCACCGACCTGGTCGACGAGGCGCGCACCGACGAGCTCACCCGCGCCCAGTTCCACTCAGCCCGTCGACTGGCCGAGCTGCTGGCCGACGACGCCGCTGTGTACCCGACCCACGGATTCGGCAGCTTCTGCTCATCCGGCTCGTCCGCCGGTGGCGAGAGCAGCACGATCGGTGAGGAGAAGGCGCGCAACGACGCCCTGGTCGAGGACGACGAGGACACGTTCGTCCAACGTCTGGTCGCCGGTCTCACCGCCTACCCCAGCTACTACGCGCACATGGGCGCACGCAACCGTGAAGGCGGCGGACCGATCGACCTGTCGCCACCGCAACCCGTCGACGCCGACGAGCTGCACAAGCGCATCGCGGCCGGTGACTGGGTCGTCGACCTGAGGGACAAGACGGCGTACGCCGGAGGGCACATCGGCGGCACGGTCGGGATCGCGCTCAGCGAGCAGTTCTCCACGTACCTGGGCTGGTTGATCCCGTGGGGAACGCCGCTGACGCTGATCGGCGAGAGCCCCGAGCAGGTAGCCGACGCCCAGCGACAGCTTGTGCGGATCGGCATCGACCGTCCCGATGGCGCGGCGGCCGGTGAAATGGCCACGCTGGGCGGCCAGGACGACCTCCGGAGCTATCCCAGCCTCTCGTTCGCGGAGCTGAAGCGTGAGCAAGAGTCCGGCGAAGGTCCGGCGGTCCTCGACGTCCGGCGTACGGACGAGTGGGACGACGGCCACATTCCCGGCGCCGTCAACATTCCCATCCACGAACTCATCGAACGGTTCGACGAGGTCCCGTCCGGACCGTTGTGGGTGCACTGCGCCAGCGGCTACCGGGCCTCGATCGCGGCCAGCCTGCTCGATCGGGCCGGCCATGACATCGTCTTGATCGACGAGGACTACGACAAGGCTGTCGACCAGGGACTCACGACCCAGCAACGCTGACACATCTGGTGTTGACTGCAACCACAGCATCAACCTGCCACCCACGTTGAAAGGCACCACCCCGAACCACCCCGTCGTCGCCCGCCGAGAGGATGACCGCATGACTACTGCCACGTTGACTGCGCCTGACCTACAGAACCGGCTTGGAACGGACGTTCTGCGTCTGCTCGACGTGCGAACGCCGGGGGAGTTCGAGAGCACCCGGATCCCGGGGTCCTACAACGTCCCGCTGCCGGTGCTCTCACGCTATGCGAGGCGACTCGCCGAACGGTCCGAGGTTCCCCTCGTGGTGCTGTGTCAGACCGGTGCGCGCTCGCGGCAGGCGGCTGAGGTCCTCGCCCCGCACGGCATCGAGCCGCTCGTTCTCGAAGGTGGGATCGTCGCGTGGCAGTCCGGCGGCGGGCAGGTCGAGGAGGGCGATCCCAAGTGGAACCTCGAACGACAGGTGCGGCTGACCGCCGGGGGTATCGTCCTCGGCAGCATCGCGGCGAGCACGGTCGTCCCTCGCGCCAGGTACGTTGCCGGTGCCATTGGTGGCGGCCTGTTCTTCGCCGCCCTGAGCAACACCTGCCTGATGGGCGACATGCTGGGCAAGCTGCCCTACAACCGTGGCAGCCGGGCCGAGGTCGAAGCCGCCGTCGACGAGCTCAACCGCACGGCCTGACAGCGTGAGGTACGGGTTTGCGATCGACCAGCGCACGTGCATCGGATGCCATGCCTGCACGGTCGCGTGCAAGACCGAGCACCAGGTCCCGCTCGGACAGTTCCGCACCTGGGTGAAGTACGTCGACCAGGGAGAGTATCCGTCGACGACCCGTGACTTCGGCGTGATGCGCTGCAATCACTGCACCGATGCGCCCTGCGTCAAGGTATGTCCGACACAGGCACTGTTCAAGCGCGACGACGGGATCGTCGACTTCGACAGTGACCGCTGCATCGGCTGCAAGGCCTGCATGCAGGGCTGCCCGTACGACGCCATCTACATCGACGCCGACACCAACACCGCCGCCAAGTGCAACTTCTGCGCCCATCGCGTCGACGAAGGCCTCGAACCTGCCTGTGTCGTGGTCTGTCCGACCGAGTCGATCTGGGTCGGTGACCTCGACGACCCGACCAGCGAGATCGCCAAGCTCGTGGCCACCCACGACACCGCGGTGCGCGCTCCCGAGCAGAACACCGGACCGAACGTGTTCTACCTGGGCGCCGACCGCGCCGTCCTCGAGCCGTTGAACGCGCCTCCGGACGACACCTATATCTGGGCACAGCCGGACGCGCATCGCCGCGAAGTCGCAACCGACCTCGCGGTCGACCCGGTCACCCGGGCCCGCACCACCCTCAACACCGCGCACCCACGTCCGTGGGGCTGGCGGGTGACGACCTACCTGTGGACCAAGGCGTTCGGCGGTGGCGCGTTGATGATCGCGGCGCTGGCGTTGGTGCTCGGCATCGACCTCGGCGACCTGGGCACCGTCGTGGCTCCGGCGGTCGCGGTGGCCGGGGTCGCCGCGACCGGGGCCCTCCTCGTGTGGGACCTGAAGCGTCCCGAGCGGTTCCTCTACATCTTCCTCAAGCCCAATCCGACCTCGTGGCTGTTCTGGGGTTCGGTGGTGCTGGCGGTCTACTCGGCGCTGGCAGGTCTGTGGCTGCTCGCAGGGCTGTTCGACCAGACCTCCCTGATCAACGTGATCGCGGGTCCGGCCGCGTTGGCCGGGTTCATGACCGCCGCGTACACCGGTCTGCTGTTCGGGCAGGCCGAGGGACGTGACCTCTGGCAGTCTCCGCTCCTGTTCTGGCACCTGGCCGTGCAGGCGGTCATGGTGGGTGCGGGTGCTCTCATCCTGCTGCTACCCGTCGTCGAGGTCTCCTCGTCGGGCGAGCAGCTGCTGACGCGGGCGCTGGTGATTGGGACGGCTGGACACCTGGCGATGCTGGCCGTCGAGTTCGGGGGCCGCCATGCCACCCGCGGCGCCGCGGCAGCCGCGCACATGATCACGCGCGGCCGGTATGCGCAAACCTTCTGGTTCGGAGCCGTCGCGGTCGCGGGCCTTGCACTCGTGCTGGCGGTCTTCGACTGGAACGGACCGGTCTCCGCGGCGGCTGCGCTGGCCGCCGTACTGGTGCACCCTGCGCTGTTGGCCTACGAGAGCGTGTTCGTCCGCGCCGGCCAGGACGTCCCTCTGTCATGACCCGCTTGTAGTGATGGCGTCGTACACCCACTCCTTCCGAGAGGAATCACCATGAGCGTCGAGGACGCCCACGCGTCGCGCCCCGACTCCGACCTGCCGGGGTTACGGACGCGGTGGGGACTGCGCAACTACCCACCGGTCAGTGACTGGGACCACCACGTGGAGAACGACGCCCGGGCGCACCCGCGCAAGGTGCCGCGCGAATACATGCTGGTCCCGACGACCTGCTTCAACTGCGAGTCGGCGTGTGGACTGCTCGCGTACGTCGACAAGGAGGACCTCTCCATCCGCAAGGTGGAGGGCAATCCGGCCCACCCCGGCTCGCGTGGCCGCAACTGCGCCAAGGGACCGGCCACGATCAACCAGATCGACGACCCCGAGCGGATCCTGCACCCGCTCCGCCGCAAGGGCGCCCGGGGTGGCGGCGAGTGGGAGCAGGTCTCGTGGGATGACGCGCTCGACGACATCGCGGGCCGGATCCGTCGGGCGATCCAGGAGGACCGCCACGACGAGGTGATGTATCACGTGGGGCGACCCGGCGAGGACGGCTTCGCCGAGCGGTTCCTGCTTGCCTGGGGTGTCGACGGCCACAACACCCACACGAACATCTGCTCGGCCGGCGCCCGGCTCGGGCTGTCCTTGTGGGGCGGGTATGACCGGCCCTCGCCCGACCATGCCAATGCCAATGTCATCCTGCTCTTGTCGAGCCACCTCGAGACGGGTCACTACTTCAACCCGCACGCCCAGCGGATCATGGAGGGCAAGGCGCAGGGCGCGAAGCTGGTCGTGGTCGACCCGAGACTGTCGAACACCGCATCCCACGCCGACCTGTGGATGACACCCTGGCCGGGCAGCGAGGCGGCCATGCTGCTGGCGGTCGCTTCGTACCTGCTGCGCACCCGCACGATCGACACGGCGTACCTCAAGCGGTGGACCAACTGGCAGACCTACCTGACCGAGCTCCATCCCGACGCTGACGTGGACTTCGAGGTCTTCCTCGACCGGCTGACCGAGGACTACGCGGACTACACGTTCGAGTTCGCGGCGCAGGAGGCGCAGATCCCGGTCGAGCAGGTCGAGGAGCTGGCCCACGTCGTCGCGCGGTCCGAAGGCCGGTTGTCCGCGCACGTCTGGCGGTCCGCCGCGGCCGGCAACTACGGCGGCTGGATGGTGGCCCGTGCCTTGTTCTTCCTCGTCGTGTTGACGGGAAGCGTCGGCACCAAGGGCGGCACCAGCCCCAACGGGTGGGACAAGTTCATCCCGCACGGCCCCAACATGCCCGGTGGGCACGATCGCTGGAACGAGCTGATCTGGCCGCGCGAGTACCCACTGGCCACCAACGAGCTGTCGATGCTGCTGCCACACTTCCTCAAGGACGGTCGCGGGCGGCTCGACGTCTACTTCTCCCGCGTCTACAACCCGATCTGGACCAACCCCGACGGCTTCAGCTGGATGGAGGCGCTCACCGACGAGGAGCAGGTCGGCTGCCATGTCGCGCTGACACCGACCTGGTCGGAGACCGCGGAGTTCGCCGACTACGTGCTACCCATGGGTCACTCGACCGAGCGGCACGACACCCACTCCTACGAGACGCACGCGGGCAAGTGGCTCGGTTTCCGGCAGCCCGTACGACGCGTCGCCATGGAGAAGATGGGGCGCGAGTTCACCGACACCCGCGACATCAACCCCGGTCAGGTGTGGGAGGAGAACGAGTTCTGGTTCGAGCTGTCCTGGCGGATCGACCCCGACGGCGAGCTGGGCATCCGCAAGTACTTCGAGTCGCCTTACCGTCCCGGCGAGAAGGTCACCGTGGATGAGTACTACCGCTACATCTTCGAGAACAACGTGCCCGGGCTGCCCGCGAAGGCTGCCGAGCTCGGTCTGACGCCGCTGGAGTACATGCGGAAGTTCGGGGTGGTGGAGGTCGAGTCGGAGGTCTACCGGGTCGACGAACGTGCGCTGACCGAGGCCGAGACGGAGGGAGCGGTCCCCGACGACCAGGGTGTGCTGCGCAAGCCGGTGACCCTGGACACCCAGGTGCCACTGGTGGGTGAAGCCGGCGCCGTGGGCGTCGTGCACGACGAGGGCGACCCGACCTTCGGGTGGCTGACGCCGTCCCGCAAGCTGGAGATCTACTCGACCTCGATGCGCGACTGGGGTTGGCCGGAGCATGCGACGCCGGGCTACATCGAGTCTCACGTGAGCCGGCGCAAGGTCGATGTCGAGGCCGGCGAGCTCGTCCTCGTGCCCACGTTCAGGTTGCCGACGCTGATCCACACCCGCTCAGGCAATGCCAAATATCTCAACGAGCTGAGCAACTCTCACCCCATGTGGCTGAACAGCCAGGACGCGGCACGGCACGGTGTGGCCACGGGTGACCTCGTCCGCGTCAACACTCGCATCGGGTACTTCGTCGCCCGCGTATGGTGCACCGAGGCGATCCGTCCCGGTGTCTGCGCGCTGTCCCACCACATGGGTCGGTGGCGCCTGCGTGACGACGAGGGAAGTCGCTGGGTGACAGGACGGGTCGACCTGAGTCATCCGGACGGTGACGCCAGCTGGTTCCTCCGGTACGCCTCCGGCGTCGGGTCGTTCGAGTCGGTCGACCCCGACAGCGGTCGCATCTACTGGGACGACCCCGGCGTCCACCAGAACCTCACGTTCCCGGTCCAGCCCGATCCATGGTCAGGCATGCACTGCTGGCTCCAACAGATCCGGCTGGAAAGGGCCCACGAAGGTGACGAGTACGGCGACGTGTACGTCGACACGTCGCTGTCCCGCCAGGTGTACGAGGAGTGGCTGGCTCACACGCGTGCCACGCTCGGTCCCGACAACCAGCGCCGACCGGAGTTCATGATGCGCCCCGTCATGCCCAAGCGCTCCGCGTATCGCGTGCAGGAGACGTCGTGACCGCCGATGCTTCGTCGCGCTCGCGGTGGAGGACGGCCTCCGGACGTTCGGGCGAGGCGCGCCGTCAACGCCGCGACGTCATCATCGCGGCGGTGACATCTGTGGTCGAACCCCAGACGTCGTTGACGGTGGCTGAGCTCGACCTGCTCGACGACGTGGAGATCTCATCGCGAGGATCGGTCACCGTGACGATGCGGGTGCTCGTGCGCGATCCCGTCGACAACGCGGCGCTGCTCGGTGCGGTCCGGCACGCGGTTCAGCTGGTCGAGCCGGACGTCGACCTCAGGATCGAGGAAACGGTGCTCGACGAGCGTCGCCGCATCGCGGTAGGGCAGCTGCTGCGGTCGCGGGCGGAGGCCTCACGGCTCGGCAGCCAGCGGCAGGTCTACGCGATCGCATCGGGCAAGGGCGGCGTCGGGAAGTCGACGGTCACTGCCAACCTCGCGGTCGCGCTGGCGCAGCAGGGCCGCCGGGTCGGCATCCTCGACGCTGACGTCTGGGGCTACTCGATCCCACGTCTGATGGGCGTCCGCCGAGCACCAGTGGCCGTCGCCGGGATGATGCTGCCCGTACCGGCTCATGGCGTCCAGCTGATGAGCGTCGGCTTCTTCGTCGAGGACGACGAGCCCGTGCTGTGGCGTGGACCGATGCTGCACAAGGCGATCGAGCAGTTCACGCAGGACGTGGCCTGGGGTGAGCTCGATGTACTTCTGGTCGACCTGCCGCCGGGCACGGGCGATGTCCAGATGTCGTTGCTCGAGCAGCTGCCCGAAGCTGCCTTCGTGGTGGTGACCACACCGCAGGCCGCCGCCGTCGAGGTGGCAGCGCGGGTGGGCAGGATGGCGCTGGACGCGCGGCTCCCGGTCGCCGGGGTCGTAGAGAACATGGCGGCAGTCGCCTGCGGTTGTTGCGGTGCTACGACGGATGTCTTCGGCAGCGACGGGGGAGCGGACCTCGCGGCTCGCCTCGGCGCGCCGGTGCTCGGCAGCGTCCCGCTCGACGCCGCTACCCGCATCGCCGGGGACGTCGGTACGCCGGTGGTCCTGTCGGGTGCGGAGTCACCGGCTGCTCAGGTCTTCTCCAGGATCGCTGTGGACCTGCCCGTGGTGAAGCGCAGCCTCCTCGGCCGTTCCCTGCCCCTCAGCGTCGTCTGACTTCTGGTGCTGCGCCCGACCCTGAGCGCCCGACCCTGAGCGCCCGACCCTGAGACCGGACGGCTGGGAACGAGGGTCCGGTCAGGGCTGGACCCGATGTCCTGGGGCTGCTGGGCGAGGCACAGTAGAGGTGTCGGGCAGATCGCCGCGGACATCGTGATGAAGGAAGTGCCTCAACCATGAATGACATTCGCCACAGCTTTGCCCAGCAGGGTCTGGTTCGAGTACGCCAGGGGCGAGTCCTCGGCGGAGTGTGCGCGGGCCTCGGCCGACGCTTCAACCTCACGCCATGGACCGCCCGCCTGCTCTTCGTGCTGCTGCTCATGGTCGTCCCCGGCAGCCAGATCCTGGTCTACCCCATCCTGTGGATCCTCATGCCGTCCGAGGAGACCGTCAGCACCCCGCCGGCGCAGGGTCCCCACCCCAGCGCCGCCTGACAACCCTGCAGCATCTCCGTTGTCGAAGGACCGGATGACGTAAATGACGTAGCGTCCCATGTCATGACGATCGAGTTCCGGCAGCTCTCGCAGGCTGATGTTGCCGCGCACTGCGCCGGGGTGGACGAACTGACCGTGCGATGGCTCACCGGCGGCTACGGAACGATTGAAGGCACGTCCTCCTACTTCGAGTGGTTGGCACACAACGCTGCAGCCGGCGCCGGAAAGCGTGGATTTGGGGTGTGGCTCGACGGGCTCCTGGCGGGGTATGTCGACTGCGACCCGGACAACCGTGACGGTCTCAAACAGGGAGACGTCAACCTGTCGTACGCCGTCCACCCGTGGGCGCGCGGACGTGGTGTCGCCGCAGCCGCGGTGCGCCTGATCTGCGATTTCGTCCGGACAACCGACATCGGTACTCGCGCGGCCATCAGGGTCGCTCCGGGAAACACTGCGTCGGTGCGGGTTGCGGAGAAGTGCGGCTTTACCCACGTACGTGACTTCGTGTCCGGCACCGACACCCACGATGACGGAAGCGCCGTCACGTTGAGCCTGTATGTGCTCAGCCTCTGAGCGGTCTCGGCGGTCGAGCCTGTCTGACCCCGGGGCCATCCGGGTCGGGGTTTGAAGCGTTGGTGTCGGATCGGTTTTCGTTGCGGGTCGATCCGGTGCTGGTGGGATGACTTCGGTGATGCCGTCGGGTGCGAGGACCAGGTCCCATTCGCCTTGGTGGATGAGGTGGTGGTGGAAGCTGCAGAGGAGGCATCCGTTGGCGATGTCGGTGGCGCCGCCTTCGCTCCAGGGGGTGCGATGGTGGGCTTCACACCACCCTGGAGGCCGTTCACAGCCGGGGAAGATGCAGCCTTGGTCGCGGGTGGCCAGGGCGAGGCGTTGGTGTCGGTCGAACAGTCTCCGGCTGGTGCCGAGGTCGAGGATCTTGGACTCACCGGACAGGACGATCGGGAGGAGGCCGGCGTTGCAGGCCAGCCGTCGGGTCTCCCCGATGGAGATGGTGCCAGCCGGTGTCCAAGGTGGCTTCCCCGGCACCGTTACGGAGTTTGGTCCTCGTCGACGGTGACCACGATGGTGGCGTTCGCGACGCCGTGTTGGGGGTGTCCGTCGGTGGGGAGGTGTTCGATCAGCTCACACAGGGCCCGGCCGAGCCGGTTGCCATACGGCAGGTCCGCAAGGCTGGTGTCGGTCGTTGCGTCAGCGGCCGCGTCGGTGCCAGTGCCGGTGCCGGTGGCGGCCCGGCGGGGTGAGGTGTGGGCTTCGAGATGTTTCTTGAGCATGCCGAAGACCAGGTTCGGTAACGCGAACCGGCCCCGGGCGATCCCGTCGGCACCGTATCTGTCCGGTGAACCAGGCCGACGGCCAACGCTTTGCGTTCCTGGGCGGCGAGCTGCTGCTCCAGGGTCTCATCGACGGTGTCGGGATCGATGACCTCGACCAGGTGGTTCGCCGCCACCTGCAGCTGGGTGAACGACAACGTCTGCGGATGGGGCAGCAGGTCCTCCTGAGCCGTTTCGACCTGGTCGGGCTTCGACACGGGGGAGAGCCGGTTGACCGCGGCCGCGACCACCACCCCGTGCTCGGCCGACACCACACCGGCAGCGACGGCGCGACGTGTCGGTTCGGTGACCGCGGAGGTGCCGTGCAGCTGCTCGCGACAGTGCGCACGGTCCGGGAGGCTTCCCCGGCCGACATCCGGTGCGCGGTCATCAGGTGGGCACGGGTCGAAGAGGCACCGTAACGGTGGGGCAGGTTGCGGTCATCAGCCTCGGCGACCAGCCGGGCGACGAGCTCATCAGCGGCGGCTCGGACCGCGAGTGCGTCACTGATCCGCCGGTCGAATCGGGCATCGTCCAACGACCAGGTGGGGGTGTCGACCAGGTCAGCAAGCTCACGACGCGCGCCCGCGAAACCACGACCGAAGGCATCATCGATGCCCACGGTCGGTGGCGGCTCCTGCGTCGTACTCATAGAACCAACCTAGAAGCCACCACCGACAGTTTCGGGCCAGCAGCTGACCCCAGAACTCGTTATCCACAAGGGATTCCGAGAAAGTTTCGGTCGCGAAGTCGGAGGTCACCGGTTCCGGTCGGACTCGGGGACCGGATCGGCGCGGCAACCAGCCTCGCTCGTGCCTCGCTCGGCGGCCAGGCCCATCCACGCCGACCGATCCGGTCCCTGCCGTCCGCCCTGCACCGATGCTCGCGCAGGGCACGCGGCCGTGGCGGCCTCGAAGCGCCGTCAAGAGCGAAGCGAAGGCGCGAGAGCCGGCAGGGCAGCGGGACCGGCCACCTGAACACCCGTCCCGTGCCGTGGAGGCTCGCCGTCGAACCCTGGGTCATCGAGGGACCAGGTCGGGGTGTCGACCAGGTCCGCAAGCTCACGACGCGCGGCCACGAAACCACGACCGAAGGCATCGTCGATACCCACGGTCGGTGGCGGCTCCTGCGTCCGACTCATGGATCCAACCTAGGACCGGGCCCCGCTGACCGGCGGGAGCTCCCACTCGTCGTCGCTCGTGCGCAGGATGGCCAGACTCACCATCGCGAAGCCGATGGCGTTCAGCACCCACGCGGCCGCATCCAGCGGTGCACTGCCGAGGATGACGAAGGCCACGAAGTGACCTGGCTGCGACACGGCCGTCGCCAGCGCAGCCCAGCGCGGGACCAGGTTGCTCCGCCACAGCGCCACGCCCAAGAAGACGGTGCCGAGGACATGGCCGATGACGAAGACCCCCAGCGCGACACCGACCGACGGGTGCAGGTGGTCGAACAAGCTGCCGATGCTGGATGAGTCGAGGTTCGCGTTGGCACCGCTCCAGAGGAGCACGTCCGCCGAGATCATCCAGGGGAGCGCAAGGTAGCCGGCGCACACCAACGTCAGCCCGACGGTCGTCGACACCGGTGCCCGTGACCTCGTGACCCGTGCGACGGCGAGCACCCCGGGAAGCAGGGTCAGTACGCCGATGAAGGCTGCCCACAGCACGACCGACTGTGTGCCCTGGTGGTTGAGGACGTCGGTGACGGTCTCCTCGGTGTTGCTGGCGTGGTAGTACGGCAACACCAGCCGGACCAGTGCGATCGCCAGTGGACCGATCGGGAGGACGAGAGCGGCTGCCCAGCGCGTCGCCGTGCGAAGGTCGCGGGGGCCTGGTTGCTGCGTGCTGTGTTGGGTTGCGGTCATCGAGCTGGTCATCGGTGCTCCTCGGGTCGGGACGGGCCGGGACTCACCTCAGCGTCGTGGACGCACCGCTCGGCATCCAGGGTCGCGGATCCCGCTCAGCGGGAGGGTCTCCCGATCTTTCGGGAACCCGATCCCGCCCAAAGCGTCTTGCATCCGGCCACACTGATCTCGTGACCACGATGGGAGCGGCACCGCCGACCACGGCCGGCCTTCGGCGTCGCTCCGGTGCCCTGTGGTGGCTCGGCTCGGTGTCGGCCGTGCTGTTGATGGCCGCCGCTGTCGTGCTCGTGCTCATCGCCAGCTGGAGCTGGAGCGATGCTCTGGACGCCTTCGTCGTGAGCAATCTGGTGATCGGAGCGTCCTTCGCCGCGTGTGGCAGTGTCATCGTGCGATACCGCCCCGCCAACGTGACCGGGCTCCTGTTCCTCCTGGCAGGTCTCAGCCACCTGTTGAGCGCCGCCGCAGCGCCGGCAGCAGACCTGCTGCACCAGCACGGTGCTCCGGACGTCGTCGTCAGCGCCGTCGTCTCAGTGTTCGCGTGGTCGTGGCCGTGGTCGATCGCCCTGTTCATCCCCCTGGGATTGCTGCTCTTCCCCGACGGACGACTGCCCAGCCGGCGTTGGCGGCCGGTGGCGCTCATCCTCGTAGCGACAGCCCCGCTGTTCGTGTGCTCGGCCGGGCTGGATCCGACCCCGCCCATGACTGGCCTGCCAGCGAATCTCGTCACGATCAGCAAAACCAGCTTCACGGCCCTCGACCCGTTGTGGGCGGTGGCCGAGGTGCGCACGCTGCTCGCGCTGCTGGCCGCCCTCGTCGCGCTCGGCATGCGCTACCGGCGCGGCGGTGAAAGCGAGCGGCGTCAGCTCTCGTGGCTGCTGCTGGCCGGCTCGACGATGCTGCTCCTCATCGTGCCGTGGAGCCTCGTCGCTGGTACACCCGTCGTGGTCCTGTTCAGCATCCCGTTGGTCCCGGTGGCGATAACCGTGGCCATCGTGCGTCATCAGCTCCTTGATATCCGCGTCATCGTGCCGCGGGTGCTGTCGTGGCTGCTGCTCAGCGCTCTCGTCCTCGCTTGCTACAGCGCCGCGATCGCAGGACTCGACCTCGCCGTGAGCGCGCGGGCCAGACGGTCGACGCTGATCACGGTGACGCTCGTCCTGCTCGGTGCCTGGCTGTTGCCGCGCGTACAGGCGCTCGTCGACCGGGCCATGTACGGCGACCGCCGATATCCCGACCGGATCGCCACGACAGTCGGAGACAGGCTCGCCGCCGACGATGCGGGCGGTCTGGAGTCTGTGGCTGATGCTGTGCGGCGCGCCCTGAAACTTCCCTACGTCGCGCTGGAAACCTCGACGGAAGTCGTGGCCACGGCCGGCACGTCCGACCACCTCACGCTGCATCGGGAAGATCTTCGGTACCGGGGTGAGCTGGTCGGTGCGATCGTCGTGGGACTGCGAGCAGGCGAGCGAAGTCTGGCGGCGGCCGACGAGGCGGTGTTGCGTCCGCTGGCCGCGCCCGTCGCGGCCGCCCTGAGGGCGACCGAGCTCAGCCGCGAGCTGCAACGTTCGCGGGCCATGATCATCACGGCCCGGGAGGAGGAGCGACGTCGGCTCAGGCACGACCTGCATGACGGGCTGGGTCCCGCACTGACAGGGATCGGGCTCTCGGCGGACGCCGCCGCGAACTTCCTGCGCACCGATCCGTCTCGCGTCGAGGCGATCCTCGGTGGGCTCCGTCGGGACGCCGACGACACCTTGGCCGAGGTGCATCGCATCCTCGAGAACCTGGCGCCGAGCGTCGTGGACGAGCTTGGCCTCGTGGGGGCGCTCGAGCTCCGGGCCAGACAGCTGTCGCTTCCCGCACAGGGTCGACCGCTGAAGGTCCACGTACTGGCACCCCCGGTTCTTCCTCCGCTGCCGGCCGCCGTGGAGATCGCCGCTTTCCGGTGTGCCGTCGAGGCGTTGACCAACATCGCTCGACATGCCGATGCCCGGCAGGCGGACGTGCGACTGCAGGTCGACGACTCGTCTCTGACGGTCTGCATTCGCGACGACGGTCCGCACCGGGAGCCCTGGCACGACGGTATCGGGCTGGAAAGCATGCGGGACCGGGCTCTCGAGCTCGGAGGGACCTGCCAGGCTGGTCCCGGAGCGGATGGTGGACGAGTCGTGCTGCACTTGCCGCTGAGGAGATCGTGAGTCATATGCGCGTTGTCGTGGCCGACGACCATCCCATCGTGCGTCGAGGGCTGTGTGACCTGCTCGACTCTCTCGCCGACGTCGAGGTGGTCGCGGTGGCCGCTGACGGCGACGAAGCAGTTCGGGAGGTCGTCACGCTGCGGCCTGACGTCGTGCTCCTCGATCTGCAGATGCCGGGACTCAGCGGACCCGAGGCGATCCGCGAGCTGTCGAGACTGGCGCCGGCCACCGCCGTCCTGGTGCTGACGATGTTCAACGACGACGAGACCGTCGTCGAGGCGATCCGTGCGGGTGCTCGTGGCTATCTCGTCAAGGGTGCCCAGCAGGACGAGATCGAACGCTCGTTGCGGGCCGTCGCCGAGGGCCAGGTGATCTTCGGCAGCGATGTCGCCGACCGGGTGGTCGGGGCCGTCGCTCGTCCCGCGGCGGCGGAGCCCTTTCCCGAACTGTCGGCGCGAGAGACCGAGATCCTCGACCTGGTCGCGGCCGGGTTGTCCAACGCGGTCATCGGCCAGCGGCTCGGGCTCGCCACGAAGACCATCGCCAACAACGTCTCGGCGATCTTCGTCAAGCTCGGGGTCAGCGATCGACCCGCCGCGATCGTGCGCGCGCGAGATCGTGGTCTCGGCAAGCGCTGACGCTCCCCGGGGCGCACAAATCACCTGCTCGCGGACCAGCGCACGTGATTCAGTGCACGATGATGAAGGCGGCGACGACGCAGAACAATCCGATCATCGCCACCAGGCCCACGAGGGGTGCCACGACCACAGGGGTGTCGCCTCGTTGGAGGGCGCGCACCACGTAGCGGTACCGGAGTGGTGCGAGGACGCCGACGACAGCGAGCGCCAACAACAACGTCAACCCGCCGGCCAGGATCTCGAACCGACTGTCGGCCTTCTCTCCGGCATGAAAGAGCAACGCGCCGATAGCCGCGATCGAGAAGCCCGACCTCTCCCAGGCCAGCGCGGTCCGTTCGGCTGCGGCGACGGTGCTGAACAGCTCGTCGTCGTCCGCATCGCTCGCGTACCACCGCGACGCCATCGTCAACCGCCCAGCACGGCCAGCAGGAGAATCAGCAGTGCGCAGCCGGCCACCCCAGCGGCGACAACGCGGAGCAGGGACGGTGGTGGCAGCGGCTGTTGGGTGCGCAAGGCGCGCTCGGTGGCCTCCCAGCGGCGCAGGCTGACGACCGCCACGGCAGCCGCCAGGCACAGCAGCACCGCGCCGACGACGTCGCGTGACCACGATGGGCCGAAGTCGTCGGGCAGAAGAGTCAGGGCTGCCACCCCGCCTGCGACCAGTGCGAGCGAGGTACGGATCCAGGCGAGGAAGGTCCGTTCGTTGGCCAGGCTGAACCGGTAGTCCGGGTCGTCTCCGACATCACGGATCCTGCTCTTGCGCACCTCGACGCCCTTTCTGCGGCTCTTCGCGACCCTAAATGTACGGTCATTTCCTGTCTCTACTATGCCAGACCACGGCGAGGTTGGCGTAACGCGGTGCAACACTGCGTGCGAGCCGATGGTTCCGTACATCGACTGACGTAGCAGATCGTCTGTTGCTTCGTCGGGCCTGCCCCTAGGATGACGAAAATCGGGGTCATGTCAGGCGCGCGATGGGCGGTTCGACAGTGCGAATGGGGTTCAACACAGCGCTGCGGTCGGGCCCTCGCACTGCCGAGTCGACGTCGAGCGCGACGGCGTACCGAACGCTGGGCAGCTGATGGCGACAAGAGGCGGCACCCGTTCCCTGGTCGTACGGCAGGCCCTACGGAACGCCCGCCTCAGACGGGTCCTGGCGGCCTTCCTGATCTTCAACATCGCCGAATGGGCCAACTGGATCGCCCTGATCGTGTGGGCGTACGACCGTGGTGGAGTCCGTGGGGCGAGCGGTATCGCCCTGGCGCAGCTCGTTCCCGCGGCCCTTCTTGCCTCTCCGACGGCCGCGCTGTCCGGGCTCGTCTCCAAATCCCGTGCGCTGATGCTCGGCTATGTGGTGCAGCTCGTGGCGTTCGTGGTCGTCGGAGTCGTGCTGGTCATCGATGCCTCCGTGGCAGTCATCGTGGTCAGCGCCGCCTTCGGTTCGGTGGCGATCACGCTGACGAGGCCGGTTCACAACGCGTTGCTCCCGGAGATCTCCGAGACGACGGGAGACCTGACGGCCGGCAACGCGGCCTCGGGTTCGCTGGAGGCGCTGGCGATCTTCGTCGGACCGCTGTTCAGCGGTCTCGTCGTGGTGACGTTGGGGCCGGCGGGTGTCTTCTTCATCATGGCCGGTCTCACCGTGCTGTCGGTGCTCTGGACCGTCACCCTGCGTACTGCGGCACCGATCCGCATCGTCCGTCGGCCTGATCAGAAGACGCGTGACCAACCGCTGCGGGAGGTACTCCGAGATCCGGCATCGCGGCTGCTGTGCGGGATGGTGGCCGCAGAGAACGTGCTCGTGGGGATGATGGACATTCTGCTGGCGGTGTTGGCTCTGGACCTGCTCATGATGTCGGACGCAGGCCCCGGCGTGCTGTCCTCCGCGATCGGCGGTGGCGGCGTGCTCGGTGCCGCCTTCACCTTCGTCCTGGTCGGACGCGAGCGACTGGCGCCGGCCCTGTTGCTCGGCGCCCTGGCGGCAGGTCTGCCGCTTGCCCTGGCCGGCTGGTCGAAGTCCGCTGCCGTCGCTGTCGTGCTGGTGGCCGCGTGCGGAGCCGGCAAGCTGTTCTTCGACGTCGCCTCCCGGACCTTTGCGCAGCGGCTGCTACCGGACCGACTCCTGACCGCGCTGTTCGGCCTGCAGGAGACGGTGATGATGGCCGGCCTCGCCGTCGGTGCGCTGGCCGCGCCCGTGCTCGTGGAGCTCGTCAGCCCTCGCGGTTCATTCCTGTTCGCCGGTCTGTTTCTGCCCGTCGTCGCGCTGGCGGCGTACGGGATGCTCCGCCGGCTGGACGCGGAGTCGACCGTGCCGATCGACGTCTTCGAGCTCCTGAGAGCCGTCCCGATCCTCGCGGTGCTGGCCCCGCGGATCGTCGAGCGGATGGCTCGCGATGCCGTGCCGGTGACGGCGTCTCCCGGCGAGGCAGTGGTCCAGGAAGGGGACGTCGGGCAGCACTTCTACATCGTGGCCGCAGGAAACGTGCGCGTGAGCCGGGGCGAGGTGCACATCCGCGAGCTCGGCCCCGGTTCGTGGTTCGGCGAGCTCGCCCTGCTCCGTCAAGTGCCTCGGACTGCCACGGTGACGGCGCTCACCGAGGTCTCCCTGTGGGCCGTCGACCGCGACTCGTTCCTCGCATCGGTGGCCGTGGCACCGCATTCGGTGCAGGTGGCCGACGACCACGCCCGCGAGCACTACCAGTAGGCGAGCCGGGACACGCTCAGTCCGACGTAGCCGCGACCCCATCGCCTTGTTGCAGCTGCCCCATGGCGTCGATCATCTGCACGAACTGCTCCGCATCCGGGGGCATGAACGGCTCTGCGTCCGGGACCGTCTCCAGGACCTTGATGAACTCCTCGAGCGACGTACCGCTTGCCGCGGGAAGGTGCGACGAGAAGATGCTGCTCGGCTTGAGCTGACGGACCCGATCGAGCACCGCGTTGAAAGCGGGGCGGTCGGCGATGTGCAGCCACGGTGAGTCGGAGGTGGCCCAGGCGAGCATGCCGCCGGCGAGCGCCTCCGGTGGCACGTCCGCGGCATCCTGGGTGGCCTCGGGGATGATCGCCCCGAAAGCGTCGACGCTGAACAAGGCACCGGTCGACTGGTCGAGCAGACCTGTCGACATCGGGTTGTCGAACAAGGGTGGCGCGACCGCAGTCAGGGTCCGGTCGCCCACGTGGATCTCGTCGCCGACCCGGATCGCGTGCACCCGGTCCATCGGCACCTGCCACCACGTCGACATGCGCAGAGCACTGAAGGCATGTGTGACCAGCTTGGCGTTGGGTGCCAGCTGCATGATCTTCTCGATGCCGCCGGTGTGGTCGGCGTCATCGTGGGTCAACCACACCCACTTGAGGGTCTGTAGGTCGACGATTGAGCTGACGGCGTCGACGAACTCGTCGCTGTCGTATCCGATCCCTCCGTCGATGAGCACGGGCTCTTCAGCCATGAGGAGGTAGGCGTTGATCGGGAGTACGCCCACGCCCGGCAGGGGCAGGTTCGCTGGAAACACGTGCACGTCGGGTGCGGCCTGATAGGGAGCATCCATGTTGGCCTCAGTTCGTCGGGGTCTGATCGCTTGAAACTACGCCGGTCGGGCAGAGTCGACAATCACCCAGAAGGGTGGCCCTTGGGCCGGGAGCTTGGCGGGCAGATTCCGTGTGCCGGCGCTACGCTCGGCCTGACTTCTGGGAGGGGGGATGGCCGATGTTGGTGGACCTGGCAGCCGACGCGACGGGCGTTGTCGAACGTGCCGGGCACGCGATCGTGTGGCAGGAGTTCGGAGCCGGCGATGAAACACTGCTGCTTCTTCCGACCTGGTCGATCGTCCACAGCGACTTCTGGCGCCACCAGGTTCCCGTGCTGGCGCGCCGCTACCGGGTCATCACGTTCGACGGGCTGGGGAACGGAGCCTCAGGCCGGCCCACGGACCCACGCTGCTACGGAGACCTGCTGTTTGCTGAGGACGGCGTCTCAGTCCTCGACGCGTGTGGCGTCGCGCGTGCGACGGTGATGGGTGTGTCCCAGGGTGGTCCCTGGGCGTTGGCGTTGGCGGGCAGACACCCTGAGCGGGTTTCAGCCGCGGTCTTCATCGCTGCGAACGTGCCGCTTTCGCCCGGACACCCCGGGCGGGTCAGCGCATCCGAGCAGTTCGCCGAGATACTGACGGATCACGACGGGTGGGCCAAGTGGAACCGGGACTACTGGCTCTCCAACTATCCGGACTTCCTGAGGTTCTTCTTCTCCCAGTGCTTCACGGAGCCCCACTCCGAGCGCAACATCGATCACTTCGTCGGGATGGGCCTGCAGACATCCCCCGAGGTGCTGCTCGCGACGGCCGGCACCGAGGAGCACGAGCTGACCTCCGAGCAGGCAGCTCACTACGCGCGGCGGCTCGCCTGTCCGTCCTTGGTCATTCACGGTGACGAAGATGCGATCACACCACTGGGACGGACGTAGCCGCAACCTCTTCGCCTCGTTGCATCTGCCCCATGGCGTCGATCATCTGCACGAACTGCTCCGCATCCGGGGGCATGAACGGCTCTGCGTCCGGGACCGTCTCCAGGACCTTGATGAACTCCTCCAGCGACGTACCGCTTGCCGCGGGAAGGTGCGACGAGAAGATCCGGCTCGGCTTGAGCTGACGGACCCGATCGAGCACCGCGTTGAAAGCGGGGCGGTCGGCGATGTGCAACCACGGTGAGTCGGAGGTGGCCCAGGCGAGCATGCCGCCGGCGAGCGCCTCCGGGGGCACGTCCGCGGCATCCTGGGTTGCCTCGGGGATGATCGCACCGAAAGCGTCCACGCTGAACAAGGCACCGGTCGACTGGTCGAGCAGACCGGTGGACATCGGGTTGTCGAACAAGGGTGGCGCGACCGCAGTCAGAGTCCGGTCGCCCGCGTGGATCTCGTCGCCGACCCGGATCGCGTGCACCCGGTGCATCGGCACCTGCCACCACGTCGACATTTATTGGCCTCGCTTCGCTGCGGGACAGGGTGGCTTGAAAATACGCCGGTCGGGGCAGAGTCGGCAATCACCCAGCAGGGTGACCTTGGGCCAGCGAGCTTGGCGGGCAGATTTCGTGTGCCGGCGCTACGCTCGGCCTGAGTCTCTGGGAGCGGGGGAGGGTCGATGTTGGTGGGCATGGCAGCCGACGCGACGGGCGTTGTCGAACGTGCCGGGCACGTGATCGTGTGGCAGGAGTTCGGAGCCGGCGAAGAAGCGCTGCTGCTGCGGGTCCCTGCCGCGGTCTTCATCGCCGCCAACGTGTCGCTTGCGCCCGGACACCCCGTGCGGGTCAGCGCCGATCACTACGCGCGGCGGCTCGCCTGTCCGTCCTTGGTCATTCACGGGGACGAAGATGGGATCACACCACTGGGACGGGGTGAGGAGCTGGCGAAGCTGGCCGGATCCGAGCTCATCGTGCTGCCCGGCAGTGGTCACGAACCGCAGTGCCGCATTCCAGACGTCGTGAACTCACACATGGAGGCATTCCTCCAGAGTGCCCTCAACCGAGGAGAGATATGAGCGTGGACGAGAGCAGCGGGAACGAGGGTCGGCAAGGGATCGTCGACACCGCAATGGACTACTACGAAGGATGGTTCGACGGAGATGCGACGCGCATGAAGCGCGCCCTCCACCCCCAACTGGTCAAGCGAGCGCTCAACAACGACGCGATCGAGCTGGACACGGCAGCCGAGATGATCGACGCCACTGCGGCCGGCGTCGGTCGTAGCCGGGACCCGGGGGACCGGCGGATCGAGGTTCGCGTCGATCACATCCATGGCTCGATTGCCACGGCGACGGTCACGAGCGCGGTGTACGTCGACTATCTGCAGCTCGTCAAGGTCGACGACCGCTGGCAGATACTCAACGCCCTCTGGGCACGTGCCTGAGCGGGTGCTGTTGCGGGCGGCAGCCCCGCCCTTCGGTCACTTGGTGACCGTGAACGCCGTCCTTCCGGCCGACTCGTACTGGTCCGTCAGGAGGTAGTGCACGACGTACTTGCCGGGTGGGAGTGGCCAGGGCTTGCCCTGCGCCGAGTCGTCCAACGTCATCGACCCGCTGACCGACGGTGGCAGGGCACCGGAGTCATGCCCGCCGGTGTAGCCCCACAGCAGGTAGTTGTCCTTGTTCGGGTCCGCGGCCGCTGCCCGATAGACGCCGATCCAGTCCCACCGGTTCGCCGGCCCGTTGTCCCAGGTGACCTGGATCGGATCACCGACCGCATACCGCTTCCGGTCGGTGCCGATCGTGACCTGGGCGTTCTTGGCTCGCACCCAGAACTGGTTGCGAGCGATCTCCTTGCCGCTGGCGTCGAGCAGCGCGATGTCGTAGCCGGCGGGCGCGAGATCGGCCGTGCTCAGCTCGAGGGTGCCGGAGGAATCGCTCACCGAGTGCGACTCGACCGCTGCGGATGGTTCGGTCACCCGCCGGGAGGACGGCGATGCTGGACGCCGAGCCGGGTGCGTTGTAGTACACCGTGAAGTCCTCTCCTTCGGTGAGCATGCGCCGGTCGAGTGAGATGTTCGTCGGAAGGGCCACCGGTGAGAGGTCCACCGTCGACAGGACCGCCCGGTGGTCGGACGTCCACGTGTCGAACCCGACGTCCACGTTGGGGCTTCCGGTCTTGCCGATCAGCTGGCTGTCCTTTGTCGTGACCGGACCGCCGGCGTACACGTAGTCGATTCGATCGCCGGCGGTGCCCTTGCCCGAGACGGCCTTGCCCCACGTGACCCCTGGGTCAGCGACGGGGTCGGGATGGATCTCGCGGAACGTGTCCGTGAACCCGATGCCGAAGAGGGCTTCACTGACCGGCCACGGGACCGGCTCCGTGACGCCTTCGTGCGCACCGACGGTCTCAGCGGTGTAGTCGAGACTGGACGGCTCGTTGAAGTCGCCCGTGAGCAGGACCGGATACCCGGATCCCGTCAGCAACCCGAGCTGCGGCAGCTGGATCTGCAGAGACGATGTCCGTACCTCGTTCTCCGAAGCGATGACGTCCGCGACGGACATGCCCTTCGCCAACAGCCTGGGACCGAAGGCGACGTAGTCCAGATGGGTGTTGAAGAACGCGACGGCATACCCGGGCTGCACCTCGATGAATGCATAGAGGCCGTCCGCTCCTGACGGCTCGAGGATCGGGTACTTCGAGAGCAGCTGTAGGCCGACGTTGTAGTACGGGTAGCCGGTCCGATTCGCGATCTCCGGGAGCCGGTTGTACGACTCGAGCACGCCGACCACGTCGGCATCCAACGACCGGATCACCTTGTCGGTGGACGCGTTGCCGCCGTACTCGATGTTGTAGACGAGCACCTTGAAGGACATCGGGTCGCCGGTTGCGAGGGCG